>CAWDAL010000012.1:0-200789 GCA_963800285.1 uncultured Solirubrobacterales bacterium
TCTCGAAAACCGTTAGGGGCCCTCGGGTCCCTCGTGGGTTCGAATCCCACCCCCTCCGCCTCTGAAGCCGGATTCGGCTCTCTGAAGCCGAATCCGGGCGAATCGACTGTCGTCGCAGCCGCGCTGAGTGCCTGAGAAGACGCGGATCCCGGCCTCTGCGGGGGAACGAAATCTCACCCATGAGGCTCCGCGTTGACTCGCGTTGACCCACCGATAGCCGTAAGACGCCGCCGGAAAACCGCACCGCTCTAAATGGGATCCGGCGAATTGGCGTCTGCGGCGGCGACCGGTTTTCGCGCGAAGCAGTCAGGCCGCCCCAGCGCCGCAAACCGCTGCTCTGCATGGAATGCCATGAAGGACCCCCGGCTGCGGCGTAGCTGAGAAGGGGCCTCCGCCTCGCTCAATAGAACGGCGGTTGGCACTGCTGTTCCAGCGAGAGGAGACCCCGGGTGAACTGTGTCGGAATCGACTGGGCCTATGGCCGAGCCGCCTTCTGCTCGATGAGCGCAACCGGCTCGATCGAGGCGGAGGGGATGATTCCCGCTAGCGAAGACGGTCTCGCGCGCCTCGTCTTGAGGGCGGGCACCGAGGTGAAGGCCTGCGTGGAGATGATGAGCGGCGCGGTCTGGGTTCGCGACCAGCTGGCGCTGGCCGGCTGGGAGGTCAAGGTCGCCGACGCGAGAAAGGTGCGCGACGTCGCCCCGCTCGCCTGCAAGACCGACAAGGTCGACGCCGGTGGATGGGGGACCGCAGGATCGTCCTCAGCACCGGGTTCACGATCCGGTTCATCGCCTCGGAGAACTACCTCTTCGGCCCGGTCGGCGGAGCGGCCAAGATCGCCCATTACGTGGGGGTCGACGGCCGCAGCGACTCCACCTGCGGGGTCGGAGACCCGAACCTCGACTGCATGGGGATCTTCCGCGGATCGACCGGGGACGTCGGCGGCAACAACGTCTACCTCAACGGCACCCAGTCGCACGTCGAGGCGGCGACCTCGCCGATCACGCTGAATACGCTCAGCGGGCCCAATCATGCGGCGGCGGTGGTGCTCAGATACCGGGAGTGGTGGACCACTAATCCCAGCGGCCAGGAAGACGTCCTGCAAATCGGCACGCGGAGCCCGAGCCGAGGTGATCAACCTCCGGTCAACGTGCTCCAGAACGTGGTGAGCTCCGGGATCAACGTCGGAAGTCCAGTTGGCCTACACGTCCACGACAACCCTTCGGACATGGTCAGCTCGCTGAGCATCATCCCGTTCTTCGCCACGCAGCCGTTCCAGACCGGCGTCGACGTCTACATGCCAGCTACCACACCGACGGACGGGACGATCACGTTCTCGAACGCACCGCGGGGCGACACCTCGCGGCCGCAGGTGCTGAACACCCCGAACTGGGCTTCCGACGGACATAGGATCACGATCCAGCTCAACGACTATGTCCAGGACATCAACAGCTGGGGCGAGTGCAAGAGGGCGAAGCCGAGCCCCTGCTAGCGAATCAACTCACGAGTTCAGTCCTAATTCCTCAGGTCTGGCGCTGCCGCCCCTGCTGGTGGGGACCTCGGGTCGCTAGGCGCCGGGATACCGGTTGGCTTCGCGGATACGCGTCCGATCGTAGCGAGAAGCGAATCGGGCGGCCTGTCCGATCTCGCGGGGACTCACGGAGCCGGCGAATCGGCGGTTACGGTCGGCCGGCGTCAGTAAGGCTGTAGTCGCAGACCCCGGTTGGGAAGATCTGCTCGAGGCGGGCGAGCTCGCTCGGCGACGGGGTCCAGGAGCCGTATAGCCCCCGGGCGACCGCGTCCGCGACCGACTGGAGCTGGCACTTGTAGACGCCGCCCCGGAAGGGGCTGCCGGCGACGATCCGCGAGGTTGAGTGAAGCGGGAAGGCCTTGGTGCAGTCGCCGGCCGGAAGGTTGTCGAGGATCCCGTCCCAGGCCTGGTCGCCGCGGGCGATCTCAGTGCCCTGCGAGGTGAAGCAGCGGTCGGTGGCGTCGGCGGGCTTGTTCTGCGCCACGGTCAAGTCGGGATGCTGGCGGATGTTGGCCAGCCACTGGTCGATTACCTGGAGCGCCTCGGCTGCGATGTCGCGCTGGGGGTTGGGCCCGATGAACCAGATCACCTGATTGGAGGCGTCACCGTCGTGATCGAGCATCCGCTGGCGCGAGACGAACGACTGGTGGCTGTTGTGCATGTTGAGCTCTTCCTCGAGATAGTCGCGCTGGTCGATCAGCGGGATGTCGATGTCGCCGTTGAAGTAGAGCCCGTGGTTGTAGGCGGCGTTCATCGCCGAGATGTCGCCCTCCATACGCGGTGCCGGCGTCACCCCTCCATCGGGCGAGAGCCGCATGTTGCGGGAGCTCCAGGGATCGAAGCCGCCGGTGGGCAGGAACGGCTGGCCCTCCTGGACCATGTCCTGCGGGGCCTTCCAGCTGCCGACCTTGGCGTTCAGGTCGAGGAACTCGGCCGGCGTGATCTTCCCCTCCCGGAGCGCCTGCAGCCCGTACTGGACCCCGACGTTGTCCCCGGTCTGGCGCGCGTAGCCGTTTGCTCCGACGCCGTAGATATTCCTGAGGTCATCGAAGTGGGTCCACTTGACCGCCGCCATCACCGCCGGGTCCATGCGCTCGGTGCCGGCGCCCGCGGTCCCGAAGAGCGGGTTGAGCGCCAGCGGCGTCAGGCCGCGCCAGCCGTTCACGCACTCGTCGCTTCCGGGCGCACCGCCCCGGTAGGGATTGGGGAAGGTGGAGCTGCCGTTCAGGCCGATCAGCCACTCGCGGTTGTCCCAGTTCTGCCACTTCGGGTTGGCGCCGTCCGTGACGTCCATGTAGTACTCGAGCAGCTCGCAGTCGCCGATGTGAATGGTCTGGGTGACCATGTCCGGATAGGAGCGCTGCGGGATCCCCGCGTCGATCACGCGGCCCGGGTAGTTCTGGCCGTAGACGTACTGCTGGATCGCACCGCCCGAGCCGCCGAGCCCCACGGTGTACAGAGGCACCCCATAGCGCTCGATGAACTCCTCCTTGGTCATCAGCGCGGTCTCGCCGCCGAGCTCGAGGTTGTAGTGGGTGCTGGTGCGGTTGCCGCTCGAGTGGATGATCGCGTAGCCCTGGCGCAGGCCGAGGTCCGTCAGGGCGGCGCCGCCCAGCGTGCCCTGGTTGTGCCCGATCGCGACCCCGCCGTCGAACGCGTAGATCACCTTCCGGTTCCACTCCGAGGTGTCGATGTGGCTCGGGTCCTCGCCGAAGGGCGCGAGCATCGCGAAGGAGTAGATGAAGCGGTCGATCGTGCCGCGCTCCCTGCGCACGACGTAGTCGACGACGCGGCCGTCGGGGAGCTGGGTGGTGGCGAGGTCGGCGGGACGAGAGCCATCCGAGGGAAGCGCCTTGAACTGCCCATCGGTGCTGCGGTAGAGATAGTCGACCACGGTGTGGGCGGAGCAGTCGAGGCTCCAGCCGGCCGTGCTCCCGTCGGGATTCAGCACCCGGAAGCCGAGGCCGTTCTGGTTGTCCACGATCGGCTCGCCCAGCCCGGCCTGGATCGTCTTGCAGACGAACGGATACTGATGGGACCCGGAGAAGATCGGGCCCTCGGTCGGGTAGTCGACGATCTGGAGGCGGTCGGCGGGCGGGCTCGAGGACTTGCCGTTCCGGTGCACCGTGAGCTCGTTGTTCCCGAGGTCGAACCCGTCGACGAGCCCGACTAGCTCGTCGCCCTGCGGCTTGAAGGCGGCCGTCACGTCCTCGCCGTTGCGCTCGACCGTCAGCTTGTCGAGCAGCCCGGGGGGCGCGCTTACCCGAACCAGCGCGTCCCCGCCGCTCACCTGGTCCGGCCGGCTCGAGAGCACCCGCAGATCGATGCTCTTCGCGGTCGCGGCCCCTGGGGACAGCGCGAGCGCCGCCACGGCGAACGCAAACGCGACCAGCTCCACCTTGAACTTCCTAGGCACTCCTTGCCTCCTGGGCGAGACGAATAGACGGTACTCCCCTCATCGCTTGATCTCAACTGGGCAGATTCCCGGCCCTATGGAAATTCCGCATGCGGCCGACGATGAGGCCCGCCAATGTCATGGCGACGCCTGAAGATCTGGAAGCTTGGAGGCGTGCGCTGGAGACCGCCATCGGAGCGGACGGTGGCTCTCCAGCCGCTGCCCGCTTTGGATCGTCCAGATGGCGAGACTCGATACAGAAATGACCCGCAGCGGGGGCTGACGTATCGGTGGTGAGCACGGATGTTGAGGCGGATGCCCCTTCCGCCCGCGTGTTGTCGAGAAGAGCGTCTAGTCGCCCTTGTCATACTTGAACGAGATTCCGAGACGGACGCGGAAGCCTGAGACCTTGCCATCCTCGATCGTCACATCCTGGCGGATGACCTCGGCGATGTGTAGCTCGCGCACCGTCTGGCCGGCCGCCTCCACGGCGTTCTTAGCATCCTGCTCCCACGAATCCGAGCTGACGCCAATCACCTCGGTGACGCGATAGACACTCTCTGCCATTTCCACTCCTTGGTCGGGGCTTGTGTCCCCCTACCTCCCACGTCGCCCCGCTCGATGGGCTACTGCTTCGGGCGAGGAAGAGAAGTCTGGGTCGATCCGCGGCTCACTGTCGCTTTCGCGTCTACGGTCGCGATCTCCTCAGCCGCAGCAAGCTCTACACAGTGCGGTTCAACGACGGTTCCACCTTCCCTCAGATCGAGGAAATCCTCGATGTGGCAGAGGCGTGAGCCGGGAAATAGCCGCTTCTCGTCCAAAGCGGCTACTCGCGCAGCCCCGGCGCCTTCGAGGGTGTCGGCGCGATGGGGTTACGGAGCCGGTCGGCCCTGGGCTTTCTCCTCGGGCCACCGATCGAGCCCAAGGGATTCGAGTGCCTTCTCCCTTTCGAAGTACGCCTCGTAGCGGACGAGGAGCTCATCCCCAGTCTCCTCGGCTATGTAGACCCAGGCCATGGGGACATCGAACTCCGCACCGCTCCCCTTGCCACGTCCATGGAAACGCCCCGCGCCGAGGTAGCGGCCGCCCCCAGGTCATAGAGCTCGTCCAGTTCCCCGTGAAGGTCCTCCACCGCCTCATCGAGGTCCCGGCTCCATTGCCGGACGCCTTCGTGGCCGTGGTAAACGCCCTCCTCGCCCTCCATGGATGCGATGGCGGTCTGGTAGACGACATCGGGGTCGTTCCATCTCAGCATGGCGTCCACGTCTCGACTGTTGAAGGCCTCGATGGCGAGGCGAATCCGTTCCATGCCCTCCTGCGACATCGCCCACTCAGTATTTCGCGAAGGGGTGCCGCTTTCCATGCAAAGCGGCGATCTGCTCAGGTCGGCGAGTCAACGCACGTCAACGCGGGTCAACGCGCTCCCCGAACACTTCACCTCGATTTCGTTTCCCCTCGCGTTCCCCCAGCCTCGCGGCTTGGCTCTACGACTGGCTTTTCGGCGCATACCGCACGGCCTCGAAAACCGTTAGGGGCCCTCGGGTCCCTCGCGTGGGTTCGAATCCCACCCGCTCCGCCTTCAGCTCCCAGCCTGCTATTCGTTGCCGGTTCGGTGCACCAGCCGACGGGTGCGGAGCTTCTGATCCGGCTAGGTTCGGTCGGCCTCGCGCCGGCCCATGCCGGCCTCCCGGGCCTTGACGATCGCGCCCGCGCGGTCGGTCACTTGCAGCTTGTTGAAGACGTTCGAGACGTGGTTGCGGACGGTCTTCAGGCTGAGAACCAGCTCGTCGGCGATCGCCTGATTGTTGCGGCCCTGGGCGATCAGCTCCAGGACCTCGCGTTCGCGGGCGGTGAGCTCCGGAAATGCCTCGGTGCTGGCCGAAGAGAAGTAGCCGATCAGCCGTCGCGCGATCGCAGGTCCGAAGATCGCCTCCCCAGCCGCGATCGATCTGATCGCTCGCATCACCTCGTCCTGCTCGGAGCCCTTGAGGAGATAGCCCCGGGCGCCGGCGCGCATCGCCGCGAAGACCGAGTCATCGTCCTCGAACATCGTCAGAACGAGGATCCCCACGCCTTCATCGGCGGCGACTATTCGGCGCGTGGCCTCGATTCCGTTCAGTCCGGGCATCCGGACGTCCATCAGCACCACGTCGGGCTTGAGCTCGAGCGCGGCGGTCACCGCCTCGTCGCCATCAGCGGCTTCGCCGATCAGCTCGATGTCCGCGACGCCATCGAGCAGCGTCGCCAGCCCCTGGCGGAAGACCGGATGATCGTCGGCGACCAGGACGGAGACAGGCCCGGTCATGGCGCCTCGAGCGGCAGGAGCGCGTGGACCAAAGTGCCGCCGCCCGGCCGGGACGAAACGGCGAACGATCCACCGAGCTCGGCGGCCCTCTCGCCCATGGACGTCAGGCCGACACCGGCCGGCTCGTCACCGATCCCGCGCCCGTCGTCTGAGACCTCGACCAATAGGCCGTCGTCCAGCGAGATCCGCGCGGAGCCGTGGCGAGCTCCGGCATGCCGGGAGACGTTGGTGAGGGCCTCGGTCGCGATCCGATACGCGGCCACCTCGACGGCGGCGGGCAGGGCGGGCAGGTCCTTGGGAGCATCGACGGTGACGCTGAGGGCGCTTCCGTCGCCGAGCCTGGCCGCCTGCTCGCGCAGCGCACCCACCAGGCCGAGCTCGTCCAGCGCCGGCGGCCGAAGCTCGTAGACCACGCGGCGGATGTCCGTGATCGCATCCTGGGTCTCGGAGCGGAGGTCCGCCAGCACCTGCTCGACCTGCGGGTCGCTGGCCTTCGACCTGGCGGCGTCGAGCTGCATCGCCATCCCGGCCAGGGCCGGTCCGAGGCCGTCGTGCAGGTCGCGCCGCAGGCGCCGCCGTTCCTCCTCGCGAGCCGTCACCAGCCGCTCGCGCGAGAGCTGCAGGTCCGCGTTCAGTCGCACGGCGTGCACGGCGGGACCGGCGTGCTGGGCGAGGTCCTCGAGCAAGCGCTCGTCCGGCGTCGTCAGCTGGCGTCCAGGCGGAACCTGGATGACCAGGCTGGCGATCCTCGCCCCGTTGTAGACCAGCGGCGTGCGCCTCAGCTCGCCGCCGGCCCGGTCGCCGTGTGCGGCGGCGACCTCGACGCTCTCGTCGCGGTCGAACTCGATCGCCGCGTAGCGCAGGCGCAGCGCCTCGGCGACGGAGTCCACCACCGTCTGCACGACCTCGCCGGGAGCGAGGGTTCCCTGCAGCCGCTCCCCCAGGCGGGTCAATGCCGCGTAGGGATCCGAGCGGTCGCCGTAGACCCAGCGGTCGGCCCGGCGCTGCAGCCGAAGCCTCAGGGGCTGGACCCCGGCGGCGACGAGCCCGGCGGCAAGGACCCCCGCCACACCCCTCTGATCGATCAGCGCGCTGAGCGCGCCGACGATCGCGACGTAGCCGATCACGATGCACACCGTCAGCGTCCCGTAGACGAGTGTCCGGTTGATCGCCAGCTCGATGTCGAAGAGCCGGTAGCGGAGGATTCCGATCGCGACCGCCCCCGGGATGGCGATCAATAGGCCGAAGATCGCGATGCCCTGCACCACATCGACGGCAACGCCTGTGCTCAGCCCGATGAGGATGTTGATCACCAGCGCAAGCGGGATCAGCATCGCCGCATAGGTGAACCAGAGGATCTGCAGGCGCTCGGCGCCCTCAGCGCCGCTCAGGCGGCTGCGGACCGCGAAGAAGGCGGCGAACAGGCTCCCGAGCACCCCGATGTAGAACGGGACCCAGATCAACTCGAGGGAGCTGGGGTAGGAGGGAGTCGGCTTGGCGAGGTGCTCGAACGGTGGATCGAGGGGGCCGGGATGGAAGGCGAAGCCGAGCTCCAGGCCGAGGTACGAGAGCACCGTCGCGGCGATCACCTTGCGCCAGCGCTGCGATGGCAGGCGCCCATCCGGGAAGACGAAGGCGATCGCCATCAGGAAGACGTAGATGCCAGGCCAGCCCATCTCGCTCCACATCGCCGCCCAGCCGGGCCCGGGCAGGCTGCCTGGATGGCTGATCGCCCCGTAGTACGCGTAGGGCCAGGCCAGTCCGAGGGTTGCCAGGGTCAGGCCGTTGGCGAGCAGCAACCAGCCGACGAGGTTGTCCGGCCGGCGCAGGCGGACCAGCACGCCCAGCGCCGCGCTCGTGATCGCGATCGGGATCACCAGCAGGCTGAAGCCGGAGTCGGAGTGCGGCGCCGAGAGCGAGTCGGCAGCCAGCACCGCGGAGAAGGCACAGATTGCGACGATGAGCGCGAGGCCCACCCAGGCCTCGATCGCCTGCCGGCGGCTGGCATTGGCGGGCGTCGCGAGGCTCCCCTCCGCCACGGCTCTCGAGATCGCCTCCATAGGCTGCTCGCATTCTCCACTGCGGGCGTGGCGATGTCACGCCCTCTGAGTGGATTTCCCGGTTGTATCGGGACACCTGACCCAGACGGGATTTCCCGGTCAAGACGGGCTCGCAAGCCCTTGTCGGCGGGACGGTCGGGGCTGGATCGTCTCCGCACTCGCCGCGAACGGCGCGGCGGAAACGAAAGGGGATGTGATGAGAATCGGGAGAAGTCATTGGGGCGCCTCCCTTGTCGCCGTGCTTGCCACTGGAGGATTGGTGGCGGGCTGTGGCGGCAGCAGCGACAGCTCGACGACCACGGCGGCGCTCAGCAAGTTCGAGTTCGTCGCCAAGGCCGACGCGACCTGTGAACGCGGGGACAAGCGGATCGAAGCCGCTGCGGAACGCTACCTCGGGCCCGGAAGGCCGACCCGCGCCCAATTCGTGCGGTTCGCTAACGGGGCGGTGGTGCCCCAGACACAGCAGATCGTCGACGGCATCCGCGCCCTGAATCCGCCACCGGACGTGGCCGACACCGTCGACCGGATGCTCGCCGAGGCGCAGACCGTGAACGACCAGCTGAAGGCCGATCCGGAACGGCTCGCTTCGTCAGATGACCCATTCGCAGACGTCAACCGGCTCGCCAAGGAGGCCGGTCTCGACGCCTGCGCCGGCGACTGACCCAACACCCACGACGAAAAAGGAGATTAGACATGCAGACAAGCACCTACCATCGGGCCCTCGCGATCGCCGGGCTCATCTTCGCCGGCCTGCTCGTGGCGGCGTTCGTGCTGACCGCCAACACAGTGGACGAGAACGCCTCCGTTGACAAGGCGTTCAGCTACTGGAGTGATCACAAGACGGTTGAGATGATCGCCGCGCTGCTCCTGCATATCGCGGCCGTGGCGCTCGTCTTCTTCGGCGCCGGGTTGCGCGCTGCCCTGCGCGGCGGTGAGGGCGAGGAATCGACCTACTCGGCGATCGCATTCGGCGGCGCCGTGTTCGCCGCGGTGGGATTCGTGGTCGCCGCCTGGGTGGGACTGGCCACCGCGACGGCCGCCGACCAGGGCGGACGCGAGGCCGTCTACACGCTCAACCAGCTGGGCGCGGCGGACTGGATCCCGTTCACCGCTGGGCTCAGCGTGATGATGCTCGCGGCCGGGATCGGGGGCCTCCGCGCCCTGGCGCTGCCCAAGGCGGCGTCGTGGGTCGCGATCGCGGTCGGAGTGGTCGCCCTCACCCCGTTCGGGTGGGGTGGCTTCGTGGTTCTGCCCTTCTGGGTGGTCGCGGTGAGCGTGATCCTCTATCGCCGCTCGGCGGGCAGCGCGCTGCGCGCACCCGCTGCCAACGCCGCCTGAGGAGAAGGGGGCCGCCGGCTCGGTGGCCGGCGGCCCCGCTTCCGACGCATCCAGAATTCATTTTGGTTTCGGTCCCTCTGACGGTCCCCCAGAACACACGAGGCTCGTATTTGCAGGCATTTCCGACCTTCCGCAACGGTCTCGAAAACCGTTAGGGGACCTCGGGTCCCTCGTGGGTTCGAATTCCACCCCCTCCGCCTCATAGCCTCGGATTCGGCTGATCGATGAGTTTGGACGCCCTACGTCGCCGGCCCAGCCAGACGGCGACCGCCCAGAGCCCTGACTTCACTCCGGGTGAAGACCGGCCGCGACGTTTCTCGCCCGCAGCGGCGAGAATCCCGGTGTGCGAGTCGCCGTGGTCGGACACGTCGAGTGGGTCGAGTTCGTGCGCGGGGACCACGTCCCGGCGGCTGGGGAGATCGTCCACGCGACCGACGGCTTCGAGGAGCCCGCCGGGGGCGGCGCCGTCGCCGCGGTCCAGCTGGCCCGGATGGCCGGGGGGTCCACGCTCCTGACGGCGCTCGGCGAGGACGATCTGGCGGAGCGGACCCGGGACCGCCTCGCCGAGCTCGGCGTGGGGGTCGACGCGGCGAAGCGGCCCCGGCCTACGCGTCGCGCCCACACCTTCCTCGACGCGCACGGTGAGCGGACCATCACCACCATCGGAGAGCGGCTCGAGCCCGAGCGGGCCGATCCGCTCGACTGGGGCGTCCTCGAGGACACCGACGGCGTCTACGTCACCGCCGGCGACGAGGCCGCGCTGCGGGCCGCCCGTACGGCGCGGGTTCTGGTCGCCTCTCCAAGGGCCGGCAGGGTCCTGGCGGAGTCCGGGGTGGCTCTCGATGCGCTGGTCTACTCCGATCGCGACGAGCTCGAAAGCGCGTTCGCTCGGGCGCTCCAGCCGCGCCCCGCGCTGCTGGCGGCGACGAGGGGGGCCGAGGGCGGGCGCTACGAGACCGCCGCCGGGAAGGCCGGGACGTGGGCGGCGGCGCCGCTGCCGGGCCCCGTGGTCGACAGCTACGGGTGCGGCGACTCCTTCGCCGGGGCGCTGACCTACGGGCTGGCCGCGGGCGAGACGGTGGAGTCCTCGCTCGAGCTCGCCGCCGAGGCGGGCGCATCCTGCCTGGCTTGGTCGGGCCCGTACGGCTGATCTTCGGCGTCGGTCTCCGCCTCCGCCTCCGGCTCCTCCGGGTCATCCGGCTCGTCCGGCTCGAAGGCCGCGTCGTCCACCGTGCGGTGGTAGCGCTCGCCCATCATCCCTCCGGCGAGCGCGGCCAGCAGCGGGACCACCGCGAGTACGCCGATCAACACGCCGCCGTCGGCCAGCGGCCCGCCGTCGACCGGGTCGGCCGGGAGGGAGATCGACTTGGCCGGGTCGAGCTCGCCACCGGAGATCCAGGCGGCGACAGCGAACGCAAGGACGAGCAGCACGCTGAGCAGCCAGACGCCGAGACCCTGCCGCCAGCCGTCGAAGCGGGCCATCCTGCCTGCGACATAGCCGCCGGTCAGATAGCTGAGCGCCAGGATCGCGACGGCGATCGCGCCGCCCGCGGCGACCAGGTGGTCGAAGAGGCTGGCGGCGGTCTGCCCGAAGTCGGTCACGCCGGCGGCGACGAGGCCGCCGATCAGCATCGCCACCAGGACGGCGGCGAGCCCGACGGCGGCGAGCAGCCCGAAGAAGACGGTCTCCCACTGGATCCTGCCGCCGAAGCGCTCTCGGCCGCGACGCCGGAGCATCGCCGGCTCGGTGGGGGCGGTGGCGATTACGGGTCGCTCGACCGTGGGACTGGCTCCCATGACCTCATCTTGTGCGGATCGGCCTGCTTTCAAACCTCCCGTCAGGATTCCTTGACGACCGCGTAGACGATCCGCTCGGCGACGTCGATCACCTGGTCGCCGATCCGGGCGCAGCGGCGGTAGAGCTCGCGGCTGGAGATCCGCTCGTTGCGGGTGTCGACCGCGAGCAGGTCGGCCATGCCGCGGTAGTAGGAGTGTTCGAGCCGGCGCTCGGCGCGAATGGCCCGGTCGGCCGCCTCGTTGGCGGCGTCGGTCGATGAGCCCAGATGGCCGATCGCGTCGGCGATCTGGCCCACAGCGTCGCGCAGGAGCACAGCCATCTCGGCGAGCCGCGCGTCGGGTGGCGACGACATCGCCTTGGACTCACTGACGAGATCCCGCGTGTAGTCGAGGATCCAGTCGATCCCGCGCGAGAGCGCGAACAGGTCCTCCGGCGCGAGCGGCGTCACGAACGCCTCCCGCAGTTCCTCGAGCAGTTCCCGCTTGGCGGCATCCCCTCGATGCTCGATGTCTCGCAGGGAGTCGCCCGCCGCCACGTCCCCGGCCGCCCAAGCCGCGAACGCGTCGGCCCCCTCCAGCGTGATCCTCGCCTGAGCCCGCAACTGGCCGATCAGATCCGGCGTCTCCGGGAGGAACCAGCGCCGCTTCCTCCTCATGTCAGCCACCGCCAGAGTGAGAGTCCGCCCGCGGCGAGCAGCGCCGAGATCGGCATCGTGATCAGCCAGGCGAGCCCGATCTGGCGGACCAGCGACCAGTTGACGTGGCGCAGGCGGCTTCGCCCGCCCCCGATGCCGACGACCGACGAGGCGACCACCTGCGAGGTCGAGGTCGGCGCGCCCACCAGCGACGCGCCCAGGATCACGCTCGCCGACGAGGTCTGGCTCGCCAGCCCCTCGAGCGACTCCAGGCGATAGATGCGCTGGCCCACGGTCCGAATGATCCTCCAACCGCCGAACGCCGTCCCGAGCGTCAACGCGACGGCGCAGGCGAGGATCGACCAGGTGGGCGCGTCGCTGAGGGAGTCGACCTTCCCGGCGCCGACGAGCAGGGCCGCAATCACCCCGACCGCCTTCTGGGCGTCGTTGGCGCCGTGGCTGAAGGCGAGCGCGGACGACATGGCCCACTGGCCCGCGACCACGGACCCGTCCCAGGCGCGAGTCAGGCGGCGCCCGAGGCGCCTCAGCCCCCTGATCACGAGGAGGGCGACCAGGCCGCCGAGAACGGGGGAGATGGCGAGGGCGATCAGGGTGCCGAAGACGCCGACCGGCCTGCCCGACTCGATCCCGCCCCAGTTGACGGCGTGAATGCCCCCCTCGACCACCGCGGCGCCGACCAGCCCGCCAACCAGGGCGTGGCCGGAGCTCGAGGGCAGGCCGAGCCACCAGGTCGTCATGTTCCAGGCGACGGCCGCAGCCAGCCCCCAGCCGATGACCTCGGTGGTGGCGGACGAGGAGACGGTGACGATCCCGCCGATCGTGTCGGCCACCGCCGCGCCGACCACGAACGGGCCGATCAGGTTGAAGACGGTGGCCAGGACGATCGCCTGGGCCGGCCGGGCGGCACGAGTCGCCACCAGCGTCGCGATCGCGTTCGAGGCGTCGTGGAGCCCGTTGGTCACCGCGAAGGCGATCGCGAGCGCCACGGCGATGGCGAGCCCGGCATCCATGCGCCGACTCTATGTCGACCCCGTCAGGCCTCCGGCTTCGGCGGCGGGTACTGCGAGCGCACGAAGCGATCCCACATCCGGTCCGTCACCAGCCGGCGGGTCCCCATCATCACCCGGGCTGAGGGAGTCACCTTGTAGCGGGTGGCCGGGCGCCCGGCGGTGAGCGCCTTGGCGATCTTTCCCGCGACAGCCTCGGGACCGGCGCCGAAGCGCGCCATCGGGCCGGTGTAGGCGCTGGCGGTCACCCTCCCGACGTCGGCGTTGAACTTGGCGTATGGACCGTGGTCCTCGACCGCGTCGATGCTGGAGCTGGCGGTCTCGCCGAACTCGGTGATGATCAGGCCCGGCTCGATCACGACGACGTCGACGCCGAACTCCTTGACCTCGAAGCGCAGCGCGTCCGAGATCGCCTCGACGGCGTGCTTGGTCGCGTGGTAGACGCCGCCTCCCGGAAAGGTCAGCTTGCCGCCCATCGAGCTGAGGTTGACGATCCGTCCCGAGCCGGCGCCGCGCATGCCCGGCAGCACCAGCTGGCACATCCGCATCAGGCCGAAGACGTTGGTCTCGAACTGGCGGCGGACGCTGTCCATCGGGATCGTCTCGATCGCGCCGCTCTGGCTGTACCCGGCGTTGTTGATCAGCGCGCCCATCGGGCCGTCCTTCTCGGCCTCCTCGACGGCCTTCTCCATCGAGCGCTCGCTCGTCACGTCGAGCTCGCCGAGCTTGCAGCCCCGTTTGCCGAGGTCCTCGATCGCATCGAGGCGCCGGGCGGTGGCGTGCACGTTCCAGCCGTCGTCGGCGAGCCGTTCGGCGGTCGCCCTTCCGATCCCCGTCGAGCAGCCCGTGATCAGCACCGGCCGCGACTTCTCAATCGCCATCAGACCTCTCCTCCGCTGAGTAGACGGGTTGCGCCTGCGGCGCACCCTCTCATCAGCCGATCCTTGCATAGGCTCCATGGGCATGCGCGCGGTCACCTTCCAGGCTCCCGGCGAAGTCCGGGTCGATGAGGTCCCCGAGCCCGAGCTGCTGGCGCCGGACGACGCGATAGTTCGCGTCGAGGCGAGCGGAATCTGCGGCTCGGACCTTCACATCTACCACGGGCGGGTGCAGATCGAGCCCGGCTTCGTGATCGGGCACGAGTTCGTCGGCGAGGTGATCGCCGCCGGCGACGAGGTGACGCGAGTCGGCGTGGGCGACCGGGTGCTCGGCACCTATGGCACCGCCTGCGGTGAATGCTTCTTCTGCAAGCGCGAGGAGTTCCACAAGTGCGACGAGGCCCGCGTCTACGGACACGGAGCGACGCTGGGTGATCTGCAGGGAGCCCAGGCCGAGCAGGTCCTCGTCCCGCACGCCAACCTGACCCTGCGGAAGGTCCCGGACGGAATCTCGGACGACGTCGCGCTGTTCGCCGGGGACGTGATGGGGACGGGCTACCACGCGATCGACTCGCGCCCGCTTGCGGAGGGGGAGACGGCGGCGATCCTCGGGATGGGCCCCGTGGGGCTCTGCGCCGTACAGGCAGCCAAGGCCGCCGGCGCGGCAGAGGTGATCGCCATCGACACCGTCGAGGACCGATTGGCGATGGCCGAGTCCTTCGGAGCGACGCCCGTCCACCTGACCGAGCAGGACCCGCGCGCCGAGGTCAAGAGGCTCACTGGGGGCCGCGGCGTGGATCTGGCTGTCGAGGCTGTCGGCAATCCGGAGGCACTCGACCTGGCGCTGCGGCTGGCCCGCAAGGCCGGGACGATCTCGGTCACCGGCGTCTACGCCGAGCGCGTCGAGGTTCACATGGGCCTGCTCTGGATCAAGGCGCTCACCATGACGAGCGGCCACGCCAACGTGATCAAGCACCTGGATCGCGTCCTTGAGCTGCTCAGCGAGGGCAAGCTCGATCCGGCCCCGCTGGTGACCCACCACATGAAGCTCGATGAGGCTCCCGAGGCCTACCGCGTCTACGACAACCGCGAGGCGCTCAAGATCGTTCTGGCGCCCTGAACACCTCCGCCGGCAGCAGGCCGACGGGGAAGTCGTTGCCGAACTCCGGCACCAGCCGCATCGCAAGTTCGGCCGCCGGACGGCCCTGGGTGGCTCTGTCGAGGTCTCGGACGGTGAGCAGGGCGCGCACCGAGGTCGCGATCTGGAAGTCGGCGGCGTTCGGCACCTCGCCGCCGATCACGCCCCGTTCGATCAGCTCATCGACGTGGTCGAGTACCTCCCCGACCGCGCCGATCGCGTTGTGGATCTCCCGATCGCTGTCGACCTTGTTGGCCATGAAGCGAGCGGAGGGCGCATTGATCCAGGCCGCGAAGCGCGGGAAGGGGACGCCGATCTCCCTGGCGATCATCGTGCGGGTCTCCGGGCGATGGACCGACAGCCAGCGGACGATCCGGCGCGGGACGTCTTGAAGGATCTCGTCCCCCCAGCGCTCGGCCTCCTCCACGTCCAGTCGCTTCTGGGGGTCCACCGGGAACAGCGGTGGCTCTGGCTCGAGCTCGTCGAGCGCGCGCGAGATCGCACGGGACTGCTGCAGCTTGCGGCCGTCGAGCTTGATCGAGGGGACCGTCCCGCCACGGAAGCCACGGGTGCGCAGCAGCGCGGGGTGGAGTCCGGGAAGAAGCCAGATCGCCCTGTAGTCGAGTCCCTTGGCTTCGAGCTCGAGCCGTACCGTCTGGGAGGGGGGCGAGGGCCGCGTGCCGTACAACTTGATCCCCATGGGAGACACCCTAACCGGCAAGCTGCTGATCGCCTCGCCGAGCATGCCGGACTACTTTCACCGGACCGTGATCCTGATGGTTGAGCACTCCGAGGAGGGAGCGTTCGGCCTGGTGCTCAACAGGCCGTCGGAGACGACCGTCGGCGAGGCCTCGGCCGAGCTGGCGGAGCTGATTGGAGAGGACCACGTTCTCCACGTCGGCGGCCCCGTCCAGCCGAATGCCGTGACCGCGATCGGCGAGCATCCCGATCCGGCCGATGCCACCAAGCTGATCGTCGGAGCCGTCGGGATGGTGGATCTCGACGACCCGCCTGACCTCTCACGCGTTCGCGTGTTCGCGGGCTACGCGGGCTGGGGAGCGGGCCAGCTCGACGGCGAGCTCGAGCAGGAGTCCTGGTTCGTCGAGGAGGCCCATCCGGACGATCCGTTCGGGGACGGGGACCTGTGGGCGGTCGTTCTCGCCCGCAAGGGTGGCGAGTACGCCCTGCTGGCGCGCATGCCGCCGGACCCGTCGGTCAACTGACCCCTGGGTTCAGTCAGCCTCGTAGGCGACCTGGACGTGGTCGCGAGCCACGGCGATGAACGAGCGCTCGATCGGCGGCTCCCCGTCCCGCCCGGTGATCAGCGCGTTCACGAGGGGGATGAACTGGATCCCTTCGCGGTTGAGCAGGTCGGAGAGCCGGCTGTGGAATCCCTCGGCGGGCAGGGTCACGTCGCCGACGATCTTGTACCGCTCGGTCTCGAGCACGACGCGCTCCCGCCTGGTCTCGGCGCCCATGGGTGATCTATCGGGCCGGCGACTCGCGATCTTGAGCACTGCCCGTTCGGATACGGTCGCCTTGTCCACCGAACACGGGAGTTCAGCGCCTGGCGTCAACGAGGCGATCGGCGCTTCCGGCTAGACGCCGAGAGCCGCGCTCAGGCCGAGCATCGTCGCGGCGCCCGCGAGCGCCCCGATCACGCCGCGCATGGCGCCCCGCCCGAGCAGTGCCCGGGGGGCCAGGTCGGAGACGACGAGCGCGAGCATGGCGCCGGCGGCGAATCCGAACGAGTACGGCAGCAGGTCCTCGAAGGTGCGGACCAGGAGATAGGCGATCGCCGCTCCGATCGGCTGCGGGACGCTGGTCAGGACGGCGGCCCAGAACTGCTGGCGCCGGCTGTATCCAGCCTCGGCCATCGGGACCGCGACGCTGGTCCCCTCCGGAACGTTCTGCAGCCCGATCGCCAGGATCACGAACAGGCTCAGGCCGGAGACCTCCGAGGCGTACGCGGTGCCGATCGAGAAGCCCTCCGGAAAGCTGTGGACGAAGAGCACCAGGAAGACCAGGACAGAGAGCTTCGCCCCAGGACCGGTCCGCCCGCCGATCTGGATGTCCGAATGGCTCAGCGTCAGACGCGTCACACCCAGGAACAGCACCCCCGTCGCCATCCCGGCCACCACCGCCGCGGTGGAGCCCTGATCGAAGCCGGGCTCGAGCAGCCCGACGATGGAGGCGACGGTCATTGCGCCGGCTGCCAGGCCGTAGAGCGCCGGCTGCCAGGCCGAGGCGCGACCGCCGAGCCAGAAGACCGGGATCGCTCCCAGACCGGTTGCGAGCGTCGTCGCGGTCGCCGCCAGCAACAGGATCAGCACGGGTTGAGCCTAGGCGCTGGCGCGGAGGGCCTCCGCGCCGTTAGGGTCCATGCGATGCCCGCAATGCAGGAGGTTCCGATCCCGGCGATCTC
Organism: uncultured Solirubrobacterales bacterium; assembly: GCA_963800285.1. Classification (GTDB taxonomy): domain Bacteria; phylum Actinomycetota; class Thermoleophilia; order Solirubrobacterales; family 70-9; genus DASUPK01. Next base: position 17,531 of record CAWDAL010000012.1, read on the forward strand.
CACCGAGCGCTTTCGGCCCCTCCTCGGCGACGACTACGCCCAGATCGAGGATGCGATCGGCAGGGCCCACGAGGTGCTCCAGGGCAGGATCGTCTGGCACGTCAACTCCACCGCGCGGGGCGGGGGCGTGGCGGAGATGCTCCACTCGCTGCTCGCCTATGGACGGGGGGCGGGCGTCGACCTGCGCTGGGTGACGATCGGCGGCAGCCCGGAGTTCTTCGCGCTCACCAAGAGGCTCCACAACCATCTGCACGAGTCGCCCGGCGACGGCGGGGAGCTGGGGCGCGCTGAGCACCAGATCTACGAGCGGGGGCTGATGGAAAGCGCAGACGAGCTCTCCGGCCTGGTCCGGAAGGGAGACATCGTCTACATCCACGATCCGCAGCCCGCCGGGCTGATTCCCCACGTCAAGTCGGCTGACGTCAGCGTGGTTTGGCGGTGCCACATCGGCATTGACGATCCCGGGCCCAACGCTCATCAGGCCTGGGACTTCCTGCGCCGCTACATCTCGGACGCGGACGCCTACGTCTTCTCGCGGGAGCGGTTCGCCTGGGAGGGCCTCGATCGCGAGCGGGTCTGGATCGTCCCGCCGTCGATCGACATCTTCTCCCCGAAGAACCAGGATCTCGAGCCCGACGCCGTCCGATCGATCCTCGCGGTCACCGGAATCGGGGCAGGCGATCACTTCAACAGAGCGCTCTTCCGGCATCTGGACGGCAGCCAGGCCCGCGTCGGTCGTGAGGCGGAGCTCGATCAGGACGGGCCCGTGCCCGACGGCGCCCCACTGGTCAGCCAGGTCTCGCGCTGGGACCGGCTCAAGGACCCGGTCGGCGTGCTCCGCTGCTTCGCCGAGCACTGCCGCACGCCGGATGCACATCTCCTGCTGGTCGGCCCCTCGGTCGCGGGGGTGGCCGACGACCCGGAGGGGGCCGAGGTGCTCGCGGAGGTGCGCGCGCAGCGCGAAGCCCTCGAACCCGATCTGCGCGGCAGGGTCCATCTCGCCACCCTTCCGATGGACGATGTCGCGGAGAACGCCGCGATGGTCAACGCGATCCAGCGACGGTCAGACGTGGTCGTGCAGAAGAGCCTCGCCGAGGGATTCGGGCTGACGGTCGCCGAGGCGATGTGGAAGTCGAAGCCCGTGGTGGCCGGCGCGGTCGGTGGAATCCAGGATCAGATCGAGGACGGTGTCTCCGGCGTGCTCGTCGACCCGTCGGATCTCGCGGCGGTCGGAGGTGCGATCGACCGACTGCTCTCGGACCCCGACGGCGCAGCGCGGATGGGCGAGGCGGCACGGCAGAGGGTCATCGGGCAGTTCCTCGGGACCAGGCACCTGCTCCAGTACCTCGGCCTGCTCGCCGGGATGCTCGACGACAACCACGACCTATGACGGGTTGCTCCTCGGGCATCGCCTCGGAGCACCCTCGCTTCTACGAGCGGGCGTCCTTCCAGCCGCGGAAGGCCTCGAGCAGCTCCTCGCGCGCAGCGGGATCGACGTCGTCCTCCGTGAGGCGCCCACTCGCCTCTATCACCAGGCGCATCTGCTCGACATATGCCGTGCAGTGGTCGCACCCGCTGATGTGCGCCCGGAAGCGGCGGCGGTCCGAGCGCGACAGCCTGCCGTCGAAGTACGAGGTGACCAGCTCGACGAGCTCCTGACAGGCCATCTCGCGCGTGAAGATGCTCATCGCGCGACCTCCGGGTTCAGGTACATCTCCAGAGCGGCCCGCACCTTTGATCGGGCCCGATGGAGCAGCACCCGCTGGTTGCCGTCGCTGATCTCCAGGGCGTCGGCGACCTCCATCGGCGTCCAGCCCTCCACGTCGCGCAGCCGGATCACCTCGCGCTGCGCCTCCGGCAGCTCGTCGATAGCCGCCTGGATCACGCCGAGCGTCTCCCGCTCGAGCACCCTGTCGTGCGGCCAGGCCCGCGGGGGCGCCGCCCAGGCACCGGGGTGCGGGGAGTCGGGGCCGAGGAAGCGGTCGGGATCGACCGCCGGCTCGCCCTCCTCACCGGCGCCGGCCAGAGATGAGAAGGGAACCGTGCGGCCATCGCGCTGCCCCCGGGTCTTCGCGCGGTTCGTGAGGATCCGGAACAGCCAGGTCTTCAGGCTCGAGCGCCCCTCGAAGCGGTCGATGCCGTTGAGGACCGCGAGCCAGGTTTCCTGCACGACCTCCTCGGCGGTGGCGCGGTCGCGCACGAACATCTGGGCGACCCGGAGCATCGTCGCCCCGTAGGTGTCGATCAGCTCGGCGAAAGCCGATTCGTCACCGTCGCGCAACCGCACCACCAGGGCGGCGTCGGCGTCGCTCGCGGTCGCGCTCCTGTTCATACGCGGCATCGCCACGGCATCTTGCCTGTTCAGCGGCCGAGGCACGGCGACGGCGAGGGAGGTCATGCGGTTCAGTCATCCGGAGGCCCTCGCGGTTACAGGACGGAGGCGGCGGCCCGGTGCGTCCGGATTGGGATACTCACGCGCCGTGACGCCTCCCAAGGACAGCCCCAGAGCCCCCCACCCCGAGACCTCGGACGAGGTGCTCTCGGTGCTGATGGAGGGGAATCGCCGCCATCAGGAGGGCAAGCTCGAGCTGCGCGACCATTCGCCTGCGGGAGAGGATCGCGCGAGCCGGCAGATGCCCTTCGCGGCGATCATCAGCTGCGCTGACTCGCGTGTCTCGCCGACCCTGATCTTCGACGTGGACCGGGGAAACATCTTCTCCTCCAAGGTCGCGGGCAACATCATCGATTCCGGCACGCTGGGAAGCACCGAGTTCGCGGTCAAGATCCTCGGCGTCAAGCTGGTGATGGTCCTCGGCCACAGCAATTGCGGCGCGGTCGAGGCGGCCATCGGAGCCGCGAACGGCACCTCCAGCTACCCGGCCGACGAGTACGGCGCGATCGGCGAGGTCGTCGAGAGGATCATCCCGCCGATCGAGGGAATCGACGCCGCCGAGCGAACGCTTCCGCACTGCATCTCGGTCAACGCGCGAGCGCAGGCCGACGACATCGCCTCGCGCGGACCGATCGTCAAACAGGCGATCGAGGAGGGGCGGATCGCGGTGGCCGCCGCCGTCTACGACATCGAGACCGGCGAGGTCTCGCTGCTCTAGTCCACCGTCCGTCCAGGCAGTAACCCGCCGGCCCACGGCGACGCTGACCCATATGAGGACCCGGATGGGGTCTGCAGGCTTGCGAAACAACGAGGAGGTCGTTCGAGATATGAAGCGGATCGGCAGCGTCGTGCTCTGTTGCATCGGCGTCGCGGCCCTGGGGACGGCCACGGCACTGGCGCACAGCCCGACGCCCAACTCCAACCAGGTGGCGGCTCAGCAGTGCACCAACGAGCTGCACACCATGGGCGTGAAGGCCTTCAAGGCCCTCTACGGAGACGACGCCCCGAAGTACCGGCACGCGATGCGCAACTGCCAGCGCAGGCACGGGAAGTCGGCGGGCCACGTGGTCAACAACGCCGCCCAGCAGTGCAAGGCGGAGCGGGCCGACCCGAACTTCGCGGCCACGCACAACGGCATGACCTTCGACCAGGTCTACGGGACGAACGCCAACCAGAAGAACTCGTTCGGCAAGTGCGTGAGCTCGAAGGTCCAGTCGACCGAGGCTCAGCAGGAGCAGAACCTGCAGAACGCGGCCCAGGAGTGCCGCGCGGAGCGCGGCGACGCGAGCTTCGCCGCGAGCCACGGCGGGAAGTCGTTCACCGAGTTCTACGGCAAGAACCACAACCGCAAGAACGCGTTCGGCAAGTGCGTCTCAGGAAAGGCGAAGGCGCTGGGAGCCACACCGCCGACGTCGTAGATGCGAGGGTGCTCTGAGGCGCGGCCGAGGAGCAACCCGTTGCTTGCCGGAGTTGCAGGGGACAGCGGAGGGCCGGCCTGAGCGCCGGCCCTTCTGCCTACCGGAAGACGCCGGTGTGGCCGAGGGAATAGCGCCCGGGCTGGGGATATACGCAGAGGCCATGGGGGCCGCTGCCGACGGGGATTCGCGCGAGGAGGTGCCCGTTGCGGGTGCTGATCGCGTAGACCTCTCCGCCGTAGCGCCCGGAGAGCCAGAGGACGCGCCCGTCCGCGGAGACTCCGCCCATATCGGGACTGCCGCCCGGGATGTGCCAGGTGTGGACGACCTTGCGCGTTGCGAACGAGATGACCGACACCTCGCCGGCTGTTCGGTCCGAGACGTAGAGGTACTTCGAGTCCCGGCTGACGTAGAGGCCGTGGGCGCCCGCGGCGGTGGGGATGAAGCCCACCTTCTTGAGCGACTTGGCATCGATCAGCCAGACGCCGCCGGCGTACTGGTCCGCGACGTAGAAGAGGCGGCCGTCCGGTGAGAGCTTCACGTCCTGCGGCGAAGCCCCTGTGCTCAGGGTCAGCCGCCCGACCACCCGCTGACGGGCGAGGTCGACTTTGATCAGGGATTTCCCGAACTCACAGCTCGCGACGAGGTACCGGCCGTCGGCCGTGAAGTCCATGTGGTTGACCCCGTAGCAGGGCACCGAGAGCGTGTGGTCGCTCCGCATCGTGTGGGGGTCGCGGAAGTCGAGCGTCTGCATCCGCTCCTCCACCACGATCGCGAAGCGCCCGTCGGGAGTGAAATAGAGGTTGTACGGATCCGTCACCGGGACCGCTCGCCCGGGCCGGCCGGTGGCCGGGTTGATCGGAGTGAGGGAGTTGCCCTCGTCGTTGTTGACCCAGAGCGTCTTCAGATCGTGGGACGGGACGACGTGCTGCGGCAGGGTGCCGACCGGGAACTGACCGATGACCTTGTAGGTACGCGGGTTGATGACGCTGACGGTGTCGCTCTCGCTGTTGGGGACGTAGACGCGGGAGGGGAACCGCCGCACGACCGGCGAGAGCATCCCCGGGCGGTCCGCGGCGTAGACGTCATGCGGATCGAGTAGCGGCGGCACCTGCGGCCCGTGCCCTCCGGTCGCCCCTGCGCTCGGGGCGCCCGCCTTCCGAGCATCGGAGGGCCCGCCCCCTGATCCACCCGTCGCGAAGAACCAGATCAGCAACGCCGCGACCGAGCTCAGCAGCGCCGCGAGGCGAATCAGACCGCGTCGCCTGGCACGGCTCATCATGAGCAAGGCTATGCGCTCGGATGAAGGGCGTCTAAGAGCCGGAGTAGAGAACGCTCATACTGACCTTAGGAACGCTTCACGTGTCCCGATCACGGTCATCCCGGATGAGCCCCGAGCGCCGCCGAGGCCTGGTCCGGCTGGGAATCCTGCTGGTGTCCATCGCCGCCCTGGTCGTGGTCGGCTTGAGCGTGATCTCAGGCTCGTCGGGTGGCGGGCAGAGCGACAGCGGTGGGTCCGCAAGCGCCAAGTCGCGGCCGTCGGGGCCGTCCAGGCTGACGGCATCGAGCCGGGCCCGGCTGCCCGTGGCGATCCACGGGCAGGCGGTGGCCGAGGTGCCCGGTGGCCTGCTCATGATCGGCGGAGAGGACAGTGGCGGCTCGTCCGATCGCGTGTACCGGCTGAATCCGGCGACGGGGCGCGCCTCGCTGGACGGATCGCTCGTTCAGCCGCTGCACGACGCCGCCGCGGTCACGTTGGCCAGTGGGACGCTGGTCTTCGGCGGCGGGAACACCTCGACGCTCGACCTGGTGCAGGCACTCACGCCCGGCGCTGCGGCGCAGACCGTCGGTCAGCTTCCCGACGCCGTCTCCGACCTCTCGGCGGTCCGACTCGGTGGGGCGGCATACGTGCTCGGGGGCTATGACGGCCAGCAGCCCTCGGCATCCGTGCTGCAGACCACCAAAGGCCGGTCGTTCACGCGGGTGGCGCGTCTTCCGACGCCCGTTCGATACGGGGCGGCCGCAACGACCGGCGACAAGGTCTACGTGTTCGGCGGCGAGCTCGGCGACGGGAGCGACACCAGCGAGATCCAGGAGTACGACCTCGCGACCGAGCGGGCCGTGGTGGCGGGCCATCTTCCCGATCCGGTCTCGCACGCCTCGGCCGTGACCATCGACGGCACGATCTACCTGCTCGGCGGGCGCGTCAACGGACGGGCCGGCGACCGGATCCTTCGCTTCGATCCCGCCCGGAACGTCGCCGTACCGGCCGGCCGCCTCCCGCAACCGGTCTTCGACGGTGCCGCGGGGACCTTCGCGGGCCGGGCCTATCTGCTCGGGGGACTCGGTTCCTCCGGCACCCCGGTCGACTCCGTGATCGAGCTGCGTTAGGGCTAGCCGACCTTGACGAGGTCGATCACGAAAACCAGCGTCGCGTTCGGCGGGATCGTCGGCGGCTGGCCCTGGGCCCCGTAGGCGAGCTCCGGCGGGATGATCAGCTCCCGGCGGCCGCCGGCCTTCATCCCCGCGACCCCCTGATCCCAGCCCGGGATGACCTGTCCGCCGCCGAGCTTGAACGAGAACGGCTGGCCGTGGTCGTAGGAGGAGTCGAACTTCGTGCCGTTGTCGTAGAGGACACCGATGTACTGGACGCTGACCTGGTCGCCCGCCTTGGCCTCGGCGCCGGTCCCGGTCTTCAGGTCCTTGACGACGAGTTGCGTGGGAGCGGCGCCGGTGGGGAGCGTGACGGTGGGGCCGTTGGGCACCGTGATGTCCGCCTTCGACGTGTCGCCGTTGCTGGAGCCGCCGCTCCGCCCGATCAGGATCACCGCCACGACGACGACGAGGATCCCGCCGCCCACGATCAGTCCGATCACCCTGCGATCCATGGCGCGGGATCGTACGCGCCAGCTCAGGGCGGCACGGTGCCGTTGACCGCCATCAGGCGGTCGAGCCGCTGGCCGAGCTCCGAGCGCAGCGCGGCGTCGCCCTGGCTCAGCACCTCTCCGGTGTCGCGGTCGACCAGGTTCCGGACCTCGTCCGGATCCCGTTCGAGGTCGTACATCTCGTACTCCGGAGCCTTCTTGCCCGCCGGATCGAAATAGAGGGCGAACTTGGCGTCGGCGGTCCGGACGGCGCGAACCCGATTCGGCTGGCCGGGGACGTCCTGGAGGGCGGTCGCCGCCTGATGGTCGTCGTAGGTGAAGTGGATCTCGTCCTGGACGGATTCGCTGGCCGCCGCGTGGGCTGCAATCGACCCCAGGTCGACGCTGGTCCGGCGCAGCCGCTCGTTCTCCGGAGCGGCGTGCTTGGCGACTATCGGGGCCAGGTCGCGGCCCTTCGCCTGGCCGTCGAGGCCGGTGCCGGCGACCGTGGCGATGGTGGGCAGCAGGTCCACCAGCGACGCCAGCGCGTCCGATTGCGCCGGCTCCGGGAAGAGGACCGGGTTCGAGACGACGAGCGGGACGTTGATCGTCTCCTCGTAGGCGTTGAACGCCTTCTGGCGGAGCCCACCGTGGGAGAGGCCCATCTCGCCGTGGTCGGCGCAGCGGAAGACGATGGTCCGCGAGCGGATGGAATCGGGGTCGGACGCGTCCCCGAGCGCCGCCATCACCCGGCCGAGCTGCTCGTCCACCACGCGGTGCAGATGCGCGTAGAAGTTGACGTACTCGAGCTTCTCGCGCTCGCCCCGGAGCGGCCCGAGGTAGGCGGCCATTCCCATCTTCATCAGCTCGTGGACCGACGGCTTGTCGCGCAGCGACTCGTCCACGGACGGCGGCAGCTTCACGCCCAGGTCGATGAACCCGTCCTCCGGGTATCCGCCGCGAACGTGCTGAGCCGGGTAGCCGAGGACGTCGTGGGGGTTGACCAGGGAGACGACCAGGCAGAAGGGCTCCGGGAGGTCGGCGCGCCCGAGCCAGCTCTCCACCTGGCGGGTGTAGACCTCGTCCCAGCCGAGGCCCAGGGGTCCGGCGTTGCCCGCCCCGAAGTGCTCGGCCCTGGCGTTCTCGCCCGCGTCGGGCGGCTCCCAGTCGGCGAAGCCGTACTCGTTGCGCAGGCGATCGGCGTCGGAGGGCGCCCAGCCGCCGAGCAGCTCGCCGCCCGATGGGTGGGTCAGGTGCCACTTGCCCTTGTACGCGACCTCATAGCCCCGGTCCCTGAGGAGGTGCGCCAGGCTCTGCGTGTCCGGCCGAAGCTCCGGCTCCCCGCCCGACTTCGGGCCGGCCTGGACGAGGCCTCGACCGAAGTTCCGGAGGGCGCGGCGGCGCGGGGCGTTCGGGCCGCGCATCATGCCGGCGAGCTCGCGCATCACCGCCGGCGAGTTCCCCAGGTCGGGGCGCAGGTCGGCCTGGGTGTGGGTGAGCGTGACGCCGTGCTGTGCCGGATAGCGGCCGGTCAGGAGGGTCGCCCGGCTCGGCGAGCACATCGAGGTGTTGGTGAAGGCGCGGTGGAAGGACAGGCCGTTCTGCTCGAGCGCGTGCTCGTTCGGCGTCAGGTCTCGCAGCCAGCCCGGGAAATCGGGCCAGTGGCGGGGATACCGCTGCTGATCGGTGATCAGCAGGAGGAGGTTGGGAGGCTTGGCGGCCGTGGTCAGCCCTTGTGCCTCTTTGCGCCCGGACAGCCGAACTGTTTCTCGAACTGAGTCTTGCTCATGTAGGCGCCGGTCGGGTAGTAGGGGCCCATCACCTGGGCGGCCGTGTTCGGCTGGTTCACGTCCCAGGAGGTCTTGTGGAAGCGCGGGGACGGAATGATGTTCCGCGTCACCAGCGAGCCGATGTCCGGCCGCCCCGCCGCGTCGCCCGTCGGATTGGCGGGCAGCCAGGCGACGTCGCACTTCTTGCGGGCGTTGCTCGGCCGGAAGCCGGCGTGCGCGACCACCATCACGTAGCGCCGTCCCTTCCGCAGCGGGAACTGCTCGTCGTAGAGGCACCTGTAGGTGCCCGTGACCGCGAGCGACTCCTCGACGCACATGTCCCACTCGCGCATCTGTCCGCCGCCCATTCGCTTCTCGCCGGAGTCGGTGCGTGGCGTCTTCGGCAGCTTGCCTCGGACGACCAGCACCTGGCCGAACGCGAAGCTGTAGGTGCCGACCATGTAGCGAGCGTCGAGGTTGTTGTAGAAGGTGCCGACGGGCGTGTAATCCGCGGCGGCGTGCTCGGCGGGGCTCTTGTACGAGCTCAGCAGGTAGCTCAGGCTGAAGAACTTCTCGAACGAGAAGGTCGGGGTCGCGGGGTTCGTCGCGGGATCCTTGCCGGGCCAGTGGACGTAGCTCTGGTACACCGGCAGCGACAGGTTCTGGCTCTGGTAGACGTGATTCGAGTTGAGCGCGTCGCACATCGCCTGGCCGCGCAGGACGTTGCCGTCCGCCAGGCGCAGCTCGGGAGTGGGGAGCGGCTCGCCGCCGCGCCGGTTCCGTCCGGAGTCCGGCACGTAGACGCGATAGAGGATGTCCTGGTAGGAGTCGCCGGTCGGATCCGGCTGGGCGTAGAGCGTGTTGCGAGCCGGCTGAGCGGGAACCGGCTGGCCCAGCACCGTGATCGTGTAGCTGCGCTTCCGAACGTCCCTGCGGTGGCCCTTGACGAACGGATTGGCCGAGCCCTTGTCCGGCTTCGTCAGATAGTCGGACACCGTGTTCGTCGCCATCCCGTTGTTGACGTAGGCGGTCATCGACTGAAAGCGAGCGTGGGTGAACTTGCCGTGGAGGATCACCGAGGCGCCGGGCGGGGTCGCGAACTTCGCACCCCAGTAGGTGATCTCCTGGCCCGGGAAGCCCTGATTGGTCCTCGGGTCGACGTTGGTGAACGGCCCGGTCCAGAAGCAGCTCGCGACCGGGAGGTTGCTCGGGTTGGACCCGGTCGGAACGGACGCTCCGGCCTGGGCCGACGTCGCCGCGCTCAGGGCGATGGCCGACGCCGTTGTGGCGACCATCGTCCGGGCGAGGAGGCGCATCAGCCCCCGGCCCTCGGCGTGCTCGCGCCGGCCGCGGCGTTCATCGCCGTCATCAGAGTCCCGCTGACCAGCTCGAGCACCTGCTCGCGGGGGATCTCCTGCTCGATCGCGGACTCGATCACGGTCTCGACGTAGGCGAGAAAGCCGTCGAGGGCGATCCGGATCAGTGGGGGCGGGGCGGTGGTGCCGAGCTGGTTGAGCGCGATGTTGTCGATCACCCGCTCGCGGTAGGCGCGGGCGATCTCGAGCAGCGTGGCGTCGACGGTGCCGCGGCCCTGACGGTAGAGCTGCCAGGCGTCGGTCGGCTCGGCGGCGTGATCCATCATGCGATTGAGGTTCGCCGCGAGGCGCTCGCCGAGCGGCACGGCATGGTCCGTGACCCAGCCGCTCGAGAGCTGCTCTCCGGCCCGGTGCACCGAGGCCTCGAGGAGCTGCTGCCGCCCGCCGGGGAAGTAGTGGTAGACGAGGTTGCGGGTCACGCCGGCGCGGTTCGCCACCGCCTCGAAGGCGAGGTTCTCGTAGCCCTCGCGCGCGGCGAGCGCCAGCGCGCAGTCGATCAGCTGCTCACGCCGCTCCGCGGGTGGCAGCCGGCGTGGGGGAGTGCTCACCTCCATGAGGCGGAGAGACTACACCTAATTTACGGTCTGTACAACTTGGGCGCCTGTGAAATAGGATCCCAAAAGCGCGCAGCGCGGAATGGGCGCGGTTGGGATCGAACCAACGACCTCTCCCGTGTGAGGGGAGCGCTCTCCCGCTGAGCTACGCGCCCGGGAGGAGGCTGATGATAGGCACGGCCGGCTACTGAGAGGGTGGGGTCTCGGTCCGCATCGTCGGATCTCCCTCGACCGCGAGGTTGGGGAGGATCCGGTCGAGCCACTTCGGCATGTACCAGTTGCGCTCGCCGATCAGCTCCAGCAGTCCCGGCATGATCAGCAAGACGACGAGCGCGTCGATGGCGACGGACACCGCCAGGCCGACGCCGAACTGCTTGACGATCGGGTTGCCGTTGATCACGAAGCTGAAGAAGACGGCGAACATGATCGTCGCGGCGGCCAGGATCGGCTTGCCGCCGTTGACCAGTCCCGCCCGGACCGACTCCGAGTTGTCGGCGCCGCCCCCATGGCGCTCCTCGATCCGGGAGACGAGGAACACCTGGTAGTCCATCGAGAGGCCGAAGAGGATCGCGAACATCATCAGGGGGACGTAGCTCACCACCGGCATCTCGTGATCCACCCCGAGCAGGGAGAGCCCGAAGCCCTTCTCGAAGACGGCGGTGAGCACGCCGTAGGAAGCCGCCACCGCCAGCAGGTTGACCAGGGCCGACACGAGCGGGATCGTCACTGTCCGGAAGGCCATCGTCAGGAAGAGGATGCTGAGCAGGACGACGATCCCGATCACGAGCAGCAGCTTGTCACCGATCTTGATGGCCAGATCGATGTAGGAGGCGGTGGTGCCGCCGACGTACGCCTTCATCCCCTGCCCCTGCGTGGCGTCCGGGATGGTGGTGTCACGAAGGTGGTTGATGAGGTCCTGGGTCTTCCGGTCCGACGGCGAGGTCTTCGGGGTGGTGGAGAAGACCGCGGCTGTCCCGCCCTTGTCCGTCTGGGCCGGCGAGACCGACTGGACGTTGTTCTGCTTCGAGATCTGCTGCTCGAGGTTGACCAGGCGGGGGTCGCCCGCGGGCGTCGAGGCGATCTGGAGCTCCTCCGAGACCTGCTGCATCTGGGACTGGAGCTGTGGGGTCGGCCCGCTGACCGCTTCCTCCTGCTGGAGCTGGGCCTGCTGCTGCTGGAGCTGAGACACCTGCTGCGGATTGGAGGTCAGTGGCTTCCCGTAGACGTCGACGGCGATCAGCAGCGGCCCGTTGGTGCCGACGCCGAAGCCATCGGTGAGTGCGTCGTAGGCCTGCCGCTCGGTCGTGTCGGTCGGCAGCAGGCCGTAGTCGGGGGCGCCCAGGTACAGGTCGAGGGCCGGAATCGCGATTCCGACCAGAACGGCGATCCCTACGACGGAGGACACCAGCGGGTGGTTCTTGATCGCGTCCGACCATCCGTCCCACGCCCGGCTCTGTCTCTTGGTGCCATCGGGGAGCCTGCGCACGAGGGGCATCGCCTGGAGGCGCCGGCCGAGCAGGCCGAGGATCGCCGGCAGCAGCGTGATGGAGGCCACCACGGCGGTCGCGACCACGATGGCCGTGCTGTAGCCGAGCGACCGGACCAGCGGGATCCCGCTGAAGTAGAGGCAGAGCAGGGCGATGATGACCATGACCGCGGCGAAGATCACGGCCGACCCGGAGCTGGAGATCGAGCGGGCGATCGAGTCGTTGGGCTCGGCGCCTTCGTCCAGCAGACGCAGGTGGCGGCTGATGATGAACAGCGCGTAGTCGGTTCCCACCGCCAGGCCGAGCATCGTGGCGAGGGTCGGGGCGATCGAGGGCACGTCGAAGAGGTGGCCGGCGAGGCCGACGATGGCGAGCCCGCTCGCGAGAGCGACGATCGCCGTGGTGATTGGCAGCGGCGTCGCCACCAACAGGCGGAACGCGATCAGCATGATCACGAGGGCGGCGATCACCGCGATGATCTCGCTGGCCCGCGTGCTCGGGCTGGAGAGCTGCTGGCCGAGGTAGCCGCCCGCCGACACGTGGATCCCGGTCCCGGCGGTGGGCTTCTTGGCCGCGTCCAGGACGCTGTTCGCCTGGTCGTCGGTGATGTCGCCCGAAGAGGGCTTCAGGGCGGCCGATACGTAGGCGATCTTGCCGTCCTTGGTGATGTCGTTCGCCCCCTGCGGCGAGAGCGGGCTGAGGACCTGGGTCACGTACTGGTTCTTCGAGAGCGACGAGACGACCGCGTTGACGGTCTGCGCGTTCTTGCCCTCCGCGAGGGAGGTGCTCGACTGGAGGACGATCGGGTTGCTCCCATTGGCCTGCTGAGGCAGCTTGTTGTCGAGCAGGTTGGTGGCGTCCTGCGAGCCGGTTCCCGGGAGGTCGACGTTGTCGCTCTCCGGGCGGCCCGCGGAGTTGGCGATCAGGACCAGCCCGATCGCGATCACGACCCAGGCGCCGATCACCCAGAGCGCTCGCCGGGCTGCGAACCCACCGAGCCGATGGAGGAGGGCGCTCATGCGGGAGCGATCCTCTCATGCCGGTCGGTCCCGTCAATCGCGATTACTGAGAGGATCGTCCGATGAGCCCGCGTCGCGCGCAAAATCCGCCGCTGGACCGCGAGCACGTCGCGGACGATCCGATGGAGCAGTTCGCGCGCTGGTTCGAGGAGGCCGAAGCGGACGTGGCGCTGGAGCAGGCGATGACGCTGGCGACCGTCGACGCCGACGGCTCGCCCAACGCCCGCATGGTCCTGCTCAAGGGCTTCGGCCCCGCCGGCTTCCGTTTCTTCAGCAACTACGAGAGCGCCAAGGGTGGAGAGCTGGCGGGCAACCCCCGCGCGGCCCTGGTGGTCTACTGGCGCGAGCTCGACCGGCAGGTTCGGATTCGCGGCCGGGTCGAGCGGCTCTCCGCCGAGGACTCCGATGCCTACTTCGCCAGCCGGCCGCGCGACAGCCGCATCGCGGCTGCGATTTCGCCGCAGAGCCGCCCGATCGAGCGCGAGGAACTCGAGGGCCGTTACGCCGAGCTCGATGCCCAGGCGGGGAACGACGGACCGCCGCGGCCGGAGCACTGGGGCGGGTACCTGGTCCGTCCCGAGGAGATCGAGTTCTGGCAGGGCAGGGACAGCCGGATGCACGACCGTCTGCTCTATCGCCGCAGATCCGGCGGCTGGGAGATCGACCGCTTGGCCCCTTAGTTCCCAATACCTATACGGCATATGGTTTTCGCACGGTACCATATGCAATATGGTTTCGTCAACGGATCGGAAGCTCCTCGACCAGGCGCTCGTCGGATACGGGGGCGGGGACCGCTCCACCGTGCGGATGCCGGCCCCACCCACCCAGGCGCGCGGGTTCGAGAAGCGCGACCGCATCTACGAAGCCGCGCTCGCGAGATTCGAGGCGGACGGCTTCGCGGCGGCCAAGGTCGACGACGTCATCGACGATGCCGACGTCAGCTGGGCCACCTTCTTCCGCTACTTCCCCCGCAAGGGCGACGTCCTGATCGAGGCGGCGGTGCGGCACTTCCGCGATCACGTGCGCCCCTCGGCCGAGGCCGCGCTCGCGGACCGGCGGCTGAAGGTCAGCACCGTCATTCAGCGCCTGATCGTCACCCTGCTCAAGCCGGCCGACCTGCCGCCCACCCTGCACGGTGAGGCGCTGCTCGAGGTCTTCGCGAACCCGGATCGGTTTGCCGCACAGCTTGGCGAAGACCATCGCCCCCCGGTGATCGCACTGCTCGAGCAGGTGCTCGCGGAGGGCCAGCAGCGAGGCGAGGTTCGCCGCGACCTCGAGCCCACCGTCGGCGCGATGACCATCCTGGCCGCCTCGGCGCTGATCGGCGCCCAGTCGGTCGCCATAGGGATCGATGCGACCGAGCGGGTCGCGGCTTCCCTGGACCTCTGCTGGCGCGGGGTCGCCGCCGGCGACTAGGGCGCCATTTCAGCGAGGCGGCGGTTCAGGAATCGGCGCTCGACTGGGTTTGTCGCCAGCTCGAGCGCCTGCTCGTATGCCTTCACCGCTTCGTCCCCTCTGTCCGCCCGGCGCAGCAGATCAGCCCGCGCCGACCAGAACCAGAGGTAGCCGTCGAGCGCGTCGGCCAGCTCCGGCTCGTCGAGCAGCTCCAGACCCCGCTCGGGCCCATCGGCCATCGCGACGGCGACCGCCCGGTTGAGCTCGATCACCGGCGAGCGCTGGGCCTGGGCCAGTAGTCCGTACAGCGAGGCGATGCGCGCCCAGTCGGTCGCCTCCGCGGCGGCCGCTCGGGCATGCTCCGCGGCGATCGCGGCCTGCAGCAGGTAGGGACCGGCCAGCCCGATGCGCTCGGCGCGCTCGAGCAGGCCGAGGCCGGTGTCGATCTCGCGCCTGTCCCAGAGCGAGCGGTCCTGATCCTCCAGCAGCACCAGCTCGCCGTCCCGGCCGAGCCGCGCCTCCCGCCGCGAGTCCTGAAGCAGCATCAGGGCGAGCAGCCCGAGTGCCTCGGGCTCGTCGGGCATCAGCCGCGCCAGCGTCCCGGCCAGCCGGATGGCCTCACCCGTGAGGTCTCGCCGGACCAGCGCCTCGTCGGAGGTCGCCGAGTAGCCCTCGTTGAAGATCAGATAGAGCGCCGCGAGGACCGAACCGAGGCGGTCCGGCAGGTCATGGTCGGCCGGGATCTCATAGGGGATGTTCGCCGTCTTGATCTTCTTCTTCGCCCGGACCAGCCGCTGCGCCATCGCCGGCTCGGAGACGAGGAAGGCGCGCGCGATCTCGGGGGTGGCGAGACCTCCGAGCGTCCGCAGCGTCAGCGCGACCTGTGCCTCCGGGGCGAGTGCCGGATGGCAGCAGGTGAAGATCAGGCGCAGACGGTCGTCTCGGATCACGGGGGCCTCCTCGAGCTCGTCGTCCTCAGCGACTGCGGGCGGCTCGAGCGCCTCGAGCTCCTGCTGCTTCTCGATTCCCCGGCGCTCGCGCCGGAGCCGGTCGATCGCCTTGTTGCGAGCGGTGGTGGTGATCCAGGCGCCCGGGTTTTCCGGGACGCCGCGCTCGGGCCAAACCCGCATGGCGACGACGAAGGCCTCCTGAACCGCGTCCTCGGCGAGGTCGAAGTCGCCGAGTACGCGGATCAGCGAGGCGATCGCCCGCCCAGACTCATGGCGGAACAGGCGATCGACCAGCTCATCCCCGCTAGGCAGTCGCTTCCTCGACCACGTTGCCGGCCTCGTCGAAGACCATCACCGGGCGAATCTCGACCGAGCCGAATTGCGAGCCCGGGATCTTGGCCGCCCACTCGATCGCCTCATCGAGGTCCTTGACGTCGAGGACGTAGAAGCCGGCGAGCTGCTCCTTCGTCTCGGCGAAGGGGCCATCCGTCACACCGCGATCGCCCTCGCGGACGCGGACCGTCGTGGCGGTCTGGGTCGGATAGAGGCCCTCGCCCGCGACGAGCACGCCCTTCTCTTCCATCTCCTGGGTGACGGCGCCATACGCCTGCGAGACGGCCTGCTGATCCTCCTCGCTGGCGCTCGCACGCCGGCTCTCGTCGCCGTAGATCGTGAACGCGTACTTCATCTCTGAGCTCCTTCGGTCGTGGCGGCGCGGTTCGCCGCTTCACCCTAACGACGAACTGCCATCCCTCGGATCGACCGCACGTTTCCGCCAATAGACTCGGCCGAGCATGGCAGAGGGTCAGGGAAAGACCGTGGTCTTCTTCCCCGAGGGCGCCTTCGGGCCGACCAACAACTGCATCGGCATCGGCGAGGTGCTGAAGCGGCGGGGGCACCGGGTGGTCTTCGTGGTGGAGGAGTCGTTCGCCGGGACCCTGGGGGAGAAGGGCTTCGAGGAGCGGCTGATGCGCCTCGCCCCGCCGCCCGAGGTCCCGGAGGAGCCGGGGCAGTTCTGGAAGGACTTCATCCGCGAGACCGCGCCGGTCTTCAGGAAGTCGACCTACGACCAGCTCTCCGAGTTCATGGCGCCGACCTGGGAGGCCTTGATCGACGGCGCCCGCTACGTCGACGAGCGGCTGGTCGAGATCTTCGACGAGCTCCAGCCGGACGCGATCGTCGAGGACAACGTCTGCGCCTTCCCCGCGATCCCCGCCAGCGGCCGGCCCTGGGTGCGGATCGTCTCCTGCAATCCGCTCGAGCTCAAGGACCCGGAGCTGCCGCCTCCGTACACCGGCCTGCCGGCCGACGACCGCTCTGAGTGGGACGAGTACCGCCGTGAGTACCGGAGCGCCATCGACGAGATGCAGGCGAGCTTCAGCGAGTTCTGCGTCGAGCGCGGCGCCCCGCCGCTTCCCGATGGCGAGATGATCCACACCTCCGATCGGCTCAACCTCTACCTCTATCCGAGCGAGGTCGACTACCCGCGCTCGGTGCCGCTGGGGCCCACCTGGCACAACCTCGAGTCGAGCGTCCGGACCACCGACGCGGAATGGGCGCTCCCGCCCGAGCTCGCCGATCGCGAGGGCGCGCTGGTCTACGTCAGCCTCGGGTCGCTCGGCTCCGGGGATGTCCCCTTGATGAAGCGGCTGGTCGAGGCGCTCGCCGAGACACCCCATCGCTACGTGGTCTCGAAGGGGCCCCAGCACGCCGAATACGAGCTCGCCGAGAACATGGTCGGGGAGGAGTTCCTGCCGCAGGTCTCGGTGCTGCCGCAGGTGGATCTCGTGATCACGCACGGCGGCAACAACACGACCACCGAGTCCCTGCACTTCGGCAAGCCGATGGTCGTCCTGCCGATCTTCTGGGATCAGCACGACAACGCCCAGCGGATCCACGAGACCGGCTTCGGGATCCGGTTGCCGACCTATTCGTTCGGGGATGGCGAGCTGCCCGAGGCGATCGAGCGGCTGCTGGCCGATCGCGACCTCGGCGCCCGCCTCTCGGATGTGTCGAAGAGGCTCGAGGCCTCGGCCGGGAACGAGCGCGCCGCCGAGCTGATCGAAGAGCTGGCGGTCGGCTAGGCGTCGCCGACGACGCGCATGACCTCGGCCACCGAGGTGATCCCCTGGCGCGCCTTCTCGAGGCCGTCCTCGCGCATGCGGTGCATCCCGGCGGCGACCGCCGTCGCCTCGATTTCGCCGCTCGGCGCCTTGCCGACGATCAGCCCGCGGATCTCCTCGGTCAAAGTCATGACTTCGTAGAGGCCGACCCGCCCGTGGTAGCCGGTTCCGAGGCAGCTCACGCACCCCTCCGGCTCGAAGATCGTCAGCGGCTCCCCGTCGTCGACCGTCCCCAGCGCGCTCAGCTCGGCGCTCGTGGGTTCGGAGGGCCGCTTGCAGGCGTCGCAGAGCCGGCGCGCGAGGCGCTGGCCGATGATGCAGCGGATCCCGGAGGCGATCAGGAAGGGCTCGACGCCCATGTCGATCAGCCGCGCGGCGGTGATCGCGGCGCTGTTCGTGTGCAGGGTGGAGAGGACGAGATGACCGGTGAGGGCGGCCTCCATGGCGACCTGGGCGGTCTCGCGGTCGCGGATCTCTCCGACCATCAGGGCGTCCGGATCGGATCGAACCATCGAACGGAGCCCCGACGCGAAGGTCACGCCGGCGCTGTGGTTGACGTGGATCTGCTTGATGCCCTCGACCTCGTACTCGACCGGGTCCTCGATGCTGATCAGGGTGCGGTCCGGCGTGTTGAGCTCGCGGAGCAGCGCGTAGAGGGTGGTCGTCTTGCCGGTGCCGGTCGGGCCGGTGGCGAGGATCGCGCCCTGGATCTGGCCGACGGCCTCGAGGACCAGCCGCTGGTCCTCCGGGCGCATGCCGAGCGAGTCGAGTTCGAGGACGACGCGATCCTTGTCGAGGATGCGCATCACGACAGACTCACCGCGAATCACCGGGAGTGATGCCACCCGGATGTCGATGTGGCGGTCGTCGACATCGAGCGCGACGCGGCCGTCCTGGGGCATGCGGCGCTCTGCGATGTCGAGCTCGGCCATGATCTTGATGCGCGACACGAGACCGGGCACGAGGTTGTTGGGCACCGTGGTCGAATCGATCATGACGCCGTCCACGCGGTAGCGGACCTGCATCGCCTCGCGTCGCGGGTCGAAGTGGATGTCGGAGGCGCCGCGATTGACCGCGTCGGCGATGATCGAGTGGACGAGCTTGACGACGGGGGCCTGGGTGGCGGAGGCGCGGAGCTCGACCACCTCGCCTCCGTCGGAGGTCTCCTCCTCGATCTCCTTGACCGAGCCGCTCAGGCCGGTGAGGCGCGTAATCAGAGCGTTGATCGCGTCCGGTGTCGCGACGGCCCGCCGGACCTCGTAGCCCGTCGCCATCGCGATGTTGTCGGGACCGAGGACGTTGGAGGGATCCGAGATCGCGACCAGCAGACCGCCGCCGTCCAGGAAGGCGATCGGGATCGCCTTGTAGCGGCGCGCCTCGGAGGAATCGACCAGGTTCGCGGCGCCCTGATCCACCTCGAACGTGTTCAGGTCGACGTAGGGAAGCGAGTTGCGCTCGGCGAGGATCCTGGCGAGCTGGTCGGCGTCGATGACGCCCTGCTCGACCAGCAGTTCCCCGACCGGCTTTGGGGACCCATCCTCCCTGGCCATGACCGCCTCGACGCGCTCGCGGTCCGTGAACCCGAGATCGATGGCCACCTCGCCCAGGCGGCGGCTGGGGTCGCCCAAGCCGGAGGGCGGCACCAGTCCGGGGACATCGAGCGCTGCCGCAGGGGTGATCGTGTTCGGGTTCATGCCCCCCATACATCGGCCATTCCGTCCAGGAAATGAATCCCCAGTACTAGACTCCCTTTCGGACCGTGCTAGGCGGGGAATTAGCGGTGCCCTGTAATCCGCAACCCGCTCAAGCGGAGCTGAATTCCCTGACAAGGGACCGGCCCTCGGGGCCGGGTCGCCGCAGGCGGTGTTGACGGCCAGGTCCTGCGCAGTGTCGGCCTGTGAACCAGGTCAGGTCCGGAAGGAAGCAGCCTTAAGCGGTAGCCGACATGTGATGCAGGCAAGCCTGGCCCGAGCCAAACGCGGCGGACACGCCCGGGAGCCTCGTCTCGAGGATGGGTGCACGGTCCATATCTTCCCCATGCGCAGACCCAAGAAGCTCGGATGGCCGCCCAGGTGTGCGGCGGCCCGCATCTCGACCGTGACGGCGAAGCCGGTCTGGGCGGCGGTCCACTGGCGCCCCGGGGGGCCGAAGTGCAAGCCGTTTGCGGCGGACGGGTCGCGGTCTACAGGAAGCACGGCAAGCCGAGGCGCTGGCGCTTCGTCACGGCCGGAAGCAGCTTCGACTGCGGGCCGCTCTACAAGCAGGTTCCGGTCGCCGTCGTCCAGGACCTCGGCATCACCTGCGTCTGAGCCGGCCGCTCACGGGGCTCCGCCGGGCGGCGGCCCGCCGGTGTCCGGACGCCTGATCGCCAGCCCCTCGGCCGAGTCGATGGCCGTGCCGTGGTAGCAGGCAACCAGGTACGGAAAGTCGAGCGTGGCGTCGTAGTGGTACATCGACACCCGCTTCCCGTTCCAGTCCACGGCGCTGGTGCGGCCATGGCATGCGTCGAGGTCGGCGCTGGAGAGCATCGTGCCCTCGGAGTCCCGCTCCACGTAGATCCCGAACCCGTCCAGGGCCCAGCCGATCAGCTCGGAAGAGCTCGGCTCGCCGCCGATGTCGCTGAGCGCCGCGATGCAGGCGGAGAGCGAGTGGTAGTGGTACTGGCCGGTCATCTCCGGATGGGCGTCGCAGCGGTCCTGGGTCTCCCAGGCGACGGCATCGCGTCCACCGGCGTCGAAGGCGCTGAAGATCGGGATGCCCGTCTTCGCGACCCCGATGGTCCCGCCCACGCAGCTCGGTTCGGAGGCCCCCTCCGGGTTCGCGGGCAGAGAGGCCGCCAGCGTGTATCCGGAGATCGAGTTGGGGTTGCGGTCGTACTGGTAGGCGGGGTCGTCGGCGTGAACCGGGAAGACGCCGGACGGGTCGGGCGGAAGACCGTTCCCGCTCAGGGCTCGCTTCGAGCCCGAGACCTCTTCCGAGAACTTCGAATCCCACCTGACCTTGCCCTCGACCGCGACCTTCTTCGTCAGGTCGAAGGTCTTGCCGTCGGAACTGAACCACGGCCCCATCACGTCGGCGCCGCCGCCGTTGAAGTCCGTGATGCAGGAGTAGACGTAGCCCTTCTTTGGCCCGTCGGTGACATAGCGGTCCGTGCCGACCGGAAGCGCGTGCACGTCGACCGGGGTTGCCGTGGGCTCGCCGCTCGCGCCGGTGGAGGTCGACGCGGTCGTGCCGCCCGAGTCCGACGAACCTCCGCAGCCCGACAGCGGGACGCCGCAGGCGAGCGCGCAGAGAAGCGTCGCGATCCCTGCTCCTCTCCACACGGCGGGGACCCTAGCTACGGCTTCGGCGGCAGCGACGCGGCGAAGCCGGCGCCCGCCTCGACCCACTCGGCCAGGCTCGCGTCGTCCGCCGTCCCCTCCGGCGACACGTAGACGATGTTCTTCATGGGCTTACCGGTGAAGTCGAAGGGACGAACGTCATCCTCATCGAGGGCCTTCTCCGCCTCCTCCTCGCCAAGCCTGACGATCAGATCCTCGCCGAGCACCCCGCAGGCCATGTTGCCCGCGACCATGAACGCGATGCCGCCGAACATCTGGCGCTCGGTGACATCGGCCCTGGGGGAGATCAGCTCCCGGACGCGGTCAGCGAGGTCTTCGTCATAGGCCACGCCGATCAATCTAGTGGCCGGGGCTGGAAGAGGTTCGCCGCGGATGGCCCTGAATCACCTGACCGGTGGTGATGCGGCGTAGTCGGCGTCGGCGCGCATCCAAAGTGTGCGGAAAAACCCCATGCGAGTTCACCCAATAGCAGGGTTGCCGCCTGTCCTGGGCGCGTCGAGAATCGCGCGGCCAATAGACAAGGGGGAAAGGGAGAGTGACCGTGCCGCGGATCTTGAGGAGGACCCTTCTTGCCGGGCTGCTGGGCGGGACGATGCTGGTGGCCGCGGCGCCGGCCGCGAACGCGTCCGATTTCTGGGATAGGCCGAGCCAGGATTTCGGCAACCAGAACGTGGGCAGCACGAGCGACCCGCTCCAGTTCGTGCTCACGGCGACGTGCGATGTCTACAACGGTGGTCTTCCGCCAAACGCCTGCCTCGTCCCGGCAGGCGGTGCCCACAACTACGGCGCCATCACCACGACGGGCCCCTTCGCGATCGATCCGGCTACTGACGTCTGCAACGCCCGTAACGGAGCGCTGGTAACGCCCTTCAACACTCAGCCCGTCGACCAGTGCCCCCTCCAAGTCGCCTTCAAGCCGACGTCGGGCGGCGTCGTGAACGGCAGCCTGAGCACCACGACCAGCCCGAGCGGAAGCCCCCTGACCGTCGCCCTGAAGGGCACCGGCATCCTCACGGGGAACGGTCAGGGAGCCACCACTCCGGGTCAGACGGGGAAGAAGAAGTGCAAGAAGAAGGGCAAGAAGCGCTCGGCCTCCGCGGCCAAGAAGAAGAAATGCAAGAAGAAGAAAGGACACTGATCATGGCCCGACGCCGCACGCTGACGCTCTTCGCCGCCCTCGTACTCGCCGTCGCGCTGGCCCCAGCGTCCGGCCACGCCGAGACGCGCACCTTCCTCGACACGACCGACCTCTTCCCGAGCGGCGGTGCCCTCACCGAGGGCCCGGCGAACGATTATCCCTCCAGCATCGCCGTCTCAGGGGTTTCGGGAACGGTCACGAAGGTGTCGGTGACGCTGATCGATTACGGCTCCGCCAGTCCCGATGACACCGACGCAGTGATCGTCGGTCCGAACGGCCAGCAGGTGATGTTGATCTCGGACGCCTGCGGGGATGGGACTGGGAACTCGGTTCAGGGCGAGGACTGGACCTTCGAGGATTCTGCTCCGGGCTTTCTCTCCAGCCTGAACTGCGCGCCGAACTTCCAGGAGGCGAGCTTCAAGCCCTCGAACTACGGCAACCCGGACGACGACGATCTCTCGACTGCCGGCGGCCCGGCGGGCCCCTACCTGAACTCGCTCTCGCTGCTCGCCGGCGGCTCGCCCAACGGCACCTGGAATCTCTTCGTTTTCGATGACAACCCCGCTTTCCACGGGTTCGACGTCTCGGGCTGGGCGCTGAACCTGGAGGTCCAGCCCCCGGCGACAGCTCCGGCCACGCAGGGCAACCCGCCCGCGACCTCCGCCCCGACCCCCGCCAAGAAGAAATGCAAGAAGAAGAAGGGCAAGAAAGCGGCGGCCGCCAAGAAGTGCAAGAAGAAGAAGAAGAAGCGCTAGCGCCGAGCGGAACTCGCAGATTGCGGGCTCTATGCGGGGGAGCCGCCGAAGGCGGCGGATAGACTCGATCCGTGGCCGAGTCCGCCTCTCTATACCGCCGCCACCGGCCCCAGAGCTTCGCCGAGGTGGTCGGGCAGGAGCACATCGTGCGCACCCTCTCCAACGCGGTGGAGAAGGACCGCGTCCATCACGCCTACCTGTTCGTGGGCTCGCGGGGCACCGGGAAGACCTCGATGGCGAAGATCCTCGCCCGCTCGCTCAACTGCGTGAACGGGCCGACGCTCACCCCGTGTGGCGAGTGCGAGCCGTGCCGGACGATCGCGGCCGGCACCTCGCTGGACGTGATCGAGATGGACGCCGCCTCCAACCGCTCGGTCGACGACATCCGCGAGCTGCGCGACCGGGTCAGCTTCGCGCCAGCGGGCGGCCGCTGGAAGGTCTACATCCTCGACGAGGCACACATGCTCACCAAGGAGGCGTGGAACGCCTTCCTGAAGACGCTGGAGGAGCCGCCGCCCAACACGGTCTTCGTCCTGGCGACCACCGAGCCGCAGAAGGTGATGGCCACGATCGTCGACCGCTGCCAGCGCTTCGACTTCCAGCGCCCGTCGCTGGAGCAGATCGCGGAGGTCGTC
Organism: uncultured Solirubrobacterales bacterium; assembly: GCA_963800285.1. GTDB lineage: Bacteria > Actinomycetota > Thermoleophilia > Solirubrobacterales > 70-9 > DASUPK01. Next base: position 40,744 of record CAWDAL010000012.1, read on the forward strand.
AAACGAGTGGCCGCGGCCGAATCCATCGAGATCGAGGATGGAGCAACCGCCCTGATCTCCCGGTCGGCAACGGGCAGTTTCCGAGACGCTCTGGGAACCCTGGACCAGCTGGTCGCCTTCGGTGGAGACTCGGTAACGACAGACGAGGTCGTCGAGCTCCTGGGAGCAGCGGACGCCGAGCTCCTCTTCGACACCACGGACGCACTGGCAACCGGCGACGCCAAGGCAGCACTTGAGTCAGTCGAACGCCTCTCCCGCTCCGGGCGGGATCCCGGCCAATTTGCACGGGACCTGATCGCCCACCTCCGTCAGCTTCTCGTTGCAAGGGCGACTGGCGCAGTGCCCGAGTCGTTCACCGTTACCGTTGCGCAGCCCGAACGGCTCGCGGAACAGGCAAAGAAGATGGATGACGCCAAGTTGGTTGGAGCAATCGACTCACTCAGTTCAGCGGTGGCGGCAATGAGAGAAGGCGACGACCCGCGCCTCACGCTGGAGGTTGCGTTGCTCAAGGTGGCAACCCCGTCGCTGGATTCCTCCCGCGAGGCCCTCCTCCGCCGCATCGAGTCCCTCGAGTCTCGGTTGACCGGTGGCGGGGCCGGGGAAGCGGGCTCAGCAGGCTCCGGCAGTTCGATGGCCGGCTCAACTGCGCCCGAGCCCGAAGCTTCGGCCCCAGCGCCGGCCCTGCCTGCTGAGAACGCTTCCCCGGCCCCGCCGCCTGTGAGCCAGGAACCCGAGGAACCCGAGAAACCGGAGGCCGCTGTCGCAACCGCGACCATCGAGATCGAGCGAGTGGTCGAGCTCTGGCCCGCCGTCGTCGATCACTTCCGAGATTCCGGCTCGGCGATGCTCTCCACGCTCTTCGACGAAGCGAAGCCGCTCGAGATCGAGGAGGAGCGCTCCATGCTGCGCATCGGTTTCCCCGGCTCGGCCAAGTTCAACAAGAAGAAGGCCGAGTCATCGGCCAACGTCGACCGGATGACGGAAGCCATCACCCTGATCGTCGGCGCCAGGCTTCGTCCCACCTATGAACTGATCGAGGAGGAGGCCACGCAGGCGGTCCCGGAGGCACCGGCCGACGTCAACGAGGATGATCTGGTCGACATGATCAAGGACAACTTCGACGCGACCGAGGTCGTTCCCGACGACGACGATGCGCGTGAAAGCGAGGCCGGTTGATGCCGCAGGGACCGAACATGAATCAGCTCCTCAAGCAGGCCCAGCAGATGCAGGCGGAGATGGCCAAGGCCCAGGAGCAGCTCAAGAACGAGATCGTCGAAGCCAGCGCGGGCGGCGGCATGGTCAAGGTGACCATGACCGGTGATATGGAACTGCGGGAGATCAAGATCTCCCCCGAGGCGGTTGACCCGGAGGACGTCGAGTTGCTGCAGGACATGGTCACCGCCGCCGTCAACGAGGCGCTGCGCTCGGCGCAGGAGCTCGCCGCCAACCGCATGGGCGGGATCGCCGGGCTCGGCGGGGGCGGCGGCCTTCCCGGCTTGCCCGGTATGTAGGGCCTGCCCGGTCCCTACGCTTCTGCCATGTACGCGGGACCGATCAGCCAGCTGATCGCCGAGCTCTCGAAGCTGCCGGGGATCGGACAGCGCACCGCGCAGCGGCTCGCCTTCCACATCCTGCGGGCGGACGACGAGGATGCCCTGGGGCTGGCCGATGCGATCCGCGAGGTGAAGGAGAAGGTCGGCCTCTGCGAGGTCTGTTTCAACCTGGCGGAGGGCCCGCGCTGCCGCATCTGCGAGGACACTCGCCGAGACCAGTCCGTGATCTGCGTGGTCGAGGAGCCCGCTGACGTCATCCCGATCGAGCGGACCGGCGAGTACCGCGGCCTCTACCACGTGCTCGGCGGCGCGCTCTCCCCGATCGACGGGATCGATCCCGAGGACCTGCGGATCGCGGAGCTGATCGACCGCGTCGACGGTGACGTCAAGGAGGTTGTGCTCGCGACCAACCCGACGACCACCGGGGAGGCGACCGCGCTGCACATCGCCGATGCGCTCCGCGATCGCGTCACGGTCACACGTCTGGCGAGCGGCCTGCCGGTCGGCGCCGACCTCGAGCATGCCGACGAGGTGACCCTTGGCAAGGCCCTGGCGGGAAGGCAATCCCTCTCGTAGAGGCCCCCGTATCCAGGTGGTGCTGATAACCATCTGAGCCAATCAGGGGGAACACAATGAGAGGGAAGAAGGGAATCTTCGCCGCCTGCATCGTTGCGGCGCTCACCCATGCGATCACCATCGCTGGAACCGCGACCGCCGCGCCCGGAATCTCGAAGGCCGCGAAGAAGTGCAAGAAGAGGCACGCCTCCAAGAAGAAGCACTCCACCAAGAAGAAGTGCAAGAAGAGGATGGCGGACGCTCGTCGCTCGCCGGTCATCCGCGCGACGCTGACCTGGTCGGACGGTGGCTCCGATGACGTGGACATGGACCTGTTCGTCTTCGATGCGAACGACAACCGCGCCGGGAACGGCACGAACACGATCCCGCTCACCTCGATCACGCCCGACTTCTCAGGCCCTGCCGGAAGCGAGACGTTCACGGACGGTCTGTTCGCTCCGCAGGCGGCTCGCGACCTCAGCTTCGGGGTCTGTTATGTGGTCGGCGGCTCGGTCCATACGCCGTTCACGCTCACCTACGTGACGGCCGACGACGTCGTTCACGGCGACTCCCAGAACCCCGGGAGCACCTTTCACTACGACTATCCCGGTGGGGCTCCGATCCCCTCGGGCTACTGCCCGCATTGAGGTCACCGGCGACCCGGCAATCCCTGGACTAGCTCTGCGCATTGGGCTCAGGTACTGTCGTCGCACCTGACTTACGAACGAGGGGAGAAGAGCTCATGAGGCAGAAGAAGGGGCCTGCGCTGCTGGTGTTGCTGGCGCTCGTGGCATTCACGATCACCGCCACCGTGGGTGGCGCGGCGAGCGCGGCCAGCGGCAACGCCGTCGCCGCGAAGAAGAAGAAAAAGAAGAAGTGCAAGAAGGGGTTCGTCAAGAAGAAGGTGAAGGCGAAGAAGGGCAAGAAGAAGTTCAAGTGCGTGAAGAAGAAGGGCGTTGCGAACACCCCGCTCGTTCGCGCGACCCTCACCTGGAGCAATGGCGGTGCGCCCGATGTCGACATGGACCTGTTCGTGTTCGACGCGAGCGGTCAGCAGGCAGGCAACGGGTCGGACGCGATCCCACTGAGCACGCTCTCACCGGACCAGACCGGGCCGGCCGGCACCGAGACGTTCACCGACTTGGCCTTCAACCAGAAGCGGCCGCTCAGCTTCGGTGTCTGCTACACGGTGTCGGGCTCAGTGCATACCGACTACACGATCACCTACGTCACGGCTGACGGGGCCAGCCACACGGAGACAAGGGCGGACGACGGAACTCCGCCCAGCCTGGGCAGCAGCGCCCACGTCAACTATCCGGGCGGGGCGCCGATCCCCGACAACTACTGCCCGGGTACCAGTTTGGTGCCGTAGACGAGATTCCGTTCCTACATGCGGCGGGTCGGGTCGTCGTACCCGCCCCGCCGCTGTGGGTACTCGTCCCCGTCCTTCGGAGGACCGCCCTGCTGGACCAGCTCGTAGAGGAGTGACAGCGCCAGGCCGGCGCCGCCGGCGATCATCAGGATCAGTCCGACGGTCTGGATGTTGATCACGTCGGTGTTGACGTTGATCGCGTAGCGCAGGATGGCGCCGATTGCGATCAGGAAGATGGCCGTGGCGATGGTCACGGCCGCCAGCATAGCCGTGGGCGGCCGCGCGCCTGAACGAGCTCAGTCGGGCAGGGACATCGCCGTCTGGCGGGCATCGTGCTTCGCGGCGACCCGGTTGCGCCCTTGCCGCTTCGCCATGTACAGGGCGTCGTCGGCCTCGGCGTACAGACGCTCGAAGCGGACGCGCTGACCGCTCGCCTGCGCGACCCCGAGCGAGACCGTGATCTCCACGCCCGCGGGGCGGCTGTCCAGCACGAGACAGCGAATTCGCTCGGCGATCTCGAGGCCACCATCGAGAGGGGCGCCGGGCAGGATGATCAGGAACTCCTCACCCCCGATCCGGTACACCAGCTCGAAGGTGCGTAGCGCCTTGCGCATCTCGTAGGCCATGTCGCGGAGGACCGCGTCGCCGCGACCGTGGCCCAGGGAGTCGTTGACGCGCTTGAAGTGGTCGAGGTCGAGCTCGATCACGCAGACGGAGCCCCCGCTCACGTGAGCCTGCTGCTCGATCTCGTTGAACCGCGCCTCGAGGGCCTTTCGATTGAGAAGACCGGTGAGGGGATCGATCACGGATTCCTGCCTGTGCTGGACCTCAGCCCCCTGGATGGCCACCGCGATGGCTGCGGCGCCGACGATGACGATGATCGTGATGACCGGGCGAGTGGGATCGTGAACCAGCCCTGCGGGATCCATCGCGATGCCGATCGAGAGGATGGCGATCACACCCATGATCACGCCCACCAGGACGACTCTGGGGCGGAAGCGGGCGGCGATGAAGGCGATCGGAACCGCGAGCAGCGGCAGGAGCGGGCTGTCCGAGCCGCCGGTCACCACGATCGATGCGGTCATGGCCACCCCGGTGGAGAACATCCCGGCCGCCGCGTGGATCTCGGGATAGCTGGAGCGCTCCATCCGGCCGTCGAGCCCGGCGAGGTACGCGAACTCCACGGCGAAGATGGCGAGTGGCACCCAGCCGAGCTCGGGGATCACGAGGATGGCGGACGCACCGATCAGGACCGCGACGATGGCTCGCGCGCGCCGAATTCGCTCGCTGGTATCGACAGCACGCTTGCGGTCGAAGTCGGTGGGGCAAAGCCACCTCGCGAGGGAGGTGATGGATTTCGAGTACATGCGCCCTAGATAGGTCGGCGACCCAAGGGCTGCGACAACCGTGATTTCTACGGACGAATGGCGTTCCAGGCGCGGATCAGCCCTGAATGGGCGTCTCTGCGAACGACCGGTCCGAGTCCGTCTCGCTCAACCCGAACCGGTGATGCAGGCGCCGGAGCGGCCTCGGCGCCCACCAGTTCCACCGACCGAGCAGCTCCATCAGCGACGGCACCAGAAGCGCCCGGATCAGGCTGGCGTCGATCAGAACGGCCAGCGCCGTCCCGACGCCGTTCTCCTTGATGAAGATGATCTTGGAGGTGGCGAAGGCGCCGATCGCGATTGCAAAGAGCAGGGCGGCCGCGGTGACGATCCGGCCGGTTCGCTCCAGGCCGATCGCGACGCATTCCGAGTCGCTCGCCCCGTTGTCCCGGGCCTCCTTGATCCGGGAGAGCAGGAAGACCCCGTAGTCGGTCGAGAGCCCGAACACGACCGCGAAGAGCAGGATCGGCATCGTCTGCTCCAACGCACCCTGGCTCTTGTAGTCGAGCAAACCCTCCAGCCTGCCGTCCTGGAAGATGAAGACGAGGATCCCGAAGGTCGCGCTCAGATTCAGGGCGTTCATCAGCAGCTGCTTGACCGGCAGCACGACGGAGCCGGTCATCAGGAAGAGCACGATCAGGGTCGCCACGATCACGATCGCGAGGGCGATCGGAGCGTGCGTCTCGAGGCTGTGCTGCAGGTCGACGAAGTGCGCGGCCGCTCCGCCCACCAGCAGCTGGGAGCCCGCCGGGACCGGCAGGTCCCGGATCTCCTTGACGGCGTTCCGACTGGTGTCCGAGATGTAGCTCGTCTTGGAGTAGGCCTGGATCACGGCGTCGCCGTTGCTGAGGCGGATCGGCGGCTGGACCTCTGCGATCCCGTCGAGACCCGAGACTTCGCGGCTGACGGCCGCCAGCGAGCGCGGCGTCGCGTTTTCTACAAGCAGCTGATTCGGCGTGTCGTGGAAGGGCGGGAACTGGGCTCGCATGACGTTGTCCACCTGGCGCGCGCTGGCGCTCTCGGGCAGCACCTGAGCGTCGACCGAGGTGAACTTGAGCGAGTAGAAGGGGATCCCGAGCACGATCAGTAGCGCCGCGGTCGCGGTCGCGACGCCGATCGGCCGCCGCATCACGAAGCGCGAGAGCCGGTACCAGAACCCGGACTCGGTGGAGGTGGCATCCCGCTCTGCCCGCCGCTGGAGGAAGGCCGGCGAGAGCGCGTTCACGCGCTCGCCGAGCAGCGCCAGCACCGCGGGCAGCACGGTCAGGGCGATCACGGAAGCGAGCAGCGCGACGAGGGCGCCGCCGAGGCCCATCGAGTAGAGGAAGCGCTGCGGGAAGACGAGCAGCGAGGCGAGCGCCACCGCGACCGTGATCGAGGAGAAGAGCACCGTGCGGCCCGCGGTGTTCATGGTGCGGCGCATCGCCTTTATTCCCGGCCCATGCTTGGCGATCTCCTCGCGGTAGCGCGAGACGACGAAGAGGCTGTAGTCGATCGCCAGTCCCAGGCCGAGCCCCGTGGTCAGGTTGATCGCGAAGATCGAGACGTCGACGACCTCGTTCGCGAGGCGCAACAGCAGGAAGGTGCCGACGATCGCCAGCCCGCCGATGAGGAGCGGCAGCAGGGCGGCGACGCCGCTGCGGAAGAAGACCAGCGAGAGCAGGAAGAGCAGCGGGAAGGCGAGCATCTCCGCCATGCGCAGGTCCTTCTCGACCTGTTTGTTCACCTGCTCCTGCGCGAGGGCGATGCCACCGACGCTGACGCGGGGCCGCCCGTCGAGGTCATCCGCGATCGCCTTGGCCGCATCCTGCTGCTCCTTATCGTCGGTCGCCTTCAGGCTGACCGCGATGTAGGTCGTGTTCCCATCGTGCGAGAGGAAGTCCCGGCTGTGGGTATCGAGGTAGCTGATCACCGACTGGACGTCGGAATTGCGCTTCAGCTGCGCCTCCAGCCCGCCGATCCGGCGCTTGCCGGAGGCGTCGGTGGGGGAGGTGTTCTGGAGGAGCACGATCACGCTCGCCTCGCGGTACCCGTCGGCCTCGAGGCGGTCCGCCGCCCTGACGCTCTCCGTCGCCGGGTCGTCCGCGCCGTACGGCGCGAGCTTGCTCGCGACGCCTCCGCCGATCGCTCCGGCGACGACGAAGAAGACGCCCGCGAGGATCACCACGCGGCGGCCGCGGCGCTGTGCCAGTGACGCGAGTGCGTTGAACATCTCTACCTCCCCCCGGCGGCGTTCGCCGCCCGTTTGGTCTTTCGTTCCAGTTGCTCGGCCGCGCGGTCGAACCACTGCGCCGCGAACTCGCTCGCCTCGATACCGAAGCGCAGGACCAGCCGCGAGCCTGCATCCGGCTCGGCCTCCGGTCCGTCGGGCTTCCCGGTGAGGTCGATCGCCTCCTGGATGGCGCGCAGCTCCGCGGCCTTCGCCCGGGAGAGCGCAGCTCGCTCGCGGGCGATCTCCGCGGTGCGAGGCGAATCGATCGACCCCGCGAAGAAGAGCTTGAGCAGGCCCTCGTCGCGAGCCTCGAGGACCAACTCGTCACCACCGATCCATTCCCTCGCCGCGCGCCGGCCGTTGGCGGTGAGCGTGTAGGTCGTGCGCTGCCGGTTCCCCCGTGCGGAGTCGGCGCCCTTGATCAGGCCGTCCCGCTCCAGGCGCTTCAGCTCGGGGTAGATCTGCCCGTAGCTCGCCGCCCAGAAGAAGCGCGCGGAGTTGTCGACCAGCTGCTTGATCTCGTAGCCGGTCCGCGGCCTGGCGGCCAGCATTCCCAGAATGACCTTGCCGGTGGCGCTCAGTTCCATCCTGCCGATAGATATATCAATCCGATATATCCGGCGTCTGTGAACTGCCTCACACCTCTATTCGGCCGAGCGCCCCTGCGGCTCCCATTTGAAGCGGCGCGACGCGATCACGACGCCGGCGATGCCCCAGAGCACGAGCGACGCGACGTCGCTCGCGTGGAGGTGGAGCCCGCCGCCGGCACCGGCGACCGTGAGCTGGAGTCCCTGGGTGACGTGGTAGAGCGGGAAGATCCGCCCGATCTCCTGGAGCCAGCTGGGCAGCTGGTCGATCGGGATGAAGATCCCGGAGATGAAGGAGAGCATCACCATCGTGAAGGGGCCGATCGAGGAGGCCGTGTCCTCGGTCGTGGTGAACGCCGTCATCGCCACGCCCAGCGCGCAGAGCGATCCGGTTCCGAGGAGCAGCATGATCGCGAACCCAGGGATGGCTCCGGCGCTCAGATCGACGCTCCAGAAGGCGACCCCCATCGTCAGCATCACCGCACCGACGACCGCAGCGAGCAGCACCGAGCGCAGCACCTGCGCGGTGATGAACGTCCAGGATGGCACCGGAGTCCCGCGCATCCGCTTCAGCTGTCCTCGCTCCCGCTGGGCCGTCAGCGCGACCAGCGGCTGGGTGAAGCAGAGCAGGCCCAGGGAGTAGGCGATCATTCCCGCGGTGAAGTAGGCGGAGCCGGGGACGGTCTCTCCCGCCACCTTGACCGTGTCCCCGCTCTTGATGAAGATCTCGTTGAACATCACGAGGAGGATCACCGGGAAGAGGAGGCTGAAGATGACCGCGCGCGGGTTGCGCGAGGTGGAGGTCAGCGCGTAGCGCGTCTGGGTGAGGACCAGTGAGACGTCGCTCATCCGACCGCCGCCTTCTCGGGCGATCTGGTCAGGTCGAGGAAGACGTCCTCGAGGCTCGGTTTCCGCACCTCGAGGTCCTCGAGAGCCAGGTCCCGATCGCGCGCCCACTCGAGCAGCGCGTACAGGTCACGCTGGGGATCGGCCGAGGCGATGGTGGCCGTGTTGCCCGAAAGCTGGGGTGCGCCACCGACGGCCGCGGCGACGTCGTCGAGCTCGATGCCGTCCGGCATGCGGAAGCGGACGACGCTCTCACGACCGAGCTGGGCGCCGAGCTTCTCGGGGGATCCCTGCGCGACGATCTGGCCCTCCCGCAGAATCACCACCCTGTCCGCCAGGTGCTGTGCCTCGTCCATGTAGTGGGTCGTCAGGACGATCGTCGTGCCGAGCGCGCGAAGCCCCTCGATCATGTTCCAGGCGTCGCGCCGGGCGGAGGGGTCGAACCCCGTGGTCGGCTCGTCGAGAAAGAGCAGCTCGGGGTCGCCGATGATCCCGACTCCGACGTCCAGCCGGCGGCGCTGGCCTCCCGAGAGCGAGCCGACGCGTGCATCCCGCTTCTCAGCCAGGCCGACCAGCTCGATCGTCTCCTCGACGTTGCGTGGCCGCGGATAGAAGCTCGCGAACTCGGTCATCGTCTCCCTGACTGTGAGCAGGGGGTCGAGCTCGCATTCCTGCAGGACGAGCCCGATGCGCTCGCGCCATTCGCGGGTGGGCGAGCCGGGATCGACGCCGAGGACGGAGACCTGCCCGGCCGTACGGGGGCGGTAGCCCTCGAGGATCTCGACGGTCGTCGTCTTGCCGGCCCCGTTGGGGCCGAGGAAGCCGAACACTTCGCCCTTCCCGACTTCGAAGTCGATCCCCCTGACCGCCTCGTGTTCGCCGTAGGACTTGTGCAGACCGGAAACGCGAATCGCTGCGTCCTGCGCCATCCGGCAGCGATCTTAGTGGGCGAGGGCTAAAGCTCGCCTATGCTCGGGCGTCGAGTGCCCACTGAGCAGAGGACAGACGGAATCGTGGTGATGAAGTTCGGCGGTACCTCGGTCGCGGGGACCGAGGAGCTCAAGCGCGCCGCCAGGCGGATCGTCGCCGCGCGCGACGCGGGGCACCCGGTCGTGGCGGTGCTCTCGGCGCGCGGCAAGACGACCGACCGGCTGCTCGAGGCCGCGCGGGAGATCTCGCCGCGTCCCGATCCTCGCGAGATGGACATGCTGCTCTCCATCGGGGAGCGGGAGTCCTGCGCGCTCTGCGCGATGGCGATCAACGACCTCGGCCACCGGGCGATCTCACTGACCGGCTCGCAGGCGGGCATCGTCACCGATTCCTCCCACACCAAGGCCCGGATCATCGACGTGCGGGCGGATCGGATTCGCTCGGCGCTCAAGGAGGACTCGATCGTGCTGGTCGCCGGCTTCCAGGGGGTCTCGACCGAGAGCCGCGACGTGACCACGCTCGGCCGGGGAGGCTCCGACACGACCGCGGTCGCCCTGGCCGCGGCGCTCGGCGGGGAGGTCTGCGAGATCTACACCGACGTCGACGGCGTCTTCACGGCCGATCCGAGGATCGTTTCCGACGCGAGGCTGCTCCCCGTCGTCTCCTATGAGGAGATGCTGGAGATGGCCTCCTCGGGCGCTCGGGTCCTGCAGCTCCGGGCGGTCGAGTACGGCCGGAATCACGGTGTGCGGATCCACTGTCGAAGCTCGGCGAAGGACGCCCCAGGTACCCTCGTCGTCTCGGAGCAGGAGACCATGGAACAGCCTTCGGTAACAGCAGTCACCCACTCGACCGACGAGGCCCGCGTCACGCTCACCGGCGTGCCCGACGAGCCCGGCGTCGCCGGCCGCATCTTCGGCGCGCTCGCCGACGCCAACATCAACGTCGACATGATCATCCAGAACGAGCCGGTATCCCATGACGGCGGGGCTGACCTGTCCTTCACGGTCGAGGCGGCCGACCTCGAGAGCGCCACCGAGGCGATTCGCATCGAGGACTCCGAGATCGGCATCGAGACGGACGAGAAGATGGGCAAGGTGTCGATCGTCGGCGCCGGAATGCGCAGCCATCCGGGCGTCGCCGCCAAGGTATTTCGCGTGCTGGGCGAGGGCAAGATCAACATCGAGATGATCTCGACGTCACCAATCAAGATCTCCTGCGTGATCCGCGCCGATCAGGTACCGCAGGCGGTCGAGGCTCTGCACGACGCCTTCGAGCTCGGCGCGGACGCGATCCGCAAGGAAGATCCGGCCGGCACCGAGCACCGCCCGACCATCAGCAGCTGAAGCAGCCGCCGCCTGATCCGTACCCTTTGGGCATGAGCCCGAAGGGCGAATACCGAGTCGGGGTCGCCGGCGCCACGGGTGCCGTCGGCTCGACGATCCTCGAGGTGCTCGCCGAGCGCCGCTTCCCCGTGGGGGAGATCGTGCCGCTGGCCTCCGCGCGCTCCGCGGGCAGCAAGGTGAAGTTCGCCGGCGCGGACGTCGAGGTCCTGGAGCTGACCGACGAGTCGATCCAGGGGCTCGACCTGATCCTCTCCTCGGCGGGCGGCAAGGTCAGCTCGGCGTGGGCGCCGAAGTGGATCGACGCCGGTGCCGTGGTCGTGGACAACACCAGCTTCTGGCGGATGCACGAGGACGTCCCGCTGGTGGTCGCCGGGGTGAACGACGATGCCGTGGCGGATCACAACGGCCTGGTCGCCAACCCGAACTGCACCACCATGCAGATGATGGTCGCGCTCAAGCCGATTCTCGACGCCGCCGGGATCGAGCGGCTGATCGTCTCCACCTACCAATCGGTTTCGGGAACCGGCCGCAAGGCGATCGAGGAGCTGCGCAAGGAGTCCAAGGCGATCCTCGACGGCGACTCCATCGACCCTCCGGAGGTCTATCCGCATCAGGTGGCCTTCAACGTGCTGCCGCAGGTCGAGAACTTCAAGGAGGGCGACGACTACACGACCGAGGAGCGCAAGGTGATGGCGGAGACCCGCAAGATCCTCGGGCTCTCCGAGGACGTGGGCATCTCGGCGACCTGTGCACGAGTTCCCGTGGTCACCGGGCATTCGGAGTCCGTGAACGTCCAGACCGAGCGCGAGCTCTCGCCGGAGCGCTGCCGGGAGGTGCTGTCGGAGTTCCCCGGCCTGGTGGTGCTCGACGACCCGGGCGCGGGCATCTACCCGCTGCCGATCGCGGCGGCCGGGCGCGATGAGGTCCTGGTGGGCCGGATCCGCCGCGATCCCTCGCACGAGCGCTGCCTCAATCTCTGGGTGGTCGGCGACAACCTCCGCAAGGGCGCGGCGACCAACGCGGTCCAGGTCGCCGAGCTGCTGCACGAGCGGGACCTGGTCCGGGTCCCGGCCGGCGCCAGCCTGAGCTGAGTCCCTTCACAGGGAAGTGACGCACCGTCCCAACGGGCGGGATATATTCGGCTGGCTTGAGGGGCAAGCGGAGAATCCCCGGCGCCGGGGGGCGCCATGCGCTGCCCAGCCGGCCGCCTGCCGCCATCCGGGGGCCAACACCCAGGACAAGACCCAGTCCGCGACGGCCACCGACCAGTACGCGGCGCGGCACAACCCCTTCGTCTATTTCGAGTCGATCATCGACTTCCCGGCCTGCGATGCAAACGACGTCGATCTCGAGCAACTGAAGACGGATCTGCAGAGCGAGGCGACCACGCCGGACTACTCCTTCATCTCACCTGACCTCTGCAATGACGGGCACGATGGCGACGGGACCCCCGGGTCCTGTGCCGACGGCGGCCCCGGCGGGATGGTCCAGGCGAACTCGTTCCTAGAGGAATGGGTGCCGCGGATCACCAGCTCGCCGGCCTTCGCCGACAACGGCCTCCTCTTGGTCACCTTCGACGAGGCGGAGGGCGGCTCCGGCCCGACCGGCGACGCGAGCGCCTGTTGCGACGAGCAGCCGGGCTTCAACACGATCAATCCCGGCGGCCTCACCCCGGGGCCGGGCGGAGGCAAGGTGGGGGCGGTCGCGCTCTCTCCGTGCATCGACCCCGGCACGACCGTCCAAGCCGACTACAACCACTACAGCCTGCTGCGCTGGGTCGAGGACAACTTCGGGCTGCCGCGCCTCGGCTTCGCCAGACAGGCGACCGGCGTCAACGGATTCGACGCCGCCCTCCTCAACGACCCGACCTGCGCGCCGGGCGGCACGGAGACGGGTACCGGCACGACCAGCACCGGCTCCACGACGACGGGCACCGACACGACCACCATCTCGGCGGCGTCGGCCGCCGCTGCCACGCTGGGGCCGCGCGCCAAGTGCAAGAAGAGCAGGCAGCACGGGCGCAAATGCAAGCGCCGAAAGCGCCACCGGCGGAGGTGAGCTGAGCGCGGCAAGCGCCAGCCGGGTGAGGCGAGGGGCGAGGGGGAGAGGCGCAGCCCGACTCTGTATAAGCCCCACATGGACGTGGGCTTTGGCACCGCGATGCTGTTCGCGGGAGGGTTGCTGGCGATCGCGGCGGCGCTCTCCGGGTTGATGCGCGGAACCGTTCTCTCGATCGCGGTGCTCTCCGTCACCGCGGGGCTGATCCTGGCTGAGGTGGACGCGATTCACGTCTATGCCGGCGACGCCGCGGTGGTCCATCTCTTCGAGCTCGCTCTGGTCGTCACGCTGCTCTCGGACGGGCTCTTCGTGGACCGGGAGATGCTGGTCGTCCACTGGGGGCCGGTCGCGCGGGCCCTGGTCATCGCGATGCCGCTCACCCTGGTGTTGCTGGCGCTTGCGGCGAAGGTGCTCTTCTCACTGAGCTGGGCAGAGGCCTTCCTGCTTGGGTCGGTGCTGGCTGCGACGGACCCCGTGGTGACGTCGTCGGTCGTCACCTCTCAGCGGGTTCCGGCGTCCGTGCGCCACGCCCTCAATCTCGAGTCCGGCCTGAACGACGGGCTGGCGCTGCCGTTCGTCCTCTTCTTCATCATCCTCGCCTCGGCCGGCAATGCGGGGACCGAGGCCGCGAAGCTGGCCGGTGAGGCCGCCTTCGGAGCACTCGTCGGGATCGTTCTCGGCCAAGCGGCGGGGCGCCTCACGCACCACCTCCCCGGCGGCGGGATCGTCGGCCGCTACGAGGGCATCTACGCCCTCGGCATCGGCCTGCTTGCCTACGGCATTGCGGACGTCACAATCGGCAACGGGCTGATCGCCGCCTTCGTCTGCGGCATCTCGCTCGGGCTGGCCGACCGGGCGATCGCCGATGACTTCGTCGTCTTCAGCGAGAACGTCAGCTCGATCCTGCAGGTGCTCACCTTCTTCGCCTTCGGAGCGCTCATCGTCACCACCGGCTACCACAGCGACGTCGCGCTGCTGATCGCGTTCATCGCCTTCGCCCTGTTCATCGCGCGCCCCGTGGCGATCTTCCTGGCCTTCATTCGCGTCGATCTTCCGCAGCCGCACCGGGCGTTCATCGCCTGGTTCGGGCCGAAGGGGGTGGCGGGGATGCTGTTCGCCGTCCTGGTGCTCAACTCCGACGTCACGAAGGGCAACGCGATCTTCGAAGCGGCCGCCTTCGTGATCCTCGCCTCGATCCTGATTCACGGGGCCACGGACACCCTCGGGACCAAGTGGATTGCGCGGCGGATCGAGGCCGACGAAGACCTCAGTGAGGAGGCCGATCCAGGGCTCGCGGCGGGCAGCGGCGCGATGCCCTAGCCGCTGAGAACCTTCTTCTTCTCCTCGCGAAATTCGGCCGCTGTCAGCACGCCCTTCTCCTTGAGTTCACCGAGCTTCTCCAGCCGATCGAGCTTCGCGTCATCCGGATGCTTCTCGTCCGAGGAGAGCTCTCGGATCGCCGAGCCCATTCGCCGGCCAGCCTCCTTCCCCGCCCTCCGCGCGCGCCGGCGCATCCCGGTCACCCAGTCGCCCCGCCTGGCGTCTGGGAACTCTCGCAGCGTGTCCCGTCTGAGCGCCTCGATGCCGGCACCGCCCAGCGCGATCAGAAGCAGCGTCAGGACGAGCTGCCGGGTGCCGTCGGGCGGCCAGATGATCAGCGCCAGCAGAGCCACCGCCGCGAACACGGACCAGACGACTCCAGGGCGCTCGCGCAGCGTCGGCGCGAGTGCCTGGCGAATGCTGACCGCGCCGTTCTGTGGCGAGGCCAGATACGCGGCGACGACGAAGAGGATCCCGAAGATGATCACGCTGGAGGCGATGCTGTGGAGCAGCCCGGTGGAGATGTCCCAGGCGTGCTGTGCCGGGATCCGGGCGTCCTCGGTCTTCGCGAGCGAGTCGACGAACGGTCCCTTGAGGATGGCTCGCACCGCGATCGCCCCGAGCCCCGCCGCGATCAGGCCCAGGCCGTAGCCGAGGACGATGACCCAATCGCGACCCTTGCCGAGCCACATCGCCAGGACGAACAGAGCCAGCGAGCCGATGGTGAAGAGCCAAGCGAGCCCATTGAGGATCTTCGTGACCGTCCGCGCGGTGTCGAGCTTCTGGGAGTCCGCGATCTCGAGCTGACCAAAGCCGGACTTCAAGTTCCCGGTCTCCTCTCCCTTGGCGACCGCGTTCGCGACCTGCTTCTTGAAGCCGAGCCGATCGGCGAGCTGGTAGACGATCGGCCTGAGATCGAGGACGACCTTGCCGTTCTGGCTCGAGATCGCCTCGCTCTTGTCCTCGAGGATCGCGACCAGCTGAGTGTGCGCGACACGGTTGGCGTCCTGCCAGAGGTTCTGGACGCGCGGCGACTGGAACGCGCGCTTCGCGGCGCGAGTGGCGATCTCGCGGATACCGGCCGAGAGGGGCGAGGCGACCTGCTGGAGGTCGTTCGGCAGCCGCTGCTTGACCAGTCGGGTGACATCGACGTTCGCGTAGAGCTGATCGACCGAGTAGGTCGCCACGGCATCGGAGATCGCCTTGTCCTCGAGCAGCCGGCCGCTCGTGTCCACCCATTTGTCGGTGTTCAGGGCCTGCCGGTCGATCCAGCTCGTGAAGATCGCCAGGAAGGCCATGATCGAGGCCAGCACGACCAGAATGCGCACCGCGACCCGGTGTCGCATCTCGGGCGGTTGAGTCGACGCCATGCGGGGGGACCTTACGAGCGGACCCGGTCGGCGAGCGGGCGCGACTGCGGGCCCTAGGACTCCGGAGCCCGAATGATGCCCAGGACCTCCATCGTCCCACGGTTGCTTATGTAGTGGTGCGCGCGGGCGATCAACCGATCCGAGATGTCGTAGATGCCGTAGAACTCGGCGACGGTCGAGTGGCCGGGGACGTCGACCGAGCCGACCAGCAGGACCTCGTCCTCACCGTTCTCTCGCGCCTGGTCGATTCGGAGCTCATGCTGGAGTTTGCTGCGTTTCAGCTCCTCGAACCAGCGGCTCAGGCCGTCATGCCCCACGTAGACGTCCGATGAGCCTCGCGTCACCCGCAGAGGGTGGAACTGCACATCCGTTGCGCAGCAGGCGAGCATCCCGTCGAGGTCTCGGTCGTTGTGCGCCTCCACCCAGCGAGCGACCATCCACGCTGCCGCCCTGTCCTGCAGCTCGGCTGGTGAATCGGACATCGAAACCCTTTCTGCCCTCTCAATGCCGTCAACGTCGAAGGGTGAGATTGCAGAAGAACCCAACGACCGGGGTGACCTTACCGCGATCGTCCCCCGATCGGGGAATTTCCGCCCCTGCCGTGAGGGTTTCCCGCTAGGCCGCTACGGGCTCCAGGCGCTCCTCGACCCACTTGGTCGAGGCGATGTGCTTCTTCATGCCCAGCTCATTCGGCGAGAAGCCGAGGGCGAGGCCGACGAGCTGGGGAAGATGCAGCACGGCCAGCCCGAGGTCCCGGTTGACGACCTTGGCGGCCTCCGGCTGCTGCATGTCGAGGTTGAGATGGCAGAGCGGGCAGGGGGTGACCAGGCAGTCCGCGTCGGCGTCGATCGCGTCGCCGATGTGGGTGCCGGCCTGCCGCAGCGAGACCTCGCGGGCCATCGTGATGATCGGGAAGCCGCAGCACTTGCGGGCGCCGTCGTACTGGACGACCTCGCCACCGAGCGCCTCGATCAGGCGGTCGAGGTAGAGGTCCCTCTCGGGGTGCTCCTCGTACCCGAGCCGGTGCTTGGGTCGCAGGATGTAGCAGCCATAGAAAGGGCCGACCTTCAGACCGCCCAGCGGGCGCTGCACCTGCTCGGAGAGGCGGTCGAGGCCGTAATCCTCGACGAGTACCCAGAGGAAGTTCTTGTTCGAGAAGCCCTCCGGGTCGTAGGAGAGGCCCTCTTCCGCAAGGGTCTCGTTGATGTGCGAACGGTACTCGGAGTCCCGCAGCCGCTGCTGGCACTCCGACTGGGCGCCCTGGCAGGTGGAGCAGATGTTCATCATCGGCAGCCCGGTCTGCTGGGCGAGCGCGAAGGTCCGCGCGTTGAGGGTGTCCGCGAGCTCCTGGTTGTGCTCGGCGATCACGCCGGCGCCGCAGCAGTTGGCCCGGTCGAGCTCGACCAGCTCGATGCCGAGCCTCTCGGCGACCAGGCCCATCGACCCGTGCAGCTCGGTGGTGAAGCCGCGGCTGACGCAGCCCGGCCAGTAGGCCATCTTCAACTCGCTCACGATCCTCCTCCCGGGGAGAGCCCCGCGTCGGTGCCGGGCCTGGACTCGGCGTCGGTGATCTCGTCAGGCTCCGGCTGGACCTCCGCCTCCGGCACGGCCTCGCCCTCGGGCACGCTCTCGTCGGCGTCCGCCTCCTCGCCGCGGATGTAGAGGTTGAGCTCCACCTGGTGCTGCTCGGTGTGCGCGTAGATCCGCTTGACGTGGTTCTGTGCGTCGCCGGGCAGCTTGGGGTGGACGCCGGGGATCAGCTTGGGAAGCGAGCGCATCTTGCCGGTCCGGATGCCGCGGATCGCCGTCGGGATCGACTCGAGCAGCCCCTTGATCGCCCCGTGCTTCGGCATCAGCTTGCCCTTCACGCCCGGCGCCAGTGACTCCTGCAGGAGGAGTGCCTCGTCGAGCGTGCCCTTCTTCTCGATGATCTTCGTGAAGGCCTCCATGTGGTTGCGGCCGTGGTTCTGGTCGTGGATGTCCTCTTCGTCCGCCGCCCGGCGCAGACGCATGATCTGGTCCATCGGCGCCACGCCCTTGGGGCAGGCGTCGATGCACGAGAAGCAGTGGGTGCAGTCGTAGATCCCGTGCGGGTCCTGCGAGAGGTCGTGGAGGCGCTCCACAGTCTCGGCATCTCTTGGATCGCCGACGAAGCGGTAGGCCTTCGCAAGCGCGGCGGGGCCGATGAAGTCGGGGTCGGCCTCCATCGAGAGGCAGGAGGAGACGCAGGCGCCGCACTGGATGCAGGCCATCGACTGGGTGATGTCGATCATCGACTCGGGCGGGACGACGTACTCGCGCTCGGGCGGGTCGCCCTCCGGGAGCAGCCACGGGGTGACCCGGCGGATCTTGGTCCAGTGGGTGGACTCCATGTCCGTGACCAGGTCCTTGATCACCGGCATGTTCCCCATCGGCTCGACCACGATCTCGGGCTTGCCGCCGTTCGAGGAGCTCTCCGTCTTGTCGCCGCCGACCTGCGCCCCGACCGCGTGGCTCTCGGCGTACGACTGGGCCTCCTCGAGCATCGTCTTGCAGGCGAGGGTCGACTGGCCGTTGATCTTCATCCCGCAGGAGCCGCAGATCGCGGCCCGGCAGGAGCAGCGGACGGCGAGCGATCCGTCGTCGCGGTCCTTCGCCTGCAGGAGGCCGTCGAGGACCGAGAGGGTGGGGTCGAGATCGACGTCGAAGGTCTCCCAGTAGGGACCCTCCGCCTCCTCCGGCTGGAAGCGCCTGACTTTCAGAGTGAACTCAGCCATCTTTTCCCAGCCTAACGGCCGCCAGGCCGATCCATTTTGGAGCGAAGGGCGAAGCCCCTAGCGACTCATGTGGGTTGGCCGCCAGCGGCCGTGACTGATTCATGTCCTAGTACGTCCGCTCCTGAGGCTCCCACTGGGTGATCGTCACGTCCGAGTAGCTGATCTCGGGGCCGTCGTCGGTCCGGCTCAGGTCGATGTGCTTGAGCCACTCCTCGTCGTTGCGCTCCGGGAAGTCGGTGCGGAACTGCGCTCCCCGGCTCTCGGTGCGGTGGATCGCGCCCACGCAGGTGCACTCCGCAAGCTCGAGCATGTAGCTGAGCTCGAGCGCGCCGAGGATGTCCTGGTTGAACACCGAGCCCTTGTCGTCGACGTAGGCGCTCTCGGCCTCCTCCTTGAGGCGCTTGACCGTCTCGAGCGCCTGGTCGAGGCCCTCGGCGTCGCGGAAGACGGCGACCTTCGAGTCCATCGCCTGGCCGAGCTCCTTGCGGATCTCGGACACCCGGCGGCCGGAGCCCTTCTCCCGGGAGAGGATTCCGTCGACCCGAGCCTGCTCGTCGTTCAGGAGCGTGTGCGGAACATGGGTCTGCTCGCGGCCCTTCGCGCGGCTCGCCGCGTCGACGCCGGATCGGCGTCCGAAGATCAGCGTGTCGAGCAGCGAGTTGGCGCCCAGGCGGTTGCCGCCGTGGACCGAGACGCAGGCGACCTCCCCGGCCGCATAGAGGCCGGGGACGTTGGTGCGGCCGTCGCTGTCGGTCTTCACGCCGCCCATCGTGTAGTGGTTGCCCGGCTTGATGTGGATCGGCTCCTTGGTGATGTCGACCCCGGCGAAGTCCCGCCCGACCAGGACGATCTCCCGCAGCGCCTCGTGGATCCGCTTGCGCGGCACCACCGTGATGTCGAGCGCCACGGTCCCGTCGGGGAAGCCGCGGCCCTCGTTGATCTCGGTCTGCTCGGCGCGGGAGACGACGTCGCGCGAGGCGAGCTCCATCTTGTTGGGCGCGTAGCGCTCCATGAAGCGCTCGCCCTTCGCGTTCAGCAGGTGTGCGCCCTCGCCCCGTGCGCCCTCGGTGATCAGGAAGCCCTTGCCCGCCAGCGTGGTCGGGTGGTACTGGATCATCTCCATGTCCATCAGCTTGGCCCCGACGTCGTAGGCCTGGGCCATGCCGTCGCCGGTGCAGATCAGGGCGTTGGTGGTCGGCTGCCAGATCTGCCCGGTTCCGCCGGTGGCCATGATCACGGCCTTCGCCCCGAAATGCTCCATGGAGCCGTCGCGGAGGTTCCTGCAGATCGCGCCGATGCAGTTGCCGTCGTCGTCGAGCGCGAGGCCGGTCGTGAACCACTCCTCGTAGCGCGCGACGTCCTCGGAGAACTTCATGAGCTGCTCGTAGAGGACGTGCATGATCGCCTGGCCGGTGATGTCGGCGACGTAGTAGGTCCGGGCCGCCGAGGCGCCGCCGAACGCGCGCGTCCCGAGCTTGCCCTCCTCGTTGCGGTGGAACGTGACACCGAGGTGCTCGAGATGGAGGAGCTCCTCAGGAGCCGCCTTGCACATGATCTCGACGGCGTCCTGGTCGGCGAGATAGTCGGCGCCCTTGATCGTGTCGAAGGCGTGCGACTCCCAGGTGTCGTCCTCCTGAAGGGCGGCGTTGATCCCGCCCTGCGCCGCGTTCGAGTGCGAGCGCACGGGGTGGACCTTGCTCATGATCCCCACCGAGACCCCCTGCTCGGCAGCGGCAAGCGCGGCCCGCTGTCCCGCGAGGCCCGCCCCGATCACCAGTACGTCATGGTCCGGCACGAGACCGATCCTATAAAGACGGGTCGTGCGGGCGCGGCGTAGGTAGGCCTACAGACTCGTATCGGCGCTGCCGGGGGCCACTGGCCTGAGCGCCTTCCCGATCGCGTCGATCGTGAGCACGCCGCGAATCCGGCCCTCGGAGTCGGTCGCGATCAGGGCCCCGAGCCGCCGCAGGGCTTCGTTCCCGAGCACGGACTCGAGCGGCTCGTCCTCCCGGACGGTGAGCGTGCCACTGTCATGGGCGAGCACATCGCTGACCACCGACGAGGCGCGCTCGACGGCGGGGACGTTGTCCGCGGCGCCGCGGTCGACCAGTCCGATGAAGTGGCGGCCGGCGTCGACCACCGGGAACCAGGGGGACCGGTACCGCAGGAAGTACTCGTCGAGCGCCTGCTCGATCGAGGCGCCCTCCGGGATCGCCACCGGGTCGCGCTCCATCACGTCGGCGACCGAGATTCCCTCGATCCGGCTGGTGACCGCTGTCTGGGCGAGCGCCCCCTTGGCGGCGCCGCGAAGGATGAAGCCGACGAAGGCGAGCCAGATTCCGCCGAACAGGTCGCCGCGGTAGGCCACGAAGTAGCCGAGCCCGCCGACGATCAGAAGGAGGCCGAACCACTCCCCTAGCGTGGCGGCGAAGCGCGTCCCGGAGTTGCGGCTACCGGTACGCCACCAGGCGATCGCACGGGCGATCCGGCCACCGTCGAGCGGGAAGGCCGGGACCAGGTTGAAGATCAGGACAAGCAGGTTGATGCTGCCGAGCCAGCTCACCAGTGCCGCGATGCCGGAAGTTCGCGTGTCGCCCTGGGTCAGGACGGCGTGCTTGAACTCATTGCTTCCGGCGAGGGCCAGGCCGACGAGCGCACAGGCGACGACGATTACCGCAGTGACCAGAGGCCCGGCGATCGCGATCTTGAACTCGGTGCCGGGGGTGTCCGAGTCCTTCTCGAGGCGGGCGAAGCCACCGAACATCCAGAGCGTGATCCCGGAGACGCCGATGTTGTGCCGCCGGGCGACGAAGGCGTGCCCGAGCTCGTGCAGGAGGATCGAGGCGAAGAAGAGCGTGGCGCTCGCGACTGCGAGGAGATACGGAGCCGACGATCCCTGCGGCTCGTCGAGCACGTCCTTGTAGAAGCCCGACAGCCAGAAGATGATCAGGAAGAGGACGACGAACCACGAGTAGTCCACCGCGATCCTGATGCCGCGAATGCGGAACAGCGTGACGCCGCCGCCGGCCATGGACCGGAGGTTAGAGGCAGCCGGGTAGCTTTCCCGCATGGCGACGGAGGCTCCAGCCGGGCGCTCGGCCCCACCGGACGAGGATTGGATGCGCGCGAGGCTCGACGAGCTCTGCTCGTGGGAGCGCGGCTCTGCGTCCGAGGGTGAGCGCCGCGCCGCCGAATGGCTCGCCGGTCAGCTGCGCGAATACGGCGCTCGCGACGCGCGGGTCGAAGAGGAGGCCGGAGCGAACGGCACGTTCTGGTGGCCGATCGGGCTGCTTGCGGGTGCCGCCGCCGTGACCGGACTCGCGGCTCGCCGCGGCGGCCGCGGAACGCGAGCTCTGGCGACGCTCACCGGCGCCGCCGCGGCAGCCCTGATCGCGGACGAGCTCCCTCCGGGGAAGCGGCGCTTCCGGCGGCTGCTTCCCAAGCGGAGCGCTCACCACGTCTTCGCGGAGATCGGCCCGGAGGACGCCGAGCGAACGATTGTCCTCATGGCGCATCACGACGCCGCCCACACCGCCTTCTTCTTCAACCCCGCGATCACTGAGACCGTGGGCGAGAAGGCCCCCTGGGTCTTCGAGAACAACGACACCAGTCCGCCGCTGATCTGGCCGACCGTCGCCGCACCGGCCCTCGTCGCCGCCGGTGCCGCGCTCGGCAGCAGGAAGCTGACCGGCCTCGGGTCGTTCCTGTCCGCGGGCGGCGCCGCTTTCATGGCCCACATCGGCGCGGGGGAGGTGGTGCCCGGAGCAAATGACAACGGCACCGGCTGCATCGCCCAGCTCGCGCTCGCCCGCGCCTTCGCCGAGCACCCTCCGGAGAACACGCGAATCCTCTTCCTCTCCACGTCCGAGGAGGCGCTCTGCGAGGGGATGGGCCTCTTCATGGAGCGGCACGCGGCCGAGCTGCCGGTCGACAGCACCTTCTTCCTCTGCCTCGACACCGTCGGCTCGCCCAACCTGCTCGTCCTGCGCGGGGAGGGGATGCTGAAGCTGCGGGAGTACCCAGCGCCGTCACTCGAGCTGATCGATTCGACCGCCGAGGACCTGGGCATCGAGCTGGTGCCAAATCTCCGGCTGCGGAATGCGACGGACGGGATCTTCCCGCTCGCCGCCGGCTACCAGTGCGTCTCGGTGGCCTCCTGCAACCGGTGGAAGAACCCCTCGAACTACCACTGGAGGACGGACACCCCGGAGAACGTGGACTACGTCACCGTGGCCGACGCGGTCAGGCTCTCGGAGGCCGTGATCCGCAGGCTCGACGACCGCTGGCTCGCGGGCTGAGGTAGTCCCAACTGGCGCACCAACGCGTCTGAATTCATCGCCGCCCGCGGTCCGGTCGCACCTACCATCGGCCGATGGCCACCGAGTACGAACGAACCGAGCGCACCCGGATCTACCGGAAGCCCGGCCGGGGCAGCTACGACCGTGACCTGGTCCACTCGATCCTCGATGAGGCGCTCACCTGCCATGTCGGCTTCGTCCAGGACGGACAGCCCTACGTCATCCCCACGATCCACGCCCGGGTGGGGGAGACCCTGTACCTGCACGGCGCCCGCGGCAATCGGATGCTCAATGCTCTGACCGACGGCACTCCGTGCTGCGTGACCGTCACCCTCGTTGACGAGCTGGTCCTGGCCCGCGCCGCTCTCCATCACTCGCTCAACTACCGCTCGGTGATGGTGCTCGGGACGGCGAGCGAGGTCACCGAGCCCGGCCAGAAGGAGGATGCCCTGCGCTCCGTGGTGGAGCACATCGCAGCCGGCCGGAGCGACGAGATCCGCCGAGCCGACGACACGGACCTCCGGTCGACCAGGGTCCTGTCGATCCCGATCGAGGAGGCATCGGCGAAGGTGCGCACCGGACCGCCGGCCGACGAGGAGGCGGATCTGCGTCTGCCCCATTGGGCCGGGCAGCTCCCGCTCAAGCAGTCCATGGGCGAGCCGATTCCGGCGCCCGACCTCGCCGGGGACCCGGCGGTCCCGGAGAGCGTCAGATCGCTTCGCAGTAAAACGGGTCGCGCCTGACGGCGCGCCCTCGCACCTAGGCCGCGAAGCGCGCTTCGTACTTCGCCCGACGCTTGGCCGCCTCTTCCTCCCGGTTCTTCGGGGGAGCGTTGGTGACCAGCGAGTCGAGCAGCTTCCGCGTCGCGGTGGTGACCTCGGCGACGGCCAGGTCGAACGCCTCGGCGTTGGCCTGCGACGGCTTCGTCGATCCGCTCACCTTGCGGACGAACTGAAGCGCCGCGTCGTGGACCTCATTCTCGGTCGCGGGGGGCTCGAAGTTGTGGAGTTGTCGGATGTTTCTGCACATGCGGTCAGCGTACCGATGAGTTCTCGGAACCCGCCCGGTCTTAGTTGACATACACCGATTCGGGAGGACCCCATGAGCCCCAACTTCACCCACACCGCCAGTAACGCCCACCGAGCCGAACAGCAGCGCCGCGCCGCCGTCCGTATCAGGATCGGGAAGCTCCGCCGCCGTTCGGGCTAGAGGCCGTGGTTCGGCCACCTCGGGGTCCGCTTCTCCTTGAAGGCGCGGGCCCCGATGGCGTGTGAGTCGCGCCGGGCGAACATCGACATGGTGTTCTCAGCCTCCCGCCTCAGCTGCTCCTCGTAGGTTCTCCCGACGTTCATCACCATCGTCTCCTTGTCCGAGCGGATCGCGCCCTGCGGCAGCTCCGCGATCTGATGCGCCAGCTCCAGCGCCCGCTCCAGGGCCTTGCCCTCCGGGACCACCTCGTTGGCGAGCCCGATGCGCAGGGCCTCCTCGGCTTCCACGGGCCGGCCGGTGATGATCATCTCCATCGCGCGGCCGTAGCCGACGGCCAGGGTGAGCCTGACGTTCATGCCGTCGCCGCCGACGATGTTCCAGCGCCGCTCGAGCGCTCCGAAGACTGCGTTCTCGGCCGCGATCCGGATGTCGGCGAGTAGGGCGTTCTCGAGACCGGCCGCAACCGCCCAGCCGTTGACCGCCGCGATCACGGGCTTGAAGACGTCGACCTTCCGCGTGTAGCCGCACTCGCCGGGCGTGTTGTAGATCGACGTCTTGAACGCATCCCAGTCCGGCTGCCCGCCCTCGCCGAGCTCGGCCGCGTCCTCCAGGTCCCAGCCGGCGCAGAAGGCGTCGCCCTCGCCGGTGATCACCAGCACGAACTCGTCCTCGGCGTCGCGGAAGCGCTGCCACGCGTCGTGGAGCTCCCGGTTCATCTGCCGGCTGACGGCGTTGCGTGCCTCCGGCCGGTCGTAGGTGAGCACGGTGACGTGGCCGTCGCGCTCATAGCGCAGCGTCTCGTAATCCATCGATCAGCTCCTTGTCCGGTAGTGCAGGTGGACCACGCCGTTGCCGAAGCGGCGCTCATCGACCAGCTCGAGCTCGACGCGAACGTCATTCGGCAGCGCCGGGTTGCCACCGCCCACCACGATCGGGTTGAGGGAGAGGTGGTACTCGTCGACGAGGCCGGCCCGGATCGCCGAGGCGGCGAGGCCGGGTCCGCCGACGCTGATGTCTCGCTCCGCCTCGGCCTTCAGGCGACGAACGTCGCCGGGATCGAACTCTCGCTCGATCCTCGTCCGGGCGCTGGAGACCTCGTCCAGGGTCCGCGAGTAGACGATCTTCTCGGCGGCCTGCCAGATCTCGGTGTAGTCGCGGACATGGGACGGCTGATTCTCGATCTCCTCGAGGTTCTCCCAGTAGACCATCGTCTCGTACATGCGGCGGCCGTAGAGGTAGGTGCCGATCGGGCGCTCCAGCTCGTTGATGAAGCTGTGAAGCTCCTCGCCGGGCGCGGCCCAGCCGAAGTCGCCCCGCTCGTCGGCGACGTAGCCGTCGAGCGAGCAGATCGCCGAGTAGATCAGGTTCGCGATGACCCTAGGCCGCGCGGTGGCGGTCGATGATCCGCACGAAGTCGGTGCCGGCCGGCAGCGTGCCGAAGGCGTGGCCCCAGTCGCCCTCGAGCCGCGAGGTGATGAAGGCCTCCGCCACCGCCTCGTCGCCGAAGCGGACGAGCAGCGAGCCCTGCAGGGCGAGCGCCATCCGCTCTACCAGAGAGCGGGCCCGGGCCTCGAGCGTCGTCACATCCGACTCCAGGTCCTTCCGCAGCTCGGCGGCGAACCGATCGAGCCGCGGCTCGAGCACCGCTCCCTCGCCGACTTCGTTGGCGAACGCCTGGACCGACTCGGGGTTCTTCACCATCGCGCGCATCACGTCCAGGCACTGGACGTTGCCCGAGCCCTCCCAGATCGAGGCGAGCGGAGCCTCGCGATAGAGACGCGGCATCCCGGACTCCTCCACGTAGCCGTTGCCGCCCAGCGACTCGAGGCACTCGACCGCATGCCAGGGCGCGCGCTTCGAGATCCAGTATTTGAGGACAGCGTTGGCGATCCGCTTGAAGGCCTGCGCCTCGTCGTCGCCGGCGAGCGACTCGTCGTAGGCGCGGGCGAGACGGAGCGAGCTGATCGTCGCCGCCTCGGACTCGACCGCCAGGTCGGCGAGCACGTTCTGCATCAGCGGCTGCTCGATCAGCACCTTGCCGAAGGTGACTCTGTGGGAGGCATGGTTGATCGCCTGGGCGACCCCGGCGCGCATCCCGGTGGCACTGCCGGTCGCGCAGTCGAGGCGGGTGTGGTTGACCATCTCGATGATCGTCCGGACGCCCGCGCCCTCCTCGCCGACCAGGCGAGTCCAGGCGCCGTCGAACTCGATCTCCGAGGAGGCGTTCGAGCGGTTGCCGAGCTTGTCCTTGAGCCGCTGCAGGCGGAAGCGGTTGAGCTCGCCGTCGGGCAGGCGCCGCGGCATCAGGAAGCAGGAGACGCCGCCCTCGGCCTGGGCGAGTACCAGGAACGCGTCGCACTGCGGCGCGGAGAAGAACCACTTGTGGCCGGTGATCTCGTATTCCCCGCCGGGGCCGCCGCCGTTGATCGGCTTGCCGACGGTCGTGTTCGCCCGGACGTCGGAGCCGCCCTGCTTCTCCGTCATCCCCATGCCGAACAGCGAGCCCTCCTTCTCGGAGGCGGCGATCTGCCGCGGGTCGTAGACGTCGGAGAGGATCCGCGGCTCCCACTCCTCGGCCAGCTCGGGCTGCTTCCGGAGCGCGGGGACGACGGAGTAGGTCATCGAGATCGGGCAGCCGACCCCGGCCTCGGCTTGGGAGAAGCACATGAACGCCGCCGCGCGGGCCACGTGCGCCCCGGGCTGGGGCTCGCGCCAGGGGAGGGAGTGGAGCTCGTGGGAGATGCCGAGGCGCATCAGCTCGTGCCAGGAGGGATGGAACTCGGGGATGTCGACCCGGTTCCCATAGCGGTCGTGGGTGCGGAGCTTCGGCGGGTTCTCGTTGGCCAGCCGGCCGAGCTCGATCACGTCGCCGCGCCCGGCGACCTCGCCGACCGCCGAGATCTTGTCGACCGCCCAGTCGGCGCCCTCCCTCTTCACCGCCTCCTTCATGACGGTGTCGGCCTCGAAGACGTTGTAGTCGACCAGCGGCGGGGGCTGGTTGGTGACCTCGTGGGTGCGTACGCCAGTGGGCTTCTCGACGGTGGACATCTAGTGCTCCTCTCCGATTGCGCGAGTGCAGAAGTTGATCAGGGAGGCGATCAGGGCTTCGGGATCCCCTCCGTTGGTGGTGGGGGACAGGGGGCCGAGCATCGTCTCCCCGATCGCGCCGACCAGCGCGGCCGCCGTCGCCTCAACGTCCTGGTCAGGGAGCTCACCGGACTCGACCCCTTCGGCGATGATCTCCGCGATCACGTCGCGGTAGCTGTGACGGAAGTGAAGTCGCTCGGCCTCGACGGCCGGATCGACCGGCTCCGCGAGCAGGGCCCAGGCGAGCCGGCGGCCGGCGAGGGCTCGGCGGGCGAAGGTCTCGGTTCCCGCCGCGATCCGCTCGGCTGCCGAGCCGCCCGTCGTGGCGGAGGCGCCGGCCCGCATCTCGTCGACCTCCCGCTGCGAAGCGACGCGGAAGACCTCCGCGAACAGGTCGGACTTCGAGGGGAAGTAGCGGTAGACGGTCCCGACGGCGACACCGGCTCGATCCGCGACCGCCGCGACCTGAGCGGCGACGTAGCCGCCCTCGGCAATCAGCTCCAGGGCGGCTGTGACGATCCGCTCGCGGGTCTGGGCCTGGCGGGCCTCGGTGCGCTCGGTGGTGCGGTAGGCCAAGGCAAGAAGTGAATCATGATTCACTCTTTGCGTCAACCAGGGGTCAGGTCTTGCGTTCACACATTGTTGGATTGCAAGACCTGACCCCATAAGATCGCCCTGTGGCGGACGTGGTGGACACGCTGGCGGGCGTCCCCCTGTTCCAGGGGGTGAAGGCGAAGGAGCTCAAGAAGCTCGCCAACCGGATGCAGGAGCGGAGCTTCGGCGAGGGGGACACGATCACGACGGAGGGAAAGAGCGGGGTCGGCTTCTTCGTCATCGAGGATGGAAACGCCACCGTCAGCATCGACGGCAAGATCGTCCGGACGCTGGGACCCGGCGAGTACTTCGGCGACGTCGCCCTGATCGACAGTGGCCCGCGCTCAGCGACGATCGTCGCGACCACCGACCTGCGCTGCCGCGGCCTGACGGCCTGGGAGTTCCGCCCGTTCGTCGAGGAGCACCCCGAGGTCGCCTGGTCGATGCTGGAGACGCTCGCGTCGCGGCTCCGCGACGCGGAGAAGCGGTAGGGCTCAGACGGCTGCTCAGGCCGGCAGCGTGGTTCGCAGCCGGCCGAAGATCTCGGTGGCCTCCTCGCGCTCCGCGCCGCCGAGCAGCCAGCCGCTGCGCGCCGCCTGATACGGGCAGTCGAGCTCCTTGAAGAGCGCGAAGGACTCCTTCAGCTGCGACTCGTCACCGGAGAGGATGCCCTTGGCCCGCAGCAGGATGCCCATCCCATAGCGGTGCTCGCCGATCTGCTCCTCCGCCACCTTGATCGCCTCGCCCGCATCGTCGCGTCCGAGCCGCGCATACGCCTCGGCGCGGCCCGCCATATATGGAGAGCGGAACCAGGTCGATGAGATTTCCGGCTGGAAGCGGTCAGCCGCGCACTGGACCTCTCCCTGGTGGAGCTCGATGTCGGCTCGCATCACCACGACCCCGGCCTTGTTTCCGAGGGCGCCGTAGGAGAGCTCCTCGGCGATGTCGAACCACTCGGTCCAGCCGTCGTCGCCGCGGAAGCCGAGGATCGCACCGGCGCAGGCGATCGAGGTGGCGAAGGCTCCGAGCGGCGGTCGCTCGGCCGCGACCCAGGCCTCCCGGACGTGCGCGGCCATGTCCAGCGCCTCGTCCCAGCGGCCGAGGAAGAACGCTGGCAGAAGGCCCCGTTGCCAGGCCGAGTAGATGATCCCTCGCGAGAGATCGAGATCGCGCGCCTCGCTTGCGTAGCGCTCGGCCTCGTGGAAGTCCCCCGTCTGCAGGAGGCACTCGATCATCATGTGGAGAGCGTCGCTGCGCTCGACGTCGAGGGTTCCGGTGCGAGGCGCATCGCGCAGCAGCTCCAGGCGCTCCCTCGTGTGCTCGACGGCGGCGCGGTGACGTCCCTGCTGCCAGTCGCTCGCGGTGACGGCGTCGAGAGCGGATTGCAGGACCGTGAGGTCCTCCGTCTTGCGCGCCAGCTCCAGTCCGCCAACCGCCGGCTTTTCCATCTCGAGGGTCTGGTCGTTCTTCCAGGCAAGCCAGGCCTCGTCGAGCAGCAGCCGCGCCTTGGTAACCGTGTCGTCATCCGCGACCAGCATCCGCCCGCGCTCGAGCAGCGGCCGGAGCTGATCGGCATCCAGGTTGCCGCTGATGCCGCTCATCCGAGTGCCGATCTCGACCGCCCGGGCGTAGCCGGCGGCGGCGCGCGGATCCCCCATTCCCTCGGCCGTCCGTCCCACCTCGGTGTAGAGCCGCAGCGCGTGGTCGCCGCGCCAGCGGCGCAGGGCCACGTCGCCTGCGGCCATCAGCCACTCGACCTGCGACGCGCCCTCGGAGAGCTCCGCCGCCTGCTCGTACAATTCCTGGCCTCTGGCGGCCGCGCCTCGGCGCACGGCGTTGGCGGCAGCGTCGGCGAGGGCGGTGCTGGCCGCGTTGCGCCGCTCGGGCGTCGGCTGGAGCTCGAAGGCATGGTCGAGGTGGTAGGCCACCAGCTCCGACCGCTCAGCGAAGGGCGCGCGCGCCATCAGCGCCTCGGCAGCCTGGTCGTGCAGGGCCGCCCGTTCGGCGCGCGGCAGGGAGCCGTAGGCGACGTCCTTGATCAGCTGGTGGCGGAAGGCGTAGCTGCCGGCGTCGGAGGTGGTGCGCTCCTCAACCAGGGCGCGGCGCCGAAGAGACCAGAGCAGATCACTGGGATCCTCGCCGAGGAGCTCCTCCAGCGGGCCCTGCGCAAAAGTGTGGCCGAGCACAGCGGCCACCTGGAGGGCGCGCTTCTCCTCCGGGGGAAGCAGGTCGATGCGAGCGGCGATCGCGGCCTGCACGGTGTCCGGCAGGCGCTCAACCTCCGCCTCCTCGCGCCCCTCTCGGATGGCCCGCGTGACCTCCTCGGTGAAGAACGGGTTGCCGCCCGCGGCGCTCGCGATCCGGCCGGCGATGACCCGCCTGTCCTGCGGAAGGAGGAGCTCGGCGAGGTGGGTCGCCGCCGCGTCGTCGAGGGGCAGCAGCTCCAGCTGGGTGTTGTTGCGCGCGGCGCGGCCGAACTCGGGCCGGCGTTCCGCGAGCTCGGGCCGGCAGGTGCAGAGAATCATCACGGGCGCCTTGGAGAGGCCGAAGGCGGCCTCCTCGAGCATGTTGAGCGTGCCCTCGTCTGCCCAGTGCGCATCGTCCACTCCGATTGCGAGTGGTCGGTCGCTGGCGAGCAAGGCGACGAAGCGACGCCAGGCGCGCTTCAGCTCATCCTCGGCGTCGGTCCCCTCCTCGGCACCTCGCATCGCGACAACCAGGGCACTCGCCAGCTCGGCGGCATCCTCGGCGCCGACCTTCTCCAGCACCTCGCGGAGCGCCGGCTCTACCTGATCAGCGCGCGACTCCGCGCTGGCGCCTGCCGCGTCGTGGAGGATCTCCCCCAGGGCCCAGAACGCGATCCCGTGGCCATAGGGCGGACTGCGCCCGACCACGGTGCGCCAGCCGTCGGCGCGCAGGCCCGAGAAGAGCTCGGCGGCGAGTCGCGTCTTGCCGATCCCTGCCTCGCCGATCACGGTGACGAGCTGGGGCGCCTGCTCCCTGGCCGCTCGCCGGGCGATCAGGCGGAGCATCTCGAGGTCGTCCTCGCGGCCCACCAGGGGGACCTCGGAGAGCTCTTCCTCGTCGCACACCGCGACCGCCCGGAAGGCGGTGAGCGGCGAGTCGAGTCCCTTGGCGTTGACGTGGCCGTTCCGCTCCAGCTGGGCGCGGCGGCAGGCGCGCGCCGTCCGCTCGCCCACCAGGACCTCCCCTGGGGAGGCCGCCTGCTGGAGGCGCGCGGCCGCATTCACGGCCTCGCCGGTGACTCGAAGGTCGTCGCTCCCGGGGATGGCGAGAACCTCCCCCGTCTCGATGCCGACCCGCACCGCCAGGTTGCCTTCGATCGCCGAGACGCGGTCGACCACGGTGA
This sequence comes from uncultured Solirubrobacterales bacterium, assembly GCA_963800285.1. GTDB lineage: Bacteria > Actinomycetota > Thermoleophilia > Solirubrobacterales > 70-9 > DASUPK01. Next base: position 71,592 of record CAWDAL010000012.1, read on the forward strand.
GCGCGGCCGCGATGGCGCGGTCGGGATCGTCTCCGTGGGCGACTGGCGCGCCGAAGACGGCCATCACCGCGTCGCCGATGTACTTCTCGACGGTCCCGCCGTGCTGCTCGAGCGCCGCCCGGGCCGCATCGAAGAACGGCTCGAGGCGGCCGCGGAGATCCTCTGGATCGAGCTCAGTCGCAAGCTGGGTGGAGCCGACCAGATCGGCGAACAGCATCGTCGCGATCTTGCGTTCTCCTCCCAAACTGTTCATGCGATGAAGATAACGGCGCTCGAGGCACGACGGCCCTCCTCTTCAAGCTATGCGGCCTGGGGCTGGGGATCGGGCCGGATGATGACCGTGTCGGCCACCTCCAGCACCTCGTCCGCCGGCATGTCGACCCGCTTCGCGTGGTCGCGGACGGCCTCGATGCTGGTCGCCTGGTAGATGCAGACGGTGCCCAGGGTGCCGCCCTCCTCCTTGATCACATAGCTGCGAATCCAGCTGATGTCGTTGGGGAAGTCGTCGTCTGCGACCTGCTTCGAGCGCTCGGCGGTCGCCTCGAGCTCGGCCGGAGACTCCCATGCCCTCTCCCGGCGGATGACGTACGTGTTCATGTGGTTCTCCCCTCGTTTTCGTCTTCGGTTTGACAGCGGTACTGCCCAGCCTCGGAGGAGGCTTTACCGACTGATTGTCGGTTAATATACGCCATCGTGACGGCCGTTGCGGAAAGGCGGAGCCGGGGCCGTCCCAGCGAGGGGGCGCGCGAGGCGGTCGTCGACGCCGCCCGCGAGCTGTTCATGGAGCGGGACTACGCCGAGGTGAGCACCGCGGAGATCCTGGCCAGGGCCGGTGTCAGCCGGGGAGGGCTCTACCACCACTTCAAGAGCAAGCGCGAGCTCTATCGCGAGGTCTGGAGGGAATCCGAGGCGAGGCTGATCGAGCGGCTGGTGGCGGCCGGAGCCGACGCCGACACCCCGTACCAGGCGCTCGCGGCGGGGTGCCGGACCTATCTCGACCAGGCTGTGACCAACCGGGAGATGCGCCGGATCGGGCTCCTGCAGAGCCGCACCGTGCTCGGCTGGGAGGAATGGCGCCGCGGCATTCGCGACCTCGGCCTGGCCGCGATGAGCGCCGGAGTGGAGGCCGCGATGGAGTCCGGTGAGCTGCGGCGGGCCGATGTCGAGTCGACGGCACATCTTCTGCTCGCCGCGCTGATCGAGGCCGCCCTCCTGATCGTGACCTCCGAGGACTCCTCGGCCGCCCGGTCCCGGGCCGAGCCGCCCCTGATGGGGATGCTCGAGGGGCTGCGCAGATAGCATCGCCGCCCATCTGATGGCGAAGATCGAAGTCAAGAACCCCATCGTCGAGCTCGACGGCGACGAGATGACCCGGATCATCTGGGCCTTCATCAAGGACCAGCTGATCCTGCCCTACCTCGAGGTCGATCTGAGGTACTACGACCTCTCGATCGAGAAGCGCGACGAGACCGAGGACCAGATCACCGTCGACGCCGCCAACGCGATCAAGGAGCACGGCGTCGGGGTCAAGTGCGCGACGATCACTCCGGACGAGGCTCGCGTCGAGGAGTTCGGCCTGAAGGAGATGTATCGCTCGCCCAACGGGACGATCAGGAACATCCTCGGCGGCGTCATCTTCCGCGAGCCGATCGTGATCTCGAACGTGCCCCGCCTGGTCCCCGGCTGGACCAAGCCGATCGTGATCGGCCGCCACGCGTTCGGCGACCAGTACCGCGCCACGGACCTGGTGGTGCCGGGAGAGGGGGAGCTGACCCTGACCTACACGCCGAAGGACGGTGGCGAGCCGATCGAGCTCGACGTCTACGACTTCCCCGGCGGCGGGGTGGCGATGGCGATGTACAACCTCGACGACTCGATCCGCGACTTCGCGCGCGCCTCCCTGCGCTACGGCCTCGACCGAGGGCTCCCGGTCTACATGTCGACCAAGAACACGATCCTGAAGCGCTACGACGGCCGCTTCAAGGACATCTTCCAGGAGGTCTACGACGCGGAGTTCAAGGAGGAGTTCGAGAAAGCGGACCTCACCTACGAGCACCGGCTGATCGACGACATGGTCGCGGCGGCGCTCAAGTGGGAGGGCGGCTACGTCTGGGCCTGCAAGAACTACGACGGCGACGTCCAGTCGGACACCGTCGCGCAGGGCTTCGGCTCTCTCGGCCTGATGACCAGCGTGCTGATGACGGCCGACGGCAAGACCGTCGAGGCCGAGGCAGCCCACGGCACCGTCACCCGCCACTTCCGCCAGCACCAGCAGGGCAAGCCGACCTCGACCAATCCGATCGCCTCGATCTTCGCCTGGACGCGCGGCCTCGCCGCACGCGGCCGGATGGACGAGACGCCCGAGGTCACCGAGTTCGCCGAGACGCTGGAGCGCGTCTGCGTCGAGACGGTGGAGAGCGGAAAGATGACGAAGGACCTGGCCCTGCTGATCGGCCCGGACCAGGAGTTCCTCACCACCGAGGAATTCCTTGCGGCGGTGGACGAGAACCTCCAGGCCGCGATGGCCTGACACACCGTGGCGGGGCGCATTTTCGTCGTCAGGTAGCGGTTTTTCGCCCCGCGAGGAGGCGACGGACTCGATCGGTCACGATTGCCGGCCGGCGCACGACGTCCGACCATGTGAAGCGAACGACGGTGTAGCCCGCCACGGCAAGCCGCCCATCGCGGTCGCGGTCATCCTGAAAGGCTCGGCGAGTGTGGTGGCTTGCGTGGCCGTCGACCTCCACCACGACGGCCGCGCCGGCCCAGAGAAAGTCCACGACGTAGTCGAGCAGCGGCACGTTCACTGCCGGCTGGGGAAGGCCGTGTCTGTGACAGAGGACGAGGAAGCGCTCCTCCAGTTCGCTCCGCGTCAACGTCGACCCGATCCGATGACTGGCGAGCACGCCGCGCAGCCGTCGAGCGCCCGGGTGCCCGCGATGGCGTCGCAGCAACTCGGTCGGATCGTCCGGTTCGATGAGCCTCAGGCGATCAGCCTCGTCGAGTGCGCGTTCCAGTGGACGCGGGTTGAGAACGCCGGCGAGATCGAGAATCGTTCGCGTGGGGGTCGTGCAGGGGATTTCCTGGCAGGCCGACAACTCGTCATCCGGCAGCCGTCTTGGGCGATGCACCCGAAGGCCCGTGCGCCGTCTACGGCCGGACCGCGTTCGAAGCGTCACGTCGACCCGTTCCGATCGCGGTTCGGGCCGGATCGACCAAAGGGCGGCGGCGTCCGCGTGGCTGAGCACCGCTCCGGGGCCGCCAGCGAGGACCGCTGCCATCCATCGGCCTTCGCTGGTGATGCGTTTGTGGCCCACGGCATAGACCCCGTAGTGCAGTCGATGGAGCCACCCGGAGATCACGCGCGACCTGATCTGTCCCTCCGAAAAGCCGAGGGAATAGAGTTGGCTGGCGCCGACCACCCCGTGCTGGCGCTGCGCGAGCTCGGCGATCGAGCCAGGGCGTGTCGGGGCGCATTTTCGGGACATACCAACGGTTAAGCGCCCCACTCTCGGAACTATCCCTACAGGAGGCTTCAGCAGTGAGCAATTCCCCCGTCAACGTCACAGTCACCGGCGCGGCCGGCCAGATCGGCTACGCGATCCTCTTCCGCATCGCCTCCGGGCAGATGCTCGGGCCGGACACCGAGGTGAACCTCCGGCTGCTGGAGATTCCCGACGCGGTCACCGCGGCGGAGGGCACCGCGATGGAGCTCGAGGACTGCGCCTTCCCGCTGCTCCGTGCGATCGACATCTCCGACGACCCGAACGAGGCCTTCGATGGGACGAACATCGCGCTGCTGGTCGGCGCCCGGCCGCGAACGAAGGGCATGGAGCGCGCGGACCTGCTCGAGGCCAACGGCGGGATCTTCAAGCCGCAGGGCGAGGCGATCAATGCCCACGCTGCTGACGACGTCAGGATCCTGGTCGTCGGCAACCCGGCCAACACCAACTGCCTGATCGCGAAGTCCCACGCTCCCGACGTGCCGGCCGAGCGCTTCACCGCGATGATGCGGCTGGACCACAACCGCGCCATCGCCCAGCTCGCCAACAAGCTGGGGCGCCCGGTCACGGACATCAAGCGGATGACCGTCTGGGGCAATCACTCCCCGACGCAGTACCCGGACCTGGTGAACGCGCTGGTCGACGGCAGCCCGGCCTGGGATCAGGTCGACGACGAGAAGTGGATCGCCGACGAGTTCATCCCGACGGTCGGCAAGCGCGGGGCGGCGATCATCGAGGCCCGCGGGGCCTCCAGTGCCGCTTCGGCGGCGAACGCCGCAATCGACCACGTGCGCGACTGGGTCCTCGGCACCCCCGACGGCGACTGGGCCTCGATGGCCGTGATCTCCGACGGTTCCTACGACATCGAGGAGGGCCTGATCTGCGGCGCCGCCTGCGAGTGCTCCGGCGGCGAGTGGAAGCGCGTCGAGGGCCTCGAGATCACCGATTTCTCCCGTGAGAGGATCGACGCGACGGTCAACGAGCTCAAGGAAGAGCGCGACGCGGTCCAGAAGCTCGGGTTGATCTAGGCGGGGTGGTAGCCGGTCCCCTCGCGGCGGATCCGGCCTTCCTTCTCCAGATCCGGCAGCACCCGATACAGATAGTTCGGGTGATTGAGCTTCATCTTCTTGCCGAGCTCGGAGATCTTGATCCCCGGGTTCTCGCTGATGATCTTCACGGCCTGGTCCGCCCTCGTGCCGCCGCGCCGGCGTCTGCGACGAGCGGGGCCCCGGGGGCGACCCGGACCTCGCTTCGCGCTCTTGCCGAGCCCGGCGAGGGCTGCCTCCACCTGCGCGCGTTCCTCATCGAGCTCGCGTAGCCGGCGCTCGAGTAGCGTCCTGGCTTGATCGACTGTGTTCGAGACTCTTGGCATCTACCCGGTTCCTCTCTTTCACCAAATGACAGTTACAAGACCGTAACGGTTAGTTACGAGTGAAATGAAAGCTGAACGTCAGCGCGTGGTGATCGCCCGGGTCCTCCTCCCGGCGGGGCTGGACAGGTTGCGGGAGCGCTACGAGGTCGGCGAAGGAGGGCTCGAGGCGACGCGGCAGGACCTGCTGGCGAGGGTTCCCGGTGCGGCGGCGCTTGTGGCGGACCCCAGCGTCGCGGTGGACGCCGAGCTCCTGGACGTCGCCGGAGAGAGACTGCGGGTGGTCGCCAACTTCGCGGTCGGATACGACAACGTCGATCTGGACGCGTGCAGGGAGCGGCAGGTGATCGTCACCAACACGCCCGACGTCCTGACCGAGGCGACCGCCGAGCTGACCATGGCGCTGACCCTCGCCGCGGCCCGTTGCATGAGCGACGCGGAGCGAGACCTGCGCGCCGGGCGCTGGCGCGGCTGGGACCCGGCGGCCTACCGCGGCATCGAGGTCCGGGGCTCGACGGTCGGCGTCATCGGCATGGGCCGGATCGGCGCCCGCTACGGGCGGCTCGCCCATGGGCTGGGGGCGAGGATCGTCTACACGAGCCGGTCACCGAAGCCCGTGGCGGAGAGCGAGGTGGGCGCTCGCCGCCTGGAGCTGCGCGAGCTGCTCGAGGCCTCGGACGTGGTCAGCCTCCACGCTCCGTCGACCCCGGCGACGCGAGGGCTGATCGGGGCGGCCGAGCTCGAGCTGGTCGGGCCGCAGGGCGTGCTGGTCAACACCTCGCGCGGCCCGCTGGTCGACTCAGAGGCGGTGGCCGCCGCGCTCGAGAGTGGAGTCCTCGGCGCCGCCGGCCTGGACGTCTACGAGAACGAGCCGGAGATCAGCCCGCGGCTGCTGGAGGCGCCACGCGCCGTCCTGCTTCCGCACATCGGCTCCGCAACGATCCCGTCGCGCGACGGGATGGCGAACGCGGTCGCCGACAACGTGATCGCCGTGCTGGAGGGACGGGAGCCGCCGAACAGGGTCGTGTAAGACGGCTTCGCCATCAGGCCGCGGCGTAGCGACCACCCGGCATCAGTCGCGAGGGCTCGCGCCCTCGCTCCGAGATGCTGCGGCCTGACGCCGCGTGCGCGGCAGCGTCCCCATGATCGCGTCCCAGAGCGGGGAGGAGACGCCGAACCCGTAGCGGTGATCCTGGAAGTGGTGGCGCATGTGATGGGTCCGCAGCTGCTTGCCGAACTGAGTCTTCGGCACGTGATGGTGCAGGTGGTAATGCGTGTAGTCGTAGGTCAGGTAGCCGAAGATGAATCCGGCGAAGGCCGGGAAGGCCTGCGGCGTCCCGAAGATGAGCACGTACAGGCCGAGAAAGACGGCCGCGAGCGGGATGCTGACCGCCGGGGGCATGACCAGCCGCATCGCGTCGTTCGGGTGGTCATGGTGGACGCCGTGGATGATGAAGTGGAGACGGTCGCCGCCGGGGAACCGCGGCTGCCAGTGGAAGACCAGGCGGTGGAGCCAGTACTCGGTCACGGTCCAGATGGCGATCCCGGCCGCGAAGAGCAGCGCGACCGTCCCGACCGCGAGACCGCGATCGATTCCGAGCCAGACGCCGCCGATGACGACCGGCACGAAGACGATCGCCGGCACGGCGGGGTGGACCCTCGAGAAGAAGTCCAGGAACCGGCTCTCGAACATCGGGGGAGAGTCGGCGAGCTGTGCGGTGCGCTCATGTGCCATCGGCCGCTGATCTTAGCGAGAGGCCATCCGGTCGCGCAGTCCGGTTAGGGTCACCTAACTCGGCCCCCCCGGCGCCTGCCCAAGGCGGCGGTTCCCCGGTGCTAGCGGAACTCGTGACCAACCGGTGAAAAAAGAACAGCGCCATTTGCGGAAACGCCCCTGACGCAAGGCGGCGCGAATGGCATGATCAAGCCAAGTCGCGGGTCGAGTGCCCGGGGCGGAAGATCCGGCGGAGATGTGAGGGGCCGCCCATATATCGAGAGAGGAGATGGGGCGAACTTGGCCGAGAGTCGAGCACGCAATGCTGCGGTGACTTGTGAGGACTGCTTCTTCAAGTCCCGCGGACTGTGCGCCCTCGGCCTCGAGTCTCCCTGTCCCACCTTCCGGCCCAACACTCCGGAGGGCCTGGTTCCGCCCCGGCAGCCCGCGCTCCTCATGAGGGACCGGGCCAACCCCGCCGCATCGCACGTCGCCGTGCAAGCTGCGTAGCGATCCGCCAAACCCGGTTACAGTCCCGGCGGGGCCATGGGGCTGCTTCCTTGAAGATCACCGTGCTCGGCAAGTCGCCGTCCTGGCAGGACGCCGGCGGAGCCTGCAGCGGCTATCTGATCGAGACCGACGAGACGAGGGTCCTGCTCGACTGCGGGAACGGCGTCTTCGGGAAGCTGCGCGAGCGGGTGGACTACACCGAGGTCGATGCGGTGGTCATCTCCCATCTCCACGCCGATCACTTCCTCGACCTCGTTCCCTTCTCGTACGCGCTGATCTACGCCCCGAAGCAGCAGCCGGTCCCGGTGCACATCTGGGATGGGACCGATAACCCCGCCCGGCCCCGTCTGATCGCTCCGCCCGGCGCCGTCGAGACGTTCCGGCGGGTCGTGGGCGCCTGGGGCAACGACGACCTGATCGAGAGCGCCTTTCGGATCGAGGAGTACTTATCGGGCGACCGGGTCGAGGTCGGGGACGTGTGGGCGAGCTTCCACCCGGTGCCGCACTTCGTCGAGACGTTCGCCGTCCGGATCGGCTCCGACGGGGGCGGCGGCGAGATCGCCTACAGCGCCGACACGCGCCCCGGGAATGAGATCGTCGAGGTGGCCCGGGACGCCGATCTGCTGATCATCGAGGGGACCCTTCCCCGCCCGGAGCGGACGGGTCTGCGGGGTCATCTCACCCCGGAGGAGGCCGGAGAACACGCGAAGCAGGCGGGTGCGAAGCGCGTCGTCATCACCCACATCTCCGACGAGCTCGGGGACGACTGGGCCCGGGAGCAGGCTGAGAAGGGCTTCGGCGGCCCCGTCGAGATCGCCCGTGAGGGCGCTACGTACGAAATCTAGGCTCAGGGTTGCCAGGGCTTACGCGCCGCACACCCGGCATGCCCGGAAGCGAAGCTGAGGAATTAATGCGAGGGCGCGCGTCAGCGCGACCCGTGACACGTGCTGGCGAAGCCGTCGTATTACCCTGTCTCCGGTGACCAGCCAACGAGACCCCTTCGCCGATTTCGCCCGGATGCGACGGGAGATGGACGAGCTCCTCGGTGACTTCTGGGACCAGGCCGGCTACCGCCAGCGCCGTCAGGTCGCCGCCTTCGTGCCCCGGGTCGACGTCTACTACTGCGGCGAGGACGTGCCCAACAAGGCGGTGGTCAAGGTCGAGCTCCCCGGGATCGAGCTCAAGGCCGTCAACCTCGAGGTGCGTGGCCGGACCCTGGTGATCAGCGGCGAGCGGCCGGTTCGGGAGACGGAGGGGCGGACCTACCAGCAGGTCGAGCTCCCCTCCGGGCCGTTCCGGCGCGTCGTCGAGCTCTCGGTGGACGTGAACGCCGAGCACGCCCAAGCCACCTACGAGGACGGCATCCTCCGCGTCGAGCTGCCGACGAGGCTGCCGCAGGCCGCCCGCCAGGTGCCGATTGAGCGCGCCGAGTAGCGAGCCTCCGGGCGGGGAAGAGAGGCTGAGGATGGCCGACGTCGAGACTCCGCAGCTCGAGGTGGTGGAGATCCCCGACGTCGAGGACGCCCTCGCCAGCACGGAGCCGCTGCCCGATGCCCTGCCGATCCTGCCGCTCCGGGAGACGGTCACCTATCCCGACACTCTGACCCCGCTCGCGGTGGGCCAGGAGCGCTCCGTCAAGCTCGTCAACGACGTCCTCTCGGGCAACCGGATGCTGGCGATGGTGGGCTCGAAGGACCCCGAGAACGACAAGCCGGGCCCGGACGACCTCTACGGCGTCGGCGTGGCGGGAACCGTGGCGCGGATGATGAAGGTGCCCGACGGGACCCTGCGCATCCTCGTCCAAGGGAGCGTGCGCATCCGGATCCTCGACTACATCAGCGAGGAGCCATATCTCGTCGCGAAGATCGAGGAGATGCCCGACGTGATCGAGGCATCCACGGAGCTCGAGGCCCTGACCCGCAACGTTCAGAGCACCTTCAGCGAGATCATCGAGGCGATCCCGTACCTGCCGGAGGAGCTCCAGCTCGCCGTCGCCAACCTGGACGAGCCCTCGGCGCTCTCACACCTGATCGCCGGCGCACTCCGGATCTCCACGGAGGAGAAGCAGGAGCTGCTCGAGACCCTCGATGTGACCAAGCGGCTGCGGCGCCTCTCCGAGATCCTCACCCGCGAGCTGGAGGTCGTCCAGCTCGGTTCGAAGATCCAGTCGCAGGTCGAGTCCGAGATCGACAGGGGCCAGCGCGAGTACTTCCTGCGCCAGCAGCTCAAGGCGATTCAGGAGGAGCTCGGCGAGGGCGACGAGCAGCAGGCGGAGCTCAACGAGCTGCGCCAGCGGATCGAGGAGGCCGGCCTGCCCGAGGAGGCGCAGAAGGCCGCCGAGCGCGAGCTCTCCCGGCTGGAGAAACTGCCTCCGGTCGCCGCCGAGTACGGCGTGATCCGCACCTATCTCGAGTGGCTGGTCGACCTGCCCTGGTCGAAGGAGACCGAGGACAACCTGGACATCGGACACGCGCGGAAGGTCCTCGACGATGATCACTACGACCTCGAGGAGGTCAAGGACCGGATCCTCGAGTACCTCGCCGTCCGCAAGCTGAACCCAGATTCCCCGGGCCCGATCCTCTGCTTCGCCGGGCCGCCCGGCGTCGGCAAGACCAGCCTGGGTCGCTCGATCGCCAAGGCCCTGGGCCGCGAATTCGAGCGGATCTCGGTTGGCGGGGTCGTCGACGAGGCGGAGATCAGAGGCCACCGCCGCACTTACATCGGCGCGCTGCCCGGCACCATCATCAGGGCGCTTCGCGACGCCGGCACCCGGAACCCCGTCTTCATGATCGACGAGATCGACAAGATGGGAGCGGACTTCCGCGGCGATCCCTCCAGCGCGATGCTCGAGGTCCTCGACCCGGCGCAGAACTCCACCTTCCGCGACCACTACCTCGACCTTCCGTTCGATCTATCCGAGGTCCTCTTCATCGCGACGGCGAACATCCTCGACACGATCCCGTCGGCGCTGCAGGACCGGATGGAGGTGATCCAGCTCGCCGGCTACACGGTCGAGGAGAAGCTCCACATCGCGAAGCGCTACCTGGTCCCTCGACAGCTCGCGGCGAACGGCCTGAAGGCGTCCCAGATCGAGTTCGCCGACCCGGCTCTGAACGCGATCATCGAGGAGTACACCCGCGAGGCGGGGGTCCGGAACCTCGAGCGCCAGATCGGCACCGTCTGCCGCAAGGTCGCTCGCGACGTCGCTGAGGGGAAGGTCAAGGGGAAGGTGCGGATCTCGGCGAAGCGCGCCCGCGAGCTGCTCGGCAAGCGACGCTTCTTCTCCGAAACCCGCCGCCGTACCAAGGACCCCGGAGTCGCCACCGGGCTCGCCTGGACGCCGGTCGGCGGCGAGGTCCTGTTCATCGAGGCGAGCGCGGTCCCCGGGTCGGGCAACCTGACCATCACCGGCCAGCTCGGCGATGTGATGCGCGAGTCGGCGCAGGCGGCGCTCACCTGGGTGCGCCGACACTACGAGGAGCTCGCCCCCGATCTGCCCGACGACTGGTTCGCGAAGCACGACATCCATGTCCACGTCCCGGCCGGCGCGGTGCCGAAGGACGGCCCCTCCGCGGGCGTGGCGATGACGACGGCGCTCGCCTCCCTGATCAGCAACCGGCCCGTCCGCAACGACGTGGCGATGACCGGAGAGGTCACCCTCACGGGCCAGGTTCTGCCGATCGGTGGCCTCAAGGAGAAGTCGCTCGCGGCCCAGCGGGCCGGGATCAAGCAGGTGATCGTGCCCGATCGCAACGAGGGCGACGTCGAGGAGATCTCCGAGCAGGAGCGGGAGGGCCTCGACTTCGTCTACGCCGACGACATCGGCGATGTGCTGAAGGTTGCCCTGCAAGCGGATGGGAATCGCCGTTCCGGGTAATCTCCCCGTTGCACCCTGGAAACGAATCCGAGGAGACCCATGGGGGCACAAAGCAGAAGCGCGAAAGCCGGAGATGCTGCCCGGTCGGTCGCGTCCAATCCATATGTGCGACGGCTCATCGAGGATGAGGAGCTGCGCGAGAACATCCGCGTCGCCTTCGAGGCGGCCAAGGGCGCATACGCCCGGATGTCGAATGGAAAGGGGCCCGCAAAGGCCCTGATGGACGACAAGAAGGTTCAGCGCGATCTGCGGACGGCGGCAGAGTCGCTTCGGGATGCTTCACAGCAGCTGCGCGGACGGAGCACTGGCCGCCGGTTCGGGCTTGGAAAGGCCCTGCTCGTGGGCATCCTCGGCGCGGCGCTGGTTCTCATCCTGAGCGAGGACGCGCGCAAGCTCGTTCTCGACAAGCTGTTCGGCGCGGAGGAGGAGTTCGAGTACACCTCGACCACCACCCCGATACCGGATACCGAGACCGTCCCCAGCGCCTGACGAGCGGCAGTACCGGTTTGTCGAGGGCGTCCTGCGGGGCGCCCTCTTCGTTTGAGTAGGGTCCGGCCATGCCATCGGTCCACGTGCTCGTTCCGGCCCAGCGGTATGTCTTCGCCGTCTCCAACGGCGAGGCGGAGGCGGCGACGATCGACAGCTCGGCGGCCGGATTCGAGCGTTACAAGTCGCTGCAGCAGGGCGGTCGGACGACCGGGATGGTCGCCTTCCCCAACACGCTGCTCGTCCGCGGTGAGCGCGACTACCTGGTCGATCCCGGCCTGATCATGCAGGGGGCTCCTGTGATCGGCGCGATGGAGGAACTCGGCGTCGACCCCAACGACGTCAAGGACGTGATCCTCACCCACCTCCATTTCGACCACGCGGAGGGCCTCGCGGGGTGGCCGATGCGCCGCACTTATGTACACAGGATCGAGACCGAGGCGCCCTACGCGCAGCTCGTCTCCGGGGTCATGGAGATGGCCAACCTCGAGATCCTCGAAGGCGAGGAGGGGGAGATCGAGCCCGGCCTGCGCTGGATGCTCACGCCCGGGCACTCCGACGGCCTGATCTCGCTGCTGGTCGACACCGACGATGGCCTCGTCGTGATCGCCTCGGACTGCGTCGGGCCTCTACCCGAATACTTCGAGGAGATGGATCTGCCGGGGGACTTCGGGCCCGAGCGCGAGGAGCTGCTCAGGCAGTGGAAGCGGATTCGCGACCTCGATCCCGCGGTCGTCGTCCCCGGGCACTATCCGCCGGTCGAGCTCAAGTAGCCACTCTCCCGAGCAAGCTGTCCAGCCAGCCAAACGCCTACAGTTCCGGGCGGTGGAGGCCACCAAGACAAGGGAGCTGAGCGGGGAGAAGGCGCAGCGGATTGTCGAGGCGATGCGCTCGAGCGTGGCCCGGCGAGGCATCTCCGGCTCCACCTTCGAGCACGTCGCGCGCGAGGCGGGGGTCAGCCGCGGACTGCTCCACTACTACTTCGGCACCAAGGAGGCGCTCCTGGTCGAGGTCGTCCGGCGCGACACCGAGCACCGGATCGCCCGCCTCGATGAGCCGCTCGCGAACGCCAGCTCGGCCGACGAGCTCCTCGCGATCCTGGTCGCCGACCTGGAGGACTCGATCCAGAACGACCCGGGCTTCTGGGTGCTCCTCTTCGACCTCTTCACCGCCGGCCGCCGCAACCCGGAGATCCAGCGGGAGGTGGCGGAGCTCTTCAACCGCACCCGCGGCCATGTCGCGGACGTCCTGCGCGCCAAGCAGAGCGAGGGCGTGATCAAGCCCCGCTTAGACATCGATGCGGTCGTGGCGCTGCTCTTCGCGCTCGCCGACGGCATCGCGCTGCAGCTGCTCTCCGATCCCGAGCGCGACCACGCTGACGTGATCGCCGCCGGGACCGAGGCGGCCCGCCACCTGCTGGCCGGGTGAGGCAGCTCACACTTCGGCCACACTGACGCTTGCATACTGGCTGCGGGCAAAACTGGCTGAGCAGCCAGTCTCGTAGAGAGGAAGAGGATGCGGTCGTTCATGGTCAGGCTGTCGGGGCTCCTGACACGCCGGCGCTGGTGGGTCGTCGCCGCCTGGCTCACGACCGTGGTCATCGCCGCCCCGCTGGCCGCGAAGCAGACCGAGCACCTGAGCGGCGGCGGATTCGACGTGCCGGGCAGCCAGTCACAGGCCGTGGAGACCGCGGTCACCAAGCATTTCGCCGAGACCGAGGCCGGGCGCATCGCCGTCGTCCTGCAGCCGGCCCCGGACGCGACCCCCGCGCAGGCCGCCGCCTCGGTGGAGCGTGCCTCCTCTCAGGTCGCCGCGGTCGGCGATGGCGCGAGCATCACTCCGCAGGCTCGCGCCACGGCGCAGGCACAGCTCGCGGCCGGGAAGCCCGCGGTGGTGCCGGTGGAGGCGACGGGCAGCGCCGATGAGCTCGTCAACACGGCGTCGGATCTCCGTGATGAGATGTCCCCCGGGCAAGAGGTGAACGGCGTCACGGCCTACCTCGTCGGCCAGCCCGCGATGTGGGCCGCCCTGTCCGAGGTCTCCAAGGAGGACCTGAAGACCGCCGAGGGAGAGGGCTTCCCGATCGTCGCGCTCATCCTGATCGCGGTCTTCGGCTCCCTGGCCGCGGCCTCGCTGCCGCTGGCCCTCGGCGCCGTTGCCGTCACAGTCACCGGGGCGATCATCTTCCTGCTCTCCCAGCAGATCGTGATGTCGGTCTTCGTGACCAACATGGCGTCGATGCTGGGGATCGGCGTCGCCGTCGACTACTCCCTCTTCATCCTGGCGCGCTTCCGGGAATCGGTCCGCGCCGGGAAGGGCGCCGCCGAAGCTCGCGCCGAGGCCCTCTCCACCTCCGGCGTCGCGGTCACCTTCTCCGGCCTTGCGGTGATCATCTCGCTCGGCGGGCTCTGGATGGTCCACAACCAGGCGCTGCGTTCGATGGCGCTCGGGGCGATGATCGTGGTCGCGATCGCGATCCTGGTCGCAACGACCCTGCTGCCCGCCCTGATCCGGATCCTCGGCCATCGCGTCGAGGCCGGCGGGATCGCCTGGAAGGTGTTCGCCGCCGCGCGGCGCCTGTGGCGCAAGCGACGGCGCCCCGGCTCGACCAGGCCGGATCGCGAGACCTTCTGGCAGCAGTGGACCTACGCCGTGATGCGCCGGCCGGTCGTGTCCGTCGTCGCCGTGACGGGGTTGCTGCTGACGATGGCGATCCCGGTGCTCAGCATCAAGACCGGAAACGGCGCGATCAAGCAGTTCGACCCCGGCAGCGACCCCCGGGTCGGCACGGAGATCGCCGCGCGCGCCAGCGGAGGCGGCGCTGACCCCGTGAAGGTGGTCGCCACCTTCGACCACGGCACGCCCTCTGATCCGGCGAACGCGAGGGCGATCCGAGCCTTCACGCACGCCGCCGCAACCGATCCGCAGGTCGAGGCCGTCGCGCCGGCTGTGGTCAGGGGCAACGAGGCGCTGATCGACGTCGGCACCAAGGCCCAGGCGGCCGAGTCTCAGCAGTCGCTTGACCTGGTCGACCGTCTCCGCACTGGCATCGTCCCGGCGTCACCCCTGTCGTCGGTCGCCTCGGTCGACGTCGGCGGCGAGCCGGCCCGCGTGATCGACGCGCGCGACCAGATCAACGGCTCGATGTGGAAGATCATCGTCTTCGTCCTCGCCTTCTCCTTCCTCGTCCTGATGGTGATGCTGCGTTCCATCGTCCTGCCGCTGAAGGCGGTCCTGATGAACCTGCTCTCGATCGGCGCCGCCTACGGTGTGCTGATCGCCGTGTTCCAGTGGGGCTGGCTCGACGGCCTCGCGGGATTCCAAAGCCTGGGCGCGCTCGACACGCTGACGCCGCCGCTGGTGCTCGCCGTCGTCTTCGGGCTCTCCATGGACTACGAGGTCTTCCTGCTCTCGCGGATCAAGGAGCGTTACGAGGAGCATGGCGACAACAGGCGCGCCGTGGCGGAGGGGCTGGCTTCGAGCGCCTCGGTGATCACCTCGGCGGCGCTGATCATGGTCTGCGTCTTCTCGGTCTTCGTGCTCACCGGCGTTCCCTCGATCAAGCAGCTCGGACTCGGCACCGCGGTCGCGATCGCGATCGACGCGACCCTGGTCCGGCTGATCCTGGTGCCGGCGGCGATGCAGCTGCTCGGCAGGTGGAACTGGTGGCTGCCGGGAAGGCTCGACCGGCTGCTGCCGCATGTCGGCCTCGAGGGCGCGGCCCCGAAGCCGGACGCCACCACGGGACCAGTCGAGCCCGCGCGCGCCTAGGCTGCCCCGCGTGATCTGGCAAGAGCCCGCCAAGGGCGGATATCCGGACCGCTCCTTCCTGGGGCTACCCGGCATCGATCGCATGGGCGCGGGGAGGAAGGGGCTGATCCCCTACTCGCCGATGGGCTACCTCACCGAGCTCGAGATGACCGAGGGCTCGCTGGGCCACTCGACCTTCGCGATGCCGGCCTCGCCCTGGTTCGCCAACTCCTCGGGCCTGATCTCGGCGGGGATGCTCGCGGTGATCGGCGACGCGGCGCTCGGCTCGGTCGTGCACTCCTCGGTGGAGGCCGGGCAGGGCATGACCACCGCCGAGCTCTCGATGTCCTTCCTCCGCCCGGTCGTGCCGCGCGGGGGCGCCGCTGTCACAGGGTCCGGCCAGCTCATCCACCGCGGCCGCACCATGGGCATCTCGGAGGCTTTCCTCTTCGACTCCGAGGACCAGCTGATCTCGCACGGGACCACCCGGTGCAGCGTCTTCCCACCGGTCGACCCGATCCCGGAGCCGCCCGACCTGGACGCCACCCCATACGACGACGCGGTGCCCGGCAGCTCACCCGACGACCCTTTGCGCCAGCCGGTCCAGGGAGAGGTACTCGCGCAGGGGGAGTTCGACGACCGTGACGGCCTCGAGATCCTGCGGGCGCTGGCGGACGAGCGGCTCCCGCGCCCGCCGATCCACCACCTCACCGGGCTCCGACTCGTCGAGGCCGAGGAGGGGAGCACCGTCACGGCCCTGCCCTGCAGCAAGTGGCTGTCGACGTCGGCCGGGACGATCCAGGGCGGCTTCACGGCGATGCTCGCCGAAAGCGCGATGACCTCGGCGGCGTTCAGCACCGCAGCCGCGGACACGGCCGTGGCGCCGCTCGACTTCAAGGTCAACTACCTGCGCCCCGTCTTTCCCGACGGCAACGATCTGATCGCCCGCGCGCGGATCCTGCACCGGGGCCGGACTCTGGTGATCGCCGCCGCCGAGATCCTCAACTCCGAGGGCAAGCAGGTGGCCCTCGCCACCGGCTCGTCGATGTACCTGCCGGGGCGGCCCGCGAACCTGGTCGGGGTGGAGCTGGGCTCGGCCTCCTCGGATCCCGAGGACGATCCCGGCGCGTAGACGGGCCTTGAAGGTCCACTGATACGGTCAGGCGCCTTGAAGCCCTCGGGGAGAGGGAGCCGGCTGGCGTCCGTGCTCATCTTCGTGCTCGCCGCGATGCCCGCGACCGCGCGCGGGGCCGATCCTGTGCGCAAGGAATCGCGGGCCCCAGTACCGGCCAGCTCCGCCTGGAAGCGATACGTGATCGACCCCGGCGACGTGGTCTATCCGAAGGCGGTCTACCTGGTCGGATCTCCCGGCGGGGCCCAGAACACCCGCGGACTGAAGGGGCGGGGAGGCGGGGCCGCCACAATCAGCTCGACGGGATTGGGCGCGGAGGGCGTCGGATCCACGGCCCTGATCCTGGACCTTGGGGCCAACGTCGGCGGCTTCGTCGAGATCGGAATCAGCTCGTCGGACGGGACGCCGATCAGGCTCGGATACTCGGAGTTCCTCAACTACCTGACGCCGAGGGGCGATACGAGCGGCGGATTCTCGGCCGGCGTCAGCGACGAGCCGGAAGCGAGGACCGACGTATTCCAGACCACTGGGCCGGCGGAGCTCCGCTCGCCCGGAATCCGAGGCGCCGAGCGCTTCATCTCCGTGCAGCTCGAGGGCGCAGGCGCCGCCACGATCGATTACGTCCGCGTGCGCACTGAGCATCTCCATCCGGGACCTGGCGAATACCGCGGCCACTTCCTCTCCAACGACCGTCGGCTGAACCAGGCCTGGTACGCCAGCGCCTACACCTTCGCGCTCGACTCGTTCAGGGACGTGCGTCCGGGCTACGCCTACAGCCGCCCGGTGGTGACCGACGGCGCCAAGCGAGACCGCATGCTCTGGGCGGGCGACATGGGGATCGAGAACCTGGTCGGCAACTACTCGCTCCGGGCCGGGCCGGACGTCCTGCGGCGCTCGCTGCAGGCGTTCAGCTGCCTGCAATACGGGGACGGCCAGCTCTCGCCGGACGCTCAGATCGCGGTCGCGTGCCCGAGACGGGCTCCACCGCCGGCCGCCGACGCGTCCAGGTTCCCGGGATCCGCGCAACCGATCCTGGACAACGGAGCCCTCCGGCTGCCTCAGTACACGGCGGCCTGGATCATCGCCGTCCGCGACTACTACATGTTCACCGGCGACCGAGGATTCGCCCACCGGATGATGCCCGTGGTCCGGCGGGCGCTCGGCTACTTCCTGGCGCACCTCGACGGCGGCCTGTATCGCACCCCCGAGGGGAAATTCACGATCAACTGGCATCCGCGCGACAGGGCGGCCGGTGTCGACGCCTATACGAATGCCTCGGTTGAGCGAGCCCTGGTGGCGGGTGCGGCGCTCGAGAGCCGCGTGGGCCTGGGCCGGCGCGCCGCGCGAAGGGACCTGCAGCAGGCCGGAGTTCTCCGCGGCGCCATGCTCGCCCGTCTCTGGGATCCGGCGGCGGATGCCTTCGTCGGGAATTCCGACGACCGGGGCCGCAACCACACGCAGGACGCCCAGGTCGAATCCATCCTCGGAGGCATCACGAGCCCGACGCAGTCGCGGCAGGCCCTCGCGTTCATCGACTCGCACCTGCAGACGCCGTTCGGGGTCGCCACCGGACAGCTCGACGACGATCCCTACATGGGCAGATACATCTCCCCGTTCATCTCCTCGACCGAGTTGCTCGCCCGTCTCTCCGTCGGTGACGCGAACGGCGCGCTCAATCTGATCCGCCGCACCTGGGGACAGATGCTGGCGGCCGGGCCCGGCACCGTGTGGGAGAGCATGCGCCTCGACGGTTTGCCGAAGTCGGGAGGGATCTCGCTGGCGCACGGCTGGGCGGGGGGCCCGGTGCCCGCGCTCTCGGGATACGTCCTCGGAATCCGGCCCACGGCTCCCGGATACCGGCACTGGATCGTCGCCCCGCAGCCGGGCGACCTGCACTTCGCGCAGGGTGACGCCCCGACCCCCCACGGCACGATCGCCTCGCGCTGGCGCCGGGGCGGCGGCACCTTCAAGCTCACGGTTTCGGCGCCGCGCGGCACCTCCGGGGTCGTCGTAGTGCCAGTGCCCCGGCACTCGCACACCGTCGCCCGCGACGGCAAGGTCGTCCATGTGAAGCGCAGGGGAGGATTCGTCCGGTTCAGGAAGGTGTCCGGCCAGCACACCTTCGTGGTCGGGTGAGCCGGCTGCCGCTACAGTCGGGCCGTGGGACTCTTCGGCTTCCTGAGGAAGAAGGACGAGCGGGCCATCCCCGAGCCCGGCACGCCGGAGTTCGACGCCGCCGTGCAGGGCTCCGCGCTTCCGGACGACAAGAGCGTCTCGATGGGGGAGGCGGGTTGGGCAACTCCTGACGCAAAGGTCGAGACGTCGAATCAGACGATCGACTTGCGCGGCACCGGCGCCCGAGGTGAAATCGAGCAGGCACTCCGGGAGTCGGGCATCGATCCGGACAAGGAGGGCCAGACCATCGACGCCACGGGCGTGCCCGGGCTGCAGGAGAAGATCACCGGCATCCTCGGCAGGATGATGCCGGTGCCGAACGCCGGCGGCTTCGGAGGCGGCATCGCCGCGCCGAAGCAGGACCCGCTCGACCAGCTCGCTCACCTGGAACAGCAGCGCGACGAGGGCAAGATCACCGCCGCCGAGTTCGAAGCCCAGAAGCGCAAGCTGCTCGGCGAGTAAGCCGACTGGGGCGAATTACCGGCCCTATGTACCGGTAAAGCGCCCCGCGCGGGTTACTCGACCGGCTGGGGCCGGGGCGGGAAGATCTTCGGCATTCGCGCCAGCTGGCGGAGCGAGCCGCGCGGCTTCAGCTTCCGGCGAAGCATCGCCCGGCGCGCGTCCTGGCCGCGAACCGAAACGTCGATCCAGTCGGCCCAGGTCGTCCGCAGCGTGATGTCTGCCTTCTCGGCGATTCCCGGCTCGGCGCGGGTCGAGCCGTTGTCGATCCGCAGGTGGTACGGCTCGGCGTCCTCGAAGCGCCACTGGATCGTCACCGGGCGATCTACCGCGTCGGTGTGGGCCGAGCGCGCGATCAGGTCGAAGAGGATCGCCTCGAGCTCGGGGTTGACCTCGGGCTTGCCGTTCGGCTCGCCCATGACTCCGGCGCGAAGCAGCTTGATCTGGCGCCGCGCGCGCTCCTCATGCGGCATCTCGGGATCGAAGGGGTAGATCCCGGGCGGCATCTCGCTGAGCGGATAGCCGGTCGCCTTCCACTTCATCTCGACGGACTTCATCCCGAACGCGTAGATCTGCTCGAGCGTGAAGCCGTACTCGGTCGTGTAGCGCTCGTCCCAGCCGGGCGGGACGAAGACGCCGGTGACCCAGGGCAGGACCTCGCGGAGCAGCTCGGACGCGGCGGCCTTGCACTCGTCCGACTCGGCGAAGAGCTCGGAGAGCACCTTGACGCCGAAGCCGATGTGGCGCTGCTCATCACGCGAGACCTTCTCCATCCCTGCGCTGAAGCCGGGCATCGTCCCGGCCTTCGCGAAGAAGTCCTCGATGAAGTGCTGGCCCGGTTGGGCCATCGTCGCCTCGATGATCATGTGGTAGAGCGTGATCGCCTGGGCGAACTTCGGGAGGGAGCGATCGGTCTGGAGCTCCTCCACCATCCGCTCGAGGCGTCCGAAGACGTTGCTGTAGCCCCAGCCGAGCTGTGACTTGGTGAACTCGAGGCCCTCGGCGATGCCGCCCTCGACCCCGATGACCTCCTTGAAGAAGCGGTGGAAGAAGACGGCGTGGCGGGCCTCGTCGACCTGCTGGGTGGCGAGGAAGTACTTCTGCTCCTCCTTGGGGGCGGCCTCGATGTAGGGGGAGAGGCCGTCGGCGACGGCGTCCTCGCCGTAGAAGAACATCGAGTAGATCCAGAGCGCGGACTTGCGCTGGATCTCGTTGAGCGAGTCCCAGCCGTCGCGGTCCTGCGAGAAGTCGAGCTCGGTCGCCTTCCAGTTTCCCTCCTCCCAGCGGCGATAGAGGTCGTCGTAGGTGATTCCTCCGGCGGTGCCCTGTTGCGCGACCGACATTGGTGTCTCCGTCCTCTCGTCTTCCGCCCTTGCCTCCCGTATAGTAACTGACTGACTAGTCAGTTAGTACCGTGAGTCCCGTCACACAGACAAAGCGCGCCCGGATGACCGCTGCCGACCGCCGCGAGGCGATCCTCGACGCGGCCCGCAACGCCTTCGCCGACACCGGCTACCACGAGACCTCGCTGGACGCGGTGGCGGAGCGAGCCGGGGTCTCCAAGGCCCTCCTCTACGAGCATTTCTCCTCGAAACGGGAGCTCTACGTCGCGATGCTCGAGATGCACGTCCACGAGCTGGTCGAGCGGATCAGCGGCGCCGTCGCGAGCGCGGAGCCGGGCGAGGCGAGGATGCGAGCCGGCCTCGAGGCCTTCTTCGGCTTCGTGGAGGAGCGGCGCGGTGCCTGGCGGATCATGTTCCGGAACGCCGGCGACCCCGACGTGGCCCTCCGCCTCGACCGGCTCCGCGACGAGGTCGCCGCCGCGATCGTCCAGCTGATGAGCGAGGAGGCGCAGCGGAAGGGCCTGGATTTCCCCAAGCTGCCGCAGTTCGTCGAGATGATCGCTCAGCAGATGGTCGGCGCAATGCAGTCGCTCGCGGACTGGTGGGACCTGCATCGCAACGTCCCCAAGGACGAGGTCGTGCAGGCGGCGATGGACTTCGCCTGGGTCGGCCAGGAGCGGATCAGCCAGGGACAGCGCTGGGACGCGCGTTGAGCGCCGCCGTGAGCACGGTGAACGCCGCCAGGGCGCCGAAGGCCAGATCGGCGTCGCCGCTCGCCAGTGCGGCGCCGAACAGAGGCACCACCGGAATCGGGAAGACTCCGGCGCCGACCTGAAGCAGCCCGAGCCCGCCGATCGGATGATCCGGCAGCACGCGCTCGGCGGCGTCGTAGTAGTGCGGGTAGGGGAGGGAGAGCCCGACCCCCACCAGCGCGATCGCCACGGCGACCAGCCCGACCGATCTACCCTGGCCGAGCAGAACCAGCCCGGCCGCGGCGAGGGCGAGGCCGACGATCACCAGCAGCATCGTGCTCACCCCCGTCGCCGACCAGCGGCCCGCCAGATCGCGCATCAGCGCGGAGATCCCGAAGAGCATGAAGGAGAGCGCGCCGGCGATCGCCGCCGACATCCCGTCGCCCGACGTCAGGTAATGGACCAGCCAGGCGCCGATGATCAGCGGGATGTTCAGCGTCGCGTTCCCGAGCAGCTCGATGCGCCACCAGGCGCCGCTCGTCAGCGCCTCGTGCACCAGGCCCTCGCCTTCCGAGGGAGCGCGCATGACCGGTACCTGCTCGTTGGGGAGGATCGGCAGTGAGGCAAGCGCGAGGGCGGCGGTGATCACGAAGGGCACGCGCCAGTCGACGCCCTCGCCCTGCAGGATGCTGCCGAGGAAGAGGCTGGCGGCCACACCGAGCGTGAGCCCGGCGCCGAACAGCCCGAGCATCTTCAGGCCGCCCATCGCCCGGGCGTAGGCGGGTATGAAGACCGCCGCGAGGCCGAATGCCAGTCCCGCGATCAGCCGGCCCGCCGCGAGGACGGCAAAGCTGTCGCCGACAGCGATCAGCGCATTCCCGGCGACCGAGAGCAGGCAGCAGGCCCAGATCCCCTGCAGCACGCGGATCCTCCGGGCCAGCTCCGCACCGGCCAGGCTCGCGGTCGCTGCCCCGGCGAAGAAGAAGGTCCCCGAGAGCAGCCCCACCTCGGACAGGCTGAGGTCGAACTCCTGGCTGAGAGGGGCGACGACCGGCCCGACATTGCCGCAGTTCCACCCGGTGACCGCCAGGGCGAGGACGAAGACGCCGATACTGCGCCGGGCGCTCACAACCTCGCCTTCTACCGGAGCGGGCGGATAGGGTCGCGCCATGCTCCAGCTCCGCAAGCGGCATACGAGCCCGGAGACCGGAACTTCGAGATCGCTGGCCTAGCGGCGCCGTTTGGACTTGTGCTTCTTGTGCTTCTTGAACGGACGCGGGTCCGGGCCGATGTCCGCGCCGCACACCGGTCCCGAGCAGACGGCCAGGCGGTTGAGCTTGGCGAGGAGCAGCTTGCGGACGGCCCGGTATCGCCGCGACTTCGCCACGGACTTGAGCTGGAACGGGTCGCGCCACATGTCGTAGAGCTCGACCTCGCCGGTTGAGTAGAGGAAGAGCGCGTAGCGGTCCGTGCGGATTCCGCGGTAGGCGGGCGCGTAGAGCTTGTACGCCGTGTCCACCGGCTCCTGCTCGATGTTGCGAACACCGCGGCGATGACAGAGGAGGGCGCGCCGGGGGCTCTTCCGCTTGAGCTTGCGACAGCGGCGTTTGAGCTGCTTGCGCTCTCGCTTCTGCCGCTTCTTGAAGGCGCGCTTGGCGATGCGGTTCTGCGCCGTCGGCCCATCGGGGCCCTCATCGTCGATGTTGGCGCCAGTCTCCCCCTCGAGCAGGACGGGGCGGGTGGTGCGCAGAGAGGGCCGCTCTGCGAAGGGGAGCAGCGAGCGACCATCCTGGGCGATCGCGGGCGTGGCGCCCGCCACCTGGGCGATGGTCGAGGCGAAGTCGACGTTGGAGACCAGCTCGTCGGAGGTGGCGCCGGCCGGGATGCCCGGCCCGCGAATGATCAGGGGGACGTGGCTCGAGGGCTCGTGCGGCAGATACTTGCCCTGGCGAATCCGGTGCTCGCCGCTGAAGTAGCCGTTGTCCGAGGCGAAGAGGATGTAGGTGTTGTCGAGCTGGCCCTCCGCGGCGAGCGCGCCGACGATCGCGGACACCGCCTGATCCACGCTGCGCAACACCTCGAATCGACTACGCCGGCGCTGGTCGACCTGCGCGAGCTTCCAGGGTCCCAGCCGCGCCAGCCGGCGCAGGAAGAAGGGCTTGTCGGACATGTTGCGCTCGTTCGTTCCCGGCTCGGGAGCGAGGGGGAGACCGGCGAGGGTGCCCTGATCCCGCGGCGCGGGGGTGTACGGGGAATGGGGCGCGTTGAAGTCGACATTGAGGAAGAAGGGGGAGCCTCCGCTGAGCCTGTGGATCGCATCGACGGCCATCTGGCGGAAGACGTCCGTCTGGTAGTCGGAGGGGTTGTCTCCGTAGAAGCACGTGAAGGGCTGTCCGGGCGGAGACGGATCGCCGCTCGGGCAGGGCACCCCGCCCGACGGAGGCGGCTTCTCCCGGAGCCGGTAGTGGAAGTAGAGCTCGCCGCCGGGCTGCGAGGAGTCGTACTCGGAGAGCTTGCCGTACCACTCATTCCAGTCGGGCGGAATCGGCGGCGGCGCCCCCCCATAGCCGTTCAGGTACTTGCCGATCTGGACGTTGTAGTAGCCGGCCGCGTGCAACCAGGTCGGCAGGTCGCGCTGCTCGAGTCCCTGCTCATGGAAGCGTGGCCAGCCGCCCTGCGGCGGGCTGTTGCCGCGCACGCCGTTGTTGTGCATGTACTGGCCGGTGAAGATCGCGGCCCGAGACGGGCAGCAGAGCGGATACGAGATGTAGGCGCGGCTGAAGGTCGTGCCCTGGGCACCCAGCAGCGCCGAGGTCTGGGGCAATCCGCTCATCTCATCCAGGGTTTGGTCGTCGGTCAGCAGCACCACTACGTTCGGCTTGCCGCTCGACTGCGCGCTGGCGCTTTCGCCCGCGCCGCCGATGAGCGTCGCGAGCAGCCCGATCCCGCAGAGCAGCACGACCGCCGCCGCGGTCCCGGCCCTCCGGATCCGTCTGCCCGACTGTGTGCCTGCCATCGATTCAGGGAACGCACCCGCCCCGCTCGAGTTGCGCTCGGATGCCGGGTTACCCGGCCGCGGGGGCACGAAACTTCGCGAGTACGGTCAGTGACCAGCGTGACATCCGCCATGCACTGAACTGGCTCAGGCGGCTGCGCCGAGCTTTGGCGAGCTCCACGGCTCGCCCAGGCGGCGGGTGAGCTCCTCGGTGAGCTCGGCGATCGCGATCCGCGACTGGTCGAGCGAGTCGCGGTCGCGGAGGGTGACGGTGTCGTCCTCCATCGTCTGATGGTCGACCGTGATGCCCCAGGGCGTCCCGATCTCGTCCTGGCGGCGGTAGCGCTTCCCGATCGAGCCGCCGGTGTCGTACTCGGCGGGCATCAGGCCGCGCAGCGTCTCGTAGATCTCGCGGGCCTTCTCCGGCTGGCCGTCCTTGTTGACCAGCGGCAGCACCGCGACCTTGACAGGGGCGAGCCTGGGATGGAGGCGGAGCACCGTGCGCTGCCGCCCCTCGACCTCCTCGACGTCGTAGGCGTCGACCATGAAGGAGAGCATCGCCCGGTCGACCCCGGCCGCCGGCTCGATCACGTGCGGGACGAAGCGGTCGCCGGAGCCCGAGTCGACGTACTCGAGCTTCTCCCCGGAGAACTCCGCATGCTGACTCAGATCGAAGTCGCCGCGGTTGGCGATTCCCTCCAGCTCGGACCAGCCCATCGGGAAGAGATACTCGATGTCGGACGTCGCGCTGGAGTAGTGGGAGAGCTCGTCCGCTCCGTGGGCGCGCAGGCGAAGCTGGTCCGGGCGAATGCCGAGATCGGTGTACCAGCGCATCCGCTCCTCCATCCAGCGCTCGTGCCACTCGGCGGCCTCGGCGGGCGGGACGAAGAACTCCATCTCCATCTGCTCGAACTCGAGGGTCCGGAAGATGAAGTTGCCGGGGGTGATCTCGTTGCGGAAGGACTTGCCGATCTGGGCGATCCCGAACGGGGGCTTCTTGCGCGCGAAGCTGAGCACGTTCTTGAAGTTGATGAAGATGCCCTGCGCCGTCTCCGGGCGCAGGAAGGCTCGGTTGTTCTCGTCGTGGACGGGGCCGACGTGGGTCTCGAACATCAGGTTGAACTGGCGCGGCTCCGACAGCTCGCCACCGCACTCGGGACAGCGGATCTCGCCCTCGGCGTCCTCGGCGCCGAGCTGCTCCTCGCGCAGATGGTCGTCCCGCCAGCGCTTCTTGCACTCCCCGAGGCACTGGACGAGGGGATCGGTGAATCCCGCGAGGTGGCCGGAGGCCTCCCAGACCCTCGGGTTCTGGATGATCGCCGAGTCGAGGGCGACGATGTCGTCGCGCTCCTGGATCATCGCGCGCCACCACTCCCCCTTCACGTTGTTCTTGAGCAGCACGCCGTAGTGCCCGTAGTCGTAGGTGTTGGCGAAGCCGCCGTAGATCTCCGACGCCGGGAAGATGAAGCCGCGCCGCTTGCAGAGCGCGACGATGTCCTCGAGCCGCAGGTCGCCCATGAGCCTCAAGTTAAACGGAGGCTCGCGTGCGGTGCCCGGCGGTGCTGCCCACTACCCTCTCGCCTGCGATGCCGATCTACGAATACCGCTGCACCAACGGGCACACCTTCGAGGTGATCCAGAGCATGTCCGACGATCCCATCGAGACCTGCGAGCAGTGCGGCGCGCCCGTCGAGCGGGTCTTCCACCCGGTCGCGGTGCACTTCAAGGGGTCCGGCTTCTACTCCACGGACTACAAGAGCAAGTCGAAGTCAGGGAGCGGCGACGGCGGCTCGTCGTCGAGCGACTCCTCTGATTCCTCGAGTTCCGAGTCGAAGAAGGCCGAGTCGGGCTCGGACAAGGCCGCGACCAGCTCGAGCTCGGATTAGGTCCTTCGCCTAAGGCGAGCAGGCCGGCCGGCGCGGCGGGTCGCCCCCGAGCAGCTTGTGGACGGCCTCGTCGCAGGCGCCCTGCGGGACCTCCAAGCTGCCGTCCGAGTTCGTCCCAACCCCTCCTTTGTCGCTGCCCAGCACATTGGTCTCCCCGCTGCCACCGAGGATCGCCGCGATCGCCAACTGCGGGAGGGTGAAGCCGCCCATGTCGCTGATGAACGCCTTCGGCGCATTCCAGCCGATCCAGGGGCCCTTGACGAAGTTGTAGGGAAAGCGGGTGATGCTGGTCAGGCGTCCCTTGATCGCGTTGAGGACGGCCTGCTGGCGGGCGGCGCGGTCGCGATCGTCCTCCGAGGGGTCGCAGTTGTTGTGCCGGATCCGTGCGTAGGCGAGCGCCTTGTCGCCCTGCAGGGTGACGTCCCCGGGCGGCAGTTTGAGCGAGACGCCGCCCTGCTTCTTGCCCCCGTCGACATCGCCGCAGACGACGGCGCCCTTCTTGTTCGGGTTGCCCGGCACGTGGATCGTGACGCCGCCGAGGGTGTTGATGAAGTCGGCGAAGCCGTCGAAGTCGACGATCACGATGTGATTGATGTCGATGCCGAGGAAGTCCTCGACCGTCTTGATCGTCTCTGCCGGGTTGCCGTTGGTGCTCTGCGTGTTGCAGGCGAGCGAGGCGTTGATCTTCTGCGTGCCGCAGTTCGGGATCGCCGCGTAGCTGTCTCGTGGGATCGAGAGCTTGCGGAATGACGTGAGGGATGCGTGCAGCACCATGATCGTGTCCGCCCGCGGGGGGCCCTGCCCCTCGCTGCCGTTTGCGTTGTGCTGCGTCTTGCCGCGGCGGTCGCCGCCCAGGATGAGGATGTTCTGGCCGGCCAGCACCGCAGGGCCGCCCTTGAGCGCGTCCTTGGCGGACTGCGGGAGCTTGCCCTTCTGGATCTGGGCGGAGATCGCGAAGGTGATGAAGCTGAGCAGCAGCCAGCCGACGGCGAAGATCAGGATCCAGCGCAGCCAGGGTCGCTTGCCGCCGGTCAGCCTCCCGAAGAAGCCGCGGATGCCGCCGCCGCGCCCGGAGTCGCGGCGAATGCTGTCCAGGCTCGGCTTGCGAAGCCGATCCCGCAGGCTGGGCCGGGAGCGATAGACGGTGTACGGGGGCTTCTCGCCCCTGCCTCCCTTGCCGGCCGTGGGCTTCTTGCGCTGGGGGGCGGCCCGCTTCTGGCCGCCACGGCCGCTTCGCCCGTAGACGGTGTACTCCGGCTTCTTTCCCTTTTCGGGCTCGCCTTTCGCCCCGGAGGAACCAGGCTTCTTGGGCTCCGCAGGCTTCCCACCGCCTTTGGAGCCCTCGGGCCGCTTCGGCGGCCGGTCATCTCCCTGCGGAGACATGGGATATCAATACTTACGCATGCCGATGCCAGACCCCTTTACGTCCTCTTGACCCCCCGCGAGACGATCGGCGTCGACCTGGGGGGAACCAAGATGGCCGTCGGCGTGATCGACTCCGAGCAGCAGATCCACTACGAGGGCAAGGAATCGTCGATCGGCCTGACCGAGGACGAGCTGGTCGAGGACCTCGGCAGGGAGCTCCGGGAGGCGAGGGACGCGAGACCCGATGTCGTCTGCGCCGGTCTCGGGATCCCGGCCACCATCGATCACGATCGAGGCCTGGCGATCTCTGCGGTCAACCTCGAGATCACGGACGTTCCTCTCCGTGACCTGATGGCGAAGCAGCTGGGGCTGCCGGTCTACATGGACAACGATGCCAACGTCGCGGCGCTGGCCGAGTTCCTGTTCGGGGCAGGCCGCGGGGCACGCAACGTGGTGATGTTGACCATCGGGACCGGGATCGGCGGCGGCTTGATCCTCGACGGGGAGATCTATCGCGGGTCGATCGGCGCCGGTGCGGAGCTGGGCCACATCGTGGTCCAGGAGGATGGGCCTCCCTGCCAGGGCAACTGCCCCAACCACGGCTGCGTCGAGACGCTGGCGTCGGGGACCGCGATCGCGCGGGAGGGAAAGAGGGCCGCGGAGCGCGAGCCCGACTCGGCCCTCGGCAAGGCGCTCGCGGCCGGCCCGATCGTCGGCAGGACGGTGACCGAGTTGGCGATGAAGGGCGATTCACTCGCCGGGGAGGTCGTCGCCGAGGCGGGCAGACACCTCGGCGTCGCGCTGGCAAGCCTCGCCAACATCTTCGATCCCGACCTGTTCGTGATCGGCGGCGGGGTCTCGGCGGTCGGCGACCTGATGCTCGACCCCGCGCGCCAGGAGCTGCGGACGCGGGCGCTGCCGCCGATGAACAAGGCTCCTGTGAGGCTGGCCGAGCTCGGCCCGGAGGCGGGAATGATCGGCGCGGCGGCCATGGCGCTGATCGAGCTGGACGGGGAGAGCTAAGAGATGCCGGGGAAGCTCGTCGTCTGCCCGACCCCGATCGGGAATCTCGAGGACATCACCCTCCGGGTGCGGCGGGCGCTGTACGAGGCCGACGTCATCGCCTGCGAGGACACCCGCCGGACCGGGCTGCTGCTGGAGCGCCTCGAGATCCAGGCGATGCGGCTGGTCTCCTACCACGAGGGCAACGAGGCGGATCGGGCCAGGGAGCTGGCCCAGCGGATCGAGCGCGGGGACAGCGTCGCCCTGGTCTCCGACGCCGGCACCCCGGCGATCTCCGACCCGGGCTTTCGCCTGATCCGGGCGTGTATCGACCGCGACCTCGACATCGAGGTGCTTCCCGGCCCGTCGTCGATCATCACGGCGCTCGTGGTGTCGGGCCTGCCGACGCACCGCTTCCGCTTCCAGGGCTTCCTGCCCCGGAGGACGGGTGAGCTGGAACGGGTCCTTCAGTCCACCGAGACGCTGATCGCCTTCGAGTCGCCACGGCGCCTGCCGGAGTCGCTGCGGGCGCTGGCCCAGCTGGCGCCGGACCGCCCGGCCGCCGTCTGCCGAGAGCTCACCAAGCTCCACGAGGAGATCGTCCGGGGGACGCTCGGCGAGCTCTCCCGGCGCTTTCGCGACGAGGCCCGCGGGGAGATCGTGGTGGTGATCGGACCGGCGGCCGAAAGGGGAACGGCCGACATCGGGTTCGCCACCGACGCGCTCCGTGGCCTGATCCGAGCCGGGGCGCGGCCCAGGGCCGCGGCGAGCGTGGTGTCCGCGCTCACCGGAGTACCGGCGAACGACCTCTACAAGGGGATCACGGGCCGCGAACCGCGTCGATAGCAGGGGTTTCTCCGGTCCTCGCGCTACCGTGAACGGCATGGCAAAGCGCGAGGCTCGAATGATCTCCCTCGGCTACGGCAAGTTCGCCCGGGCCGACCGCATCTACGCGCTGGTCCCGCTCGATCCCAAGGACCGCGGCGAGGGCCGCCGGACCTACGTGCACGTCGACGACCTGGCGGAGCCGATCGTCGCCTCGCGCTCCGAGCGGGCGATCCTCAACGACGTCGAGGACGCGCTGACCGAGGCCGCTGGCATCCCGCGTCGCCGCCGCCGCTCGGGCGGAGGGTCGAAGGGGCAGGAGAAGCTCCTGTAGCGGCCACCAGGCCGCGCCATCCAGGAGCGAAGGGCGAAGCCCGGAGCGACTTATCGAGGGCGGCCGCTTGTGGCCGCGATCTGATGGCGAAGCGGGTCCAGCGGCCACCTTTATGCTCAGCCGCCCAGTGAGCTTCTACGTCACCACCCCGATCTACTACGTCAACGGCGAGCCCCATCTCGGGCACGCCTACTCGACGATCGCCGCCGACATCCTCGCCAGGCACCACCGCCAGCGCGGAGAGGACGTCTTCTTCCTGACCGGGACGGACGAGCACGGCGAGCCGGTTGCGCAGCAGGCCGAGGCCGAGGGCGTCACCCCGCGCGAGCTCGGCGATCGCCTCGCCCCCCGCTTCAAGGAGATGGCGGCCAAGATCAACGCCTCCAACGACTTCTTCATCCGGACCACGGACGAGGGCCACATGAAGCGGGTCCAGGAGATCGTCCAGCGCGTCCACGACAACGGCCACGTCTACGAGGGGATGTACGAGGGCTGGTACTGCCCCCGCTGCGCCGACTTCAAGACCGAGTCGGAGATCGGGCCCGGCAACACCTGCCCGATTCACAAGATCCCGCTGACCCGCGAGGAGCAGAGGAACTGGTTCTTCAAGCTGTCCTCCTTCCAGGGGGCGCTGGAGAAGCTCTACGAGGAGCGCCCCGACTTCGTCGTGCCCGGCTTCAGGCGAAACGAGGCGCTCTCCTTCATCAGGCAGGGGCTCCAGGACGTCTCGCTGTCGCGGCCGACGTTGAAGTGGGGTGTGCCCGTCCCTTGGGACACCGACCAGGTGATCTACGTCTGGTTCGACGCGCTGCTCAACTACTACACGGCGCTCGGCTACGGGATCGAGGGGGAGGACGTGACCGAGAAATTCTGGCCGCCGTTCCACATCCTCGCCAAGGACATCCTCAAGTTCCACGCCGTCTACTGGCCGGCCTTCCTGATGGCGGCCGGGATCGAGCTGCCGGAGCGAATGTTCATCCACGGCTTCCTGCTGATGGAGGGCCACAAGATGTCCAAGTCGCTGGGCAACGTCCTGGAACCAAACAAGGTGATCGAGGAGTTCGGGGCCGACGCGCTGCGCTTCTACTGCTTCCGGGAGGTCTCCTTCGGCCAGGACGGCCAGATCTCGCCCGCCGGCTTCGAGTCGCGCTACGAGTCCGAGCTCGCCGATCAGTACGGCAACCTGGCCAACCGGGTGCTCTCGATGATCGGCCGCTACCGCGACCGCGTCGTGCCCGAGGCGGAGGCGGAGGCGGAGCTGGCGGGGGACCTGGATGGCGCCCCAGAGCGGGTGCGCGCGCTGCTCGACGAGGCGGAGCTGACCCAGGCGCTGGAGGAGATCTGGAAGCTCGTCCGCCGCCTCAATCAGTACGTCGAGGAGACCAGGCCGTGGGAGCTGTCCAAGGACGAGGCGTCGTCCGATCGCCTTGACTCCGTGCTCTACGGGCTGGCCGAAGGCCTCCGCGTCACGACGCTGCTGCTCCACTCCTACATGCCGGAGACGACCGGCCGGCTGCTCGATGCGCTTGCTGAGCCGGCCCGCGAGCTCGCCGACTTCGGGTCTCGTGGCGGGGGCCAGAGCCTCGGCGAGCTCGCCCCGCTCTTCCCGAAGCTGGCGCCCGCTTAGCGGTCCAGGAGGCCCGAGACCCCGTGGTAGTGTGAATCGCGTAATCCGGAACGGCAAACAGGGAGGAAGTCGATGAGCAGGAAGACTCGGATCGGGAGCATTGCCGCGGCCGTTGCAGCGACCGGAGTGCTGCTGCTCCCAGCCACCGGCGCCGTCGGTTCGCCGACCGCACACAAGTCGGGCGCGATCGTCAACTACCTCACCACCGGCAAGCTCCGGATCGCCAAGAGGATCGTCGTGCCGTTCGTCTGCTCGGTCAACTGCGACGTGACCTCGACGCTGAAGCTGAAGGGGCCTTTCGTCAAGGGCTCGGACACCGAGACCGGATCGCTGCAGGCCGGAGTCGCGGCGGGGCACTACATCAAGCCGAGCGGGAGGCTGAAGAAGCTGATGAAGGCCCACCCCGGCAGGTACAAGCTGATCAGCCACGTCACGGCGACGGATCCGGCGACGGGCGCGGTCGACAAGATCGCTCACCGTTTCAGGCTGAAGAGGTAGGGCTCCCGGGCCGGCCTCCGGCGGCGGATACGGAGAACTACTGATGCCCCGGCGCCCGGGTGCGCCTACCCTGGCGGCGATGTTCTCTCGTATCTCCAGGGTGGGAGTCGTGGCCATCTGCGCCGCCGCGCTGACCGGCGCGCTCGCCACCGGCATCGGGAACGCGAGCCCGCGCGCCGGCAAGAGCGTGATCGGGGGGACCCCCGCGGGCGTCGACCAATGGCCGTTCGCCGCCGCGGTGCTGACGCCGACCACGCTCTGCACTGGCACGGTGGTCTCCTCGACCAAGGTCCTGACCGCAGGCCACTGTGTGGGCGACCCGCTGACGATGACCGTCAGGACCCAATCCACCTCGGCCTTCGCCGGGGGCGAGGTGCACGCCGTCTCGTCCGCCGCCTTCGCGCCGGGGTTCGCTCACGGTTTCGAGAACGACCTGGCGATCCTGACGCTGAGGACGCCGACGACGGCGACGCCGATCCAGGTCGCGAGCGCCGCCGAGGACGCCGCCTACGCGCGTCCCGGCGCCCGGCTCTCGGAGGCCGGCTTCGGCAATCGCAACCCGCTGATCGTCGGCAAGCCCCGGATCGGCCTGCTGACGGCGACGAACGTCTCGTCGAAGTTCTGCCCGCTGCCCGTATGGGCGATCTGCGATTCCGGCCGCAGGGTGGGCACGGCCTTCCGGCGCCTGCGCCGCAAGGTGAAGAAGAGGAAGGTCAAGGCCAGCGTCTGCTCGGGTGACAGCGGCGGGCCGCTGGTCGCGTACACCCCCGCGGGCCCTCGCCTGATCGGCACCGCCGAGGCGAGCACCGCGCCGCCCTCCAAGCGGAACCCGTTCTTCTTCGTGATCTGCGGGCTGAAGGGCTACCCGTCGATCCACACCCGCACCTCGCTGTACGGCGACTTCATCCAGGCGAATTTGGAACCTTAGAAGC
This sequence comes from uncultured Solirubrobacterales bacterium, assembly GCA_963800285.1. Taxonomy (GTDB): domain Bacteria; phylum Actinomycetota; class Thermoleophilia; order Solirubrobacterales; family 70-9; genus DASUPK01. Next base: position 104,066 of record CAWDAL010000012.1, read on the forward strand.
ATGGGCTTCGCCATAAGGTCGCGGCCACGAGCGGCCGCCCCACATAAGTCGCTCCGGGCTCCGCCCTCCGCTCCTGAGTGCAGCGGCCTGGTGGCCGCCATAAGGTCGCGGCCACGAGCGGCCGCCCCACATAAGTCGCTCCGGGCTCCGCCCTCCGCTCCTGAGTGCAGCGGCCTGGTGGCCGCCATAAGGTCGCGGCCACGAGCGGCCGCCCCACATAAGTCGCTCCGGGCTCCGCCCTCCGCTCCTGAGTGCAGCGGCCTGGTGGCCGCCATAAGGTCGCGGCCACGAGCGGCCGCCCCACATAAGTCGCTCCGGGCTCCGCCCTCCGCTCCTGAGTGCAGCGGCCTGGTGGCCGCTTAGTGGTCGACACCCACGCGCACCTCGGGCTCTGCGAGCCGGCGGAGGCCGAGCTGATCGCCTCCGCCCGCGCCGCCGGCCTCGAGCGCATCCTCACCGTCGGGCTCGACGAGGACTCGAATCCGGGTGCCGTGGCCTCCGCGGAGGCGAACGACGCCGTCTTCGCCGCCGTTGGCCGGCATCCGAACAGCGCGGCCGGATTCGACGAGGAGGCCGCGGAGGCGATCGAGGAGCTCTGTGACCGCCCCGGCGTCGTGGCGGTCGGCGAGACGGGCCTCGACTTCTTCCGTGACCGATCGGACCCGGAGGACCAGCGCCGCGCCTTCGCCGCTCAGATCGGCATCGCGAAGCGCACCGGGAAGGCCCTCGTCATCCACCTCCGCGACCGCGACGGCACAGAGGATGCGGTCTCGGAGGCGTTCGACACCCTCGCGCGCGAGGCCGACGGCGTCGAGGTCATCCTGCACTGTTTCTCCGCGCACCCACGCTGGGCGGAGCGCGCCGCCGAGCGACGCTGGTACTGCTCGTTCGCCGGCAACCTGACCTATCCCAGGTCGGACCTGATTCGGGAGGCGGCCGGGATCGTGCCCGCGGATCGTCTGCTGGTCGAGACCGACTCCCCGTTCCTGGCGCCCCAGCCGGTCAGGGGGAAGCCGAACCAACCCGCCAACGTGGTCGCGACGGCCGAGACGCTCGCCGAGGTCCGCGGCGTCCCCTACGGTGAGCTTGAGGGAATCGTGGAGGCGAACGCCGCAAGAGTCTTCGGGTGGTGAGCGGTCGCGCCGGACCGCCGGAGCGCTCGCCCCGCCGGCTTGGCCAGAACTTCCTTGCCGACCCCAACCTGCTGGATGCGATCGTCCGGGAGGCGAGTTTGACGGCGGACGACGTCGTGCTCGAGGTGGGCGGTGGCGGAGGCGCCCTGACCGAGCGGCTCGCCCAATCGGTGCGGCGGCTGCACGTGGTCGAGATCGACGAGCGCCTGCGCGACGAGCTGGAGCCGCTGGCGGCGGAGCTCGGTGGCATCCACCTGGTCTGGGGCGACGCTCTCAAGATCGACCTGGCGGGGCTGGCGCCGGCCCCGACCAAGATGGTTGCCAACCTTCCCTACGGGATCGCGACGCCCCTGCTGATCAGGACCATCGCGGAGCTCCCCTCGATCGAGAGCTGGCTGGTGATGGTCCAGCGCGAGATCGCCGACCGGCTGCGCGCCGAGCCGGGCACCCGCGAGTACGGATCGCCGAGCGTGCTCGTGCAGCACGCCTGCGACGTGACGATGCTCAGGACCGTCGACCCGGCGGTGTTCGTGCCCCGGCCGCGGGTCGGGTCGGCTCTGGTGCGGCTGCGCCGGAAGAGGGGCGGAGCCTCGCAGGATCTCGCGGTGCTGGTGCGGCTCGCGTTCGCGCACAGGCGGAAATCTCTGGCCCGCTCGCTGGAGCTGGCCCGGGCCGGGAGCCTGGAGCCGGCCCGGGGGGCGCTCGAATCGATCGGAAAGCCGCTGGATGCCCGCGCCGAGACGCTCTCGCCCGAGGAGTTCGAGCGCTTCGCGGAGGCGCTCGGCGAGCGGGAGAGAGAGCGGGAGAGACAGTGAGCGTCGCCGAGATGCCGGGGGCCATGCTCGCCCCCGCCAAGCTCAACCTCTGCCTCTGTGTCGGTCCCACCCGCGAGGATGGCCTGCACGAGATCCTCTCGCTGTTCGAGCCCCTCGAGCTGGCTGACGAGCTCAAGCTGACCGAGGTCGAGGCGGACGAGGTGATCATCGAGGGGATCGAGGGCCCCGATCTGACGGCCAGGGCTCTTGCCGCCCTGCGGGAGAACGGCTGGCAGGGTCCGCCACTGCGGATCGAGGTGACCAAGCGGGTCCCCGTGGCCGCGGGGCTCGGCGGGGGAAGCGCGGACGCCGCGGCGGTCCTGCGGCTCGCGCGCGGAGAGGTCGAGGGCCTGCGCTCGATCGCGGCGGAGATCGGGGCCGATGTCCCCTCACAGCTCCAACCCCGCGCCTGCCTCGTGGCCGGGGCTGGGGAGGTGATCGAGCCCGCCCCGCCGCCTGCCGAGCACGGCGTGGTGCTGATCCCGCAGGAGGAGGGTCTGGCGACCGCCGCGGTCTACGCCGAGGCCGATCGGCTCGGCACCCCGCGGGGAGAGTCCGAACTGGAGGCGATCCGGCGGCAGCTCCGTGACGCGGTGGACCAGCGCGGCTCGCCGCTGGAGTACCGCGAGCACCTCGTCAACGACCTGCAGCCGGCCGCGATCTCACTTCGGCCCGAGATCGAGGCCGCGCTGAGCGCGCTCGAGGAAGCCGGCGCGGCGCATGCGATGGTGACCGGCTCCGGGCCCACCGCGTTCGGCCTGTTCCCGGCCGTGGATGCCGCGGTCGCCGCGGCGGAGAACCTCCGCGAGGGCTTCCCCGGGGCGATCGCGACCGCTCCGCTCGCCGGATGAGCGGCTCCCGCATCAGCTGGAAGTGGGTCCGCCGCGGGCTGCTGGCCGCCGCCATCGTCGCCTTCTTCGTCTTCCGCGGCGACCTGCCTCACCTCGACCTCGAGCAGGCGATTCAGGATCTCTCGAAGGGGCTGGGGGCGTGGACCTACCTGTTGGTCGGGGCCCTTGCTTTCCTCGAGACGGGAGCGTTCGTCGGGCTGATCGCGCCGGGCGAGTTCACCGTGATGCTCGGTGGCGCGGTCGCGGGCCAGGGGCACATCTCCCTGCCGGTGATCCTCGCGATCACCTGGGCGTGCGCGTTCGCCGGGGACTCGGTCAGCTTCATGCTCGGCGCGAGACTCGGACGCGACTTCCTCATCAAGCACGGCCGGCGATTCCGGATCACCGAGGAGCGCCTCGAGCAGGTCGAGAGCTACTTCTCTCGCTACGGAGGCCGGACGATCCTGATCGGGCGATTCATCGGGCTGGTGCGGGCGCTGGCCCCGTTCATCGCCGGCAGCAGCCGGATGCCCTACCGGAACTTCGCGCCCTTCAGCATCCTGGGGACCGGGCTCTGGTCGACCGGCCTGATCCTGGCCGGCTACTTCTTCGCGCGGAGCCTGGACACGGTGACCAAGGTCGTCGGCAAGGGGCTGCTCGTCTTCGCGATCGTGATCGGGGTGGCGGTGGGGCTCTTCCTCGCCTTCCGCTTCCTCCGCGAGCCCGAGAACCGCGGGAAGGTCGCGGCCGAGATGGAGAGACGCAGGGCCCTGCGGCCGCTGCTGGCGCTGGGCCGGCGGCTGCGGCCGCAGTTCGCCTTCCTCGGCCGGCGTCTGACCCCCGGGGGCCTCGGCCTGGAGCTGACCACGCTCCTCGCCGCTCTCTCGGTCGGCCTCTTCGTCGTGATCGCCTACTGGGCGGTCGTCTCCGGCGACCCCGGCCCGACGCCCGGGGACCAGACCGCGCTCAACGTCGCCCACGACCTGCAGGCCTCCTGGCTCACCACCGCGGCCAAGGAGCTCACCCATCTCGGCTCGGGCTGGGTGACCTGGCCGCTGGCTGCGCTGGCGGCCGTCGCCCTGGCGGCGACGCGGCGCTGGCTGGAGTTCTGGGTGCTGGTCGCGGGCATGGTGATGACGATCCTGCTGGTCCACGGGATCAAGACCTGGACCGACCGGCCCCGTCCGCCGGATCCGCTGTCCCCGGCGTCCGGCTGGGCGTTCCCGAGCGGGCACGCCGCCTACTCGACGCTCTATGTGTGGCTCTCGGTGACGCTTGCGCTGCGCCTGGCACCGGGAGTCACGAAGCGGAGCCTGATGATCACGGCCGGCATCGTGCTCGCGGCGCTGGTCGGGCTCACCCGCGTCTATCTGCGAGTGCACTGGCTCAGCGATGTGACCTCTGGATGGGCGCTGGGCCTCTCGTGCTTCTCGGCGGCCGCGATCGTCGCGCTGATCTCCTCCTACATCCGCCACAATCCCCGGCGTCATGAACGCGCCCCTCAGCTCGATCCTGGCGCCGGTGCTGGCGCTGGGAACTGAGTACTACCTCTTCGGCATCGCCGGGCTGCTCTCGGTATCGGTCTTCGTCGGGCTGATCCTGGCGCCCGCGCTGGGGTCCTACGGCCGTGCCTGGGAGAAGATCGTCGCCGGCTTCCTCTCGCTCTTCGTCCTGGCCGCGCTGGTGCTCGTCGGGCTCGTGCTCGGCGTCGTGATCTTCCTGAATTGGGACAAGATCTCCGGCTGGATCTAGCGGTAACCAGGGCGCAGCCAGGCAAAATGCACGGATGAACGCGAAATCCTCACGCGAGCGCCACGCCGACCCCGGCAGCCTCGAGGAGCTGTCGGCCGCGATCGAGGCCGGGGCGGGCATGCCGGCAGTCGCCCGCGCCGCCGGCCGGGCACTCGATGCCAGCGTCGCGCTGATCGACCGCACCAGCAACGTGCTGGCCGTCGCGGCCGCCTCGCCCGACGAGGAGAAGAAGCTGCTCGCGGGCGGGGGCGGGGTGGAGACCGTCGACCTGCGCGTCGCGGACAGCTCGGTCGGCGAGCTGCGCTGGCGGCCTCGGGGGGACGACGAGCCGGACGCCCCGCTGCTGCGGATGGTGGCCACGCTCGTCGGGCTCGAGCTCGAGCGCTCGCGCTCGCCGGAGTGGGCGACCGACGAGGCCGCCGCGGACTTCGTCCGCGCCCTGCTGGACCGCAAGATCACCGACCGGGGCGACATCGAGGCGCGTGCCGCCGAGCTCGGCACCGACCTCTCGGGTGGCGCGGGAGTACTGATCGCGCGCACCGTGCCCCATGTCACGCAAACCGGGGAGTGGCGCTCCCGGGTCCTGGCGATCGCGCTGCGCGCCGTCAGGGCGATCAGCCCGGGGGCGCTGGGCGCGGAGGGCGATCAGGACGCCGAGGGCGCGAAGGTGATCGCGGTCGTGCCCGCGGCCGAGGAGGAGCGGCTCGCCCGCGCGGCCGAGGCGCTCGCCAACGAGCTCGAGGCGGGGCTCAGCGGCTTCACAGTCAGCGTCTCCCAGAGCCGGGTCGCCCTCGACCCGGTGGATCTCTACCGGGCCGGCCAGGAGGCGCTCCTGGCCGCCAACGTCGGCGAGGCCGAGGGTTCGCGCCTGCTCGCCTTCGAGCACACGGGCGCCTACCGGCTGCTGCTGCCCGCGATGAGCGAGGACCCGGCCGAGCTGGAGCGGTTCTACTCCGAGACCGTCGAGCCTCTCCTCGCGTACGACGAGCAGTACGAAACCGACCTGGTCGGGACGGTGGAGACCTATCTCGAGAGCGACGGGAACGTCGCCGCGACCGCCCAGCAGCTCTACACGCACCGTCACACCATCCGGTACCGGCTGGAGCGCGCGAGGGAGCTCTGCGGGCATGACGTCACCTCCACGGAGGGACGCGAGAAGCTGGGCCTCGGCCTGAAGGCGATGCGCGTGCTGGGCATCCACTCGCCCACGGGCCCGGCGGGGGAGCCGGGCACCGAGGCGGGACGGGTTCCGCCGGCCGAAGCCGATTGACGGCCTCGCTTTCAGATCGCGGCCAGAGGTGGCCGCTCAGCTCCCGGTCTGCTGCGAGATCATCTCGCTGAGCACCGCCGTGACCTCGCGGTCGCCGGTGGCTCGATCGTCCGAGATCACGTGGCTGACCGCATTGATCAGGGCCAGATGCGTGAAGGCCTGCGGGAAATTGCCCCAGTGGCGGCCGGTCCTGGCGTCGAGCTCCTCGGCGTAGAGGCCGAGGGGACCGGCGATGGAGAGCAGCTTCTCGCACATCTCCCGGGCCTGCTGCGACTCCCCGATCTCGGACAGGGCCGAGACCAGCCAGAAGGAGCAGATCAGGAAGCTCGCCTCGTCGCCGTGCAGGCCGTCGTCGGTCTGCTCCACTCGGTAGCGCAGGACCAGCCCGTGCTCGGTCAGCTCCTCCACGATCGCCTTGACCGTGTTGACGACGCGCTCGTCGTCCGGCGGCAGGAAGCGAACCAGGGGGACCAGCAGGGTGGAGGCGTCGAGGGCGTCGGTGTCGTAGTGCTGGCGGAAGACGCCGCGGTCGGAGACGCCCTTCTCGAGGATGTCCTCGCGGATCTGCTTCGAGACCTCGGACCAGCGCGCCAGCCGGTCCTCATCGCCGATCCGGTCGGCGAGGCGGCAGCCGCGGTCAAGCGCGACCCAGCACATCAGCTTGGAGGAGACGTAGTGCTTGGGCTCTCCGCGCGCCTCCCAGATCCCCTGGTCGGGCTTCTCCCAGGCCGCGATCGCCGACTCGACCTGGCGGCAGAGCGCCTCCCAGAGCTCGTGGGGCAGATGATCCTGGACCTTCGAGTGGATGTAGACCGAGTCGAGCAGCGCCCCATAGACGTCGTTCTGACGCTGGTCGTAGGCGGCGTTTCCGATTCGGACCGGCTTGGCGCCCTCATAGCCGTCGAGGTGGTCGAGCGTCGTCTCGGTCAGGTTCCTCTTTCCGTCGATGCCGTACATGATCTGCAGGCCCGGGCGGCCGTCCTGCAGGTTGTCGCGGTAGACGTCCGTCAACCAGCCCATGAAGTCCGTCGCCTCGTAGTCGAGCGACAGGGTGTGCAGGGCCCAGAGCGTGAAGGTCGCATCGCGGATCCAGGTGAAGCGGTAGTCCCAGTTGCGCTCTCCGCCGGGCGTCTCGGGCAAGGAGGTCGTGAGAGCGGCGATCAGGGCCCCGGTCGGCGAGTAGGTGAGGCCCTTGAGGACGAGGGCGGAGCGCTGCAGGTAGTCCCGCCAGGGATGGTCCGGGAAGCTGCCGCCCTCGAGCCAGCGGCGCCAGTAGTCGATCGTGCGCTGCAGGCGCTGCTCGCACTCCTCGGCCGAGCTCGGTGGTACAGGGGCCGGCCCCCAGCTGATCGCGCTGAAGCGGACCTCGCCCGCCCTCATCCTGTGGCGGGCGCGCGCGTCGGTGCCGTCCACCCCGATGGGGAGGTCGCCGGTCAGGATCAGATGGACGTTCTTGTGGGTGACCTCCGCGTCGGTCCCTCCGTCGCCGCGCCGCTGCCAGTCGAGCCGCGTGGCCCCGTAGTCAAAGGCCGGCTGGCAGATCATCTCGATGTCGACCTCGCCCTGGAGGCACTCGATCTGCCGAACGAGCACGTGCTCGGCCTCGTCGTCCGGGGGCGGGCGGCGGTGCGGCTGGAAGTCGTTGTCCTGGCGCCAATCCCCGACGGTGAGACCGTCCCGGATGACCACCCAGCCCGAGCCGGTCATCCAGGTCGTCTCGAGGACGTTCGTCCCGGGGACGTAGCGGCGGCTCACCGGCGCGATCAGCCCCGGCGGCCCCACCCTCCAAAAGCCGGCGCTGCGGTCGAGCAGCGAGCCGAAAACGCTCTCGGAGTCGAAGCGGGGAAGGCAGAGCCACTCGATCGATCCCTCGGGCGAGACGAGGGCGCCGGTGTGGCAATCGGAGAGGAATCCGTACGAGGAGATGCGCGGGAAGCGCGACTGGAGCGAGGGCATGCGCCCCCCAGACTATTTGGCGAGGGCGACCGGTCCCGCGCGGATCGACGCAATTCCGGGGGGAGGAGTCGAACCCCCTCTTCCTGGACCAAAACCAGGCGTGCTCGCCAAGTACACCACCCCGGAACGCTGGCTCCAGTCTAGGTCCGGGGCCCTGAGGAAGGCGGATGTGGAGATCCGGGAGACCGTGCGGATTGGGTGTTGCCTGACAACCGCTGATCCGCACGGTTCGCACGCCTGATGGCAGAAATCGTCCGACATTGGGCATTGCAGACAGTCGCCGATCAGGCCATGATTTCGGCGTGGCTTCAGCCAGCGCGCCTCGACGGGTGGTCATCCTCGCCTTCCCCGGCGTGCAGCCGCTCGACGTGATCGGGCCGGCGGAGGTATTCGCCGGCGCCGACGCCATCGCGGGCGGTGGCGAGTACACAGTCGAGGTCGTCGCCAAGGAGCCTGACCCGATCGTGGTTCGCGGCAGTGGCTACTCCCTGGTCCCGAAGAACACGATCGCTCGCTGCCGCGGCCGGATCGACACCCTCGTGGTCGCAGGGGGAATGGGCGTCCGGGCCGCCGAGAACGACAAGGACTTGATCCGCTGGATCCGCAGTGCAGCGCGTCGATCCCGCCGCGTCACATCGGTCTGCTCAGGCTCGTTCCTGCTGGCGCGAGCGGGGCTCCTCGAGGGCCGCACCGTCACGACCCACTGGGCGTCCACCGCGGAGCTGGCCCGGCGTCACCCCGAGCTGGACGTTGACCCGAAGCCGATCTTCGTCCGGGACGGGAACGTCTGGACCTCCGCCGGCGTGACGTCCGGCATGGACCTCTCCTTGGCGCTGGTGGAAGAGGACCTCGGCCGCGAGATCGCTGTGGAGATCGCCCGCTGGTTGGTGCTGTTCCTCCAGCGTCCCGGCGGCCAGGCCCAGTTCAGCTCACATCTCCGCACTCAGCTCGCCGAGCGCCGTCCGCTCCGCGAGCTTCAGTCGTGGATCGCCGACAACCTCGACGCCGACCTGCGCGTCGAGGCGCTCGCGGAGCGTGCCGCGATGAGCCCGCGCAACTTCGCCCGCTTCTTCCGCCGCGAGACCGGCATGACGCCGGCGGCCTACGTCGAGGTCCTTCGCGTGGAGCGGGCGCGGCAGCTGCTCGAGGAGAGCGGCGATCCGGTCGATCTCGTCTCGGCGCGGTGCGGCTTCGGCACCCCCGAGACGATGCGCCGCGCCTTCTCCCGCCGGGTCGGCGTCGCCCCGGCCGCCTACCGCGCCCGCTTTCGCACGATCAACGACCCGCTGCCCGCGCGGACCTGAGAGGAGAACCCGATGCAAGTCGCCTACCTGCTCTACGACCGCTTCACCGCCCTCGACATCACCGGCCCGCACGACGTCTTCAACTCGGTGCCGGGCAACGAGGCCATCTTCGTCGCCGAGGAGGCCGGCCCGGTCCGCAACGAGTCGGACACGCTCTCGCTGGTGGCCGACGCGCCGCTCGACGAGGTGAGGGGCCCCGACATCGTCGTCGTGCCGGGAGGCTTCGGCAACCGGATGCTGCTCGAGCACGAGCCGCTGCACGAGTGGATCCGCGGCGTGCACGAGACCAGCACCTGGACGACCTCGGTGTGCACCGGGTCGCTGCTGCTGGCGGCCGCGGGCCTGCTGGATGGCGCCCCCGCCACCACCCACTGGCTCGCGCGGAACCGGCTCGCCGAGCTGGGAGCCAAGCCAGTCCCGGACCGGGTCGTCGAGCACGGCAAGGTCGTCACCGCCGCGGGGGTCTCCTCGGGGATCGACATGGCCCTCCACCTCGTCAAGAGGATCAACGGCCCGGAGGTCGCGCAGGCGGTGCAGCTCGGCATCGAGTACGACCCCCAGCCGCCGCTCGACGCGGGATCCCCGGAGAAGGCCCCGGCCGAGATCGTCGAGTTGGTCACCGCCGTCTTCGAGGCGCGGGAGGCGGAATCTCCCGGCCGCTGAGCGCTGACGCCCAGCGGGATGCCCGCAACCGTGCCGGTGGGCCCGCTGCAACTACGATTCCGCTGTGAATCCCCCGGCCGTTACGGCCCTGATCATGGCCGCTGGGCAGGGCACGCGGATGCGCTCGGCCGTGCCCAAGGTCCTGCACGAGGTCTGCGGGCGACCGATGATCGCCTGGCCCGTCCTCGCCGCGCGGGAGGCGGGCGCCGGCCGGGTCTGCGTGATCGCCTCGCCCGAGCACGATCTCTCCACGGTCCTGCCCGAGGGGACGGAGACCATCATGCAGCCGGTGGCCGACGGCACGGGCGGGGCGCTCCGCGCCGCCGGCGACGTCGTCCGCGACTCGGACACCGTCCTGGTCCTCTCCGGCGACACCCCTCTGCTCGGCGCCGGGGAGATCGCGGGTCTGCTGGAGGCGCACACGGAGGCCGGCGCCGCCGCGACGATCATGACCGCAGAGCTCGAGGACCCGGGGACCTTCGGCCGGGTGATCCGCACCGTCGACGGAGAGGTCCAGAAGATCGTCGAGGCGAAGAAGCCCGGCGACGCCTCGCCCGAGGAGCTGGAGGTGAGGGAGGTCAATGCCGGCACCTACGCGTTCGCGGGCAAGGAGCTCGCCGAGGCACTGGACGGGCTCACCAACGACAACGCCCAGGGCGAGTACTACCTCCCGGACGTGCTGCCGTTGATCAGCGAAGCGGGCGGCAAGGTGATTGCCCACCTGGTCGGAGACCCCGCCGTCAACCTGGGGGTCAACGACCGCGCCGACCTCGCCCGGGTCTCTGAGGAGGCGCGCCGGCGGATCAACCTGGCCCACATGCGCGCCGGGGTGACCATCGAGGACCCCGGCTCCACCTGGATCGACGCCGACGTCCGGATCGACCCCGACACGACCATCCTGCCCGGCACTTCCTTACGAGGGACCACCGCGATCGGATCGGGCAGCGTGATCGGCCCGCTCAGTACGCTGATCGATTCACGCGTGGGCGATCGGGTCACGGTGATCCAGTCCTACCTGACGAAATGCGAGGTATCCGATGAGGCCAAGGTTGGCCCCTTCACCTACCTGCGGCCGGCCGCCCGCATCGGCGAGGGGGCGAAGGCGGGGACCTTCGTCGAGATCAAGAACTCGGAGATCGGCCCGGGCGCGAAGGTGCCCCACCTCTCCTACATCGGCGACGCCGAGGTGGGAGAGGGGACCAACCTCGGGGCCAGCACCGTCACCGCGAACTACGACGGGCGGAACAAAAACCCCACAAAGATCGGAAAAAACGTGCACACCGGCGTGGACACGACCTTCGTCCCCCCTGTCGAGATCGGCGACGACGCATACACTGGGGCCGGGTCGGTCATCACGGAGGATGTGCCGCCCGGAGCTTTGGGAATCTCGAGGGCAGACCAGAAGAACGTCGAGGGCTACGCGGCGAAGAAGGACAAGGAATCGAGCGAGGGAGAAGACTCGTGAGCACCATCGAGCAGCCTCAGCCGATGTCGGAGATCGTCCAGGACTACCGCAAGCGCCTGATGGTCTTCGGCGGCCGCGCCTCCGGAGAGCTCGCCTCGAACATCGGCCGCAACCTCCAGGTCGACCTCGGCGACGTCACCCTGAAGACCTTCTCCAACGGCGAGGTCTACTGCCGCTACGAGGAGTCGATTCGCGGCGCCGACGTCTTCATCGTCCAGTCGACCGCCGCCAACGAGATCGAGGGCATGACCCCCAACGACGCGCTGATGGAGCTGCTGGCGATGATCGACGCGGCCCAGGGCGCCTCGGCTCACCGGATCATCGCCGTGATGCCCTGGTACGGGTACGCGCGCCAGGACAAGAAGTCGGCCCCGCGCGAGCCGATCTCCGCCCGGATCGTGGCCAAGTGCCTCGAGGGCGTCGGCGTCGACCGGGTGCTCACCATGGACCTCCACGCCGGCCAGGTCCAGGGCTTCTTCCACGTTCCCCTGGACCACATGACTGCGATGCCGATGCTGGCGCAGTACGTCGCCGACATGGGCTTCGACGAGGAGCTGGTGATCGTCTCCCCGGACGCCGGCCGCGTCAAGACGGCGCGCAACTTCGCCCGCAAGATCGGCACGCATTGGGCGGTGATGGAGAAGGAGCGGCCCGCTCAGCAGGTCGCCGAGATCGGCTACGTCGTCGGTGAGGTGAAGGACAAGACGGCCGTCCTCGTCGACGACATGATCGACACGGCCGGGACGCTCACGGCCGCCGCCCAGACCGTCCTCGACGAGGGCGCCAGGCGCGTCCTGGCCGTCGCCACCCACGGCGTCTTCTCTGGCCCCGCCTACGAGCGTCTGGCACAGGAGAACTCGGGCATCGAGCGAATCGTCGTCACCGACACGATGCCCCAGCGCCCCGGCGCTCCGGACAACATCACCGTGATCTCGGCCGCGCAGACGCTGGCCGACTCGATGCGCCGCATCTTCACCGACGACTCGGTCTCCGAGATCTTCGCGGGCGAGAACCAGCTCTTCTAGTTTCTATGCGCCCGGGCCGCCGAGGCCCGAGACCCTCCACTCGCCGCCCTCGCGGGTCAGCTGGAGTTCGATCGGCGCGATTGCGTTCGCGATGCTGCCGCCGACTCGCGCCTGGATCGTGGCCGTGGCCCGGTTGCCGTGCTCCCTGACGGCGACGACCGACAGGTCCGAGGCGGTGCCGGAGGTCTGCTCCCGGACGAACGCGACGCAGTTGGACGTCTTCAGCGACTCGACGAGCTGGTCGCTGTAGAGCTCGCAGACCGTGGCGGCGTCGCCCTGATTCCTGGCATCTACGTAGGCATGTGCGACCTCGCTGGCGCTCTGCGGGCCGCTGTTTCCACCACCGCCGCATCCGGCGATCAGGGCCGCGGCCACGACTCCGGCGATCCAGACGCGCCTCATCGCCCAGAGTCAATCATCCGGATGGAACGTCGTGTGCTCGTTCGGGACGTTCGCCGGGACATGGCGCCGGGGGTGATCCGGCCCAGCCATGTTCGGTGACACCTTTCCGGAAGGGGCACTAGTGTCCTCCGCCATGCCTTCCAAGCCCAAGGAAGAGAAGAAAGACAAGAAGGAGGCGCCCGAGGAAGGGCCGGAGCAGGGCCTCGACCAGCTCCCCGAGTACCGCCGGATCGGTCACAAGGGGGCCGACGCGATCGTCGCCGGCAACACTCCCGAGAGCTTCGACGCGGCCGTCGAGCACGGCGTCGACATGATCGAGCTCGACATCCTCAGGGAGCAGGAGGGCCGGCTGATCGTCGCCCATGACTTCGACGAGGCACTGCGCCGCCGCCCCATGGAAATCACCGAGGCGCTCGACCTGTTCCTGGAACCGCCTCTCGACAAGGTCGAGATCGACTGTGACCTGAAGCTGGCGGGCCGCGAGGCGGAGCTCGCCGGAGCGCTGGCCGGCCGTGGCCTGCTGGACCGCGCCATGGTCTCCACGCAGGAGATCGACAGCCTGCGCAAGCTGCGCCAGCTCGAGCCTGGTCTGCGCCTGGGCTGGACCTATCCGAAGACCAAGCGCGACTGGACCCAGTACGGCTGGGCTCAGCCGGCGCTGCGGGCCGGCCTATCGGCCCTGCGGCGCCGCTATCCGAGCACTCTGGCCAAGCAGGCGCCGGACCTGCAGGTGAACGCGGTCTGGGTCTACCACCCGATCATCACCCCGAAGGCGGTCGACGTCGCCCACGACCTCTGCCTCGAGCTGATCGCCTGGACCGTCGACGACCCCGCGCGCATGCGGGAGCTGCTCGCGATGGGGGTGGACGGGATCTGCTCGAACGACCCGAGGCTGTTCGAGGTCGCCGAGGGCAAGCCGCACCCGGCTCTGGAGGAGAAGGACTAGGCCCGCGTCGGGGAGACCGGCGTCTGGGTGATGCCGCGGCCCTCGAAGTAGCGCCACTCCGCCTCACCGAGCACCGTCGACGGTGGGTCCGCGTACACCCACTCGCGCATGATCCGGTGCCAGTTGGCCGTCGCGCGCAGCTGAGCCAGGACCGCGAGGAGCCCGGTCTCCATCCGGCGGCCCATCAGCTCGTCGGCCGGCAAGCTCTCCTTGCGGACCAGGTCGAAGAAGTCCGAGCGGGGGTCGGAGGTGACCTCGATCATCTTCATCACCCGCTTCGGCGTGATCTGGACCTCGCCATCGGTGAGATACCAGCCGCCGACCATCTTCACGTGCTCCATCAGGCGCTCGGCGTCGACGCGCGTGGGGTCGGTGACGAAACCCAGGTCGTGCAGCGCCTCCCGCAGTGCCTCCGGGTCATCGCGCCCCGTCGCATCGACCGCCCGCTGCTCCAGCTGGATCTGCCGGGTGGAGACGCGCTTGGTCATCCCGAAGTCCAGGAAGGCGACGCGGCCGTCCTCCATCAACAGGTAGTTGCCCGGATGGGTGTCGGCGTTGAAGTGCTGCAGGTGGTAGATCGAGCCGAAGCAGAAGCGGAACACGATCTCACCGAAGATGTCGCGCTCGTCCTGCTCCAGCCCCTTGACGTCGTCGAAGCCGCGCCCCTCCACGTAGTCCGAGACCAGGACGCGCCGCCGCGAGAACCGCGAGTGGACCTTCGGGACGAAGATGAACGGGTGACCGTCGTAGGCGCGGGCGAAGGTGCGCTGGTTCTGCGCCTCGAACTCGTAGTCGAGTTCCTCGAGGACCCGCTCGCGGAGCTCCGAGGCGACCGCCTTGGCGTCGAGTCCGGGGGCGAGGACCCTGGCGAGCCGCACGAGCATCCCCGCGTTGGCGACGTCCGACTCGAGGGCGTCGGCGATGCCGGGGTACTGGATCTTGACCGCGACCGGGGTGCCGTCGTGGAGCGTCGCGCGGTGGACCTGCCCGATCGACGCCGCCGCGAAGGCCTCCTGCTCGATCGAAGCGAAGACCCTCTCGGGTTGCTCGTCGTACTCCTCCTCGAGGACGGTGCGCACCTGATCCCAGGGCATCGCGGGCGCGTGCGTGCGGAGCTTGGCGAGCTGTGCCTGGTAGATCTCGCGGTACTCCGGGGGAAGGAGGTCGACGTCGATGAAGGAGGCCATCTGGCCGATCTTCATTGCGGCGCCCTTCATCTCGCCGAGGACCGAGGCCATCTTCAAGGCCGTTTCGATGTGACGGGTTTCGAGCCGCTCCTGGGCCTTCTCATCCGAGCGGACCACGTTCGCCGCGGTGGTGCCGGCGTAGCGGGTGGCCTGGCGGCCGATCGCTGTGCCGAGCTTCGCGGAGCGTCCGATCCGCGTCTGCGGGATCTTTCTCTCCTGCTCCTCCGGCTCGGGAGGCTTGGAGCGCGGCCGGTTGCTGAGGTCGGCGCGCAGGACCTCTACGGCCCAGTTCTGGCTCTGGCCCTCGTTCGCTCGATCAGCTTCTCGGTCGCTGCCCATGGTCTCCCATCATTTTCTATCCTGGCGCCCGAGCGTAGCCTGCCCGCCGCCTGGGCCGGGTGACGATGTAAGGGCGCGAATGAGCGCGACCCGTTTTACTAAGACGAATGGCACAAGGCCGGACGACACTCAAGGTCTCACCGCGCGACATCTTCGGGTCGCGGGCGACGCGTCGCCTGCGCAGGGACGGCCTGGTCCCCGGAGTCGTCTACGGACAGGGCGGCGAGGCTCGCCCGTTCCAGGTGCCGGCGCGGGAACTGCGCAACGTCCTTCAGGAGGGTCAGACGCTGCTCGACCTGGAGGTCGACGGCTCCAAGGCCGTCCCCGTGGTGATCAAGGAGCAACAGCATCACCCGGTCCGCGGTGAGGTCACCCACCTCGACTGCCTCGAGGTCCGCCTCGACGAGGAGATCCAGGCCGAGGTCGCCATCGAGCTGGAGGGCACCGACAACGCGCCCGGCGTCCGCGAGGGCGGCGTGCTGGAGCACGTCACGCGCGAGATCACCGTGGAGGCGCTGCCGACCGAGATCCCCGAGCAGATCGTCGTCGACGTCTCCGAGATGGAGATCAACGACACGATCAACCTCGCCTCGGTCTCCATCCCCAGCGGCGTCAAGCTGATGGCGGAGGAGCCGGAGGAGATCACCATCGCCACCCTGAGCCCGCCGCGCGTCGAGGAGGAGCCGGAGCCGGAGCTCGAGGAGGAGGCCGAGCTGGTCGGCGAGGGCGAGGAGGCCCCCGAGGGCGAGGAGGCCGCCGAGGGCGCCGAGGCCGAGGGCGAGGCGCCGTCCGAGGGCGAGGGCGGCGGCGACGAACACTCCGGCGGGGAGTAGTCCCTGTCCCTGTTTCGCCGCGGGTCGCCGCGCGATTCGCGGGCCGACGCCCTGATCGTGGGGCTGGGGAACCCGGGAACGCAATACGCGGGGACGCGCCACAACCTCGGCTTCGAGGTTGCCGCTGAGCTTTCCCGCCGCTGGGATCTGCCCAAGGCCCGCAAGCGCTATGGGGGACTGATCGCCGAAGGACGCACCGGCCCCGGCGGGCCACGGGTCGCGATCCTGCTCCCGCAGACCTTCATGAACGACTCGGGCACGGCGGCGGGCCCCGCGCGCGGGGAGCTCGGCGTCCCGCTCGACCACGTGATCGCGATCCACGACGAGATCGACCTGCCCTTCGGCGAGGTGCGCAGCAAGCTCGGCGGCGGGGTGGCGGGCCACAACGGCCTGAAGAGCCTCGATAGCGGGCTCGGGAGCAAGGACTTCTGGCGGGTGCGCGCCGGCGTCGGCCGACCCGACTCGACCGATCCTGAAATCGTCTCCTCCTATGTGCTGTCTCGCTTCCGAGAGCCGCGCGAGGACGTCGAGATGCTGATCGGATCGGCCGCCGACGAGGTGGAGCGCCTCGTCGAGGAGATCGACTGATGCCGCTGACCAGATACACGGTCGACGAGAAGCAGGTGGCACTGATCCGGCTGGAGCGCGACGAGGCGCGCAACGCGATGAACACCCAGATGCTCGAGGAGCTGCTGCAGCACCTGGAGCGGGCGAAGGGGGAGGTGGAGGCGCGGGTCGTGGTGATCTCCTCCAACGACCATCTCGGCCTCTCCGCCGGCGCGGACGTCAAGGAGGAGCTCGACGAGGCTGGACGGGTGCGCCGCATGGAGCTCTTCGCGGAGGTGTACGACGAGCTCACCGCCTTCCCGAAGCCGACGGTGGCCGCCTGCCACGGCTCGGTCGTCGGTGGGGGCGCTGAGATCGCGGTCGCCTGCGACCTGCGGGTCGGCGGCTCCAATCTGAGGATGCGATTCCCGGGCGCCGAGCTCGGGGTTCCCGTGGGCCCGGCACGTCTCGTCACGCTCTGCGGCCTGGCCACGGCCAAGTACCTGCTCCTCACCGCGCGCAACGTCAGCGCCGATGAGGCGCTGCGCATGGGCCTCGTCCACCGCGTGGCCCCGGCGGCCGGCACGGAGGACGCGGCCCTCGACCTCGCGGCCGAGGTTGCCGCCCACCCACCGGAGGCGGTCGCCCGCCTCAAGCAGATGCTCCACCGCTGGGACGGCGTCGTCGAGCGGACCGCCGACGAGGGCCGCGGTCAGGTCGAGTGGCAGCGCACCGGCCCGGGCTTGCCGTACCGCGACGGTCGGTGAACGCGACGACTTTTCGAGGGCACCTGGGTTGTGGTCGGCGCTCAGAAGACTCTGGTCAGCAACCAGAGCACCACCAGCACCACGATTACGACGCCGATCCATCCAAGGCCGAGCGCCGCTACTGGGATCACCGTGCTCATCGGACCTCCATGTCCGTTTGACGCCTGCTCCCTACCCGCGCGCTCTCGGCGGAAACTCGAACTCCAGCCGACCGGCCCGGTGATGGACGGCCGCTAGGATCGATCCAGGCCGGGCGCGTGCCCGGATGGAGCACCCGGATCGACGATCCGGGCGTTTGTCGTGCCCAGATCATGAGCCTGAGACCGCTTCTGGAGATCGCGAACGAGAGCGAGCGCCTCGATGCGCTGCGCGCCGCCCTGCGCTCATCCGATCGCGCGGTCGACGCCTACGTATCGGCGGCGATGCGCCCCTACCTGCTCGCGGCCCTGGTCGAGGGGAGCGCTGACGCGCCGTCCGGCCCGGTCCTGGTGGTGGCCGCGGACGATCGTTCCGCCCGCGACGTGGCGGGTGACCTGAACGCCTTCCTGACGCCTCGGCCGGTCCACATCTATCCGTCGCGGGGGACTACCTTCGAGTCCCACCTCGATCCGCCACCGCACCTCGCCGGCCTCCGGATCGCGGCGATGAACGCCATGGCCGATCCCTCGGCGGTGGTCGTGGCGAGCGCGATCGCACTCGCCGAGAAGGTGCCGGATCCCAAGCTGCGGCCGGAGACGCTCGCTCTCCACAAGGGTGAGAGCGTCGACCTCGACGACGTCAGGCTGCTCCTCGCCGACGCCGGCTACGACCGCACGGACCAGGTCGAGGAGCGCGGGCAGTTCGCGCTCCGCGGCGGGATCCTCGACGTCTATCCGGCGACCGAGGAGCAGGCGATCCGGGTCGAGCTCTTCGGCGACGAGATCGACTCGATGCGGCGCTTCTCGGTGTTCACCCAGCGCTCGCTGGGGGAGGCGGAGCGGGTTGAGCTCGCACCGGCCGCGGAGCTCTCCGCCGAGCACCGAGAGGACGCGGGATCCCGGCGGACTTCCTCGCTCCCCTCGACCTCGTGCCGGAGAGCGCCCTGGTCGTGATCGCGGCAGCGGAGGAGATCCCGGCCGCCCTCCACGACCACTGGGAGGACGTGACCGCCTCCATCCTCGAGGAGGACGCGCGCCGGCTCTACGTCGACGTCGCGGAGCCGCTGCAGGGCCGGGCCCGACTCTCGTTCGGCGCCGATGCGGGCCAGGAGCACTCCTTCAGGGCGCAGAGGGCCGAGTTCCCGTCGCGGACGCTGGCAGAGGCGGAGGGCGAGCTCGAGAAGCTCACTCGCTCCGGCTACCGAACCGTCGTCGCGTTCGAGGGCCGCGGGGAGGCGGAGCGCACCCGCTTCAACCTGAGCCGCATGGACGTCCCCTTCCTCGGGGACAGGGCACCGGAGGAGCCGGGCGTGAGCTTCGCGGAGGCCCGGCTCCGCGAGGGCTTTTTGGCTCCAGAGCTGCGATTGGCGGTGATCCCGCAGCGGCGTCTCGTCCACCGTCGCCGCTCGGCCACCCCGGTCTCCGCCCGCGCGAGGCTGGCGGCCGCGATCGAGCTGCGCGTCGGGGATTACGTCGTCCACGAGGATCACGGAATCGCCCGTTTCTCGGGCTTCGACACCAAGACGCTCGCCGGCGTCACCCGCGATTACCTCGAGCTCGAGTACCGCGACGGCGACCGCGTCTTTGCGCCCACCGACCAGCTGGCCCGGATCAGCCGCTACATCGGAGCGGAGGGCGACGAGCCGGCCCTCAGTCCACTCGGCGGGAAGCGCTGGCAGAACCTGAAGTCCCGAGCAAGGCGGGCCGCCAGCGCCATGGCGGGCGAGCTGATCAACCTGTACGCCGAGCGGCAGGTGCGAACCGGCCACACCTTCCCGCCCGACGGCGAGATGCAGATGGACTTCGAGGCCGCCTTCCCGTACCGCGAGACCGCCGACCAGATGGACGCAATCGACGCGGTCAAGGCCGACATGGAGTCGGAGCGCCCGATGGACCGCCTGATCTGCGGCGATGTCGGCTACGGCAAGACCGAGGTCGCGCTGCGCGCGGCGCACAAGGCGGTCGCCGACGGCAAGCAGGTGATGATGCTCGTCCCGACGACCATCCTCGCCCAGCAGCACTTCGGGACCTTCCGCGAGCGCTTCGCGGACACCGCCTTCAACGTCGAGATGGTCTCCAGGCTGCGGAAGCCGGCGGAGATCAAGGAGGCGCTGGAGCGATACAGCGACGGGAAGGTCGACATCCTGATCGGGACGCACCGCCTGCTCTCGAGGGACGTCCGCGGCAAGGACCTCGGCCTGCTGATCGTGGACGAGGAGCAGCGCTTCGGCGTCAAGCAGAAGGAGCTGCTCCGCCAGCTCAAGCTCAAGGTCGACGTCCTCTCGCTGTCGGCGACGCCGATCCCCCGCACGCTCCAGATGTCGCTCGCGGGCCTCCGCGACATCTCGGTCATCGAGACACCGCCCGAGGGCCGGCGTCCGGTCCGCACCCACGTCGGTCCCTATGACGAGGACCTGGTGAAGAGGGCGATCATTCGGGAGAAGGAGCGCGGCGGCCAGGTCTTCTTCCTCCACAACCGGATCGACTCGCTGCACGAGACCGCCGAGCGACTGCGCGGGCTGTGCCCGGGTGTCCGCATCGCGGAGGCCCACGGCCAGATGGACGAGCTGGAGCTGGAGGCGACCATGCTGGCCTTCGTCCGGGGTGAGCACGACTGCCTGGTCGCCACGACGATCATCGAGTCGGGCCTCGACATCCCGAACGCGAATACCCTCCTGGTGGAACGGGCGGACCAGCTGGGCCTCGCGCAGGCGTACCAGATCCGCGGCCGCGTCGGCCGGAGCAGGGAGCGGGCCTTCGCCTACCTGCTCTATCCCACGGCTGAGTTGCTCACGCCGGACGCCGCGGCCCGGCTCTCGACGCTCTCGGACAACACCGAGCTCGGCTCCGGCTTCCGGGTCGCGATGCGCGACCTCGAGATCCGGGGCGCCGGGAACCTGCTCGGCGACGAGCAGTCGGGCCACGTCGCCGCCATCGGCTTCGAGCTCTACTGCCAGATGCTCGAGGACGCCGCCGAGGAGCTCCGAGCCGGGATCACGGAGCTGCCCGCGGAGCCGAGGGAGCCGGTCCGCATAGACGTGGATGTCGACGCCTACGTGCCGGCGGACTACATCCCGTTCGAGGCGGCGAAGATCGACGTCCACCGCCGGGTCGCGGCCGCCAGGGAGCCGGGCGAGCTGCGCGCGCTGCGGGAGGAGCTCGAGGACCGCTTCGGCCCGGCCCCGGAGTCGGTCGCCAATCTGCTCGACCTCCAGCGCGTCCGGATCGCGCTGGGGGACGCGGGTGCCCGGAACGTCGAATTCCGCGCGGGGCGCCTGCGCGTCTCGCCGATCGAGCTCGACTCGGAGCGCGTCACCGCGCTCAACGAGCGAGTCCCCGAGGCGATCTACCAGTGGCGCGAGCGGACGATCGCGGTCCCCGTGCCCGAGGAGGCCGGCGCCAGGCTGGGAGCCCTGATCGCCTTGGTCGACGGCCTCGGGGCAGCCGCTTCAGCCTTAGCGCCCTCTTAGGTCATGCCGGTTATGCTGCCGCCCCTGTGAAGAGCGGTTTCTTCTCGAAGCGGAATCTGGCGATCCTCTTCGGCGCGGTCCTCGTGCTGATGGTCGTGATCGTCGCGGCTGCGGTGGGCGTCGGCCACCCGAGCGTCCCCTCGGACGACGTGGCCGTGGTGGACGACGCCGGCATCAACGTCCCGGGCCTGGTCCAGGACGGGCACATCTCGAAGACGAACTTCAACCGCTTCCTGGTCCAGACCGCCAAGCAGAGCGGCGCCCAGTCGGTCCCCCAGCCCAGCGATCCCGGCTACAAGCAGCTCAAGGACCAGGCGATGCAGACCGCCCTTCAGATCGCCTGGATCGTGGGCGAGGCGGACCGCCTGGGCGTCACCTTCACCGACACCGAGGTCAACCAGTCGCTGCAGCAGATCAAGTCGCAGTTCAAGACGCAGGCGGAGTACGTGAAGGCGCGTGACCAGGCCGGCCTCACCGACGCGGACGTGCTGGAGCGGGCGAAGCTCCAGCTGATTCAGAACAAGATCCAGGACAAGGTCCAGAACAGGGTGGGAGACGTCTCCACCGACGACGCGCGCAAGTACTACGACGCCAACAAGAGCCAGTTCACCCAGCCGGCGAAGCGCACGATCAGGATCGTCCAGAACAAGGACGCCCACCAGATCAACCTGGCCTACCAGGCGCTCCGCACCGACGACTCCGACGCCAACTGGAAGAAGGTCGCGGCCCAGTACTCGACCGACCCGACCTCGAAGGACAAGGGCGGTCTGCGCACCGACGTCGTGCCGGGCTCCTTTCAGCAGCCGCTCGACGACGACATCTTCAAGGCGCCGCTGCACGAGGTACAGGGGCCGGTCATGAGCCCGACCGCCAACTACGTCTTCGAGGTGATCACCGCGACTCCGGAGCAGGTTCAGGGCTTCGACGACACGGCCCCGGCCGCGAGCGGTGGGGCTTCGGGCAAGATCAGCGATCAGATCAAGCAGCAGATCAAGTCCCAGCAGCAGCAGGAGGCCCTGACGGCATTCGGCGAGGACTTCCGCGATTACTGGACCAATCTGACTCAGTGCGCGAGCGACTACCTCGTCAGTGGCTGTGACAACTTCGACGGCGGCGGTCCGACCTGTGATCCCTCCAAGCTCACCTCCCAGCCGGGGCAACCCGGCCAGGGCTGCCCGGCTCCGGTCTTCGCCTCCTGTCAGGAGGGCCAGACGACTCAGGGCGCCCCGAGCAGCGGACAGCTGCAGTGCTCCGGGACCGGCCCGACGCCCGTCGCGCCCGGCTCCGTCAAGCCGTTCGTGCCGGCCGCGGGGGGCACGCCGCAGGGACCGCATCCCGCGGGCGCCGGTTCGTCGCAGCAGGCCGTGCCGTCCGGCCTCTCCGGCCTCACCCCAGGCGGATAGCTACGCCCCAGCACCAGGAAGCGCTTCAGCACCTCGACGAGGTCGTCCGGCGGTTGCGCCGCGAGTGTCCCTGGGACCGCGAGCAGGATGCCCGCTCGATCGTCCCTCACACCGTCGAGGAGGCCTACGAGCTGGCCGATGCGGCCAGCCGCGATGACGCGGAGGCGATGGTCGACGAGCTGGGGGACGTGCTCTTTCAGGTGATGTTCCTGTCCCTGCTGCTCGAGGAGAGGGGCGAGGGTGATCTGGCGGCGGTCGCCGAATCCTGTGCCGCCAAGCTGATTCGTCGCCACCCCCATGTCTACGGCGACCGCGATGAGAGGGCGCGCGACAGCGCGACCCGTGAGGTGAGGAATGTCGGCGAGGTCCTCTCGCAGTGGGAGCAGATCAAGCGCGAGGTCGAGGGCGGCGGAAGCGAGCCGGACGAGCTGCCCGAGAACCTGCCCGCCCTGCTCTACGCGCGCAAGGTGCTCCGGCGAGTCGATCCGGCGGGCTCGGCCGGGGACGATAAGCCCGGAGGCCCGCAATCGGATCCCGCGACCAGGGCCGAGGCCGAGCAGCTGGTCGGCACTCTCCTGATGGAGGCCGTCGCCGCCTCCCGGCGACTCGGCGTGGATCCCGAGCTCGCGCTCCGGCGGACGGCGCAGCGGCTTCTCGACTAGACGACCGATTCCCGATCCCCGCACGCCCGGATGACGCATGCGGAGCAGGAATCGATCGACTAGCGTTCCGGCCTCGATGTCGACGATCGAGAGCGTGCACGGGAGACAGGTGCTGGACTCGCGGGGGAACCCGACGGTCGAGGTGGAGGTGGTGCTCGAGTCGGGCGCCCGCGGACTCGCCGCCGTTCCATCCGGCGCATCCACGGGCGAGTACGAGGCCGTGGAGCTGCGCGACGGGGGCGACGAGTACGGCGGCAAGGCCGTCGGCAAGGCCGTCTCGCACGTGAACGGCGAGCTCGCCGACCTCCTGACGGGCGCGCGGGCGGCCGAGCAGTCCGCGCTCGACCGGACGATGATCGAGCTCGACGGGACGCCGAACAAGGGCCGGCTGGGGGCCAACGCGATCCTTGGCGCGTCGCTGGCGGTCGCGAAGGCGGCGGCCGCGGACGCCGGTCAGCCCCTCTACGACTACTTCGCGGAGCTCTATGCGGCGACGGGGGCCAAGGACTCGGGCGCGGCCGACCTGCTTCCGGTCCCGATGATGAACGTCCTCAACGGCGGGGCGCATGCCGACAACGCGGTCGACTTCCAGGAGTTCATGGTCATCCCCGCCGGCGCGGAGACCTTCGCCGGCTGCCTGCGGATCGGCGCCGAGGTCTACCACGCGCTGAAGGGCATCCTCCACAAGAAGGGGCTCTCGACCGGAGGCGGCGACGAGGGCGGCTTCGCGCCGGACCTCGAATCGAACCGGGCCGCTCTCGACTTCCTGATCGACGCGATCGAGGAGGCCGGCTACGCCCCCGGCGTGGACGTGATGATCGCCCTCGACCCGGCCACGAGCGAGTTCTTCGACGACGGCAAGTACGTGCTCGAGCACGAGGGCCGGACCCTCTCTGCGGAGGAGATGGCCGACTACTGGCACGACATCCGAGCGCGCTTCCCGGTCGTCTCGATCGAGGACGGCATGGACGAGGAGGATTGGGACGGGTGGAAGCTGCTCACCGACAGGCTCGGCGAGCACTGCCAGCTTGTCGGCGACGACAACTTCGTCACCAATCCGGACCGGCTGCGGCGGGGGATCGAGATGGGGGTCGCGAATTCGATTCTGGTGAAGCTCAACCAGATCGGCACCCTCACCGAGACCCTGGAGACCATCCAGATCGCTCGCGACGCGGGCTACACCACGGTGATCTCCCACCGCTCGGGCGAGACCGAGGACACGACGATCGCCGACCTGGCAGTGGGCACGCGCGCCGGCCAGATCAAGACCGGCGCTCCCTCGCGCTCGGATCGTGTCGCGAAGTACAACCGGCTGCTGCGGATCGAGGAGGAGCTGGGCGATCGCGCCACGTTCCCCGGCGCCTCGGTTTTCGCGCGATCCTGAGAAGGAGTCCAGGCACGAGGGGACGAATGTCCTCTCATGAGCGCCATCAGCGTCGGCCACAAACAACGCCGACGGATAAACGCAGCGCCCAGCAGGGCACCGAGGAGGCGCGTCCAGCGCCGCGTCGGACCGAGCCGGATCCGCTGGGACCGCGTCGGGCGGATCGCGCTCGTCCTCGTCCTCTTCGGCGTGATGGTCTCCTACCTGAACCCGATGGTGAACCTGCTGCAGGCGTGGCAGGGCTCGAAGTCGAGCGACCAGCAGCTCGCCCAGCTCAAGCAGGAGAAGGTCGAGCTGACCAGGCAGCTCCGCGACGCCTCCAGCCCGGCGTCGCTCGAGCGTGAGGCGAGGCGCCTCGGCATGGTCAAGCCCGGCGAGCACGCGTACGTCGTCAAGCTCGGCCAGTAACCCGCTGAACCTAAAGAGGGTGCGCGACGGCGCAACCCGATCGATGCAGGCCGCGGATATCATCCGCGCCTCGCGCGCGCGGCATTGGGCTGTGCGCGTTTTCTGTGAATTGAGTCGATGAGCCGATGAGCACAGGCCGGTACCTGCTCGGCGCGGCTGAGCTGGCGGTGATCGCAACCGCACTCGGCCTGGGCGCCTACCACCTGCGAGCCCTGCTCGCCCCCGCGTGGACGGGGGCGCTGGCGCGCCTCGCCGAGATCGTGATCGGGATCTCGATGCTGATCCTGGTCGCGGAGATCCTCGGAGTCCTGGGACTGTTCAAGGAGCTTCCGCTGCTGGTCGGCTTCGTCGCCGCGGGCCTCGGGGTGACTCTGTGGGTCAGGAACCGTGGGTTGCCGTACCGCCCCGAGACGAAGGAGGCGCGATCCAGCGCGATCATGGTCGCGGTCGGGATCGCGGCGGCCGCGCTCGTCGTCGTCCACTGGGCGCATCCGACGGGTCAGGCCGTCGACCAGGGGATGTACTACCAGGACACCACCTGGTACCACATGTCCTTCTCGGCCCGGTTCGCGCAGACGGGCCACGTCGGGCCGCTCCACTTCACCGATCCCCTCAAGCTGGCGGCCTGGTTCTATCCGCAGAACTCGGAGCTGGTCCATGGGATCGGGATCGTCTTCCTGAAGACCGACTTTCTCTCTCCGCTGATGAACCTGATGTGGGTGGCGCTCTGCCTCCTCGCCGCCTGGTGCGTGGGTCGGCCGTATGCGATCGGCGGGGTCACCGTGCTCGGTGCCGCTGTCGTTCTCGACTCGGAGATGCTGGTCGGCTCCCAGGCGGGGCAGGGGCCGAACGACGTCGCCGGCCTCTTCTTTCTGATGACGGCCCTCGCGTTCCTCGTCGACGGCGCGGCCTCGGCGCACACGGAAGGGAGGAAGGAGGTGTGGAAAGCGACTCCGGAGGGCGAGCTCGAGAGCGGTGTGGTCGAGGACGTGCCGGTGGAGGGGGATCCCAGCGCTCTGGCCACCGTCGGCGCCGGCCCGCTGTTCATGGCCGGCCTCGCGGCCGGCCTCGGCATCGGCACCAAGGTCACTCTGCTGGCGACGATCGCCGCCTTCACGGTCGGCGTCGCGATTCTCGGCGGCCGCCGGCACTGGCTGCGAGCGCTCGGCATCTGGCTCGGAGGCTTGGTGATCACCTCGGGCTTCTGGTACGGGCGGAACTTCGTGGAGGCGCTCAACCCGTTTCCGCAGATCCACAAGCTCGGGCCGATCCACCTGCCCGGTCCCGATCAGCTTGCCCTCTATCCGCGCCAGCCGCACTCCCTGAGCGAGTACTACAACGACCCCAGCGTCTGGCACGACAAGCTCTTCCCGGTCCTCCATGACCGCCTCGGGCCGCTCTGGCCGGTGATCCTCGGTGTCGTGGTGGTCGCCCTCGTCTGGGCGTTCCTCCGGGGAGGGAGCGCCCTGATGCGGATCCTCGCCGTAACCGGGATGGTCGCTGGGATCGCCTACGTCTTCACCCCATTGACCGCGTCGGGCAGTCTCGGCGACCCGGCCGGCTTCGACGCGAACCTGCGCTACGTCGCGCCCGTGCTGATCGTCGGCTTTCTGCTGCTGCCGCTGATCCCGTGGTTCCGGCACGGCAACCGGCCATGGATCCTGATCGGGCTGTTCTCGATCCTGCTGATTCAGGGGACCGTCACCCAGGCGAACTGGAAGTTCGAGCATCACCTGGCGTCGGTCGCGCTCGCCTTCCTGATCGTCGGCGTCCCGGCGCTGCTCGTCGCGGGGGCTCGCCGGCGCGTCCCGGTCCTCGCCCTCGCGGTGTTCGGGCTCGTGATGGCGATCACCGCCGTGGCCCTGGGGCGCGTTCGCGAGAACTACTACCTCGATCATCGCTATGTGACGGCGTCCAGGCCGCCGCTCGAGGGCGGCTTCCGCTCCACTCCGGAGTGGCAGCCGCTTCAGGACTGGGGCCGCAAGCAGAGCAATGAGCGGATCGGCGTGGTGGGTCGCGCCTCGGCCTTCGGGCAGTACTTCTTCTACGGGACCGATCTCTCCAACCACGTCCAGTACGTGGGTCAGGAGCTGCGGCGCGGGACCTTCAGGCCGATAGTGAACTGCGCGGCCTGGCGGCGAGCCGTCAACGACGCCGGCTACGACTTCATCGTGACGACGCCGAAGATCGGCGCGCTCGAGGTCAGCGCTCCGCCCGAGGCGCGCTGGACGGAGAGCGACAAGAACGTGAAGACCGTCATCCAGACGGGGCCGGCCGCCGTCTACGAGGTGACCGGGCCCCTCGACCCCGCAACCTGCGCGAAGCTCGGTCAGGCGGCGCACACGTGAGCTTCGGCCACTACCTCGCGGGCTCGATCGAGCTGATCGCGGTCGCCGCCGCGATGGGCTTCGCCGCGGTCGGCATGCGCGGGCGCTTCCTGCCGGGCTTCTCGGGCGCCTCGGCCAGGCTCGCCGAAGTCGTCCTCGGCCTCTCGTTGCTGGTCGTCATTCTCGAGCTCGTCGGGGTAGTCGGCCTCTACCGGCCGGGTTGGGTGCTGCTGGTCGCCCTGATCGTGGGGGTCGGCCTCGGATTCGCCTTCCGGGAGCCGGGACAGGGGCCGCCGCTGCCGGCCCCCGCAATTGCGCCCTACGCGCTCGCCGTCGCGGTGGCGGCCGCGTTCCTCGTCGCGGCCCATTGGGCGATGCCGACGCAGACGGGCCTCGATATCGGCATGTACCTGCCGAACACCACCTGGCACAACGCGCCCTTCGCAGCCCGCTTCGTACAGGACCACCAGATCGGCGCGGTGCACTTCATCGACACCCTCAACCTGACCGTCTGGTTCTATCCGCAGAACTCGGAGCTTCTGCATTCGGCCGGAGTTCTCTTCCTTGGCAACGATTTCCTTTCGCCGCTGATCAACATCGGCTGGATGTCGCTCTGCCTGCTGGCAGCCTGGGCGTTCGCGCGTCCCTACCGGGGCGGCCCGGTAGCGGTGTTGGCGATCGCGCTGGTCCTGGACGCCAACATGCTGCTGCTCTATCAGCCGGGCGACGCGAAGAACGACATCGCCGGGTTGTTCTTCCTGCTCGCCTCGGCCGCCGTCCTGGTCAACGCGGATGCGCAGAGTCGCGCCGCGGCAGACTCGGCGCGCACCCTGCATTCCGCGGGCCCGCCGTTGCAGGCACGGCTCAGCAACGGTGCACTGATCGTCGCCGGCCTCGCCGCGGGGTTGGCGCTGGGCACCAAGCTCAACCTGCTTGCTCCCTTCGCGTTGCTAACCCTGGGAGTGATCGCGGTGAGCGCCGGCTATCGCTGGCGGGCGACCTGGATCTGGGTGGTGAGCTCCCTGGTGACCGGCGGTTTCTGGTTCGCGCGCAACCTCGTCCACACCGGGAACCCGCTCCCCTGGGTCAAGACAGGGCCTCTGCCAGGCCCGGACCAGGCCGACATCAACATCCGCGAGCCCCACAACCTCGCTCACTACCTGCTGCCTCCCGACGGAGGGGTCATCAGGCACCACCTCGTTCCCGGGCTGCACACGAGCTTCGGCGATCTCTGGCCGCTCGTACTAGCGGTCGTGATCGGAGGCTTCCTGCTTGCGATCATGAACGGACGCACGCCTTTGATCCGGATGCTCGGCGTGGTCGCCCTGCTCAGCGGAATCGCCTACCTGTTCACGCCGCTGACCGCCGCCGGCCCCGAGGGGGACCCCACGGCGTTCACGACGAACCTCCGCTACGCCTCGCCCGCGATCGGCCTCGGAGCGATGCTGCTCGCCGTCGACCCCGGCCTTGGGAGCAGCAGGCGCGATCAGGGCTGGCTGCTCGGCATCCTCGCCGTCCTGCTGCTCGTCCAGGCCGTCCCGATCTGGGACCTCTCGGGCCACCTCTGGACCCGTCACTTCCTGCTCGGCGCGATCGGCCTTGCCTTCTTCCTGATCCTGCTTCCCGTAGGCATCGCAGTCGTCTCGCAGCGTGGTGCCTCGCGGGTCCTACTCGTCGGATCAGCGGTGGTCGCCCTCGGCCTGGTGGTGGCGATCGGGTGGCCGAAGAGCGACGACTATGTCAAGGGCCGGTACCAGGCCTCGACCGCCCCCAGCGACTTCCCGGACGGGATGAAGGCGGCGCTGGCCTGGTTCAACCAGGCAAATCCGCATGACACTCGGATCGGCGTCGTGGGCGGCCGTCCCGGTTTCAAGCAGTACGTCTTCTACGGCGACGATCTCTCCAATCACGTCCAGTACATCGCCCGCCACGGTCCGCACGGCGCTTATCTGCCGATAGCCAGCGAGGCGGCGCAGAACGACGTCGAGCGCAACTGGATGGCGCAGTGCGAGGAGTGGCGCAAGGCGGTGGATGACGGCGACTACCGCTACCTGGTGATCGGGCCGGATCAGCGCACGCAATCGCGCCTGCCAATCGAGGCGGTCTGGACAGGCACCGACCCGGCCGCCACCAAGATCGAGTCGCGCGACGACGACTTCGTCTTCCGGATCGACGGCGACCTCAACCCGGGGGGGTGCGCCAAGCTGCAGGGCGCCGGCACTGGCGGCGGCAGTCTGGGCAAGGCCGCGGCGCCCCAGCCTAAGTGAGCTTCGGCGACTACCTCCTCGGGGTCATCGGTCTCGCGGCGGTCGCGATCCCGATGGCGCTTGCCGCGGTCCGGTTGCGCGCTCGTCTACTGCCCGGCTGGGGAGGGGCACCGGCGAGGCTCGCGGAGGCGGTGCTCGCCGTCGCGCTCCTCACCGTCCTCCTGCAGCTGCTCGGCGCCTTCGGGATCCTCGTCCCCGCGGTCCTGATCGTCGCCTCCCTAGCGGTCGGTCTGGGCATCTGGTTCGGCGTAGATGGCGCTTTCCTGTCGCATAGCGCCAACAAGGCGCCAACTGGTGGCCCGGAAGCGCCGCCGGCGCCCCAGATCCCCCTTCCCCAGCTGATTCTGGCCCTGCTCGCAGCCGCCTTCGTCGCCGCACACTGGTTCACCGGTCTCCAGGACGTCTGGGGCCGGGGCATGCTCACCTTCGACACGCTCTGGTACCACGGCCCGTTTGCGGCGCGGATCGCCGACACCGGCTCGGTCTGGGGGATGCACTTCATCGACCCCCTCTACCTGAACTGGTTCTATCCGCAGAGCTCCGAGCTGCTCCACGCGGCCGGCATCGTCCTCTTCAACCGTGACATCGCCAGCCCGCTGGTCAACTTCGGTTGGCTCGGTGTGGCGCTGCTGGCCGGCTGGTGCATCGGCCGTCCCTACGGAGTCGCTCCGCTCAGCCTGGTCGCGGTCTGCATCGCGATGGACACCGGCCCGATGGTTCCCCGCGAGGCGGGGACCCCGGCGACGGACACCGTGCCAGTCGCCCTGCTCCTGGCAGCGGCGGCGATCCTGATCAACGCCTGGGAAACCCGCGGATCTCGCCAGCTCGAGGCCGCCGACGCCCCCCCGGCGGCGGCCCCGCTGGGCGCACTCCTCGTGGCCGGCCTGGCGATGGGCGTCGCGCTCGGCAGCAAACTGACGATCTCCGGCGCGACTGCGGCGATGGCGATCGGCGTCGTCTTCCTCGTACCGCCCGGGGTGCGCCGCAGGGCCTTCGGTTTCTTCCTGGCCGGCGTCGTGGCGACCGCGGGCTTCTGGTTCCTCCGCAACCTGATCCACGCGGGCAACCCGCTGCCCTGGGTCCGCCACCTCGGGCCGATCGACCTGCCGGGTCCCAACCGTGGGCTGGAGGGACGAGACGACTACACCGTCGCCCACTACATCCTCAGCAACCCGAGCACCTCGCTCTGGCGCGCCTACTTCCTGAACCCGATCGAGAACCTGCTGGGGCCCCTCTGGTTCCTGATCCTGGGGGGCGCGGCCGCCGGTGCCGTGCTCGCCGTCTGGCGCCCGCGCTCCCGAGCCGTCCGGCTGGCGGGAGCGGTGACGATCGTGGCCGCGATCGCGTACCTGTTCACGCCGCTGACCGCCGCTGGGCCGGAGGGCCATCCGCTCGCCTTCGGGATCAATCTCCGCTACCTGACCCCCGGCCTGGCGGCCGGCCTGGCGCTCCTGCCGCTGGAGCCGCGCCTCGCCCCGGTCCGTTTCCGGCTGCCGCTGCTCGTCGGCGCTTTGATCGCGCTCTTCCTCACCTCCCACTACTCGGACGCCAACGTCGCCTGGAAGGGCGCCTTCGCGTCGATCCCGTGGGCGGCGCTGATGGGGATCGCCTTCGTCGCCGTGCCGGTCGGCCTCGCGATGCTGGCCCGCCGCGGGGCGTTGCTTGCCGGCCTGGCCGGGGCGATCGTCGCGATCGGGATCGCGGCCGCCGGCTGGGCGAAGCAGGACGAGTACCTCGCCCATCGCTACAGCCGCGCCGAGGACTTCCGGTTCCAGCTCGACGACGCCGTGCGCTGGGCCAAGCCCACCTCGGACCTGCGAATCGCCGTCGCCGGCACCAGCGGGGCCTACAGCCAGTACGGCTTCTACGGAGACGACGTCTCCAACTACGTGCAGTACGTCGGCCGCCACCTGCCGGAAGCGGACTTTCGGCAGATCGAGCGTTGCCCGGACTTCCGGCGCGCGGTCAACGGCGGCGGGTACGACTACCTCGTCACCACGCCCGCGCTCGATCTGAACAACCCGTCGACCGCGGAGACCTCGCCGGAGAGGGGCTGGGTGGTGGGGGACCCGGCCGTCGAGGAGATCGTGCACTCGGGCCGGGTCTCCGTCTTTCGGATCAACGGCGAGCTCGACCCCGCCGGCTGCGGCAAGCCCAACCGGCGCGCCGCCGCGGGCCAACCGGGAGGATCACCCACGAGCGAGAGGTGAGCAGCGTGGGCGACTACATCCTCGGCGTGATCGGCCTGGTGGCCGTCGTCCTCTCCATGGCGATCGCCGGGAGGACGGCACGCCGCGCCGCGCTTCCGGCCTGGACGAATACGCCCGCGCTACTGGCCGACGCCGTGCTCGCGATCGGCATCCTCGTGCTCCTCGCCGAGCTGCTCGGGCTCTTCGGCCTGCTCGACGGCGTCCTCCTCGTGGTGGCGGCATTGATCGTCGGGGGTGGCGCCCTCCGCCTAGAGCCGATGCTGATCCGCGCCGGCGCGCGCGTCGCGCAGTGGGGCAAGGGCAGGGAGACCGATCTTCGCCCGGCGCCGCCGATCGGCCGCGTCGAGCTGGGTGCGGGGATCGCCCTCGCGCTGATCGTCGCCGCGCAGTGGGCGGGCCCGACGTTGCTGGCGCTCGACCGGGGGATCTACGGCGGCGACTCTCTCTGGTACCACCTGCCGCTCGCCGCGCACATCGCGGACACCGGCTCGGTCACCGGGCTGCTCTACACCGATCCGCTCTACCTGAACTGGTTCTACCCGCAGGTCTCGGAGCTGCTCCACGCCGGAGGGATCCTGCTGTTCGGCAACGACTTCCTCTCGCCGCTGATGAACATGGGCTGGCTCGGTCTCGCTCTGTTCGCCGGGTACTGCATCGGCCGCCCCTACGGCAATGGCCCCGTCGGCCTCGCCGCGGTGGCCTCGGTGATGGCGGCCAACCTCCTCTTCTCGCGCCAGCCGGGCAACGCCAACAACGATGTCGTCGCGATCGCGCTCTTCCTCTCCTCGGTCGCGGTTCTGGTCAACGTGCGCTGGCCGGAGCGGCCCAGCTCCGGGGACGCGCCGCGGCCGTCCGGGCCACCCTCCGGCGCCCTGCTGGTCGCCGGCCTCGCGGCCGGCCTCGCCCTCGGCACGAAGCTCACGGTGGTCCCTCCGGTCCTGGCGCTGACGGTCGGCGTCATCTGGATCAGCGGCGCGGGGTACCGGCTGCGCGCCGCCGCGGAGTGGACCGGAGCGCTCCTCGTCGGCGGGGGCTACTGGTACGTGCGCAACCTGATCGTCTCCGGCAACCCGTTCCCCTGGCAGGACATCGGGCCGATCCATCACGCCGAGGCGCTGCAGGGACGCCATCCGTACTCCATCGCCCATTATGCGACTGACACGAGCATCTGGGGCCGCTACTTCACACCGGCCCTGCACGAGCGCCTCGGGGAGCTCTGGCCCGCCTATCTCGCGCTCGCGGTGATCGCCGTGGTGCTGGTGCTCTGGCGCGGAGGGCGGATGGAGCGGATGCTCGGAATCGTGGCCCTGCTCGCCGCGATTGCCTACCTGCTGACGCCGCTCGGCGCCTCGGGCCCGGAGGGCATGCCGATCGGCTTCCGCCTCAACATCCGCTACCTGGCGCCGGGACTGGTGCTCGCTCTGACGCTGCTCGCGATCCCGCCCGCGTTCGCCGGCGAGCAGCGGGTCAGGCGCCTGGGGACGCGGGAGCGGCTCTGGCGTTACGGCGCCCTGACGGTCTTCGCCGTCCTCGTCCTCGTCAGCGCCGGCGCGCTCGGAGCGATCGACACCGGGCGCGTCCCGGGCACGGTCGCCCTTGCGTCGGCAGTGGTCGCGGTGCCGCTCCTGCTCGTCCTCCTCTCGCGCCGTGGGCTGTCACCGGTGCCGCTCGCCGGGATCGGCCTGGCTGCGGTGGTCGCGCTCGCGGTCTTAGGGCGCGCGGCGCAGACCCATTACCTCGACGAGCGCTACTCGTCGGCGGCGCCCGACTACCCGAAGACGGAACAGCCGGCGATCGAGCTCGGCCAGGGCCTCGGGGCCGCCTATGACTGGGCCAACGGCACCCATGAGGTGAGGATCGCCCTCTCAGGGACGATGGGCGCCCTCTTCCAATACCCGCTCTGGGGAGGCGATTCGAGCAACTCGGTCACCTACATCGGCCAGCACGGGCCACGTGGATCGTTCGACGAGATCTCCAAGTGTCCCGAGTGGATCGCCGCCCTGAACGACGGCGGGTACGACTACGTCGTCACCACCCCGACCTTCCACCAGGACGATCCCGCCGCCGACACCGCGCCGGTCCAGCGCACCTGGATCTCCCGAGCGCAGAACATCCAGCACGTCGCCGGCGCCGGTCTCGTTGACATCTGGAGGGTCACCGGCACTCTCGCCCCCGAGGCGTGCGTGGCGTCCCCCTCGGGCAAGCTCCCGCCTGCTACCAAGTAGGGCATGCCCTATCCGCTCGACAACGCCCTCTTCCAGTGGGAGGAGGGGGCGGGGCGCCTGCGGGAGCTCGACTCCGACCCGAGGGCGGCGCGCAACGCCGGTCGCGCCGTGAGCGCGATCCGGGAAGAGCTCCGTCGCCGGATCGGCCCGACCTTCTCAGCCCAGGAGCTCGCGGACCTCTACGGCCGGGGCACCGACTGGTGCCTGGAGGCGGCCCGCCAAGCGGCGCCGATGGCCGCGGTCGATCTGGACCCGCAGGCTGTGGTGGACGGAGCCTTCTTCACCTACCTGAGAGGCGCGTACGACTACTCGGGCGGACGGGTGATCGCGGAGCACGACTGATGCGGCTGCCGCGGCCGACAGGACCCGCGGCCCGGCAGCCTCAGTCCTCGACGCGCTCGAGGACGATCCGCTCGGGTTCGATCGTCACCCGCAGTGCCTTGCGGCCCTGCCAGTGCTCGGTGTAGGTCGGATCGTCCTTGATCGACGGATCGAGCCAGATGCCGTAGCCCTCCTCGTCGCCCTGGTCGAAGGTCGCCTCGAGAGGGCGCTTGCGACCGCGCCCGCGACGGCCGCGACGGCGCCTGCGACGGCGCCGTCCGGCGCCGCCTTCGCCGCCGTCACCTTCACCCTCGTCGCCCTCATCGGAATCGCGATCGCCCTCGCCCTCGTCCGTGGCGCCCTCTTCCTCCTCGGGCTCCGGTTCGCCGAGCTCAGCCTCGATCTCCGCCTCGATCTCATCGCGGAGGTCGATGTCGCTGGCGGGCCCCTCTCCCTCGGCGTCCAGGCCGTGGCGGCTGCGGAAGTCGCGGAGCTGCGTGGCGGGCACCCCGAGCTGATGGGCGATCCAGGCATCGGTGCGCCCCTGGCGCACCCAGGCGCGGATCTGATTGAGTTGTGGTCGCAGGGACTTACGGGCCACGGCGGCGGACTCTAGATGATTCGGCGTTTGTGCCTTGGCAGGCGGCGCGGAACCCTGTACGCTACTCACTTCTTGGTATACGACAAAGAGGATCGGGGCCCAGGGGGTAGGCAACGATCGGTAGGAGGCAACGATGCTGGTGCTGACACGGAAGCCGGGCCAGAGCATCATGATCGGCGATGGAGTCGAGGTGCAGGTTCTCTCGGTCGCCGGTGAAAAGGTGCGTCTGGGTATCACTGCGCCACGCGATGTCTCGATCTTCAGGAACGAGGTCTACGACCGGATCGAGAGCGAGGCCGAGAGCAGCACCGGCGCGGACGATGAAGAGGACGCGGGCACGGACGAGGCCGTAGCGAACGCGCTGCACCGACTGTCGCAGCGCTAGAGGCTTCGCCATCAGGCCGCGGCCACGAGCGGCTCCATCTCGGGCGGAGTAGCAACCCGGCTTCGCCATCAGGTCGCGGCCACGAGCGGCTGCCCATCACAAGTCGCTTCGGGCTTCGCCCTTCGCTCCGGAAGTCAGCAGCCTGGTGGCCGCTTCGGGCTTCGCCCTCCGCTCCTGAATACAGCAGCCTGGTGGCCGCTTAGCCCATCAGCCAGGCCAGCGTCTCGAACATCGAGACGACCACGGTGACGACCGTGATCGTCAGACAGACGAGCAGGACGCTGAACCGGACCTTGCCACGGGACTCGTTGCGCGTGATGCGCCGGGCGCGCGAGCGGTTGACCGCGCGCTTGCGCAGCTGATCGCGCCGGCGTCGCTCGAGCGCCATCTCCTGCTCGAACGCCAGCTCGATCTGAGCCATGCTCTGTCGCATTCGCATCTGAGTCATCGCAAAAGCCCCCCAGGGCGGCCGTGCAGGCTAGCAAGCGATCTTGCAAGAGCCAAGCCGCACAAGCACGGCGGCCGGCCCCTCGGGACTGCGTTCGACTATAGAGGGCAGCTTCCCCATAAGCCGCGGCCAAGCACGCCGGCGCGGGTCGCCAGGCGGGCGAAGAGAGGGGCGAAAGAATCGTTCGGCGGGATCGTCAACGTCCGCGCCAGCCCCCGTCGGGCGAGCTCGGCGTTGACGAAGAGCGGCCGAGCATTCGCTCGAGGCAGGTACACGTAGGCGAGCAGGCGGCCGTAGACGTCGCGCCGCTCGTCGTCGAAGCGGAGCGTGACCGTCTTCCCGTAGACGAGCCGGTCGTTCACCTCGTGCGCTCTTGGCCCGCCGCACTGGACCGGCGTGCCGGGCTTGACGGTCTCGGGCGTGTCGATGCCGATGTAGCGGACGGTCTCCTCGTCGCCGTCCGCGAGCCGGACGTCGATCGTGTCGCCGTCGACGACGCTGGTGACGCGGGCGGTCAGCGGTCCCTGCGGCTCCGCTGGGTCACCGTCCTGAACCCCGCAGCGCGAAAAGGCGAGCGCGATCAGAGCTGCGGCAATGAAGAGGGGTGCCCGGAGGGCGCGCCGGCGCATGCGAAGTGAGCTCATCCTTCGATGATGCGCGGGCGGGGGGAACTATCCGTCCTCTGGCGCCTTATTCCCGTATGGGGGAACAAGGCGCCAACTCATGGGCCCGTCCCCGCTCGGGCCGGTCTTCATTGCCGGTGTTCGCAGTTCGTCGGCCGCTAAGGAATCCGCCGTACGCTGCCGAGCAGCGTCTCCTTGATCTGGCCGATGATCTCGAGCGCCTCGCCCTTCTCGCGCTGCCATACATTGCGGCCGAAGATCACGCCCGAGCCGCCCGCCTCCATGATCGTGCGGGTGTGCGATAGCACCGTCTCGTCATCGGTCTTCGACCCGCCCGAGAGCACGACCAGGGAGCGCCCCGCGGACTCGACGATCTGGCGGACGGCCTCCTCGGGGGAGACCTCCATCTCGTTGTAGGGGGCGGGCTGGTCGGAGTCCTTCTCGGGGTCGAACTTCGGGAAGTTGAGCTTGACGACGTCGGCGCCCATCTCCATCGCCATGCGAGCGGCGTAGTCGATCGCGTAGAACGAGTTCGCTCCGCCCTTTGCGTCGATCGCGGAGCCGCGCGGGTATGACCAGACGATCAGCGGCATGCCGAAGCGCTCGCAGTCCTCGCGAACTCCCTTGAGCTGGAGCAGGTCCTCGTCCTGGCGCGGCGAGCCGACGTACATCGTGTAGCCGACCGCGTCGGCGCCGAGCCGCACCGCGTCCTCGACCGAGGCGTTGACGGTCGAGAGCGCGTCGCCTGAGGGCGGGACGTCGGTCTTGCCGTTGACCTTGAGGATCAGCGGCACCTGGCCCGCGTAGTCCGGGTAGTAGCGGCTCGCCAGGCCGATCTGGCAAGCGATCGCCGAGTAGCCGGCCTCCGCGGCGAGACTGAACTGGTACTCCGGATCCTTGGAGGCCGGGTTCGGGAAGAAGTCGCGAGGGCCGTGCTCGATTCCCTGGTCGATCGGGAGCAGCATCAGGGTCCCGTTGCCGGG
Organism: uncultured Solirubrobacterales bacterium; assembly: GCA_963800285.1. Classification (GTDB taxonomy): domain Bacteria; phylum Actinomycetota; class Thermoleophilia; order Solirubrobacterales; family 70-9; genus DASUPK01. Next base: position 141,153 of record CAWDAL010000012.1, read on the forward strand.
GCCGTAGTCGAAGAGAAGCCGGCGCAGCCGCGCGCGCTTGCCGGGCGAGAGCGTTGCGAGCAGCGACTTCTGCTCGGTGATCGACTTGACTTCCATCTTCGCGATTACCTCCTGCGTTGAGCCTTGGCGGGCCAGTATTGCCGATCTTCTGAGAGGGCTCCGTCCGTAACCCAGGCGCCGGCAAACTTCATCCCCCGAGGCTGTCATGGTCCCGCCCGTGCTGGAGCACAACTTCACGGGGACGCCGTTCACCCTCGGAATCGAGGAGGAGTTGATGATCTGCGACGCCGAGAGCCTCGAGCTGTCGCAGTCGATCGAGGTGATCCTCGGCGCCCTGCCCGACGACCTCCCGGGCGAGGTGAAGCCCGAGTTGATGCAGTCCGTGCTCGAGGTGGCGACCCGGCCCTGCGGAGGGGTCGCCGAGGCGGGGGAGCAGCTGCGCGAGCTCCGGCGGACCGTTCGCCGGGTGGCCGCGGAGAACGGGCTCGCGATCGGCGCGGCCGGGACCCATCCCGCCGCCCTCTACGAGGACCAGCTGATCGTCGACCGCCCGCGCTACAAGGAGCTGGCGGCCGAGCTCAGCTGGATCGCGGAGCAGGAGCTCATCTTCGGCACCCACGTCCACGTTGGGATCGACGACGCTGAGAAGGCGATCTACGTCGCCGATGGCATGCGCGGCTACCTGCCGCTGCTGCTCGGCATGTCGTCGAACTCGCCGCTCTGGCGCGGGAAGACGACGGGGATGATGTCCTCGCGTACGCCCGTGTTCCGGGCCTTTCCGAGAGTGGGGATCCCGCCGTACTACGGCACCTGGGACATCTACTCCCATCGGGTTGAGCAGATGATGCGCGGCGGAGCGATCCCGGACTACACCTACCTGTGGTGGGACGTGCGCCCGCACCCGAACCTCGGGACCGTCGAGCTGCGTGTCTTCGACCAGCAGACGCACATCGAGCACACCATCGGCTTCGCCGCCCTCTCCCAGGCCCTCGCCCATCGGCTCGCCGCCGACTACGACGAGGGTGTCCCCAGCATCGAGCATCCCCACGAGCTGATCGACGACAACAAGGTCCGAGCGGCCGTCGTCGGGATCGAGGGGAAGCTGATCGACTTCGACCACGGACTCGAGGTGCCCGGCGGGAAGATGGCCCGAGGCGTGATCGACGACCTCAGCCAGCACGCGCGGGAGCTCGGCTGCGAGGCCGAGCTGGCCACGCTGCGGGACCTCGTGGAGGACGGCACCGGCGCCCGCCGCCAGCTCAACTGGCTCTCCGACCACGCCGAGATCGGCGGTCTGATGACCGAGATCGTCGCCGCCAGCGACCCGGATTGACCGGAGGTCGCTCCGAAAGGAGCGACCCGTCTGATGGAGCGTCGGAATCGAACCAGTTCCGGGGCCTGCGCTACGCTTTTAGTAGCTGAATACCGGATTCTTGCAGCGTGAACTTTGAATTCCGTATCAATGGCTGCGACAAAGCCAATCGAACGCGCTCTCGAGCTGCTCGGCAGGCGCTGGGCGCTGCGCCTGGTCTGGGAGCTGCGGCGGAGCACCCTGGCGTTCTCGGAGCTTCGGCAGCGGACCGGGATCAGCCCTTCGGTCCTCTCGGCGAGGCTCGCCGAGCTGGTCGATGCCGGGATCCTCGAGCGCGACACCGGGCGGCGCTACCGCCTCAGCGGCCGGGGCCGCGAGCTCGCCCGTTTGCTCTACGAGCTCAACCGATGGGCCGAGCAGGCAGGGGTATCCTCGCGGAGTGAGCTCGCCTGAGTTAAGCGTCGTCTGCCGGAGCTGCGGCGAGGAGGTCAGCCCGTACGTCACCGAGTGCCCGTATTGCGGCACCCGGCTTCGCAAGCGGGCGCCGAAGCTGGAGCTGCGCGGCGAGGAGCTCACCCCGAAGCAGTCGCGCCGCACGCGCCGGCGCATCGCGAGGGCTCAGCGAACGGACCGGCTTGCCCAGCGGCCCTACGCCGTGCTCGCGGCGATCCTCGTGCCCGCCGTGATCGTGCTTCTCCGGGTTGCGAGCCCGTCGCTCGATACCTTCGGCCTGGGAGGGATCCTCGGGCCGGTCGGCGGCGACTGGTGGCGCTACCTCGCGGCCCCCTTCATCTATCCCGACATCGGGTACCTCTTCGTCGCCTCGGTCGGCATCGCCATCTTCGGCTTCGCCGTCGAGCAGCGGCTGGGGACCATCCCGACGGCGATCCTGATCGTGGCGTGCGGCTCGCTCGGAATGCTCGCGGCGGACGGCATGCAGACGGCATTCGCGCCCAGCAACGACGTGCTCTTCGCCGCCGGTGGAAACGGGATCGCCCTCGGGCTCCTGGCCTGCTGGGCCGTGATCCGCGGCGCTGAGGTTCGCTCGCGGCCCGGTGAGGACGTGGAGGTGATCGGCGCGGCCGTCGCCGCGGCAGTCCTGATCCTGTTGCCGCTCGTGGACGACTACGCGAACGTCTTCGCCGGCCTGGGGGGCGCGCTGGTGGGCGCCGCCTGCGGCCTGGTCGCGGCCTTCGCCCGACGTGAAAGGCGGCCGGGTTGACGGTCGAGCGGTTCATCTCGGTCACTCCCGAGATTCACGACTACGCCGTGGAGCACAGCTCATTTCGAGACGGAACCGTTCCGGAGGTCGAGCGTGCCGGCCGGGAGATGGGTGAGCTCGCGGAGATGCAGATCGGCGGCGATCAGGCTGCCTTCATGACCGTCCTGGTCGCAGCGACCGGCGCGCAGCAAGCACTGGAGGTCGGGACGTTCCTGGGCTACGGCGCTTTGGCGATCGCTCGCGGGCTCCCGGCGGACGGCAAGCTGATCTGTTGTGAACTCAAGGAGGAGTACGCGAGGCGGGCGCGCGAACACCTCGCGGCGGCGGGCCTCGACGATCGGGTCGAGATCAGGGTGGGTCCCGCCCTCGAGACTCTCGCGGCCATGGAGCGCACCGAGCAATTCGACTTCGCCTTCCTCGACGCCGACAAGACCGAATACATCGACTACTTCGAGGAGACGCTCGCGCGGCTGCGCCCGAACAGGCTGATCATGCTCGACAACACCCTGCGGGAGGGAACCGTCCTCGACCCGGGTGATTCCGAGGCCGCGCGGGTCACGGCCGAGCTCAACGACCGGTTGAGCACCGATGAGCGTGTCGATGTCGCGTTCCTCACCGTCGCCGACGGAATCACTCTGATCCGTAAGCGATGAGCGGTCTTCCGGCGGATGACCGGAGCTGGTTCGAGCTGGTCCTTCACAACCAGCCGCAGGTCTGGCGGCTGATCGCTGACTCATGCGGCGGAGAGGTGATCGAGGAGGGCGAGCTGCTGGCGGCGATCGTTCCCCGGTCCCCCAACCGCAGCTTCTTCAACTCGGTCTTCTACTTCGACACCGATGGGCTGATCGAGCAGATTCCGCGGCTGGCGGAGGCGTACGACGGCGCGGGGGTGAACGCGTGGACCGTCTGGATCCCCAATGACGACGAGCGGGCCCGGGCCGCGCTGCAGGAAGCCGGCCATGTCCTCGACGCGACGCCGCGGGCCATGGGGCTGGAGCTCGCCGGCCTGCGGGTACCGGAGCCCGACCCCGAGCTCGAGATCCGCGAGGAGATGGACATGGAGAGCCTGACCGAGATCAATCGGATCGCGTACGGATATCCGCCAGGCGACTTCCCGCCGATGACCAGATTGCCGGACACGAGGTGCTTCCTCGCCGGCCTGAAGGGCAAGACCGTCGGCACCACTCTGCTTTGGGATTCCGGCGACGACGTGGAGGTGACCCTGGTCGCCACCCTGCCCGAGGCGCGCGGGCGCGGCATTGCCGGTCGCCTGATGGGCCACGCGCTGGAGCGCGAGCGCGGCCGAGGCAAGTTGGCCTCCACCTTGATCTCGACCAAACTCGGTTTCCCGGTCTACGAAAAGCTCGGCTACTCAGACGTCGGCGGTTTCGAGATGTGGGAAATGCGGAAGCCGGGGTAGTGTCCTCGCCGTGGCGGCGCGCTATACGGACGAGCAGATCGACGCCGCAATCGATGCCATCTCGGATCCCGAGGCGTTCAAGGAGGCCGAGCGGCAGGTGGCTCGCGCCGCGCCTCGGCTGCAGAAGATCCTCGCCGAGGCGCTCGGCGCCGGCGGCTGGTTCGGCGAGTCCCATGACGCTGAGGCGCTGCGGGCTGCGACCGTCCCGGACGAAGAGGCGCGGCTGACCGCCGTGCGCACGCTGCTGGCCGAGGAGGCCCGCATGGGAATGATGGTTGGGGTCGCTGTCGGCTGGGCATTGGCCGATCAGCTCGAAGAGCAGGAATCCGAACCGACGAAGGAGGACTGACCCAGATGGAGATCAACTACATCGGCCACTCCACGGTCGAGCTGGTGGACGGCGATACGCGTGTGCTCGTCGATCCGTTCCTGGCGCCGAACAACCCGGCGGCCAAGGTCTCGGCGGAGGACGTCGACCCGACGCACGTGGTGATCACCCACGCGCATCAGGACCACTACGCCGACGCAATCGCGGTCGGCAAGCGCACGGGTGCCTTCTACGTGGGGATCTCCGAGCTGGCGAACGTGCTCGACGAGGAGGGAATCGAGAACTTCGCCGACCCGAACCTCGGGGGCACCGTCGAGTTCGACTGGGGCTGGGTGAAGCTCGTGCAGGCCTTCCACACGAGCACGGTCCCCGCCGGGGAGCGACCCTTCAGCCCCTCGACGGGCACCGTGATCGGCGCGGCCGCCGGCGCGGTCATCAACCTGGGCGGCAAGACGCTCTACCACCTGGGCGACACGGCCCTCTTCGGCGACCTCCGGCTGATCGCCGAGCGCACCCCGGTCGACATCGCGTTCATCCCGATCGGCGGGCACTACACGATGGATCGCCACGACGCCGTGGTCGCGGCGGACTTCGTCGGCGCCGAGACGGTGATCCCCATCCACTACAACACCTTCCCGCCGATCGAGACCGACGCCGAGGCGTTCCGCTCAGACGTCGAGTCGCAGACGAAGTCGAAGGTCGCGGTGCTGGCGCCCGGGGAGTCGACCTCGGTTTAGCCGCCGCCGAAACTGGCCAGCCAGCCAGTCCTTGCGCTAGGGTGCGGGCATGAGCACTCAGACGGGACCGTCGCGGGCTGGCCGCGAGGATTTCAAGGCGACCTCCGATCCCGCCCTTCAGGAAGGGGGCCGCAGCGACGTCAAGCTCCTCGACTACACCCAGCTCTACAACCTCTGGGAGAGGCAGCAGTGGCTGACGCAGGACCTGGACTTCTCGCAGGACCGGATCGACTGGCACGAGCGGATTCCGGAGCAGGAGCGCTTTCAGCGGATGTACGGCCTCTCGAGCTTCTTCATCGGCGAGCAGAAGGTCGCCGACGAGCTGGGCCCGATCATGCGCGCCGCCCCGACCGAGGCGCAGCGGATCTTCCTCTCCACTCAGATCGCCGACGAGGCACGCCACGTCCGCTTCTTCGACCGGTTCTTCAGCGAGGTGGGCGTCCTCGAGGGATCCGACGATCTCCCGCAGCGGCTCGAGGCACTCGACGAGCACGTCAACGACGCCTTTCACACGCTCTTCGACGACCTGCTGAAGAGCCGGGTCGACCGGCTCGCGCAGGAGCCCGAGGACCTGGAGGCTCTCGTGGAAGCGGTGACGCTCTACCACATGGTCATCGAGGGGATGCTCGCCCTGACGGGCCAGCACTTCATCATCGACTACAACGAGCGGATGGGGACGCTGCCCGGGTTCGTCGAGGGCTTCTCCAACGTGGCGCGCGACGAGCACCGCCACATCGCCTTCGGAGTCCGCTTCCTGACCGACTGTGTCGAGCAGGACGACCGCTACCGCGAGGTCATCCAGAGGATGCTCGAGCAGTCACTGCCGGTCGCGGACGGAGTGATCGAGCCGCCCTGGCCCGAGGAGGAGGACAACACCGAGCTCTTCGGCGCGACCCGCGAGGAGACGCACGCCTTCGCCGCTCAGGCCCTGACCCGGCGGCTGAAGGTCATCGGGCTGGTGCCCGCTACCGCCTGACCCTCTTCTTCTTCTGCGCCTTGTGCTTCTTGGGGGCCGAGTAGGACAGCGGCCTCACGCTGCCGCTCTCGATCGCGCCCGTCGCTCCGGTCTCGGTGGGAGCGGGCGCAGGCGGCGGTGCGGTGCAGCTGCTCGGCGCTCCCGCATCGGTGACCCCGTCGCCATCCGCGTCGCAGGTGGCCGGCTCCACGCCCGTGGTGACCGGGCCGGTCTGCGCCGGCGAAGCGGGCTGTGAGTCGCTGTTGGCGACGGCGTTCTTGTGGTGCTTGTGCTTGATCGTGGCCGCTGCCGTGGTGCCTCCGGTCTGCGTTCCGGTCGCCGCTGCGGGGTCGGTCGGCTGGGGTGGAACGGTGACCGTGTCGGGCGGCGTGGTGGGGGGAGTCACCGCGGGTGGCGCCTGCGCCTGCGCCGCGGCGGCGTCCTGTGGCGTCGCGTCGGTCTTCGGGGGGATGCCGATATTCGTCACCTTGCCGCGGTCGACGGCGACCCTGTGCTTCGCGGGGGTGGGCTTGGATGGATGGTCGGAGACGTTCTGGATCTCGGCCGCGCCGCCGGCGATGATCGCCGCGGTCGCGATGCCCGCTGCAGCCTTGGTGCCGATCGCAGCGGCCGCTCCGCCGGCCGCAGTCGCCACGCCGCCACCGGCCGCTGCTCCACCGGCCGCTGCGGCACCGCCGGCTGCCGCCGCGCCGGCCGCACTGGCTCCGGCCGCACCGGCTCCGGCTGCGCCGGCTCCCGCGGCACCCGCGCCGGCTCCCGCGGCACCCGCGCCGGCTCCCGCGGCACCCGCGCCGGCTCCCGCGGCACCCGCGCCGGCTCCCGCGGCACCCGCGCCGGCGCCGGCAGCGCCGCCGCCGCCCGCGCCTGCGGCCGCACCGCCACCGCCACCGCCGAAGAGCCCGGTGAGCTTGGCGACCAGTGCTCCCTTGAGGAGCAGCAGTGGCGCGGCGGGGAAGATCGCGGCGAGCGCCTTGGTGTCGGAGCGAAGCTGGGAGCGGAACTGGCGGCAGGAATCGCAGCTCTTCAAGTGGCGCCTGACGGGGCCGGTGGCCTTGGCGATGCCCTCGGCCGCCTCGGCGAGCTCGAGCCGGACGTCGTCGCAGGTGAGCTGGCGAGCTTGACTCGACTCGGCGAGCGCGATGCGAGCCCGCACCAGCAGGCTCTTGACGCCCGGCACGGTGGTGTCCATGGCCTGGGCGATCTCCTCGTAGCTCATCGCGTCGATCTCGCGGAGAAGGAGGGCGGATCGCTGGGTCTCGGGCAGGTGGGAGACGTCATCCAGCAGGTTGCGGAACTCCTCGCGGTTCTGGACCCGCTCGAGGGTGGTGACCCCGTTCATGTGGGGGTGCGTGTCCATCGTGTCCTGGCCGTCGGCGGTCGGCTTGCGAAGGTGGTTGAGACTGCGGTTGCGGGCGATCCGATAGAGCCAGGGCCGGACGGCGATCGGGCGCTCGTCGGCGATCATCGCGTTGTAGGCGGCGACGAAGACCTCCTGGAGCACGTCCTCCGCGTCCTCGGTCGAGCCCAGCATCTGCCGGCAGAAGCCGAGGAGCCGCGACTGGTAGCGCTCGACCAGCGCGTCGAATGCATGCTGATGCCCCTTGCGGGTCAGCGCGACGAGATGCTCATCGTCCTGGAAGCGGAGGAGCGGTGAGCGCCGGGCGAAGAGCCCGCGTCGCTGTGCGTGTGTGAGAGTTGAAGCTTCCAAACCGGGTGGGTGGGGGATTACGAAGCAGCTCTCCTTGCCACCGTGAACACGGTAGCACCGGGTCTGTTGCGCTCCCTGGGGGCTTAATGCCCCCCAAATCCGGGTGTTACGCCCTCCATTTACCCGCTATTTGCGGGCGATCTCTCCTCGAGCACCGTGATTGTCGACGCTCGGCCTAAGCCGCGTCTAAGCGGCCTGCGCCTCGGGCTCGTCCGCCGTGGCGGCCTCACGATCGTGAGCGTCCTCGACGGCCTCGAGGCGGGGGCGCGGAGCGCGCAGGAGGAGGGCGGCGATCACGATGCCCACGGCGGCGGCCCCGGCCGCGATCAGGAAGGCGAGGTGGTAACCGTCGCTGAGCGCCTGCGTCGCGTTCTCGCCGGCCGCCCGGAGGGCGTTGGTCCGGTCGGTGGCGATCGTGCCCAGCGCGGCGAGGCCGATGGCGGCGGAGAGCTGGATCGAGACCTGGATCGTCCCGGAGGCGAGCCCGGCGTCCCTCGGCGGCACGTCGTCCATCGCGATCATCATCAGCGGCGGGTTGGCGGCCCCGAAGCCGAGTCCGAGCAGCGCGAAGGCGGCGAAGAGCGCGGGGAAGTAGGGGGTGCTCTGCCCGACCTGGGAGAAGAGGAGCAGGCCCAGGACCGGTCCCGCGATCCCGACGACCAGCGTGGGCTTCGGGCCGAAGCGCGCGACCAGTCGCGCCGAGAGCCCGGACGACATCGCCGCGAGCGAGACGCTCATCGCCATGAACGCGAAGCCGATCTGAATCGCGCTCCAGCCGCGGACGTGCTGGAAGTAGAGCGCTCCGAGAAAGAACGTGGAGTAGGCGCCGGTGACCAGGAATCCGCGCACCACATTCGCGGTGATCAGGCTGCGAAGGCCGAGCACCCGCAGAGGCATGATCGGATTCGCGATCCGCGACTCGAGCGCCACGAAGCCGGCCAGGAGCACCGCGGCGACGCCGGCCAGCGCGAGGGTGCGGTCGCCCGTCCACCCCCATTCGGGGATCTTGATCAGGGCGTAGATGAGGGCGATCGACGAGGCGGTGATCAGGACCGAGCCGAGCCAGTCGATTCGCTCGCCGGCGGCGATGCCCTCGTTCTCGGCGATCAGGGCGCGGCCCATGAAGTAGGCGACGGCCCCGATCGGCAGGTTGACGAAGAAGATCCAGTGCCAGTTGATCGCCTCGGTCAGCACGCCTCCCAGCAGCAGGCCGAGCGACGCGCCGCCGGCGATCACGAAGGTGTAGAGGCTCATCGCCTTCGCCCGGTCAGCCGGTTCGGGGAACTCGACGGCGATGATCGCGATCACGACGGCCGAGGCAAGTGCGGCCGCGGCCCCCTGCAGGAAGCGCGCGACGACGAGCGCGGTGCCGCTCGGGGCCACGCCGCAGAGCAGGGAGGCGGCTACGAAGGCCGCTACGCCGATCAGGAAGATCCGTTTGCGCCCGAAGAGGTCGCCGAGCCGCCCCGCGAGCAGGAGCAGGCTGCCGAAGGTGATCAGGTAACCGTCGATCACCCAGGTCAGGCTCGACTGGCTGAAGTGGAGGTCCGATTGGATGGAGGGGAGGGCGACGTTGACGATCGTCGTGTCGAGGATGATCATCAACTGCCCGAGGCAGACGACGAAGAGGGCGATCCACCGGCGGCGGTCGGAATCTCGCGCTATGGTCTTGGCGGTAGCTTCCATACTGTGATCATCACTATATCAGGGATTATCTGAGTATGCATGATGATCCGTGAGGCAGGCTACGATTGACGGAGAGATGAATACCCAAGCCCCAGCGGTCGCGGGTTCGATGAACCTCCTCACGCGGCTCTCCCGCGTCATCTACCGGCGCGCGATCCCGGAGCTGATCGGGATCAAGATCAAGGAGTTCGTCGCGCTGGTCTACCTGCGCGAGTCCGGCAAGGCGACCCAGCAGAAGCTGGCCGAGACGATGATGATGGACGCCAACAACTGCGTGATCCTGCTGAACGGCCTGGAGGACGAGGGCCTGATCGCGCGGAAGCGGGATCCCGAGGATCGCCGCCGGCACATCGTCGAGATCACCCCCAAGGGCTACAGGGCCCTGGAGAAGGCGGAGCACGAGCTCGAGACCCTGGAGGATGACGTCCTCGGCAAGCTCGATCGCTCCGAGCGCGACCAGCTGCGCGACCTCTTAGCCAAGGCGCTCGAGGACCACTCGCTCGCGATCTCGGCCTAGCCGAGCCCGGGCACCGGCCTCGGCGCGACCCCGATCGCCCTGCCGGGGTGGCCAAACTGGTCTAGGCAGCGGACTTAAAATCCGTGGCCCCTCGGGGCATGTGGGTTCGAATCCCACCCCCGGCACTACTCCTTCAGCCGATCCTCCACGGAGCGAACTCGCCGGCGCTCGGATCGGCTCGCCCGAGGCCGATCACGGTGAGGTCGGCGGTGGTCATGCGGTGCATCTTCGCGCTTCGCGGGTATGGTCCGGTTCGGTGAACGTCGTCATCGTCGGAGGCCACGGCAAGATCGCCATGCGGCTGGAGAAGATCCTGGCCGAGCGTGGCGACAGCCCCCGCGGGATCATCCGCAAGACCGAGCAGGCCGATGAGCTCGAGAGGATCGGCGCCGAGCCCATCGTTCTCGACATCGAGAACGTCGACGACATCGACGATGCCTTCGCGGGGGCCGAGGCGGTCGTCTTCGCCGCCGGCGCGGGTGCGGGGAGTGGGCCGGCGCGCAAGCTCACGGTCGACTACGGCGGTGTCGTCAAGTCGGTCGATGCGGCGATCGCCAAGGAGATTCGACGTTTCGTGATCGTGAGCGCGATCGGGGTCAACCACCCGGAGCGCTGGTCGGACGAGATGAAGCCCTACTACGAGGCCAAGGCCGACGCCGACAAGTTCGTGGCCGAGAGCGGTCTGGACTACACGATCGTCCGCCCCGGTGGCCTGACCGACGACCCGGGGACGGGCAAGGTCAACGTGGCCGAGGAGCTCGAGACCGGGGGAACGGTCACACGTGACGACGTGGCGCTCGTGCTCGCCGAGGTGCTGCGCGCCGGCAACACGATCGGCAAGGCATTCGACCTGCTGGGGGGCGAGATGCCCGTCACCGAGGCCATAGCCGCGCTGTAGGGAACAATTGGGGGCCATGTCGCGTCCCCTCACATCGATGTACCGCAAGCTCGGCCGGCATTACCCGGGCGTGTTCGTGTCGCTGGAGCTGCCGAACGCATTCATCGTGGCGGCAGGCTCCGTCGCGCTGTTCAGCTTCTACTACTCGCTCTCGAAGAGCGAGTTCCTGGAGGTGCTCGCGATCGCCCTCGGCCTGACCGCTGTCGGGGTGGCGTCCGTTCTGATCAGGGTCCTCCGGCGGCTGCGGCCCCTGAAGGCATGGATCGGCGGCGCCCGGTCCTCGGAGCAGACCGCGCAGGCTTGGCATCTGGCCGTGAACCTGCCGATGCAGATGATCCGCAGGGACTTCCTGGTCCCGGTGCTGGTCACCCTCGCAATCGTCATCGCCTCGATCGCGGTGCTCGGATTGAATTGGCTCGCCTTCTTCCCGATCGCGGTCGGCGCGTTCGTCGCCGTGGGCTACGGCGCGATCCTGCACTACCTCGCCCTCGAGCTGGCCATGCGGCCCATCCTCTTCGACGTCAACGCGGAGCTGGACACGCCGGTGCGGCTCGATCGCCCGGTCGTTCCGCTTCGGGTGAAGCTGCTCGGCTCGCTGCCGCTGATCAACGTGATCACCGGCATCGTGGTGGCGGCCCTGACCTCGAGCGGCGGGGGCACGGACGCGCTCGGGATCAACGTGCTGATCGCCCTGTTCGTCTCGTTCACGATCAGCTTCGAGCTGGTCGTGCTGCTCTCGCGGTCGATTCTCCGGCCCGTCGAGGACCTCGAGGCCGCGACCGAGCGGATCCGACAAGGTCGCTTCGACGAGCACGTGCCGGTCACCACGTCGGATGAGTTCGGGGAGCTCTCCGCCGCGTTCAACCAGATGGTCGACGGGCTGGGTGAGCGGGAGCGGCTGCGCGAGGCGTTCGGCACCTATCTGGACGAGGAGGTGGCCGCCCACCTGATCAGCGAGGACTTCGAGCCGCGCGGGACGGAGGTCGAGGTCTCGCTCGTCTTCTGCGACGTGCGGAACTTCACCACCGCCGCCGCGGAGGCCGACGCACCCGAGGTGGTGGCGCGGCTGAACGAGCTCTTCGAGTGCATCGTCCCCATCGTCGCCCGGCATCGCGGCCACATCGACCAGTTCGTCGGCGACGCGGTGCTCGCCGTCTTCGGGGCGCCCGAGCAGGTGCCCCAGCACGCCGACCGCGCCGTGCAGTGCGCGGTCGAGCTGGCGCGAACGATCAACAGCCGCAAGCCGGGCGGCTTCGAGGTGGGAATCGGCGTCAACACGGGCAAGGTGGTCGCGGGAGCGATCGGCGGTGCGGGCCGGCTCTCCTTCAGCGTGATCGGGGACGCCGTCAACCTCTGCTCGCGCGTCGAGGCAGCGACCCGCGAGACCGGCGATCCCGTGCTGATCACCGAGGATACGCGGGCACTCCTCTCGGAGACGATCGAGGTGGAGCCGAGGGGCGAGCGCGAGATCCGCGGCTACGACCGCCGGGTCGAGCTGTTCGCGCCGCTCGTGCCCGTCGCGCTGGAGACGGGCCCGGGCGCCGACATCAATGACCCCCTCGGGGAGCCCGTCGTCGGCGGCCTGGGGCGTGCACCGGTGCCGGGGGACGGCCTCGGCCGGCGCTCGCGTCCGGGCCCCGGCGTTGGGAGGGCGGGGACGAGCCAGGAGCGCGGGCTCGGCAGCACGCACACCCTGCCCGGCTCCTAGCCTCTGTAGACAACCCGCAGGTCGTCGCCCTGGCGGCCACGCAGACGGTCGAGGTGCGCACCACGTAGACGAGCCGGGGAGCAAGTCAGTGGGCCGCCGCCCATCCGGGAGGCGACGACCCACAAACCCCCTGCATCCCTGGTGCCCCCGGCCGCCTGACGACTATCGGCGAACGGGCGGGCGGGACGCTACCTCGCAATTCGGTAAATCACCTACGGCCGCATGCGCCACGGAGTTGCTCACGCGCAAGACTCCACGCATGGCGGATGCGCCGAATCCACTGAAGCCACCGAGGGGCGTCCCGCCCGAGGTTCTCGACGAGCTCTACCAGGGGCCGCTCGAGGAGTTCACCCGCGCCCGCAACGAGCTGGCCAAGGAGCTGCGCTTCGGCGGCAAGGGGAAGGCCGCGGACTGGGTGAAGGGGCTGCAGAAGCCGAGTCGCGCGGCGTGGCTCGTCGACCAGCTGGCGGCGCGCAAGCCGGGCGACGTGGCGGAGCTGCTCGATCTGGGGAGGGAGCTCCGCGCCGCCCAGGGGGAGATGCTGGCGGGATCTCCCGATCGAGCCAGGCTACGCGAGACGGCGCAGCTCGAGCAGAGGAAGGTCGATTCCCTGGCACGAGCCGCTGAGGCGATCGGACGCGAGCACGGGGCGGGGGCGCAGATCCTGTCCCGCGTGGCGGAGACGCTGCAGGCCGCGGCCGGTGATCCGGAGGTGGCGGAGGCGATCGAGCGTGGACGGATCACCCGCGAGCGGAGGGCGGCCTCGGTTGGGTTGATCGGCACCGCCGCACCCGCCTCGGGCTCCGGCCGGAAGAAGGCGCCCGAGCGCGAGGCCGCCGAGCGGCGCGCCCGCCGGCAGCAGGCCAAGCTCCGGCAGGCCGCCGAGCGCAAGCTGGGCTCGGCCGAGAAGCGGCTCGAGCGGGAGCGCAATGCGCTCGAGCGAGCCGGGCAGAAAGTGCAGGACGCCGAGCGCCGGGTCCACGAGGCCGAGCTCGATGCACATGCGGCTCGTCGCGAGCTGGACGAGTTGTAGGGACTGAAATCGCCCGTCCCGGGAATGAACCGGGCGCATGGAAGGCGGGACTGTGGCAAGGACGCCCTACACGCCTGCGCACTTCGACGAGGCCATCGATGCCGACGGCGAGCCGCGCGGGCACTACGCGGAGCTGCTTTCCGCCCTGGAGGGCATCGATCTCGACGAGGCGTCGGCCGGGATTCGCGAGCACCTTCGAGCGCAGGGCGTGGACTTCAAGGGCGACCAGGGGCCGGAGGAGTTTCCCCTCGACGTGGTCCCGAGGCTCCTGGAGGCCTCGGTCTGGGAGGAGCTCGAGGCGGGCCTTCGCCAGCGGGCCAGGGCTCTCAACGCCTTCATCGCGGACGCCTACAGCGAGCAGCGGATCGTCCGGGAGGGAGCGGTCCCCGCCCGCCTGATCGAGACATCCGAGAACTTCGAGGCCGAGATGGTCGGAGTGGAGGTGTGCGGTCCGCACGCGCCGGTGTTCGGCTTCGACATCGTCCGGGGCGAGGACGGCCACTTCCGGATTCTCGAGGACAACGGCATGAACCCGTCCGGCATCGCCTACGCGCTCGCCGCGCGCACCGCGGTCGACGCCTTCGTGCCGCTTCAGCCTCCGGCCGAGCGCCGCGACATCGCCTACGCAGTGGAGCTGCTCGCCAAGGTGATCGCGAACGCGGCTCCGGATGACAGGCCGGATCCGAGCGTCGCGCTGATCTCCGAGGGCGCGGAGAACGGCGCCTGGTATGAGCACGTCGCGCTGGCGGAGCGGCTCGGCATTCCGATCGTCGATCCTGGCGACCTCGAGGTTCGCAGCGGCCGGCTGTACGGAGCGCCCGCAGGGAGGCGCTCCGTAGAGCTGGACGTCATCTACCTGCGCGACAACGTCGCGAAGCTCCGGGACGAGGAGGGCAGCCCGACCTGGCAGCACGCCCTGCTCGAGCCGGTCCGCCGCGGGAACCTGAGCACCGTCAGCGCGTTCGGATCAGGCGTCGGAGACGACAAGCTCACCCACGCCTACTCCGAGGAGCTCATCCGCTTCTACCTCGGCGAGGAGCCGATCATCCCCACGGTCCGGACCTACGACATGGCCGTCGACGAGCACCGCGAGGAGGTCTTCGAGCGGATCGACGAGATGGTCGTGAAGCCCCGGGCGGAGCTCGGCGGCAGGGGAGTGGTGATCGGGAAGCAGTCGAGCGCCGAGGAGCGCGAGGAGGTGATGCGCCTCGCGCGCGAGACGCCCGAGGACTACGTCGCGCAGGAGACGGTTCAGCTCTCCACCCATCCGACCCATTGCGAGGGATCCCTCGAGCCCCGGCACGTCGACCTGCGCGCGTTCGCATACGGAGACGAGATCGCGCCGGGCGGCCTCACCCGGGTCGCGCTCGAGCGCGGCTCACTGGTCGTCAACAGCACCCAGGGCGGCGGCGCCAAGGACACCTGGGTGCTGTGCTGAGTCAGTAGTCTCGGCCGAGATGGCTGAGCGGGTCGAGGAGAGTGCGGAGGTCGCTGAGGCGCACGAGAATGCCGGGCCGGTACACGGCGGGCGCCTGGTCGCCCAGGCCATGCGCAGCCGGGGCGCCACCAAGCTCTTCACCCTCTCCGGCGGCCATCTCTTCTCGATCTACGACGGCTGCAAGGAGGAGGGGATCGACGTGATCGACACCCGCCACGAGCAGTCGGCCGCCTTCGCCGCGATCGGCTGGGCGAAGGCCACCCGCGAGCCGGGCATCTGCGCGCTGACCGCCGGCTGCGGCGTCACCAACGGGATGAGCGCCATCGCCTCGGCACAGGCCGACGGTGTGCCGCTGGTCACGCTGGGCGGCCGCGCGCCGGAGATGAGGTGGGGGATGGGCTCGCTCCAGGAGGTCGATCACCTGCCGTTCGTGAGCCCGCTGGTCAAGTCGGCCCAGACGGTCAAGGACCCGGGGAAGCTCGCCCGGACCACGGCCGAGGCGATCGACTCCGCCGCGACCGCGCCGCTCGGCCCCACCTTCGTCGACTACCCGCTGGACGTCGTCTTCTCGGAGGCGGAGCCGGAGATACCCGATCCGCCGGCGCAATCCGACCGCCCCGCAGACGGTGCCGGGCGCGTCGCAAAGATGCTGTCGGAGGCCGAGCGCCCCGCGATCATGGCCGGATCCAACCTCTACTGGGCGTTCGCCGAGGGTGAGCTCCGGGAGCTGGCCGAGACGCTCGGAGTCCCGGTCTTCCTCAACGGCCTGGGCCGCGGCTGTCTTCCGCCCGACCATGAGCTCTACTTCTCGCGCGCGCGGAGCACCGCCCTGAAGGAGTGCGACGTCGCCCTGGTGATCGGCGTTCCCCTCGACTTCCGGCTCGGCTTCGGCGCCGCGATCGGGGAGGACGCGACCCTGATCCAGCTCGACTTCGCGCCCACGAGGTTCGAGAAGTCCCGGCTCCCCGACCTCGCTCTCGCCGGCGACATCGGCGCAACGCTCACCGAGGTCCGCGAGTCGGCCTCGGGCGATCCCAAGCGGACGGCTCCCTGGGTCGAGAAGCTCCGGCACACCGAGCTCGAGAAGCGCGCCGAGGAGCAGGAGCTGCTCGACGACGACCGCTCTCCGTTGCACCCGATGCGGGTGTACCGCGAGCTCGGTGACTTTCTCGAGCGCGACGCGATCGTGGTCGGCGACGGCGGCGACTTCGTCAGCTTCGCGGGCCGTGTCTGGGAGACCTGGGAGCCGGGCACGTGGATGGACCCGGGCCCGTACGGGTGCCTCGGCGCCGGCCCGGGACAGGCGATCGGGGCAAAGCTCGCCCACCCCGAGCGCCAGGTCTGCCTTCTGCTCGGCGATGGCGCATTCGGCTTCTCCGGGATGGAGTTCGACACGATGGCCCGCCACAACCTGCCGATCGTCGCCGTGATGGGCAACAATGGCATCTGGGCTCTCGAGCATCACCCGATGAAGTTCCTCTACGGCTATTCGCTCGCCGCCGAGCTTCGACCCGAGACCCGCTACGACGAGGTCGTCTCGGCCCTCGGCTGTCACGGCGAGCTGGTCCGCACGCCGGGTGAGCTGAAGCCGGCCCTCGAGCGGGCCTTCGCATCCGGCAAGCCGGCGCTGGTGAACGTGCTCACCGACCCGGAGGTCGTCTACCCGCGCCGCGCGAATCTGGCGTGATGGAGGTGAAGAGATGAGCGCCGATAGGAAGGTCGACGCCGACGAGGCCCGCAGCATCGGCGAGCAGATCGGAATCGACTGGGACTCTGCCCCCTTCGACGTGGAGCAGTTCCGGATCGGCATGGAGGTCGAGTTCGAGCACGGCAGCCATGACCCGGCGACGAACGTCACCGACGACGACCCGGTGATCACGGGCAAGATCGCCCTGGCCCATCTGAACGAGTTCGCCGACTACTACACCCGCCTCCAGAAGATGGAGGCGGAGGCCGAGGCGGGTTTCCAGGGCTAGGCCCGGCGGCAGCGGTACGCTGGTAGAGAGCATTCGCTCGGCGGCTCCTCCCTCTTCCCTCGCGCGAATTCGTCCAGAGGGTCAGGAAGGTGGAGTTAGATGCCCAAGACGAAGACCGAGCCCGCGGCCGACTGGACCTGCGCACGCTGTGACGTGACGGTCAGCTGGATGGCGGAGGTGGAGCGCCCGGCGCTGCCGGCGACCTGGATCGAGGAGGCGGGCGAGCTCTATTGCCTGGGGTGCCGCCGGGAAATGGCGGGCGAGGCCGCGCTGGCCGGGCTCGATGATGAGTCCGCTGCGCGCCGCAAGCAGGTGGAGTCGCGGGCCCGAATCGATTTCGAGATGAAGCGCCGTCCCGAGAGCCAGGACAACCGAATCGCCCAGGTGTGCCACACCAATGTGAAGGCGGTTCAACAGGCGCGCGTTCGCCTCGGCCTGCAGTCGAGGCGGCCCGCCGCCTAGGCGGCGGGCGCCGAGAGGGCCGGGGCCGCGCCGGGTTCACGGCGCAGCCAGAGCCGGTCCACCAGTGCCCAGCTCGCGAAGCAGAGCGCGCCGGCGGCGGCGGTGGCGGTGAGCAGCGCGCCCGCGGCGGCCGAGGCCGCCACTCCGTCGGTGCCGAGGATCAGAACCGCCGTCGCGGCTCCCAGGCTCGGGCCGATCGGGAAGAGACCGACGACGGCCAGCCCGATCAGCAGCGCGGTCGAATCGAGCACGGAGGCGTCGACGCCGCTCCAGTTGAGCAGCAGCCAGTTGCGAGCGATCTGAATGACTACGGCAACGCAGACCAGGGCGATGATCCGGCTGCGTCCCTGCATCCCACGGAGCACGGCGATGCCGGTCCAGAACCCCTCGCGCCTGTTGCGTGCCACCCGCTGCATGCCGCCGAGCAGCCCGGCCATCGCCGCGAAGGCAACCAGCGGAACCCACCAGGGGACGCCGAGCGGGCCGACCAGCGTGAAGGAGCAGATCGCCGCCAGCGCAGCCTCGATCACGACGATCGGCAGCTCCGCGGCGAGCAGGACGGGGGCACGCGGGCATTCGCGCGGCGCTGTGCGCCGGAGCGCGGCGATCCGTACCGCCAGGCCGAACTGGCCATTGAAGATGTTCCCCACATACCCGAGGCTCGAAGCGCGGTAGAGCCGCCGCCGGCTGATGCTGCCGCCGGCCGCGCCGATGCAGACGCTCCAGGCCTCGCTGCGGGCGATCAGCCAGAGGACGTGGAGTGCGACGGCGGCGCCGAGCACCCAAATGGGAGCGGAGCCGAGGGCGACGATGAAGTCGTGGCCGTGTCCTGCGAGTGCGATCGCGAGTGCGACTGCCACCAACATTCCACCGCCGAGGCTGACCATCGTGGGGTGTCGGCGAACGATCAAGCGGAGCGCCGCCACCCTCGCGCGGATCAAGGGTGCCGTTTCATTGAGTGACCAGCCTAGCCCTCCTGGGCCATCCCTACACTGGGTTGGTGACGAACTCCCCCTCAGCGTCGCCCAACACCTGGACCTGCTCCCGCTGTGAGGTGACCGTCTCCTTCGCGCCCGACTTCGAGAACACGGGCCTGCCCGCCACCTGGATCGAGGAGGACGGCGAGCTCTACTGCCTCGGTTGCCGCCGCGACATGGCCGGCGAGGCTGGGATCGAGGGGACGGATGAGGACACGCCCTCCCAGAAGAGACTGCAGATGCGCTCCCACGCCCGGATCGAGTTCGAGATCAAGCGCGATCCGAGCCGCGAGGACAACCGGATCGCCAAGGCGGTCGGCACCTCGACCTTCGCCGTCCGCAAGGCGCGTGCGCGTTTGGAAGGGGACCCGATCGAAGAGGACCCGAAGAAGCAGGACTGACGGGTTCCGCCCGGTGTGGACCGCGGACCCTGCTACCGTGGTTCGCGTCGGGTCGACCACATGGGTCCCCGAGAGGTTCCGTTTCCTTCCTCAGGCGCTCCGAAAGCGCGTTAGTTGGGTCACAGGATCTCCAACGAACGCACATAAGGAGTCAGCACTCATGTCATCCGAATCATTCGCCGATCTCGGCGTGTCTAGCCCAGTCCTGGGCGCACTCGCCAAGCGCGGCATCTCAGAACCATTTGCGGTGCAGAGACTTTGCATCGCCGACGTCCTCGCAGGTGAGGACGTCCTCGTCCAGTCACCGACTGGATCGGGCAAGACGCTCGCCTTCGGCATCCCGATGGTCGAGCGCGTCCAGGCCGACTCTCGCCGCCCCGCGGTCCTCGTCCTGGCGCCCACGCGCGAGCTCGCGGAGCAGATCGTCGACGAGCTTCGCTCGATCGCGCAGTCCAGAGCCTTGAAGATCGCCCCCGTCTTCGGTGGGGTCGGAATCCCGGCGCAGGCGAAGAAGGCCGCGCAGGCTCACATCGTCGTGGCGACCCCCGGTCGCCTCGAGGACCTGCTGGAGCGCGGCGCCTTCAACCTCAAGCAGATCCAGCTCCTCGTCCTCGACGAGGCAGACCGGATGCTCGACATGGGCTTCAAGCCCGCCGTCGACCGGATCGTCTCGAAGATGCCGCGCGATCGCCAGACGCTCTTCTTCTCGGCGACGCTCGAGGGAGCGGCCGGCAAGGTCGCCGCGTCCTACACCCAGAACGCGCGCCGGCACGTCCACGCGCCGAAGGTGGAGAAGGCGGCCACCGAGCACCGCTTCGTCCATTTGCCGCATGCCGACAAGATCGACGCGCTGGTCGCCGAGCTCCGCCACACCGAACGAGGCCGCACGCTGGTCTTCGTCCGCACCAAGCGCGGGGCGGACCGGCTCGTCAAGAAGCTCGGCAACGCGAAGGTGAGGGCTGTCGCCATGCACGGCAACAAGTCCCAGAGCCAGCGCCGCCGCGCCCTCGCCGACTTCGAGAACGGCAAGATCGACACCCTCGTCGCCACGGACGTCGCCTCCCGCGGGATCGACGTCGATGAGATCACGCACGTGATCAACTTCGACGCCCCTGAGGACCGCGACACCTACGTGCACCGCACCGGCCGCACAGGCCGAGCGGGCGCCACGGGCGTCGCCGCCAGCTTCGTCCTTCCCGATCAGCATCACGAGATGCGCAAGATTGCGACGGACCTCGGCCTTCATCGCGAATTCAGCGAAGGCCCCGGATTCGAGCACGCCGCTCGCCAGCACTCCAGTAACGGATCAGCGAGCGGCAAGAGCTTCAACGGGAACGGACGAGGCGGGCGCAAGCCGAGCCGGAACGGGAATGGGAACCGGGGGCCGAAGAGCTACAGCGCCCGTCCCTCCCGCAACGGCCGGTCGCGTCGCCGCCGCACTCGGTCATCCGTCTAGTAGAGGGCGATCGACCCAATAATCGGGGGGTGTAAGCGCGGGCCAGGACCGATGTATGGCATAGCCCATGCTCGATCCTGGCCAAACGCGCGAAGAACCTGCCACGACCAACGGCAATGGAACGGTGGCGTCCAACGGCAATGGGGGGACGCGCACTCTCCCCAAGCCCGCGCATCTGAATGATGCGCTGCCGGTCGTCTCGGCGAACGGGAACGGATTCCCGGTCGCCGAGAAGCTTCCCGAGGATCACCGCCGCTTCTACCTCTCGCTCAAGCTCAAGCTGCTCTTCGTCGCGATGTGCAGCCTGGGCTGGGTCGCGTTCTCACTCTGGCTCGCGATCCCGTGGATCGAGGAGCTCGGCAAGTCGATCACCGTCCCGCTCGCCGCGGCGCTGATCGCCGGCATCGCGATCATCCCGGGCTATCTGAATGCCCACTTGATCTCCTCGCTGCTCTTCGACAAGGCGCCGAGGCTGCGCTTCGACATCGAATTCCCGGCGATCACGCTGATCGTCGCCTGCTTCAACGAGGAGGACGTGATCGAGGAGACCCTCGACTACGCCGCGACGCAGGACTACCCGGGCGAGCTCCACATCCTGGTCGCCGACGATGGCTCCACGGACCGGACCGTCGAGCTGGCGAGCATCTGCGCCGAGATGGACGAGCGGATCTCGGTCCGCAGCTTCCCGCACGGCGGCAAGGCCAACACTCTGAACGCTGCGCTCGCCGAGGTCCACACCCCGCTGATGGCCACGGTCGACGCCGACACCCTTCTCATGCCCCAGGCTCTCAAGCGTTGCGTCGCGCGCCTCCAGGTCTCGCCGCCGACGACTGTTGCGGTCGCCGGCGCGGTCTTCGTCCGCAACTCCCGCGCGAACCTGCTCACCCAGGCGCAGGAGTGGGACTACTTCCTCGGCATCGCCTCGATCAAGCGCCAGCAGGGCCTCTTCCAGGGCACGCTGGTCGCGCAGGGCGCCTTCAGCGTCTACCGCACCGACCCCGTCAAGGAGGTCGGCGGCTGGCCGGACCGGATCGGCGAGGACATCGTCCTCACCTGGGCGATGATGCACAAGGGCGCCGGCGTCACCTACGAGAAGACCGCCGTCGCCTTCACCGACGCCCCCACGACCGCCAAGGCCTTCGCCAAGCAGCGCCGCCGCTGGGCCCGGGGCATGATCGAGGGCCTGCGCGAGTTCGGCCCCGCCCTGATCAAGGGCCGCCGCTCCTACGCCCACTCGATCTTCGTCGACTACATCTTCCCCTACGTCGACGTCGTCTACTCGATCGCCTTTCCCGTGGGCATCATCCTCGCCCTCGGCTTCCAGAACTACGCGATCGTCGGCCCGCTCACGCTGCTCGTGTTGCCGCTCAACATGATCCTCAGCGGAATCATGTTCAAGCTCTCGCGCGACTCCTTCGAGGAGGTCGGCCTGAAGGTTCGCCGCAACATCAAGGGCTTCTTCAGCTACCTGCTGCTCTACCAGCTCTTCATGTCGCCGATCAGCGTCGTCGGCTACTTCCAAGAGCTGTTCCGCGCCAAGCGGAAGTGGTAGCCACGCACCGGGCCTAGCGCCGGATGGCGATCAGCTCGAGCACCTCGCCCGCGTGGCGCTTCAGGAAGGTGGGACCGACGCCGTGTATCTCGGAGAGGGCGTCGGCGTCGCGCGGCCGCGCGGCCGCGATTCCCTCGAGGGTCCGGTTGTTCGCGACCGTATAGGCGGGCTTGCCGCGGGCGGCCCGCAGGCGCCAAGCGCGGAGCTCCGTGAGGAGCTCCTCGTCCTCAGTCGTGAGGGCGGCCTTGGCCACGGCCGGCTTCGGATTCCGGCGCTTTGCCTGCACCTCCACCTCCTCCGGCGAGGGCAGCCAGGAATCCGGGTCACAGACGTCGCAGCAGCGACCCTCCGGTGCGCCGGGCGTGGAGTCGCCGAAGTGGTCGAGCAACCTGCGACGGCGGCAGCTCTCGCCGAAGCTGAACGACTCGACCGCGCGGTACGCCCGCCACGAGCGGTCCCTGGCAGCCTTGCATGCGGCGCGCGCCGCGGCCATGTCGATCCGGTCGTTGAAGCGGAGCTGGAGGCGGCCTCCCGGGGCGGGCTCCACCTCGAAGGCGCCGGCTCGCTCGGCGATCGCCAGCTTGACCCGGTCCTCATCGAGGCGCGGGGCGTCGATGGTGAGGTTGCCCTCTGAGTCGGAGCCGGCCTTGAGCCGCTGTGCGTAGAGGGAGACGGATTCCGGCTCCACCTCTCGCATCTGGATGAAGCGAACGAGGCGGCCCAGGTCCGAGCGGCCGGCGAGGAGAGCGGCCCGGGCGGGGAGCCCATCGCGGCCGGCGCGGCCGGCCTCCTGGTAGTAGGCCTCGACGCTCGTCGGGATCGCCCAGTGCCAGACCGAGCGGACATTGGCCTTGTCCACCCCCATCCCGAACGCGTTGGTGGCCGTGATCACCTCGGCGTCGCCGGTCATGAAGCGGTGCTGGGCGGAGGCGCGTTCGTCGGGGTCCATGCCCGCGTGGTAGCCGGCGGCGCTCAGGCCGGCTTCGCGCAGGGACTGGGCGACCTCCTCGGTGTCCTTCCGGGTCCCGCAGTAGACGATCGCCGGGCGATTGGCCTCGTTACGAAGGCCGTGCAGGAGCATCGCCAGCTTGCGCGCCTTCGATCCCTTGCCCTCGAACCCGACGATGTCGAAGGAGAGGTTCGGCCGATCGAATCCCGCCCGAACCATCAGGGGGTCGCGGAGCCCGAGGCGCTCGGCGATCTCCCTCGAGACATCCTCCGTCGCCGTCGCCGTGCACGCCATCACGGTCGGCCGGCCGAGCCGTTCCAGCACCCTGGGCAGGCGCAGGTAGTCGGGACGGAAGTCGTGTCCCCACTCGGAAATGCAGTGCGCCTCGTCGACGGCAAGCAGGTCGACCTTGCGCCGGCCCACGGCGTCCATGAAGCCGGGGGAGGCGAATCGCTCGGGCGAGCAGTAGACGATCCGTGCCTGGCCGCCCCGAATCCGCGCCATTGCGTCGCGCGCGACCTCCTCCGGCAGGCCCGAGGCGATCATCACCGCCGGATGGCCGTCCCCGCTCAGCCGCCGCCACTGATCGGCCATCAGTGCGATCAGCGGGCTGACCACGATCGTGAGCCGATCCGTCGCCAGCCCGGGCAGCTGGTAGCAGAGGCTCTTGCCGCCACCGGTGGGCATCACGACCAGCGAGTCCCGTCCCGCGAGCGCGGCCTCGACGGGCTCGCGCTGCCCGGGCCGGAATCCGCCATAGCCGAGGTGGGCCAAAAGCGCGTCGGGGTCGGCGGGGCCGTCGTAGGCGCGGACCGCCTGCGAGGGCTCTGACTCGACTCCCTCCAATCCGTGCAGCGCCGCCCTCGCCTCCTCCATCTCCGGAAAAGACGCCTGCGCCAGATTCTCGCCCCGCAAGGCCACTCGCTCACGATGGCGCAGCGAGCGGTCGGATACGGAAGTACAGGCAGCTCGCTCCGTAGAAATCCCTCAGCGTGCGTGGGGGAATTGACCGATGCGCGACGAACCGGCGCCTGTGAGTCTCACTCCCGTGCGCTTTTCACGACTGCTCATCCTGCTCGGCCTGATGGCCGGCGGCGCCGCGTCCCTGGCCTCGGCCGCCGACCACCAGGCCTCAACGGCAGCGACGCACTTCAAGGTGAGCTACTGCGACTTCCGCAACGATCGGGGCTGCCCGGCCGCTCCCGCGACGAACACCTGTCACTTCAAGCGAAAGGCGCAGGATCGCCGCTGCACTCCCGGTGTTCTCAACCCCGCCGTCACCCAGTCGACGATCAAGCGGACGATCTGCCGAACCGGATGGACGACCACGATCCGGCCGCCGTCCAGCTACACCGATCCCCTGAAGCTCCAGGAGCTGCGCGCCTATGGCGATGGCAGGAAGTCACCGTCCGGTTTTGAGCTGGACCATCTGATCTCCCTCGAGCTGGGCGGGGCCCCATCGGATCCGCGCAACCTCTGGCCCGAGTCGCACAAGAGCTCATACGACAAGGACGGGCTCGAGAACTCACTCCGAGCGAAGGTCTGCGCCGGAACGATCAGCCTCGCGAAGGCCCAGAAGCGCATCGTGAAGTGGCCGATGTTCGCCGATAGGGGAGGCCACGGTGGGGGCGGGGGGACCGGGGGCGGGTCCGGCGGTGGCTCACTGGACAAGAACTGCTCGGACTTCAGCACGCAGGCCGAGGCCCAGGCGTGGTTCAACGGCCACGGCGGGAGCGCCTCGAACGATGTCGCCGGGCTGGACGCCGATCACGACGGCGTCGCATGCGAGTCGCTGCCCTGATGGAGCAACAAGCGTGGGCCGGATCACCTCCGGCCCACGCCTAACCGCTAGGCCAGTGCCTTGACCGCCGTCGCTGTGTCGCCGTAGAACTCGGCGTGCTCGATCTTGCCGTCGTCGACCCTGTAGAGCCAGATCGAATCGCCGGTGAGCTCGTTGCCGCTGTTCGTCTTGCCTACGCCCGAGACCGTGACCACCACGCGCCCGCCCTCGGCCTCGATGAACTCCTGCGGGTTCGGACTGAACTCCTCGAAGTTGGAGGCGAACTTGCCGATCATCTCCTTGAAGCCCTCCGGGCCGGTGTAGGTGCCGCCCCAGGGCAGGCTCTCGGGGACGACGATCTCGGCCGAGTCGCTCGTGGTCGCGGTCGCTGCGTCCATGTCGCCCTTGGCGAAGGCGTCCCAACCGTTCTTGACTGTGTCTGCATTTGCGCCCATTGCTGTGCTCCTTGCGGATATAGGCGCTTCCACCGAGCCGGTGAGGTGACGCCCTTAGAGAGAGAACACCGGCCCTGCAGTCAAATCAGTAGTCCCCAACTCGCGCCTCGTGGCGCAGGTCGCGCCGTCGGTGGCAATCCGGTTGGGGGGTGAGCTTTCGGCCGCAGGGCCAGCCTCTATCGACAGTACTCCTATTGGGAGCCGCGAACGAGAATCGTGGCGATCACTCCGAGGAAGCCGACCATCTGCACAGAGATCATCGTGATCCAGGCCCGCGTCATCGTCTGACGGAGCTCGCGGATGTCGCCGTCGACGCGCTCGAAGCCGCTTCGCATCGACTGGGCCAGATCATCGAGTCGCTCGTCGGTCCAGGTTGCGCGGGGCACCTCACCAGGGTAGATCGCGGGGCTCCTCAGCCACGAGCGGCGCGGATCCGCTCCACGACCGTCCGCGCCCGCCGCGAGATCCCGGCGGGCGTGTGGCGGAACGGGCGGCGCCGGCCACGGTGGTACGGGAAGCTCGAGCTCTCGCGCGGGCCGAGCGTCAGGTCGATCACGCGGCCGTCCGAATCGACGAGCCACCAGTGGCTCTTGCCCCGGCGCTTCAGCTGCATCGGCACCAGCCCGGCCTCGTAGCCGCCGGCCAGATGGAAGTAGGCCTCTGCGGCGACGTAGGCGAAGCCGTCGAAGCGCCCGAAGCCGCTTCGGTATCCCTCCTGGGCGAGCTCGTCGGTGAGCGCGGCCTGGACCTCTCGCTTGAGCTTGTCCGCGGGCGCCAGGACGACCTTCGAGTTGGACCGCCTGGCGCCCGCGGAGGACCTGCTCTTGGGACGGGAGGGACTCACTGCCGCTCTGAGGAAGCGGCGGCGGAAGTTCTCCCCTCAGCTCATCGGGTCTGCGCCGAAAGCGGGTGGCCGTTCATCGGGCGGGTGTGCTGCTCGACCATCACCCGGAACGCGTCCGTAGCCTTGGGACCCCAGAGGGCGGAGTAGCAGGGAGAGCAGAGAACCTCGCCGGCCGGCGTCTGGCGGCCGTTGGCGTAGACCTCGGTCAGGCATTGGGCGCAGTGCTGTCTCACCCTCGACTTATCGGCAAGTTGCGGGGAATTCGTGAGCTTCCGAACCATTTCGTCCAGCGGCATACTGCGCCCATGGAAGAGGGATCGCTCGAGTGGTTCCAGTGGTTCTACGCCGGACGGCTCAACCGCCCCGGCGATATGGAGGAGCGATGGCACGAGGACCTGGTGGTCAACCAGGCCGAGGAGTTCCCGGACTCGGAGGGCACCTTTCACGGCTACGGGGGCCTCTCGGCGATGATCCGCGAGCTTCAGGAGTCCCTCGAGTACGTGACCTGGGAGCCGCTCGCGGTGGATTCGCTCGGCGATGACCGCTACCTGGTCACCGTGAGGACCGCCGGCAAGGGACGCGGCAGCGGCATCGAGCTCGAGGGCGACATCGGGCACATCGTCACCCTGCGCGAGGGCAGGGTGGCGCGCCTCGACACCTATTACAGGCTGGACGACGCACGCAAGGCCGCCGGCCTGGGCTGAGGTCCCGCCGGGCTCTCAGCCCGTCAGCCCGACGGTGCCACCCTCGCGCGCCGTCCGCCGAATACCGGCTCTCACCCGCCGCTCCCGGTCGGGATCGGGCCCGGGGAGCCGCGTGGTCCGCACGATCACCGCCGGGCGTCCCGGGTAGGTCGACTCGCTCACGTTCCGGATGGCGACGCCGTCCCAGGCGCCGGGCTCAGCTTGCTCGTCCTTGTGCATCTCGGAGATCCCTCCTGGATTCCGTTGACTAACTCACCAGACCTATGCCCGGATCTCCAGCGCTTACTCCCGACCTCGATTGCCGGCCGGGGACCTCGGGTAGGGTGGCCCTCATGGAGTTCCGCAAGCTCGGCGATTCGGACATGGAGGTCTCGGAGATCTCGCTCGGCTCCTGGCTCACCTACGGCGCCGGGGTGGAACGCGAGCACACCGAGGCCTGCACCAAGGCCGCTTTCGAGGCCGGGATCAACTTCTTCGACACCGCCAACGTCTACGGCGGCGGCGCGGCGGAGACGGCGTGGGGCGAGGTTCTCAAGGACTTCAAGCGCTCCGAATACATCCTCGCCACGAAGGTCTTCTTCCCGATGTCGGAGACCGATCGCGGCCTCTCCCGCGAGCAGATCCACAAGCAGATCGACGCGTCGCTGGAGCGGCTGCAGACCGACTACGTCGATCTCTACCAGTGCCACCGCCCCGACCCGGAGACCCCGATCGAGGAGACGATGGAGGCGCTCACCGAGGTCTGCGAGGCAGGCAAGGCGCGCGAAATCGGCTTCAGCGAGTGGACCGTCGAACAGGCGCAGGCCAGCCTCGAGGTCCCCAACACGAAGAAGTTCGTCTCCTCCCAGCCGCAGTACAACATGATCTGGCGCGCCCCCGAGGCCGAGCTGATCCCCTTCTGCGAGGAGCACGGCATCTCGCAGATCGTCTGGTCGCCGCTCGCCCAGGGAGTGCTGACGGGCAAGTACAAGCCGGGAGAGCCGCCGCCCGAGGACTCGCGCGCCGCGTCCGACTCCATGAACTGGGCGATGGACCGCTACCGCTCCGACGATCTGCTCGAGGCGATCCAGCGGCTGATCCCCGTTGCCGAGCAGGCGGGGCTCAGCATGGTGACCATGGCCCTCGCCTGGTGCCTGCGCCAGGACAACCTCGCCTCGGTGATCATCGGCGCCTCGAGGCCCCAGCAGGTCTTCGACAACGCCGAGGCGGCGGGAGTGAAGCTCTCTCAGGACACTCTCGACGCGATCGACCAGGCGCTTGAGGGCGTCACCGTCGAGGGCCCGCGGCTGGCCAACTTCGCCGGCGAGGGCGTCAAGCACCGCTAGCGGCTCCACGGAGCCGGAGCCGCCGGGCGTCAGGCCGAAGCGGCACCGTCCGCCTCGTAGAGCACCGGAGGTGCGGAGTCATCGGTAGCGCTGGTGGGCTCGAGGTAGAAGATCTCGAGGATGCGGTCGGGTGCGGTGAAGGTGACGCTTTCGTAGCTCTCGACCCGACGCCCTGAGAGCTTCTCCACGGCGCCGATGAACTCGTCGCGCATCGCGCTCTGAAAGGTCCGGCGCGCCTGCCGCACCATGTCCCGCTGTCCCTTCGCGACCAGCGTGTGCTCCATGGTGAGGAAGACGTTCTCCATCTCCACCAGGAGGAGGTTGTCGTGAGCGAAGAGGGCCTTGGCCTTCGTGGCCCCGCGGCCGTAGTACTCCTTGTGCAACCCGATCAGCTCCCGCGTCAGCGCGGAGAGCAGTTCCCCCTTCTGCGAAACAGATACTGCGGGTTCAGCTTCCACGAGACTGTCCTTTCACCGAGAGCGGTTTGGGTGAGAAGCCTCGAGTCGTCCCAGTCGACCGATTCTCCACACAAATCAGAAACCGCTGCCCGACGTTGACGTCTGGAAGCAAGCCTCGCTGTTCAGCGTACCGGGACGGGGGGTACACTAGGTTCGCTGGCGCAGGGTTCGACGGAAACTTGATCAGCCGGCACACGCATCACCACATCTCGGCGCTCCCGTCAAACAGGCGAGCCGCGCAGAGCGGCGACATTCGCATCCAGACGAAGGGAGCCCCCTATGGGCGATGTACTCGAACCGACGTTTCGCGTCGACTACGAGCAGGCCGACGATGGCGGCCACCGAATCAACCTCGCCGGAGAGATGGACCTGAGCAACGTCGACGAGGCTCGCAAGGCGATCATGAGGGCCATGGACTCGGGCGGCTCAGCACCCGTCCTCATCGACATGAGCGAACTCGAGTTCATCGACTCGACCGGCATCAGGCTGCTGCTCGAGGTGCAGGCCGCCTCGAGCGCCGATTCCGACCGCGTCACCTTCCGGGGCATCCGGCCGGAGGTCGCGCAGACCCTGCGGGTCACCGGCGTCGATCAACAGCTCCAGACGGACTGAGCAATAGAAAGGGCCCGCCGAGGCGGGCCCTTTCTAACGGTTCAGAAGCTTGGGGCTCCCTTACGCGACCTGCTTGACGCCGGTCGCAGCCGGGCCCTTGGGGCCGGCCTCGGTCTCGTACTCGACCTTCGCGCCCTCTTCGAGCGAACGGTAGCCGTCCCCCTCGATCGAGCTGAAATGGACGAACACGTCGTTAGAGCCATCGTCGGGTGTGATGAACCCATAGCCCTTGTCGTTGCTGAACCACTTGACGGTTCCGGTAGGCATCTCGCCTCCTCTTACTTGTGCTGCGAACGCGAGGAAGCAAGAAGCAACAACGCGAGCGCTACGCACACCTTTGCCGGTATCACCGGCCTAACGCCGGGGACGGTAGCAGCCCGGAGGACGGAACCCGCGACCGGATCGCGACCGCGGGCGTCGCGGACCTGCTAGTTGTCGCCCAGACGGCAGAGGACCTGGTAGACCGAGGTGAAGTCGATCTCGAAGCCGTTCCGCGCCGCGCGCAGATAGAGGCGCCAGACGCGCAGGCGCTCCGGACCGGCCAGCTCCTCGGCCCGTTCGATGTTGTCGTCGAGGTTGCGGATCCAGTGGCGAAGGGTTTCGGCGTAGTCGGAGCCGAACTCCTCGACGTGCTGGGCGATGAAGCCCGCGCGCTCCAGGGCGAGGATCACGCGCGAGACGTGCGTCGTCTCGCCGTCTGGGAAGACGTAGCGCTCCGAGAACGGGCCTCCCTCGATGTTGCCGTGCCGCAGCCGCGAGATCCCGTGGTTGAGCAGGCGCCCGCCGGGCCGCAGCATCGAGGCGAGCTGCTCTGCGTAGACGTCGATCTGCGACTCGCCGACGTGCTCGACCATCCCGATCGAGGCGACGGCGTCGAAGTCCTCCCCGGCGAGCTCGCGGTAGTCCTGCACGCGGATCTCCACCTTGCCGGAGAGGCCGGCGTCAGCGACGCGCTTTCGGGCCAGCTCCGCCTGATTCTCCGAGAGCGTGATGCCCACGGCCTCGACGCCATGCCGCTGCGCCGCGTGCATGACGAAGCTCCCCCAGCCGCAGCCGACGTCGAGCACGCGCTGGCCGGCCCGCAGCCCGAGCTTCGTGCAGACCAGCTCGAGCTTGGTGTCCTGCGCCGCCGCGAGCGACTTCGCGCCGCGGGAGAAGATCGCGCAGGAGTAGGTCATCGACTCGTCGAGGAAGAGCGAGAAGAACTCGTTGCCGACGTCGTAGTGGTGGCGCACCGCCTCGCGGTCGCGCTTGGTGGTGTGCTTGCGCCCTCGAAGGCGCATCTCGGCCTTCGGCGGGGCAGGGGGTCGGCGCACGCCGGCGGCCCGCAGCGCCGCCGCGATCAGCCGCGCCTTGGTCGCCGCGCCGACGGGTGGCGGCTTCCACTCGTTGAGGACGTCGATCACCTTGTCGATGTCGTCGATCTCGATCTCGCCCGCCACGTAGGCGCGCCCGAGGCCGAGTTGGCCGGGTGCAGCGACCGCGTAGGCGAGGGCGTCCTCGGAGTGCGCCCTGAAGGTCGGGCCGCCGCCGTTGGTGGGTGGCACCCGGGATCCGTCCCAGAGCTCGATGGTGAACGGGCGGTCCGGGAAGGCCCGTTCGATCTCCTTGACGAGTGGCTCAGTCGGCATATCCCGACCCTAGCGGGGCGCGAGATGGACTTCGTGTTAGGGAAGCCGAATTGCTCACCACAACCTTAGGAAATGACGCTAGGGTCCGTTGCCCGGGACTCGAGTCGCGACGGCGAGAGTCGGAATGACTCGGTCAGGACCAAACAAAGGAGACACCCATGTCGGACGTTGCCGCTGGAGTGACAGCGCCTCCCACCGGCCCGCCGACCGCCACGGCGAAGCCTTCCAATTCCCTCTCGCGGAGGGCACCCAAGCCCCTCGCTGAGGCCATTCAGCCGGTCGCCCACGAGACCCGCGACAGGATCATCACCGGGATCCTCACGGTCGTGCCCTTCCTGATGCTGGGCTTCGTCATCTGGCAGCTCGCGGGGAGCTGGCTGCGCTGGAGCGATCTGCTCGTCTTCGCGCTGATCTACATCCCGACTGGGCTTGGGATCACGGTCGGCTTCCACCGCCTCTTCACCCACCGAAGCTTCAAGACCGGACCTGCCACGCGCGCCGTGATCGGCGCTCTCGGCTCCGCTGCCATCGAGGGCCCGATGATCTCCTGGGTGGCCGACCACCGCAAGCATCACGCCTTCTCCGATCAGGAGGGGGATCCCCACAGCCCTCACGTCGGTCACGGTGAGGGCGTCTGGGCCCAGTTCAAGGGCTTCTTCCACGCCCACCTCGGCTGGCTCTTCATCCACACGCAGCGCGGCGCCAAGGACCGCTTCGCCCCGGACCTGCTCAAGGATCCGGTGGCGCGCTTCATCGATCGCACCTTCCTGCTCTGGGCGGCGGTCGGCCTGGCCGTTCCATTCGGGCTCGGTGTCGCCATCGGCGGCACCGTGATGGCCGGCGTCACCGGCCTGCTCTGGGGGGGCGCCGTGCGGATCTTCGTCCTGCACCACGTCACCTACTCGATCAACTCGCTCTGCCACATGTTCGGCAAGCGTGACTTCGAGACGAAGGATGAGTCGCGGAACCTGGCCTGGCTCGCGATCCCGACGTTCGGTGAGGCCTGGCACAACAGCCACCACGCGTTCCCAACATCGGCCGTGCACGGGATGAAGAAGCGGCAGATCGACCCCTCGGCGGCCGTGATCTGGTCGCTCGAGAAGCTGGGCCTGGCCTGGGACGTCGTCCGGATCGCCCCGGAGCGACAGGCCGCCAAAGCCACCGCGTAGGAGCGGGCTTCTACGGATGCGGTCCCTCCGGGGGCCCGACTAGGGTGGCCGCCTTGTCTCGCCGCCTCGCAGCCACCCTAATCGCCTGCGCTGCGATTGCCGCCGGCCTGGTCCTCGTCGCCTGCGGCGGCGGGAGTGACGACGGCGGCGACAACCAGGTCGGCGATGTCCAGGGCATCAACGCCGACTGCGGCGACGTCCAGTACTCCGGCAGCGGGACGGCGACCAAGCTGATCGTCTCCGACCTGCCGCTGAAGGGCGACTCGGCCGAGCGCTCGAAGCAGCAGAACGACGCGATCGTGCAGGAGATCGCGCGCAAGGGCTGGCAGGCGGGCAACGACATCCAGGTCGCCTTCCAGGCCTGCGACGACTCGATCGCCTCAACCGGCGAGTGGGACGAGAACCTCTGCCGCTCGAACGCGCAGAAGTACGCCGCCAATCCCGACGTGATCGGTGTGATCGGCACCTACAACTCGGGCTGCGCCGCCATCGAGATGCCGGTCCTCAACGGGGCTTCGGGCGGGGGCGTCCCGATGGTCTCGCCGGGCAACACCTTCGTCTGCCTGACTGAGCCGAGCCCGAGGCTCTGCAAGCCGGATGAGCCCGGCAAGTACTTCCCCTCCGGCAACCGCAACTACATCCGCGTGGTCCCGAACGACGCCGTCCAGGGCGCCGGGATGGCGAGCTTCGCAAATGAGCAGGGGATCCGGAAGCCGTTCATCCTGATCGCCTCGGACGATCCGACGAGCGAGGGACAGGGCCGAACCTTCGAGGGCGCGGCGAAGTCGCTGGGGATGAGCATCGCCGGGGTCGAGCGCTACGACCCGAAGGCGAGCAGCTATACGGATCTGATGAAGAAGGCGAAGGCCGCCGGCGCGGACTCCGTCTTCCTCGGCGCGATCCTGGAGGAGAACGGGGCGCAGCTGATCGAGGACAAGGTTTCGGTGCTCGGGCCGAACGGCGGCGCCGTGAAGCTGCTCGCGCCGGACGGCTTCGCGCAGCAGAACACGATCGATCAGGCGGGCTCGGCCTCGGCCGGGATGTACGTCAGCCTTCCGGGCAAGGTCCCGGGAAGCCTCACGGGGGAGGGATCAGTGTTCGTCAACGAGCTTCGCTCCCAGGTCGGCGATCAGCCGATCGAGGTCTTCGCGCCGTATGCCGGCCAGGCTGCAGCGGTGCTGCTCGACGCCATCAGGGTGGGCAAGACCCGCGCGGGCACGATTGACACTCTCTTTGCGACCAAGGTCACCGACGGCATCACCGGAAACTTCGCGATCACGCCCAGCGGGGATCCGCAGCCGGCTCCGATCAGCGTGCAGAAGGCCGCTGCCACGTTCGAGCTCGAGAGGACGATCGTGCCACCGCCGGACCTGGTCTCCGCCGCCCGCGGGGGATAGGGGACCTCACAGCCCGCCGGTCGCGGACGTTTCGTCAGTGACCACCGTGAGAAAGGGCTAGTGATGAGCAAGCGACCGAGGCTTCGACTCGCCAAGGCCGTGATGGTCCCGGTCTGGAGCAGCGGCTTCATCGTCGGGACGCTGGCCGTGCGGCACGCACCCGGCCTCTCGATCCTCTGCTGGCGGATGAGCGCCGCCGCCCTGGCCATGGGCGCGATCGCCATGGCGATGAGGGCACCCTGGCCGCGGGAGCGGGGGGCGATCGTTCAGATGGTCGTCGTCGGACTGCTCCTGCAGGCGGCCCAGTTCGTCGGCATCTTCCTCGCGCTGCAGCACGGCGTCGCCGCGGGCCTGGTGGCGCTGCTGGCCGGATCGAGCCCGCTCCTGGTGGCGGTCTTCGCCACCTTCCTGCTGGACGAGCACCTCGAGCCAGTGCAGTGGCTGGGCTCGGCGATCGGCGTCGCAGGCGTCGTGCTGGCGGTGGCGGAGGAGCTCAACGGCGGCGGCTCGGCGCTCGGCTTCGTGTTCGCCCTGGTCGGCCTGGCCGGGCTGGTCGGGGGCACTCTCGTGCAGCGGGCGCACGGCTCCAACGTCGATCCGAAGGTGGCCAACACGATCCAGCTGCTGACCGCCACGGCCGTGATCGCTCCACTGGCGGCGTTCACCCAGGGTTTCAGCATGAGCGCCGAGGCACTGGCGCCACTCGCCTGGCTGACGTTCGGCCTCTCGATCGGCGCCGTGATGCTCTTCTTCTGGCTGCTCCGCAATGAGAAGAGCGGCGAGGCGACCAGCTTCCTCTACCTGGTGCCGGCGACGACGGCGATCGCCGGGGTCCCGATCCTCGGTCAGCCGCTCAGCGCCGGCGCCGTGGCGGGCCTGGTCCTCGCGCTGATCGGCGTGCGGATGGTGAGCGCCCCGGCCGAGGGTCTCAGCAGCGGTGAATGGCTGCGGCGCTTTGCACTGCCTGGAAGGCTGAGCCGGGGATCGACTTGAGCTGATCCAGGTTCTCGTCCGACCAGCGTCGATCCGAGGTGCCGGAGATGAACCAGTTGGACCCATTGTCGGCGACGATCAGGCCGTACTGCTTCATCGCAGCCGCAATCGCGTGCGCCGGCCCGCTGATGCCGGAGATGTCGTAGCCGGCCGACAGGCGCAGCCGCAGGCCCATCGGCGGAGCGCCGGCGCTCGAGGTGTGGCCGGCGCAATGGGAGGCGGGGTGGAGGTAGGCGTCCTGGGTGGAGCTGACGGTCACCCGGATCGCGTGGTTGATGTGGCCCGCAACGGCTTCGTCGTAGCGGACGAGGCCGGGGAAGATCGGCAGCCCCGCGGCGTCGGCCGAGGTGAAGCCCTCTGGACGGAGCGCGGCCGACCGCAGATTCCAGATCACGGCGCTGTCGGCGTTCCAGTGGGATGCGAGGGTGCGCCGAGCGGAGCGAGGTGCAACCCGTTTTGTGGTGGTCTTGCGGGCGAAGGCGCGATAGAGCTCATAGAGCTTGCAGCGGGCCGAGTCGACGGTGATCACGTGACGGTCGCCGTCCGAGCGCTGGCCGCCCTCGACCAGCGCCTTGAGCGGCACGCGGTAGGCGCCGTGATCGGACTCGTCGCCGTAGGCGGTGAAGTGGACCTTGGTGCGCTTCTGCTTCTTGCCGACGACGGCGTAGGGAAAGCCGTACGCCCGGGGTGAGCCAAAGTCGGGGTGGACGAGGTCGCCCCCGTGGGCGCCGATGTAGGAGATGTACGCGGCCGAGTTTGGGTCGGGCGGCGCGGCAGAGACGTCCTGGTTCCAGGCCGACTCGTCCGCGGCCGAAGGAGCGCTCGGCCCAGCGGCGGAGGCGGGGAAGAGGGGGCAGGCCCGGAGACTCGGGTAGGGACCGCGTGGCTGCCTGTGGTGGTGGTGCTTGCGCTTTGCCGCGCTCGCGCCGGCAACCGCCAGCGCGAGGATGACCCCGATCGCCACCGCCTTCCCCGGCCAGCGCATGCGATCGATCCTACGCCGCTCGCTCCCGCACCACCTCGGCGACGTCGAGGCGGCGCACCGCCCGCAGGCCGGGCAGCTGGGAGAGCAGCGCCACGATCAGGATCGCGAGGGCGGCGAACACGAGCGTCGAGGCGCGCATCTGCAGGCTGAAGTCGAACTGGTCGTTGTCGAACTGGGCCATGAACAGCCTGGCCAGCTCATAGCCGATCAGCAGGCCCGGGCCGATCCCGAGCAGTGTCATCAGCACGTTCTCGGCGGTGATCATCCGAGCGAGCGTGCGGTGCCGGGCGCCGGCCGCCCGCAGGGTCGCCACCTCGACGACGCGCTCGGCGATGTTGCTAGTCATCGCGTTGAAGAGCAGCGCGAAGGCCATCGCTCCGCCGAAGATCAGCATGATCCCGACGAAGGCGTAGTAGAGGCCCAGGTACTTGTTGACGGTGTCGTAGAGGGCCCTCGTGTCGTAGAAGGCGACCGCCCCCGGCAACGAGCTGAGGCGTCTGCGCATCTGCTCGCGGTCCACCCCGGAGCGGTAGCGGACCAGCGCCACGTTGCCATCGCCGAGCGACGGGCCCGCGGCAGCCCGCACCTGCGCGAGCGTGGCGTAGAGGTAGGTGCCGAGCGGCTCGTCGACGACGCCGTCGAGCCGCAGCTTCGCCTGGCGCCCGCCAGCGAGCGAG
This sequence comes from uncultured Solirubrobacterales bacterium, assembly GCA_963800285.1. Classification (GTDB taxonomy): domain Bacteria; phylum Actinomycetota; class Thermoleophilia; order Solirubrobacterales; family 70-9; genus DASUPK01. The sequence continues at coordinate 176,939 of CAWDAL010000012.1, forward strand.
GCGGTGACCGTGTCGCCCGTCCCGACCCCGAGCTTGCCGCCGAGCGCCTGCCCGGCCAGGATGCCCGATGCCGGCAGCTCGGTGGTCCCGCCGCCCGGGGTGAGGAAGCCGTGCATGTCGGTGTCCGGCTGGAAGCCGTCGAGCTCGCTCTGGTAGAGCCGATCGCCCGAGCGCAGCGTCACGGGAACCTCGGCGCCGGGCTCGGCGGCGGACACCCCGGCCACCTGACGGAGCCTCTGGAGATCGGTCCCGCTCAGGTTCGGCTTGAAAAAGACCTCGGCGTCCTGGCGCTGGACCTGTTTGAACTGCTTGTCGACCAGGAGCTCGGTCGTGTCGATCATCCCCCAGGAGACCAGGATCAGGCAGAGGGCGAGCACGACGCCGAGCGCGGTCGACAGGGTGCGCAGCCGGTTGCGGCCGATCGAGCGCACCACCATCAGGGAGCGGACCGGCAGCGAGCGGAGCGGCGGCAGGAGCCGCTCGGCCAGACTGCGGTGGCCGCCGCCGGTGGGGGCGAAGCGGCGCATCGCCTCGGCGGGGGGCGTCCCAGCGGCGTTGCGCGCCGGCAGCGCGGACGCGAGCAGGGTGGCCGCGACACCGAAGAAGATCCCGAAGGCGATCGTCACCGGGGAGACGCTCACCACGGTCACCGGGATGAGCAGCTCCTTGACGTACGCGTGGGTCACGACCCCGGCGAGCACGACCCCGCCGATCGCCCCGAGCACCGCTCCCGCGACCCCGGCCGCGACGCCGAAGAGCAGGTAGTGGCGAGTGATCTGCCCGCGGCTGTACCCGCAGGCGCGGAGCATGCCGATCATCGGGCGCTGCGCGTTGACCAGCCTGCGCATCAGGACCGAGACGGCCAGGGCCGCCGCAGTCAGGAAGAGCAGCGGGAAGAGGATCGCCAGGGTGCGGAAGGCGCTGACGTCCTCCTGCAGGGCGCTGTTGGAGGGCTGCTCCGCCCGGGTGAGCACGTCGGTCGCTCCGGCGGCGTCGGCCGCGCCGGTGAGCTTCGCTGTGAGCGCGTCGTCGGCGCCGCCCCCGGGGTAGTAGATCGCCACCTGGTGCTGCCCGGCCGGGCCGGCCAGCTTCTCGGCCAGGGGCTCGGCGGCGAAGAGGACTCCGAAGGACTTCGGCGGAGGGAGCACGTCCTGGCGGCTCGGCGAGGGCCAGAAGTACTCCGGCGAGGCCGCCACCCCGAGGATCGTGACGCGCCTCGGGCCGGCGGCGCCGTTGACGATCAGCGAGTCCCCCGCGGAGAGATCGAACTCGTCGGCCATGTGCTGCTCCACCAGCACCCCGTCGGGGTGGCCGGAGGAGAGGTAGGAGCCCGAGTTGAGGTCGACCCGGTTGACCGACGGCTGGTGGGCCGCCGGCAGTCCGACCATCCGGCCCAGGAACTTGTCGGGCCCGACCTGCATCGGCAGATCGGCGACCGTCCGCTGCTGCACCGCCTGGGCTCCGTCCGCCCGGGCCTGCGACGCGACCCTGCCGGCGTCGCCGCCCGTCACGGTCAGATCGGCGAACCGCAGGTCGGAGTAGGCGCGCTTGTAGGAGGCCTCGAGGCCGCGGAACGCGTCATAGCTCGCCGCGTACAGGGCCACCCCGAGCAGCACGGTGATCGCGATCGCGGCGAATTGGGCGCGCTGGCGCGCGATGTCCCTCCGGGCCTTGACGGTGAGGGTGCTCACCACTCGAGCTGCATCGGGTCCGCCGGTGACGCCTGGCGCTCGTCCTGGACGATGCGGCCATCCCGAAGGTGGAGGACGCGGTCGGCCATGCGGGCGATCTCGGCGTTGTGGGTGACGAGCAGGACCGTCTGGCCGGACTCCCGGTTCACCCGGCGCAACAGGGCGAGCACGATGCGGCCCGTCTCCAGATCGAGCGCGCCGGTGGGCTCGTCGCCGAGCAGCACCTGAGGCCCCCCGGTCAGGGCCCTGGCCACCGCCACCCGCTGCTGCTGGCCGCCGGAGAGCTGCGCGGGGAAGCTGTCGAGCCGGTCGCCCAGCCCGACCTTGGAGAGCATCTCGGCCGAGCGCTCATGGCTGCGCTCGCCGCTCAGCTCGGCGACCAGCTCGACGTTCTCGAGGGCCGTCAGGGTGGGGATCAGGTTGAAGAACTGGAAGATGAAGCCGACCGTGCGCCGCCGGAAGTCCGTGCGGCCGTCCTCGTCGAGCGCCGAGACGTCGGAGCCGCCGACCACGATCTCTCCAGCGCTCGGCGTCTCGATTCCACCGATCAGGTTCAGCAGCGTGGTCTTGCCGGAGCCGCTCGGCCCGAGCATGACGACGAGCTGACCGCGAGGGATGGTCAGGTCGACCTCGCTGAGCGCGTGGACCGCCAGCTCGCCCGCGCCGTAGGTCTTGGTGACGCCACTGAGGCTGACTGCCTCCTCCGAGCCCGGCTGGGCCTCGGCGGCTGCGGTCTCTGGGGTGGCCGGGTTGTCTCTTCGCATGCCCCGGCCCGAAGCCTATGGGCCGCGACGGAGCTAGACCGGCTCGGTCTGGGTCTGGAGCGGGGGCGGGGCGTCGGCGCGGACCGCGGGCTGCTCGCCCTTCTGAACGCGCCGTCGGACCTTGACGTGCTCGGCGAGCACGTAGGAGCCGACCACCAGGATCCCGGCGAGCAGCTGCGCGCCGATCGTCTCCCAGTAGGAGTAGACCTCGAACCAGGTGCCCATCCAGGCCGGGACGGTGAAGGGGGTGGGATGGCTCGGGATCCAGCCCAGGTCCATGAAGGACAGGGCGGTGCCGCCGATCATCACCATCAGCACGACGGCGACCAGGGCGCCGGTCATGATCAGCATGCGGCGGTAGGGGAGCTTGTGGTGCAGCCAGAAGGTGAGGACGCCGACCACCGCGGTGCAGGCGAGCCCGATCGCCACGCCCTCGAGGACGGTGGAGGTGCCGCTCTGCAGCTGGAGGTTCTGGAGGAAGAGGACGACCTCGAATCCCTCGCGGTAGACGGTGGTGAAGCCGAGCGCCACCAGTCCGGCCACGGCCCAGAAGCCCGTCTGCGTGAGCAGCCTCTGGCGCCGCTTGTGGTGGCGCCCGATCCAGTCCGTCCAGTAGACGCGGTGGACGAACCAGTTGAGAACGACCAGCAGGACGACGATCGCGATGAACCCGGTTATCGCCTCGAGCTTGGGGCCGAGCGGCGACGCCGCATTGAGCACTGCCTGGATCACGAACCAGGTGACGATCGTCGCGCCGAACGAGACGATGGCCCCCGCCACCACCGGCCGCCGCTTCGACTCGTTCGCGCCCAGGAAGCTGGCCGTCACCGCCGCGAAGATCAGGATGGCCTCGAGGCCCTCGCGGAAGACGATCATCCCCGAGTTGAAGACGGCGGTGCCGTGGCTCATGTGCTGCTCCGTCGGGTCGGCCGGGCCGGTGTGGGCCGTGGCCATCAGGTAGACGAGGCCGGTCATCACGGCGAGGCCGCTGAGCCACCAGGCGAGGGGCGTATACGAACTCCGGGTGCTTTGGCCGGGCTTCAAGGTTCGGGCACCCTAACACAACTCGGATTAGGGCACCCTAAGCGATTTGGGGGAGGCGCTGCAAAGATGGTTTGCTATGCTAATTAGCAATGCGAACTATCTCTGGGACCAAGGCGGAGAAGGAAGAACTCGCCCCGCGCCTGCGCTGGGCTGTCACCCGGATGGCCAGGCGACTGCGCCAGGAGGCCGGTACCGACATGGGCCCCTCTCAGGTCGCCGCCCTGGCGACCGTCGAGCGCCACGGCCCACTGTCCCCGAGCGAGCTCGCCGAGCTCGAGCGCATCAAGCGCCCGTCGGCGACCCGAATCGTCGGGCACCTAGAGGAGGCGGGACTCGTGGAGCGGGTCAGGGATCCCGACGACGGCCGCGCATCGATCCTCAGCATCACCGCGGACGGGCGGGCGCTGCTGAGGGGGCTCCGCGAGCGCAAGACCGCCTACCTGGCCAAGCGCCTCGGCGCCCTGAACGACGCCGACCGGCGAACCCTCGAGAGGGCCGCCGAGCTGCTGGAGGGGATGCTCGAATGACGGAGGCCCTCGGCCGCTCCTTCGCAAGCCTCCAGATCCCGAACTTCCGCCGCTACTTCGCCGGCCAGCTCGTGTCGCTCTCAGGCAACTGGATGCAGATGATCGCCGAGATGTGGCTGGTCCTCTCGCTGACCGGGAGCGGTGTTGCCGTCGGCGTCACCACCGCCCTCCAGTTCCTGCCGATGCTGATCTTCGGCGCCTGGGGCGGCCTGATCGCCGACCGGGTGCCCAAGCGGCGCCTGCTGCTGCTGACGCAGGGTCTCCACATGATCGCCCCGCTCACGATGCTGGCCCTCGCCGCGGAGGGCGCCCTCGTTCCCTGGATGGTCTTCGGCCTGGTCTTCGTGCGCGGCTGCGTCAACGCCGTCGACTACCCGACGCGGCAGGCGTTCGTGATGGAGATGGTGGGCTCGGACCGCGTCGTCAACGCGGTCAGCCTCAACAGCGTCCTCGTCCACAGCGCCCGCGTCGTCGGGCCGGCCATCGCCGGCGTCCTGATCGCGGCCGTCGGGGTGGAGCCGTGCTTCGCGCTCAACGCCGTGAGCTTCGCCTTCATGATCTGGGTGCTCGCCGGAATGGACACCGAGCGCCTGCGGCCGTCCCGGATCGTGCCGCGGGAGCCGGGGGCGGTGCGCGCCGGCCTCCGCTACGTCTGCCGGGAGCCCGAGCTGTGGATCCCGCTCGTCCTCATGGCCGTCGTGGGCACCCTCGGCTACAACTTCCAGGCGGTCCTGCCCCTGCTCGCGCGATTCACCTTCCATGGCGGAGCCTCGACCTACGCGGTGCTGGTGGCCGCGATGGGCCTCGGCGCGATCGCCGGGGCGCTGGTCAACGGGGCGCGGGGCTCGGTCACTCCGATGCTGCTGGTCGGCGCTTCGCTGGTGTTCGGCGTCCTCGCTCTGCTGGCAGCCGGAGCGCCCAGCCTGGCGCTGGAGATCGCCGCGCTCGCGCCGCTCGGAGCGGCGACGGTGACCCTGGCCGCAAGCATCAACTCTTCGCTTCAGCTCGCCTCTGAGCCGAACATGCGCGGGCGGGTGATGGCGCTCTACTCGATCGTCTTCCTCGGCTCGACCCCGATCGGAGGGCCGCTCTCCGGCTGGCTCTCGGAGGCCATCGACCCACGGGCGGCCCTCGTGATGGCGGGCGTGGCCGGGATCGCCGGCGCGCTGATCACCAGGATCGCGTTCGACCGGGTGGCCGGCATCCCGATCGACGCCGAGCCGCAGCCCGCCTAAGTCTTCGGAAAATCACGTATTGCGAGCCGGTGCAGGAGCGGCGTAGAGTGCCGCCCGCATGGCGGACTTCTTGGGACTTTCGATTCGCGGCCGAGTCGCGACCTCCAGCGATCCCGACTGGGACGAAGCGCGCCAGGCCTGGAACCTGGCGGCCGACCAGCAGCCGGAGGCGGTCGCCCTCGTGGAGAGCGCGGACGACGTCAGCAAGACGGTCAGGTTCGCGAGGGAGAACGGGCTGCGGGTGGCCGGGCAGGGCACCGGTCACGGGGCGGTTCCGCTGGGCTCGCTGGAGGGCGTGATCCTGATCAAGACCGGGCGAATGCGGGACGTCCTGATTGAGGGCGAGAAGGCGCGCGTGGAGGCGGGCGCGCTCGCCGAGGACGTCGCCGACGCCGCCATCGAGTCCGGGCGTAGCTCGATGCCGGGCACCTCCCCCAACGTCGGGGTGACCGGCTACACGCTCGGCGGGGGCCTGAGCTGGTTCGGCCGCAAGCACGGCTGGGCCTGCAACAAGGTGAGCGCGATCGAGTTGGTCACGGCTGACGGCGAGGCCCGCACGGTCAACGCCGCGAGCGATCCCGACCTCTTCTGGGCCCTGCGCGGCGGAGGCGGGGGATACGCGATCGTCACGGCGCTGCACGTCGAGCTGCTGCCGATCTCCGAGGCCTACGCGGGATCGATCCTGTTCCCGGCCGAGGTCGCGGCGGATGGACTGCGCGCCTATCGGGACTGGACCGCAAGTGCCCCCGAGGAGGTCGGAAGCCTGCTGCGGATGATGAACCTGCCGCCGCTGCCGGACGTCCCGGAGCCGATCCGCGGCAAGAAGTTCCTGGCGATCACCGCAACCGTCATCGGCAGCGAGGACGAGGGCAAGGAGACGATTGCGCCGCTGCGCGAGATCGGCGAGCCGATCATGGACACCTTCGCGCAGATCCCGGCGCCGGGGCTGACCCGCATCGCCATGGACCCCGAGCCGCCGGTCCCCGGGCTCGGTCATCACGGGCTGCTCCGGGAGCTGCCCGACGAGGGTATTGACGCGTTCTACGAGGTCGGCGGTCCTGAGTCGGGCTCACCCCTGCTCGTCTCCGAGATTCGGCATCTCGGCGGCGCTCTGGCACGGCCTGCGGAGGGAGGCGGGGCCCTCGACAAGCTCGACGCCGCCTATGTGATGTTCGGCATCGGAATGCTGATGGACCCGCAGATGAAGGAACCCGTCACGGGGCAGCTGGACAGGATGAGCGAGGCGATGAAGCCCTGGTCGGCGAAGGGCGGGTACTACAACTACGCCGAGCGGCCCTGCGAGGTGGAGGCAATCCTCCCGGCTGCGACGTGCGAGCGCCTCTCGCACGTCAAGCGCAGCTGGGACCCGGACGACCTCATCCTGGCGAACCACTCGGTGGCGTTGGCGACGGCGTAGCGGCCCGGGGCCTCTGGCGCCGCGGCGAGCGGGCGCCGACGATCGTTCCCCACTCCGAGTCCTCGATCAGGCCGGGCTCCGTGTCGTCGAGCCAGTCGAGCAGCGCGTCCGACAGGCCCTCCGGGTCCTCGAGGTTCGGGAAGTGCGCCGCCTTCGGGAGGGTGACGAAGCGGCTGTTAGGGATCCGCTCATGGGCGGCGAGCCCGTGCTTCATGGGGATCGTGTTGTCGCGCTCCCCCCAGACGATCAGGGTGGGGAGCTCGCCGAGCAGATAGAGCCGGTCAATGGCGCTGACGTGCTGGCCTCGCACGTCGATCACGGAGCGCAGGGTCTGCAGGAAGGCGCGGCGCGCCGCGGCCTCCTGGAGAGGGCGAACCGCGCGGCCGACCGCCTGCAGATACACGCCCTTGCGGCTGCCGCGGGCTCTCATGCGATCGCCGGCGCGCTCGATGGCCTCGCTTACCCGGCGATTGGCCACCAGCCAGATCCCCGCGGCCGCCCCCGGTAGCGCGGCGCCTCGGAGCATGGGACTCACCTCGTGTCCGAGGCCGCCGCTGGAGATCAGTGCAAGGCGCTCGACTCGCTGGGGGAATTGGTAGAAGAACACCATCGCGATGCCGCCGCCCAGGGAGTGCCCGACGATGGTGGCCCGTTCGATGCCGATCGTGGTCAGGAGGTCGCGGATGCTCGAGGCGTGGGCGCCGAGGGAGTAGTCCCCGCGGATCGCGGCTGAGTCGCCATGACCGATCAGATCCGGTGCGATCACCGTGTAGCGCTCGGCTAGTCGCAGGGCGACCCTCTCCCAGTGCTTCGAGGAGTTGACCATGCCGTGGATCAGCACCACGGGCGGCCCGTCGCCGGCGATCCGGTAGATCACGCGGTGGCCGTGGAGCTCGATCTCCCACTCGTCGAAGATCACGTCGCTGACACTACGGGCTTCGCCATATAGCCGGGGCCACAAGCGGGCGCCCAGCATAAGTCGCTCCGTGCTTCGCCCTCCGCTCCGAAGTGGAGCGGCCTTGGGGCCCTTACGAAGACCGACCGCCATCCATGGCGGCCGGTCTTTGCAAACAGGCCCCGTCAGGACGGGCAGGGGTACGTCTCAGGGGCCTTACTTGGGGGGTATGTAGTGGATCCAGGCGACGGGAGGCGCCTTGCGGCAAACGCCCGGATCCTATGAGCCGAGAGGCGGTGTTGGGCGTCCGGCCCAGCACCAGTTCTCCCGACCCCAGAAGTATCGATCCGGGCGGAAGGTAAGGCAATACCTAAAACTTGGTCGATACTCCGAAGTCACTACAAACTGGCCAAGCCCGGCCTCAGGCGGGAGCCATCGCGGCGGAGAGCGCGGAGCCGTGCAGGATGTCGAGCTCGGAGACCTCCACCTCCTGCAGGCCGAAGGCCCGCATGACCTGCACCAGGATGACCGTGCCGGCGACGATCGTCGGGGCGCGCCCCGGATGAAGTCCGGGAACGCGGAGGCGCTCGGCGAGCGGCAGCGAGGAGAGCCGGCTGAGCATCCGCTGGATCCTCTGCATGCCGAGGTGATAGCCGTGGACGCGGCCGGGGTCGTAGGGCTCGAGGCCCTGGTCGATGGCCGCGAGCGAAGTGGGGGTTCCGGCCACGGCGATCGCGCGAGTCGGCACGCCGTCAGGTTGGGCTGCGATCGCGCGGTCGATCATGTTGCGTATGTCGGCCGCCAGATCCTCCAGCTCGTGGGGATCCGGTGGGTCGGAGATGAGATGGCGCTCGGACTGCCGGATCGTGCCGGCCTGAAGTGAGGCGTGAAAGCCCACCTCCCGGCCTGTCCCGACGATCAGCTCGGTGGATCCGCCCCCGATGTCGAAGACGAGGGTCGGGTCCGCCGTGGGCCGGTGTGCCGTTGCCCCGTGGTACGTGAGGTGCGCCTCCTCCTCGCCGGTGAGCATGCGGGCGTCGAGGTCGAATCGCTCGCGGAGCTCGGCGATGAACGCCTCTCCGTTGACCGCATCGCGGACGGCGCTGGTGGCGATCGCCATTACCCGCCCGGCGCCCATCTCCTCGTAGCGCGACTTGTAGTCCGCGATCACCTCACAGACATCGTTCACCGCCTCCGAGCAGATCGTGCGGGTGTGATCCACCCCCCGGCCCATGTTGGTGACGGTCGTCCGCCGCTCGACCTCGTAGACGCCGGTGCCCTCCACGTCGGCGATCAGCAACCGGGTCGAGTTGGTGCCGATATCGACTACGGCAACGCGCATCGCGACGTCCATGTCCTCCGATCCCCGGGCACGGCGTCGCATCCTACCCGCGAGGGTGCGGGCGCGTTACCTCACCCTTTGCGGTAGCCGAAGTCGGCGGTGAACGTCTCGGCGTTCTGAACGTCGGGGGACGTCGGCGAACCGGCGGTGACACCTATCCCAATGTGCCGGAAGCGCCGGGAGAGCATCACACTGCGATGCTCCGGGCTCCTCATCCACCCATCGACGATGGCGCGTGGGCTGGCGGCCTTGCGGCTGGCCCACTCGAGGTTCTCGCCGAGTCCCCAGTTCCGAGCTCCTGAGGTGTAGCCGGCTGCCTGGGCGCGGGAGGCCGGGGTGCCGTCCCCCTCGTGGGAGAAGAAATTCTGGGACGCCATCGCGTCGCTGTGCTCCTGAGCGGCGACGCCGAGCGGAATGCTGACGCGCAACCGGTGCAGTCCGTTGTGCGATCGTCGCCGGTTGATCAGACATGCCACCGCACGCTTGGCATCGTCGATCGACAGGCGGGCGGGTCCGCGACTCACTCCGCGGCAGGCGCTCGCCTGCGAGGTCCATACCGAAAGCAGTGCCGCCATCACCAGCACCGCAGAAATCGCCGTCTTGCGCATCCGTGCCTCTCTCTCGTCGCGCTTCCGGGGTTAGCTGACGGGCTCGCGCGGAAAGAGTCGCGCTATGCGATGCATCTGCAATTCGCCCCAAGGGTTGGTTCCCCCGGCCGCCGACCCTCTGAGTGGGCCCGCGGTTAAGCAGGTATTGGGTATCGCTGGCGCGAGAAATTAGCAGCCGCACCGGTCGAGGAGGCGTTTACGGATCGGAACAGGCACGGTAAACTCGCTACTACCGACGCGGGGTGGAGCAGTCTGGTAGCTCGTCGGGCTCATAACCCGAAGGTCGCGGGTTCGAATCCCGCCCCCGCTACTCACAGAAGCCCCGCTCAGGCGGGGTTTTCTGTTTCTTGGGTTGGCAGCCAGGGCGCTCAAATGGGCCAGTGGGCAACCAAGAGGGCAACACCCCGCCAGGCTCCCGCCCGGCTCAAACAGGCCCTATGGAAGCGTGATGGAAGCCTGCGTTGCCCGCTCACGGTCCAGGGTGGGCTCTACGAGGTCGTGCCCGGCCTCTACCAGGTTCGCACGCTCGATCTCTCGAACATCACCTTCGCCGAGGGTGAGGATGGCGTCGTCCTATTCGATCCCCCTGATCTCGACCGAGACGGCGAGGGACGCGCTCGATCTCTACTGCGAGCACCGCCCCCACAAGCCGATCGTGGCGGTCATCAACTCGCATAGCCACGTCGACCACTGGTTTGCGTCCGATCTACGTGGTTACCCCCGATGTACTTGGAGAAGGCAGCTCTAGCCTCAAGTCGCTCCAGTTAGCTGCCCACACGGAAATAAGATGAAGGCGGAAGACCGGTTCAAAATCGTCATCGCCGGTGGGGGCGTCGCGGCGGTGGAGGCGGCGTTGGCGCTCTACGAGGCGGCGCACCGGCCGTTGGATCTCGAGTTGATCGCGCCTAATGACGAGCTCATCCTGCCCGCTCTGGCGGTCGCAGAGCCCTTCGGAATCACACCGCCTCCAGCGATCCCGCTTGCAGACGTCTGTCGGGACGTCGGCGCGTCGCATCGCCGGGATGCGCTCCGCGGCGTCGACGCTGGGGCGCGGATCGCCCACACCGAGTCAGGAGCCGAGGTCCCCTTCGACGCGCTCCTGCTTGCGATCGGCACGTCCACTGAGCCGGCGCTCCCCGGAGCGCTCACTTACCGCGGCATGCGCGACAACGCGCAGGTCCGTGAGCTGCTTCAGGCGGCCGAACATGGCGAGGTCAGCCGAATCGTATTCGCGGTCCCCACGTCCATTCAGTGGCCGCTGCCGATCTACGAGCTGGCGTTGCTCACCGCCACCGAGCTCCAGGAGCGGGGAACCGACACCAAGCTGACCCTGGCCACCCATGAGAGTTCGCCGCTTTCCCTGTTTGGCAGGCGTGCGAGCGAAGCGGTGCGCGACCTGCTCGATCAGGCGGCAGTGGAGCTGGTCACCGGGGCCCGCGCCGCAGGCGTTCAGGCCGGTGGCCTCGTCCTGCACGACGGACGCGTCCTCTCCGCCGACCGCGTGATCGCCTCACCACGCCTGAAGGTTGTGCCGATCGAAGGGGTCCCGCAGGGGCCCGACGGCTTCATCGGCACCGATTCTGCAATGCGGGTCGAGGGAACGCCGCGAGTCTACGCCGCGGGGGACTCGACCTGGTTCCCGATCAAGCAGGGAGGCGTGGCCGCCCAGCAGGCCGACACGGCCGCCACGGCCATCGCCTCTCTGTTCGACCCGGACATCGATGTGGAGGGTTTCAAGCCCACGCTGCGTGGCGTTTTCTTCACCGGCGGCGCACCGCGCTACCTGCGCACCGAGATCGGCCGCCGGGACGCCGCCTCGACCGACAGCGTTACACCACTCTGGTGGCCGCCCGTCAAGGTCGCCGGGAAGCATCTCGCTCCCTACCTGGCCAAACACGGCCTCGGGGTGTCGTTGGAGGATCTCGAGCCCCTCGAGGGAGAGACCCGCGATGAGGCCCAGCAGGATCAGCGCGAGGCGCTCGATCTGGCTCTCGCCGCTGCTGATGCGGACGCCGGCGGAGGCGACTATCGGGCCGCCCTTCGCTGGCTGGACGTCGCCCAGGACCTCAACCTCGCACTTCCGGACGTATACGCGGAGAAACGGCGCGAATGGGAGGCCGCGGCAGGCAGGACCTGAGAGCTCGCGGCACGACGGTGGTGCTCTCGCTGGTTGGCATTCCTTTGTGACAATCCATGACATGAGCCACCGGCGGGAGCGAGCCTCAACCCGACTGGCCCGGGCTGGGCTCGTCTTCGTGGCGGCGAGCATCGCGTTGCTCGCCGGCTCTGCCGCTCCGGCGCCAGCCAGCCCCGGCGCACTGAGGGCCCTGATCGTCGAGGCGATGTGCAACCCGAGCGCACCGGCGGTCACCTTGCGCGTCAGATCCGCGGCGAGTCAGGCGGCTCGGTCCAGCTGTTCGATGGTGCCGCTGCGACCGTGAGCGTTGCGCAGCTCAGCTCCTACGACGTCGTTGTGGCGATCGGAGACTGCAGCTGGCTCGATCCTGTTGCGATGGGGGATAACCTCACCGACTTCCAGGACGGAGGAGGCGTCGTCGTCGGGGCGGGCTCCGACTGGCGCGCCGCCACGGGCAGCACGCTCTCCGGCCACTGGATCTCCGCCGGCTACTCGCCCTACGAGGTGGGCTCGAGTCCGGCCTTCACCTACGACACTGTGGGGTGCCAAGGTGTGAAGCTACGGCGCCACCGGTCCCTACCCCGAGGAGAGATGAATGGCAGACAGCGTCTATCGAGTCACCGAAGTGGTCGGCGTCAGCTCTGATTCGTGGGAGCAGGCGACCAAGAACGCAGTAGAGAAAGTGAGCGAGACCGTGCGGGAACTGCGAATCGCCGAGGTCGTTCGCCAGGATGTGACTATTGACGGCGGAAAGGTCTCCGAGTTCCGCATCCGGCTCGGGGTCTCGTTCAAGTACGACAAGGAGTAGCGGCTCGATCGCCGGGGGCCGCCCGTCGGGTGGCGGTCCCCGGGCCTTGTCCGCAGTCCGGGGTTTTCCACCTTCACCGGTGGACGGCCCACGACTAGGCTGACCTCGCAATGGCCCTCGACGACCGGCTGGACCTCTATGAGGTGAAGGCGCAGTTCGAGCGCTTCACCGAGTGGCTCGACCTGGGCGAGATCGTCGCCGACCTGGGGTTCCTGCGGCGGGCGCGACGAACGCTGCTGCCCCTGCCACTGATCGACCGACCCGCCCCGATTGACCCCTCGGCGCACCTGCAGCCGTTCCGCCCGCGACCGGTCCCGGAGCTGCAGGAAAGGCGGATCGCTTTGGTGGCGTCCGGGGGCGGCGGGGCCGCCGTGGCCCTCGTGGGGGTCAAGCGGGCCTTTGAGGAGGCGGGAGTCGAGCCGGCCGAGATCATCGGGTGCTCCGGCGGCGCGATCTGGGGCTCGATGTGGGCGGCGGGGATGAGCTCTGACGAGATGGCGGACTTCTCGCTCTCCTGGCGGCCGGAGGACTACCTGGACATCCAGTGGCTGAAGCTGCCGCGGTTCGCCCTCTCGGCGCTCAGAGGATTCTCGGGGCTGGCGAAGGGGGAGGCGATTGAACGCCTCTTCGACACCCGGCTGACCAGGATGCCGTGCGGGGAGGCGCCGATTCCGATCACGACGATCGTCTACAACATGGACCTCGGCAGGGTCGAGTACTTCGGGTCGAGGCGCACGCCCGAGGTCACCATCGGCCACCTCGTCCGAGTGGCGATCGCGCTGCCCCTGTTCATCGAGTCGGTTCCCGTACGCGGCCATCTCTACGTGGACGGGGGGATCATCGAGAACTGGCCGGCACAGCCGGCGATCGAAGCCGGTGACCGCTTCGATCACGTGATCGGCGTCAACCTGATGCTGCCCAAGGGCTTCGAGCCCCGGGACATAAGCGGCTGGCCGGATCGGACCGGCGGGCTGCTGCAGGCGAGCCGACAGCTGCAGCAGGGCTACCACCTCGAATTGGCGCGGCGGGCGAAGGACGAGCTGGGGGAGAAGCTGAAGCTGATCGAGCCGATCGACGAGGCGGAGATCCGAGGCGTCTCGTTCTACGACCTGTTCCTGGACCGGACCCAGTGGCCGCGGCTGATCCGGCAGGGCTACGAGTCGGCGACCCGGGTGCTGCAGAGCTTCCGCTGAGCCCTTGGCGGGGTTGCGCCAGAGCTGCATACTTTGCGCATGACAGTTGTCGACGCCGCAGAGCGCTCGACACCGGAGAGCGGCCCTCCCGCCGGGCTCTCCGCCCTGATCGAGCACTTCGACCCCGACGTGATTGACGTCCCCAGCGGCTCCGCGCGCATCCGTCTGGCTGTCGATGGCGAGGGCGAGTGGGAGGCGGTGATCGATCACGGCGCCATCGAGTTGCAGCCGGCGAGCGACCGCCAGCCCGACGCCCTGTTGAGCGCCGACCGGGCAACCTGGGAGGAGATCGCGCGTGACGTGCGGGGTGGAATGGTCGCTTTCCGCGAGGGCCGCCTAAGCGTCCGGCAGAACCTGCACCTCGGCGTCGGCTTCCTTGCCGCCACCAGCGCCATAGCGGACCAGCGCCGGCTCCGCTTCGAATCCGTCCGCACGGGGCTCGGCAAGATCTCGACGGTCTCAGCGGGCGCGGGCGACCCCGTGATCTGTGTGCACGGGCTGGGCGCGACCAAGGCCTCATTCCTGCCCACGGTCGCTGCGCTCGCCGAAGACCATCGAGTGGTCGCGATGGACCTTCCCGGGTTCGGCGATTCCGACAAGCCGATCGGAGCCGCCTATGACGCTCCGTACTTCGCGCGGGCGATCGAGGCCCTGCTCGATGGACTGGAGATCGAGCGCGCCCACCTGATCGGCAACAGCATGGGCGGGCGCGTGGCGATCGAGATGGGGCTGCTGCGGCCCGAGCGCACCGGGAGGATTGCGCTGCTCAGCCCGGCGCTCGCCTGGTTGCGCAGTCGCCGCTGGCGCTGGCTGCTGCAAGCGCCTCTCCCAATGCTCGGCCTGATCCAACCGGCGCCGCGCGTGATCACCGAGCCGATCGTCCGCAACCTGGTCCCAGGTGGCAAGGACGGCTGGTCGGCCGCGGGCGTGGATGAGTTCCTGCGCTCCTATCTCACCCCGCGCGGTCGGGTTGCCTTCTACGAGGCAGCCCGCAACATCTACCTCGACGAGCCGCACGGTGAACGCGGCTTCTGGACTCGACTCGCCCAGATGTCGTCCCAGACACTGTTTATCTGGGGGCGCCATGATCAGCTCGTGCCGGTGAGCTTCAGGAAGCACGTCGAGCGGGCACTTCCCGCTGCGCGTCATTTGGAGCTCGACTGCGGCCACGTGCCGCAGCTCGAGGCACCGAAGCAGACGCACGACGCCATCTGCGAGTTCTTCGCCTGATGCCCATCCTGATCGGCCACGGTGGTGCGAGCGCGATCGCTCCAGCGAACACCATCGCGTCGTTCGAGGCTGCCCGGGGCGCCGAGGTCGACATGATCGAGTTCGACGTCCGGCCCCGGGGATCGAGGCTGCTGGTGGCTCATCTCGCCCCCCAGGCTCTACGGCGAGACTGCCTGACTCTCGACGAGGCCTTGTACCACCTTGCGCAGCCGCACTTCTCGGACATCAAGCTGAACGTGGACGTGAAGGGCGGGGGCTCCGAGTCAATACTCGTGGAGAAGCTGCGCGAACACGGGCTGTTGGGGCGCTCCCTGATCTCGTCCCAATCGGCGGACATCGTCGAGAGAGTGCGGACAATCGCCACCGATGCTCGGACAGCCATCTCGATCGGCGGCTACGTCTCCCGCTGGGCCAACCGCTGGCACTCGCGTGCCTGGCGTGAGCGGCTGCTGGAATGCCTCGCCGCCGGCAGGTTCGGCGACGTGATGCTGCAGCACAAGCTTGTCGACGCCGAGATTGCGGACGCCATCCGGCGGCTCGGTCGCCAGCTGTTCGCCTGGACCGTCGATGAGCCAGCGCTGTTCGCGAGGGTCGCCGATCTCGGTGTCGCCGGTGTGGCGACCAATCACCCTGCGCGACTCCGGGCGGCTGTTGAATCGGACTGACCCGGTCCCGCGACATCGGCATCCGGTGGTACCAGCCGTGGTACCGAACTGAGAGAAGCTGAGCTGATCTCAACTCACCTCAGCGTGCCTGAGGTCGCCCAAGATGAGGCCACCGAACTGCCTAACGGCTTCTCATAACCCGAAGGTCGCGGGTTCGAATCCCGCCCCCGCTACTAGCCAAGGGCCCTCGAAAGAGGGCCCTTGGTGTCTGGGAACCCGTGGATGGCGAGATTCGGGCATCAATCTCGCGCGCCTGACACTTCTGCGGCCGGTGAGCGAAGCCGAGACCCAAATGCCACTGGATAGTGGGCGCGGGCACGGGGGCGGGGAGCCTCCTGAGCGCACATAAGCCAGCTAGCGGGGACACGGGAGATCCTCGAGTGCTGGTTCCAGGGCAAGCCGATCCGCGAGGAGTACCTGATCGCCGAGGGCGGCAGGCTGGCGGGAGCCGGAGCGCACTCCTACAGCGAAGGGTCCGCCACGGAAGGCTCAGAGGAGGCGGCCCGCTTCACCCGCTGAGCAAGCCCGAAGCTTGTCCAGGGCTGAACTCCGCGATACGGTCAGTACACAAGTGTCCCCGAACGGAGTCGGGGTGCAAAGGAAGAGACCGTGGCTAAGAGCATGACGGGACGGCAACGGGTTCTTCCGCGAAGATTTGTGAGGTCCCAGCAGCCAACGGCCCTCAATCACGAGGGCGCTTGGCGGTTCCGAGGATTTGTTCAGCCGCGCGCCGTCCGCTCCTAAGGGCCCCCTCCATCAAGCCGTGCCAATCGCCGGCAGTGTGCTCACCGGCGAAGTAGAGGGGGCCGATCGGCTTCAGCAGGTCGTCGTCTCGAAGGGGCGATGAGAGGCTGCGGGCCGAGTAGGAGCCCCGCACCCAAGGATCGTCGTACCAGCTCGACAGCATCGCGCTCTCGGGCTCCAGATCGAGGTCCTCGCGAAGCGCGACCAGGGCCGCGACCCAGCGCTCGACCCCGTCTGCGCCACCGAGGGCGTCGATCGCGGACATCGTGCCCGTGTAGGCGGTCACGAATGGAACCGGCTCGCCGTCGGCGCCCAGCTGCGTGTAGGTCCAGAAGTGTCCGGCGACGGACATGATCGCGCTGGGTTGCGCGGCGGATCGCATGCGCAGGAAGAGCTTCGAGTTCTGACCGTAGGTGACAGCACGCAGCGCGTCCGCGGTCGCACCCTCGAGCGGAGGATCGAACTCGATCTCGGCCAGCGGCGCTGTGGGAATCGCGACCACGACCGCGTCAGTCTCGACCTCCGCGTCATCCGTGGCGATGTTCACCGCATCCTGTGACCACTGCACTCTCCGCGCGGGGGAGGAGAGGTGCACAACTTCACCGAGCTCGGCCGCGAGGGCCTCGGCGAGCCGCATGTTTCCGCCCTCCAGGCTCTGGTTTTCGAAATCGCCGAAGGTCGACGCTCCCTCGTCGAGCACCGACGCCGCGAGATCGTCGACCGGATGGCCATTCGAGATCGCGACACGTGTCCGAATCAGGTTCGAGAGGGGCGGGTCCAGGTCCAGACCGGAGATCAAGTCGCCTGCGCTTGCGGCGTCCACGGTTGGCTCCCCGGCGATGCGGTCGAATGCGGTCTCGAGGGCGGACGGGGACACAGCCTCCTCGCCGATCGGCACGCGGCGCCCATAGGGCGTCCCCTTGAGGACCAATGGGATCCGGAAGCGCGCCGCCAGGGCAGTCATCGAGCTGTAACCGGGGAGGATGAACTCGGCCCCACGCTCCACGATGGCCCCCTCCCCAAACGGCACGGACCAGACCCTGCCCCCGACCCGGTCTCGCGCCTCGAGCACGGTCACCTCAGCTCCGCCCGCGCGCAGGGTGTCGGCTGCTGCGAGGCCCGCAAAGCCGGCTCCGATGACGCCGATCCGGTTCATTCATCTCCCACTTGCTGACGCCTCACGACCCAAGGATCCTTCCAAGCCAAGGCGCGGGGGTCCAGCGGTGGTACCTGAGAGTTGATTCAGGCCGGCCCGGCGGTGGGCGCCCGCACCCGGCGGAGCACGACGAGGGCGCACCCCGCGAGCGCGACCGCCGTCAGCGCGTAGGCCGCAGTGGCACTCGCAACCTCGAGCAGGGCGCCGCCGATCAGAGGGCCGATCGTGTATCCGGTCGCGTAGAGCAGATTGAGAACCCCGTACCCAAGCCCGCGCTCGACATCGCCGAAAGCCTCGTCGAGCCACGGGACCGCGGCGGAGAACGTCAGGCTGAATCCGGCCCCGAACACTCCGAGCGCCAGTGCAGCTCCCACGGTTCCGCCCAGTCCCGCCAGCAGGAGAGCCGAGCAGGCCGTGGCCGTGAGCCCGAACACGGCCGGCCCCCGCCGTCCGTGCCTATCCCCCCAGCGGCCGCCGAACGGTGCAACCGCCGCGTCGACCGCGATGGACCAGGCGAAGAGCAACCCGATCGCCGCGCTGGACAAGCCGAGGCGGGAGTCGAGGTCGAGCGGTGCGACGACCTCGACCAGGCCCAGGGCGCAGGCCCCGGCGATGGTCATGCCCACCGCCAGCGCGCCGGTCCCTGATCCGAGCGAGTGCCTGATCGTCGCCCAGGCCGGTGTCCGCGGCGCCGTGCGTCGTTCGGGAGGCAGCAAGAACGCGGCGGCGACGGCGATGGCGACGGAGATCCCGCCGACGATCAGAAAGGGGGCGGCGAAGGAGAGCAGGTCGGCAGTGACTCCCCCGAGTGCTGGCCCCGCGATCGAGCCGGCACTGGTCGCACCAAGGGCGACACCGATCGCCTCCCCCCTGCGGCCCGGTCGCGCGAGATCGGAGACCAGGGCGAGTGCCGCGATCCAGCTCGCCGCCGACCCGACCCCCTGGATGACCCGGCCGAGCATCAGGGGCCAGATGGACTCCGATGTCGCGATCACCCCAGAGCCCGCCGCGGCCAGCGCGAGCCCCGCGATCAGCAGGCCCCTGCGCCCCACCGAGTCCGCCAGGCGCCCCAGCGGGAGCGAGAGAAGCACGATCGGCACTGCGTACGCTGCGAAGGAGGCCCCGAGAGCACCTTCGCTCGCACCGGTTCGCCGCTCGATCTCGGGAAGGAGGGGGGCGATCAGCCCCAGCAGGGCGGTGTCGATCGTCACCGCTGCCACGGCGATGACTACGACCACGCGGCTCCGCCGGGCTGGTTTTGGTGAGCTCAGGATTGGATGCTCGGGCGTCGACGGATCCGGCCGCCGTACATCGGCAGCTCCGGTCCGGCGTCGGCGAGCAAGTCGAGCTGCCCCCAGATCCGCGAGACGCCGGCGATGCCGAAGCGGCGCACCCGCTCCACCGCCTCGAGGTCGAGAACGTCGGTGAGCAGTTCCACCCCCTCACCGACCTGGACTCGCACCAGTCCCTCGGTGTCCACGAGGGTGCCGTCGGGATCCCGCGCGATCGGCGCCGTCTGCATCGCGGCGGTAGAGAGCGTTCTCATCCGAGCTCAGCCGGCAGCGACAGTCTCCGGATCCGGCTCCTCACCCTTGAGGGAAGGGGCATCGCCGATGCCCGAAGGGAGGACGCGGAGCGCGTCCACGGGTAGGTGGAGCTGCACCGGAGTGCCCTGCTCATAGGGGATTCCGCCGCCGGTGTTCTGAACGAGCGCCTGGAGCGCCTCTCCGGTGGCGGCGCGGACGATCACCTGGATCTCCGAGCCCGCGTAGACGACGCGCTCCACCATGGCCGGGATGCGGTTCTGCCCCGATGTAGATCCGTGCTCTTCGAGCTCGATGCGCTCCGGTCGGATGACGATCTTGACATCCCCGGTGACGTCCCGGTTCGTTCCGCGAGTCTTGAGCTCGTAGCCCTCCACCGCGACGCGGCAGGTGCCCGTGCCGGCACTGACGACGGTGGCCTGCATCAGGTTCGAAACGCCGAGGAAGTCGGCGACGTAGAGCGTCTCGGGATCCTCGTAGACGTCCTGAGGCGCCCCGACCTGCTCGATGCGCCCGCTCGTCATGACCGCAAGGCGGTCGCTCATCGTGAGCGCCTCCTCCTGGTCGTGGGTGACGTACAGGAACGTGATGCCGACCTCCTGCTGGAGCGACTTGAGCTCGATCTGGAGGGCCTTGCGGAGCTTCGCATCGAGGGCGCCGAGCGGCTCGTCGAGAAGGAGGACGGCCGGGTTGAGGATGAGAGCGCGCGCCAGGGCAACCCGCTGCTGCTGCCCGCCCGAGAGCTGGGACGACTTGCGCCCCTCATAGCCCGGAAGCTGGACCAGCTCGAGCGCCTTGCCGACGCGCTCGCGGATCTCGGCTTTCGGCCGCTTCGCCCGCTTCAGCCCGAAGGCGATGTTGTCGTAGACGTTCAGGTGCGGGAAGAGCGCGTAGTTCTGGAACACGGTGTTGACGTTGCGCTCGTGAGCCGGTGTGTAGGCGACATCTGTGCCGTCCAGGAGGATCTCCCCGGAAGTCGGCTGCTCGAAGCCGGCGACCATTCGCAGGGTCGTCGTCTTCCCGCAGCCGGAGGGCCCGAGGAGTGAGAAGAACTCCCCGGCCGGGATGTGGAGATCGATGCCGTCCACCGCGGTCACCGCCTCGAACTGCTTGGTCAGCTTGCTCAATTCGATTTCGCCGCGTGCCATTGGCCTCCCGAAGCTAGGTGATGTTGAAGGCGCCGCCGAAGTCCTCCGCCGGTTTGCCCGCCCTACTCTCTCCGCGCGTGAACAGCCGCCAGATGAGGAAGCCGGCCGTGACGATGAGGAGGGTTGACACCATCATGATCGTTGCGATCGCGTTCACTGACGGTAAGGGCGCGGCGCGCGTCGCTGCGTAGATCTGGATCGGAACGGTGTCCGTGGGCGCGCCGCTTGACAGCCACTGGCTGATGACGAAGTCGTCGGCCGAGATGGCGAACACCACGGCTGCCGAAGCGACGATCGCCGGTGTGAGCAACGGCAGTAGGACGCGCGTCAACGCGACGAACGGCGAGGCCCCGAGGTCGGCGGCGGCCTCCTCGTACTGCCTGCCGATCGAGAACAGCCGACCGCGCACGATCACGACCACGAAGGAGATCGAGAAAGTCACGTGGCCGAGGATCTGGGCGAGCGTTCCGGTGTGAACGAACGTGAAGATGTGGCTGAAGACGAGAAGGAGCGACACGCCCATGACGATCTCGGGGGTGACCAGCGGAAAGAGCATGATGAAGTTGGAGGTGCCGGAGCCGCGACCACGCCAGCGGGCGAGACCGATGGCGAGCAGAACCCCGATCGGGACGGCGATGAGAACGTCCGCTCCCGCCAGCTTGAAGCTCTGAACGAGGGAATGCCGAAGGGTCGGGTCGTGCCAGACCGAGTCCACTGGGTCCCCCCAGTACCAGCGGATCGAGAAGGAGTCCCAGACCGTGCGCGAGCGGGTGGCGTTGAAGGAGAACAGCACCGCGATCAGCACCGGCACGATCGACCAGGTGATGTAGATCCAGGTGAAGACGGCCAGGAAGCGCGGCTTTCCCCATGGGTTGCGGAGCCAGCCGCGGAAGCGGGTCGAAGTCGAGCGCTGCGGCCTCGCTCGCGGCTCGGCGACGGCCGTCACAGCGCCCCGACCATCCCTTCCTCGCGCTGGGCGCGATGGATGCTCCGCATGTAGTAGAGCATCAGGATCGTCAGGAAACCCGCGAGGACGATCGTGAGCGCGGCGCCGATCGTCGGCTGCGGGCCGCCGTGGAAGTAGAGGTCGATCTGGTTGCCGATCAGGGACGTCTTCGGCGAGCCCGAGACGATGTTCGGCGTGTAGTAGTCGCCGAACATCGGCAGGGTGATGAGGACAGCGCCCCCCAGGATCCCTGTTTTCGAGAGTGGGAGGGTGACCTTGCGAAATGCATACCAGGGGCTCGCACCGAGGTCGCGTGCCGCCTCCAGGTGGCTGCGGTCGATCCGATCGAGCGCGGCGAAGAGCGGCAGGATCAGGTACGGGATGTAGCCGTAGACGAGGGCGAGGATGACGGTCGAGGCGCTTCCGCCGAGCCAGTCACGCGGCTGGCTGAGCACGTGGGTGGCCGTCAGGAAGTCGTTCACCCAGCCGTTCTCCTGCAGGAGGTTCACCCAGGCGAGCATCCGCATCATGTAGCTGATCCAGAGGGGAAGGATGATCAGGATGAGGACGACGCCCTTCCACCTCCCAGCGTGCCGGGCCGTGTAGTAGGCGACCGGATAGCCGATCAGCAGGCAGAGGACCAGGGAGACGAGGACGTAGACGAGCGTCCTGATTTCGACGTCCCACCAGACTCCCCCCGGGGCGAGCCGACTGAGGACCTCGCCGATCCAACCCACGTTCCAATGGAGCGGGTTCCAGATGGGAACCGGCTGAAAGAGGACCGGGTCGACGGTTCCCAGCGCGACCCCGAGGACCGCATAGAACGGCACGATGAAGAGGAGAATCAGCCAGACAACGCCCGGGAGCGCCAGAGCGGGCCACAACGAACGCCGGTACACGGCGCCCTAACGCTCCCGCTCCGGACCCGTCAACTCCCCCCTCCGGCGAGGAAGTTCGAGTAGCCGTCCTCCCAGAGCTGCTGTCCCTGAGAGGTGAGCGTGCAGTACTGCAGCGAATCGGGCCCGAGATCGTCGTTCGTCAGAACGCTGTCCGCCAGGTTCTCGGGCACGACACCCTTCTGCACCAGCGTGCCCGGGTCGATCTCGTTCAGCGGGGGCTGATACCCGTTGAAATCGACGAAGTTCTCATAGGCGACGCCGTTGTCGAGGAGGTAGTTGAGGAAGAGGTGCGAGAGCACCGGTTTCTTCGTGGCAGAGCAGACCGAGAAGCAGTCGTTCTGCATCGGCACCTTGCCCTTCGGCGCCCTCCAGAAGGCGAGGGCGCTCGCCGGCGTGCCCTTCGGCAGGTAGTAGATGTAGCCCGCGATCATGTCCCCCGACCACGCCTGGTGGAGCCAACTCGACCCCTCCGGAATCGTCTGGTACTGGAGGTCGTCCACCTTGACGTTGCAGACGCCGTAGAGCTGCTTCAGGTCGGACACCGCCCCGTTCACGAGCGTGGGGTCCTCGGTGTTGATGTCCGTGTTCCCCTTGCGCAGGAGGGCCATCCCGATCGTCTCCCGGTTCTCGGAGAGGAGTCCCACCTTGCCCTTGTACGCCTGAGACTCCCAGAAGATGTCCCATGGCTGGTCCATGCCGGCGATGTCCTCTTTGACCTTGTCCGTCCGCCAGGCGATGCCGGTGGCGTAGACGGTGTAGGGGACCGTGTAACGCGACTCGCCGTCGTAGAACGGGTCGGCGAGCTCCGGCCAGATGTTCTTCTGGAGGTTCGGGATGTAGTCGAGGTTGAGCGGCTTGATCAGCTTGCCGGCCACGCCGATATCGAGCACGTCCGGCGTGATGTTCGTGACGTCGGGCGTGACCGCTCCCGAGGCGAGCCGCTGGAGCCCGGAGTTGACGTTGTCGAATGGCGTGTACTGGACGTCGACGCCGTACTTGGCCCCGAACTCCGTGAGGACCTTCTTGTAGATGTAGTCGGGATAGGCGTAGACCGTGAACGTCCCGCCCTTCTCCGGCTGGAGCCCCGACTCGATGGGATCCTCCCAGCGCGGCAGCACCACGCGCTTGTCCGGCCTCGCGAGCGGCAGGCCTCCCGGCCCCACGAGCTCGCCGCTCGCCCCGGTGCTCTGCTGAACGCTCGTCGAATTGCCGCAGGCCGCGAGCAGGGGGCCGGCTGCGGAGAAAGACACGGCTATACCTGCGCTTCGCAGCAGGAAATTGCGCCTGCTCAGGGAGTCCAGCCGTTCCTTCGGGTGGTTCGTCATTCGAGTTCCCTCCTGAGTTCGGCGTTCGCGAGATGGGGCCCGGTCTTGCGGACAGCATATTTTGGTGCCTCCCCAAATTCCGGAAATATGTCGCTCATGACGCGGCCTTCAGTGCGGGGCGCACCGCGAGGTCCGCGTGCAGCAGCGTCTCCGCGCTCGACACGCACACCTTGAGCATGCGCTCGCGGCTCACGGCCGGGTCCTCGAGCGTGACCTGGACCGCGAGGCCGTCGACCATCGCGCCGAGGGCGAGGGCCGCGTTCTCGGCGGAGGCGGTGGTGAACTCCCCGGTGCTCCGGCCCTCCTCGATCACCTCTGTCAGCAGGGCGCGCCAGCGCCCCTCCACCCGCCGCTCGGCGTCTCGCATGGGGTCGTCGTGCAGCGACCTCGTCCAGAGCTCGAGCCAGAGGGTCCAGTTGGCGTCCGCGGCGCAGATCTCGAAGAGCTCTCGGAGCTTCGCCGAGGGGCTGTCGAGGCTCTCGAGCCGCTCGGCGACCAGCTCGTCGAAGAGTCGCTCGTCCTCGAGGAGCGCG
>CAWDAL010000013.1:0-335445 GCA_963800285.1 uncultured Solirubrobacterales bacterium
GTCGGCGCCACGGCCGGCTCCTCGGGGGCCGGCGCGACGCCGGCTCGCTCCCTGACGAACGCGACGACGTGGTTGAGCGTCGGGTAGTCGCGCAGCTTCAGCGTGTCGTCGAAGGGGATCTCGTAGGACTCGCGGATCGAGGCGAACACCTCGGCCTGCTTGACCGTGTCGATCCCCAGGTCGGCCTCCAGGTCGAGGTCCATGTCGAGGAGGTCGGTCGGGTAGCCCGTCTCCTCGGAGACGACGGCGAGGACGCGCTCGGTGACGTCGTCCTGCGCGGGCGCGGCCGAGGGCTCCGGCCCTGCGGCAGCCGGCTCGGGCGCGCGGGCGGGCTCGGCGGAGGGGGCCGCGGCAGTGGGGGTCGGCGCCACGGCCGGCTCCTCGGCGGCCGGCGCGACGCCGGCTCGCTCCCTGACGAACGCGACGACGTGGTTGAGCGTCGGGTAGTCGCGCAGCTTCAGCGTGTCGTCGAAGGGGATGTCGTAGGACTCGCGGATCGAGGCGAACACCTCGGCCTGCTTGACCGTGTCGATCCCCAGGTCGGCCTCCAGGTCGAGGTCCATGTCGAGGAGGTCGGTCGGGTAGCCCGTCTCCTCGGAGACGATCGCAAGCACTCGTGGCTCGATGCCGGCGCTCGCGGTGGGGGAAGGGGCGGGCTCGAACGCCTCGGCCGGGGAGTCCATCTCCAGGGCCGCGGGCTCGATCTCCGCCGGCGCGGAATCCGGTGCGGATGCGGGCGCCAGCCGCACGCCGGCCGGCGGACCCTGATCGACGATGCGGAGCCGGTGCTGGACGACCTCGAGCTGCGGCTCCTCGTAGCCGCACATGCGCCTCAGCCATGCGGTCCAGGCGGCTCGATCGGCAACCCGGTAGTCGTGGCCGAGCTCGTCCGCATTGCGCCGGCGGCCGTCTCCGACGGGCGTCCAGTGCAGGAGCAGCATCGAGATCTGGGAGCCGAAGCCCGCCGCCAGCCGGAGCGAGTAGCGGACCGGGTACGAGCCTCCCCCCGAGAGGTTGAGCTGGCCCAGCTCAGGGTCGGGATCGCGGAAGTTGGGCACCGGTGGAACGACGCCGGTCTCCAAGGCTTTCACTGCGAGCACGTCCTCCAAGCCGACGCCCATAGGATGCCCGGTGAACCCCTTGACGTTCGCGATCACGATGCTGTCCGCGGCTTGGCCGAAGACGTCGCGCAGCGCGTGTATCTCCGCTGCCGCGCTGCCGCCGCGGGCGGGCGTGTAGGTCTCGTGCGAGATGAACACCGTCTCGCCGGCGATGTCCTCCCGGCGGAGCCCGCGGCCCTCCGCCTGCTCCACGAGCTGCTCCATGACGCCGCTGATGTGCTCGACGTCGAGCCGGGTGCCGTGAAAGGCGGAGTTGGCGGTCGCCGAGCCGAGCACCTCGCAGATCGGCGTCAGCGCGCGCTCGCGGGCGGCGGCCGCGCTCTCCACCATGAGCCCCGCGGCCCCCATGCCGAGGATCATGCCGTGACGGCGCTCGTCGAATGGCAGCGCTGCCTCCTCGACGACGTCGTCGGTCGCCGCCGCGCCGGAGGCGAGGAATCCGGCTCCGAGCCAGCCCATCAGGGTGTCCGAGGTGGCGTCGTCGGCCGCCACGATCAGCACGCGGCGGCACCGCCCGGCGCGTATCCAGTCCTCGGCGAGCGCGACGGCCTGCGTGGTGCTTGCGCAGGCGGAGTTGATCTGGGTGTTCGGTCCCCGGGCCCCGATCAGCTCGGCGAGCTGCGAGTGGCCCATCGAGAGGACGCGGAAGATGAACCGGCGGTCGAAGGTGTACCCCTCCTCCTCGAGCGTGTGCTCCAGGTCGTGAATGCGCCGCTCGACCTCGTCGAGCACCACCGGATCGGTGCCGTCGTGATCGAGCATCCTCGCCCGCAGCGTCTCGAGCGCGGCGAGGCGCTCCCGGCGCATGTGGTCCGTGGTGTAGCGCGCCACCTCGTCGGCCATCTCCTCGAGGCCGGGGAAGGCCGATGCGTAGATCACCCCGGTGTCGTCGCGCAGCTCGTCGGGGAGCGACCAGCGGTCGGGGAGCTTGGTGCCCTTGGTCGTGGTCTTGTAGCGCAGTACGAGCGGGATCCCGGCGTCGCGAAGCGCGTCGATGCCCGCGGCGATCGCCAGCTGCGTGTCGTGCCCGAGCGCGGCCAGCCGCTCGTCGTCGACGCCGAACTCCTCGACCGGGTCGAACGCGCCGGCGCGCCCGGCGAGTTTGATCACGGCCTCGAGGCGATCGATCGTCTCGAACTTGGCGCCGCCGTCGTCGCCCTTGACCAACCGCGTGATGTGCTTGTCGAGCATCTCGCGGCGCAGGCGGCCCGGGATGACGTCGATTCCCTGCTCGCCGTTCAGGAGCCGGCCGATGTTCGCGTCGTCGAACAGCCGCTCGGCGCCGGGAAGCCCGAGCGCCGCGCCGGTGATCACCACGGGCTCATCCCCGGGCGCCTCGCCGGCGACGGCCGCCGGCGCGGGCTCGGGAGCCGCCCGGGCCCGGCCCTCCTCGGGGGCAAGGCGGGCGCGCGCCTCGCGCACGGGCCGCGAATGGGGCTGCGCCGTCGCGCCTGGCTTGAGCTCGACCGACTCGCGCGTGACCGGGTCCCGGCCGGTCCCGAGACCCGCTCCCCAGAGGCCGCACAGGGCGTTGTTGAACGTCGGCACGTCGCCCTGCTTGGGGTGGTTGCTGGCGAGGCTGACGATCGCGTCGTCGCCGAGCACGTCTGAGGCGAATCCCTGAAGGGCGTGCTTCGGACCGACCTCGACGAAGATCCTCGCGCCCTCGTCGTACAGGGTGTGCAGGCCCTTGACGAACTGCACGGGTGAGGCCACCTGGCGGCTCAGCATGTCGAGCATCTGCTCGACGGCGCCGTCTCCGGTGGGATAGAGCTCGCCGGTGACGTTGGCCACGGTTGGCAGCCGAGGGGGACGGAGGCCGAGCCGGGTGAGCATCGCCCGCAGCGGAGTGCTCGCGGGCGCGACGATCTCGGTGTGGAAGCCGTGGCTCACAGGCAGCGGGATCGCGGTGTGCCCTCGCTCCTTCACCGCCTCCACGGCGCGAGCGACAGCGTCGGTGGCGCCGCCTAGCACGACCTGGTGCGTGGAGTTGATGTTGGCGAGCACGACGTAGCCGTCGATCCCAGCGACGATCTCCTCGGCCTCCTCCAGCGGGGCCATGACCGCTGCCATCGCTCCGGGGTCGTCCACTCGTAGGCTCGCCATCTCGCGTCCGCGGGCGCTCACTGCCTCGAGCGCGTCCCCGAAGGTCAGGCCACCGGCGGTGACCAGGGCCCCGTACTCGCCGACGGAATGTCCCATCACCATGTCGGGGGCAATCCCGTACTCCCCCAGCAGCCGCGTGAGCGCCGTGTCGACGGTGATCACCGCCGGCTGCTGGATCTCGGTGCGGCGAAGCTCCTCCTCCGCGCGCGCCATCGCCTCCGGGTCCGCCGGGTCGGCAAAGATCAGGTCGGACAGCCGCCGGCCCTCGAGCAGCGGCGCCAGGAGCGCGTCCGCTTCCTCGAAGAGCTCGGCGACCACCGGCTCCCGCCGGCGCAGCTCGGCGAGCATGTTCGCGTACTGCGAGCCCTGGCCCGTGTAGAGGAACGCCACCTTGCCCGGGGTGCCGCTGCCGCGGTGGATGCCGCGGCCGCGCAGCGCCGGCCACGCCGACGGATTGCCCGCTTGCAAGACTCGCAACGCCAGCTCCGCCTTCGCAACCAGGTCTGGCCCGTCGGCATAGTCGATCGCGATCCGCTCCGGGGCCCGAAGCGCTTTGGTCGGCGGCGGCGTCGGATCGAGATGGCGGCCCTGCCGCGCCTCCGCTAGCTCCGTGCGCAGCGCGTTGGCGAGCCCGGCCTCGTCGGCCGCGCCGAGCACGAGCGCGCCGCGCACGGGCGGCTTGCCGGACGCCGCCGGGGCAGGCTCGGCGGAGGGCGGGGGCTCGACCGGGACGGCGACCGACGAGCCGTGGCCGTTGGTGGCGTGACGGTCCGGCGCGTACTCCTCCATGACGAGGTGGAAGTTGGTGCCGCCGAAGCCGAACGCGCTGACGCCCGCGACACGCGAGCGCCCGGCGGCGATGTCCCAGTCGCGGAGCTCGGTGTTGACGGCGAACGGCGACGCGGTCCAGTCCACGTTGGGATTGGGTCGCTCGAAGTTGATGCTCGGCGGCAGCACCTTGTCGTGAAGCGCGAGCGTGGCCTTGAGCATGCCCGCCGCTCCCGCGGCTCCTTTGAGGTGGCCGAAGTTCGACTTCACCGAGCCGAGGGCGATCGATCCACGCGGCAGCTGCGCCCCGGAGAAGGCGTCCATCAAGCTCTTCAGCTCGACCGCGTCGCCCACGCTCGTCGAGGTCCCGTGGCCCTCGACGAGCGTGCACTCCGCGGGCGACAGCCCCGCGTTCCGCCAGGCCCGCTCGATGGCGAAGCGCTGCCCAACCGGGTTGGGGGCGGTGATGCCCTTGCCCTTGCCATCGCTCGCGCTCCCCACCCCGCGGACCACGGCGTAGATCCGATCCTCGTCGCGGACGGCATCGCCGAGCCGCTTGACCACCAACAGCGCGCCGCCTTCTCCCATCACGAAGCCGTCGGCCCCCTCCGAGTACGGGCGGGTGCCGCTGGGGGAGAGCGCGCCGATCGCGCAGAACTTGACGAACGTGTGCGCGCCCATGTTGCGGTCGATGCCACCCGTGATCGCGACGTCGAACTCGTGGGCGAGGAGTCCGTCGACGGTGGCGTCCATCGCGGCCAGCGCGGACGCGCACGCCGCGTCGGTCGTGAAGTTCGGCCCGTGGAGGTTGAACAGGTTGGCGATCCGCCCGGCGATGCAGTTGCCGAGCTCTCCGGGCATCGTGTCCTCGGTGATCCCGGGGAGCCAGCCCTCGAACTTGGCGCGCAGCTCGCCCTCGATCGCGGAGCGCACGTCCGCCGGCAGCGCGGCGAAGCTCGCGGTTTCCTCCAGCTCGCGCGCGAGCTCGGGGAACATGATGCGCAGCGCGGTCAGGTAGTGCTTCTCGCCCGACAGGGCGTTGCCGATGATCACGGCAGTGCGATCGAGGTCGAGCGGACGATCCGGCCAGCCCGCGTCCATCAGCGCCATGCGGGTGCAGGCGACGGCCCACTTGTGGGCGTCGTCCATCGCGTCGCCCACCCTGGGCGGGACCGGGAGCTTCCAGCCGAGAGGATCCCACTCCCATTCGCGCACCCAGCCTCCGATCTTCGAGTACGTGCGCTCCGGCGCCTTGGGGTCCGGGTCGTAGTAGAGGTCCGGATCCCAGCGCTCAGGGTCGACGTCGCTGATCGAGTAGCGGCCGGTGGTGACGTTGCGCCAGAACGCCTCGGCGTTCGGGGCATCGGGGAGGATCGCGCTGACGCCGACGATCGCGGCGGCGTTGTCGAGTGAGTCGCTCATGGCCGCATGCGCCCGTAGACGGCTTCCCTGACCTGCTCGAGATCGGCGAGCAGCCCGCCCTGGGCTTGGTGGATCGACGCGAGGTCGAGGCGGTGCTCGAGCTCGCCGAGGTCCCCGTCGGCTCCGGCCACGCAGCGCACCCCCTCGGTCGGAACGGACAGCGCGGCGTTGCGGGCGCTCACGCGGCTGGCGGCGGCCAGCGCCTTCGCTCGCAGGCGCCGCGACGCCTTCTCGTTCAGCTCCTTGTCGGCCGCCCGCTGCGCACGTCTGACGAGCGCGGCGGCGCCCTCGACCTGGGCGATCAGGGCACCGAGGCGCATCAGGACATGCTGGTGGCGGGTCAACCGCTCTACCCTCGCGCGTTCGAGCAGCTCTGCGAGGGCGTGGTGGGCGATTGCGGCGACGTCGGCGCCGACCGCGGGATGGTCGCCGTGGAGCGCCTCGAGCTCCCGCGCCTTCTCGTGGTAGTGATCGCCGCCGGACTTCAGGTGCTCCTGCCAGCGCCCGCGCGCGATTGTGATCTCCATGATCTCCGAAGTGCCCTCGTAGATCCTGGTGATCCGAACGTCGCGCTTGATCTTCTCGACCATGTAGTCGTGGGTGTAGCCGTAGCCGCCGTGGGCCTGGATGGCCGCGTCGGCCGCCGCGTCACCCGCCTCCGTCGCGAGGTACTTGGCGATCGCGCCCTCGACGTTCAGCTGGCCCTCGCCGGCGTCCAGCCGCTCGGCCGTTTCCTCGATCGCCGCCCGCGACGCCTCCAGGGCGACCGCGTGGGGGACGATCAGCTTGTTCGTGTAGCCCTCCTTCTCCGACAGCGGCCCGCCCGCCTGGACGCGCTTGCGGGAGTAGGAGATCGCGCGGTCGAGCGCCGCCCATCCCGCGCCCAGCCCGAAGGCAGCCACCATCAGCCTCGTGTAGCCGAACACCTGCTGGGCCTGAACCAGGCCCTGGCCCTCGACGCCGCCGACAAGCCGGTCGGCTTCGACGTGGACCTTGTCCAGGAACAGCGCCGCCGTGTTGCTCAGCCGGATGCCGTGCTTGTCCTCGTGCTTGCCGTGAGTGAACCCATCGGCGCCCGACTCGATGATGAACCAGCTCGGTCCGCCGGGCGCGAGGGCGAGGATCGTGTAGAGGTCCGCGACGCCCCCGTTGCTGATCCACTGCTTGGCCCCGCTGATCAGGTAGCCCGTCACGTTCCCGTTCTCCGCGACAGGCTGCGCGATTGTCTTCAGCGCCCCGAGGTCGCTGCCCGCCTCGGGCTCGGTGGCGCCGTAAGCGAACAGGATCCCCTCCTTGGCGATCCGGCTCATGTACTCGCGCTTCTGCTCCTCGGTCCCGCCGACCCGGATCGGATCGCTGCCCAAGAACGTTGCGAGCTCCGATGTCGCGAGGCCCACGTCGATCGCGGCCATCCGCTCGCAGATGCGATAGACATCGAAGGCGCCGCCTCCCATCCCGCCGTACTCGAAAGGAACGAACAGGAGCTGGATGCCAAGCTCCTCGGCGGAGGACATGCGGCGAACGAGCTCCTCCGGGAACGTGTCTCGCTCGTCGAGCTCGATCAGGAGCGAGTCCGGAAGCTCGCGCGCGGCGAACTCGTCGATGGACTTAAGCGCCACACTCAACGTCTCGGCGTTGAGCTCGTTAGCCATCAGGCCTCCGACCTGGGGAACACCACGATCGGATTCGGACTAACGTCCTCGATAACGTCCTCGATAACGGTTGACGAAGGTTCCCCAACGAGCTAGAAGGAAGCCGCTCGATTGCCAATGCTACCCCTTGAAGTTGAGGCGGTCGACCCCCGATGAACATCGCGGTCGCGATCCGGCTGATGCCCAAGACGGGCGAGGAGCTCGAGGTTGACGGGAGCGGCACGGACATCGACCGCGAGCTCGTCGAGATGGCCATCAACGAGTTCGACGACCAAGCGCTCGAGGAGGCGGTGCTGCTCAAGGAGGCGACCGGCGCCACGGTCACGGCGGTCGGGTTGCGCTCCGACGGGATCGATGAGGCGCTGCGCCTGGCCTACGCGCGCGGTGCGGACAGGCTGGTGGTCGTTGAGGCCGGCGAGATCGATACCTACGACTCTCGCACGGGGGCGCTCGCGTTCGCCGAGGCCTTCCGCCAGCTGGAGCCCGATCTCGTCCTCACCGGCGTCCAGACGCCGACCGACGTCTTCGGGCAAACAGCGCCCTACCTCGCCGCGAACCTCGGCTGGCCGCAGGCGAGCGTCGCCGTGGGTGTCACCCTCGCTGACGGAACGGCACGCGTGGTGCAGGAGTACGCCGGCGGGCGCCTTGCGGTCCTGGGCCTCGACCTGCCGGCGATCGTCGGCGTGCAGTCCGCCAGCTCGCCGCCGCGCTACGTCGCGATGGCGAGGCTCCGCCAGGCGATGACCGAGGCGAGCACCGAGACCCTCAACGTCAGCGTCGACGCGCCCGCCGTGCCGTCAAGCGTCGTCTCGCTCGCTCGGCCGGTGCCCCAGACTCAGGCGACGATGCTCGACGGTGACGCGGAGAAGATCGCAGCGAAGCTCGTCGAGGTGTTGCGCGAACGGGGAGCTCTGCTGGGCTGATGGGCGATGTCCTCGCATATCTCGAATCGCCCGTCAACGACCGGCTCCTAGGCTTCGCTCGCCCGCTGGCGGACGCCGCCGGAGGGGACCTGGTGGCGCTCGTCGCCGGCGCGGAGCCCGGCGGGAAGGACGCGAGCGCCGCTGACGTGGTGCTCGAGGCCGCGCACCCGGCGCTCTCGCCGTACCTCCCGGAGGCGCATCAGGCCGTGCTGGTGGCCGCCATCAACGAGGGCTCGCCCGACCTAGTCGTTCTCGAGAACACCACGGCGGCCCTGGATCTGGCGGCCGCGGCCGCGGCCGCGACGGGGCGTCCGTTCGTCGGCTACTGCGTCGAGCTGGCGGTCGAGGGCGGCGAGGCGCGGTCGGTCAGCGGGATCTACGGGGGACAGCTCCACGCCACCGCCAACACGCGGCTTCCGGCGGTGTTCGCGATCAACAGCGTGGCCCTGCACGACGCGCCCCAGGCTGCCGGGCGCGGCGAGCGGGCTGAGCTCGCGCCGCCGGCGAAGCTCGAGAGCCTGAGGACGACGTTCGTCGAGCCGGTGGAGCAGCCCGACGAGGGGGTCGACCTGACGAAGGCCGATCGGATTGTCTGCGTCGGCCGGGGCATCGGGAGCAAGGAGAACATCGAGATCGCGGAGGAGCTGGCCGAGGCGCTGGACGCCGAGGTGGGAGCGTCGCGACCCGTCATCGATTCCGGCTGGCTTCCCAAGGTGCGCCAGGTCGGCAAATCGGGCGCGCATGTGACGCCGAAGCTCTACCTCTCGCTCGGGGTCTCGGGCGCCCCCGAGCACGTCGAAGGGATGCAGGGCGCCGAGCTGATCGTGGCCGTGAACACCGATCCGGGGGCGGCGATCTTCCACATCGCGCACTACGGGGCCGTGGCCGACCTGTTCGACGTCGCCGACGAGTTGACGAACCTGCTCGGCGAGTGACCGCTATGCGGGCGCTGCCTGCGCGAGCGCTTGCTCGATCAGCGCCGTCAGCTCCGCAACCTCAAAATCGGCGCCCACGACCTTGACGGCGTCCGAGTACATCGACAGGTCCTTCGGGCAGCTGACGAGGAAGTAGTCGAGGTCTCCCAGCGTCTGCGCTTCGCGGATTCGCTGCTCGCTGGGCCGTTCGGACGTCTCGCCGTCGTCGCTCATCCAGATGCGGCCCCCGCCCGCCCCGCAGCAGAACGTGTTCGTCCCGTTGCGAGGCATCTCCACGAGCTCCGCACCGGTCGCCTCGATCAGCTGTCGTGGCGCCTCGGTGACCCGGTTGTAGCGCGCCAGGTAGCACGGATCGTGGTAGGTGACGCGCGTCCCGGAGAGCGGGGTTCGCAGCGAGATGGCCCCCTTCGCGACCAGGTCGGCGAGGAGTTCGGTGTAGTGGTAGACGGGAACGCTGAGGCCGAACCGGGGGTACTCGTTGCGCAGGGCGTTCAGCGAGTGAGGGTCGGTGGTGAAGATCGCCTCGAACTGCGCATCGGCCAGCACGCTCATGTTCTGCTCGACCAGCATCTCGAACAGCCCCTCCTCGCCGATCCGGCGAATGTCGTTGCCCGAGTTGCGCTCGCCTTCGTAGAGCAACCCGAACGACACGCCGGCGTCGTGCAGGATCCGCGCCACGGACTGCGAGGCGACCTGGACGCGCTCGTCGAATGATGCGAAGTCGCCCACGAACCACACGTACTCCACCGGCTCGCTCCGCGCGTCCGGGATCTTGAAGTCCAGGCCCTTGGCCCATCGGGCCCGAAGCCGCGCCGACTTGCCGTAGGAGTTGCCCTGTTTGCCGTAGTTCTCGAGCGTCTGCTGAAGGAGCGGATCCAGCTCGCCCTGATCGACGAGGTTTCGCCGCATGTCCACGATCGTCGGGACGTGCTCGATCCCCACCGGGCACGCCTCCACGCAGGCCATGCACGTCGTGCACGCCCACAGCGCCTCCGCGGAAATCAACGGCGCCGAGGAGCCGTCGCCGTTCCGCTGCTGCTCGGGATGGTCGTAGAGGCGATCCCGGATGTCCAGGATCACCTGCCGCGGGGCCAGCGGCGTGCCCGAGGCGGTGGCCGGGCAGACGTCCGTGCAGCGCCCGCACTCGGTGCACGAAAACGCGTCGAGCACCTGCTTCCAGGTGACGTCGGACAGCGAGGCCACTCCGACGAGACCCTCGGGCGGCGGCTCCAGGGCGGCGACGGGAGCGGCCGACACGTGGGTGACCTCGAGCGGTCGCTCAGCGCCGCGGGGCGGGAGCTTGGCAAAGAACACGTTCGGGATCGCTGTGATGACGTGGAAGTGCTTGGACAGGGGCAGCAGGCACAGGAACGCCAGCACGGTGACGTTGTGCAGCCACCAGCCGACGTCGCTCACCGTGCGCGCCGCGGACGGGGAGAGGCCCCCGAGTGCCGCGGCCACTAGCGCGGTGAGCGGCGCAAAGTCGCGCTCGTGGCCGTGGATGTCGCCTGCGACCAGCAGGCCGGCGTCGTAAAGCAGGCCGCCGACCATGATCAGCAGGATCATCACCAGGATCAGGACGCCCTCCCAATGCGGGGCCTCGCGGTAGCGCTGCTCGGCTCGGCCGAGGCCGAACAGCCGCGGCGTGTGCAGGACGACCCGCCGGTAGAGCATGTAGGTGACGCCGGCGATCACGCTGGCCTCGAGCAGGTCGCGGGCGATGAAGAAGGGCGGGCCCAGGGGCTCGTCGGGCGCGAAGCCGGGGATGTTCCAGCCCGCGTCGAACGCCCGCCCGTACAGCGTGACCACCTGGAGCAGCAGGACCACGAAGCCCCAGAAGACGAGCGCGTGCATGATCCCCGCAGGCTGCTCGCCGGAGAGGAACTTGCGCTGGCCGAGTCCGTAGAGGATCGTCTGCCTGATCCGCTCGGGAATCCGGTCCCAGCGCGCTGCGGGCCGTGCCGCGAACAGGAGCCGCGCCCTGGCGGCGATGATCCCCCCGAACACCAGCAGCCCGGTCCCCAGGATGATCGGAAAGAGGACATGGCTCACACTCGAATCATCGCGCACGCCCACTCCGGTTGCCAGGGGAGCGCGTTCTGCGGCGGATCTCTACTCGTGCACCTCGCCGGCCGCGGCCGCGCGAATCGCCTCCATGGGCGCGCCGGTCTCGAACGGAAGCTCGACCGCGAGCTCGATGGTGTCCCCGTAGCGCGCGGTGACCCGGACGGACCCCGTTCGCTCGAACAGGTGGAGCATCGCCTGGTTGCGGGTCAGTAGCACCGCGGTGAAGCGGCGTATCCCCTCCTCGTGCGCGCGGCGAACGAGGAGATCTATGAGAAGCCCGCCCAGCCCGCGGCCCTGCCAGGCGTCGACGACTGCGACAGACGCTTCGGCGCTGTCCGGTCGTCCCGGCTCCTGGATTGCCCGCCCGATCCCCACGGGCTCTCCGGTCTCGGCGTGCACAGCCACCAGCGCCTCGTGACCGTGGTGGTCGACGGCGGTGAGCGTCTCGAGGTCCTGGGCCGACAGCTGCTTCTTGTAGCCCAGGAAGCGCCGGTAGCGCATCTCCTCGCCCATCGCGTCGAAGACAGCCTGGACCAGCGGTCCCTCGTCTCGCTCGAGCGGCCGGACGATCACCGGCGAGCCGTCGCGCAGCGCCACCCGCTCCCCAACGCCCCGCCTTGGGCTGTCAGCGCGGGACCCCATGAGATCGTGATGCCCGGTTTCGGGGAAGTCCAAGCTCGTCCCCGGCCGCACTTTCAAAGCGGTCGCTCGATGGTGTCGCCGGCCTCAAGCTCGACGATCTCGCCGCGGATGCCGATCCTGATCGGGTAGATGGCGGCCGGCCTGGCGGTGACCTTGGCCCGGTCCCGCGTGACCTCGATCTCAAGGCCCCAGTGACGCCGGTAGCGCAGGGTCATGCGCAGCCTGAGCAGCTCCTCGGGAATCCTGGGCTCGAGCCAGAGCACCTCGTCCCGGGTCTCCAGTCCGGTGAAGGCGCGCTGAACCAGGTCAACCGTTCCGGCCATGGCGCCGAGGTGCACGCCCTCAGGCGTGGTCCCCCCTTGGAGATCGAGGAGGTCGCTCGCCAGCGCCTCGGTGAACAGCTCCCATGCCCGCTCGCGATCCGAGCGGACCAGGACCCAGGCGTGCACGACCTTGCTCAGCGTCGAGCCGTGCGAGGTGCGCGCCATGTAGTACTCGATGTTCCTGGGGATGGTGTCTTCCTCGAATGGATAGCCGAGGCGAGCGAAGAGCTGCCGCAGCTCGTCCGCGGAGAACAGGTAGAAGAGCATCAGCACGTCCGCCTGCTTCGACGCTTTGTACCGGTTGGGACTTTCCCCCTCGGCCTCGAGGATTCGGTCCAGCCGCTCGATGTTTCCGTACTTGGCCCGGTAACCCTCCCAGTCGAGCTCCTCCATCTGCTCGTAGCCCTCGAACTGGCTCAAGATGCCGTCATCGTGGAAGGCCAGCAGCAGCTTGCGGCTGATCTCGTCCCACCGATGGAGCTCCTCGGGCTTCAATCCGAGCATGTGTGAAAGCTGCTCGCGACGCTGCCCGGGCAGTGCCTCGAGGACGTCCTGGGCCCGCCAGAGGACCCACGCAGCCATCGCGTTCGTGTAGGCGTTGTTGTCGATTCCGCTCCGCTCGGAGCCCGGGTAGGCATCGTGGTACTCGTCCGGACCGACCACCCCGCGGATTGCGTAGCGCTCGCGAGCCGAATCGAAGGTGGCGATGCTGGCCCAGAAGCGCGCGATCTCGATGAACATCTCTGCGCCGTAGAGGGCGAGGAACTCGATGTCGTTGGTCGCCTGGTGATAGGTCCAGACGTCGTAAGCAAGCGCTGCATTGATGTGTCGCTGGAGGCGGGAGTTGTCGGGGTTCCAGTGCCCGGAGCGTGGATTGAGGTGGACCGTCGGGGTCAGCTCCACGCCGTTCGAGCCGCTCTGCCAGGGATACATCGCACCGTCGTACCCCGCCTCTTTCGCCGCCCAGCGCGCCGAGGTGAGCCGCCGGTAGCGGTACCGGAGCAGGCCCCGGCTCAGATCCGGCAAGCGCAGGTTGAGGAAGGGAAAGATGAAGAGCGCGTCCCAGAAGACGTGTCCGCGATACGCCTCCCCCGCCAGGCCGCGGGCGGGGACACCGGCATCGATGTCTGCCGCGTGCTCGGAGATGTTCGAGAGAAGGTGGAAGACATGGAGACGCAGCTCGGCTGGGATGAGCTCCTGCCGGTCCTCCAGCTCGAGCGAGCACAGATCCCAGAGCTCATCCCAGCGCGGCTCGTGCTGGCGAAGCAGCTCCTCAAAGCCGTCCAGGTGGACGAGCTCCCTGACGGCGTTCAGCGCCGGCTCGGAGACCGCCGGCTCACGTGACGTGTAGAGCGTCGCGACCTTCTCGACCCTGGTCTCCTTCCCCGGAAGGACCTCCGAGGAGATCTCGAGGCCGATCCACCCCTGCCCCCGGATGACCCGGCCCTCGGAAAGCGCGGCTTCGTCCTCGCTCAGCACGCGGGTCCGCGCGGCCTCGGCGATCCGGATGCGCGATTGGCTGGTCTCGACCTCGAGCAGAATGGTCTCGGGATCCGTGGCTCGCGCCTCGATCGGCACCAGATGGCGCCTCGCAAGCCGGCGATACCGCGCCACCCCCTCGTTCGAGACGCGGCCATCGAGCAGGGAGCGGAAGGTCACCCGGCCCGACCAGTTCACGGGCAGCAAGGTCATCTCCAACGCGAGCACGTTCGGGTCCGCCATGCTCACAAACCGACGCTGCGCTACCACGGTCTCACGCCCCTCCGAATCGGCGAACCGCAGCCGGCGGGTGAGCACCGCATGGCGCAAGTCGAGCTCCTGACGGTAGTCGATCAGCTCGACCTGGACGAGGTCGAACCACTCGTCGTCCTCCACCCGGAAGCTGAGCTGCAGCCAGTTGGGCAGGTTGACGACTGACTCGTCCTCGACCTGGCGGCCCGCCACCTCGCTCGTCAACTGGTTGTACAGCCCGGCCGCGTAGGTACCGGGATAGTGGGTCCCGTCTGCGGTCGACTCGGGCGCCGCCCCACGGGTGGCGAAGCGTCCGTTCCCCAGGGCGCAGAGCGCTTCGCGCAGGGACTCCTGGCCGGGATCGAAGCCCTCGTAGGCGAGCGTCCAGCCGCTCAGCATCGGCGTGCTCGCGGCGGCCGAGTCGCTCACCGGCCGTCACCCGCGGTCACAACGCGCACCGCGCCGAGGTCGCCGACGACGGCGTCGGCGCCCCGCGCCCGCAACTCCTCGCCGTGGCGCCCGCGGTCGATGCCGATCACCAGCGCGAACTGCCCGCGGCGCCCCGCCTCGACACCGGCGAGCGCATCCTCGACGACGGCTGCGCGTCCAGGGTCGACGCCGAGCCGCCGCGCGGCCTCGAGAAAGACAGCCGGGTCCGGCTTGCCGGGCAGCCCGAGCGAGTCGCCGTCGACACCATCCACCCTCGCATCGAAGAGATCGGCGATCCCGGCAGCCTCGAGCACCTGAACGCAGTTGCGCGACGCCGAGATGATCGCCGTCCGGCTCCCGGCCGCCCGAAGCCGCCGCAGCAACTCGATCGAAGACGGGAAGGGTGCGACTCCTTCATCCCGCAGCGAAGCTAGGAAGAGCTCGTCCTTGCGATTGCCCAGCCCGCAGACAGTTTCGGCGGTCGGGGGATCACGTGGCCGACCGCGGGCGAGCGAGATCCCCCGCGAGGCGAGGAACGAGCCGACTCCGTCGTACCGCGGCTTGCCGTCCACGTCCCGGTAATAGTCCTCGTCCGAGAACGGTCGGTGGTCCTCCCCATCACGGGGTCCCCTGCGCGCGAGCCACGGGTCGAACATCTCCTTCCAGGCCGCGCGGTGAACGGACGCGGTGTCCGTGATCACGCCATCGAGGTCGAAGATCACCGCATCGAATCGGTCGGTGCGGATCTCCAGCGAAGCGTCCTGCTCGTCAGCGGTCATCCCGAGACCTCGTTGGCTTAGCCGGTCCGGCGACATCCTCGTGGGGATGAGGTCAGCTTTGCGTAGGGACGATAATCGGCTCAAACAGATGACGTTGGGGAACACCCCAGCAGTTGAAGGGGAGAGCGGCACAGAAGCGAGGGCGGCGCTCGAGATGATGAGCGGCGCGGTCTGGGTCCGCGATCGGCTCGCCGACGCGGGCTGGGAGGTGCAGGTGGCCGGCGCCCGCAAGGTGAGGGACGTCGCGCCGCTGGCCTGCAAGACCGACAAGGTCGACGCCAGGGTGTTGGCGGAGCTCCGCCGCCGCGAGCCGATCCCTGAGCTCTGGCTGCCGAGCCCCGAGGACCGGGCACTCCGCGAGCGCCTGCGCCGGCGGGCCCACCTGGTGAAGACGAGGACCTCGGCGCGGAACCGGATCCTCGGGCTGCTCACCCAGTTTGGCCTGCGGCTCTCTTACACCCGGCTCTCAAAGCCCGACGGAATCGAGTTGCTGGAGGGCCGCGGGTGCCGGCGGTCTGGCGGGCTTCGATCTCAGAGCTGCTCGAGCTGGCCGCCGAGATGGACCGCCGCATCGATCCGCTCGACCGAGAGCTTCGCCCGCTGGCTCGAGAGGACGAACGCGCCAGGCTGCTCCCGACGATGCCGGGCATCGGGCCGCTGCTCGGCCTCACCTTCGCGGCCGAGATCGGCGAGGTCTCGCGCTTCTCCTCGCCGCGCAAGCTGATCGGCTACGCCGGCCTCGCTCCTCGAATCAGCCAGTCGGGCGAGCGATCTCAGACCGGCGCCCTCTCAAAGGCGGGCTCCAGGACGCTTCGCTGGGCGGCGGTCGAGGCCGCAAACCAAGCCTGGCGCCCCTCCAATCCCTGGCACGAGCACTACCT
The DNA here is from genome assembly GCA_963800285.1 of uncultured Solirubrobacterales bacterium. Lineage (GTDB taxonomy): Bacteria > Actinomycetota > Thermoleophilia > Solirubrobacterales > 70-9 > DASUPK01. The sequence goes on from CAWDAL010000013.1 coordinate 15,780, forward strand.
GCGGATCGCCGCCCGCCACGGCAAAAACCCGGCGAAGTCGGACGGTCGCCCGAAAGCTCCTGATCGCGGCCCGGCACATGCTCTCGCGCCGCGAGCCATTCAAGCCTGCCCCGGCGAGCTCCCGCTGCTTTCTGACCGCCTGACGGTCCTGCATGGAATTGAGCGGCCGGGGCAGCTCCCAGGAACGATCTGCGCCGAGAGCGCCGAAAGAGAAATGAGCACACCTCATCCACCAGCTGGGAGCGGCACGAGCACACCGATCACCTCGGGACGCTCACCCCCTTGACAGCGAGGTGTTCTTCAAAGAGAAAAGCAGCACACCATCGAGAGATACTGCGCAGGGTGTCGGCGGAGAACGTAGAGGTCGTTCGCAAAACCATGGAGCATGGAATGCCGGGGGTCTCGACTCAATGCTCCCGTTCTTGCCCGAGGACGTCGTCTGGTACCCGTTCCCCGAGTGGCCTGATGGCGCGGAAGCCCGAAACGGACACGACGGCGTGCGCGAACTGATGGACGCCTGGACTGACAGCTTCGATGAATGGACGACGGTCGCGCACGAGATTCGCGACCTCGGTGATCGCGTTCTCGTACCCGGAGAGATCGCGGGACGGGCCAAGGGGACGGGCGTGCCGATCCGGCAGCCATTGGGCTACCTGTGCTCCGACTTTCGCGGCACACAGATCGGCGAGATCCACTTCTTCCTCACCTTGGACGAGACGCTCGAAGCCGCCGGGCTGTCGGAGTAGCGCTTTGGACAAGAAGCGCGACTCGCCCAAACCGGCGGACTGTCCTGGGTTGTCCCCATATACGGGGAAAAGTCCGGACAGCCACTTTCCACGCAACAGCAGCGGTCTGGAAGGCACACCTCGAGGAGCCGCAGTGCCAGGTGCTACTGCTGGACGTCCGACGGCCTGGAGCCGAGCGTGACGTCGACGGTGGCGTGCTGAGCGCCGCGGAGGATGTCGAGCTTGACCGTGTCGCCGGGCTTGTGGAGGGAGACCAGCTCCGAGAGGTCGTTGTTCTGGAAGACGGGCTTGCCGTCGACCGCGATCACCACATCGCCGCCGGTCTTGACGTGCTGGAGCTGGAAGGTGGTCTCGCCGGTCGATCCCTTCAGCCCCGCCTTGTCGGCGGGGCTGCCGCTGACGACGTCGGTGATCAGGGCGCCGTTCTCGGCGTCGATGCCGAGGTGGTCGGCGAGCTGCGGATAGAGCGACTCGCTGGTCACCCCGAGGAACGCGTAGTCGACCTTGCCGCCGGAGCGGAGCTGGTCGAGCGAGTAGCGAACGGAGGTCACCGGGATCGCGAAGCCGACGCCGGAGTTCGAGCCGGAGCTCGAGGCGATCTGCTCGTTGATGCCGATCACCTCTCCCTTCGAGTCGAGCAGAGGCCCGCCCGAGTTGCCCGGGTTTATCGACGCGTCGGTCTGGATCGCGTTGTCGATGCCGAAGTTGGTGAGGCCCTCGACCGTCCGGTTGGTGGCCGAGATGACCCCGATCGAGAGCGACTGCGTCTCGCCGAAGGGGCTTCCGATCGCCGCGACCGGCTCGCCGACCGCGAAGGTCGAGCGGTCCGACAGCGGAACCGGCCTCAGGTCGAGGCCGTCCGGATCGACCTTGATCAGCGCGACGTCGGCGTCCGCGTCGAATCCGACGATCTCCGCCGGGACCCGATTGCGGTCGCCGAACTCCACGAAGACCTGCTTCGCGGCGTGCGGGGTCCCACCGCCGTTCAGCCGCCCACCGCTGGTGACGACGTGGGCGTTCGTGACGATGTCGCCGTCCTTGTCGACCACGAAGCCCGAGCCCTGGCCGGCCGAGCCTCCGCCTCCCAGCAGCGAGTTGCCGCTCGAGTCGAAGACCGAGATGATCGTGACGACTCCGGGGGAGACGTCCTTGTAGATCTGCGCCGGGTTGAAGCTGCCGCCGCTCGACTGGATCACGACCGGCTGGGTGCCGGCCGGGCCGCTTCCCTCGGTGATGGTGGTGTCGCCGCCGCCACCGCAGCCCGAGGCGATCAGGGCCGAGGCGAGCACGATCAGGCCGATCGAAGTCAGCTTCCTCACGCGGCGGCTCCGGCCGGCTCGCGCTGACGCCCCGGCTGCCTCGAGAGCGGCAGGCTCAGCGTGAACGCAGTGTGGCCCCGGCGCGAGACGACCGCGAGCTGGCCGTCCATGCGCAGCGCCAGCTCGTCGGCGATCGCGAGGCCGAGCCCCGAGCCCGCCGCGGTGTCGCTCGTGTAGAAGCGGTCGAAGACCTTGTCGATGGCGCGCGGGTCGATGCCCTTCTTGGCGTCGTCGCCGACGATCAGCTCCGCGGCACCTTGATGCGAGGGTGCGCCCCCAGGCGCAACCCGTTTGACGTGAGCGGTGACCGTCACGTTCGTTCCCTGCGGCGTATGGGTGATGGCATTGTCGATGAGAATACGGATGATTTGTGAGACCCGATTTAGGTCGGCGAGGGCGACCACCTCACCGCGCCCGCGGACCTGCAGGGACGAGCCGTGCGCCTTGGCGGCCGGGCGGAACTCGTCGGCGACCTGGCGGGCCGCCTCCTTCAGGTCCACTCGCTCCCGCTGGATCTCGACCACGTCCGCATCGAGGCGCGAGAGGTCGAGCAGGTCGATGGTGAGCTTCTGCAGGCGCGCGATCTGGGCGCGCATCTCGGCGACGAACGACCGCCGCTCGGCCGCGGTCAGCTTCTCGGTCTCCAGCAGCTCGACGAAGCCGCCCAGCGAGAAGATCGGCGTGCGCAGCTCGTGCGACGCGTTGGCGATGAACTCCTTTCGCGAGCTGTCCAGCCGAGCGAGCCGGCGCTGCATGTCGTTGAAGCTGCGAGCCAGCTGACCGAGCTCGTCGGAGGAGTCGACCGGGATTGGCTGGTCGAAGTGCCCCTCCGCGACCGTTTCGGCAGCCTCCCGCATCCGGCGCAGCCGCCGGGAGACGGCGCCCGAGGCCCAGAAGCCGATCAGGGACGCCGCCACCAGGGCGATCAGGCCCGCGATCAGGATCTGACGGCGGACCAGGGCGACGTCGTCGTTGACCTCGGCGAGGGGCGTGGAGAGCACCGCGACCCAGCGCGCCCGGTCTCCGAGGTCGATCGGGACGGCGGAGGTCCCGACGCGCGTGCCGGCGACGTGCTCCACGCCGGAGGCGACGTGCCCGTCGGCGATCGCGGCGTCGGCGGTCAGGTAGCGGCCCTGGATCGCGGTCGCCTCGGCCTGGGAGTCGGCGACGACGAAGGCCGGGACGGGCCCGCCCGACTGATCTCGCACCGCCAGCAGCGTCACCCGGCTCTCGGTCAACTGCGCCGTGGTGCGGACCAGCTCCTCGACCTGCTGCTGTGAGGCGCCGGACTCGAGCGCACGGGCGAGCCGCGGCGCCTGCTCGCCCCCCAGCCTCTCCAGCCGGCGGAGCTTCTCCGCGGTCAGGGTCGACTCGAGCTGCGGGACGACGTAGAGGTAGACGAACGCGATCGCCGCCGCCGTGATCAGCGTGATCAGCGCGACCAGCCGGTTGCGGAGAGTGTTCAGGCTCAGACCCGGTTTCACAATGACGGCGCGTCCGGGGCGGTCCAGGACCTAGCTGGTCGTCGCCCGGCGACGAAGCCGGTAGCGGTGTCTACCGGCGAGGAGGTGGGTGGCGATCCAGCGACCGTACTGGGCTGCATCCGGACGTGGCGTTTCATTGTGGAAGCGGGGCTCAATCGCGGTCGGAGTCGCGAAACCGGTAGCCGACGCCGCGCACGGTGAACAGGTACTCGGGATCCTTGGCGTCGGCCTCGAGCTTCTCGCGCAGGTGCCTGATGTGCACGTCGACCGTGCGGGGATCGCGGTAGGTGGAGTCCCCCCAGATGTGCTCGAGCAGCATCTCGCGGGTGAAGACCCGGCCGGGGGAGGCGGCCAGGGCGGCCAGGATCTCGAACTCGACATAGGTCAGCTGGACCGGCTTCGAATCGAGCGTCACCGAGCGCCGCTCGAAGTCGATCGCGAGCTTCCCCGCCTGGATCGGCTCGTTGGCGGCCAGCTGCTGTCCGCCCATCCCGCCGCGCCGCAGGGCGGCCTTGACCCGGCTGCGGAACTCGCGGACCGAAAAGGGCTTGGTGATGTAGTCATCGGCGCCCATCTCGAGGCCCGCGATCTTGTCGACCTCGTCACCCTTCGCGGTCAGCATGATGATCGGCACCTGGCTGCGGGTGCGCAGGCGACGGCACACCTCGATCCCATCCAGCCTCGGAAGCATGATGTCGAGGACCACCAGATCGAACCTCTCCTCGCCGAAGCGATCCAGAGCCTCTTGCCCATCCATCGCCCCCACCACCTCATAACCTTCCTTGCGAAGTGGGTAGGTGAGAAGCGTCTGCACGGCCTGCTCATCGTCCACGAGCAGGATCCGCGCCTGTCCTCGCGCCATGCCTGAAGGTTAGAAGGACGCCCGTGCCCTACTGATGATCGACTTGCGTCTCTACAGATATGCGCTGCTCGCGGTCCCCCTCGCGGCCGTGATCGCGATGTTCTCCCTCCAGTCCGTGCCCTCGCCGCTCTCCGGCGGTGTGCCTCCCGACGCCTTCGACCCGGCGACCGCGGCCCCGCTGGCCAAGCAGCTCGCCGAGTCCGCCGCCTACCCGTCGCCGGGGTCGGACGCCGACAATGCGATGGCGGAGCAGGTCAAGCAGCACTTCTCCTCCATCGACGGCGCGACGGTCGCCGAGCAGCGCTTCGGCGGCTCCTTCCACGGCCAGGACGTCGACCTGCGCAACCTGATCGCCACCCTGCCCGGGGAGTCGGACCGCCAGATCGCGCTGATCGCGCCGCGAGACGTCGCGCAGGGCAGCGGGGCGGTCACCACGGCCGCGGCGACCGCGGCGATGCTGCAGATCGCCGACGGCTTCTCGGGCTCCTCCCACCGCAAGACGCTCGTCTTCGTCTCGACCGACGGATCCAGCATCGGAGCGCAGGGTGCGAAGCGCTTCATCCGCGACTACACGGACGCCGGCCTCCTCGACGCGGCGATCGTCCTCAGCCAGCCCGCGGTGCAGGACCCGGTGGCTCCCCTGGTGATTCCCTGGTCGACGGGGCCGCAGAGCACCGCGAGCCAGATCGACGAGACGGCGAACTCGATCGTGTCCAAGGAGACGGGGACTCCGGCGGGCGACGAGGGACCCCTCTCCGATCTGTTCAGGCTGGCGCTCCCGGCGGGACTCGGCGAGCAGGGGCCGCTGGTCGAGGCCGGCCTGCCCGCGGTCCGCCTCTCCTCGGACGGCGAGCTTCCCCTCGACCCGGCCCAGGACACGCCGGATGGCTTCAACACCGACACGTTCTCGCGCTTCGGCCGGGCGTCCCTCGCCATGATCCTGGCGCTCGATGCCTCCCCCGCTGCGGTGGAGCACGGCCCGAGCGGCTACATCGGGCTGGCCGGCAACCTGCTGCCGGGCTGGACCATTGCGATGCTCGCCCTCGCCCTGCTCTTCCCGGTCGTGCTCGGGGCCGGAGCGGGACTCGCCTCGTCGGCGCGCAGCCCGATCGAGGCCGTTCGCGGCTTCCTCTGGGCCGGCCTGCGAGCCGTGCCGTTCCTCGGCGCACTGCTGATCCTGCTCGCCGCCGCGCTGGTCGGGCTGCTGCCCGGTCCGGACTTCCCCTTCGACCCCCGCGTCGAGGGACTCGGCCTCGGCGGAACGATCTCGGTGGCCGTGGCGCTCCTCGGCTATGGCGCGATCGCGTTCTTCATGCGGCCGCTGCGCCCGCCGCCGCCTCCGGCGGCCGGGACGGCGGCGCCCGCCGCGGTCCTGCTGGCCTGCGTGGCGGCGCTCGGCGTCTGGGCGGTCAATCCGTATCTGGCCGTGCTGGTGGCGCTCGGCCTGCAGGCCTGGCTCCTCGCCGCCACCCGCCTGGGCGGCTGGCCGGCTGTCGCGGGCCTCCTCCTGCTCGGTCTGCTGCCTCTCGGCGCCCTGGTCGCCAATCTCGCGAGCCGCTTCGACGCCGGCCTGGGCGTTTGGCATGACCTGCTGCTGATGCTGGCCGACGGCCAGATCGGCGTGTCCCTCGCCGTCCTCGGCTGCCTGATCGCCGGAGCTGGGGTCGCGATCCTCGCCCTGGGTGGCGGACCCCGGCGGCCTTCGACCGAGATCCCGGTCGACGGCGAGATCTCGGTCCGCCGCCAGGCCCCGCCCGCGGAGCCCGAGCCGCCGAAGGAGCCGCCCGAAGAGGACCCGGGGACTGAGCCCGACGTCCCCCCGGAGCCGGCTCAGCCGGAGCCGGAGAGGGACCCTCGCCTCTGGTCGAAGCCGCGGGGTTCGATCACGCCGCCACCCGGAAGCCGGATCCCCACGCCCTTGCCCTCGGTGACGTAGCCGACCTCGGTCAGGTTTCCACCCGCCTCCCGCACCGCGGAGATGGCCCTGACGAACGCATCCTCGGGGACGGCGGCCAGCAGCTCGTAGTCCTCGCCGCCGCCCACGGCGAGCTCCAGGGCGGGGCCCGCGCCCCCGGCGACGTCGGCCACGCCCGCGGCGACGGGGACCTTGCCGCCATCGATCTCCAGCCGGCAGGCGCTCGCCGCCGCGATGTGCCCGGCGTCGGCGCCGAGGCCGTCGCTGATGTCGATGATCGCCGTCGCGCCCGCCTCGGCCAGGCCGCGCCCCTCAGCCAGTCGCGGCCGCGGGTCCAGCTGGCGGTCGAGCAGCTGCTCGCGAACGCTGGATGAGATCGCCGGCTTCGGCCCCTCGGGGTCGAGGAGGAGGACCGCGGCGGCCGCCCCGCCGAGCTCTCCGGTCACACCCAGCAGGTCCCCTGGCTTCGCGCCCGCCCTGCTCACGAGCTCAGCGGTGCCCGTCTCGTAGCCGATCGCCGTCACCGAGAGGAAGAGCGCCGGCGAACTCACCAGATCGCCGCCTCCGATGACCACCGACTCGCGGGTTCGCGACCTCCGCCAGGCCGTCGGCTATCCCGAGCAGCGCCGAGTCCTCCATCTCGGCCGGCGCCCCGAGGGAGACATACGCCTCGCCCGGAGTGGCCCCCATGGCGGCCAGATCGGAGAGCCCCGCGGCGAGCGCCTTGCGCCCCACCGCCCGCGGCCCGAAGCGGTCGAGCGCGAAGTGGACCCCGTCGACGACGGCGTCCACGGACACGGCAATGGAGCCGTGGTGCTCCACGACCGCGGCGTCGTCCCCGCTGGGGATGCGCATCCGCTCGCTGCGCAGCGGCAGGCGGTCGTTGATCGCCGCGATCAGGTCGAACTCGCTGGCGGGCATGCGACCTAGCCTAAGGCCGTGCTCAGCATCGAAGTCAAGGTCACGCCCCGGGCGAGCCGAGACGAGATCGCCGGGATGCGCGACGGCGTGCTCGGCGTCCGGGTTACGGCCGCCCCCGTGGACGACGCCGCCAACAGGGCGGTGGTCAAGCTGATCGCCAAGCGGGCCGGGGTGGCGAGGAGTCGGGTCAGGATCGCGAGGGGCGCCCGCGGCAGGCGGAAGCGAATCGAGATCGAGGGCGCGGGCCCGGAGGAGCTGAAGAGGATTACGGCGTGACGACGCCGCCGCTGGGCGGCGGTGCGGTCGGCGGCGACGGAGTCGGCTTCGGTGACGGCGCGGGCTTCTGTCCCACACCGGGCGCGTAGGCGCCCTTGTTGTTGTCGCTGCTGTGGGTGTCGGTCGTGGTCGTCGGGCTGTAGGAGGACGAACACGAGGAGGAGCTCCCGGAGCTGCTCGAGCTGCAGTAGCTCGAGCTGGACGACGACGTGTGCTCCCCGTGGAACGACGACAGGCTCGGCAGGCTCGAGGGAACGTCGAAGTCGGGGCAGTTGCCCCCCTGGGCGGCTTCCATGAAGGAGCGCCAGATGGGCCCGGAGGTGGGGCCGCCGTAGCCCGTGTAGTCGCGCGAGAGCGGATGCCCGGTCCACACGGCGGTCGAATACAGCGGGGTGTAGCCGACGAACCAGGCGTCGGAGAGGCCTTCGCTGGTGCCGGTCTTGCCGGCCTCCGACGAGCAACCGATGCTCGTGTAGCCGGCGCCGGTGCCGCTGGTGATCACGCCCTCGAGGATCTTCGTGACCTCGTACGCCTGGCCGGGGGTGAGCACGCGCTTGCCGTCGCGCGTGCCCGGCTCGTCGACCTTTCCGCCGGGGAAGACCACCCTGTCGATCGCCGTCGCGTTGTGATGGACGCCGCCGTTGGCGAGGGTGGCGTAGGCGTTGGCCTGCTCGAGCGGCGTGACGCCGACGCTGAGGCCGCCGATCGCGTCCGCCGGGGGGATGAAGCAGTTCGGGCCGAGCTTGCAGGGCGTCTCGTTCGCGCCCTTGATCCCAAGGGGCGAGGTGATCCCCATGTCGTAGGCGGTCTTGGCGATGTTCTCGGGGCCGACGTCGAGGCCGAGCTTCGCGAAGATCACGTTGACGGACTCCCAGGTCGCCTCCGTGAGCGGCATGGTGCCGCCGCCCGGCTCGGCGTTGTTGACGGTCCAGGGCGTGCCGTCGACGTCCAGAGTCGCCGGGGAGCTGCCGTCGTAGTAGGTCGTGTCGGGGTCGATGCCCTGCCGGATCGCCGCGGTCAGGTCGTAGACCTTGAACGAGGACCCCGGCTGGCGCTGGGCGTGCGCGGCGAAGTTGAACTGGCTGCTCAACGAGTATCGCTGGGTCGAGGCCAGCGCGACGATCTCCCCGTTCGAGGGGTCGACCGAGGCGAGCGCCGACGCCGGGCCGCCATCCGAGTAGCAGACCGAGCAGGAGTCGACAGCGCTCTGCGCGGCCTCCTGAAGCCGCGGCTGGATCGTCGTATAGACCTTGAGGCCGCCGTTCTGGACGGTGTTCACCCCGTAGCGGTCCTGGAGCTCCTGCTTGACGAGGTCGAAGATGTAGGGCTGGCGGATCCGGCTGTACTTGTGACCCGGGTGGAGGCCAAGGTCCTGACCGGCGGCGTCCGCGTACTCGCTCGCGCTGATCTTGCCCTGCTGCTCCATCGCCTTCAGCACCTCGTTCCGCCGGGCGAGCGCCGCACGCGGGTTGAGGAAGGGGTTGTACTGGGACGGCGCCTGCGGCAGGCCGGCGATCATCGCCGCCTCGGGCAGGGTCAGATCGCGGGCGTGCTTGGAGTAGTAGGTCTCGGCCGCCGCCTCGACCCCGATCGCGGTGGCGCCATCGTTGGTCCCGTACGGGGCGGTGTTGAGGTACTTGGTGAGGATCCAGTCCTTCGTGTGCTGGTCCTCCTCCTCGTTGGCCAGGTGCGCCTCGACGATCTTCCGCTTCAACGTGTCCTGCGGGTCCTGGATGTAGAGGTTGCGCACGAGCTGCTGGGTGATCGTGGAGCCGCCCTCGACCGGCTTGCCCCCGGCGGTCAGGTCCTCCCAGCCGGCGCGGATGATCGCCGAGGGGTCGATGCCTCCGTGGCTGTAGAACCTCCGGTCCTCGATCGCGACCGTCGCGTTCTTGAGGTCCTCCGGGATGCTGTCGCTGGCGATCGGCTGGCGGATCTTGTCGGAGTGGATCACCCCGATCAGCGAGCCGTCGGCGGCGTAGACCTTCGAGACGGTCCCCTTCGTGATCGGCCGCAGGCTCGCGAGCGAGGGGGCCGAGTCGTAGACGCTGGCCAGCCAGATGGCTCCGGCGACGACGCCGACCCCGATCATGGCCAGAGGCAGCCCGAGGCCCAGCAGGATCTTCCTCCTGCCCGAGTCCCGAAGGCGCCTGCGTCGTCTGCGCGCACGCTGCGTCATCGTCCGAAGAGGGTACTCAGCGCCGGTTCAGGGGGATTTAAGTAGCCCCGCCTCGCGCAGGACGCCTTGCGCCCGCTCGCGCAGATCCGTCTCATGCGCCTCGCGGTCGGCTCCGGTGTCGATCGCGGCCTTGATCTGCAGCCTGGCGCCCTCGGGCGTCAGTTCCATCAGGTGCGCCGAGGTCACCTCGCCGTGCTCGAGGGCCTCGCGAGCGGCCTCCACGTCGGCGTCGGGACGTAACCAGACGTCGATGGTGACCGGCGCGCTGGCGTTGCCGGCGGAGTGATTGACCACGAAGTCGGTCGTGACCTTCTCGTTCGGAACGACGATCAGGCTGCCGTCTCCGGCGTCCACGCTCGTGTAGGTCAGCGTGATGTCCACGACCCGCCCGTGGACGTCATCCCCGATCGAGACCAGGTCGCCGATCCGGATCGGCTGCGTGAACGCGACCACCACCCCCGCGACGAGGTTGGCGATCACCTGCCGGCCCGCGAAGCCGATGATGATTCCCAGAACGGCGGTCGAGGCCAGCACTCCGGTCGCGAAGCGCTTGATCGAGGCGAACTGGCTGAGCGCCAGGGCGACCCCGATCAGGATGATCGCGAGAAAGAGCAGGCGGCGGATCAGGCGCAGTCGCGTCCGGGCGGCCCGCGAGAGCTCGCCGGTGTCGAGGCGAGTCGCGGCGCGGACCGCGCGCCCGATCAGCAGGCGGTCGACGATGATCGCCACGAGGACGGCGACCGCGATCGTGATCGCCGCCGAGATCTCGTCGCCGTGCGCCTGCCAGAAGCTCTGTTCCGCGATCGGAACCATGCGGTGGGGCAGTATTAACCAGGGGTCAGGTCCTGCAATACGACAATGTGGCAATGCAAGACCTGAACCCAGGTGTGCGCGCCGTCTTCCTCGACGCCCTCGGCACGCTCGTGGAGCTCGAGCCGCCCTGGATCTCGTTGCGGGACATGGTTCCCGCGGAGGTCAGCGACGAGCAGCTCGTCGGCGCCCTGCGGGCGGAGATGGCCTATTACAAGGAGCACGCGCACGAGGGGCGCGACGAGGCCACCCTCGCCGAGCTGCGCGAGCGTTGCGCCGCGCTCGTCTCCAGCAAGCTCGGCATGGACGTCGGAGTGGACGAGCTGGTGGCGGCGATTCGGTTCTCCGCCTACCCCGACGCCATTCCGGCACTGAACGGGCTTCGCGATCGGGGCCTGCGGCTGGTGGCGGTCTCGAACTGGGACTGCTCGCTGCCGCGGGTTCTCGACGGATGCGGCCTGGGTGAGCTGCTCGACGCGACCGTCACCTCCGCCGAGACCGGCTCGCGCAAGCCGGACCCCGTGATCTTCCAACGGGCGCTGGAACTCGCCGGCTGCGAGCCGGGGGAGGCGCTGCACGTCGGGGATACCGCCGAGGAGGACGTGACGGGGGCGCGTGCGGCCGGGATTCGCCCACTGCTGATCGACCGGGACGGACCCGACGGCGACATCGCCTCGCTCGAGGAGATCGATCAGCATCTCCGAGATGCCTGAGCTCGAATACGCGGGGTTCTGGCGGCGGGCGCTCGCCTCGCTGCTCGACAACGCCGTCTGGATCGTCTTCTTCTTCTGGATCTACTCCTGGATCGTCAACGGCGCATTCCTGGCGAGCGACACGGCCGGCATCGTCGCAGTGATCGCCTTCTTCTCGCTCTGGTTCAACTACTTCGCCTTCTGCGAGTGGCGCTGGGGACAGACGATCGGCAAGAACGCGACGGGCCTCGAGGTCCGCTCGCTGGACCGCGCCGAGCGGCTCACCTACGGCCAGGCGAGCATCCGCAACCTCCTGCGGCTGGTCGACGTCTTCGTGATCGGGGAGGCCATGATCGCCTTCGGCGAGCGCAAGCAGCGGCTCGGGGACAGGGCGGCGAAGACGGTCGTGGTCCGCAGGGCCCCGAGGGTCGCCGCCGCCCCGATTCGCGGCGGCGCCGAGCAGGAGGTTCCGCCGGCGCCCACTCCGGTGCAGGAGCCGGAGGCAGCGGAGCCGACCCTGCCGGAGATCACCTGGGGCTTCGGCGACTCGATCTGGTGGCTGATTGGCGGGCTCCTGCTCGTGGTGATCGTCCCGCCCCTGCTCGTCCTGCCCTTCGACCCGAACATCGGCGACCCGAACAAGGCGAGCGACGCGGCGATTCTCGCCACGCAGGCGCTCTTCGACGGCTTCCTGATCGCGGTGGCGATCGGGATTGCCTCGGGGTGGCGGTTCAGCCTGATGCAGACGCTCCGGCGCCTCGGCCTGAGGGGGTTCCAGCCCTCGGCCTTCGGCTGGATGTTCGCCGTGCTCGGCATCTACTACGCCGGGGCGATCGCCTTCTCGGCGATCGTCATCCAGCCGAAGCAGGAGGACATCGGCAAGGAGCTCGGCGTCTGCGACCCGGGCGTGGGGATCGCGATCTTCGCCGTGCTCGCGATCGTCGTGCTGGCCCCGGTCGCGGAGGAGATCTTCTTCCGCGGCTTCTTCTTCGCCGGCCTGCGACAGCGCTGGTCGCTGTGGCCCTCGGCGCTGCTCTCCGGCGCGATCTTCGGGCTAGTGCACGCCCCCACCGGCCCGACTGCCGCGATCCCGCTCGCCGGGCTGGGGGTGGGCCTGGCCTGGCTGTACAACAAGACGGGATCGATCTACCCGAGCATGCTCGCCCACTTCCTGAACAACGCGCTCGCGATCGGCGTGGTGATCGGCAGTTGCTGAGCGAGGGGCTGCCACCCGCAGTCAGCGCCCACGGACTGACCAAGTCCTACGGCGACCGCACGGCCGTCTCCGGCATCGACTTCGAGGTCGAGCCGGGAATCTGCTTCGGGTTCCTCGGGCCCAATGGGGCCGGCAAGACGACGACGATGAAGACGATCTACGGGCTGGCGACGGTCGACGACGGCGAGCTGCGAGTCCTCGGGCTCGACGCGAACCGCGACCGCAGGCAGATCAAGAGCCGTATCGGAGTGGTCCCGCAGGAGACCAACCTCGACGGGGACCTGACCGTCAGGGAGAACCTCCTTCAGCAGGCCCGCTACTTCGGGATCGACTCCCAGAAGGCGAGCGAGCGGGCGAACGAGCTGCTCGCCTTCTCGCTGCTCATCGACCGGGCCGAGGAGAGGATCCACAGCCTCTCCGGGGGGATGAAGCGGCGCCTGTTGATCTCTCGGGCGCTGATGGGCGACCCGGAGCTGGTCGTCCTCGACGAGCCGACCACAGGGCTCGATCCGCAGGCGCGGCTGGCGGTCTGGAACGCGCTCGACCGGCTGCGGCGCCGCGGCGTCACCCTGCTGCTGACCACGCACTACATGGAGGAGGCGGAACGGCTCTGTGACCGCCTGGTGATCATGGACGAGGGCCGGATCGTGACCGACGGCAGGCCGCCGGACCTGGTCCGCGACCACGTCGGGCGCGAGGTGCTCGAGCTGCGCCTGGAGGAGGGCTGCGACCCCGATCGTCTCGTTGGCTCGTTGGACGGCCGGATCCAGGGTCATGACCGCAACGAGCAGACCCTGATGCTCTACGCCGACAATGCCGAGAAGGTGCTGGAGGAGCTCGACGAGGACGCCTTCCCGACCGAGTCGGCGCTGGTCCGCCGAGCCACGCTCGAGGACGTCTTCCTGCGCCTGACCGGAAGGAGCCTGCGGGAATAGCCATGGCGATGCTCGAGGAACCCGGATTCGCCGGGATCGGCCCGCGCATCGCGCTGCGCGAGATGGTCCCCGTACCGCGCCTCGCGGGCGCCGTCTGGCTGCGGAACGCGCGGGTCTTCTCGAAGCTCTGGCGGGGCGCCCTGCTGCCGACCTTCCTCGACCCGTTCCTCTATCTGCTCGCGATGGGCTTCGGGCTCGGCACCTACGTCGCCCACATCAACGGCATTCCCTACAAGGAGTTCATCGCGCCGGGCCTGATCGCCTCGGCGGCGATGTGGTCCTCGGCATTCGAGACCACCTACAACGTCTACTTCCGGATGAACGAGCTCCGGCTCTACGACAACATCCTGTCGACGCCGGTCGAGGTCCAGGACGTCGTCGCCGGCGATCTGGCGTGGAGCGCCAGCAGGGCCACGGTCTACGGCTGCGTGGTGCTCGCGGTCATCTCGGGCTTCGGGCTGGTCTCCTCCTGGTGGGCTCTGGCGATCCCGCCCTTCGTCTTCCTCGGGGGACTCTGCTTCTCCGTGATCGGCTACACGTTCACCACGCTGATCCCCAAGATCGACCTCTACTCCTACTTCTTCACCCTCGGGATCACGCCGATGTTCCTGTTCTCGGGGCTCTTCTTCCCGTTCAGCAAGCTGCCGGACTGGGTCCACGTGGTGGCCTGGTTCATGCCGCTCTACCACCTGGTCCAGATCACGCGCGGGCTCGCGACCGGTCCGGAGCTCTGGTCGATCGCCGGCAACGCGGCCTGGCTCGCCGTCCTCACCGCGCTGCTCTTCACGATCCCGGTCCGGGCGCTGCGGAAGAAGCTCGTCGCCTAGCTATTGGTGGGCTTCACCACAGATCGCTGCTGGATACTGTGCGGGCGATGTCGGAGGAGAACGTCGAGGTGGTTCGGGGCTTCTATCGGGCTTTCGACAGGTGGCTTGCCTCCCTTAGGTCGGATCCAGCAGAGGCGATCGAGCAGTCGGCTGAACTGGAGGAGATGTTCGATCACCTTGACCCTGACGCCGAATGGGATTGGCCCTTGAGCACGGACACCTTCAGGGGCCGCGAGCAGCTTCTGCAGGCGGTGGCGGATTGGTTCGAGACCGTGAGCGCCTGGAGAGTGGAGATCGAGGAGTTGACCGACTGCGGCGGGGACCGGGTCCTGATGGACGGGCGCGTCGTGGCCCGCGGCAAGGGCAGCGGCACTCCCGTCGTTCAGCACATTTTCTCGGTGATCACCATCCGCAACGGCAAGATCGCCCGATTCGAGGACCACACGGAGAAAGCCAGCGCCCTCGAGGCCGTGGGGCTCCCGCGGTAGGCGCCGACGAGAAACCGCTGCCTGGGACTAGAGGCACCGCTCGAGGGGGAGGGCGGTCAGAGAGCCGGCGCCCTGCGCATCGCCCGAAAGTGGAGGCCGAGAAGGCCGGAATCTTCGCCATTTTCCTTGCCCGCGCAAATGCATCCGGCCGCCGGATGCTGCACAATGCCGCGCGTGATTCGGGGAGGGAAGGCCTTCGTTCTGCTGCCGGCTCTCGCGGCTGCCGCTCTGCTGCTCCCAGTTGCCTCGGCGACTGCGGCTAGCGGTCCCCCGACCCTCCAGCTGAATGGCCCCAAGCGGCCCGGCCTGCTCGCGAAGGTCACGGCCGCCGGCAACCTCCCCGGCGCGACCGGCGGCGCGAACGTCACCGTCGAGGTCCAGGCCAGCGGCAACACCGTCGAGAAGAAGCAGCTCGCGGTCGGCGCTGACGGGAAGTTCTCCTTCCGCTTCGTCGTCGACTCCTGCTGCAACTACGAGGTGACCGCGACCAGCGGCGGCCAGAGCTCCCAGCCGCAGCGCTTCACCGTCCGCGTGCCGAAGCACCTCCGCAAGGGCGCGATCGCCCACCTCTACAACCAGTCGCTGGTCGACGAGGGCTACTACACCGGCGGCCACGTCAGCGGCAAGTTCAACCACGGCTCGCAGCTCGCGACCCTGGCGTTCCGCAAGGTCAACAACATGGCCCGGAACTACCAGTACAAGCCGGTCATCTTCCGGAAGCTGCTGCAGGGGAGGGGCGGCTTCCGGCCTCGCTATCACTCCGGCCACCACGTCGAGGTCGACATCTCGCGGCAGGTGATGGCCCTGGTCAACGGCGACGACGTGGTGGCGACCTTCCACGTCTCCACCGGCAAGCCCTCCACCCCGACGGTGCGAGGCACCTACCACTTCTATCGCAAGGACCCGGGCTACAACTCGGAGGGGATGTACTACTCCGTCTACTTCATCCGGGGCTACGCGACTCACGGCTACAACCCCGTGCCGATGCACGAGGCGGCGAGCCACGGCTGCGTCAGGAATCCGATCCCGTTCTCGCACTACATCTACAACTGGATCAACCTCGGCGACGCCATTCACGTCTATCTGTAGGCGGGGCTCCTAGGCCTCTGCATATTCTGACCCCATGAGGGTCCTCGTCGCAGGGGCGACCGGCGTGATCGGCCGGCCGCTCGTCAAGAAGCTCCATGAGCAGGGACACGAGGTGGTCGGCACCACCCGATCCGAGGGGAAGGCCCAGGCGGTCCGCGAGCTCGGGGGCGAGCCGGTCGTGGTCGACGCTCGCGACACCGACGCCCTGCGGCGCGCCGTCGTCGAGGCGAGGCCCGACGTGGTGATCAACCAGCTCACCGCGCTGCCGCAGAGGCTCGACTACAAGCGGGCCGATCAGACCTTCGGAGCCACCACGGAGCTGCGGGGAAAGGTGGGACCAGTGCTGGCCGGGATCGCGGCGGAGGCCGGCGCGCGGCGGCTGATCGCGCAGAGCGTCTGCTTCTTCTACAGGTCGAGCGGCAAGCAGGCGCACACCGAGGACGATCCGCTGATCGAGCTGCCTCCGGATCAGCCGGCCGCGCAGGGGGTGATCGCGCTTGAGGCCCTCGAGGGCTCGACCGTCGAGACGCCCGGGCTCGAGGGCGTGGTCCTCCGCTACGGGTTCTTCTACGGCCCCGGCTCCGCCTACGCGAGCGACGGCGCCTGGGCCGAGGATGTCCGCCGCCGCCGGTTCCCGATCGTCGGCAAGGGCACCGGGATCTTCTCCTATATCCACGTGGACGATGCCGTCTCGGCCACGATCGCCGCCCTGGAGCGCGGCTCCGGCATCTACAACGTCTGCGACGACGACCCGGCCCCGATGTCCGAGTGGCTGCCCGTCTACGCCGAGGCACTGGGCGCCAAGCGGCCTCGGCGGGTCCCGGTCTGGCTGGCGAGCTGGATCGCCGGCAAGCAGGCGGCCGCGATGTCGACCCGCCTCGAGGGCGCGTCGAACGCGAAGGCGAAGCAGGAGCTCGGCTGGCAGCCGAAGTACCCGAGCTTCCGCGAGGGCTTCCGCGAGGCGCTCGGCTAGGCCTCGGTTCTCGCCACCACCGCCGTCCCGATGCCCAGGATCGCCGCGAGCAGCCCGCCGCCGGCGAGCACGAAGAGGACGTAGCCGTAGTCCCTGCTTCCCTCGTGCCCGAAGCTGATCACGGGCCCAACGGCCCCCGGCGCGGGGGTTGGGGAGACCGCCTCGTAGTCGCCTGCTTCGGGGACCCGCAGCTTCGCGATCGGCTTTCGCACGTAGTCGCCGTCACCGAACTGATCGAAGACGTAAGGGGTTGACCCGAGCAGCAACTGGCCGCTGGTGGTTCTCACGCGGAGCTGCAGCTTCGGCGGAACCGAGAGCTGCGCATCGCCGGAGGCCGAGCCGCGTTCCCCGTAGAAGATGATCACCTCGCCGGCCGGGAGGTTGACCGACTCACGGCCCGGCACCGAGACCTGTCCGTAGGCGTCCGCGTCGCGGCTACCGCCCGCCAGCTCCGCCACGAAGAGGACGATCGCGACGACCACTGTGATCAACCCGACGCCGACCGCGAGCCTGTAGCCGGTCCGCATCGCCGCATCCTAGGATGCCCCGATGCCGACGGATCACGACGGAGCCCGCTCGACCCTGCTGGCGGAGCTGCGCGAGCACGCGCTCGTCATCGGCGAGGTCACCCTCTCCAGCGGCCAGAAGGCCCAGTACTACGTCGACGCCAAGCGGGCCCTGCTGCGACCTCCGGCCTTTCGCGCCGCCGGCGAGCTGATCGCAGCCGAGGCGACCGAGCGTGGCGCGACGGCGGTGGGTGGCATGACCATGGGCGCCGACCCCCTCGCCAGCGCGGCGATCGGGGCGGAGGGCGGCGATGGGCTGATCGCCTTCTTCGTCCGCAAGGAGAAGAAGGAGCACGGGCTGCAGCGCTGGATCGAGGGCCCGGTGCTTGAGCCGGGCACCGCCTGCCTGGTGGTCGAGGACGTGGTGACCACCGGAGGCTCGACGGTGCGCGCGATCGAGCGCATCCTCGAGGAGGGGCACGAGATCGCCGGGGTCGTCTCGGTGGTGGACCGGCTCGCCGGCGGGGGTGAGGCGATCGAGGAGGCGAGCGGAGGCGCGCCCTATCGCGCGCTGGTCACGATCGACGAGCTCTACCCGGACAGGCCGGACCGCTAGAGGCGGCACCCGGGAGTCGAGGTCCCGCCTCTAGGTCTTGAAAGGGAACGCCTCGTGGTTTCGGACTATTCGATTCATGGGGCGAATCGTCTATTCACCCAGGGAATCTTCTATTCCGAAACCGCAAGGCCCGTCTGCGGAAGTGGGTAAGACGCTCCGCGGGTCACCGCGGGCTACTTGCCGATCAGGATCTTCGGCTCGACGCCGCCCTCGATGGCGGGCTCGGCCTTCACGGTGTAGCTGCCCGGCTCGGTGACCTGGACGGTGCCCACAAGCGCGCGGCTCCAGCCACTGCCCGTATCGAGCGACTCGCCCATACCCCGGAAGCCGGGGCCCTTGATCTCCATCTGCTCGCCGGTCGAGTCATTGATCACCGTGACCTGCAGCTGACCGGGCACACCGAAGTAGATGGTGTCCTCGTCGCTCTTGGCCTTGTACTCCTCCTGGTAGGAGACCTTGAGCTTGCCCACCGGGACGGTCACGGTGCTCTCGCCCGGCACCATGAACACGCCGTAGTCGTCGCGGCTCGCTCGCGACCTGAAGACACGGAGGATCACGTAGGCGTCGATCGCCAGGAAGGCGATCACGCCGATTGCGATCAGGGCGATGACCATCGGGGCAGCATATGGACGGGAGCGCACGGAGTCATCACGAATTGCGAGGATGCCCCGCTCAGATGTCGTCGAGAGAGATGAATCGGCGGGAGGTGGGGCTCGCCGCACTGGGGGCCGTGCTGCTCGCGATCGTGATGACCTGGCCCCTGATCCTGCATCTGGGGTCGACGGTCCCGCGCGACATCGGCGATCCCCTCGCCGAGGCCTGGCAGCCGGCCTGGGGCGGTCACGCCCTGATCCATCAGCCCCTCCACTTCTTCGACGCCAATCGCTTCTGGCCGACCAAGTACTCGCTCGCCTTCGGCGACGCGCTGATCGGCTACGCCCCCGCCGGGCTGATCGGCACGGGCCCGCACGCGGCGATGGTCCGCTACGACCTGCTCTTCATCTTCGCCTACGCGCTCGCGTTCTTCGGCGCGTACCTGCTCGCCCGCGAGGTCGGTATCGGCCCGGTCGGCGCCGTGATCGCCGGGGCGGCGTTCGCCTACGCGCCCTACCGGCTCGAGCAGGACGGTCACCTGCAGGTGATCTCGAGCGGCGGGATCCCGCTGGCAGCCGCCCTCGCGGTCCGCGGCATCCGCCTGCGGAAGCACTGGTGGATCTTCTGGGCCTGGATCGTGGCGGCCTGGCAGGTCTCGATCGGCTGGGCGCTCGGGCTTCCGTTCGCGTATGGGATCGCCGGGGCCGTGCTGATCGGAGTGATCGCCTGGCTGGCCCGTGGCCGCCCGCCGATCCCGCGGCGGATGATCCTCGCCGGAGTGGCGGGCGCCATCGTCTTCACCCTGTTCTCGTACTGGATCGCGCACGCATATCTCTACATCGGGGACCACTTCCCGGCGTCGAAGCGCAGTCCCCACGAGGTCGCGGCGTTCTCCGGACCCCTGAAGGCCTTCCTGGCCGCGCCCGAGGAGAACTTCGTCTGGGGACATGCCACGGCCGGGATCCGCGACACCCTGACGACCTGGCAGGAGAAGACCCTCTTCCCGGGTGCGGTGATCCTCCTGCTGGCGATCGCGGGGCTGTGGTCGAGCAGCCTCAGCAAGCGGTGGCGCATTGGTCTCGGGATCGCCGCCGTCGCCTTCCTGGTGCTCTCGCTCGGCTTCCGTGAGGAGGGCGGCCTGCTCTGGCCCTACCGCGTGCTCTACGAGGTGCTGCCCGGGTGGGACGCGATCCGCACGCCAGGGCGCATGGCGACCTTCACCTCGCTCGCGCTCGCCCTGCTCGCCGCCGCCGGCGCCGAGTCCTTCATCCGTGGCGTGAGACGGAGGCGATTGCCCACCTGGTCCGCTGTGGCCGTCACGGCCGTGTTCGCCGTGGCGATCGTGACCGAGGGGCGCAGCCTGCCGTTCGACCCCTTCGACAACCAGGCCGAGCCGCAGGTCCCGCCGGCCGGCCCGACGACCGCGGACATCCCGCAGCCGCAGCTGCACCTGCCCGCGCTCACCGCCAAGCAGAACCGCGCCTTCCAGCTGGAATCGACGCAGGGCTTCCCCGAGATCGTCAACGGGAGGGCCAGCACCAACCCCGCAGTCGTGCTCGACCTCGTCAAGCACATGGCGACGTTCCCGGACGCCGCGACGGTCAGGGCGCTCCAGGAATACGGCGTGCGGACGGTGATCCTGCACCCCGCGCTGACCCTCGGGACGCCGCAGCAGTTCGCGGCACGCAAGCCGATCGACGGCCTGCCCCTGAGGCGCTACCGGCTGCCCGATCGCCCGGGGCTGATCTTCTACGACGTCGGCTCGTCGAACGCGAGGCCGGGCCCGAGCGGGCGCTCGCGCCCCGGGAGCTCCGGGTCGGACTGAGCGCGGCCCTCCCGGACCCGGACGATGGTCAGGGTGGCCAGTGAGATCACGAGCGCCGTGGCGATCAGCCAGAGGACCGAGGCGTTCCCGCGGTTGAGGGGGCTCATCTCCTCGGAGGAGAGGCTCGGTCCCAGCGCCGAGACGCAGGCCCAGCCGAGGACGGCGGGCAGCGCGAGGCGGAAGTCGGAGAGGGACGTCGACGGCGTGGCGCGCACCGTCAGGACGATCGCCGTGAGGACCGCGGCGATGAACGGTGCGATGGCGAGCCAGGCATTGGTCACGCCGAAGGCGGTCAGGACGGTGTGCTCGAGCTTGCCCTCCATCAGCCAGTCCGCCCAGGTGCCGGTGCCCTGCCTGCCGAGCAGCGGGTAGGTCAGGGTCCCGGCGAGCATCATCAGGCCCGAGGGGATCGCGAGCCCCAGGGTGAGCGCGGGCAGCCGCTTGTACGCGTACGCGAGGCCGATCGCGACGAAGGGCAGCGCCGGGATCAGGAACCGCGGCCCCGGGGTGCCGCCGCCGAAGGGCAGCCAGTAGCCGCTGTTGTAGAGGAAGTAGACGGCCGCGATGGCGAGGATCGTGTTGGCCTCCGCGCGGTGGCCGTCCCGGCGCATCATGAAAGCGCCGACTACGCCCATGATCAGGACGGGAGTGAGGATCAGCAGGCCCCGCCCCGAGAGCAGCAAATCGACCCCGCTGTCGAAGCGCGGCGCGGTGATCCCGAAGAAGCCGGCGCTGTTCAGGCCGAGCACGTCATGGCCGCTCGCACCGGGAAAGGCGACGGCGTCGCCGTAGGCGAGCTTGAGCGGACTGCCGAAGGCCCAGAGGTTGAACGCGAGCGTCGCCATGGCGCCGGCGACCGCGCCGGCGCCATAGGCAGCCCCGCGTCGAAGCCAGTCGTAAATGCGAGGGTGCGCGCCGGCGCGACCCGTTTGACGTGTGAGCGCGTAGCCGAAGAGCACCACCCCGACCAGGCCCGTCTGAAACTCGAAGGTCACGGCGAGGCCGGCGAGGAGACCGGCGATCGCAACCGTCACGAGGCTGGGCGCCTTGTCCCTCTCCTTCATCAGCACGCAGAAGGCGGCGAAGGCAAGCCCCGCTGAAATCACGTGCGAGAAGAACTCCGCGGCGAAGGTCATCACCACCGTCGCCAGGCCGAGGGTGATCGCGGCGGCGGTGCCGTAACCCGGCTGGAAGCGATCGGCGGCCCAGCGCACGGCCAGCAGCAGGAGGACCGCCGGGATCACCGCGGCGAGCAGCGTCAGAGCCCAGATCAGCGGCGTCAGCCCCTTGATCGACGCCTGGACGCGCTGCCCGCGCTCGACGTCGTAGCCGAAGTTCTCGATGGGAATGACACCCTGGTAGCCCCATTTCGGATGAGCGGTGCGGTCGACGTTGTGAGCGGCGGCGCGGGCGAGCTTGTCGCCGCCGAGCCCCTCGATCGCGTCGTAGAGGGGCGTGCTGAGCGCCGCCATGCCGGGGCTCTTCACGGAGTAGAAGTGCCCGTCGACCCAGGCCTTGTCGTTGGTGTTCCAGTGCCACTGGTCGATCTGCGCCCGGCCCTTGGAGAAAGCCTGCACCTGGTCGAAGTGGGCGAGCTGAGCCCAGCCGACCTGGTGCATGACGAGTCCCCAGGCGATGCCGAGCGTGACGATCGCGGCCACACCGGGACGGGCCCGCAGGCCCGCTGAAAGCTGTTTCAGGCGCCTCATGAAGGCGGCGATTGTACGCGGCAGAGGACCATGGTCCAGGGAGTCGGGCTCTCCACCTCGACTACCTCGAAGCGGCGGGTGAGAAACCGCACGAAGTCGCGCCTGGACCAGTGGTTCAGGTGCCCGGGCGTGTTGCCCCACTCGCCCGCGTACGAGAGCCGGACGAGATTGAGCGCCCTCCAGAGCGGCTCGCGCGGGACGCTCGCGATCAGCCAGGGACGGGCCAGCTCGGCGAGGACGTCCAGCGCGCGGTCGGCGTCCTCCAGGTGCTCCAGCACCTCGCAGCAGACGATCAGCTCAGCGGCATGCCGGCTCGGGTCCAGCTGCTCGACCGGCGTCGCCTCGAATTCGATCTCGACGCCGGCGCCTGCGGCGCGGCGGCGAGCCTCCTCGAGCACCTGCGGGAAGGCGTCGGTCCCGCGCATCGCGATTCCGCGCCGGGCGAGCCGGATGGCCAGCTCGCCTTCGCCGCAGCCGACCTCATGGCCCCGCTTCGCGCCGGTCCGCTCGACCAGCCGGTCGAGCCGCGAGGTGAACCCAGCCATCAGCCGCCGCGCGACCGGGTTCGAGGTCCCGTACTTGTCGTAGACGTTCCCGCTGGGCGCGACGGTGCTCCGAACGGAGCGGGGAGCAACCTCTTTGGCTGGGCTGCTCACTGCGCGGGGCTGGACTCGATCGTCTCCACGGCGATCGGCCGCGACGAGCCGCGGCCGCCGGGCTCGTAGTTGGAGGGGGGCACCCCGGCCTCGAGCTCCAGCCTGCGGACGCGCTCGTAGACCCGCTGCTGGATCACCCGTTGCCCGGCGAGAGCGTCGCCGATGATGCCCAGGGCGAACATCTGGACCGCGGCCAGCATCAGGACGGCGCCGAGAATCAGCGACTGGATGTGGCCGCTGCGATCGCCGTTGACGATCCAGTCGACGAGGAAGGGCGACCAGGCCGCGAGCGCCAGCACGCCGAAGACGATGGTGAGCAGCATGAAGACGCGCAGCGGCTCATAGAGCGTGTAGGCGCGGAAGATCGCGAAGGTGTTCCGCCTGACGTAGGCGGAGGTGGAGCCGACGAGACGCGACTCCCGCTCGGTCTCGTTCGGCGAGATCGGCACGTCCTCGATCGCGACGGACATCTTGCCCGCCTGGATCAGGCTCTCGAGCGTGTAGGTGTAGCGGGAGACCACGATCAGCTGGAGGGCGGCCTCGCGGTTGTAGGCGCGGAAGCCCGAGGTCGTGTCGGGCACGCTGGTGCCGGAGGCGCGGCGCACCACCCAGCTGCCGAGCTTCTGCAGGAGCTTCTTCGTCGGCGAGAAGTGGGCGACGTCCTGGACCTGGCGGTCCCCCACGACCATGTCGGCGCGCCGCGCGACGATCGGCTCCACCAGGCGCGGGATGTCGGAGGAGCTGTACTGGCCATCGGCGTCGGTGTTGACGACCACGTCGGCGCCCAGCTTGAGTGCGGCGTCGAGCCCGGCCTGGAAGGCGGTGGCGAGCCCCCGTCGGCTGGTCAGCTTGACGAGATGGTCGGCGCCGTGGCGCTTCGCGACCTCGGCGGTGGCGTCGGTCGAGCCGTCGTCGATGACCAGCCACTCGACCTGGTCGAAGCCGAGCACGTCGCGCGGGAGCTCCGAGAGGAGGTGCGGCAGCGACTCCTCCTCGTTCAGGCAGGGGATCTGAATGACCAGCTTCATCGCGCTGATCGTAGGGTTTGTCCGGAGATGACGCGGGTTCTACGGATCGTCGTGCTCGGAATGTGCGTGGGCGCCATTTCGTCGCCCCCGGCGCTCGGCCTGGGCGTGTCCGGCAACCACCTCGTCGACGACTCCGGGCAGCCGGTCCGCCTCCTGGGCGTCAGCCGCAGCGGCTCCGAGTACGCCTGCGCCGAGGGTTTCGGGTTCTTCGACGGCCCCACCGGCATGCGCAGCATCCGGGCGATGAAGAAGTGGGGAATCAACTCCGTCCGCCTGCCGCTCAACCCGGACTGCTGGCTGGGGCTCGACGGGGTCAAGCCCTCGCTGAGCGGCGCGGCCTACCGGGCGGCGATCGACGGCTTCGTGGGGCGACTCAACCGGGCGGGCCTCTACGTCGTGATCGACGAGCACGTCGCCGCGCCCGCCGGCCAGAGGGCGCTCGGGATCATCCCGATGCCCGACGCCGACTCCTCACCCGCCTTCTGGAGCTCGGTCGCCGCGCACTTCGCCTCCAACCACGCACTCGTCTTCGACCTCTACAACGAGCCGCACGACATCGGCTGGGACTGCTGGCTCGCCGGCTGCCAGATCCCCGCCGGGGGCCGCTTCTCCGAGCGCCACGGCGCGTACCTGGCCGCCGGCATGCAGCAGCTGGTGGACGCGGTTCGGTCGGCGGGAGCCACACAGCCCCTGATGCTCGGCGGCGTCGACTACGCGCGCGACCTCTCCGGGTGGCTCGCGCACGAGCCCGTCGATCCGCTCGGGCAGCTGGTCGCCTCCGAGCACAACTACGGTCATCACCTCGCGCCGTGCCGCCGGGGGTGCAAGGCACAGGTCGCCGCGACCGCCGCGCGGGTCCCGGTGGTGGTCGGCGAGCTGGGCCAGACCGACTGCCGCCACGACTACATCGACAAGTGGATGCGCTGGGCCGACCGCCTCGGCCTCTCCTACTTCGGCTGGGCCTGGGACACGAAGGGCGGTTGGACCTGCCATGCCGGGCCCAGCCTGATCCAGAACTACCGCGGCAGGCCGACCGGCTTCGGCATCGGTTTCCGCAACCACCTGCTGAAGCTGAGACGCCATGCTCGCCGTTGAGCGGCTGGGTGAGGGGGCGCCGGTCCTCTTCATCCACGGCGACATCGTCGGGCCGCAGCTCACCTGGCGGAAGCAGCGCGAGCTCGCCGACCGCTGGAGCCTCCTGATCCCCAGTCGGCCGGGATTCGGCGAGAGCCCTCCGCTGGAGCGAAACGACTTCGATCTGGAGGCGCCGATGTTCGCCGAGCTGCTCGGCGAGGGCGCGCATCTCGTCGGCCATTCCTACGGTGCCGTGATCGCCCTGCTGGTCGCCGCCCTGCGGCCCGACGCAGTCCGCTCGCTCACCGTCTCCGAGCCCGGCTGCCTGCGTCTGGCCGCCGGCGTCCCGGAGGTCGACGAGATGATCTCCAACGGGGAGCGTCTCTTCGCTCATGCAGCGGAGATCCCGTCGGAGGACTTCCTGCGGATGTTCCGGGGTGGCGCGGGATCGGCCTACGGGACCCCGGAGGACCTGCCCGACGAGCTCCTGCACGGCGTCGAGCTGCTCAAGCGCGAGCGCCCCTCCTGGGAGGCTGAGATCCCGCTGGGGACGCTGGCCGCCGCGGACTTCCCGGTGCTCGTCCTCTCCGGCGGCCATTCGCCGGCCTTCGAAGCCGTCTGTGACTCCCTGGCGCGGGGTCTCTCCGCCGAGCGCGAGGTGATCGAGGGACGGGGCCACACCGTTCCCTCGACCGGCGCCCCCTACAACGAGCGCCTCGAGGCGTTCATGGGCGCCGTGGATTCACAGGATTGACACGCGGCGGGACCACCTCCTTAACCGGCCGACTCGCGCTGCTTCCTAGATTCGGCATCGCGACCAGGACCCGCGCCCTGGCGGGCTGACGGGCTGCAGAGCGGGGCCCGGGCAGGAGCCCGGGCCCCGCCTCTCCTCGCCTGCGACGGGGTGAATTTGGGCGATTTCTGCGGATGTGCAACTGCAGCCCATCGCCTAGGGTCATCCGGTCCTCGATGGAAGCACCGATGCGCTACAGCGTCAGGCAGCGAAAGCGGGCTCTGCGCTTCGCCGTCCTGGGCAACGCAGTCCCGATCGCGGTGGCGACCGCCACCGACTTCAGCTCGCACCACACGGTCTTCTTCATCGGGGCGGTCGGTGGGTGCCTGGCGCCGGTCGGCGTCACCCTGCTGAGCCGCCGGCAGCCGATCTTCTTCTACGCCGCCGCCTATGGGGGGCTTCCGGCCCTGACCATGCTCCAGGCCTACAGCGGCGGCGCCGCCTCCCCGTACGCGATCCTGATGATGATGGCGATGATCTGGTTCGGCGTGCGGACGACCGACCGCGAGCTCGCCATCGGCATGGGCGTGCTGGCCGCCTGCGCGTACCTGCCGATGCTGATCTTCGGGCCGCCGGCGTATCCCGTCAGCTAGGGGCACGCGACCCTGCTGGTCCTGGTGGGCCTCAGCGTCGCCTACTCGCTGCGGGCGGTGACCCGCGAGACCCAGACGCTCAACGCGCGTTTGCTCAAGGACGCGACGGTCGACGACCTCACCGGCCTGCTCAACCGGCGAGGCTGGCGGATGACCGCCGAGCGCGAGCTGGCCCGCGCGGCGCGAGAGGGGACCCAGGTCGGCGTGCTCCTGCTCGACCTCGACAGCCTCAAGGAGATCAACGACACCCGCGGCCGCGACGAGGGAGACCGCGTGCTGGTGGAGACGGCGGACCGAATGCGAGCGGCGCTCCGCGCCGGCGACGTCCTTGCCCGCCTCGGCGGCGACGAGTTCGGCGCCCTCCTCATGGACACCTCCGATGGGCAGGCCCTCGCGGCGATCGACCGGCTCAAGGAGATCACCCCGGAGCTCGGCAGCTTCTCCGCCGGCGTCGCGGCCTGGGAGGGCGGCCAGTCGCTCGATGAGCTGCTCCGCCGCGCGGACGTCGCCCTCTACACGGCGAAGACGGACGGCGGCACCCGGGTGGAGATCGCGCCGCCGACCCTCGAGCCCTCGGAGGCGTTCACCGAGGGCGAGGCCACCTGAGGCGGGCCGCCTCCCGCCGCGCACCAGATGTAAGACGGACGCAATCTTTGCCTGCTGAGAATGGCGCGGATGCAGGGTTCGCTCGCCGTGATCGCCAAGGCCCCCAGCCCGGGACGAGTGAAGACGCGCCTCTGCCCGCCGTGTACGCCGGGCGAGGCGGCGAGCCTGGCCGAGGCTGCCCTTCGCGACACCCTGGCGGCCATGCTCGAGACGCCCTGCGACCGCCGCCTCCTGGTCCTCGACGGGGAGCCGGGGCGGTGGGCGGATCCGAGGTTCGAGCTGATCCCGCAGCGAGGCCGCACCCTGGACGAGCGCCTGGCCGCGGCCTTCGAGGACGCCGGGGGCCCGACTCTTCTGGTCGGCATGGACACGCCCCAGGTGACGCCGGGACTGCTCGCGGGGGGGCTGCGCGCGCTCGGCGAACCTCGCACGGACGCGGTTCTGGGTCCCGCCTCGGACGGTGGCTACTGGGCCATCGGACTGCGCCGGCCGGACCCGCAGGCCTTCCTCGGGGTGCCGATGAGCACCGCGCGGACGGGTCAGGCCCAGCTCGCGCGGCTGCGCGGACTCGGCCTCCGCGTGCGCCTGCTGACGGAGCTTCGCGACGTTGACCGGTTCGATGACGCGCGCGCCGCGGCCGAGCTGGGACGCGGCACCCGCTTCGAGGCCGCGTTCCGGTCGCTCGCCATCCCGGTCCCGTCGCCGTGAGCGCCGCCGCCCTCGATCTCTACGGCCGCGGGCTGGCCGATGCCGCCCGCGCCTCGGGCCCGTCCCGGTACAGGGCGGTGGCGGACGACGGCAGTCGCCGCCGCCTTCCCCTGAGGCGCTGGATCGGCCAGGCGCCGGTGGAGGAGATCGAGCTGCTGGAGCGCGCGGCACCGGCGGTGCTGGATGTCGGCTGCGGTCCGGGGCGCCATCTGGCCTGCCTGGGCCGCCTCGGCATCCCGGCTCTCGGGCTCGACATCGCCCCCTACGCCGTCGCGCTCGCCAGGGCACGCGGCTGCCGGGTCCTGAGGCGCTCCGTCTTCGAGCGCGTGCCGGGGGCGGGCAGCTGGGGCACCGCCCTGCTCCTGGACGGCAACGTCGGGATCGATGGCGACCCCCTCCGGCTGCTGCGGCGCGTGGCGAGCCTGCTGCGCCCCGGCGGGATGGTGCTGGCCGAGTTCGAGCCCCCTCAGGCCGCGAGCCGCGAGGTTCGCCTGCGGATCGAGGGTGTCGACGAGGTGAGCGAGTGGTTTCCCTGGGCGTGGGTGAGCGTCGACGACGCCGAGGGGCTCTCCGCGGCCGCCGGCCTGGAGCTCCGCGGCGCCTGGTCGTCGCGGGGGCGGTGGTTCGCCCGGCTGGGTGTTCCGCGTGGAGCGCGTCGCTAGCGCCACGGCGGGCCGTCCCGCCGCCGCGATTCCCACCCGGGCGTCGGGGCGCGGCCGCCGCGAGCGCTGGGTGCCGTGGGCGGTGGCGGCTGCCGTCGCGGCGACGGTCGGCTTCGGCCTGGCCTGGCGCGCCTCCGGCGGCTTCCTGGGCACGGACCTGCCGCCCTTCCTCCTCGGCTTCCAGCCGGCGATCTCGCCATACGCCGCCCTCGCCGCCCTCACCCTGGGCGTCGGGGTCTGGGCCGCGCCGGCCCTGCGCTCCCCTCGGCTCGAGCCGCTCGGCTTCGCCGCGGCGGTCGCCGCGCTCGCCGGCATCCTGCGGCTGGCGCTGAACACCACGCGCGGGGGCCCCGGCGAGCTCTACCAGGTGTTCGTCGTCCACCCGGGGACCGGGGAGGGCCGCCACGAGTACCTCGCCGGTCTCGGCGCCCTGCGGGGTGGGGTGGGGGGCTTTCTCGACCACTTCGACCGGATCGCCCCGACGCTCCCGACCCACCCGAGCGGCCACCCGCCGGGACTGCTCCTGGCGCTGCACGCGCTCGGCGTCGGCACCCCGCAGGGGATGGCCGCGCTGACCGTCGGCGTCGGGATCCTGGCGGTCCCGTTGCTCTACCTGCTCGCCCGTGGCCTGATCGGCGAGGCGAACGCCCGAACCGCGGCCCTGCTGCTCGCCTTCTCGCCCGCCGCCCTGCTCTACGGGGCGACCTCGGCCGATGCGGCGTACGCCACCCTCGGCGTCGCCGCCGCCGCCGCGCTGGTCGCCGGCGGGCGGGCGGTACGGGCGGCGGGTGCGCTCCTGCTGGCGATCGCCTCCTTCTTCTCATGGGCCCTGCTCGGGGTCGGCGCCTGGGCGGTCGTGCTGACCGAGCGTCGCCGGGGCCCGCGGGCGGCCCTGGGACTCGCCGCAGCCTGCGCGCTGGGAGCGCTGGGCTTCTATGCGCTGCTCGGGGCGCTGACCGGCTTCGACCCGCTCGCCTCGCTGCGGGCGATGCACGACCACTACTACGCCGGCATCGGCGGTCGCCGGCCCTATTCGTTCTGGCTGTTCGGCTCCCCGGCGGCGTTCCTGGTTGCGATGGGCCTGCCGATCGCCTGGTTCGCGGCGCGCTCGCTGGGCCGCGGCGAGGCGGCCGCGCTCGCCCTGGCGATCGTCGTCGCCGCCTCGGCGCTGCTCGGCTACACCAAGGCCGAGACCGAGCGGATCTGGCTGTTCATGGTCCCGCTCGCCTGCCTGGCCGCCGCGCCGTCACAGCCGCCCGCTCGGCTGCGCCTCGTCCTCACCCTGCTGGCGCTCCAGGCGGCGGCCGTCGAGATCCTCTTCAACACCATCTGGTGAGGGCCTCGACGGCTCGCGCAGCTCCGCGAAGGCGAGCTCGCGCATCCCCTCGGCGAACGGAACCTGCGCGGCGAAGCCGAGCTCGGCGGCGGCCCGGCCGGCGTCGGCGAAGACGTGACGCACGTCGCCGAGCCGGAACTCCCCGGTGACGCGGGGCGCCGGCGCCCCCGGGCCCGAGGCCCGGGACAGCTCCCGCGCCATCTCGCCGATGCTCCGGGGCTCTCCGCTCGCGACGTTGAAGGCGCCCCTCGCGTCGTCGGCGTCGAGCAGCGCGATCGCGTTGGCGCGGGCGACGTCCCGCACGTGCACGAAGTCGCGGAGCTGGGCGCCGTCCTCGAAGACAGCCGGCGGGCGTCCGGCCGCCACCGAGCTCAGGAAGATGCTGGCCACGCCGGCATAGGAGGTGTCCCGCGGCATCCGTGGGCCGTAGACGTTGTGGTAGCGGAGGGCGACGTGCCGGATCGAGCGCTCCCGCGCGAAGACCGCGGCGAGGTGCTCCTGCGCGAGCTTGGTGGCCGCGTAGACGCTGCGCGGGTCGAGCGCCGCGGACTCGGACAGCGCCCGCGGCGCGAGGGCGCGGCCGCAGGAGGGACAGCCCGGCTCGAAGCGGCCGGCGACGAGGTCCTCGGCGGCGCGTGGCAGCGGCCGCACCGGGCCATGCAGCTCGCATTCGTAGCCGCCCTCCCCGTAGACCACCATGCTGGAGGCCAGCGCCAGCGGCCCGCCGAAGCGCCGCTCGGCGAGGCAGGCGAAGAGGACGGCCGTGCCGAGATCGTTCGAGCCGGCGTAGGCGGGCGCCTCGCGGAAGCCGGCCTCCAGGCCCACCATCCCCGCCTGATGCGAGACGGCGGCGACGCCTCTCACGGCCCGGGCGACCAGGTCACGGTCGCGGAGATCCCCCTCGACCAGCTCGACTTCCGGGTGCAGGTAGGAGGGACGCGAGCCGTGCACCGCCGGGTCAAGCGAGTCGAGGATGCGGACCTCGGCCCCGCGGGCGAGCAGCTCGTCGACGACGTGGGAGCCGATGAAGCCCGCGCCGCCGGTGACCAGGATCGGTCCGTCCACGCGCCGAGGCTAGCCCGCCGCCGCCCCGCGGTGAGCGCCTCGGAGAATTGTTCCGAGACCTGTAATGAACGGGGATCTGAACAGTCCATGAACAAGGTGGGATCACCCCCGAAAACCGATCGGGCGCTGGAAGAATCGATCCCTGTGAGCGACCAAGGCCACAGCCGCGGATCGGTCCTGGTGGTGGACGACGAGCCGACGATCAGGGAGGTCGTCGCGAACTACATGCGCCGCGCCGGCTACCGGACCCGCTCGGCCCGGGACGGCTCCGAGGCGATCACCCTCGCCGAGCACGACCGGCCGGACATCGTGATCCTCGACCTGCTGATGCCGGGGATGGACGGATTCGAGGTGATGCGCCGCCTGCGTTCCGTCGAGCGGGATGACCTGGCGGTGATCCTGCTGACCGCGAAGGGCGAGGAGTCCGACAGGGTCATCGGCCTGCGGCTCGGCGCCGACGACTATGTCTGCAAGCCGTTCTCGCCCGCCGAGCTGGTCGCCCGGGTGGACGCGCTGAGGCGGCGTCTCGACACCTCCTCCGTCCGCCACGAGCCGCTCGAATTCGAGGGGCTCTCGATCGACCCCGCCCGCCGCCAGGTGGTGGCGAGCGGCGACGAGGTCGCGCTCACCCACCGCGAGTTCGACCTGCTCCATTTCCTCGCCCGCCACCCGGCCCAGACCTTCTCGCGCTCGCAGCTGATGGACGCGGTCTGGCAGTACGCCTTCTACACCGACACCTCGACGGTGACGGTCCACATCCGGCGCCTGCGCGCCAAGATCGAGCCCGACCCCGGGAGCCCGCGATTCATCGAGACGGTCTGGGGCGTCGGCTACCGGTTCGCCGCATGAGGCGCTCCGCGCTGGTCATCGCGGTCGGGGCCGCCGCGGCCTTCGCCGTGGTCGCCGCCGGACCGGGCCTCCACGCCGCGATCGAGACGGCGGTCATGCTCGTCGTCCTGGGCTCGGCCGGCCTCGCGGCGGCGGAGCTCCTGGTCAGGCGCCGTGACCGCCTCGGTCCCCTTCGCCGGCAGCTGGTCGCCATGCTCGGCATCGCGGTCGGCCAGCTGCTCGCGATCGTCGTCGCCTTCGCGCTGCTGATGTTCGTCTCCGCCGAGGACGCGGTTCTGATCATGCTCGCCGTCGTCTTCTCGGCCGCGATCGGGATCCGGGCCTCGCAGCTGATGCTCGCGGGCGTGCTCGCGGACATCGACGAGGTCCGGGCAGCGCTGGTGGCGGTCGGAGCGGGGGAGCGCGACGTCCGGGTGCCGAGCTCCTCGCATGACGAGATCGGCGAGCTGGCGGCCGCCGCCGACGCGATGATCCACCGGCTCGGCGCGGCGGAGCGGGCCCGGCGGGACCTCGTCGCCGCCGTGTCCCACGATCTGCGCACCCCGGTGACCTCGCTCAGAGTCCTGACGGAGGCGATCGAGGACGGTGTCGTCGACGAGAAGGGGCGCGAGCGCTATCTGACGACCATGCGCACCCACGTCTCGGCGCTCGGGGCGCTGATCGACGACCTCTTCGAGCTCTCCAGGCTCGAGGCGGGTGACATCGCCTGGTCCGTCTCGCAGGTCGAGCTCTCGGAGCTGGTCGCCGAGACCGTCGCCGCGATGCGGCTACAGGCCGAGGCGGCCGGCGTGCGCATGGTCGCGGAGGTCCCCGCGGACCTGGCGCCGGCGCGGGCGAACCCGGAGAAGCTGCAAAGGGTCCTCTTCAACCTGATCCAGAACGCGATCCGGCACACGCCCGCCGACGGCAGCATCGCGGTGCGCGCGGAGGCCCTCGGAGAGCGGGTGGAGGTCGAGGTCTCGGACACCGGGGTGGGGATCCCGTTCCACGAGCGGCCGCACGTCTTCGAGCCCGCCTACCGGGCCGGGACGGACGCCTCCCGGTCCCGCGAGGGAGCGGGCCTCGGGCTGGCGATCTCGAGGGCGATCGTCGAGTCGCACGGCGGCCGGATCTGGCTGGCGGACTCCCCGAGCGGCACCAGCGTGCGCTTCAGCCTGCCCCGGGCGACCGCCGACTACGAGGCCGTCGCGGGCTAGGCCCCTTGGCATGGGCTCGGCGGATCTCGACGGGCGCGATCGGCCTCGCACTCGCGCCGTCCTGGGCGGGCTGCGGCGGTCCGCCGCCGGCGGCCGAGCCGGCGCACTCGCCGGCGACCGCCGCGAGGGCCGCGGGCCACGTCTTCAGGCTCGGCGGGATGCCCGAGGGGCTCGCCTTCGATCCGCGCAGCCGCCTCCTGCTCGCCGGACTGCGGGAGCCGGCGCGGCTGGCCGCGATCGACCCGACCAGCGGCAGGACCGTTCGGGTGACCGCGCTCCCCGCGCCGCCGCGGCATCTCGGCCTCGCGCCCGGAGGTGAGGTGCTGGTGCCCGCGGAGGACGCCGACAGGCTGGTCCTCGCCTCCTCCCGGGGAGAGCGGCTCGCCGCCGTCGGGGTCGGAGCGCACCCCCACGACGCGGCCGCCGCGGCCGGGGCGATCTTCGTCACCGACGAGTTCGGCGACTCGGTCAGCGTGGTCCGCGGCGACCGGCTGGTGGACACGCTGGACGCCCCGCGGCAGCCGGGCGGGGTGGCGGCCGCGGGCGGCTACGTGGCCGTCGTCGCCGTTCGGGAGCGCGTGCTGGCGGTCTACGACGCTCGCACTCTGAGGCGCGTCGCCGAAACCGCGGCGGGAGACGGGCCCACCCACGCGATCTCGCTCGGCGACTCCGTCCTGGTGTCGGACACCGACGGGGGAGCTTTGCTGCGCTATCGCCTCGGGCCGCGGCCGGAGCTGATCGGACGGACCGAGGTCGGTGGCGCGCCGTACGGCCTGGCCTTCGACCCGCGCCGCCGGCTGGTCTGGGCGACCCTGACGGCGAGCAACCGGGTCGAGGTGCTCCGGGTCCGCGGCGACCGCCTGGTGCGCGTCGGCGGCTACCCGACCGTCAGGCAGCCGAACTCCGTCGCCGTCGATCCCCGCACCGGCGCCGCCTTCGTCGCCGGCCGTACCGCGAACGCCTTGGAGCTCATCCCCCTCCGCCGGCACGGGGTCGAGCCATGAAGGCGCCTCCGCGTCCCCCGGGCCCCTTCCGCGCCCGTTTCTGGCACAGCCCGCTTCGGGGGCCCTGGCTCGCCTCGATTCTCGGCTCGGCGCTGCTGCCGCTGATCGCGATCTGCGCGGTGACCGGCTTCCTCTCGCAGGCGGCCTACGACCCGGGGCTCGGCGACAACTCCCAGCTGCCCGGGGGCGGCGTCGGCATCGACCTCTACTTCTTCAGCTGGCCGACCTCGCCGTCCTGGATCTACGCCTTCACCCAGGGCCTGCACGTGGTCAGCGGAGTGATGGCCATCCCCCTCCTGCTGGCGAAGCTCTGGGCGGCGATGCCGAAGCTGTTCGAATGGCCGCCGTTGCGCAGCCTCGCCCACAGCCTCGAGCGGGCCAGCCTGGCGTTCCTGGTCGGGGGCAGCATCTTCGTCTTCTTCACGGGGCTGCTCAACATCCAGCTCTACTACCCGTGGTCGTTCAGCTTCGTGCCGGCTCACTACTACGGGGCCTTCGTCTTCCTCGGCGCCCTCGCCCTCCACGTGACGCTGAAGCTGCCGGTGGTGCGCCGCGCGTTCCGCGAGCGCGGCGTGTTCAGGCCGCTGCGGGACGACCTCGCGCAGACCCGCGCCGAGCCCGCCGAGCACGGCAGCACCGCCCCGGTCGATCCGGCCCCCGCCACGATGTCGCGGAGGGCCCTGCTCGGCACGGTCGCCGCCGGGTCGGCCGGGCTCGGCGCGATGGCCACGGGCCAGGTGATCGGCGGGCCGCTGCGGGATCTGGCCCTGCTCGCTCCTCGCGGGCAGACGCTGGGCGACGGGCCGAACGACTTCCAGGTGAACAAGACGGCCCGAGCGGCCGGAATCGACGCCGCTCGGACCGGGCCCGGGTGGCGGCTGGCCCTGCAGGGGGGAAAGAGGTCCGAGCTCTCGCGAGCGGAGCTTCTGGCGCTGCCCCAGCACACCGAGGAGCTGACGATCGGCTGCGTCGAGGGCTGGTCGACGACGCAGAGATGGACCGGGGTCCGGCTTCGGGATCTCGCGGATCTCGCCGGTGCGGCGGACGGCGCCGAGCTGGAGGTCCGGTCCCTGCAGCGCGGTGGCGGCTTCAACCACGCGATCCTGGGCTCCGGGCAGGTGGCTGACGAGCGCTCTCTGCTCGCGGTGCGGGTCAACGGCGCCGACCTCTCCCTCGACCACGGTTTCCCGGCTCGGGTGATCGTCCCCGGCGCACCCGGGGTCCACTGCACCAAGTGGGTCTCCTCGATGACCTTCCGGGAGGCCTGAGGTGAGCCGTCTGCGGGGGCTCTACGGGTCATCGGCGCTGCACCTGCTGGCGGTGATCGTGACGATGAGCTTCGCGCTCTATGGCGCGGTGCGGATCGCCGAGGGCTCGGACGCGTTCAACACCTTCCTGTTCCTGGGCGGCGCGATCGTCGCGCATGACCTGATCTCCTTTCCGCTCTACTCGGGGCTCAACCTGATCGCCCATCGCTCCCTGGTCGGCCCGCTGCGCGGCCCGCGACCGGAGCGCAGGGTGCCGTTGATCAACCACATCCGCATCCCCGTTCTCCTCTCCGGTTTCGCCCTGGTCGCCTGGTTCCCGCTGATCCTGCGGCTGAGCGCCGACGACTACCGGCTCAAGACTGGTCTCGACCCCGACGTCTTCCTCGGCCGCTGGCTGCTGATCACCGCCGGCCTCTTCCTGGCCTCGGCGCTCGTCTACGCCGTGCGCCTTCGCCGCGCGGCGCGGACCGTTCCCGCGGAGCCCGCCTAGGCGATGCCGGACCTGATCCTCCCCGTGCTCGACGAGGCCGCGGCCCTGCCCGGGGTGCTCGCGGCGGTCCCGGCCGGCTACGAGCCCATCGTGGTCGACAACGGCTCCACGGACGGCTCGGCCGCGATCGCGCGCAGCCTGGGCGCCAGGGTGGTGAGCGAGCCGGCGCGCGGCTTCGGGGCCGCCTGCGCCGCTGGGCTCGCGGCCGCGCGTGGCGAGGTCGTCTGCTTCATGGACTGCGACGGATCGCTCGACCCCGGGGAGCTCCCGGCGGTCGCCGGGCCGGTGCTCGCCGGGGAGGCGGACCTGGTGCTGGGCCGGAGGCTGGGGGAGCCCGGCTCCTGGCCATGGCACGCGCGGTTCGCCAACCGCGTGCTCGCCGCTGAGGTCAGGCGGCGCAGCGGAGCCCCGCTGCGCGACCTCGGGCCGATGCGAGCCGCGCCCACGGCGCGCCTGCGCTCGCTCGGGATCCGCGACCGCCGCTTCGGCTGGCCGCTGGAGATGGTGCTCCTCGCCGCCGCGGCCGGCTGGCGCGTCGCGGAGGTGCCGGTCCTCTACCGCCGCCGGCAGGGCCGCTCCAAGGTGACCGGAACGGTCCGGGGCACCGCGCGAGCCTTCCGTGACATGGCCCGGGTGCTGAGCGGCGCCGGCCCGGACGAGGGCCTGTGATCGTCCGCGGGCCGGCGGCGCCCCCGTCCCCGGCCGGACCGCCGACGTTTCCTGTGCGGGCTGCCGGGGATGCTCGAAGGTGCCTGATGAGCGGCGGCGGCCCCCTGCACGATCGACATGGAAGGCGGATCAGGGACCTGCGGGTCTCCGTCACCGACCGCTGCAACTTCCGCTGTCAGTACTGCATGCCCGCGGAGGGCCTTCCCTGGCTCGAGCGCGACGAGCTGCTCACCTTCGAGGAGATCGCCCGCCTCGTCGGAGTGCTGACTGAGATCGGGATCGAGGACGTCCGGCTCACCGGTGGGGAACCCTTGGTCCGCCGCGACTTTCCCCATCTCGTCTCAATGCTCTCCTCGATCCCGGCGCTCCGTGACCTGTCGCTGACCACCAACGGCTATCTGCTGGAGCGCGACGCGGCGGCCCTCGCTGACGCCGGCATCCAGCGGGTCAACGTCTCGGTCGACTCCCTGCAGCGCGACCGGTTCTTCCAGATCACCCGCCGCGACGCCCTGCCTCGGGTCCTCCGCGGCCTCGATGCCGTTGCCCGCCAGCCCCGGATCGCAAGGGTCAAGGTCAACGCGCTCGGCATCCGCGGCTTCACCGAGGAGGAGATCCTCCCCTTCTGCGAGTTCGCCCGCTCCACCGGCTTCCAGGTGAGGTTCATCGAGTTCATGCCGCTCGACGCCGACCACGCCTGGACCGAGGACCAGGTGCTGACCGGCGAGGAGATCCGCGGCATCGTCGAGTCCCGCCACCGGCTGGTCGAGGTGCCGCGCGAGCCGTCGGCCACCGCCCGTGTCTTCCGCTTCGCCGACGGCGCCGGGGAGGTCGGCTTCGTCAACCCGGTCTCGGAGCCATTCTGCGCGCACTGCGACCGCGTCCGGCTGACCTCCGACGGCAAGCTCCGCACCTGCTTGTTCTCGCTGCAGGAGACGGACCTGCGCGGGCCGCTGCGCGCGGGCGCCGATGACTCCGAACTGGAGGAGCTGATCAGAGGCGCCGTCTGGCGCAAGGAGCTCAAGCACCGGGTGAACGAGCCCGGGTTCGTGCAGCCCGAGCGGACGATGAGCGCGATCGGGGGCTGAGTGACCGGCTCGGGGGAGAAGACGGCGCGATCGGTGCGGCACGAGATCGCCGGCGGCCTCGGCGACAGCGGCCTGCTGATCCCGATCGCGATCGCGATGGTCACGATCAACGGGCTGAACGCGACGGCGGTGTTCGCCGGAGTGGGCCTCGCCTACATCGGCACCGCGGCCTACTTCCGCGTCCCGGTCCCGGTTCAGCCCCTGAAGGCGTTCGCCGCGGCGGCGATCGCCCTCGACCTGCACGCGGACGTGCTGGCGGCTGGCGCTCTGCTGATGGCGATCGCGATGGCCCTCCTATCCGTCTCGAACGGCGCCGGTTGGCTCGCGGCCCGCTTCCCGGTGGTGCTCGTCCGCGGGATCCAGGCATCGGTGGCCCTCCTGCTCGCCAAGGCGGCGGTCGAGCTCGCCCAGCGCGGGAACTGGGCGCACCTGCCGGGAATCGATCCCGCGATCGCGTTGGCGATGGCCGCGGTCTGCTGCGCCCTCCTCTTCGTCTGGGGAGACGGTGGCCGGCTCCCCGGCGGCCTGCTGGTCCTCGGTGCCGGAGCGGTGGTCGGGGTGGCCGTCTCCGGCCTTCCCTCGGGCCTGCAGCTCGGTCCGCAGGAGGTCGGGATCTCGCTGCCCGATGGCCCGGCGTTCGGCACGGCGCTGACCACCCTCGTGCTGGCACAGATCCCTCTCACCTTCGGCAACTCGGTGGTGGCGACGGTCGACGCCGAGCGCAACTACTTCGGCGAACGCGCGAATCGGATCACGCCCCGCGCAATCGCCGGCTCGATCGCGATCAACGATGTCGTGGCGGGGCTGCTCAGCGGCCTGCCCGTCTGCCACGGCGCGGGCGGCGTCACCGCGCATTACCGGCTGGGCGCCAGGACCGCCCTGGCGACGCTCTTCACCGGCACCCTGCTCCTCACCCTCGCCCTGCTCTTCGGCGCTGCCCTGCCCGCGGTGCTCACCCGGCTCGCGCCGCCCGCTCTTGCCGGGATGCTGCTCTTCGTCGCTCTCCAGCACGCGATCCTCGCCTCCCGCCTAGAGCGCCTCGACGACAGGGTGATCGCGGCCGGCATCGGGCTGATCACCCTGACCTCCGGGAACCTGGCGATCGGCTTCGGCGCCGGCGTCGCGGTGGTGCTCGCCCGTGCCGCCGCACGCCGCCTGGCGGGTGCGGAGGCGGTGGAGGCCGCAAGGTGACGCGCGACGACTGGTTGAGGAGGCTCGCGGAGCGGCTCGGCGTCGAGCCCCCCAGCCCGGAGGAGGTCAAGGGCCTGCTCGAGGTGGCGGCGACGGCCGCGCACACCTCCGAGCGGACCGCCGCGCCGATCTCGTGCTGGCTGGCCGGCCGCTCCGAGCTCGGGCTCGAGGAGGTTCGCGCCGCGGCCGACGCGATCGCGGAGGAGGAGGGTTCGACGGATGACTAGGGCGTCAGCCGAGCATCGTTCCGGCTCGTTCGAGCGCCTCCGGCGAGTCGACGCTGATCACGAGGCGGGTGGGGTCGCCGAAACGCTCGAGCTCGTCCTCGCCGAGCGTTTGGGGCTCGAGCCGCGCGACCGTCCCCCGGAGCGTGGCCTCCGCCTCGAGCGCCTCGCGGAAGACGGGCAGGGCCCGCTCGTCGTAGAGACCGAGCAGGGGCTCCAGCCGGCCGTCGACCGCGGCGGCGGCCGGCGGGCGCCGAGCAGCCAGCTCGGCCAGCAGGGCTCCGGTGACGAAGGGCATGTCGCAGCCGAGGGCCACGACGCCCTCGGGGTGGCGCTCCAGCGCCGTGATCAGCCCGACCAGCGGATGGAACGGCTCGTCCGGCTCAACGGCCAACTCACAGTCGAGCGGGGGGAGCGCGGTGCCGCGCTTCGCCACCACCAGCGGGTCGAGTCCGGCCTCGCGCGCCGCGGCGATCGGATGCGAGATCAACGGCCGGCCCGCGAGCTCGGCGCTAGCCTTGGCGCCACCCAACCGGGTTGCCCGGCCACCCGCGAGGATCGCCGCCGTCGTGATCCGGGACCGATCCGCCACCCGCTCAGTGTTCCAGCGAAGAGGTGGCCCCGATGCTGAGGCCCTCGCTGGTCACGGTCGAGGACGCCCGTCGGTTCGTCCTGGAGGGAGTGGAGCCGCTCGCGGCTGAGCCCGTCGCGATCGATGTTGCCCTCGGGCGCGTCCTGGCCGAGCCCGTCACCGCCGCGGTCGAGGTGCCCGCCTTCGACAACTCCGCGATGGACGGCTTCGCCGTGCGCAGCGCGGACTGCGCCTCGGCCTCGGTGCATACGCCGGTCGAGCTCGCCGTGGTGAGCGAGTCGCGTGCGGGCAACCCGAGTGACCGCGTGGCGGAGGAGGGCGAGGCGATCGCGATCTCCACGGGCGCCGCCGTTCCGGCCGGAACCGACGCCGTCGTCCCGGTGGAGCTGGTCGAGCGGGAGAACGGCCGCGTGCTGCTGAGCAGGCCGCTCGATGCCGGGGCGAACGTGCGCCGGGCCGGGGAGGACCTGCGGCCCGGGGAGCTGGTGCTCGAGGCCGGGACGGTGCTCGGTCCCGCGGAGGTCGGAGTGCTCGCTTCGCTCGGCAGGGCCGAGATCCCCTGCCGTGCCCGCCCAAGCGTGGCGGTGGTGGTGACGGGCGACGAGCTCCGTGATCCTGACGAGGTCCTGGGTCCCGGCCAGATCCACGACACCAACGGCTTCACCGTCCCGGGTCTGGCTCGCCTCGCCGGCGCCCGGGTCGTCTCCGTGAGGCGCGCGGCGGACCGGCGAGAGGACGTGCTCGACTCGCTGCGCCAAGCGCTCGAGGCCGACGTCGCGGTGGTCTGCGGCGGCGTCTCCGTCGGGGAGCACGACCACGTCCGCTGGGCCCTCGGCGAGCTCGGCGTGCCTGAGCGCTTCTGGGGGGTGGCGCTGAAGCCGGGGAGGCCGACCTGGTTCGGGCTCGATCAGGGAAGCTCCACCCGCGTCCTCGGCCTTCCCGGCAACCCGGTCTCCGCGATGGTGACCTTCATGCTGCTCGCGCGGCCGCTTCTGCTCTCCCTCGCCGGGGTGGCGGAGTCGCGTGGGCGCACGACCGCGATCCTCGATCGGCCCTACGCGAAGAAGCCGGGCAGGACGCACGCGGTTCGCTGCCGCATGTCCCTGAGGGAGGACGGCTGGCACGTCATCCCCACGAAGGACCAGGGCTCCCACGTGCTCAGCTCGATGCTCGGCGCGGACTGCCTCGCCTTCCTCCCGGCGGACGCCGAGGACCTGCCCGCCGGGACGCGGGTGGACGTCGAGCCGCTGCCGCGGCCGGCGCCCGCCGCTGAGATGGGGGCTCCCAGGTGAGGGTCGAGGTCCTCCTCTTCGCGGTCGTCCGCCAGCGCGCGGGCACCGATCGGCTCGAGCTCGAGCTCGACGACGGCGCGACCGCGGGCGACGCCCTGCGGGCCCTTGCCATGAGGGATGGACTGGAGGAGCTCAGCGGCCGCCTGCCCGTGCGCGTGGCGATCAACCGCGAGTACGCGCCCGAGGACTCGGTCCTCTCGGCAGGGGACGAGCTGGCCGTCATCCCGCCTGTGATCGGCGGCGCCGGCCCCCACGCCAGCGGCGGCACCGGCCTCGCGCCGAGCGACGTCACTCCCGAGGCGACACGCGCGGTGATCGAGCGCGAGGCGCCGGGGCCCGGGGGCGGGCGCTGATCGTCAACTTCCCGGGCAGCCCGCGGAGCATCGACCAGACGGCGGCCGCGCTCGAGCCGGCGCTCACTCACGCGCTCGCCCTGCTCGGTAGCGAGGCGGCGAAGGAATCGAACCTTCCAAGCGATGGTCTACATCGCCCTGCTGGCTTTGAGGGCCAGATGGGCCACCAGACCCCTGCCGCCCCACGCGATTGACGATTCTCCCTCGCCTCACCTCCTAGGCGCGGGCCCGCCTCCTCGCCGAGCGGCGGAGTACGTGCCGGTCACCCCGCCGAACCATGACGTGGCTGCCGTCGAGATGCTCGAGTAGCGCCTGCGCGTACTTGCGGCTCGTGCCGAGCAGGTCCCTCGCCTCCGCGAGCGTGATCGCCCCGTCGCGCTCGGCGGCCGCCTCGACGAGGCGGGACTCCAGGGCGTCCAGGGTGGCCGCCGCGTAGTAGACGCCGGGCTTGACCCTGATCGCCTCCCCCTGCGCCGCGAGCGACTCCAGCGCGCGCTTCGCCTCGGGAAGTCCGCAGCCGAGCTGATCGGCGATCGCGGCGGGAGCACGCGGCCCAACTCCGTCGGCGCGAATCAGCGCGAGCGCCCGCAGGGCGTGCTCGTCGAGCTGCGATTCCCGCTCGGCGGCCATCGGCTCTTCCTCGACCGGACCGCCGGCGCCGTTTCCGCTCTGATCCGCCGTCGCGACCAGTTCCTCCGGGCGCCCTTCGAGCATGGCCCGCAGCCGCCGGGCCGGCGTGCCGGGGCCGTGTCGGGCGGGAACCGGGTCGATGACGGCCGCGCCCCCGAGCGTCCCGGGCGGCGAGGTGCTGCGCAGGACGACCCGGTCGCCTGCCCGCGCGATCAGCGGGGAGGAGAGCCGCAGCTGCGCGAACTCGCCGCCGAGCGGCACCACCCGCGCCTGGGCCCGTCGCGTCCCGTGGTGCACCACGATCCGCCCGGCCGGCTCGATCGGTCCCAGATGGGGCTCGAGCGCGACGTCGAGACGGTAGCTGGGGGCCAGCCCGGAGCCGGGCGAGGCGAGCACGTCTCCGCGCTCCAGCCGCCCGCGGTCCCGGCCGGTGAGGTTGAGCGCCACCCGCTGCCCCGGCGCCGCGCGGTCGAGATCGCGGTCGTGCACCTGGATCGAGCGAATCCGAAGCTCGACCCCGGCAGGGTGGACCTCGACCCGCTCACCCCGCGCCATCTCCCCCGACCACAGCGTGCCGGTGGCGATCGTCCCGGCCCCGTGCAGTGTGAAGACGCGATCGACGTGCAGAACCGCCGGCTCGTCTCCGTCGCGGGGAGCGCCGGCCTTCTCGGCGCGGCCGGCGGCGTTCGCAAGCTCGGCTCGAAGCAGATCGAGCCCCTGTCCCGTGCGGGCGCTCACCTCGACCAGCGGGGCGCCGATCAGCTCGCGCGCCGTCGCCGCGGCGGCCTCGCGTGTCCCGGGGTCGGCCAGGTCGCAGCGGCTCAGGGCCACGACGCCGACCGGCACCTCCAGGGCGCGGAGAACGGTGAGATGCTCCCGCGTCTGCGGCATCACTCCCTCGTCGGCCGCGATCACCATCAGGAAGAGGTCGATGCCGGTGGCCCCTGCGACCATCGTCCTCACCAGTCGCTCGTGGCCGGGGACGTCGATCACGCTGAGCGAGCGCCCGTCGCCCAACTCGAGCCGCGCGTAGCCGAGCTCGATGGAGATTCCGCGCCGCCGCTCCTCCTCGAGGCGGTCGGTGTTCTTTCCC
This sequence comes from uncultured Solirubrobacterales bacterium, assembly GCA_963800285.1. Classification (GTDB taxonomy): domain Bacteria; phylum Actinomycetota; class Thermoleophilia; order Solirubrobacterales; family 70-9; genus DASUPK01. The sequence goes on from CAWDAL010000013.1 coordinate 58,219, forward strand.
GTCAGCGCCTCGACCAGCGCGGTCTTGCCGTGGTCGATATGTCCAGCGGTTCCCAGGGTGAGCGGGCGCATCTCAGTCCAACGATGCCTTCGCGGCCCGAGCCGCGACCTCCGCCTCGGCGTCGGTCATCGTCCTCGGATCGAGGATCACCCGTCCGGCGGAGATCCGCGCGATCACCGGCGGGTCGCCCTCCCGCAGGCGTGCGGCGAGCACGTCGGCGCCTTCCTGTCCGGGATCGATTGAGCAGACCGGCCCCTCGAGCGTGGTCAGGGGCAGCGAGCCCCCTCCGGGCCTGGCCTCGCCGGGCTCGACCGAGGCGGCGGAGCCGATCCGCCCGGCCATCTTCGTCGCCCTCGCCTCCAGGGCCCGCTCGTCGGCGCCCAGCATTCGCAGGGCGGGGACCGACTGCGGGCCGTGGTCCCGGTGCAGCCTCAGGGTCGCCTCGAGCGCGGCGAGCTGGAGCTTGTCGAGGCGAACCGCGCGCGCCAGCGGATGCCGGCGGCACCGCTCGATCTGCGTGCGCCCGCCCGCCAGCATCCCGGCCTGCGGCCCGCCGAGCAGCTTGTCGGCCGAGAAGCAGACGACGTCGGCGCCCGCTCCGACCCTCTCTTCGATGGCGGGCTCCCCGTCGATCGCCCCGATCGCCCCCGAGCCGAGGTCGTCGATCAGGAGCACCCCGCGCTCGGCGGCGAGCCGGGCCAGCTCCGCCGTCTCGACCTCCCCGACGAAGCCGACGGCCCGGAAGTTCGATGGGTGGACCACCATGACCGCGGCGGTGCGAGGACCGATCGCATCGGCGTAGTCGGAGAGCCTCGTGCGGTTGGTGGTGCCGACCTCCACCAGGGTGGCGCCCGACGCCTCCATCACCTCGGGGATGCGAAAGGAGCCGCCGATCTCGACCAGCTGCCCCCGGCTGATGACGACCTCGCCGCCCGCGGCCAGCGCGCTCAGGGCGAGGAGGACCGCGGCGGCGTTGTTGTTGACGGCCATCGCGGCCTCGGCTCCGGTCAGCTCGCGGACGAGGGGCTCGATGTGATCGTGCCTGCTGCCGCGCCTTCCGTCGGAGAGGCTCAACTCGACGTTGGAGTAGCCCGCCGCGATCTCGGCCGCCGCCTCGGCCGCTTCCTTCGCCAGCGGCGCGCGCCCGAGGTTCGTGTGGAGGATCACCCCGGTTGCGTTGACGACGCGGCGCAGGCTGCCGCGCTCGAGACGGGCGGCGCGCTCGCGTGCTGCGTCCCGAAGGGCCTCGCGGCCCGGCCCGGCCGGGTCACCGGTGAGAATCTGCGAACGCCGTCGCGCGATCTCCTCTCTCGCCGCGGCGATCGCGATCGGCCTGGAGAATCCGGTGAGCTCTGATGCGAGGGTCTCCACCGCGGGCAGTCGCCGCAGCCGGCGCTGCCTCTCCTCGCCCTCGGATACGGATGTCTTTGTCATCTCGAGACGACTGAACCTTGCGAGCGATGGGTACCCGGTGGACGTGGAGGTTCAAACGGGGGCGATCCGCCTGACGGAACTGGCTCACGGTGCAGGCTGTGCCTGCAAGATCGGGCCGGGCGAGCTCAGTGCGCTGCTCGATGGCGTCGGAGCCTCGGCCGACCCGTCGCTGCTGGTCGGATCCGAGTACCGCGACGATGCCGCGGTCTACCGGTTGACCGACGAGCTGGCGCTCGTCCAGACCGCCGACTTCTTCACCCCGATCGTGGATGACCCCTACGACTTCGGACGGGTGGCAGCGGCCAACGCGCTCTCCGATGTCTATGCCATGGGCGGCGAGCCCAGGCTCGCTCTCAACCTGGTCGCCTTCCCGCTCGCGTCACTCGGCGCCGAGGTGCTCGGGCGGATCCTCGCCGGAGGCGCCGAGGTCGCCGCCGAGGCGGAGGTGGCGGTCGCCGGAGGACACTCGATCGACGACCCGGAGCCGAAGTACGGGATGGCGGTCACCGGGGTGGTTCACCCGGACCGCTTCCTGTCCAACAGCGGGGCGAGGACGGGTGACTCCATCCACCTGACGAAGCCGGTCGGCAGCGGGCTGATCACCACCGCGGCGAAGCGGGGGGTCGCGGGCGAGGAGGCTGTGGCGGGGGCGGTCGAGGTGATGACGGAGCTGAACCGCGAGGCTTCGCGGGCGGCTCTCGATGCCGGAGCGACGGCGATGACCGACGTCACCGGCTTCGGCCTGCTCGGGCATCTGCATGAGCTCTGCGAGGCCAGCGGCGTCGCCGCCGAGATCCACGCCGAGGCGGTTCCGGCGATCGGGCCCGCGCTGGAGCTCGCCGAGGACGACCGCTGCCACGCGGGCGGCAGCCGCCGCAACGGCGACTGGGCCGCGGGGTTCACCCGCTTCGCGGACGACGTCACCGCCGCGCAGCGCTTTCTGCTCGCCGACGCGATGACCTCGGGCGGACTGTTGGCCTGCGTTCCGCCCGATGCGGCCGGGCCCGCTCCGGGGACGGCGATCGGAACCGTCGTCGACGGCCCGGCCGGCGAGATCGCGGTCCTCTAGCGGCCTTTCAGCCGCGCTCGCTGCGGGCCCACGGTCTGCTGCGGGTCCTCGGCCGAGGCGAAGCCGGCCTTGAAGATGGCCCAGCGCTTGCAGACGGCTCCGGCGAGCAGGAGGGCCCCTCCCGCGATCGCCCCGGCACGGCGGCGCCCGGCTCCCGCCAGGAGCGCTCCCCCGGCGACCGTGAGCGCGGTGGAGGTCCTGTCGAGCTTCCCGGCCTCGCCCTCCTCATAGGCCTTGGCGAGCCCGCCGAGCCTCCTCTTCATCACCTGGCTGTTGACGAACTCACCGGCCGCGCCCGCGAGCGCGAGCCGCCGGGCCGGGCCCGCGTAGCGCACGGGGGTGGCGATGGCGGCGGCCGCCCCGGCGCTCGCCGCGCCGCCCGAGGCGAAGATGAGCGGGAAGCTCGACCCGGGCCTCGCTCCAGGCGGGGATCGCGGAGTTCGAGATCAGGACGGCCGTGTAGGTGACGAGCGGCATGCCGAGCAGCGCCGCAACGGGCTGCGCGAGGCGACCGATCCCCTTGGGGAAGCCGAGGACGCTCGCACCGGCGGCCGGGGTGACCGCGGCGCCGTTCGCCAGCAGCAGCCAGGAGCCGACGCTCATCGGGGAGGTGACCTTGAAGACGCGGAGCATGTTGAGGAAGCGCTCCGGGCGTCCCAGGTCGGTGATCAGCAGCAGCGGGCTGACCGAGATCCCGCCGAAGGCCACCATCCACGCCCGCCGCGCCAGCTTCCGGTTGCCCGTCACCCCGGCGACGTATGCGAGACCGGACGCGGCGCCGCCGAGGCCGCCGGTGAAGAAGTACCAGGGGATCTCCGGCTTCCAGACGGGGGGCTTGACCACGGGGCGGTCGTAGTAGGTCCGCGGCCGGTCCTTCGGGACCATCGGGATCTCCTTGGCCCCGCGATCTCGGCCGACGCCGCTGCGCGCCTCCTGCGCCGTGTGCGGGCCCTCGCCCTCGGATCCTCCGTGCACGTAGGTGTTGCCGTCGGTGGCCGCCCGCACGTCGCCGCGGGTCGAGTCGGGCTCGCGCTTCGCCGCACTCACCTGCGCCCTCCGAGAAAGGACCCGACCACCGCGCCGGCCAGCACGAGGGCGGCGGCCCCGGCCGCTTTCCAGTTGTCGCCGAGGCGCCGGGTCGTCACCACGGGATCGGGCGGCAGGCGGTAGGTCTCGGGCTCGTCGAGCAGCAGGAAGAACGCGCCGAAGCCGCCGACCCCGTCGTCGGTGTCGCGGCCGTAGAGCCGCGCCTCCGAGACCCCGCGCTCGTGCAGCTTCTCCACCCGCTGGTCCGCCCGCTCGCGGAGCTCCTCGAGATCGCCGAACTGGATGGAGTCGGTGGGGCACGCCTGCGCGCAGGCCGGCTCCATGTCGTCCTGGAGGCGGTCGTAGCAGAGGGTGCATTTCCAGACCCGGCCGTCTCCCTCGCGCTGGTCGAGCACGCCGAACGGGCAGGCGACCACGCAGTAGCCGCAGCCGTTGCAGATGTCCTCCTGGACGACGACGGTGCCGAACTCGGTGCGGAAGAGGGATCCCGTCGGGCAGACGTCCAGGCAGGCCGCGTCGGTGCAGTGCTTGCAGACGTCCGAGCTCATCAGCCAGCGGAAGCCCTGGTCGTCCTTCTCGGTCTCGACGCCCTGCTCGACCAGCTGCTGGCGCTGGGCCTCCTTCACCCAGGAGTCGGGCGCCGAGCTGGTCACGCCGTCGACCTCGACGCGCTGCTCGATGAAGGCGACGTGCCGCCAGCGGTTCGCGCCGAGCTCGGCCGAGTTGTCGTAGGAGGTCCCCGTGTAGCCGTGGGGGTCCTCCGGGACCTGGTTCCACTCCTTGCACGCAACCTCGCACGCCTTGCAGCCGATGCAGACCGAGGTGTCCGTGAAGAACCCGACCCTGGGCTTGGCCTCTTCGCCATAGCCGTCATGCCCCCTCGGCGTCTCGAGGACCGTGGCGGGGCTCACCTCGCCTCCTCCCTGGGCGCCTTCGTCCTCATCCGGTATGACGCGACGAACTCCGGCAGCGCCTTGCCGCGGGGCCGGCGGCCGGGGATGATGTCCGCGCTCGCCGCCTTCACCTCCTGGATGTGGACGTTCGGGTCGAGGACGATCCCGAAGACGTCATTCGCCGAGTCGCCCTTGCTCTCTCCGGCGTACCCCCAGTGGTAGGGAAGGCCGATCTGGTGGACGACGCGGCCGTCGAACTGCAACGGCTTGATCCGCTCGGTGACCATCACGCGCGCCTCGATCGCGGTCCGCATGGTCACGATGGTCGCCCAGTCGCCGTGCTCGAGCTCTCGCTCGGCGGCGAGCTCCGGGCTGACCTCGCAAAAGAACTCCGGTTGCAGCTCCGAGAGGTAGGGGACCGACCGCGACATGCCGCCAGCCGTGTGGTGCTCGGTCAGCCGGTACGAGGTGATCACGAACGGGAAGACGTCCTCCCCCGCCTCGCCGGAGCTGGGATTGGACTCGTTGCCCGGCCGCTCGAAGATCTGCCGCACCGGATTGGCCCGCTGCTCCGGGTAGAGCGCATTGGGGAAGGGCGACTCGTGTGGCTCGTAGTGCGTCGGCATGGGCCCGTCGACCACGCCGGTGGGCGCATAGAGCCAGCCGCGACCGTCGGCCTGCATGATGAATGGCTCGTCGCCACGCAGGGCCATCTCGGCCTCGGCGTCCTCGTCCGGCTCGTAGTCCGGCGGCTTGTCGTCCTTGAAGTCCGGGACGTCCTCGCCGGTCCAGCCCTGCTTCTCCTCGTCCCACCAGACGTAGCGCTTGCGCTCGGACCAGGGCTTGCCGTCCGGGTCGGCCGAGGCGCGGTTGTAGATGATCCGCCGGTTCATCGGCCACGCCCAGCCCCACTCCGGCGCGACCCAGCTCTGCTCCTGGCCCGGCTTCCGCCGCGCCGTCTGGTTGACGCCGTCCGCGTAGCAGCCCGAGTAGATCCAGCAGCCGCACGCCGTCGAGCCGTCGGCCTTCAGGTCCGTATAGCCGGAGACCTGATTCGCCCTCGCCGTCGAAGCCGCTGATCTCGCGGAGAATGACCTCGGGACTCGGTTCGTCGTGCTCGCCCTCGGTCGGATAGTCCCAGGTGAGCTCCTTGATCGGCCGGTCGCGCTTCAGCCTCGAGCGGTGGAGCTTCTCGCGGATGATCCGGCCGAGGTGGAAGGTGAACCAGAGGTCCGAGCGGCAGTCCTCGGGCGGCTCGATTGCCTTGTGGTGCCACTGCAGCAGGCGCTGGGTGTTGGTGAAGGTGCCGTCCTTCTCGGTGTGGGCCGCGGCGGGGAGGAGGAAGACCTCGGTGCCGATGTTCTCCGTGACGAGCTCCCCGGACTCGATCTCCGGGCCCTCCTTCCACCAGTTGGCGCTCTCGATCTCCTGGAAGTCGCGGACCACGAGCCACTCCAGGTTGGCCATCGCGAGCCGGTGCAGTCGCGAGTTCGCCGAGCCGACGGCGGGGTTCTCGCCGTAGAGGAACATCCCCTTCACCTTCCCCTCGAACATCCCCATCACCGTGGGATAGATCGAGTGGTCCCCGGTGATGCGCGGGATCCAGTCGAAGCAGAAGTCGTTCTCCTCCGTGGCGGCGTCGCCCCAGTACGCCTTCAGCAGGCTGACCAGGTACTCGCGGGTGTGTCCCCAGTAGCCGGTCGGTGCCGAGTTCATCTCGACGTAGTTGTCCATCGACTGATGGGCATGGGAGTGGGGCATCGGCAGGTAGCCCGGCAGGATGTTGTAGAGCGTCGGGATGTCGGTCGAGCCCTGGATGGAGGCGTGTCCACGCAGGGCCAGGATCCCTCCGCCCGGCCGCCCCATGTTGCCGAGCAGCAGCTGGATGATCGCGGCGGTGCGGATGTACTGGACGCCGACGGTGTGCTGCGTCCAGCCGACCGAGTAGACGAACGCCGAGGTCCGCTCCCGTCCGGAGTTCTCGCAGAGGCTCTCGGCCACCTCGAGGAACGTGTCGCGCGGGATGCCGCAGATCCGCTCGACGGCCTCCGGCGTGTAGCGGCTGTAGTGGCGCTTCAGGACCTGGAAGACGCAGCGCGGGTCCTTGAGGGTGTGGTCGACCCGGGGCGGCTCGCCGGCCTCCATGCCGCCGCCGTGGGCGCCGTGGGCCTGCTCGCCGACCATCGCGCCCTCCTCGCGCTTGCCGGCGGCGGCGAAGGTCTCCATGCCCTCGTACTGCCAGCTCTCGGTGTAGTAGCGGTGGTCCTCCTCGCTCCAGCCGGAGAAGACCCCGTCGAGGTCCTCGGTGTCGCGGTATTCCTCTTCGAGGATCGTCGAGGCGTTCGTGTACCGGGTGACGTACTCGAAGAAGTGCCGGTCGTTCTCGAGGATGTGGTTGATGATCCCGCCGAGGAAGGCGATGTCGGTCCCGGCGCGGAGCGGGACGTGGAGATCCGCCAGGGCGCTGGTGCGGGTGAACCGCGGGTCGACATGGATCACCTTCGCGCCGCGCTCCTTGGCCTCCATCACCCACTGGAAGCCGACGGGGTGACACTCGGCCATGTTCGACCCCTCGATGACGATGCAGTCAGCGTTCTGGAGATCCTGCTGGAAGGTGGTTGCCCCACCCCGGCCGAACGAGGTCCCCAGACCGGGGACCGTGGAGCTGTGTCATATGCGGGCCTGGTTCTCGATCTGGATCGCGCCGAGCGCCGTGAACAGCTTCTTGATCAGGTAGTTCTCCTCGTTGTCCAGCGTCGCTCCGCCCAGGCTCGCGATCCCGAGGGTGCGGTTGAGCAGCCCGTCCTTCTTGGTCCCCGCCTCCCAGGTCTCCTCCCTGGCCTTGATGACGCGGTCGGCGATCATGTCCATCGCCCGGTCGAGCGGCAGCTCCTGCCAGTCCCTGGCGTTGGGCGGCCGGTACCTGACCTTGTACTCGCGCGTCGGGTTGTTGACCAGCTGCTCTGATGCGGCGCCCTTGGGGCAGAGCCGCCCCCGCGAGATCGGGCTGTCGGGGTCCCCCTCGATCTGGGTGACCTTCTCGTCCTTGACGTACACGCGCTGGCCACACCCGACCGCGCAGTAGGGGCAGATCGACTGAGCCATGCGGTCCGCCATCGCGGTCCGAGGGCGAAGCCGAGCCGAGCGCTCCGACTTCACGGCGGCGCCGCGTCCGGTGGGATCGCCCCGGAGCTGTCGGAGGAGAGGCAGGTCGGTGATCTTGCGCTCGGTCAGCTGACGCTCCTGGTTATGGGCCGGCAGCGCTCAGATACCCCGGCCGGAGCGCCGCAAACGGCTTCGCGATGCGGTCTCGGCGCCTGGTCAGCGCAGTTACAAGCTCCGTTCCAGCGGTTGGGCCGGACGGGTAGCTCCCTGAGGACTAGGAAAGGAGGCAACGAAATGAGTCCGCAGAGAAACGGAGACAGCGCGCACAGCCTGTACGACGACGCGCGCATCTTCCTGCAGCCGATCGCGGCGCCCTCGATCCTCGGTCTGTTCGGGTTCGCGGGCGCAACCTTCATCGTCGCGGCGCACGCCGCGAATTGGTACGGGACGACGTCCTCGCCCGAGTACCTCTTCCCGTTTGCGGCGATGTTCGGAGGATTGGCGCAATTCCTCGCGGGAATGTGGGCCTACCGGGCCCGCGACGGGGTCGCCACGGCCATGCACGGCATGTGGGGCTCCTTCTGGTTGGCCTACGGCATCCTCAACCTGCTCGTGGCGACCGGAGCGATCACGATCCCGACCGGGAAGTTCCCCGAGTTGGGCTACTGGTTCCTGGCCCTCGGCGTGATCACGGCGCTTGGCGCGGTGGCGGCCTCGGCGGAGAGCATCTCGCTCTTCACCGTGCTCACCTCGCTGGCCGTCGGCGCTGGGTTCCTGGCGGTCCATTACCTCACCGGCGTCACCTGGTGGGAGACGGCGGGCGGCTGGATCCTCGTCGCCTCGGCGATCGCGGCGACCTACACGGCCGGCGCGATGATGATTGAGGGCGCCTGGGGACGCGTGGTGCTTCCCCTCGGCAAGCTCTCGAAGGAGGCGAACATCCCGGGCCGGCGGATCACGCGGCCGGTCGAGTACGAGTTCGCGGAGCCGGGCGTCAGGCAGGGCCAATAGCGGTCCGGGACCGACAGATCATTGGGAAAGGACCCCGCGCGACGGGGTCCTTTCCGCGCATCGGGGGTATTGAGACCCCCACGATGCGAACCAACCTGCTCGAGGCCGATCCGGACCTGGCTCGATACCTGCCGCCGGACAGCATCCGGGCGATGGGGGCCGGGCTGCAGGCGGAGGTTCTCGAGCTCGCGCCCGGAGTCTGGCGCCCGCCGGAGACGGCTCCTCAACCGGGGCACCTCGGCTTTCTGATCCTCGATGGGATGCTGATCCGACGGGTCAGGGTCGACGGATCGCAGAGCGGCGAGCTGCTGCTGCATGGCGACGTGGTGCGACCGTGGGTCGAGGATCCGATCTCGTTCTGCAACGCGGACTGGCGCGTCATCGAGCCGGCCAGGCTCGCGGTACTCGACCGGGTGGTCGCCATCCGCCTGTGCTCGCGGCCGGAGCTCAGCGCCGCGCTGCTCGACAAGCAGACCGAGCGCTCCCGCGCCCTGGCCATCAACGCGGCGACCGAGAACGTTCGCGGCCTCGACCGGCGCCTGCTGGTCCTGTTCTGGCATCTCGCCGAGCGCTGGGGACGTCGCGAGAGCGGCAAGGTGATCGTTCCCCTGCAGCTCACGCACGAGACGCTGAGCCTGCTGATCGGAGCGCGCCGGCCGTCGGTGACGACGGCGCTCAGCGCGCTGTCGGCGCGAGGAGCGCTCGAGCGGACCCAGAACGCAGAGTGGGTGCTCCATGGAGCTCCGCCGAGCCCTTCGCCGGTGGAATAGCGGGCGCGGGGACCATCAGCGATGCACTCGACGCCGTCGACGCTGCTCACGATCATCGCCTGGGTCTCCCTGGGGGTCGCCTTCCTGTCCGCGCTGGTGATCCTGGCCGACCTCTTCGTCGCCGGCCATCGCCAGCGGATGTGGATCATGGAGATCGTCTATCCGGTGACGGCGCTGTACCTGGGCCCTCTCGCGGCGTGCTTCTATTTCCGATACGGGCGGGAGGGCGACGGCGGGAGCACGGACCCGCCGGATGAGGACCGGATCCGCTGGTGGGAGACGGCGAAGGGGGTCACCCATTGCGGCGCCGGCTGCACGCTCGGCGACATCTTCGGGGAGTGGCTGATCTTCGCCACCGGCTTCTCGATCGCGGTGACCGCGAACACCGCCGCCCACACCCTGTTCGCCGACTTCGTGGTCGACTTCGTCCTCGCCTGGACGCTCGGCATCGCCTTCCAGTACTTCTCCATCGCTCCGATGAGGGAACTCTCCGTCGGAGAGGGTCTCGTCCAGGCGATCAAGGCGGACACGCTCTCGATCGTCGCGTTCCAGCTCGGCCTCTTCGCCTGGATGGCCCTCTATCACCTGGTGCTCTGGGACCCCCCGCTGGCCGTGGACACCGCCGCCTACTGGTTCATGATGCAGATCGGCATGGTGATCGGCTTTGCCACCGCGTACCCCGTGAACCGCCGGCTGATCGCCACGGGGGTCAAGGAGCGGATGTAGCCGGTTCGATCGGGGTCTGCTGGTGCAGGACCAGCTTCCACCCGGCACCCGTCAGCGAGTACGTGCTGCTCATCAGGGCGCTGTACGCCTCGCCCTCTCCGCGGCGTCCATCGAATCGATAGGTCAGCGTCGCCGCCCCGGGCGCGAGCTCGAGGACACGCGCATCGGTGATCCGGAACTCGTCCCAGCCGGGGCTCGCGTCCATCGCCGCCGCCGTCTGGTCCCTGTCCAGGGCCTGGCCCGGGATGATCACGACCGCGTCATCGACGAGGCGGGCCCGGTACTCGTCGCCTCCGCCGGCCGCCAGCTCGTGCTCGATCTCGAGCAGTTCCTCCCTGACCTCTTCCTTCACGGCGATCATGACCTCCTCTCGGCGTTTCGCTACGAGTACTGATCCCAGGCGAGCAACTCGGGAAGCGGATCGACCGGGTGACCGCCCGCGTACCACCCGGGGGCGGTCCAGTGCTCGAAATGGAGATGGCATCCCGTCGCGTCCCCGGTCTCCCCGACGCGGCCGATCTGCTCTCCGGGGTAGGGCACACCTTGAAGGGGTACCCAGGAGCGCTTCTTCAGATGCATGTAGACGGTGTCAGTCCCGTCCGACCCGTGGATGACGACGTAGTAGCCGGCGCCTGCCGCCTGGTAGGCGTTGACCTCGATCGTCCCGGACTGCGCCGCCACGATCGGCGTGCCGCACGGCGCGAGGATGTCCTGGCCCTGGTGGGTGTGGCCGGAGCGCGGCGCGCCGAACCGGTTCGACGGGCCGCCGAAGCTGTGCGGGCCCGCGACCGGGAATACGTAGTTGCCCGCCACCGCACGCCGCTTTGCCTGCTTCCGGGCGCGCTGCGCGGCGATCATCGCCTTGATGCGCTTGGCCTGCCGGCGCTGCACCAGCCCGTCCACCCGCCACCTCCGGCGCCGCTCGAGGCCCCGGACGTTCTTCCAGGTGAGCTTGCCGAAGGCGCCGTCCGCTGTGGTCGGCAGCTTCAGCCTGGTGAGGTCGCGCTGCAGCGCGCGCACATCCCCGCCGCGCATATGGGGGCGCAGTGTCCGCTGCCCGAGCTTGTACGCCCCCGCGGGCGACGGAGAGCCGAGGAAGGCGCTCAGGGCGAGGCAGGTGGCCAGAGCCCCCGCCCACAGCCAGATCCGGACCGCCGCGGGGCTCACGGCACCACCGCCATCTTCACCTTCGCCCGGCCGACGGCCAGGAGGTCGAGCTGCTTCGCGAGCTTCCTGGTCAGGTCGAGCGCATAGCCCCTGCGATACGGCCCCCGGTCGATGACGCGGGCGCGCCGCCAGTGCCCGGCGAGGGCCACGACCACGCGCTGTCCCGCACGGGAGCGTGCGGTGGGCGACGCCGAGCGTGCGCTTCTTGAGGTGGACACCGCAGGCCGTCCGCCGCCCCCAGAGGCCCGGCCCGTACCAGCTCGCCCGTCCTCGCGGCATCGCCGCGGCCATCGCCTTCATGGTCGACCTCGCGACGACGCCGTCGGCGGCCAGGCCCGCGCCTCGCTGCAGCGTCCGCACCGCGAGGTCGGTCTGCCCATCGAAGCTGGCGGAGTACGGCGTGCTCAAGCCCTCGGCGCGCAACTCCCAGTTGAGCGTCTTGACGTCCGTTCCGCGGTCACCGAGCTCGAGCGCCCTTGCACCGAGGGGCAGCCGCTCGTAGTCCGCCCGCACGGCCCCTGCTCCGGCGGCCCAGGCCATCGCCGCGGCGATCGCGGCGAGCATGGCGAGCACGCGGGCGCGCCCGCCGAGCACCCAGGATGGATTTCGGAATTGCACTGATCGACCTCTCTCCTGTCGGGCTTCCGGGGTTAGCTGCCGGGCTCACGCGAGGGGAGTCGCGTTACGCCGCGCGTCGGCGGCGATTCGCCCCAGGGACTTGGGTCCCCCGGCCGCCGGCGAGGCGCCGGCGGTTCAGCTAGGTCCTTTTGGCGGCAGAACCACGGCGGGGCCGAAAGGTCGCGGGACGCGCGGCCGAGATGTCAGCCTGCGGACAGGATTCCGGCCCGATGCCGGCGATGGCCCCTGAAGACCGCGTGAGCGAGGGGCGCGCGCGGGTATTCACCGGGGGTGGATCCCACGATCGCCCTCTTCAGCCATGACCAGCTCGAGCACTGGCTGAGCGAGTACGGCTATCTGGCGGTCCTGGTCCTGGTGGGGGTGGAGAGCGTCGGCGTGCCGGTTCCCGGCGAGACCATGCTGATCATCGCGGCCGTCTACGCGGGCGCGGCGGGCAAGCTCTCGATCGCGGGGGTGATCGCCGCAGCCGCCGCCGGAGCCGTGATCGGCGACAACCTCGGCTACGCGATCGGCCGGCATGGAGGCTGGCATCTGCTTCGCCGCTATGGCCACTACGTCAGGCTCGACGAGCGCAAGCTGAAGCTGGGGCGCTACCTCTTCATGCGCCACGGCGGGAAGGTCGTCTTCCTCGGCCGCTTCGTCGGGATCCTCCGGACGTATTCGGCCGCCCTCGCCGGCGCGAACCACATGCCCTTCCGGCGGTTTCTCGCCTACAACGCCTCCGGCGGGGTGATCTGGGCCATCATCTATGCGCTCGGCTACTACTTCCTCGCCGACGTCATCGAGGCTCTGGGGACGCCCGTCGCCGTGGCGCTCGTGGCGATCTCGGTCGGCGTCGCGGTCGCTGTCCTGCTGTTGATCCGGCGAAACCTCGCCAGCTGGGAGGAGCGCGCCGAGCGCGCCTTGCCGGGGCCGCTGTGGACACCTCGCTTCGAGTGAGCGGAGCGACCCGCCGCGCCTTCTGGCGCTGGCCCGTGTTCCCCTAGTGGGTTTCGTACGTTGGAACTCGTCCAGATGGGTCAGCCCGAACACATCAAGGTCCTGGATCGGGATCCGGACCTGCTCGCCGCGGTGCCGCCATCCGAGCGGGAGGCTGCGCGGGCCGGACTCACCGCTCCGGCGCTCTCGCTGCCGCGTGGGCCATGGGACGCCGAGGAGCTCGCGGAGCCGGGGGCGGTGGGGATGCTGATCCTCGAGGGCCTGATGACGAGAAACGTCGAGATCGCCGAAACCGACTCGCGCGAGCCACTGGGCGCCGGCGACATCATCCGGCCATGGGACGACCGGACCGCCCTCGATCCGATCCCGGCGCGGACCACCTGGAGCGTGATCGAGCCCGTGGTCATCGTTCTGCTGGATCGGCGCTGGCGGCTGGTCAGCGCGCGCTGGCCCGAGCTGGGAGACGAGATCCTTCACCGTGTGATGCGCAGGTCGCGATGGCTCTCGGTGCTGCTCGCCATCGCCGCCCGCAGGGGGGTCGAGGGCCGGCTGAAGCTCCTCCTCTGGCATCTGGCCGGCAGCTGGGGCCGTGTGACGCCTGAGGGAACTCTGGTTCCATTCCGGCTCACGCACGAGCTGATGGGGGACCTGATCGGCGCGAGGCGTCCCTCGGTCACCACCGCGATCGCGGAGATGGAGCGCGAGGGCGTCGTGGAGCGGGTTGACGAGGGCTGGCTGCTCCGTGGCGGCCCACCGGTGTCAGACGCCTGACATCCGCGGGGCCGAGGCCGAAGCGACGGGCCGGGTCGGCTGTTGCCTGCCTTCGATGGGCGCCGCAAGAGCAAAGCCGCTGCTCGCGTTCTTCCTGGTCGCCACTGCGATCGCGATAGCCCCCGCCCGCGCCGGTGCGGGCGGAACGACCGTGCTCGGCGCGATGACCGATACGACCGCGACCTGCCCGGACCACTGTCTCGTCGAGGCGAGGGTCAGCGGGTTCCAGGCCTCGGTGGGCCGCCGCTGGATCGATCCCTTCATCACGCCGGGACGGGGCCGGATCGTCTCCTGGTCGATACAGCTGGGAAGCCCGAGGAGACGCGACACCAAGGCCTTCAACCGGAAGTTCGGGGAACCGAAGGCCAGGCTCTCCGTTCTGAAGCCGGTTCGCGTCAAACGCGGACGACGCTCGGTGACCAAGTACCGCCTCCTGCGAGAGAGTCCCGTGGAGAGGATCCGGTCGCTGTTCGGACGGACCGGCGACTTCCGCCTCTCCCGTCCGCTGAAGGTCGGCGCGCACCAGGTCGTCGCCCTGACCGTGCCCACCTGGGCGCCGGCATTCGCCCTGAGTGGGTCCAAGCGCAGTCGCTGGATTTCGAGTCGCGCTCCCAGTCGCCGGCACGGGGGCTGCTTCGCGAGCGGTGGGTACGCGAACCTCGATGCCGGTGCCCCGCATCAGAAGCTCGGCAGCGTGCGCGCCTACGGGTGTGCCTATCGCGGGGCACGACTGCTGTACTCGGCGACCTTCGTCAAGCGGGGGGCGCGCCCGTGACCGGCGCCGGATCGATGATCTGAACCTGAAATCGAATGCCTAACCCCGTCGCAGGACGGGGGCGGGGGACCCGCGGTTTCCGGGGCGAACCCATCAGATGGGAGCGCTGCTCCTTCAGCGCGAGCCCGACAGCTAACCCCGCAGGCGAATGAAGGAGGTTGTCTTGTTGAGATTGAACGGGTCGCGATCGAGGCTGGTCTCGCTCGCAGCGCTGCTCTCGGCCGGGGCGATGTCGGCCGCCACCGCGTCCGCCCAGACGGGCGGCTCGCCGGCGCCCGGATCGACCAGCGGTCCCGCCTCCCCGGCCCCCGCCGGTGGGCCGGTGGGCAAGGCGAAGCTCGTCCGCAAGTCAGGCCGGGCGATTGCCCCGGCGGGCGCCCCCCAGGCGGTCGTCGACGCGATCGCGGCGGGAAACAGGATCCACAAGCGACCGTACATATGGGGCGGTGGCCACGGCAGCTTCGAGTCGCGGGGCTATGACTGCTCGGGCGCGGTGAGCTACGTGCTCCACGCCGCAGGCCTCCTGACGAGCCCGTTGCCGTCGGGACCGTTGAAGCACTGGGGAGCGCCCGGGAAGGGCCGCTGGATCACGGTGATGGCGAACGCGGGGCATGCCTACGCGGTCGTGGCCGGCCTTCGCTGGGACACCTCGTCGTACGGCAGCGGAGGCAACGGGCCGCGCTGGCGCCGGACGAAGCGGCGGCCGCGCGGCTTCGCGGTCCGGCACTACCTCGGCTACTGAGGCGGGAACAGGAACTTGTCGAACCCGAGGAGGCCGATCAGGCGCGCGACCTGCCCGCGCGCCCCGTGAACCTCCACTCCCGCGCGGCCGCGGCACCGATCCGCGTCGCGCACGAGGCCGGCCAGCGCCCGGACGCCGGCCACGTCGCAGAACTCCAGGCCCGCCAGCTCGACGATGACGGGCTTCCCGTCGATCAGGGCGCCGGCGACCGCTTCGCGCAGCTCATCAGCGGAGTGGCGGTCGAGCTCTCCTCGCAGCAGCACGGCGACCCAGTCGGAGTGGTCCTCGATGCGGATCGTGCAGACGGGGAGCCCTGACCGAGGATCGCCGGTGCGCGCGAAGATGTCGTCAGCGACGGGTCGGCGGTCCAGGATGTCGAGTGCGCGAGTCATCGTCCGCATTGGTACGAACCCGCCTCCCGCCGCCCCGTTGCGGAGCTCCGCCGCCCGGCGTCAGGGAGCGGACAACTCGCGCAGGTAGATGGGATTCGTCGCCACCCAGAGCCGCGGCTTGCCCTCGTACTCGGCCCAGGCTTCGACGCGCCAGACGCCCGGCTGAGCGGCGGGATGCTCCAGCGTCCGTCCGGTGCGCTCGGCGACGCACTCCCCGTCCCGCAGCAGGCGCAGGAGTGCGTCGTGCGGAGAGGTGGCTCGGATGGTCCAGTTCCCGGCACTCGCCTCTTCGCCCATCTCCACCCGGTCCTGGCCCTGCTCGGCCCAGAGCTCGAACCCGGCTGCCGGAGCCACCCAGTCGAGCGCCAGGTACGCCCTGCCCCGTGCCATCGCCGCGAGCACCTCAGGTCCATCGGCCGCCGCGTCACCGCTGGCGGGCCCGCAGGCGACGTGCGTGCTCAGCAGCCCGAGGAAGCGCTCGTGGCGCATGGGGGAGTGAGCCCGGCGACGGAGGCGAAACCCGGGCTGGTGGGCGTCGAGTCCCCCGATGGCGGGAACGCGCCGGCGGGCCCCGAGCCGGTCCCATGCCGCCAGGTGCTCCTGCGGCGGGCCGATCAGAAAGGGCTCGGGGCGCCGCAGGAATCTGACCGCCTGCCGTGGATTGCTCCATCGCTCCGCCTCGTCCGTCAGCAGGCTCCAGAGCTCAACGCCGATCCGATCGCACTCCTCGAGCGATCTCCAGGGATGGGGCCGGCCGATCCGGCGGGACATGCGCGAGCCCTCCGAGAACGGATGGGCGGCGAAGCTGATGCCGCCGGCGGCCTCCACCGCGGCGCAGATCTCGGGCTCGCTCAGGCCCTTGTGAGCGATCGCCTCGTCCACCCCGAAGGCCAGCAGGTGACCGTCGCGCGGGGATACCTCGAGCCCGATCAGGCAGAGCACGCCGTCGTGCCAGCCCTCCCAGCCGTCGCGCCTGGCCTCCACGGTGTCGTGATCGGTGATCACCAGGACCTCGATTTCCAGCTCCCGCGCGACCTCGAGCAGCTCCGGGACGGTCGCGGTCCCGTCCGAATAGGTGCTGTGGACGTGGATGGCGCAGCGCATCGGCTCCCTCAGCCGTCGTGCTCGTTCGCCGCGTCCGCCAGGTAGAGGAGCGGCAGCGTGCAGAGCACGGCGATCGAGGCCACGCCCCACATTGCGGCGTAGCCGTCGGTGGAGGCGAACAGACCCCGGCCCAGCTGGATCGCGATCCCGGCGAGCACTGGACCGAGCAGGGCCCCCGCTCCCCGGCTGAGCTCGAAGACTCCGGCCACGGCTCCATGGCGGCCCTGCGGCATGAGCCTCATCACCGCCGCGAACGCCAGCGTCATCACGACGCCACCCGCGAAGGCGGCCGGTGGGACCGCGATCAGCGCGGCGGGGCTCTGAGTGAGCATCGGAACGAGCAGTCCCAAGCCGTAGACGAGCGCTCCGGCTCGGAGCAGGCGGAGCTCACCCATTCGGTCGCCCAGCGGCCCGCCGACCAGCGCCCCGGCGATGATCGCGACGGCGGCGCCGGCCAGCACGGCGGAGGCGAAGGTCGTGCTGTGTCCGAGCCCGGAGACGAAGAAGAGGATCACGAAGGTCTTGATCGCGCCGAGCGCGAGCTCCCAGAGCAGGTTGGCGCCGATCAGCAGCCGCAGCGGCCGCCGAGAGAGCAGCGAGCGCGCGGTCGCGAGGGTGCCCTGCTCGGAGGCCGACCCCGGATGCTCGCGCTGGGCGCTCGCTGAGGGCACGCTGAGGAAGAAGGCCGCCGTCGTGGCGATCAGCACCGCGGCCGCCAGCAGGAAGGGGACCTCCTCCCCAAGGGCGAGGAGCAGGCCGCCCCCCACCAGCGCGAGGACCAGACCGGCTTCCCGCAGCGTCTTCTGGGCTGACTGGGACCGACCTCGCATGCGCCGCGGCACCAGGTCCGGGTACTGAGCGCGATAGGGCGGATAGAAGATGAAATAGCCGACGTAGAAGACAAGCAGGATCGGCACGACAGCGACGAGACTCTTGGCGAGCGGAAGGAGGATCAGCCCGGCGGCCGCCAGCGGGGCGCCGGCGAGCAGGAACGGCATCCGCCCTCCGATCGGCGTGCGGATCGCGTCCGAGCGCCTGCCGACGAAGGGCGGGATGAAGAGGGCGAGCAGGCCCTCCATGCCGATCAGGACGCCGGTGACCGTCGGCCCGGAGATGTCGCTGAGGAGGACCGGCAGGTAGGTCGAGACCGTGGTCGCCGCGAGCGCGAGCCCGAGGCTGGGCAGCGCGAGCAGGGCCAGGAAGCGCCGGTTCCGCGCCCGGCCGCCGCCGTTCCGGGCCCTCGCTCCCAGCCGCTCGGCAATCCGCTCCCTGCCGCGTTCGAGGGCGCTGGTCGCGTTAGCTGCCATACGACCCCCGTTTCCCTACCGGCGCCGATGGTAATCCCGGGGGATGTGACCGGATTCCCACATCGGGTGCCCAGGGAGTACCGGCCGGTGCTGCTCGCGGCCGTGCTCGTGGCGGGCGCGATCCTGTTCAGCCAGCTGCTCACTCTGCTGGTTGCCACCCTGGTCACCATCCTGCTCGCGATTCCGCTGGAGGCGTCCGCCACGCGTCTCGAGCGTCTGGGCGTGCCCAGGCCGCTGGGCGCGCTCGCCGGTCTCCTGCTCGGCGTGCTCGTCATCGGTGGGATCGTCGCGCTGGTCCTCCCTGCCCTGATCGATCAGGTCAGACAGTTCATCGACCAGGTGCCGGCGATCGTCGACGATCTTCGCGAAAAGGTCAGGCAGCTGACAGGAGCGGAGCCCGGGGTGGTCGGTGAGAAGGCCCGCCACGCGCTTCAGCACTACACGAGCGACCCGGCCTCCGTGATCGGGCGGATCGCTTCGCTCGGGCTCAACCTCGCCGAGCTCGTCGCGGCGGGCATCCTGATCGTCGTCACCGCCTACTACATGGCCGTCAGGCCGCGGCCGCTGATCGACGGGGCTCTGTCCCTGCTCGGTCCGGAGCGCCGCGAGTGGGGAGAGCACCTGCTGAGACGCGTCCGGGCTGCTTGGGTCGGCTGGATGCAGGGGGTGGCCGCGGACATGGTGGTCACGGGCGTGCTCACCTTCATCGGCCTGACCGCAATCGGCCTTCACTACGCGGCCCTCTTCGCGGTGATCCCCGCCCTGCTGGTGGTCGTCCCGTACTTCGGTGCGGTCGCCGGCGCCGTTCCGCCGATCCTCTATGCGCTCACCGAGTCGCCGACCGAGGCGGCCCTGGTCCTCGGCGTCTACCTCCTCGTCCAGCAGGTCGAGGGGCACCTGATCATCCCGCTGATCATGTCCAATCGCGTCAAGCTCCACCCCGCCGTGATCGCGATCGGCGTGGTCGCGGTCGGGTCGCTGTTCGGTTTCACCGGCCTGTTCATCGCGGTGCCGATTCTCTCGCTGGTCACGATCTTGGTCGACGAGGTCTGGGTGCGGCCGCGCCACCGCGAGGTGGACGGTGAACTGGAGGTGGCTGCCAATGGGCGCCAGGCTCTCCGCCGGGTGCCGGCGAGCAAGGGTCCGGCGGTGGCTCGCTGATGGAGCGCTTCGGAGCGACACACGCGGAGCAGCGAGTACCCGGCCCACTGGATAACCGCCTCGTGCTCGGCGATTGGGGGAGGCTGATCAGGGACCCGATCGACGTGCTGCGCGCGACCTACTACGTGGCCGCCATCGTGTTCGCCGCCCTCGCCCAGTGGGATGACGCGGTCCGCATGGGCTTCACGGCCCTGCTCGTCACGGTGCCGCGCTGGATCGCGGTGCCTCGCCTGTTCGACCTGGGGTTCGTGGTCGGCATGGCCCTGCAGGCGTGGGGGAACGTCTTCAGCCTGTTCACGAACGTCGGCTGGTACGACAACCTCGTCCATCTCACGCTCTCCTTCTGGGTCGCGCCGCTCTTCTACATCTGCCTGGCTCGCCTGGAGGTGGTGCCCGACCTGACCGGCCCGCGCCAGCCGCGCAGGGGCCTGCTCGGGATCCTGATCATCACGCTCTCGCTGGGCCTCGCCTTCGGCGCCTGCTACGAGGTCTACGAATGGGCAGTCGACCACTTCCTGGGCGGCAATCTCTACATCAGCGAGAGCGACACGGCGCTCGACCTGACCATCGACGCGATCGGGTCCGCCGCGGGCGGTGCGCTGCTCGTCCTCTGGGCGACGCGCGGATGGCAGACGATCCGCCGGCTTCCGGCCGAGAGAATCGAGTGAGCGTGGGCTGACGGGGTGCGGCGGCTAGAGGTCGCCGAGGCGGCCCTCTCCGGAGTAGATGTTGAAGCCGCCGGTGCGCACGAAGCCGACGAGGGTCATGTTCGCGTCCCGGGCCAGGCGGACGGCGAGGCTGGACGGGGCCGAGACCGCGCTGACGATCGGGATCCGCGCCATCAGCGCCTTCTGGACCAGCTCGAACGATGCTCGGCCGGAGACCTGGAGCGCCGTCACGCCACCGATGCCGCGCATCGCCGCACGCCCGACCGCCTTGTCGACCGCGTTGTGGCGGCCGACGTCCTCGCGGAGGACGAGCAGCTCCCCCTCGGTCGAGAAGAGGCCGGCGGCGTGCAGGCCGCCGGTGCGCTCGAAGACCCGCTGGTCCTCACGGAGGCGATCCGGAAGCTCCTCGATCAGACCCGCATCGAATGCCGGCCCGGGCGGCACCGGCTCGGCCGCCGAGAAGACGGCCTCGAGGCTCGCCTTCCCGCAGATGCCGCAGGAGGAGGTCGCGTAGAAGTTCCGCTGCCATCCCGCCCGCGGCTTGGCGCCGGGGCGCAGCTCGACGTCGATCACCGCGCCGTCGACGTCGGCCCGGCACTCGCGGGCGGTCGCGACGTCCTCCGGGAGGACGATCCCCTCACCCGCCAGGAAGCCGACGGCGAGCTCGGCGTCCTCGCCCGGGCCGGGAGTCCTCATCGTCACCGCGACGCGCTCGCCCTGCAGGCGGATCTCGAGCGGCTCCTCGCTCGCCACGAAGTCGGCGGTTCTCATCGTGCGTTCCCCTCGGCGGCGGAGGATCCCGAGCCGCTCGCTCGGTCGTCCCGCTCGCTCGCGCCGGGCGAGCCGCTCCTCCTCCTCGAGCTCGAGCCCCATCGCGTCCATCACGTCGTCCGCGCCCACGGCCCATGTCTTCCCCCGGGGGGCGATCGGCAACCCCCGTGGCTGATCGGTCCCCGCCCCGATCGCGTAGAAGGGTGGGATGGGAATGCGCTCCTGGCGATGCTCCACTCCGGTCGCTGATCGAGGAGGGCTGCGATCCGCGGAGCCCGCTGATCGCGGAGGAGCGGGCCGCGCTGGTGCGCTCGTATCAGTCGCTCTTGGCGGCGGTCCGAACCGACGCGGCGACGAGCCGCGAGTAGAGCTCGATCCCCTTCTCGGTCAGGTGGATGCCGTCGGTGGTGATCCCGCCATGCGAGTCCGCGACCGCGTGCCAGTCGACCAGCTGTGCCTGACCCCAGTTGTCCGCGGCCTCCGACAGGGTCGAGTTGGCCTCCCCCTGCCAGCTGCGCGGCACCTCGACGTTCACCAGGAAGACGTGGGGCACTCCCTTGAGGGCTGCGTGCAGCCGCTCGAGGTCGTCGCTGTAGACCGGGCCGTTGTTGCCGAGCTGCAGCACGACGTAGTCCGGGAGCCCTCCGTGCGCCGCGTACTGATGCAGGAGGTCGATGATCTCACCGGCCTGGCGGCCGACGTGAGCGTTCAGGGTGAGCCGCGGCCCGAGCAGGCGCGCGAGCCCGTCGCGCGCATCGACCATCACCGAGTCGCCGAGGGCGAGCACGGGGAGCGCCTTCGCCTTGCGGCCGGTCGAGGAGCTCGCCTTGACCGGCAGGCGACCGCCCGACGCCTCGGAGACCGCTCGAGTGACCGAGATCGGATGGGCGACGTACTTCCCCTTCTTCGGCGTGATCTCGGCCGATGCCACGTGCAGCTGGCCCGGGCGGCCCCGGGGCACGATCCCGCTCCAGCCGACGACGATCACGACGACGGTGACCCCGACGGCGATGCCGACCCGCCCGATGCGGGTCCAGTCCGGGCGCTGCCAGCTGGTGGAGCGGCGGAAGGGCTGCTCGACGTAGCGATAGGAGAGGTCGGCCAGGGCCAGCGTCGCGCCGAGCTGCAGCGCGAAGAGAACCGGTCCGTGCAGCGGTACGTCGATCCCGGGCCGGGTCAGCTCCAGGACGGGCCAGTGCCAGAGATAGAAGCTGTAGCTGCGCAGACCGAGCCATCGCATCCCCGGATTGCCCAGCGTCCGGCCTATGGAGGCGGCCGGATGGGCGAGCGCGGCGATCAGCATCGCGGTCCAGATCGAGAGCAGCAGGAAGCCGCCGTGGTAGAGAGCGACGTCGTAGTCGTGAACGGTCATGAACGTGATCACGACCATGGACAGCCCGATCGCCCCCATTGCGTTCAGGGCGATCGGCGCCAGCGTTCCGGTGCTCGGCTTGAGGCGCTCGGGGTGCCAGAAGAAGGCGAGCGCCACGCCGATCAGCAAGGGCGTCGCCCGGGTGTCCGTGCCGTAGAAGACCCGGTTCGGGTTGACGGGATCGAAGAGGATCGCCATCAGCAGGCTGGAGGCGATCGCCCCGGCGATCACCCCGATCACCACTCGGCGGTGACCGAACCGCGTCATGCACGCCGCGAAGGCGATCGGCCAGAGCAGGTAGAACTGCTCCTCCACCGCCAGCGACCAGAGGTGCCGGAAGAGCGAGGGGCGCGCGAACTCCTGGAAGTAGGACTGGTGGGAGAGGATCAGGTCCCAGTTGGTGACGTAGGCCATCGAGGCCAGCGCCTGCCCCCGGAGGGTCGAGATCTGCCCGAAGTCGAAGAACGCCCCGGCGACCATGACGATCGCGATCAGCACGCCGACCGCCGGCAGCAGGCGCCGGGCGCGCCGCAGCCAGAAGGCGACGAGATCGATCCGCCCCTCCTTGCGGAACTCGCTGAGCAGCAGCGAGGTGATCAGGTACCCGCTGATGACGAAGAAGACGTCGACTCCGAGGAACCCGCCGGGGAGCCATCCCCCGCCGTTGTGGAAGTGGTAGACGAAGACGGCCAGCACCGCGATGGCCCGCAGGCCATCGAGGCCGGGCATGTACGGCAGTCGACCACCGCTGTTCGGTTGCGATTGATCCGTCATCGCATCTCTCCGTCCGGCGCGTGGCCGAACGCCTCCTGGAGAGATGGTGGCAACCTAGCGCGCGCTTGAACAGCCCCGGGTGGGGATTTGCACTCGAAGCTCCCTGCAGGGCGGCGGTGCCGCCTGTCCCTATTCGCCGATGCCGTTGATCAGCGGATCGAACAGACCGTTGTCTCCGGAGAGTGGATCCGGCCGGTAGCGGACGAATGCCGCGTCCCCGAGATCAAGGCTCCTCGCCGTCGCCTCGAGCGCTCTCGGCTGAGCGACGGAATCCCAGCGCCCGGTGTCGACACGGTGCTGCACCGCGAGCACTCCGGCCACCAGCTCCGAGGGAGTGAAGTTGCAGTGCTGCTGGCGCTCGATGAATGCCTGCCTCAGCAGCGAGCGAGACCCGGCCCGCCGGACCACCTTCGCGTAGTGGTTCTCATGCTGCACGGGCACCAACTCGTCGGAGATGGTGTGGAGATCCAGCTCCGGCGCGAGCAGCCGGCCGGTGGGCACCGAGGTCTCCTGCAGCCAGCGGATGGCGCTCGTGTCGGCCTTGATGTCGGCGTCCTGCGTGAGAGTGTCGAGGTCGTTGCGCAGGTTGAGCCCGGCCTCGCGGTAGAGCGCTCGGACCTGCGGCGCGTAGGACGATCGGTCGAGCAACCGCTCGAAATCGACCCCGGCCGTCCACGATCCGTTGCCCCCGGCCGCCTGCTCGATGTACGGCCGGCCGAACTCGACGAAGTCCATGGTCGTGAACGGGCCGCTGAACTCGACGTCGAACTGCCCCTGCTCCTGCGCATCGTAGTCGTGGCGATCGGGCATCGATGCGCCCGGTGCCCAGGGCGAGACGTTCATGAACGCCATTGCCAGCGCCAGGCGGGCACGGCCCGCCGGGCTCGTCTGCGCCTGCTGCGCCACGGCATCGAGCGCCTGGCCCGTGGCCAATCCCTCGGGCGGGCCACCGGCGAACCGGACGAGCTTGATCGGCTGGCCGGGGGCGAGCAGCCTGCTCATCGCGTACTCGCCGTCGAGCTGGTAGTTGTTGAGCTGGATCCCGCCGCCGACGATCCCGCAGGTGGTCAGCGCTCCGTCCGGACGCCCGTACGGATTCGCCTCGTCCTCCAGCGCGCTGATCAACCCGCCCATCGATGTCCCGAGGGCGATCAGGTGACGCGGCGCGGAGGGCAGGTCCTGCTGCACGCCCGCCACCGCCTCGAACTGATCGCGGAGCGCGCTGCCGAGCGCCCACCACGACCCGCTGGGGTCGTAGGAGGAGCCCACCAGCGCGTAGCCGCGATCGAGCAGCGCCTGCTTCGTGTCCGGGTCCGGCGCATCGGCGGCGACGAGCGGGCCGAAGCCGTGGCTGTAGAGCAGGAGCGTGCCGTTCCAGTCCGCGGGCACATCGGCGACCCAGCTGCCGCCGTCCGAGGTGGCGCCCGAGTAGCTGGTGGAGGTGCTCGCCTGCGCGCTCGAGATGCCGATGCCCAGTCCCAGCAGCCCGGCGAGCGCGAGCAGGCAGATCGAGCGAGTTGTCCTGCGTGCGGTCACGGCGCTCCTCCTCCGCGGAGTACGAATCCCACGCTGGGGACCAACTCGAGTCAAGATATTGAGTAACAAGTACCTTGTCAAGCGACTTGGCGTCCCCTGAAGTGCATAAGGTGAATCGATGAACCCGGCTGCCGATGCGTCGCTGGCTCGGACCGAGCCGGCAAGCCGCGCCCGAGTGGGGTACCTCGCCTACCGGGTGGAACGGCGGGTGCGCACGCGGCTTGACGAAGCGACGCGAGCCCACGGCGTGACGACCACGGAATACGTGACCCTCAGCGTGCTGCGCGATCGGGACGGCATGTCGAGCGCAGAGCTCGCGCGCTGGGCGTTCGTCACCCCGCAGGCGATGAACCTCGTCATCTCGGCGCTCGAGCGACGCCGGCTCGTCCGGCGACGGCCCGACCCGAAGCGCCGGCGCGTTCTGCGGGCTTCGGTCACCTCGAAGGGACGCCAGGTGCTCGAGCGCTGCGACCGGGACATGGACGAGATCGAGGCGGAGATGCTTCGAGACCTCCCACCTGAAGAGGTGGAGAGGCTCCGCAGCGCGCTCGCCGCCTGCGCGCATGCGCTCGAGACGTCCAGACCGCGCCTCGCCTGAGTAGGAACCAAACCACCCACGCCCCGACCAGGATTCGAACCTGGGGCCTACTCCTTAGGAGGTGGCACGGGGCGAGAACTGACGGCATGTACGGGCACGAAAGTCCTGTAATTCGACGGTTTCCGGCGGTTTCGCCTGCCCGCAAGAACCCCCCTGAAACCCAACTTCATGTACCCATCCCGTACCCATCTTTTCCGGCTGAGCCCGCGGCCTAGGATGGGGATGTGGCACGGAATTGGGAAGCACGAGTCGCCTCTGGGGAGACCCGAGCGACCGTCCTCACCGCCCTCGGCGACAGCGTGGAGATCCGGAACCCAGAAACTAGGTGGAACGACTAAGCCGCGGTTGTGCCGCTCAGCGCCGGCGCTTCTTCTACCTGCCTCTACTTGCGGGTCCGAGAGTGGTGGTGCCTGTGGCGCTAGTGCGGCTTGCACTTCTTTCCGCCGGCGTGGCCTGTTGCGCGGCCGGGGTGGCCCGCCCCGAGCGTGCCCTTCACGGTCAGGGCCGGATAGACGTTGACGTAGTAGCGCTTGCTGACCCCTCCCGAGGGGTCGCAAACCAGCATGCCGCGGGTGTCCACGTTCGGTCCGGCGGGCTGGTCGGCGCCGTCGAAGTCCATGAAGTCGCCGTTCGCATCGACCGGCCGTCCGCCGAAGGAGCGGACGTCGCGGAGCGCGACGATCGTGCCACTGTCGGGCCGGCGCGGAGTTGCATTCAGGGTCGTCTGTCCGGGCGCGGCGAGCCAGACCGCGACCGCGTCGGTGGGGAAGTGGCCGGGGGTGCCCGCGTCTGCAGGCGTCGTGTACGCGTCGGTGAGCGACCCGTCCGCCTTCACGAAACGGCCCAAGCGGATGTCCGCGGTCGGGTCAGGCGACTCGTCGAGCAGCGCGGTCAGCTGCTGGGCGACGGCGTTCGAGGCCGCGGGCCCGACGGACTCGTCCTCCAGGCCGTGGTGGTGGTTGTGTGGGTCGGTGGCACACGTGTCCGTCGGCAGGTACGCGGCCGGGTCCCAGAACGACCAGGCGGGCTTCTCGTAGCCGATCATGTCGTCGCCGAGGCCGACCTGGAAGCGGAAGGGCGCGCTGGCGTGCCAGGTGGGGACGGGCGGATTGGCGAGGTTTTCGCAGCTGGCGTCCTCGATCCCATAGGGGTTGCCCAGCACCAGGCCGGGGAAAGCCTCGCCGGGATTGACCAGGAACTGCAGGTCTGGTCCCACGTCGAGTACCGCGACTGAGGTCTTCAGCTCGTTGCCGACTGTCCCGGTGTCGACGCAGTCGGTGTACAGGTGCCGCTCGCCGAAGGTCCCGATCGAGGCGAGGAACGCGAAGAGCTGGTTCTGGAGCGGCACGCAGAATTCGGTGCGCCGACCGTCGACCGGGCCGGGCCGGGCGGGCCTCGAGCCCTGGCCGAGCTCAGCGGCGACATCATCGGCGAGCGTGTCACCGGTCAGCTGCACCTGGGCGAAGCAGCCGTTGGCGCCGCCGTTGCAGGGTGGGTCGGGGATCGCCGGATCGGTGATCGGGTCCTCCATCGAGCCGTTGTCGCCGACCAGGAACATCGCCATTCCCCCGTGGCCCGGACCGTAGCGGTCGACCATGTCCTGTTCCAACCGGTTGTGGAAGTAACCCGGCCAGTCGCCGCTCACCGAATGGGACTCCTCGAAGGTGTCGGAGTGCCCGATGTCCTGGTTGTGGTCGGCCAGGTTCATCATCGTGAAGATCGGATCGCCGCTCGCGTCGAGCGCCTGCAGCACCCGGATCTTGTTGTCGATGGCCGTGGGTTCCCCGGCATCGTTGGTGGTCGGGAACCGGTTGGGGATCTCCTGCCGGATCCCGGGCGGCACAGGGAAGTCGGTCTCCCGCATGGTGGCTGCCTGCCGCTGATCGCAGGCAGCGACCGCGACCTTCGCCATCTGCGAGTCGAGCCAATCCATGTAGTACTCGTCAATCCCCGAGTGCAGCGGGAACCCTCCGGCGTCCGGAGCGCCATAGAGGCCGAGCGTGTCGGGGGAGCTCTCGTTGTGGTTGGAACTCACAACCAGCTGGTCGATGTGGCCGCAGGTCGCGTCATGCGGCGGCTGTCCGGCAAGGTTCTCGGCCTGCGTCCGGGCGTCCCGGATGTAGTTCTCGTAGATGCCCTGCGCGACCACGGACTCCAGGACGACGGTCCTCCCTCCCGCCGAGAAGGCGACGGCGCGGGCATCGATCGGGTCATGCAGGAACTTGGCGAGGTGGTTGATCCCCCCGGATATGTAGATGCCGTCCCAGCGCCCGTTGCCGTTGTAGTCGCAGAACGGCTCTGGCGAGCCACCCGGGTAGTTGAAGTCGCCGGATCCGTCGGTGTCCGTGTAGGGCTCCTCGAAGCGCCAGAGCCGCGGCCCGTCGAACGTCGCGCGCGGGCAGCTCGCCTCCGGGAAGTCCTGCAGGTCCTGGGCCGCGTCGTAGGCCGGCGGCGTCGTGTCGATCCGGGCGGCGCCGATCTGCCAGCCCGGGACCGCGGCGGAGGCGGAGGCGGCGGCCACCACGGATACCGCCACCGTGATCACGATCCCCAAACCGACCCTCATCTCGTGGTGGACGCTACTCCCCGTATGGTCGGCGGTCAACACGGGGACTACCAGAGGAGTACCACGGCTGCGCCGTAATCGCCTGGTAAGCCTCTCGCAAGGGTTTTGTAAGACCGTGCCAATACGGTCGTCGCTCGGTGACGCCTACCAAGGAGGAGCACATGCGCATCAAGCACAAGGCGATCGTCGCGGGAGTGGTGGCGGCGGCTTTCGCGGGACCCGGCGCAGCCGCGGCATCGGCGGACTTCGTCTGTCCGGTACTGGGTGCCAATGGAAACGACAATGGCAAAGCGGGCCTCGCCGGCGCTGCGGAGAATGGAAACCCGAAGCTGGGCACCCTCGGGGACGGGGGTTGGACCATCGGCGGCCCGACCGTGGGCGGCGGCAACGTTCCCGATCAGGCCACCAACACCCTCCCGGATGGAACCTCCGGGAGCCCGGGCGGCGATCACGCCAGCCCAGGCGATGTCGGCTACACCGCCATCTGGAACACCGATTGAGGTTCTGCCGGGCCGCCGCCTATCGCGGCGGCCCGGTCCCACGCTTCGCCCGCCTGCCGCCACCGAATCCCCGCACGGGACACGAACGCCCCGACCAGGATTCGAACCTGGGGCCTACTCCTTAGGAGGGAGTCGCTCTATCCAGCTGAGCTATCGGGGCTCGGCGCCATTGAAGCACCGCGTCAGGTCAGCGGGACCTCCACCGCCGCGTTCAGGTTCGGGTAGTAGTCTCTCACGCGGTCCGCGCCGTACTTTTCGCGGAAGGCGTCGGCGGCGTGCTCGACTGACTCGGGATCCTCGGTCGGCTCGGCCTCGGTGCGGAGCTCGGTGCCGTCGGCGCTCAGGCCGATCGCCGGCGTCTTCCGGACGTTCCGGTACCAACCGCTCCCCGTGCCGTTCACCGGGATGAGGAGGAGCTTGTCCCCCTCGAGCACGAACCAGACGGGGCGGGTGCTCTCCTGTCCCGACTTGCGGCCGGTGACCGTCAGGTCGACCTCGTTGGCGTCCTTCAGTGCGCTCTTCAGCTCCTCGCCTGACATTCGCGTCCTCCTGTGAGCTCTCGGGGTCGGTCTCCAGTGTGCCGTAACGCGTACTGATGGCCATGTAGGCACTTTTGACGTTGTCCGCGCCGGGGGGACGCGTCGATAATCGCCTCGACATGGATGTCAGGGGGCGCAGGTGGGTCCAGGGATGGACAGCACTCGCGGCGGCTTCGGCCGCCGCGCTGCTGCTCGCGGCGTGCGGCGCTCATCCGAGACGGCGCTCTGCCGGCCGAACATCGATCCGCACCTGACTCCACCGGGCGGAGGCGTCAACGCCTTCACGATGGGGATCCGCGTCAACCGGGCTTCCGACGTCGACCAGATCGAGCAGGCGATCGGAGATCGCATCCTGCCGCGCGACGTGTTCGTGATCAACACCGAGTACCCGAACTCGAAGCCCAGCGACTGGCAGGGGGCGCTGGACCGCGTCGCGGAGAAGTTCCGCTGCAACCGGATCGTCACCCTCACCGGGCTCAGCCAGGATCCGAACAGGCCCGGCTATGAGTACGCGCTGGTCGACCAGCCCGAGCTCGACGCGGTCCTGGTCGACTGGGAGCCCGACACGTGGGACGACACGGGGCAGGGGGCTGGACGACCGACCAGGCGAGGAACGAGAACCGCATCGCCGTCCGGCTCCGAGCTCTCACGCATCACCTCGCCGACAGCCGCGTCCGGATGGGCCTGGTGCCCGACTACGTGCCGGCCTGGGACTACGGGCCCTTCGGGCGAGTCGTCGCCGAGCAGAACTTCGCCCTCGATCCCATTCATCTCGGCTACCAGATCATCCAAACGCAGCCGAACTGCGGGACGCCATCGGCGGCCGGACCGCAGATACCCGGGCTGACCGACCACGTGCTCTCGCCGTATCGGTCGGTGATCGGCCTACCGCTCCGGGTCGGTGCCCCGAAGGACGAGCCTCCCGACGTCACCGGCGACCTCCGCAACCACCTCGGCTTCGAGATCGCCTTCGATCAGTCGCCGAACCCGCACGCGAGCGATGCGGTCGAGCGAATCGGGCCGGAGCAGGCCGCGACCTGCACGCAGCAGATCCTCAGGGCCGGAGGCGCCGGCGTCCTCTACTGGGCGGACGCCGACTCGATCAGGGCGATGCTGTCCAGCCGCGCCGGCCTCACCCTGCGCCAGCCACACAACCCCTCATGAACGGGGGCCACAAACGCCGCCCCGAATCTACTCGGGCTCGTCGTAGAGGCTCTCGGCCGCGAGGGCCTCTCCCTGCTCGCTCCAGATCTTGACCTCGAGATAGAGCTCGTCCGGGAAGCCCTTGACGGCGTCGACGGCGACCAGCGTGAAGCGCTCGTCGGTGACCGGGGTCTGGTCGACCACCTCGGCGTCGAGCTCGGCCGTGGCGGCCTTGGCGCCCCGCACCAGCGGCGTCCCCCAGACGAGGGTGACGTCGCCGCGGCGGTCCGCCTCGCCCCGCCACTGCCCGATCACCTCCTCGTTCAGATCGATCATCCAGTCGGGGTTCTGGTCGGCCGTCACGTCGGTGAAGTCGGCGGTCGCCTCGAACGAGCCGGCCTCGCCATCATCGGGCCGCACGAAGGAGACGAGGCCGAAGTACTCGCTCGGCGTCTGGGCTCCCTCGACGGGCGCGACCCCGGGGACGTAGACGCGGCCACCCCAGGCGCGCTCCGGGAACCAGGTCACCTCTCCGGGCGGCCCGCCCGCCTCGGAGACGTGGGGTTCGCAGGCCTTTGCGAACTCGTCGCGGAGCCGCGCTCCCCAGCGCCCGTAGGGCAGGCCCTCGGCGCTCGCGTCGGCGATGAAGCGGGGCAGGGGGCGGGGGACGGGAGGCATCGGAGGCGGGGACCCTACCCGAGCGCCTCGCGCAGCTCGGCGGCGGCTCGCTCGGGCGGGAAGACGTTGAGTTCGACCCCGGTCGACATCTCGAAGCCGGCCCGGATCCCGATCCGTGGCGCGATGTCGAGGTGCCAGTGGAACTCGTTCGCGCCGCGGGGTGCCGTGATCGTCCAGGCGTTGAACTGCGGGACGCGGTCGAAGCGAGCCTCCAGCGCGCGCAGGGCGGTGCGCAGCATCCCCACGCCGGCCTCACCGTCTCGCTCGAAGCTCGGCGCAGGCTGCCGCGGAACGATCCGCAGCTCGAAGGGCGAGCGCGAGGCCCAGGGGCAGATCAGCAGCGCGTCGTCGTCGATCGCCACGAGCCGGTCGCGGCGGCGAACCTCCTCTGAGGCGATCTCCGCGAGCAGGTCGCCGCCCATCGTGTGCTGGTTGTAGGAGACGAAGCGCTCCCGCTCGCGCGCGACCTGGGCCGGGACGAAGCCGAGCGCGTAGAGCTGGGCGTGGCTGTGCTCGAGCGAAGCGCCGGCCTCCCTGCCCTCGTTGAGGATCAGCTGCACGTAGGCCGAGCGCTCGGCGTGTTCGCTCATCCGCGTCCGCCAGCCGGCCACGGCCGCGGAGAGCTCCGCGTCGTCGAGCTGGCCGAGCGAGGTGTGGTGCTTCGGCGAGTTGACGATCACCTCGTGGAATCCCGTGGCGATCGTGGCCTTGAAGAGATCGGGCTCGCGCCCGCGAGATGCGGCCCGCAGGGGATCGCCGGCGGGCGTCACGCCCCCGTCAGACTCCAGCTCGCCTCCCTCCTCCGTCTGGGCCAGGGCCGGATAGAGGTTGGGGACGGCACGCACCCTCCAGCCCGGGCTGTCCGGCGCTCCGCCGCCCGGGCGGTCCGCCCAGGTCTCGGGCGGGGTGCGGTCCTCGCGTCCCTCGCAGAACGGGCACTTCTCGGCCGCGTCGGAGTTCTCCTCTTCGGGGACGCCGCCGAAGTCGAAGGGGCGATCCGCGCGCGCAGGCGAGAGAATCGTGCGCAGCCCGGTGAGCTGGTCGAGGCGGATCTCGGGTTTCGGCTTCCGATCGGCCATCAGAGCGCCTTGGTCATCCGGATGTGCTCGATGTCCGCGTCCAGGAACGTCTCGCCCTCGGGTTCGTAGCCGTGGGAGGCGTAGAAGGCCTGCGCCCGCAGCTGGGAGTTGAGGACCATCGTCCTCGCGCCCTCGGCGCGTGCCTCCTCCTCAGCCCAGTCCAGCAGCCTGCCGCCGACCCCGAGCTTGCGGTTGCGGGCGTCGACGACCATCCGCTCGAGCTTGCAGGCGCCCGGGTCCGGGTACCGCAACCGGCAGGTTGCGACGATGCCGGACTCATCCAGCGCGACGACCTGGGTCGCTTCGTCGTCGAGGCCATCCACCTCCAGCGCAGGGTCGACCCCCTGCTCATCGCAGAAGACGCGGATCCGAAGGTTCCTCGCCGCCTGGACCTCCGCGGCGTCGCGCGCCTTCCGGACGGTCAACTCATCTTCGTCGGTCACAAACACCACCGACGGATCAACAGACGGCGCTCAATCTTGCGTCTGAACGGCCGCGCTCATTCGTCGGCGCGCTTGACCATCTGGGAGAAGGCGTCGATGAACTCGATCGGCAGTGGGAAGACGATCGTCGTGTTCTGGTTGACGCCCATCTCGAGCAGCGTCTGCAGGTAGCGCAGCTGGAGGGTGGCCGGGTTCTTGGAGATGATGTCCGCGGCCTGGGCCAGCTTCTCGGCCGCCTGGTACTCGCCCTCGGCGTTGATGATCTTCGCCCGCCGCTCTCGCTCGGCCTCCGCCTGGCGCGCCATCGCCCTCTGCATCTGCTCGGGGATCTCGACGTCCTTGATCTCGACGGTGCTGACCTTCACGCCCCAGGGCTCGGTCTGCTCGTCGATGATCTTCTGCAGGTCCTCGTTGAGCCGCTCGCGCTCGGCGAGCAGCTGGTCGAGGTCCGCCTTGCCGAGCACCGACCGCAGCGTCGTCTGGGCGATCTGCGAGGTGGCAAGCAGGAAGTTCTCCACTTCGACGATCGCGTTGTTCGGATCGATCACGCGGAAGTAGGCCACGGCGTTGACGCGGGCGGGCACGTTGTCGCGCGTGATCACCTCCTGCGGCGGGATGTTGAGGGTCACCGTCCGCAGGTCGACCCGGACCATCCGGTCGATGATCGGGACCAGCAGGATCAGCCCGGGACCCTTCTGGGCGATCAGCCGGCCTAGGCGGAAGATCACTCCTCGCTCGTACTCCCGCAGGACCCGGACCGCCGAGCCGAGGAAGATCAGCACGAAGAAGGCGATTACGACGACGACGCCGATCGCTATGGCCATACCTCAGGCTCCTTTCTCGACGCTTGCCGGGTCTCGGTCGGCGACTGGCTCGACCTCGAGCGTCAGGCCGTCCACCGCCTTGACGCGCACTCTATTGCCTGGGCCGATCTCGGCCCGGCCGCTCGCCCGCGCCCGCCAGAGGGCGCCGGCGACGAACACCTGACCCTCGGGGTCGAGCGGCTCTCGCACCTCGGCGACCGCGCCGATCAGCTCCTCCGAGCCCGTCCGCACCGGTTCGTCGCGGTGCGCGGCGAGCGCCTTGCGGGAGGCGAAGACGATGAAGCCCGCGAGGATCACGCCCGCGATCACGATCGCGCCGACTGGCAGGTCGTGTCCGGCATCACGCCAGGCGAAGCCGGCACCGACCAGCGCAGCGACGCCGAGCAGCCCGAGCACAGTCGTCGGCGCGTGCGCCTCCGCGATGAAGAGGAGGAGCGCGACGACCAGCAGCGCGATGGCGAGTTCGGTCATGTCCCCATTATCCGCCCATCAGCGCGCATATCGCTGGATATCGGCCGCGAGCTGGTCCTCGCTGCGGTATTGCCCCTGGTGCGTGTAGACGACGTTCCCATTGCGGTCGTAGAAGACCGTGGCGGGATAACCGATCCCGTGAAGCTCCTCGCGGATCGACTTGTCCGGATCGCTGTAGGAGGGATAGGGGAGCGGCAGCTCGCCGAGGAAGGTCTTCGCCGAGGCGCTCGAGTCGTCGGAGTCCACCCCGAGGAAGGCGATGTCCCTCGCGTGCTTCGACGCCTGCGACTGGAGGAAGGGGAACTCGAAGCGGCAGGGGCCGCACCACGACGCCCAGTCGTTGACCACGATCGGCGTGCCCCGCAGCGTCGCGATCCGCTGGTCGAACGCGTCCCTGCCCCCGTCCAGGAGCTGGTTCGCCTGACTGCGGATCGCGGTGAGCTGCGAGGGAGCGCCCGTGAGGGGCTCGGTCGCCTGCTGGAGCGAGAGCTTGGAGTCGGGATTGCCCCCGCTGCCGCCGGCGCAGCCGGCCAGGATCACCACGGCCAGGAGCCCTGCGGCGAGGGCGGCGATCGGGATTCGCTGTCTCGATTCGTTGGGGTTCATGTCGCAAATCGGGTTGCTCGTATCGGAACACCCTTGCATCACATACGGGTCGTCGATCAAGAGTGCTTTAATTCCTATCGGTCCATCAAGTTCCTGGACCAAGGGAGAGCCCGGAGCGGACAGCCGTATCTCGGGTGTCTTCCGTGATCAGGCCAAATGCGCCCCGCCATCCTCTCGATTGGCGGGGAGCGGCGGATCAGAGAGCCTCAGATTGGCTGAAGAGACCAAGCCGGCCGCCAAAGCGGCAAAGGCGCCTACGAGCGCCGACATCGAACGTGCACGGGAGTTCGCGCGGGAACCCTTCCTGCTCGAGGGAGAGACCCCGAAGGACCTGGCCGCCGGCACGCCGCGGCGGCGCGCACTCGACGCCGCCCTGGTCGAGATCGACGAGGGCCGGGAGGCGCCCTCGATCGAGTGGCGCCGCGACTTCTCCCTCATGCTCGGCCTCGAGCGCCTGCTTTCCGAGGACGAGCCGCATCTCGCCGACGGCGCGGAGCTCTCGGCCCATCAGGTCGACGCGCTCTCCGGAACGCTCGCCGCTCTGATCGCCGACGTCCAGGAGCGCCTCAACGGCCACGGCTGGACCGGCAACGGGAACGGCAACGCGCCCGCCACGGCGAAGGAGGCCGCGCCCGCGGAGAACGGCGCCGCGGCCGAGGCGGCCGACGAGGCCCTCGAGGAGGAAGAGGAGGAGGCCACCGAGGAGGAGGAGGCCGAGGACTGGACGGAGGAGGCCGATGAGGACGTCGTCGAGGAGGCCCCCGACGATCCCGGCGCCAACCGACGCTTCTGGTTCGAGCACGCCACCGGATCTGGCAAGACCGTCGCCGCCGTCGGCTTCATCGAGGCCTCGCGAACCGGCGGCATCCTGATCCTCACCCACCGCCGCAACCTCGTCGACCAGTTCATCGGCGAGATCTCCGATCGCGGCTATGCCGACCGGCTCTCGCCACCGCTGCTCGACGGCGCCGACCACCCCTACGGCCCGGTCACCGTCGAGACCTACCAGTGGTTCGTCCGCAACGCGGGACGGATCTCGGACGCGTACTCGATCGTGATCTGCGACGAGGCCCACACTGCCCTCGGCGAGAAGACGAGCGGCTGCATCCGCGCCTGGGTCGGTCCCGTCTTCATCGGCATGACCGCGACGGGCGCGCTGATCGCTCGGCACGTCGCCGACCTCTTCCCGACCCAGACCTCGCGCTTCGATCTCGCCCAGGCTGCCCGCCGAGGCGTGATCGCGCCGCTGCGCTGCGTCCGCATCCCGCCGGGCCCCGGCGTCCGGACGATCGCCAAGGTGCCGTTGCGCAAGGGGGAGGTGGACCAGGACTTCGACCAGGAGGAGCTGGCCAAGCTCCTCGACCAGGCGCCGTTCAACGTCGCGATCGCGGACCTCTACCGCTCGCGCTTCCGGCGGGTGCCGGGCGTCGTCTACACGGCGGGCGTGAAGCACGCGAAGAACGTCGCCAAGGCCTTCCAGGACGCGGGCATCAACGCCCGCGCCGTCTCGGGCGAGACGCCCAAGCGCGAGCTCGCCGAGATCCTGGCCGGCTTCGAGCGAGGCGAGGTGGACGTGCTCTGCAACGCGATGCTGCTGGCCGAGGGCTGGAACTCCCCCCGCGCGACGATCTGCATGCACCTGGCCCCGACCGCGTCCCGCCGCGTCTACCAGCAGCGGGTCGGCCGAGTCACCCGGCGTAACCCGGGCAAGGAGTCCGGCCTGGTGATCGACCTGGTCCACCCGGCCACCACTCACGACGAGACCATCGTCACCCTGCACAGCCTGCTCGACCGGGACGTCTATCGCGGCGGCGCGATCGTGGTCGGACCCGTGCGGCGCGGGCGCGGGCGCCGGGTGCGGGTGGAGAAGCGCGTCGTGCCCGTCTCGGACAAGTCCGACCGCCGCCTCCGCGTCCTCGAGCGGGAACTCTGGCGGATCGCCGTCGAGAACCTGAATCACTCCGAGCAGCACGTCTGGGCGGCCCTCGCCGGCGCCCGGGTCAACCCCTCCGGCTGGCGGCGCGCCAAGGCGATGCTCCAGAACGATCAGACCAAGGAGCTGCGCCGCCGCTTCCTGCTCACCTGCGTGCAGCGCAACCGCAACCAGCAGCTCCGGATCAAGGCACTGGTCGAGATCGCCGCCCTGCGCGACGGCGATGCCTTCGATGACGCGATCGACACGATCGGCACCTGGGCCCGCGACGATCGCCGGGCCGGGACCAAGGTCATGCTCGAGGCGCTCGCCGAGCGGCGGATCGGCCGCCGCGACCAGGCCCAGGCCTGGGTCTGGCGGCTCGCCGACTACACCCGCGACCTGCACGAGGAGTACGCGGTGCAGCGCTGGCCCGAGACCAAGCGCCTGCTCGGCCTCCTGGTCAACTCATCCGGTCGCGCACACGGGCGCAACGCTCGCCGGCTGGTGCACGCGGCGCGCAATCAGGATCGCCGGCTCGCCGCGGCGCTGCTCGCCGCCGGCGTCGCCCATACGCCCGAGGGCGAGGAGGTGCTGCGCGGCGCCCGCATGCGCGCCGCCCGCAAGCCCTCCGCCGTGGCACGCGAGCTGCTCCGCAACTTCCCGAAGGCCGGAGGCCGCCGCCGGCGGCGCAAGCGCAAGGGCGGCTCACAGGAGGGCGCCGGTGCGAAGAGGAACGGCGCGAAGGCCGAGGCCAACGGCGATCAGCTGGAAGAGCAGGTGGACGAGCAGGACGTCGAGGAGCTCGACGCGACCGAAGGCGAGAACGGCTCTGGCGCCGAGGCCGACGACGAGCTCGAGGCCGCAGAGGCCGGCGACGAGTCCTAGCCCGATGGCTCGCGAGGGGCCGTTCTGGGACGTGATGGAGGGCCGGGCGGACCCACCGCCGGCCGCCGAGCTGCTCGGGTGGACGCTCGTGGAGATCGATCCCGATGAGGGGACGATCGAGGTCTCCTTCATCGCGACCGATCAGTTTCTCAATCCGGCCGGAACCGTCCAGGGCGGCTTCCTGGCGGCGATGCTCGACGACACCCTCGGGCCCGCGCTCGTGGCGACGCTGGGCGACGGCGAGTGGGCGCCGACCACCGACCTGCACGTCCAGTTCACGAAGCCGGCCAAGCCTGGCGAGCTTCGCGGCACCGGCCGGATCGTCCGCCGCGGGCGTGACGTCGCCTTCATGGCCGGCGAGCTGCGGGATTCGGACGGGGATCTGGTCGCGGCGGCCACGGCGACCGCCGCCATTCGCAGGGCCTCGGGCTAGCCGTCCAGAGAGAGGTGGACCTCGCCCGCGCCGAGCGCGACGCGGTCCCCGTCCGGCTTCTCCACCACCAGATGGCCGCGCTCGTCGATTTCCGCAGCGACGCCCTCGCCGCGGTCCCAGGAGATTCGCCTGCCGCAGAGGGCGTCGCGGGTCCGGTAGGCGTCCAGGACCTCGTCGTCGCTCGCCTCGATCCAGCGCGACAGGGCGTCGTTGAGGGCCGCCAGGGCCCTACGGAGGCTCGGTGCGCCGCCGGACGGCAGGCCGCTCTCGGCCTCGGTCGGCAGCAGCGAGACGGCCAGCTCACGCAGTTCGGGGGGGAACTCGTCCTCGGGAATCGCCACGTTCAATCCGACGCCCACGACCGCCCAGCCCTCGTCGGGCCGCGCCTCGACGAGGACGCCCGAGACCTTGCGCTCCTCGATCCAGACGTCGTTCGGCCACTTCACCTGGCAGCGGACCGGGGCGATCGCCTCCGCGGCCTCGCAGACCGCGATCGGCACCGCCAGGGGTAGGAGTGCTGAGTCATTGGCCGCGAACGGCCGTACCAGCGCCGAGTAGAGCAGGCAGGAGCCCGCCGGCGCGAACCACTCGTTCCCCCTGCGCCCGCGGCCGGCCGACTGCTCGTCGGCGGTGATCACCAGGCCGCCGGGCGCGCCAGCCATCGCCAGCGCCTTGGCCCGTTCGTTGGTCGAGTCGACGCGCCGGAAGTGGCGATGCGGGCGCCCAAGCTCCACCTGACTAATCGGGTTGCTCCTCGGCTGCGCCTGCGGGGCACCCTCTCATAGCGGCCGCAGCGCGACCTCGCGGTCGGGGGCGAGGTCGAGCAGGCCGGCGGCGCTGCCGCCGCTGACCGCCAGAGCGAGGGTTCCCGAGGAGTCCTCGAAGAGCAGGACGTCGGACGCCCCCACGTCGGCGAAGGTCCGCGCCCAGGTGCCCTGGAACCGGCCGTCCGGCGCGCCGATCTCGATCGCGTCGCCCGGCCTGATCGGGCCATCGGCGAGCATCGTGGCGTCGAGGTCGAGGGTGACGTTGCCGTAGCTGTCCCGGTGGATGACGTGTGCGACGACCTCGTTCTCCGAGATCTGCGGCGTCGGCAGGTCCAAAGCCGTGAGCGACGCCGGATCGATCGCCTCGCCGGCCTCCTCGAGGCGGGCGCCGAGCGAGAGGTGCGCCGCCACCGGGGCGAAAAGATCCCGGCCGTGGAAGGTGGCCGAGACGGGCTCGAGCCGGAAGGGCGAGCGCGAGAGCTCGACCGCGTCGAGCGCACCGCCCAGCCGGTCGAGCGCGCGTGAGAGCAGACCGTTGTCGGGGCCGACCAGGAAACGGCCCTCGGACGCCGCGACCGCCACGGCGCGCCGGGGCGAGCCCACTCCCGGGTCGACCACGGCCAGGTGCACGCCCGGCGGGCAGGAGGGAAGCGCGTTGGCGAGGGCGATCGCACCCTGTCGGATGTCCTGGCGCTCGATTCCGTGCGTCAGGTCGATCAGCGGCGCACCTGGCGCGATCTGCGAGATCACCGCACGGCAGACGCCGGCGAACTCGTCCTCGTATCCGTAGTCCGACAGGAAGGTGATCGGCCGCGGCGTAGCCACGACCGAACCCTAAGGGGCGGCGGCGAGAAGCAGCGCCTCGACGAGGCCGCCGATGTCGTGACGGTCGGCCTCCACGTCGACGGTGAGCCCCGCCTCGCGGATCGCCTCGCTGGTGATGGGGCCTATCGAGACCACCTTGGCGCCCTCGGGAATGCCGTTCGCGCTCCCCGCCATGAAGTTCCTGACGGTGGAGGAGGAGGTGAAGGTGATGAAGTCGGCGTCGCGGGCGCGCTCGAGCTCCTCGGGGTCGGGCGCCTCGGCGACGGTCTCATAGAGCGCGACCTCGTCGACCTCGGCGCCGCGCTTGCGCAGGGCCTCCGGCAGGAGCTCCCTCGCCTCGGCGGCCCGCGCGATCAGGACCGGCTTGCCCCGGAGCTCGAGCTTGTTGAGCTCCTCCACCAGCTGCTCGGCGACGAACCGCTCGGGCACGATGTCGGCCATGATGCCGCCGGCCGCGAGCGCCGCCTCCGTGCCGGCGCCGATCGCGGCCACGCTGGCGTTGGCGAGCGCCCGGGAGTCGCGGCCCTGGGCGGCCATCGCCTCGAAGAGCAGCCGCGCGCCGTTGGGGCTGGTGATGCAGACGAGCGCGTAGGTGTGGAGGCTCTCGACCGCGGCGCGGACCTCCTCGGAGTCGATCCGCGGCTCGATCCGAATCGCGGGCAGCTCGATCGGCTCAGCGCCCAGCGCGTCCAGCTGGCGGGCCAGCTCGCTCGCCTGCGCGCGCGCCCGCGTGACGACCACCTTCTTGCCGTGCAGCGGGCGCCGCTCCAGCCAGGCGATTCGCTCGCGGCGCGCCGCCACCGGGCCGACGATGGTCACCGATGGCGGCCGGATGCCGGCCTCCTCCGCGGCCGCGGCGATCCCCGCGAGGGTCGAGGTCACGGTCCGCTGTCCCGGGAGGGTGCCGCGCTCGACGACCGCCGCGGGCTCGGAGGCGTCGCGTCCGGCTGCGATCAGTGCCTCCGCGATCCGCGCCAGAGCCTTGACGCCCATGTAGAAGACGAGCGTCCCGGGAAAGCGGGCGAGCGCCTCGTAGTCGAGCGCGGAGTCCTCCTTCTTCGGATCCTCGTGACCCGTGACGAAGGCGACCGCGGACGCATCATCGCGGTGGGTGACGGGAATGCCCGCGTAGGCCGGTGCGGCGATCCCGGCGGTGATGCCCGGCACCACCTCGAAGGGGATCTCGGCATCGGCCAGCGCCTCGGCCTCCTCGCCGCCGCGGCCGAAGACGAACGGGTCGCCGCCCTTGAGGCGGACGACGAGCTTGCCCTGGCGCGCCCGGTCGATCAGCAGCTCGGCGATGCCCTCCTGCGGGACGCTGGCCGATCCGGGCTCCTTTCCCACGTAGAGCAGCTCGGCGTCCGGGTCGGCGACCGCCAGGGCATCCCGCGGGATGAGGCGGTCGTGGACGATCACGTCGGCGGCGACGATCAGCTCGAGCGACCGCGTGGTCATGAGGCCGGGGTCGCCCGGGCCCGCGCCGACCAGGTAGACGATGCCGGGGCCCGCGCTCACGGCTGGACCGCCATCTCCTCGGCGCGCGCCAGGACATCGGCCGCGCCGGCCGCCTCGAGCCTCTCGGCGAGCACCCTGCCGATGGTCTCCGGATCCGAGGCATCGAGCTCGAGCTCGTCGCGGATCCACTCGCTGCCGTCCGGAAGGCCGCAGAAGGCGCGCAGCTTCATCAGCCCACCGTGCTCGAGCGTGGCGTGGGCTCCGAGCGGCGTGTTGCAGCTCGCGTCCAGTGCCCCGACCAGCGCCCGCTCGGCCATCAGCGTGCCGAGTGAGCCGCGGTCCGTGATCGATTCGGCGGCCGTCCCGGAGCGATCCTGGGCGTGGGGCGCCTCGATCGCCAGCGTGCCCTGACCGGGGGAGGGAACGAGCTCGTCGAGCTCCAGCGAGAAGGAGATCTGCTCCGCGCGGCCCAGACGGCGCAGGCCGGCGGCCGCGAGGACCAGCCCATCGAACTCGCCGGCCTCGAGCTTGCCCAGCCTCGTGTCGACGTTGCCGCGCACCTCGACGACCTCGAGATCCGGCCGCAGCGCCAGGATCTGGGCGCGCCGCCGGAGGCTCGAGGTGCCGATGCGCGATCCCTCGGGGACTTCGCCGAGCGACGTCACGCTGCCCACATAGGCGTCGCGCGGATCCTCACGGGAGGGAACCCCGGCGATCTCGAGACCGTCGGGCAGCTCGGATGGAAGGTCCTTGGCGGAATGGACGGCCAGGTCGATCTCCCCGTCAAGCAGAGCCCGCTCGATCGCCTTGACGAAGCGCGCCTTGTCCCCGACGTCGGTGTCGGCGGTCTTGATCGGGACGATCTCCACGTCGCCGAGCTGCTTGGCAACCGTCTTCGCCTGCGCGAGCGCCAGCGTGCTTCCCCGCGTGCCGAGCCGAAGCGGTGGTTCCGTCACCGCGGCCTCAGCTGCGTTCGCTGCGACGGCGCCGCTCGTCGAGGGAGGCGACGTCCGCGCCCTCGGCCGAGTCAGGCTCGGTGCCGGCGTCGAGACCGAAGAGCTCGCGGAGCACGCTGACCTGGAGATACGCGTCGTCCCGGTCGGCGAGTCCCTTGACCCTGACGGTGGGCTCGTGGAGCAGCCGGTTGGCGATCGCGCGCGCCATCTGCTCGATCCGCTCGCGGTCGGTGGCGGAGAGGCTCTCCCAGCGGGTCGCGTTCTCCGAGAGGACCTGGGAGACGATCGAGTCGGCTCGCTCGCGCAGGGCGGCGATGGTCGGCATCACCTCCTGAGCGCCGAGCCAGCGGTCGAAGCGGGCCAGCTCGGAGTCGAGGATCCCCGAGGCGAGCCGTGCCTCGGCCTCGCGCCCGGAGGCGTTCTGCTCGACGATCGCCTGGACTTCGTCGACGTCGTAGAGGTTGACGCCCTCGACCTCGCGGATCTCCGGGTCGATGTCGCGGGGCACCGCCAGGTCGATCAGCAGCAGCGGCCGGCCCTCGCGCTCGCCCATGATCAGGGCGAGCTCCGAGCGCTCGATCAGGTGATGCGGGGAGTTGGTGGCCGAGACGACGATGTCGGCGCCGGCCAGCTGGCCCGGCAGCTCGTCGATGCGTACGGCCCTTCCCCCGAAGCGCTCCGCCAGGGAGATCGCGCGGTTGTAGCCCCGGTTCGCGATGAAGACGGCGTCCGAGCCTCGTGCGGCCAGGGCCCGGGCGGTGAGCTCGGAGGTCTCTCCGGCGCCGATCAGGAGCACGCGCCGCTCCGAGAGGTCCCCGAGGTTGCGCTGTGCCAGCTCGACCGCGACGGAGGGAATGGAGACGCCCTTCCGGCCGACCGCGGTCTCGGTGCGGGCGCGCTTTCCTGCCGCGAGCGCTCCGCGGAACATCCGGTTGAGGATCGGGCCGGGTGCGCCCTCGACCAGGGCGAGCTCGTAGGCCCGCTTCACCTGGCCCTGGATCTCGGCCTCGCCGACGATCATCGAGTCGAGTCCGGCCGTGACGCGGTAGAGGTGGCGGGCGGCCTCCGCTCCCCGCAGCGAGTACAGCGGCCCGAGCAGCTCGGTCGGCCGGATTCCGGCCTCGCGAGCGAGGACGCCGAGCCCGGCGGCCTCGGCCTCGACGGAGTCGGTGGCGACCAGGTAGAGCTCGGTGCGGTTGCAGGTGGAGAGGGCCACGGCCTCGCTGATCGGCTCCTCGGAGACCAGCGCGTTGAGCACTCCTGCGGCGCGGCCCTCCGTGAGGGCCAGCTGCTCGCGGAGCGCCAGCGGGGCGGTCCGGTGAGAGACCCCCAGGGCGAGCAGTCCGCTCATCCGCGGCCTCCCTGGCGCACGGCCTCGATCTCCTCCTCGCGTTCGCGGGTGGCCCCGACGCCGCGGTCCGTGCCGCGTCCCTGCGAGCGCTCCGCGAGGTCGGCGAGGGAATCGACCTCGCGCTGGATGCGCTGGAGCTTCGCGGCCATGATCGCCACGTAGATCAGCAGCAGCAGCAGGAAGACGACGTAGGCGGCGCCGACGTAGCCGCCGTTCTCCACGGCTAGCGGGATCAAGTCGTCGCCTCCAGGGCCCGCCGTATCCGCTTCATGTTGCCGGAGGTGGCCTTCGCGTCGAGCTCGAACCAGACGAGGGTGGTCCAGAGGAGGGCCATGCCGACCAGGCAGACCAGGAAGGCGAAGAGCATCTCACCGGGCAGCCCGCCGGAGGACGAGAAGGTCCGCGGGTGGATGTAGGGCTGCGCCAGGCGGACGGCGAGGAAGTTGAGGGGGACGAAGGCCCCGGCGGTGATCGCGAAGACCGACGCGTAGCGGGCCTGGCGGTCGCGGTCCTCGATCGCGTAGCGGAGCGGGTAGTAGGTCGCGTAGAGCAGGAAGACGATCAGGAAGCTGACCAGGGTCGGCTCGCGCCACTCCCACCAGACGCCCCACTGGCTCTTCGCCCAGATTGCGCCGGTCAGCAACACGGCGAGGCCGAAGATCACCGAGATGTGGATCGAGACGTACGAGCGGGCATCGTGCTTCGCGTCGCCGGTTTGCAGGTGGCGGATCGCGTGGACGGCGGCGACCATGAAGCCGACCAGCGACACGGTGGCGAGCGGCACGTGCAGGTAGAAGATCTTCTGCGCGAAGCCCTCGGTCGCATCCTCGGGCGCGTAGAGGAAGGCCAGCGCGTAGCCCGCGCCCATCACCGCGACGGTTGCAACCGCCAGGCGGCGAAGGGTTATCGGTCTGAGCGCCCTGGCCATGTCCATGGTCCTAGTCCTCGAGCAGGAAGTCGAAGGTCGCGTAACCCACCAAGAGGAAGATCAGATCGTAGAGGCCGAGCAGCGCCAGCCATGTCCCGAAGCGCCCATAGTCGGGCCCGCCGGAGGCCAGCAGGTGCTCGCCGGCGCCGGCGGCCGCGATCACCAGGGGGATCAGCAGGGGCAGGAGGATCAGCGGAGCCAGCAGGTCGCGCGCGCTCGACATCGTCGCGATGGTGGAGATCACGGTGCCCGTCGCGGCCAGGCCGATGTTGGTCAGCAGCAGGATGAGGGCGAACGGGACGAGCCCGGAGGCCGAGTCGAGGAAGAACAGCGCGAAGAGGGGCACGGCGATCAGCTCTAGGGCGACGAGGTAGATCACCAGCGCGCTCGCCTTGGCCGCGAACAGGACGGTGCGGTCGATCGGGGCCAGGCGGATCAGGTCGAAGCCGCCCTCCTCGCGCTCGGCCACGAACAGGCGGTTGATCGCGAGCAGCGCCGCGAACAGGAGGGTCGGTACCAGCACGCCCGCGGCGAGCTCCCCGTCGAGCGTGGTCCGGTCGAGGCCGAAGCGGAAGATCACGAACGCGCTGACGGCGAACAGGGCCATCGCCGGCAGCGAGCGCAGGGTGCGCAGCTCCACCCGCAGGTCCTTGCGCAGCAGGGCGCCGAACGGGCTCATCGCAGCTCCAGCACCAGATCGGCGCCGGCGGTCGCGGCCTCGCGGTCGTGGCTCACCACCACCCGGCTCGGGCCGCTGCCCGCGCCGATCAGCGGCTCGACCTGAAGGCGGGCCTCGGCGTCCAGATGCGCATCCGGCTCATCGAGCAGCAGAAGCTCCGG
Organism: uncultured Solirubrobacterales bacterium; assembly: GCA_963800285.1. Lineage (GTDB taxonomy): Bacteria > Actinomycetota > Thermoleophilia > Solirubrobacterales > 70-9 > DASUPK01. The sequence goes on from CAWDAL010000013.1 coordinate 102,194, forward strand.
CTCGTGCAGCACGGCCCGGCAGATGTCGACCCGCTGCTTCATCCCGGCGGAGAGCTCCGCCACGCGATCGTCTCCGCGGGGGGCCATGCCGACCGATTCGAGCAGCCGCTCGATCCTCGGCTCAGAGTCAATCGCCTCGAGCCCGTGCAGGGCGGCCGCCAGGGACAGGTTCTCCCGTGGGCTGAGGTCCCGGTAGAGCAGCGGGGCGTGGCCGAGATAGCCGACGCGGCCGCGGATCAGGTGAGTCTCCCTGGGAAGCGAGCAGCCCAGGACCCGGACCTCGCCGCCGCTCGGGCGCAGGAGCCCGGCGAGGATCCTCAGCAGCGTGGACTTGCCGGAGCCATTCGGGCCCAGCACCGCGAGGCTCTCCCCGGGCTCGAGGCGCGCAGTCACGCCGGTGAGCGCCGGCCGGTCGCCGAAGTCGCGGCGCAGCCCGCCCAACTCGAGAGCCGGTTGGTCCGTGCTCGTGGCGGGGCCGCCTTCCACGGCCAGGGTCCGCTCCATTCGAGCGAATCTAGAGCTTCAGGCAGTACCCGTACGCCGTGATCGTTGCGGAGGGGCCGAAGTGGCCCATCGCGGATGCCGACCAGCCGCCGGTCGCGGTGAAGAACCCGTTGGTGAAGAGGGCGGCCCCGGCCGGCGAGGTGCTGAACCCGCCGAAGACGATGTGCCCGCGCGGACAGGACGGCGTCGTCGCCGTCGCGAATTGGCCGCTACCGGCGGCGGCGGAGGCCGAGACCTCGGTGACCAATGGCTTCTTGCTGTGCCAGCAGTACGCGATCGCGGTGAGCTCGCCGCCGAAGCCCCCGAAGGCGCGCCCGGTGACGCTCCAGGACTTGGCGGAGATCGCTCGCGACTCGGTGACATAGTCGCCGCCGCGCGCCGTGAAGTCCGTGCGCTGGAAGCCGCCGCCGAACAGATGCCTGCGGCCCGGGCAGGTGGCGACGACCGTCTTGGTCTGGCCGGGGCTGACGAAGGTCGTCTTGTGCGGAGGCGTGACGTGCTTCTGCTTGCGAGCACAGGCGACCTGCAGGATGATCCTCCGCTTGGTCGTGGACCCGGGCGAGGGGTCGAACAGGACCACGGTGCTGTGGTAGCCGTGCTGGACGCCGAGCCGTTCGTAGGAGTGGGGGTAGATGCCCTCTCCGTCGGGATCCGGCAGCGGAGAGCCGATCATCCCGCCGCCCAGCGGGACGAGGCGGCCCGGGCAGCGCACGGTCAGGCGCCTCTTGCTGTTCGCGCCCCCGAGCTCGAAGGACTTGTGCGCGTACCTCACGGATTTGGCCGGCGCCACCTGAGCGCCGATCAGCTGCGTGAGCAGCGCCGCGCACGCGATCAGCAGTACGAGCCCAATGGTCGCCTGGCGCCTGCTCATCCCTCCTGACGTCGAGTTCATCACTGCCGGTAACACATCGGCAGATCGATAGTCACGGTCAAGCGATCAGCTTCCTTGCCGGCCCCAAGCACGCCTGAATGAATAACAAATGGCCAGCCAAGGACCGGTCAAGCCTGGGTTGACGGATGGCTAGACCTTGAGGCAATAGCCGTAGACGGTCAGCGTCGACGGCGAGCTGCTCGTGTTGAACCCAGAGGCCGTCCGCGACCGCATGCTCGCCCAGCCTCCGTTCGTGAAGAAGGTCGAGCCGGTGGGGTCGGTGCTGAAGCCGCCGAAGACGAGCTTGCGACGTCTCGGACAGGGGCTCGTCTGCGCCGTTCCGGTCTGAAGCGGGCCGATCGACGTCTGGCCCGAGACCTCCCTCACCAGCGGCTTCTTGCTGTGCAGGCAGTAGCCGATCGCCGTCAGCTCGCCGCCGAAGCTGCCGAAGGCATGGCCGGTGACCCGCCAGGCCTTCGCGGAGATTGCGCGCGACTCGGTGACGTAGTCGCCGCCCTTCGAGGTGAAGTCGGCCCGCTGAAAGCCGCCGCCGATCAGGTGGCGCCGGCCAGGACACTTCGCGACGGCGCTCTTCGTCTGCCCCGGGCCCACGTAGACGGTCCTGTGGGGCGGAGTCATGTGTCCCAGCTTCCTGCCGCAGAGGACCTGGAGCGTGACGGTGCGAGACGTCGTGTTCCCCCTCGAAGGGTCATAGAGGACGGCGGTCACGTGGTAGCCGTGCTGGACGCCGAGCCGCTCGTAGGAGTGGGGATAGACGCCCTCACCCGTGCCCTGGCTGGGCGGTGGGCTCGAGCTCATCCCACCGCCGAGGGGAATCTTGTGATGCGGGCAGCGCACGGTCAGGCGCTGCTTCTGGTCGGCCCGGTTGAGCGAATATGTCTTGGTGGCGAGCGTGACCCGCTTCTTGCCCTTCGCCTTCGCTGCGGCGTCGCCCGCCAGACCCTGGGCAAGCAGGACACCGAAGACGGCCAGCAGCAGGGCCGCTGCGAACGCGATGACGCGACGCACGTGGGCGCTTCCCGTCATGCCCTAACGGCTTGCCGCTCTTCAGTCTTCTAATCGCGAGGGGCCGGCCTGCGGCCTCGAACAGGCGTCTACGCGCCCTTGCGCATGGTGCGCCGAGTGACCTCGACCAGCGGGCGGAAGCCCTCGCGCAGCGCCTGCAGGCGGTTGCCGTTGCGCCCGTAAAGCACCTGCGCGGAGGAGCGGATCGCGTCCGCGAGCTTGCGGTCGTAGGGCTGCCACCACATGTCGCGGGTCCAGCCCGGCTCCCAGGCGAGCTGCTTGATGTTCACGCACTCGTAGAAGCCGAACTTCGAGTGAGAGCGGCCGAGGCCGGAGTCCTTGACGCCGCCCCAGGCGCACTGGCAGGCGCCATGCGAGAAGGAGTGGTCGTTGGTCCAGACCATCCCGGACTCGATCTGGTGCGCCATCCGCTCGCCCTTGGCGCGGTCCTTCGTCCAAACCGACGCGCCGAGGCCGAACTGGGAGTCGTTGGCGAGCGAGATCGCCTCCTCCTCGGAGGAGACCCTCATCACGGGCAGGACGGGGCCGAAGATCTCCTCGTTCATGATCCGCATCTCGTGCGTGACGTCGCTCAGCACGACCGGGGCGATGAAGCTGCCCTTCATGCCCTTGATCTTCGTCGGACCGCCGGTGAGCTTGGTGGCGCCGTTCTCCACGGCGTCATCGAGTAGATCGGTGACGATCGCGGCCTGCTCGTCGGAGACCATCGGGCCGATCTCGGTGGTCCACTCGCGCGGGTCCCCGACGGTGAGGCGCTCGGTCTCGCGGACGACGCCCTCCAGGAACCGATCGGCGACCTCGTCTACGACGTAGACGCGCTCGATCCCCGAGCAGGTTTGGCCGGCGTTGGCGAAACCGCCCCACACGGCGCCGGAGACGGCGTTGGCGAGGTCGGCGTCGGCGCAGACGATCTGCGGGTCCTTGCCGCCGAGCTCGAGCACCGAGCCCTTCATCCGCTTCGCGCACTCGACGCCGACCTTGCGGCCGACCTCGACGGAACCGGTGAAGAAGATCTTTCCCGCGGTGGACTTGACGAGCGCGTCGCCGATCCGGCCGCCGCCGTGGACGGTGCGGATCAGGCCCTCCGGCAGGCCGGCCTTCTCGAAGGTCTGGCGGATCCGCTCGCCGATCAGCGGGGTGAGGCTGGCCGGCTTGAGGACGACGCCGTTGCCGCACATCAGCGCGATCGCGACCTCGCCGAAGGGGATCGACCAGGGATAGTTCCACGGGGCGATCACCCCGACGACGCCGATCGGCTCGTAGCTGAACTTCGCGCTCTTCGACTTCAGGATGACCGGCATCGAGAGCTTCTCGTCGGACAGGATCTGCGGGCCGTTGTCGGCGATCCACTTGAGGGAGTCGACCGTCGGAAGGATCTCCATCGTGTAGCTCTCGACCCGCGGCTTGCCCTGTTCGGTGGTGAGGAGCTCCGCGATCTCGTCCAGGTCGGTGAGCAGCACGTCGATGGCGCGGCGCATGTAGCGCGCGCGGTCCTCGAGGGAGAGGGCGGCCCAGAACGGCTGGACCTCCGCGACGTCGTCGACGATCCCCTGCACCTTCGCCGGGGTGATCGTCTCGACGGTGCCGACCAGTTCGCCGGTCGCCGGATTGAAGGATTCGAGCGCGGGCTTCGCCTTGGCCTTCGCCTTCGAGCGCTTCGCGGAGGACTTGGTGCTCCCCTTCCCGTTGGTGCTCGACTTCCGGCTGGCGCCGGTCTTGCGGGTGCGGCTCGCCTCCATCACTGCATCCTCTCGTCGCTTGCGCTCGTCGGGGGCGATTCTACGCGCGAGACCGAGCGGACCCTCGGTGGCCCGCTTCCGGGCAGCGACCTCCCGCCGAGGCCGCTCCCTCCCAGCTGTCCCTGCCGTCCGACGAAAAGATGAAGGCCGGGAGCAATCCCCGAGCTCCCGGCCTTCGTTGTCCACTCCCCGGCTATTTACGCGCCGGCTCCGGCGAACCAACGTGATTGCCAGAGCGTCAGACAACGATCAGAACACGCCTCTTTCGAGAAGGTTGCGCAGTGAAATGGGGCGGCCGGCGCTTAACGTGGCGCTAATCCTTCGAGAACCGGCGGCGCAGCCGTTCGACGCGTTCCCGCAGCTCGGCCTCGAAGCCTCGATCGGTCGGCTCGTAGAAGCGCTCGTTCCGAAGGGACTCAGGCGCAAGCGCCTGGTCTGTCACCGCGCCCGGCTCATCGTGCGGGTAGCGGTAGCCCTCGCCGCGGCCGAGTTCCTTCGCGCCGGGGTAGTGGGCGTCCTGCAGATACGGCGGCGGCTCCGCGGCGCCGTGCTCGCGGACGTGGGCAGAGGCGCGGGAGATCGCCCTGGTCGAGGCGTTCGACTTCGGCGCCAGCGCCAGATAGGCCGCGGCCTGGGCGAGGTTGAGCGCGCACTCGGGCAGCCCGACTCGGTCGACCGCCTGGCCGGCGGCGGTGGCGATCACGAGCGCCTGCGGATCGGCGTTGCCGATGTCCTCGGAGGCGAAGATCACCATGCGGCGGGCGATGAACCGCGGGTCCTCGCCGCCCTCGAGCATCACCGCGAGGTAGTAGAGCGAGGCGTCGACGTCCGACCCGCGCGTCGCCTTGATCCACGCCGAGATGTAGTCGTAGTGCTTGTCCCCTTCGCGGTCATAGAGCAGGGCCTTGCGCTGCAGCGCGTCCTCGATCGCCGCCACGCCGATCTCGTTCTCGTTCGCCCGGCGGGCGGCCTCCGCGGCCCGCTCGAGGGCGGCGAGCGCGACGCGGCCGTCGCCTCCCGCCCGGGTCGTCAGGACCTGCAGCGCCGGGCCCGAGATCCCGGGCGGATTCGGGATGCCCCGCTCGTCGCCGAGCGCCCGGAGAACGAGCTCCTCGATCTCACCTGCGCTCAGCGGCCGGAACTCGTAGATCTGGGAGCGGGATAGCAGTGCCGAGTTGACCTCGAAGTAGGGGTTCTCGGTGGTGGCGCCGATCAGGGTGATCAGTCCCTCCTCGACGGCGGGCAACAGCGCGTCCTGCTGGGCCTTGTTGAAGCGGTGGATCTCGTCGAGGAAGAAGATCGTCGGCCGCCCGGCCGCCCGGCGCTCGCGTGCCCGGGCGATCACCTCGCGCACCTCAGGGCGCCCCGCGTTGACCGCCGAGAGCTCCTCGAAGGCGCCCCTCGCGCGCGCGGCGATGATTCGCGCCACGGTCGTCTTGCCGCTCCCGGGTGGGCCGTAGAAGATCGCGCTGTGAGGCTCGCCCGACTCGATCGCCATCCGCAGCGCCGATCCGGGCTCGAGCAGGTGGGTCTGCCCGGCGAGCTCGTCGAGGTCGCGAGGACGCATGCGGGTCGCGAGCGGGGCGTCCGCGGGTGGCACGCTCGCCCGACTGGCCTCGTCGCCGGTCTCGAAGAGCTGGTCACCGGGGTCCGCCATGCTGCCGCAGTATGACCCGCCCCACCGCCCGCTCGAGGGCCGCTGCCCTAGGCCGCTAGGCTGGAATCGATGGAGGAGGGCACCGCAACGGCAGCGGTTCCCCAGGGCCTTGGCCCTCGGGCGGTCGATCTGCTCGGACGTCTGATCCAGACCGACACCGTCAATCCGCCGGGCAACGAGGGCCCGGTCCAGGATCACCTGCAGAAGGTCCTGACGGATGCCGGCTTCGAGTGCGAGCAGCTCTCCGCGGAGCCCGGCCGCCCCAACCTGGTCGCCCGGTTGCTAGGGGCGGGCGACGGGCCAACTCTCACCTTCCTCGGTCACGTCGACACGGTCCGCGCCGACCCGGAGGAGTGGAGCTTCGATCCCTGGGCCGGCGACGTCGCCGACGGCTGGGTGCGCGGGCGCGGCGCGCTCGACATGAAGGGCCAGGTCGCGGCCGAGGTCGCCGCCGCCGCCACGCTGGCCGAGACCGGCTGGCGGCCGTCGGCCGGCGATCTGCAGCTGGTGATCACCGCCGATGAGGAGGTCGGAGGCGGGCTCGGCGCGTTCTGGCTCTGCGATCAGCACCCGGACAAGGTCCGCAGCGACTTCGTCGTCAACGAGGGCGGCGGCCAGGTGGTGGAGTTCGGCGGCCGGCGGATCTACACGCTCAGCGTCGGCGAGAAGGGGATCTTCCGGATGAAGCTGCGCACGAGCGGAGAGGCGGGACACGCGTCCCTCCCGCGGATCGGCGACAACGCCCTGCTCAAGCTCTCCGCCTATCTCGCGGCCCTATCGGAGCAGCCCCCGCCCGAGGCGACCGATGTCGGGGAGGCGCTGCTGGAGGCCCTCTTCGGCAAGGCCTTCCCGGGCGAGGAGGGGGTGCGCACCGGCCTCGAGCGCCTGCGCGCCGAGGAGCCACTGCTGGCGGACTTCCTCGTCGAGCCGATGCTCGGCGTGACGCTCACGCCGACCTTTGCCCAGGCCGGGAAGAAGGCGAACGTGATCCCCTCCGAGGCCGAGGCCCTGATCGACTGCCGCGTCCCGCCCGGCCAGGGCGAGGACGACGCTCTCCGCAGGCTCGCGGCACTGATCGGGGAGGGCGACTACGAGGTCGAGTTCAGCGAGGCGGTGGTCGGCTCGAGCTCGCCGATGGACTCCCCGCTCGCCGACGCGATCCGCGGCTGGCTCGCCGAGGCCGATCCGGGCGCCGAGCTCGCGCCGACCGTGATGCCGGGGTTCAGCGACAGCAACCCCTTCCGCGCCGCCTTCCCCGACGCCGTCGTCTACGGCTTCTGCCCCCATCGCGAGGTCGACCTGCTGCATGCCGCCCCGCTGATCCACGGCGCCGACGAGCGGGTCCCCGCCTCGGACGTCGAGCTCTCCGCCCGCTTCTTCTACGACCTGCCGCAGAGGCTGCTCTCGTGAGCGAGACGAACGGGAACCGGGCGGCGGCGGCGGACGAGGAGGAGCGCTACGTCCTGCGCCTCGGCGGAATGGCGCTTCGCAACGGCCTGCTGATCCACGGGCCGACCTCCTGGGCCGCCGCGGCGCGCGACCAGAACGGAGAGATCCAGGTCGCCGCGGGGCCGAAGCCGGCGCTGGCTCCCGACCTCGCCGTGCGAGTGCCCCTGCTCCGCGGCCCGCTGCGCCTCGCCGAGGCCTTCCTGCTGATCCCGACGGTGCGGATGAAGCTGCGCGCCGCGCGCCTTCCCTTCGAGGACGTGCGGGTGATCGCCGCCATGTTCATCGCCTCCAGCGCGAGTCGTGCTCTGCGCCGGAGAAAGGCGACTGCGACGGCTGAGCTGGTCCAGGCCGCCCTCGGCCTTGCCCCGGCGATGGTCGCGCTCAGCGACCGCAACCTCGCTGCCTACCACGGCGCCGAGCACAAGGCGATCGGGGCCTATGAGGCCGGCTCGGACGACCCGGCGTCCGCCACCAAGGAGCACGAGCGCTGCGGCTCCAACCTGGTCGCGCCGATGCTGGTGCTCTCGGCGGCCGGACAGCTGCTGCTCGAGCGGGCCATCGAGAACCCGGGCCCCGTGGCCCGCGCGGCGGTGGGTGTGGCGAGTGCCTCGGTGGCCGCGGAGCTGTTCGCCTGGAGCGAGCGCAACCCGACGAGCGCCGCCGCCCGCGCCTTCCACCGGCCCGGTCACGAGATTCAGCGCCTGATTGCCACCAAGGAGCCGACGCCCGAGCAGCTCGAGGTCAGCGTCGCGGCGCTTCGCGAGATCCTGCGAGTCGAACAGGAGGCGAACGGGGAGACCACGGCGGGAGATCCGCTCCCCGCTACGTAGACTGCACCGCCCGTGCTCGGCCGGATCGATCACATCGGCGTCGCCACCGACGACCTCGAGGGCGCCCTGGCGCTCTACGAGAAGACCCTCGGCATGCCTTTGGCCCATCGCGAGACGGTGGAGTCCCAGGGCGTCGAGGCGGCGCTGCTCGACGTCGGGGACGGACACGTCGAGCTGCTGCGGCCTCTCGGCCCGGACACCCCGGTCGGCAAGTACCTCGAGAAGCGCGGGCCCGGCCTGCACCACGTCGCCTACGCGGTCGAGGACATCGACGCCGTGCTCGGCCAGCTCAAGGAGGCGGGCGTCGAGCTGATCGACTCAGAGGCTAGAGTGGGTATCCGCAACTCACGCGTTGCGTTTTTGCACCCGCGCTCGACGGGCGGGGTGCTGACGGAAATCGTCGAACCGGCCAAGGAGCATTGATGACATCGGCAGAGCGAGTTTCGATCGGGTTCTCGGGAGGACAGGTCGTCGAGGTCAGGATCGACGACGGCAAGCTCAAGGACCTGCGCAAGGCGCTGGAGAAGGCGGACGGCTGGCTCGACCTCGACGCGGAGGAGGGCATGGTCTCGATCGACCTGCGCCAGGTCGTCTTCATCCGCAGCGCCACCACGCCGCAGAAGATCGGCTTCGGCGGCTAGTTCAGCCGAGCTTCGCGAGGGCGGCCCAGAGCCGCTCCTCGGCGTCCAGCACCTTGGCGGCCTCGGCCGAGAGGGCGCGCCACTGCTCGGGATCGGCCTCGTCCGGCTCGCTGGCTGTGCGCGCGGCGATCGCGAGGCTGCTCCAATCGTCGGAGGCCTCCCGAGCGAGTCCGGCTTCCTCGTAGCCCGCCTCCTCCAGGAACCGCGCGTACATCTTCCGGAAGTTGCCGCCGCCCGTCCCGCGGCGCTCGATCACCTGGTAGAGGAAGCGCGCGCACCACTGCCAGTCCTCGGTGGCCCCGGGCCATTCGCCGACCTCGGCCGCGAACTTCCTCAGCGCCGGGAGCCCCTCGAAGTCGCCCAGCGGCGGCTCCAGCATCTGGCTCGCGGCCCGGGCGATCGCCTTCGGCGCGTGGGCGAGCAGGTCGTCGCGGCTGAGCTCGACTCCCTCGGGCAGGTCGATCGCGTGGCCCTCCAGCGGGAAGATCGGTTGCTGGGAGTGACGCGCCTCCCGCAGGCTCTCGAGCGAGGTGGTCTGCAGGTCCTCGAAGGAGGTGTCGGAGAGCCAGGCGAGCTCCTCGTCGTAGCCGGCCAGGACCACCGCGTGTCCGGGGAAGTGGGCGGAGCGCCCGTAGTGGTCGAGGTAGTAGAGGTCGGTGAGCAGCAGCGACGGGCGGCCCTCGTCCACGTCCTCCTTCGCCATCTCCCAGGAGGCCACCGGGTCCTTCTCGGTCCGCAGCCGCAGCGGCACCTCCGTCAGCTCGAGGAAGTTCTCCTCGAGCCGCGCCGCGCGTCCGTTGGTGAACCGGGTCGGCGAGTGCTCGTCGAGGACCACGTAGTAGAAGCAGGCGCCCGCGCCCAGGCCGAAGGCCATCTCCTCGGAGATCTCGACGCCGTGGAAGGCGAGCAGGTTTCGCAGCGCGGTGGAGCCGCAGTGGTGCCCGGGCACGTGCCGGTAGCCCGGCACCATCACCCTGTTGGCGGTCTCAGCCACTCGCCGGATTCTCCCGGAGCCTCAGGTAATCGGCGCGCTCCTCGAAGCTCCTGCGCATCTCGGAGGTCAGCTCGTCGAGGAACTCCTCCCGGTAGGTCGAGTCGGTGAAGATCGCGATCGCGAAATAGAAGCCGGAGAACGCGGCGAGGCCGAGCGCGACGCGCAGCAGCTCGTTGGTCAGCTCGAGCCGCTCGCCGAAGAGGTGAAAGTGGAAGAGGACGTTCCCCGGGTCGCCGATCCACTGGGTTCGCATGGAGTCGTCGATCGCCAGCACGCCGAAGACCGTCAGGAAGGCGCCGATCATCAGGCTCACCAGCAGCACCTGCACGGCCTGGCTGACGAACATCACGAGGCCGACGTTGAAGAGCTGGCGCCGGCGCAGCGGCGGGGCGTCGGTGCTCACCTCGTGCTCGAGCCGCTCCGCCTCCCGCGGCAGGCGTACGGCCAGGAACCCCACACCGAGCAGGACGAACAGGACGATGATCGTCGCGTACACGCCTTGCGTCGGGTTGGTGAACATCTCCCAGAGCTCCTGGGTGGGGAACGAGAGCAGGACGAAGATCGCCAGCAGCGGGACCGCCCGGGCGAGCAGCGTGAGCGCCGAGCGGAGCTGGGTGACGATCCGGGCGATCACCCAGCGGATGATCGAGACGAGCCCGAGGCCGACGACGGCGTAGATCAACCCGAGCAAGAGAAGGTTGCCGCCGGCGGTCACGAGCGCGCTGCCGACCTGGCCGCCGAAGATCACGGGAAGGACCGCCGGAACCAGGACGAAGCCGGCCAGCTCGGTCTTGCCGAGCCGTTCCGGCACGGCCCGCCACGGCCGTCCCCGAGCACGGTTGCCGATCGCCACGGCGACGAGCAGGATGAGGAGCCCGCCCGCAACGGCAAGCACGTTCTGCCACCAGGTCCAATCGAGCTGTCCCGCGCCGAGCAGCTCGCCGAGCAGCACGATGCCCAGCAGCGGCGCCGCGCGGTTGAAGATGTCCTCGTAGGGCGAGATGTCCTCGCTGAAGAGCGGCAACCCGGCCCGCCGGAAGTCGTCCTCGTACCGCTGGAGCCGCTCGGCGTCCGTGGCCATCGCCGAACCGTATTCTGCGCGCCGGTGCTCCAGCGCCTCGACAGCCGCGTCCTCTACGGGATGCGCACCCGCTTTCACAGCCCGCCCGCCGAGGCGGTGGGCAAGGCGCTGGGCAGGATCGGGGAGTACGGCGTGGTCTGGTTCGCGATCGGGATAGCGATGGCCTTCATCGACCCGGACAACGGTGAGGACTGGGTCGTCGCGGGATTCCTCGGCCCGGTGGCGATCGGGCTCAACTTCGCGATCAAGCTCGCCGTCCGGCGGCCGCGACCGTTGCTGGAAGGGCTGCCCCCCCTCGGCGGTGCGCCCAGCTCGCTCAGCTTCCCGTCGGCTCACGCCACCTCCTCGTTCGCCTGTGCGACCGCCATGACGCGAATCGCGCCGGAGGCGGCGTTCCTCTTCATCCTGGCCGGAGGGATCGCGGTCTGCCGTCCCTACCTCGGCATGCACTATCCCTCCGACGTGCTCGCCGGCGCCATCATCGGCGTCGGCCTGGGCCTGGTCGTCCCTCTCTGATGAAGATCGGGATCGTCGGGATGCCCAATGCGGGCAAGTCGACGCTGTTCAACGCGCTCACCGCGGCCCGGGCAGAGACCGGGGACTATCCGTTCACCACCGTCGAGCCGAACGTCGCCGTGGTCGGCGTCCCCGACGAGCGGCTGGACCGGATCGCGGAGATGCTCGGCGCCTCGGAGACGGTCCACGAGACCATCGACTTCCACGACATCGCGGGCTTGGTCAAGGGCGCCTCGCAGGGCGAGGGGCTCGGCAACCAGTTCCTCGCCTCGATCCGCGAGACGGACGCGATCTGCCACGTGATCCGGGCGCACGGCTCCGCCGCCGTGGCCCATCCCGAGGGCCGCGTCGACCCGGTGGCCGACGCCGAGCTGATCGAGGCCGAGCTGCTCGCCGCCGACCTGGAGAGCGCCGAGCGCCGCCTCGAGCGGGTCACGAAGCAGGCACGCGGCGGCGAGAAGGAAGCGATCGCGGAGCGCGACTGGCTCGAGCGGGTGGTCGAGGCTCTCGGCTCCGGCCGGCCCGTCCGCGAGGTGGCCCTGCCGGAGACCGCTCCAGACGCGTTGCGCAACCTCTCGCCGCTGACCGGCAAGCCGACCCTGTACGTCGTCAACGTCGACGAGGGCGAGACCGAGTGCCCGTCCGACCTGCTCGCCCATGCCACCGAAATGGACGCCGGCGTCGTCGTGATCTCCGCCAGGGTCGAGTCTGAGCTGCGCGAGCTCGAGGAGGACGAAGCTGCCGAGATGCGATCGGAGCTCGGCGTCGAGGGCTCCGGCTTGGAGCGCCTGATCCGCGCCGCCTTCGAGCTGCTCGAGCTGGAGAGCTTCTTCACCGCCGACACCGACAAGCCGGCTCAGGCGCACACGCTGAAACGCGGCGGCACCGCATGGGACGCGGCCGGCCGCGTGCACGGCGACATCCAGAAGGCGTTCGTCCGCGCGGAGGTGATCGCCTGGGATGAGCTGCTCGACGCCGGCGGCTACGCGGCCGCCCGCGAGCGCGGCACCCTCCGGATCGAGGGCCGCGACTACGTCGTCGCCGACGGCGACGTGATCCACATCAGGACCTGACGCCCCGGATAGGCTGCCCGGGCTGAAACTTCTACCCGGGGAGGTCTCTATGCGGTTCGTCCGAAGCAGGCTCACCTTCGCCAACGTGGTCGCGCTTCTGGCGCTCTTCGTCGCGCTCGGCGGCAGCGCCTACGCGATCCATCTGGGCAAGAACGCAGTCAAGACCAAGAACATCAAGAACGGTGCGGTCAAGGAGGCAAAGCTGGCGAACGGTGCCGTGACGGAGGCAAAGCTGGCGACGGGCGCGGTCACGGCCTCCAAACTCGCCGCCGGGGTGGTCAAGACCCCGTCGGTGGTGGTTCGGGTGGACTCAAAGCCGCTGAACGACAACAGCAATGCGATCCCGGAGGCGCACTGTCAGCCCGGAGAGGTGGCCGTGGGTGGCGGCGGGCTGAGCGCGAATCAAACGTCGGACATCCAGTTCATGAGCTTGCGTCCACTGCAGGCCAGCGGCGCGAGCGCGCAGGACGGCGACATCCCCGGGGCCTTCTCGGCCAATTTCGTCAACGGCGCCGGGGGCGCCGGCAACACGACAGTGTTCGCGTACGCGCTCTGCATGAGCATGAAATAGCGCGACTACAGTGCCCGCATGACCGCACCGCGCCCGACGGGCGAACGGCTCTGCCTGATCCACGGCAACAGCCTGCCCGAGGGCGCCGACCCGATTGAGGGTGAGCGGGTGACCATCGACGCCGGCGGCGCGCTGCCCGTGGAGGCGACCGACGGCGCGGACATCGTCGGCATCGCGCGGCACGGGTTTGACCGCTCGATCCCGGCCCACCTGGTCGACCATCGCGCCAACATCAGGGCGGCCTGCGAGCTGGGCTGCAACCGGGTCCTGGCGCTCGCCTCGGTCGGCAGCCTCGACAAGGACCTCAAGGTCGGGATGCTGAGCTGCCCGGAGGATTTCTACGCGCCTGAGATCGCGCCCAGCTTCTACCGCGATCCGCGCGGGCACTCCGTCCCCGGCTTCGATCCGGATTGGCGCGACATCGTGATCAGCGCCTGGGCGTCTCTCACCGACACCGACCTCGAGGTGGGCGGCACCTACGCGCAGACGATCGGGCCGCGCTTCGAGACACCGGCCGAGGTGCGGGCGCTGGCCGAGGTCGCCGACATGGTCGGGATGACCGTCGCGGCGGAGGCGGTCCTGGCCGGCGAGGCGGCACTGGCCTACGCGGTGGTTTGCACCGTCGACAACCTGGCGAACGGCATCGAGGACAAGGCGCTCACGGTCGCCGAGTACCGCCGAGGCCGCGATCGGACCGCAAAGACCCTCGCGGCGGATCTCGAGTTCGTCCTGCCCGCGCTCGCCAAGGGACTGCCGGGCCGTTGAGCCTCGCCGTCACCGGCGCGACGCTGGACGGCGGACTCGTCGGATTGCGAGCGGAGGATGGCCGCATCGCCGAGCTGGGCCCGGGCGTCGAGGCGAGGCCGGGCGATGAGCTGATCGATGCGGGCGGACTGCTGCTCAGCCCGCCGATGGTGAACGGCCACACTCACGCCGCGATGACCCTCTTCCGCGGCTTCGGCGACGACATGCCACTGATGGAGTGGCTGCGGACCAGGATCTGGCCGGCGGAGGCGAAGCTCGAGCCGCAGGACGTCTACTGGGGCACGCGGCTCGCCTGTGTCGAGATGATCCGGGCGGGCACCACCAAGTTCGTCGACATGTACTGGCGTGGCGCCGAGATCGCGGCCGCGGTCGGCGACGCGGGAATCCGCGCGGTGCTCAGCAGCGTGATCATCGACGAGCTCGACCCGAAGAAGGGAGAGGCCCTTCGGCCCGAGGTCCTCGCCGTCCTGGACCGCCTGGGCGAGGCCGGTCCGCGCGTGCAGCCCAGTCTCGGCCCGCACGCGATCTACACCGTGAGCCCCGAGACGCTCCGGTGGATCGCCGAGCTAGCGGCCGAGCGGGAGCTGCCCGTCCACATCCACCTCTCCGAGACCGAGCAGGAGGTCGCCGACTGCCTCGAGGCGCACGGCAAGCGCCCCGCCCTCTACCTCGACGAGCTCGGCCTCCTCGGTCGGCGCACGGTGCTCGCCCATGGCGTCTGGCTCGACCGGCACGAACTGGATCTGATCGCCGAGCGCGGCGCAACCGTGGTCGCCAATCCGGCGGCCAACATGAAGCTCGCCGTCGGCGGGGTGTTGCCCTACCCGGCGGCCGCCGCCGCCGGCGCTGCGCTCGGCCTCGGGACGGATGGCGTCTCCTCGAACTCCAACCTGGACTCCTTCGAGGAGGTGAAGCTGTTGGCGCTCAGCCAGAAGCACGCGAGCGGCGATCCCTCCGTACTGCCCGCGACCGAGGCGCTCGCGATCGCGCGCGGGCTTCGCTCTCCGGTGCTGGGCGGCACACCGCTCGAGGTGGGGGCGCCCGCCGACTTCCTGCTGCTCCGTGCCTCCGATCCGGAGCTCTCGGCGGGCGACCTGGACGCGGACCTGGTCTATGCCGCCGCCGGCTCAGTCGTCGACGCCACGGTCGTCGCGGGCGAGGTGCTGATGCGGGAGCGAGAGGTCGCGGACGCCGACGAGATCGTCGCCGAGGTGCGCGCGCGGGCCCGAAGGCTCACCGGCCTATAGCGTCTCCGTCCGTGAGAACCGAGGCCCGTTTCCCGCCGGTCCCGGCCAAGGCCGGGCACTACGAGAGCTTCTACCTGAAGCTCGTCAAGCCCGGCGGGGGCCGCGGAGCCTGGATCCGCCACACAACTCACAAGCGGCCCGGTGAGGAGGCGACCTGCGCGATCTGGTTCGTTCTCTTTGACTCCTCGGCCGCCGGCCCGAGAGCGACCAAGCGGCAGTTCGGCGCCGACGAGCTCGGCAGCGGGCCCGATACCTATATCCGGATCGCCGACGCGTCGCTAACTGACGGCCGCGCCATCGGCCGGGTCGAGACCCCGGCCCTCGAGGCGAAGTGGGACCTGAACTTCGCCGACTCTCACGAGCCCTTCCACCACCTCCCTCGCGACTTCCTCTACCGCGCGAAGCTGCCGAAGACGAAGTTCCTCAGTCCGTATCCGGACGCGGTCTTCAACGGCGAGCTCGAGGTCGCCGGCGAGCGGATCGAGGTGAAGGACTGGCGCGGCATGATCGGCCACAACTGGGGGGCCGAGCACGCCGAGCGCTGGGTCTGGATCCAGGGCTCCGGCTTCGAGGGACGCTCGCCGGAGGACTACTTCGACATGGCCGTCGGCCGGATCAAGGTGGCGGGGCGGACGACCCCGTGGGTCGGGAACGCGATGTTGATGCTCGATGGCGAGGCCCACCGGCTCGGCGGCTTCGGCCACGTTCCGAGCACCGTGGTGGAGGAGTCGCCGACCGGCGCGCGCTTCGAGCTCAAGGGCAAGGGCGTCAAGGTGACGGGGAACGTCCGGGCGGCCGCCAAGGACTTCGTCGCCTGGATCTACGCGGACCCGGTCGGCCCGGAGCACAACACGCTCAACTGCTCGATCTCGGACCTGGAGCTCGACGTGGAACTGGACGGCCGCCCCGCCCAGCGTCTCACCGTGAAGGGCGCTGCGGCCTACGAGTTCGGCACCCGGGACACCGGCCACGGCATCCCGGTGCAGCCCTATCCGGACGGCTAGGCGGGCGCCTAGGCGAGGGCGTCGTACTCGTCGTCGGTGAGCTCGATCTCGAGCGCGCCGAGGTTCTCCCGCAGGTGCTCGATCGAGAGCGTGCCCGGGATCGGCAGGATCGCCGGCGAGCGGTGCAGCAGCCAGGCGAGCGCGATCTGCTCGGGCGAGGCATCGTGGCTCTTCGCGATCTCCGCGAGCGCCGGCGGTGCGTCGCCCTTCACCGGGTAGTAGGGGACGAAGACGATCCCGTTCTCCTCGCAGTAGTCGACGACCTCGTCGTGGCCGCGTTCGCCGACGTTGTAGTGGTTCTGCACGGCGGCGATCGGGACCAGCTCTCTCGCCGCCTCGACCTGCTCGACGGTGACGGCCGAGATCCCGATCTTCCCGATCTTCCCGGCGTCGCGGTACTCCGCGATCGTCCCGAGGCTGTCGGCGAGCGCCGTCTCGGGATCGACGCGGTGCAGGTAATAGAGGTCGATCGTCTCGGTCCGCAGGCTCGCGAGGCTCTGCTCGATCTGAGCGCGGAGGGCCCGCGCGCTGCCCTCCTCGTAGCCGCCCTTGGTGGCGATGACGAGCCCCTCGGGCTTCGGCGAGAGCGCTTCGCCGATCGCCCGCTCGCTGTCCCCGCCGGTGTAGACGTGGGCGGTATCGATCAGTCCCAGGCCGGAGTCGACCGCCTCGCGCAGAAAGGCGTGGTTCTCGGGCGTCGAGGTGAGCCGGTTGGTCCCGAGGCCGATCCGGGCGACCTCGGCGCCGGCGAGCGCCAGCGTTCGAGGGGCGGTTGAGGGCCGGGCGGGCACGCTCTCAGGTTATGCGTCGTCTCGCCGCCTCCGAAACTACTTCTTCCTGATCCGCTTGAAGCGCGCCCAGGTGTCGGGGAGGGCGAATCGCCTGGCCAGCTTGGGTCCGCTGACCTTGCGCGAACCGCGACTGCCCACGACCTTCGCCTTGACGATGCGGGGCGAGGCGCCGGCTCGCAGCACCCGGATCTTGCGAAGCTTCCCGCGCACGAGGCCGCGCAGCCGGGAGCGCATCGCGCGCGGCGAGAACTTGCGCTTCCAGCGGTGATACGGCGAGTACCAGTCGAAGGGGTCGGGGACTCCCCGGAGATAGGGGATCGGGGTGCCGCCGAAGCCCAGAGAGGAGAACTCGTTGTTCTCGGTGTGGCCGCCGGAGGTGGAGAAGAAGTAGGTCTGGGCGACCCTGCCCCGGTCGAGGACCACCTGCCCCGCCGTGGCGCCGGCTGCCGCGTTCGTGCGGGCGGTCTCCGCCCTCATGCCGCCATAGACCTGGCTGCGGGTGTCGTCGTACTGGTCGAAGAGGCCACCGCGCGCCGTCGCGATCCCGTACGAGCGAGCAGCGATCGCCTGCGCCTCGAGCGCGTCCATCGGCCAGGACGAGGGCGACTCCTTCGCGATCACCCCGCGCACGTAGCTCTCGAGGGGAACGGCGTTCACGGCCGCGAGCCCGCCGCCGTAGATCCGGATCTCCAGCGACCCCCGGTACGGCCCCTTGCCGACGAGAGACGCGGTGCCGCCGCCCGTGCTGAGCACGGAACCGCATCCGGCGAGCGTCCGTCCGCCCCGACGGAGTAGAACGGCGCCACCGCCCTGCTGCGCCGTGTAGACGGTCCTCGGCGACAGCGACCGGCCGCAGGCCGAGCTCGCACGGAAGCGGACGCTCGAGACGCCGGAGCGCAGCAGCACGCGGACGGTGCGGTCGCCGGTGGCGCCGATCGTCGTGCCCGAGTAGTAGTGCCCGAGGATCTGCCTGTAGTCGTAGCCGTGCCGCGCGAACCCGTAGGCGCCCCACTGGCTCATCCCGACACCGTGTCCGAAGCCGTGTCCCTTGACCACCCAGACCGCCTTCGCCCGGGCGCCGGGTGCGGTCAGGGCGAGCGCCAGCGCGGCCAGCGTGACGGCCGCGGTCAGGTACGAGCGGGTCAGGCGAAGGGAGGACACGTCACCTGCAACCCGGGCCGGGCGGGGACGGTTTCGCTCGCTGCGCACCGGAGGTCAGAGAGCTGACGCCGGCTACTTCTTCTTCTTGAAGAAGGCCCAGGTGTCCGGCAGCCCGAGGGCGCTCGCAAGCTGGGGGCCGTTGACGGTGGTGGTGCCGCGGCTGCCGATCAGGTTGGCGTGCACGATGCGCGGGGAGGCGCCCCGCTGGGTGACGACGACATTGCGGAGCTTGCCGCGCAGGCCGATCCCACGAAGCGCGCCGCTGATCCGGCCGACCGAGTACTTCCGCTTCCAGCGCTCGTAGGGCGAGCCGGCGTCGGCCTCGTAGGGATCGTCGACGCCGCGCAGGTAGGGCACCGCCGGCTGGCCGAAGCCGAGGGAGGAGAACTCGTTGTTCTCGGTGTGGCCGCCGGACGTGGAGAAGAAGAAGGTCTGGGCGACCCTGCCCTTGTAGAGCACCACCTGCAGGTGCGTGTCGCTCACCGCCTGGTCGGTCTTCGCGGTCTCGGCGCCAACGCCGCCGTAGGCCTGGCTGCGGGTGTCGTCGAAGACATCGAAGGTCCCGTGGCCGGCGGATGAGAGGACATAGGACCGAGCCGTCACCGACTGGGCCTTGAGCGCCTCGAGCGGCCAGGACGCCGGCGACTCCTTTGCGACCACCCCGCGCACGTAGTCCTCGACGTCGAGAACGTTGATCGCGTCGAGCCCGCTCGACGACCCGCGCACCTCGAGCGAGCCGCGGTAGGTGCCCTTGCCCGCGACCACGACTGTCGGCGCGCCGGTCGCGGTCATGACCGCGCACTTCGCGATCCGCCGCCGCTTCTTGGTGCGCACCACGACCCCGCCACCCTTTCGCTTCGCCACATAGGTCTTCTTCGGCCCGATGGCGACGCCGCAGGCCGAATTCGCGCCATGGAAGGCGACGCTCCTCACCGAGTCCCGGAGCAGCACCCGCACGGTCGTGTCGGTGGCTCGACCCGATGGTGGTGCCCGTGTAGTAGTGGGTCAGGATCTGGTCGTACTTGAACCCGTGCTTTGCGTACCCATACGCGCCGTACTGGCTCATCCCGACGCCGTGGCCGAAGCCTGCGCCCTTGACGATCCAGACCTTGGCGGAGGCGGCCGCCGGCGCCAGCGCGCAGGCGAGGGCGACCAGAACGAAGAGTCGGATCCCCCGGTGCATTGACCCTGAATAACGGGTAGCGCGGCGGGAAGTTGCGGTTTGGAGCAGTTCTCCCACTGACTCTTGCCGGAACGGCCCTCGGGCCGCCCGAATGCGTGAGCTAGCTTGTGGGTAGATCCGAGGGTGCCCCGGAAGCGCAGCCGAGGAGCAACCCGACTAGTCGAGGAGAGGACGATGGCGACCGAGACGATCAAAGCCACGGACCACAAGCTCTACGTCGCCGGTGAATGGATCGAGACCGACGAGTGGTCGGAGGTGAAGGCCCCCTACGACGAGACCCTGATCGGTCGCGTGCCGAAGGGCGACGCCGCGCTCGTCGAGAAGGCAACCGCAGCGGCCGCAGGGGCCTTCGCCGAGGCCGAATTCCCCGCGCACGAACGCGCCGCGCTGCTGGACCGCGCCGCGGAGCTGGTCGGCGAGCGCGAGGACGATCTGACGATGACGATCGCCGCCGAGGCGGGCAAGCCGGTGAAGACCGCGCGCGTCGAGGCCCAGCGCTGCGTCTCCACGCTCCAGTTCTCAGCCGTTGCGGCCCGGACCCTCACCGGGCACACCGTGCCCATGGAGGCCGGCTCCCCGGGCGTCGGGAAGCTCGGCGTCGTGATCCGCGTGCCGTACGGAGTGGTCGGCGCGATCAGCCCCTTCAACTTCCCGCTCAACCTGGTCGCCCACAAGCTCGGCCCCGCGATCGCCGCCGGGAACGCGATCGTCCTGAAGCCGGCGGGGCAGACCCCGATCTCGGCGATCAAGCTGGCCGAGGTCCTCTACGACGCCGGCCTGCCGGAGAACTGGCTGCAGGTCGTCTGCGGTTCCGGCTCGGACGTCGGTAACGCGATCGTCGAGGAGGACCGCATCGGCGCGATCACCTTCACCGGCTCCGCTTCGGTCGGCTGGGGCATCCGCTCGAAGGCGCCCCACAAGAAGGTCAACCTGGAGCTCGGCTCGAACGCGCCCCTGATCGTCAACGAGGACGGCGACTGGGAGACGGCGGCGGACAAGGCGCAGCTCCATGCCTATTCGCACGCGGGGCAGAGCTGCATCTCGGTGCAGCGCGTCCTGCTCCACGAGTCGATCGCCGATCAGTTCACCGAGCGCTTCACGAAGAACGTCGAGTCCCTGGTCACCGGCGACCCGATGGACGAGAACACCGACGTCGGGCCCGTCATCTCCCGCGATGACCGCGACCGTGTCAAGGAGTGGATCGACGAGGCCACGGCGAAGGGCGGCGAGATCCTCACCGGCGGCGAGCTCGTCGACGAGGACCGCTGCGTGGCCCCGACGGTGATCAGGAACGAGCCGAAGGAGTGCCACACCTGGAAGGACGAGATCTTCGGCCCCGTGGCCACCATCCATACCTTCAAGACCTTCGACGAGGCCCTGGAGATGGCGAACGACTCGCGCTACGGCCTGCAGGCGGGCGTCTTCACCCGCGACGTCGGCAACGCGAAGAAGGCGGGCGAGACGCTCGAATTCGGCGGCGTGCTGATCAACGAGGTCCCGACCTTCCGCACCGACCAGATGCCCTACGGTGGCGTCAAGGACTCGGGCAACACGCGCGAGGGCCCGCACTACGCGGTGCGGGAGCTGACCGAGGAGCGTCTGGTCACCATCCAGGGCTAGCCGGACGATCCATACACGTCCCGGGCCGGTTCCCGTAGGCTGGGGGCGGATGTCAGGGAGACTGACATCGGGGAGATGGGGTTTCGTCACGTTGCTCGCCGCGGCCGGCGCGCTGCTGCTGCCGGCGATTGCGAGCGCGACGACCCGGTACGCCGCGCCGGGTGGCACCGTTCCCGACACCGTTTGCATCGCCCCGGATGCGCCGAAGTGCAGCATCGGGACCGCCGCTGCGGGCATCGACGTCGATGCGGCCGATGAGGCGGTGATCCTGCCTGGCAACTACTCCGACACCGCAGGCGACCTCGACGGCGACGTTGGCCCGACCGGAACTGGGAATTCAACCGACCACGTCGTCCAGCCGACAGCCGCAATCGTCCACGGAGCGGCCGGACAGCCGCGACCGGTGATCACCCTCAACACCGACACTTTCTATGGGGCCTTCCTCCTCGGAGGCCCGGTCGCGCTTTCGGACGTCGAGATCGTCACATCCGTCTCTACGAGCGACCTCACGACGTTCGGCGGTACCAGCAGCAGCGCCGTCGATCGGGTTATCGCTCGCTCGAGCAAGGACAACGCGATCGTCTGCAACATGGCGGGCGGGACGATCCGGAACTCGGCCTGCCTCAGCTCCGGCAGCGGCGGGACGGCCCTTGGCGCCAGCACCTTCATCGGGGGCACCTTCACCACGAACGTCCGGAACGTGACGGCGATTGCCACCGGGGCCAGCTCCTTCGGAGCCTTCTACTTCTACGCCACCGCCTCTCCGCCTGTAGGTCCCACCATCACGATCTCGGCCAAGAGCCTGATCGCCCAGGGACTCTCACAGGACATTCGAGTACGGGCACAAGCGACCGGTACCTCCGTGACGATGAACCTGGATCACTCCGACTACGACACAGCCATCGACGAGGATGCCTCGGGAGGGACGGCATCGGTCACGGCGCCGGGCACTGGGACGGGCAACATCACAGCCGTACCGATGCTCGCCGCCGACGGCTACCACGAGGTCAGCGGCTCGGCCACGATCAATGCCGGGGCGACCGACGGCCTCAGCGGGACCCTGGACATCGATGGTCAGGCGCGAACGATCGGCTCAACGCCTGACATCGGGGCCGACGAGCTCGCATTCCCGACGACGACGGCCGTCTCCTGCACGCCCAACCCGCTCGTGTTCGGCTCGGGGGCGGCGCAGTGTGCAGTCACAGTGAGGGACACCACGAGCACGCCCCCGGTGACCTTCCTCTCGGGCGTCCGCCTGACGTCCGACATGCCGGGCTCGTTCGTGGCCAACTGCGAGGTCCTCTTCATGTCGACTCCGACCCAGGGCACATGTACGGCGCCCTATACGCCGACGGCGACCGGACTCCACACGATCACGGCTGTCTATCCGGGAGACGCGAATCACGACTCGAGTCAGGGCACCGACGGGCTGCAGGTGACTCTGCCGGGGAGCGCTCCCGGCCCCGGCCCCGGGGGGACGTCCTCGACGCCGCCCAGCACGAAGAAGAAGTGCAAGAAGAAGAAGAAGAAGCACAAGCGCTCCGCCTCGGCCGCCAAGAAGAAGAAGAAGTGCAAGAAAAAGAGGAAGCGGGGCTAGGCCGGCGCGAACCAGCGCTCGAGCCGCTTCTTGCTCATCAGCTGCGAAGGCTCCACAGTCCGGGCGAGACAATCGCGTAGGTCCTGTCCGGCGTCCGGATCGGAGGCCCAGCCGCGGAAGAGCGGCTCGGCGCTCTCAGGCCTAGGGAAGCGGCCCCAGGAGAAGGACCAGTCGTAGTGCTCCGCCGACTTGGCGTCGCGCCATTCCTCGTAACCGTCCAGGGTGTCGCCGCCCGAGAGCGTCTCGGCAACGTAGAGCGCCGCTTCGACAGCGTCGCCGATCCCCTGTGCGGTCCCCGGGTGCTTGAAGTAGCTGGCGTCGCCGACCAGGGCCCAGCCCGGGCCGGTCGGCTTGCGGAAGAAGCCCCTCATCAGCGTCTCCGGCGCCACCGTCACCTCTGTAACCATCTCGGCGTCGTCCAGCAGCGTGGGGTCGAGGGTCTCGGGGAAGCGCCGAATCGCCTCCATGTACTTGCGTTCCCGCTCCGCCTTCGTGCCCTGAGCAAGATCGGGGACTCCGTTGGCGATCACCAGGTAGAGCCCGTCCTCGACGGGCCCGTGGTAGAGCATCTCGTCGAGGTTGATCTGCAGCGTCGAGACGCGCTCGTCGATTGGGATGCCGCTCCAGTACGAGTACGAGAAGGCGAGCTCTCCGCGCTGAGTCCGCTCCTTCTCGAGGCCGAGCTTGCCGGCGACCGCCGAGCCGCGTCCGTCGGCGCCGAACACCCAGTCCGCCTCGATCTCGCGTCCGTCGGCGAGCCTGACGCCGCGCACCGGGTCGTCCTCGGTCCCCGAGCCGAGCAGGTCGACCATGCGCGTCCCGAAGATGCCGGTGGCGCCGGCTGCGAGCGCGGTGTCGACTCCGGCTATATCGAGCGCGATCCGCCGCGGCGCCAGGCCGAGGTCGAAGCCGTCGATCGGCGTGTACCTTCCAGCGATCTCATGCCCCAGCGCCACCAGCCGGTGGGACGCGAAAGCGAGCTCGTGCTGGGACTGAAGGGTGTCCAGTACGCCCAGGCGCTCGAGCCGGGCGAGGGTGTTGGGGTAGATCAGGTGGGTCGAGACCGTGGTGCTCGGGAAGGTGTCCCTGTCGATCAGGGCGACGTCCCAGCCGCGCTGTGCCAGTGCCGTGGCCAGGGTTGACCCCGCGCAGCGCGCTCCGACGATTACTGCGTCGTGCTTCTCCACCACACCCGACCTTACGCCGAAGGAGGGCCGGGAGATGTGTGCGATCGCTCCCGCCGCGTCAGTCGTGCGGGCGCGCCATCTTGCGATGGTCGAGCGCCTCGTCCAGGATCTCCTCGGAGACGCCCATCTCCTTCGCCACCTCCCGAATCGAGCGATTCGAGGCGGCCGCCTCCTTGACGATCTCGCCGGCCTTGTCGTAGCCGATGTGCGGGTTGAGGGCGGTCGCGACGATCAAATTCGCCTCGCGATGGCGCTCGAGCATCTCCTCGTTCGGCTCGATTCCGCCGACGCACTTCTCGTCCAGGTGGCGGGCTGCTGCGGCGAGGAGCTTGATCGAGTCGAGCAGGTTGCGGGCGATCAGCGGCACCCGGACGTTCAGCTCGAACTGTCCCTGGCTCCCGCCCATCGTGATCGCGGCGTCGTTGCCGATCACCTGATCGGCCACCTGGATCACCACCTCGGGGATCACCGGATTGACCTTGCCGGGCATGATCGAAGATCCCTTCTGCAGCTCCGGCAGACGCAGCTCGGCCAGGCCGGCGCGTGGACCCGAGCCCATCAGCGCCAGGTCGTTGGCGATCTTGATCATCGAGACGGCCACCGTCTTGAGTGCACCGGAGAGCTCGACGAGCGCGTCGCGGTTGGCCTGGGCCTCGAAGGGATCGGCCGGCTCTGAGATGTCAAGGCCCGTGTCGGCGCTGAGCTGCTCCCGCACCTTGGCGGCGAACTCCGGGTGCGTGTTGAGCCCGGTGCCGGTCGCCGTGCCGCCGAGCGGGATCTGCCCCACGCGGCCGAGCGTGGAGCGAACGCGCTCGGCGCCGAGCCTGATCTGCGCGGCGTAGCCGGCGAACTCCTGGCCGAGGGTCACGGGCACCGCATCCATCAGGTGCGTGCGGCCGGTCTTGACGAGATCGTCGAACTCATCCGCCTTGCGCTCGAGGGCGGCGCGCAGCTCGTCGAGCGCGGGCAGCAGGTCGGAGTGGACCTCGCCCAGCGCGGCCAGGTGTACCGCTGAGGGGAAGACGTCGTTCGAGGACTGGCCCATGTTGACGTGGTCGTTCGGATGGGCCTCGTCGCCCGCCAGCTCGGCGATCACCTCGTTGGCGTTCATGTTCGATGAGGTCCCCGATCCGGTCTGGAAGACGTCGATCGGGAACTGGGCGTCGTGCTCGCCGCCGGCGACCTCGTCGCCGGCCTTCGCGATGCGCTCCGCCAGATCGGAATCGAGCTTGCCGAGCTCCGCATTCGCACGCGCGGCGGCCGCCTTCAGCCTGCCCAGCCAGTGGATCACGGGCGCCGGGATCGGGTGGCCGGAGATCTGAAAGTTCTCGACGGCTTTCGTGGTTTCGCCTCCCCAGAGCTCCTCAGCGGTCTTGGCTTCCATCACCCAGAGGCTATCTAGCCGGAGGTGTGTCCGGCGGCATAGCCACGGCCGAAGGCGCGCTCGAAGCTCGCCGAAAGCGTCCCGCCCGTCTGGCTGAAGCGGGCCGCCGAATTGAGCCGCCTCACCAGGTCGGTGTGGATCGCGTCCGCTCCCTTGGCAACGGCACCGATCAGATAGCCGAGCTGGAGCGCCGCCGGTTCTGACCCCCGGCGTGCCTCGGCGTTCAGCTTCGTCGCGGCGACGATCATCTCGCGGCCGATGTTGGCCAACTGCCCCGCGTTCTGCTCAGGCACCAGGCATGACGAGATCTGCGTCGTGCCCGCGAGGCGCACCTCCCCCGGGGCCCTGGTCAGGGCCCGCAGGTAGCCCTGATTCGTCACCAGGCAGGCCGCGGGCGCGAGATCGTTCTTCTTCGCCCCGCAGCCGGCGACGGCCACCACGGCGATTGCGATCAGCGCGATCGAGGATCTGCGGAGCACCTGGTTGATCCTACGTCCGCCGCGGCCCATAACTTGATCACCCGTGACCGACGAGGCGACGCCCCTTCGCCCCATCGATCCGCTCGCGCACCGAGCTCTGGAGGCGCTGGTGCGGGCCGAGGCGAACCTGACTCGCCGCCTGGCGGCGGACCTCGAGAGGATCGGAGTGTCGGCGACGGGCTTCACGATGCTGGTCCTCTTGACCAGCGCCGGCGGCCGGCTGGAGCTGCGCACGATGCGTCGCCGCCTGGGCGCCTCGAAGGCCACGGCGACGGAAGTTCTCGACACCCTCGAGAACCGGGGCTTCGTCACGCGCAGCCGCCTGGAGAGCGACCGCCGCGCGGTCGCCGTCGGCCTCACCGAGGCCGGCTACAACCTCGTCACGCATGCCTTCCCCGCGCACGCCGAGCGCGTGCGTGAGGCTTTCGGCGTCCTCGACGAGACCGAGAAGCGCCAGCTCGCGGACCTCTGCCGCAAGCTGGATCGCGCGGCCTAGTAGCGCGTCCTGCGCCGCCTGACCACGACCGCGTCGTCGCCCAGCGTCGGATCCGGCCGGCCGCGAACGAAGGCCAGGTAGATGCCGAGCACGAGCCCGACGGCGCCGACGATCATGAGGATCAGACCGACGGTCGTCAGGTCCACGGCCTTCCATTTGTCCTCGACCGCGTAGCGCAGAATCGCGCCGACGGCGATCAGGAAGAATGATGTCCCGATTGTCATGCCCTAATGCTGCTCCGCGAGTGCGTGTGTGAAACACGCACTGGACGCATCTCAGTCGATGCGTCGCAGGAGCTCCCTCAGCGGAGGGACGCGGCTCGCGTAGTAGCCGGTGGTCAGCAGCACCGCCTCCGGCAGCTTGCGGACTCGCTCTTGGACTGGAACTGAGGGCGGCACCTCGGGGGTCCTCCTCGGACGTATGACGTCGATGCCTATGCCCATTTGGGTTGCCTCCTGTGTGGATTCCGTCTTGCTGCGCGGAAACCGACCCCGTTGCCGCTGCCCCGGGTGCAGCTCTGCCGTGCCCCTGCCGATGCTCGCGACCGTGTTCCCGCCGGAGCGTGCCACGCCGCGATCTGGGCTCAATTACCCCCTGGCTGTCTGGCCAAACGCCGTCGGTCAGTTCGCCCACAGGGCGGCCAGCGCTGCCGGGGTCAGGCTCGACAGCCGGAGGCAGTCCCTGGTCATGTGCGCCTGATCGGCGTAGCCGAGGTCGGCGGCCACCCTGGCGAGGTCGCTCTCACCGGTGGCAATGGCCCCGGACTGAGCGACCAGGCGCCGGAAGCGAAGCACCCGGTCGAGCGTCTTCGGCCCGTAGCCGACAGCGCCATGGAAGCGGCGTCGGAGCTGTCGGTCGCTGATTCCGAGCGAGTCCGAGAGCTGCTCGATGCGGCTGCCGGGGAATCCGAGGCGCCGAGTCGCCGCCAGGACAAGCGGGTCGGGCCCGCCGTCCTCGATCCGCGAGCCGATCTCCCTCTCGAGCAGGGCGAACGCCTCCGCGTCATCCTGGCTCGCACCGAGACGCTCGGCGAGCTCCCTCGCCGCCGGGCCGAGCAGCTCCTCCAGCCGGACGTGGACGTCGAGGACCTCGCTAGCGGGCATGCCGAGCACGGCTCCCGCAACTCCCGGCCGCAGCCGCAGCCCCAGGATCCTCTCGCCGGGCGCGACCCGGGTGGGCCGGGCGGCCCGATCGACTCCGGCGAGCACCAGCTCGCCCTCGCGCCAGAGGAGGTCCACGGAGCCGTCGGGCAGGATCAGGACCGGCTTGCGCTGCCCTTCGCCCGCGGTCTCGCGCACCCAGCGGCACGCGACCAGCGAGTACACGTCGCCCGAGGGAGCGAACTCGCGGTAGGCCATGCCTCCAACTTAGAGAACGTCCGAAATGTTCAAGGCACGGCAGCGGTCGGTCCCTAGGGTCGGCTCACATCGCAATGGAAGGGAGCAATCATGGAACAGCGGGTCAGCCTGATCACACTTGGGGTAACGGACCTCGACCGTGCCAAGAAGTTCTACGAGGCGCTCGGCTGGACCTCAGGTGCCAAGTTGGCAGATGACGTTGTCTTCTTCCAGGCCGGCGGGATGGTCGTCTCGCTCTGGGGGCGCGATCAGCTGGCGGCGGACAGCGCCGTGGAGGTCGGAAGTGGCTGGGGCGGCATCGCGCTCGCCTACAACACGCGGTCGGAAAAGGACGTCGACGACGTGATCGAGGAGGCGCGGGCCGCCGGCGCCACAATCGGTCGCGAGCCGGGCGAGACGTTCTATGGCGGCTACTCCGGGGTCTTCATCGACCCCGACGGTTACCCGTGGGAGGTCGCCCACAACCCGAGCTGGATCATCGAGAAGGATGGCTCGGTGACGCTGCCCAAGGGCTGACTGCGAGAATCCGGCTCCGTGGCCGGATTCCGACCAGTCGATCCAAAGCAGTCCTTCCCGGCGCTCGAGGAGAAGATCCTCGAGCGCTGGCGTGAGCGCGACGTCTTCCGTCGCTCCTTTGCCGATCGCGAGGGCTCGCCGCTGTGGAGCTTCTACGAGGGTCCGCCGACGGCGAACGGGCGGCCGGGCTCACACCACGTCCTCGCCAGGGTCTTCAAGGACATCTATCCGCGCTTCAAGACCATGACCGGCCACCAGGTCCCGCGGAAGGCCGGCTGGGACTGCCACGGACTGCCGGTCGAGCTCGAGGTGGAGCGCGAGCTGGGCATCACCTCGAAGGACGAGATCGAGGAGTTCGGCATCGCCGAGTTCAACGCCCGCTGCCGCGAATCGGTCTTCCGCTACGTCGAGGACTGGAACCGGCTCACGGAGCGCATCGGCTTCTGGCTCGATCTCGACGACCCGTACGTGACGATGACGAACGACTACATCGAGTCGGTCTGGTGGGCGCTGCGGCGGATCTGGGACGACGGCCGGCTCTACGAGGACTACAAGGTGGTCCCATACTGCCCGCGCGACGGCACCGCGCTCTCGTCCCACGAGGTCGCCCTCGGCTACAGGGACGTCGAGGACCCGGCCGTCTACGTGAAGCTGCCGATCCTCGACCCCGTTCCCAGCGACCAGATCCCGGAGTCGCCGCTCGAGGCCGGCGACCAGCTGCTCGTCTGGACGACCACCCCCTGGACGCTGATCACCAACGCGGCGGTCGCCGCCGGTTCGGAGATCGAGTACGTCCGCGCCCGAGCCGGGAACGAGGTCTTCGTGCTGGCCCGGGATCGGCTCGAGCACGTCTTCGGCGATCAGGCCGAGGTGCTCTCCCATTTTCCCGGCGAGGCGATCGCGGGCACCGCCTACGAGCCGCCCTTCGGCTACGTCACGGACTACGGCCCGCGCGGGCACACCGTCCTGCTCGCCGACTTCGTCACCACGGACGAGGGCACCGGGCTGGTCCACACCGCGATCGCCTTCGGCGAGGACGACTTCAAGCTCGGGGAGCAGTACGGGATCAAGCTGCAGAACCCGGTCGACCTGCGGGGGCGCTTCGACGAGCGGATCACCGACTTCGCCGGCCAGTTCGTCAAGGACGCCGACCCGGCGATCGTGGAGGCGCTCGAGGA
This sequence comes from uncultured Solirubrobacterales bacterium, assembly GCA_963800285.1. GTDB lineage: Bacteria > Actinomycetota > Thermoleophilia > Solirubrobacterales > 70-9 > DASUPK01. The sequence goes on from CAWDAL010000013.1 coordinate 131,133, forward strand.
GAAGGGCAGGCTGCTCCGCTCCGAGGCCTACCTGCACTCCTATCCGCACTGCTGGCGCTGCGACACCCCGCTCCTCTACTACGCCAAGGCGAGCTGGTACGTGAAGACCACGGAGGTGCGCGACCGGATGCTCGCCGCCAACGAGGAGATCGGCTGGCACCCCGAGCACATCAAGCACGGACGCTTCGGCAAGTGGCTCGAGGGGAACGTCGACTGGGCGCTGTCGCGCGATCGCTACTGGGGGACCCCGCTGCCGATCTGGGAGTGCGACCAGGAGGACTGCGAGCAGCGCTTCTGCGCCGGCTCCATCGCCGACCTCGAGGAGAAGGGCGCCAAGCTGCCGGACGACCTGCACCGTCCCTACATCGACGAGGTCACCTACCCGTGCGAGCGGGAGGGGTGCGTGGGCACGATGCGCCGCGTGGCCTCGGTGATCGACACCTGGTTCGACTCGGGCTCGATGCCCTGGGCGCAGTACCACTATCCCTTCGAGAACGAGGATCTCTTTGAGGAGCGCTTCCCGGCCGACTTCATCTGCGAGGCGATCGACCAGACCCGCGGCTGGTTCTACACGCTGCTCGCCGAGGCGGTGCTCCTCCAGGACACATCGAGCTATCGCAACGTCGTCTGCCTGGGCCTGATCCTCGATCCCGAGGGCCAGAAGATGTCGAAGAGCCGCGGCAACGTGGTCGAGCCATGGGATGTGATCGAGCGGCACGGCGCCGACGCCTTCCGCTGGTACTACTTCGCCTCCAAGGAGCCCTGGGAGGGCTACCGCTTCTCGCTCGACACCGTCGGGGACGCGGTCCGGCACTTCCTGCTGACGCTCTGGAACACCTATTCGTTCTGGGTCCTCTACGCCAATGCCGAGGGCTACGAGCCGGAGGCGCTGGCGAGCGTCTGGAGCTCCGGCAAGCGGAGCGAGGGCTCGGCCGCCGAGCTCGACCGCTGGGCCCTCTCAAGGCTGCAGCGCACCATCGCCGAGGTTCGCGAGCAGATGGAGACCTTCGACTGCACGCACGCGGCGCGTGCGATCGCCGACTACAGCGACGAGCTCTCCAACTGGTACGTGCGGCTCAGCCGCCGCCGCTTCTGGGACGGGGACGAGACCGCCTTCGCCACGCTGCGGCACTGCCTGATCACGCTGGTCACCCTGCTGGCCCCGTTCACGCCCTTTCTCGCGGATGAGATCTATACGAACCTCGCCGTGGGCACCGGCGAGGAGGGCTTCGGGGAATGCCCCGACTCGGTCCACCTCTGCGACTACCCGCAGGTCGACGAGGACCTGATCGATCCGCAGCTCGAGGCAGGCATGGATGCCGTCCGCCGCACCGTGGAGCTGGGACGCGCCGCGCGCGCCCAGGCGAAGGTCAAGCTCCGCCAGCCCCTCCGCAAGGCGGTGGTGGTCGCCTCCGACAACGAGCGCGCGGCGATCGAGCGTCTCACCGAGGTCGTCGCGTCGGAGCTCAACGTCAAGGAGCTCGACTTCGTCAAGACGGAGGCCGAGCTCGTCTCCTACCGCGTCAAGCCCAACTACCGCTCGCTCGGCCCCCGCTTCGGCAAGGAGATGCCGCTGCTCGCGGCGGCGGTCGAGGCGCTCGATGCGGCGGCGGTCGCCGGCGCTCTGGAGAGGGGCGAGGAGGTGGGCGTCCAGCTGGATGGGAAGGACCACACCCTCACCGCCGACGACGTCAACCTGGTCATGGAGCCGCTCGAGGGCTACCAGGTGGAGGCCGAGGCTGGCCATGCGGTGGCGCTCGAGCTCGATCTCGACGACGACCTGCGCCGCGAGGGTCTGGCCCGCGAGGTGGTACGCGCCGTACAGGAGGCACGCAAGCAGGCCGGACTCGAGGTCTCGGATCGCATCTCGCTGGCGCTCGGGGGCGACGAGGAATTGCTCTCCGCGGCCCGCGAGCACGAGTCCTACATCGCCGGCGAGACTCTGGCCGACTCGGTGGACTACAGCGCCGACGGCGCCGGCGAAAAGGCGACGATCGAGGGCCGCGAGCTCCGGATCGCCGTCAGCAGGGCCTGAGCAAGGCTCAGGCGCGGCTGGTGCCCGGCGACGGGCTCGAGTGGCCCCCCATGCAGGCGACGGCGGACTCGTAGCCGAGCTTCGCCCAGCCGTCCGCGCCGCGCTCGCCGGCCGCCAGCAGGTGCCTGAGGCTGCCGGTCGGGACGCCGCGCGTGATCCGTTCGACGACGCACCTGGTGATCGGCCCCGGGAACCCGCGGACCGCCAGTGCCGTCTCGATGTCCTGGCCGAGGACCCGCAGCAGGGTCGGCCGCGAGAGGCAGGAGGCCGCGTACTGCCCGACGTCCATCGCTGAGGGATCTCCGACGATCGCGCTCCGCTCGATGTCCGCGTTGCTGACCGCCTGGTCGTACTTGTCCATCGCGCAGCTCGTCTCCGCCGGGAGATACCCGTGCTCGCCGAGATCGTTTCTCAGGGTCTGATCGAGCCGCGCCCTGTCTATCTGGACGTGCGTCAGCTGGTCGAGCTTCCAGTGCCCGCCCTCGTGCACCACTCTGAAGGTCGAGACGGTTCCGTCGGACCGACCGCCGTTCGCCTTGATCACGGCGATGGCGGAAGAGCCCGTGGCGCTGATGCTCTCGATCGTGACGCTCTGCGCGTTGGTCTCCGACTGCGGCGTATTCACGCGGTGACAGCGGTCCAGCGTCCCGGCGCTGGAGCCGAAGCTGTGCCGCAGGAATGCACGCGTCAGGTTCTGGGTGCACTGCTTTGGGTCGTTCTGCGTGAACGTTCTGCTCAGCATCTCGCGGAGGCCTTCCTGGTCGGCCACCTGTGCGCCGCCCCCCGGTTGGCCCGGGGGTGGCGGCCCGTCCACCCCCGCTCCGTTGCCGCCGTGGGACCAGAGCGCCAGCCAGGCCACCACACCGGCAATGACGGCGCAGACGACCCAGGAGAGGACACGGGAATCCATTGAACTCACTTCGGCCGGCGAAAACGGATCTTTAGAAGGCCCCGCCCGATTTGGACCGCGGTTCACGCCTAGACTCGCCGCCCGTGCCGGCCGGAACGACGGAGACCAAAGCCGTGATCTTCGATCTCGACGGCGTCCTGGTCGACTCGGAAGCGGTCTGGGACGAGGTCCGCAAGCACTTCACCGAGGAGAACGGCGGGCACTGGCACGAGGGCGCGACCCGGGACATGCTGGGAATGAGCTCGGTGGAGTGGTCGGGCTACGTCCGGGACCGGCTGGGCGTCGACATGGATCCCGAGCAGATCTCCCAGGCCGTGGCCGACCGGGTCGCGGAGCGCTACCGCGCACGGCTGCCCCTGCTTCCCGGTGCGGTCGAGGCGGTCAGGTCTCTTGGCGGGCAGTGGCCTCTCGGCCTCGCCACATCGTCGAACCGGCACGTGATCGACCTGTTCCTGGAGCTCGCCGGCCTCGCCGACGCCTTCGGGGCGACGGTCTCGTCCGAGGAGGTCGGAGCGGGCAAGCCCGCGCCGGACGTCTACCTCGCGGCGGCGAGCCGGCTGGAGGTCGACCCGGCGGCATGCGTCGCGATCGAGGACTCCACCAACGGGATCCGCTCGGCGCACGCGGCCGGGATGGCGGTGATCGCGGTGCCCAACAGGGACTTTCCGCCAGAGCCGAGTGCGCTCGAGCTCGCAGACGTGGTGCTCAAATCACTCACCGAAGTCACACCCGCGCTGGTCCGAGACCTCCGAGAACCGGGTGGTTGGTGAGTTTCCGGCCAACGGGGGACGGAAACTCACCAAGCCCGCCGATTACAGTCCCCGCATGGAGCTCGGGGGCGATACGAAGGCGGTCCTCCTCGCTGCCGGTTTGATCTTCCTCGGCGCCCTCCTGCTCGGAGTCTGGAAATACCGCCAGATGGCGGCGAACCCCGATGGACTGGCCCACCCCTACGTCGACGTCGCCCACCGTGCCGCCCTCCTCTACTCGTTCGCCACCCTCTTGATCGCGGTGTTCGTCGAGCTCTCCGCCTGGAGCACCGCCGTCAACCTGATCGCCGCCTTCGCCGTGATCGCCTTCTTCGTGGGAGCGATCTCGGGCTACGTCTACAACGGGATCACGCGCGACACCGACAACCGGTTCCGCGAGGGCGATGAGCTCCCGGGCGAGCACCCGTTCATGTGGGCGCTGATCGCGGTCGAGATCGGCGGCTTCAGCGTCCTGCTCGCCGGCTTCGTCAACGAGCAGATCCTCTAGCCGACGACCGCCTCGGCCTCGACCTCGACCTTCCAGCGAGGATCGAGCAGCCCGGCGACGACCACCATGCTTGCCGCCGGCCGGACCTCGCCGAAGACGGCCGCATGCGCCCGCCCGACCGCCTCGGCGTCGGCCGCGTCGGTGATGAACATCCTGGTCCGGACGACGTGCCCCGCGCCCGCGCCGGCCTCTCCAAGCGCTTCGAGGATGATCTCGAGGCAGCGCTTGGCCTGGCGCTGCGGGTCAGGGTCACAGGAGCCGTCCGGCCAGATCGGCGCGGTGCCGGAGACGAGTACGCGAGCGCCGATGCGAACGGCGCGGCTGAATCCGACCTCGGATTCGAATGGCGATCCCGAGGCGACGCGTTTGCGATCGAACGAGTTCGCCATCAGGTCGCGGCCACGAGCGGCCGCCCCACGTAAGTCGCTACGGGCTTCGCCCTCCGCTCCAAGGTAGAGCGGCCTGGTGGCCGCTAGGCGAGCACCGGCTCGAGCTCGGACTCGAGTCGCGCCTTCGGCCGGGCGCCGACCAGACGGGTCGCGACGTCGCCGTCCTTGAAGACGATCATCGTGGGGATGGAGAGGACCTCGTACTTGGCCGCGGTCTGCGGGTTCTCGTCCGTGTTCAGGCTGACGATCTTGAGATCCTCCCGCTCGGAGTCGATCTCCTCGAGGACGGGATGGACCACTCGGCAGGGCCCGCACCAGGGCGCCCAGAAGTCGACGAGCACAGGACCGTCGGCGTCGAGAACGTCGGACTGGAATGTCGCGTCGGTTACGTCGGTGAGCTTGCCCGGCACTTTGGTCTCCTAAGTCGTGGTGGTTGCTGGTCCGTTGTTGAGTCTAGCCAGCGAGTCCAGCGTTACTTCACAAACTGAAGTAAGCCTACCAGCGACGAAAACGCATGGCGGGCACTCGCCACATCGCCTCGGCGACGATCGCCTTGCTCATCTTGGAGGTGCCGTCGGCGCGGTCCCTGAACACGATCGGGACCTCGACGACCCGGAAGCCCGCCCTGAGCGCGCGATAGGTCGTCTCGACCTGGAACGCATACCCCCGCGCCTCGATCGTGTCGAGGTCGATCCTCTCCAGGACGATCCGGCGAAAGCACTTGAAGCCGCCGGTCAGATCCTTGACCGGCAGCCCCAGCGCCACGCGGGCATAGGCGCTCCCGCCGCGACTGATGAACCGCCTCATCGGACCCCAGTCGGTGATCCCGCCGCCCGGGACGTAGCGGCTGCCGATCGCGAGGTCGGCTCGCTCGGTCGCCCCGATCAGCGCCGGCAGGTAGCTCGGGTCGTGCGAGAAGTCGGCGTCCATCTCGACGATCCGCTGGGCGCCGCCGTCGAGCGCCACGCGGAAGCCCGCCAGGTATGCCGGGCCGAGGCCCTCCTTGCGCTCGCGATGAAGCACCTCGATCGATTCGTTCTCCGCCTCCAGGCGGTCGGCGATCTCGCCGGTCCCGTCGGGCGAGTTGTCGTCGACGATCAGGACCCGTCGCGACGGCGGGAGCTGCTCCAGGACGGCGCCGACGATCCGCTCGAGGTTCTCGGCCTCGTTGTAGGTCGGCAGGATGACCCAGACGTCGGGCGTCCGGGGAGGGGCTTCGGGCACGCGGTAAGGCTAATTCGCGGCGAGAAATCGGGAATCGCCGAGAGGGGCGCCCTTTCGCTGCCCAATAACTTGTCTGGTATGCGCAACGCCGAGATCGCCGCAGCACTCCGCGAGCTCGGGATCCTCTACGAGCTCGACGGCGCCGACCGCTTCCGGGTGCTCGCCTACCGCGAGGCCGCCAGGACCATCGCCCAGAGCCCGGTCTCGATCGAGCAGCTCGCCGAGGAGAGTCGTCTCACCGAGCTCCCGAACGTCGGCAAGACGCTTGCGCAGAAGATCGAGACCCTGATCGAGACGGGCAGCATCCCGTCCGCCGACAAGCTGAAGGAGAAGTTCCCCGCGACCCTGGTGGAGGTGACTCGGGTGCCGGGTCTGGGCGCGAAGACCGCCCGGCGGATCTACGACGAGGTCGGCGTCGAGAGTCTGACCCAGCTCAAGGAGGCGGCCGAGCAGGGGAAGATCGCGACCATCCGGGGCCTCGGGCCCAAGACGGAGGAGAACATTCTCTCCTCGCTGGAGGGAGTCACCGAGGACGGGATCGGCGAGCGGCTGCTGCTCTCGCACGTCCTGCCGATCGCCGACGAGATCTGCAGCGACCTGATGGAGCTGGGGGTGGCGAGCCGGATCGAGCTCGCCGGCTCGGCCCGCCGGTGGGCCGAGACCTGCAAGGACCTGGACCTGATTGCGGTCACGGACCAGCCCACCGCGCTGGCCGAGGCTTTGGCGACCCATGGACTCTCCGCCGAGAGGCGGCACGGCGGGGACGCGGCGGCCAGCGTGCTCACGCATTCCGGCCTCAAGGTCGACCTGCGGATCGGCGCGGAGAAGGAGTTCGGCGACCTGCTCCAGCATTTCACCGGGTCGGCCGCCCACAACGTGCAGCTGCGCGAGCGCGCCCAGGCCCGCGGGCTCTCCGTGAGCGAATACGGCGTCGCCGAGGTCGAGGGTGAGAAGGTCCACAGGTTCGCCGACGAGGCAGGCGTCTACGAGCTGCTCGGCCTGCCCTACATCGAGCCCGAGCTGCGGGAGGGACGCGGCGAGATCGAGGCGGGAGACACCGGGGAACTGCCGGAGCTCGTCGCCGTCGACGACATCCGCGGCGACCTGCATTGCCACACGACCCTCTCCGACGGGCGGCAATCGCTCGAGGAGATGGCGGAGGCGGCCCGGAGGCGGGGCTACGCCTACCTGGCGGTCACCGACCACTCCGCCAGCCACGGCTTCGGCAACGACGTCACCCCCAGGCAGCTGGCGAAGCGGATCGAGGAGATCCGCGCGTGGAACGAGTCGGCGCCCAGGGGCTTCAGGCTGCTCTCGGGCTCGGAGGTCAACATCGGCACCAAGGGGGAGCCCGACTACCCAGTCGAGCTCCTGGCGGAGCTCGACTGGGTGATCTGCAGCGTCCACACGTCCTTCAACATCTCGGCGAAGGCGATGACCGAGCGCGTGATCGCCGCCATGGAGCATCCGCTGGTGGACTGCATCGGGCACCTCACCGGCCGTCTGCTGCTGCGCCGGGAGCCCTATGGGATCGACATCGAGAAGGTCGCCGAGGCAGCGGCTCGCACCGGGACGATGCTCGAGATCAACGGCAACCCGAACCGCCGCGATCTGAACGAGGGTCACGCCAAGCTGGCGGCCGAGGCGGGCGCTTGGATCGTCTGCAACACCGACGCCCACGGCACCGACACGCTCTCGAACATGAAGTACTCCGTCGCCACGGCGCGGCGGGCCTGGCTGAGCGCGAAGCAGGTCGCGAACACGCGCCCCTGGCGCTCCTTCGCGCCACTGCGCAAGAGCGCGAAGAGGTCCTGACTAGCGCGGCTGGTTGAGGCGGGCCCTGGGCGCGGGGAGCTTCGCGCTTCCAGGCGCGCGCATGCCATCGAGCATCACCTCGAGGAAGCGCTCCCAGTTCATCGCCGGCATGCTGCCCTCGGCCGAGCCCGTGACCGCGCTGAGCCCGCAGATCATCGTCGGGATGTCCTCGACGACCAGGTCCTTGCGCATCTGCCCGGCGCGCTGGGCCTTCCGCATCAGCTTGTCGCTGAGCTCGACGAGACCGGACTTCGCAGCTGCGGCCTCCCCGACGAGGGGACGCGAGCCGAGCACCTCGGAGAGCCCGCGATCCTCGGCCTGGTACTCGGCCGACCAGCGCATCAGCTCGCAGAACGCGTCCCACGGGTCGTCCCTCTCGAGCGCCTTCGCGGTCTCCTCGGCGAGCCGCTCGAAGCGATGCGCGACCAGGGCGTCGAGCAGGGCCTCCTTGTTGGGGAAGTGGCGGTAGACGGTGCCGACGCCGACCCCGGCCGTGCGGGCGATGTCCTCCATCTGGCAGTCGAAGCCGTGCTCGGCGAATCCGGCACGGGCGGCTTGCTTGATCGCCTCACGGTTGCGCCGGGCGTCGGCCCTCAGGGTTGGGACGGACTCCGGCTTTGTTTTGGTTGCGGCCATCAAATCGAGCCTAGCTGTGCGTGCCGGCGAATTTCGCCTTCTGTGACCACCTGCACGCAAACGGAATCAGAATTCCGTATAGTCCGAAAGCGAAACCGGAACTCAGGTTCCAGATATGAGAATACCCCACTTGTCCAATCCAGCCCTCGCCGTTCGTCGTATTGATGAGCCGGTCAACACGGAGCCGGGTGGAGAACGGAGAAAGGAGTCAGGGGGATGACCACAGCCCAGGAATATCTCGAGAAGCGCTGGACCGCGTTGATTCTGCTCTGCGTCGCGCAGTTCATCGTCGTCCTCGATGCATCCATCGTCAACGTGGCCCTGCCGAGCATCGGCAAGGGGCTCGACTTCTCGGAGGAGAACCTCCCCTGGGTCGTCAACGCCTACGTGATCGCCTTCGGCGGCTTCCTGCTCCTCGGCGGCCGGGCGGCCGACCTGCTCGGCAGACGGCGCGTCTTCATGGCGGGCCTGCTCGTGGTCGGCGTTGCCTCCCTACTCGCCGGATTCGCGGCGACGCAGGGCCAGCTGATCGCCGCTCGGGCGGCCCAGGGGCTCGGCGCGGCGATCGTCTCGCCCGCCGCGCTCTCGATCGTCACCGGCCTCTTCCACGACGGAGCCGAGCGGAACAAGGCGCTGGGCGCCTGGGGCGCAGTCGCCGGATCGGCCGGCGCTGCCGGGGTCCTGCTCGGCGGCATTCTCACCGACGGACTGGGCTGGGAGTGGGTCCTCTGGGTGAACGTCCCGGTGGCTCTGATCGCCCTCGCCTTTACGCCGGGCCTGATTCCCGAGAGCCGCTCGGAGTCCGAGACGCGGCACTTCGACACGGCGGGCGCGGTGAGCATCACCGCGGGCCTGTCGGTCCTCGCCTACGCCCTGCTCGACGCGAGCAATTCCGGCTGGGGCTCGACCAAGATCGTCAGCCTGCTCGCCGTGGCGGTCGCGCTGATCGGGGCGTTCATCGTCATCGAGCAGCGCTCCAAGGCTCCGCTCGTCCCCTTCCGGATCTTCCGGCTCAGGACGCTGACCGGGGCGAACGTCGTGGGCATCCTGCTCGGTGCGTCCCTGTTCTCGATGTTCTATTTCATCTCCCTGTACATGCAGCAGGTGCTGGGCTACAGCCCGATCCACGCGGGGCTCTCGTACCTGCCACTGGCCGTGACGATCATCGTGGCGGCCGGCATCGGCGGCCAGCTCGTCACCAGGTTCGGCTTCAAGCCGATCCTGGCGGCGGGGATGCTCTCGGTCTCGGCCGGGCTGCTGTGGTTCAGCCAGGTCTCGGTCGGTGGTGGTTTCCTCACCGACATCCTCGGCGCATCGCTGCTCGCGGCACTCGGCCTCGGCTTCGGCTTCGTCACCTCGACGATCGCGGCAGTCTCCGGCGTCGATCAGCACGAGCAGGGCCTCGCCAGCGGCCTGATCAACACCTCGCAGCAGATCGGCGGGGCGCTCGGGCTCGCGGTGCTCTCCACCATCGCCACCACGCGCACGAATGACGTTATGGCGACGGGTCACTCGACGCTGGCGAATGGGCTCACCGAGGGATTTCAGAGCGCCTTCCTCGGCGGCGCGGTGATCGCCGCGCTCGGCTTCGTCGCGACCCTGGTCCTGATCCGCACCCGGGACAGCAAGGCGCACGTCGAGATGTCGAACGCCGAGGCCGTACAGGCCGAGGCTGCTCCTACGGCCGCTTAGCAGTCGCGACTTACGCCGCGGCGGGTGGCGGTGGCGGCGGGCTCCCCGGCGGGGGCCTGCCGCGCCGCAGCCCGGGGCTGCGCACGAGCGTGACCGGCTGCAGCGCCGACCCCGGCTCGACGTAGAAGCGAACTCCGTCCCGCTCCTCGATCGCCGCCACCGCGCCCTCCCTCGCTCGGAGCGCGAGCGCGGCGCCCAGAGCGAATCCGGTGCCGACCGCGGCGACGCCCGAGTAGACGATTCCCAGTCCGCCGGCGATCGCGGCGAAGGCGGCGAGCGGCCAGAGCCGGGCCAGGGCGGCCCGGGTCGGATTGCCGAGCTCGGGAAGGGCGGTCGCCGTCCGGGCCTCGGTCAGGATCGGGCGCATCGCCTCGGCGGCGCGGGAGGGGCGCCCGAGGAGGATGCCGCCGACGAGAGCGGCGATCCACCAGGCCCCCGCGACGTAGAGGGTCAGGGTGTCCTCCGAAGCGTCCGTCGAGACCACCGTGATCGCGGCCAGCGCGGTGGCGGCGCCCGCTGCCAGCAGGACCGTCATCCGCAGGAGGTCGCAGAAGGCCATCGCTAGACGAGCTCCTCGAGCACGCGGACGAATCCGTCGGGTCCGTCCACCGTCAGATCGGCCTCGCTGGCGACCTCGGGCGGGGACTCTTCCGAGGCGACCGCGATGCAGGCGATCGCCGCCAACTCGCCGTCCTCTCGCAGGGTGCGCAGGGCCGTGAAGGCGTCGACGTCCGTCCGGTCATCGCCGCCGTAGAGCGCGTGGTCCACCGGCTTCGAGGCGAGCAGCGCGGCCACGGCGATCCCCTTGTTGATCGCGACGTTCGGCCTGATCTCGAGGACCTTGCGCCCGCGGTGCGCGATCAGGCCCTTCCACTCGGCCTCGCCGGCGATCTCGTGGGCGAGAGACTCAGCCGCTCCCTCGTTGTCGGCCCCTCGCCAGTGCAGCCCGACGATCGCCCCCTTGTCCTCGGTCCTGATCCCGACGCGGTCGAGCTCGGATCGGTCGAGCCCCTCGACGAACGCGGGTGCATCTCCCTCATGCCCGCCGAGCGAGGGGTCCGGACGTGGCTCCTCATCTCCCGGCAGCAGCAGCTCGAACCCGTGGTTGCCCGAGTAAGCGAGCTGGTCCAGACCCACGATCCGGCGCGCGTCCACGGCTCGGCGGCCGCTCAGGCAGCCGACCAGCGCGTAGCGCTCCGCCAGGGCCGCAAGCAGCTCGCGGGTCGGCTCGGGCACGGCCGCGTCACCGGGATTGAGCACGATCGGCGCGATCGTGCCGTCCACGTCCGTCAGGACCGCGGAGCGACTCGGGTCGTTCTTGAGCGGCCCGAGCAGTCGCTCGAGCTCCCGCCCTCGTGGCCCCGCTGATCGCATCGCCCTAGTATCGCCCGCCATGCCCGCCTCTAGGACTCTGAAGCTGGCGGCGATCGGCACTGCTGCGGGCGCCTTCAGCGGCCTGCTCGGCGTCGGGGGTGGCAGCGTGATCGTCCCGCTGCTGATCGTCTGGCTCGGCTATGGCGCGAGGGAGGCGACCGGGACCAGCATGATGGCGATTGTCATCATCGCCAGCGTGGCCGTGATCCTGCAGTCCTTCTACGGCAATGTCGATCCCCCCAACGCGGCTCTGGTCGGGTTGCCGGCCATCGGCGGCGCCATCGCCGGGACCGCCCTCCAGCAGCGCATCCCGGAGCGCGCCATCTCGCTGGTGTTCGCGGGCCTGCTCGTCGCGATCGCCGCGAAGCTGGTGATCGCCCCGTGAGCGCGATCGCCGCAGCAATCGTGGGATTTGCCGGCGGATTGGCCGGCGGCCTGCTCGGGGTCGGCGGGGGAATCCTCTTCGTACCGGCGCTGGCGATCTTCATGGACGAGGCCCAGGTCCGCGCAGAGGCGACTTCGCTGCTCGCCATCGTCCCGGTCGCCCTCGTGGCGGTCTGGCGCCAGCTCGGCTACGGGAACGTCCGCGTGCGGGAGGGACTGGTGATCGGCGCGCTCTCCCCGCTGGGAGCGCTGATCGGGGTCGTGACCTCCAACACCATCCCGGCGCGGGCTCTCGAGCTCGCCTTTGCGGGACTCGCTCTCGTGATCGCAGCCCAGCTCGTCATCCAGGTCTTCCGGGAGCCGGATCACCCCGCCGAGTAATCCCTGCATTCCTGGTATTTCCGCGCCCAGGATGGGTGCAAGACTTGAGTAGCAGTCAAAGTCGGGATCAGGAGGAGACCGGCCCAGCAAGCGGAATGTCGCCTTCGGGGGAGGGCGAGACCGATTGCGATACCAGCGCAGAAAGACATGAGCCGCGCGCCGGGCGGCGTGACCTCCGCGGCGCTTGCGGAGCGCCTCGGCCGGGCCGTCGGCAGGGGAACCAACGGCAACGGCAAGATGCCGCAGAACGGCAACGGCGCCGTCAGCGTTCCCAGTGCGCGCGACGCGGCGCTGGACGTGTGCCGGGCGATCCTCGCCGAGGCGGGCGCCGGGACCACCGAGCACTCGAACGATGTCGTCCTGATCAGCGAGGCGCTCGGCGAGCGCATGGGCTTCGCCGAGACCGAGGCCGAAGACCTGCTGGTCGCGGCGCAGCTCCATGACATCGGCAAGGCCTGGGTGCCGAGCCGGATCCTGGAGAAGCCGGGGCCCCTCACGGATGCGGAATGGGCGCTGATGCGGCAGCACACCATCGTCGGCGAGGAGATCCTGAGCTCAGTCGACGAGCTCGTCGACGTCGGGCACCTGGTGCGCCACTCGCATGAGCGCTGGGACGGTGGGGGCTACCCGGACGGCCTCGAGGCGGAGGAGATCCCGCTGGGCAGCCGGATCATCTTCTGCGCGGACACCTTCCACGCGATCCGCTGTGACCGGCCCTATCGGGCGGGACGCTCGGCCGATGAGGCGATCGCCGAGATCAGGCGGTGCTCGGGCACGCAGTTCGACCCGGCGGTCGCCGAGGCGCTCGGGGAAGTGGTCCGCGAGCGCCGCAGCCAGCCGCGCGGCATGCGCTCATCCCGCCTCTTCGCCTTGCTCATGTGCCTGGTCGTCGGCGGCGCCGGGACGGCGCTGGCGCGCTCGAACCTGCTGGGCGACCCCGGCGCATCGCCGCCCTCGTCCGCACCGACCCCGCCGCCGGCGTGCGGAACCGCCGGGTGCCCGACCGTCGCCGGGCCCGTTGGTGGCCTCGCTCCGGTCGGCGGGCCCGGCTGGATCCCCGGGCCGCGCGTCCTGCATCCGGGCCTGCCCGGCCGGCTGCAACGTGGCGTCGAGGGCGGAAACCGGGGCGGTGGTGAGGGCAGGGGCGGCAACGGCAACGGCGGACAGGCGAAGCCTGAGAATGCCTCGAAGGCCCATGGCAAGGCCGGGGGGCACTCGGGCGGGTCGCATTCCGGCGGCTCCTCGTCCTCCTCGCATTCATCGGCCGGGGCGACCCACTCCTCCTCCGGTCACGGCAAAGGCGACTCCGCTGCCGGCGGTCAGTCGATCGCGGGCGATCACTCCAGCGGGGGCGATCGCCCGAGCGGCGGCGGAAGCTCAGAGAGCTCGCAAGGCCCGCCGGACAGCGGCAGCAGCGCATCCAACGGCATCTCCGGTGGCTCGACCAACGCCGGAGGCGCCGGCGGCTCTCACGGCAAATAGCCCTACTGGAGCCCGTGCTCCAGCGCGCCCTTGACGCCGGCCTCGAGGGCGTTCAGCCGGAAGAGCGCCAGAGCCTCGGGGCTCCCGAAGCCGCGCCCACCGGACCCCGAGCGGTTCCCATCGGCTCCGTGATGGGAGAGCACGCAATGAAGCAATGCCGCGCGGCGGTCCGGCGATAGCCCACCCGCGGCTGATCCCACGATCTCCGCTCCCAGCGCGAGGTGGCCGAGCAGCCGGCCCTCCTCCGTGATCCCGAACTCGGCCCCGTAGCTGAACTCCCGCGTCTTGCCCACGTCGTGGAGCAGCGTCGCGGCCATCAGCAGGTCGGAGTCGAGTCGCGGGTGGAGCTGGCAGAGCTCGCCGACGAGTGTGCCGACGGCGACCGTGTGCTCGATCAGGCCGCCGACGTACGCGTGATGGCCGGCGCGGGTGCAGGGTGCGCGGCGAAACTCGGCGGCCACCGGCTCCGTGAAGAGAACTCGCTGGACAACCTGACGCAGCTGCTCCTCGTGAACCTCCCTGGTCAGATGCTCGAGGAAACCCTCCAGCTCCTCGGCGTCCCGATAGGCGGCCGGCAGGAACTCGGACGGATCGAGCTCGCGCTCGGCGACCGGCTCGATGTCGTCGATCTCGGCGACGAGCTCCCCACGGAAGCGCTCGACCTTGCCCGAGACCCGAATCGCGTCACCGCGCTCGAACCGGCCGGCGAACCGATCGACCTCCCGGAACACGCGAGCCGGAATGGATCCGCTGCGATCACGAAGCTCCAGCGACAGGTAGATGGAGCCGTTGCGCGCGGAGAGCCGGTCCTTGCGCACGCAGGCATACACGCCCCGAAAGCGCTGCCCTGGGCGGAGCTCGGCGATCTGCGGGATTGCCGCGGTGGCTTCCACCCCCTGAGTCTCCAAACTCGGCCGGACATCAGAGGGTCGACCGGGGCGCCCGCACCCCCCGACTCGCTAGTCTCGGCCGATGGACGCGCTCGCCTGGGAGGCCGAGCCTCCGCAGCTTCGATCACCGGTCCTCGTGTGTGCCTTCGCGGGCTGGAACGACGCGGCGGGCTCGGCGACGACAGCTCTGACCACCGCCGCGGAGTCACTCGACGCGGAGGTGATCGCTCAGGTCGATCCGGAGGAGTTCTTCGACTTCCAGGCCAACCGGCCGACCATCCGGCTCACCGAGGGTCAGAGCCGCGAGATCGAATGGCCGGGCAACGTCCTGCTCGCCGCGACCCCGTCGGGCGCCGAGCGGGATCTGGTCCTGCTCGCCGGCACGGAGCCGAACCTGCGCTGGCGCACCTTCGCCGACGGCATCGCCGACGCCGCGGAGATGCTCGGTGTCGAGATGGTCGTGACCCTGGGAGCACTGATCGCTGATGTCGCGCACACCCTGCCCGTGCCGATCACCGGCCTCGCCTCGGACGAGGAGCTGGTCGAGCGCCTCGACCTCGCGCGCTCGAGCTACGAGGGGCCGACCGGTGTCGTCGGCGTGCTTCACGACGCCTGCCGGCGCCGCGGGATCCCGTCCGCGAGCCTCTGGGCGGCTGTCCCCCACTACGTCGCGGCCGTTCCCAACCCGAAGGCCGCTCTCGCGCTGCTGCGCAGGCTTGAGGGTCTCGTGGGAGTCGCCGTCGAGGCTTCCGGCCTCGAGGAGGAATCCGAGTCCTACGAGAGCCAGGTGAGCCGCGCCGTCGCCGCCAATCCGGAGATCGAGGAGCTCGTGCAGCGCTTGGAGGAGGAGCAGGCCGACCGGCTCGACGTCGAGGACGACGTCCCGTCCGGCGAGTCCCTGGCCCGGGACTTCGAGCGCTACCTGCGGCAGCAGGGCGGAGGCCCTGAGGGTTAGGCGAGCAGCCGCTCGACCAGCCGCCGCAGCTGCGGCCTGAACTCGGCGATCGCCCGAGCGGCATCCGCCTCGCGTCCCAGCGCACGTTCGCCCAGCCCGTCGATCGCGGCGACGACGAGGCTCGCATCGGTGGCGGGATCGGTACTTCCCAGCCTCTCCATGGCGCCCGCCACCGCGAGCTGGACGGCGTCGCACCAGGCAGTGGCCGCCTCGCGCAGATCCGGCCGTCGTCCGGCCTCGAGCCAGAGCTCGTACTCGGCGATGTACGCAACCCGGTCCTCGGCTTCGAAGATGAGCTCGTTGACGAGCTCGTCGGCCAGCTGGCGCGGCGTCTTCGCCTTGCGCAGGTCCTCGCCGAGCTTTCGGTGCCGCTCGACTTCCTTTCGCGCCACGTGCTGAAGTGCCTGGCCGAGCAGGTCGTCTCGCGAATCGAAGTAGTAGGTGGTGGAGCCGAGCGGGACCCCGGCCTCCTCGGCGACGGCCCGGTGCGTGACCGCCTCACGACCGTCCCTGCCGATCACGCGGAGGGTTGCGTCCAGGATCTGCTCGCGCCGCCCGCGGGTCGCCTGTTCGGCCGTGGCCATGTGCATCGCAGGCTAGTTGGCGCCGGAGAGGTTGAGGCCGACGACCCCACCGATCACGAGGACGATGCTCGCGAGCTTGAGCGCGTTGACCGTCTCACCCATCGCGGCCATCCCGATGATCGCGATCGCAGCCGTGCCCACGCCGGCCCAGACTGCATACGCCAGGCTGATCTCGAGCCCCTTCAGGGCAAGCGCGGTGAGCCAGAGCGAGATGACGTAGGTGACGACGACGACGGCCGACGGGGCCGGCTTCGTGAAGCCGTCGGTGAATCGCAGGAAGAGGGTGCCGACGACCTCGGTAGCGATCGCCGCGGAGAGATAGATCCAGGCCAACATGGTTGTACAAATGTACCAGAAAGCTGTACATATGTACAGGTCGCCCCGAGGGGGCTCAGGCTTCGGAGGCTGGGCAGATCAGCCGGAAGTCGCACCAGGAGCAGATCTCCGGGGAGGGCCGCGGCTCGAAGTCCTGGCCGAGGATTCCCTCGCCGACCTCCAGGACGACCCCCTCGACGCGCTCCAGGTCGTCGGGCGAACCGCCCACCGCGACCTTCTCGTCGGCGAGCACGTACCAGTAGCTGCCCGCGGCCCCCTCCAGCCGCCACGCCTCCCGGGCCGCCAGCCGGTAGATCGCGAGCTGCACGTCCGACTCGAGCTCCCGGGCCGGCTTCGGGTCGCCCGTCTTGTAGTCGATCAGCTCGTAGCCGCCGCTGGGGAGCTGGTCGACCCGGTCGACCCGGCCGCGCAGGTGGTGAGGCCCGATCCGGAAGTCGAACTTCCGCTCGACCCACCGCGGGTGGGATCCGCTCGCCACCTCACGGGCGTGGTATCGGTGCAGCGCTTCGATCGCCTTCTCGCGGAACTGGAGCTCGTCGTCGGACTCACCGAAGCCCGAGCGCCTCCACGCCGCGGCGAACAACCCCATCAGGTGCTCGAGGCTCCCCGCTTCGCCATCCGCCTCAGCTGCCGCCTGATGGCCGTGGAACCGCTCCAGGACCTGGTGGATGACGATCCCGAAGCGCTGGTTGATGGTGGTCTCCTGCGGGATGCCGAAGACGCGGGCGAACTTGTACTTGAGGGGACAGGTTCGGTAGAGCGTGATGTCGGTGGCGGAAAGGGCGAGCCCCTCTCCGCGGCGCGGCAGGAAGGCCTCCAGCGAGGGCTCGTCGCGCTGTTCGATCAGCTCGCGCCGGCGCTTGGCGGCGCCCTCCTCGTCGAGGAGATAGGCGTCGAGCCCCGAGTCGTGAAGGGCGGTCCGCTGCTCAGGAGAGATCGCGTGGTCGAGCAGGTCGTTGATCGCCGCCAGGGCATCGGCGGCGGGCTCCTCGGTGGATCCCTGGATCAGGCCGGCCAGTTTGACGAGCTCCAGGAACCGGGCGACCGCCCGGGTCACGTCCACGTAGGTGTCCAGGCGGGGCTCGCGCAGCTTGCCGCCGGCCCGCCAGGCCTCCTCGAGCACCTCGTCCTGGATCATCCGGTAGGTCGCCTGCAGCCCCTCGGCGGGCCCGAAGAGCTCCTCGCCGTGCTCCTGCTCGCTCGCGTCGAGGACCGCCCTCGCGTCCTCATAGAACGGCGATGGGCGGACGCTCCCCGCCTCGGTCGCCGCCGGCCTCGTCAGGACCAGCTCGTCCCGGGCGCGCGTCATCGCCACGTAGAGCAGGCGGCGCTGCTCGTCCTCGTGCGAAGGTCCGCCGGCACCGACGCCGGCGGGCACGATGGGCGGACCGGGCGGCGCCGCGCCCGGGACCGCCCCGGCATGGAGCCCGACGACGTACACGCGGGAGAACTCGAGCCCCTTCGTCCGCTCCAGCGGCATCACCCGGACGGCGTCCGCGGTGGGCTCGCTGGGCTCGTCGACGGGCGGGACTCCGGCCTCCGAGACCGCGACCAGATAGCGAACGAAGTCGCGGTTGGAGCCGGTGGGCTCGCGACGGGTCCAGGCTGCCGCCAGCTCGCCCAGCCGTGAGAGGTTCCGGAGCCTCTCCGCCGCCTCCGGATGAGCCGCGAAGAGGCGATGCCGCCTGAACCCGATGCGCTCGATCAGCCGACGCACGAACACGTCGGCTCGCATCTCGCCCATCGCCCGGGCCGCCGCTCGGTGCAGCTGGAGGAACTCGCGGATCCGGTCCCGCGCCTCGGGCGGGATCTGCGGGCTCTCCAGCGAGGCCTCGAGGGCAGAGACCATGTCGAGCTTGCGCCGGCGCGCGATCGTGGTGCATCGCGCGAGGTCGACCGACCTGAGCTCGACGGGCGGCCGGCTCAGCGCCCGAACCGCCGCGGCCGCATCCGTCGGGTCGGCGAGCAGGCGCAGCCAGGCGATCACGTCTCGAACCTCCGGCCGCTGGAAGAACGCCCCGGGCCCGGTGAGCCGGTAGGGAACCCGCCGTTCCTCCAGCGCCGCGGCGATCGCGCGGGCCCTCCCGCCGCCTCTGGGCACGGCCACGCAGACGTCCTCCATCTTCACCTCGCCGGCGGCGAGGGCGGCCTCGATGTCGCGCGCGACGGCCTGCGCTTCGGCTCGCTCGTTGATCCCACACCAGAAGCGCACCCGGGTCGCGGGCCCCGCCGCCCGCCGCTCGACCCCGGCGCCGTCAGGCGCAACGCGATTCATGGCCAAAGCGACCACGGCATGCGCCGCGTCGAGCAGGTCGCCGCCGTAGCGCCAGCTGGGCTCGAGAATGATCTCGGCGGGTGAGAAGGCTCGTTTCGCCCAGGCCGAAGCCGCTCCACATGGCGCCCGGGCCTGCTCGTCGTCGCACGAGATCACGGCCGTCTCGGCCCCGCGCGCGAGCGCTTCGATCAGCGAGCGCTCGGCCGGGCAGGCGTCCTCGGCCTCATCGACGATCAAATCCGGGAAGCGCGCCGAGACCGCTTCGGCGAGCGCCGGCCGCTTGTCGAGCAGGCGCGTCAGCTCGATGACTGCGTCCGTGTCGTCCATGGCGCCCGCGGCCCGCAGCATCGAGTCGTGCAGCTCGTAGAGCTCCGCGAACTCGCGCTCCCGCGCGGCCGATTCCCGCTCGGACACCGAACCGCCCGCCTGCTCCTCCGACCAGTGCCGAAAGCGCTCGGCCGTCACCCCCGCGGACTTCAGGGCATCGATGCGGTCGACGATGCGCGCCAGGAGGCCGGCCGGGTTTCCGCGGATCTCGTGCCGGCGCAGCGGCAGCTCGTCGATCCGGTCGAGCAGCATGGCCAGCCGCTCGGCGGGGCTCAGGGACTCGAAGAACGGATCGATCTCGGCCTCGGTGGCGTGCTCGCGCAGGATCCGAGCTGCGGCGACCGGGTAGGTGTGAACGACGAGCTCCTCGTAGGCGGTATCGATCGTCTCCTCGGCGCGCGTCCTGATTCGGTCCGCGGCGGCGGCGGAGCGCGAGAGGACGAGAGGCCTGCGGGCCTCGCTGACCAGGCGGCTCAGACGACGGGCCAGGGCCTCGGTCCGGCCGCTGCCCGCGGCCCCCAGGACCAGCAACGCCCCCTGCTCGTGAGCGACCACGGACTGCTGCTGCTCGGTCGGCCCCGGGCCCCCGCGATCGTGCTGATCAGCCATCGATTCCAGGCTAACCCACGCATCCGCCGCCTCGAGCCCGCCTCCCCGCTGGCCGCGCGGAAACCATCGCTAACCTGGCCGCGTGGCAGGCCCGAGCGCTGATCAGTGGATAGCCGCCTGCCGCCGGGCCGTCGAGGCGCAGAAACGGATCTTCTCCGAGCATCGCGGGATCGAGGCCCGCACGAAGTACGAGGGCGTCGGGGAGGGGGGCGACAGGACGCTCGTCATCGACCGGCTCTGCGAGGACGCGATCTTCGAGGAGCTCGATGCCCTCCACCGGGAGGGCCATGAGTTCACGGCCGTCTCCGAGGAGCGCGGCTCCGTCAGCTTCGGCGACGGCGGCTCGCCGCTGCAGGTCGTGATCGACCCGATCGACGGCTCCCTCAACGCCCGCCGGACGATTCCGCTGCACAGCGTCAGCATCGCCGTCGCGGAGGGCGAATCGATGGCCGACGTCAGCTTCGGCTACGTCTACGAGTTCGGCGCCGGCGAGGAATTCGTGGCCACCAGAGACGGCGGCGCCGAGCTGGATGGTCGGCCGATCCAGGCGCCGGCGGGGGACGGATTGGAATTGGTCGCCCTCGAGGCGTCGAAGCCCGAAAGGGTGGTGAAGGCCGCGGAGGTCCTGCAGGACCGCGCCTATCGGCTCCGCTCGCCCGGATCGATCGCCGTGGACCTCTGCTACGTGGCGTGCGGTCGCTTCGACGGCATGATGACCACCCGCAGCTGCCGCTCCGTCGATGCCGCCGCGGGGCAGCTGATCGCGAGGGTCGCCGGCGGGACGCTCGACTTTGGGGGCGACGCGCTCGACGAGGCCACGCTCGACCTCAGCGCCCGCTACGACCTCGCCGCCGCCCGGACGGAGAACGACCTGACAGTCCTCCGCGAGGCTCAGGAGGCCGTCTATGCCTGAGGGCCTGGTCGACTGGAACATGGCCGAGCGCGTCGCCGGCGCGCTCTCAGGCAGCGGTCCGCGGTGGGACGGCAGCGAGGAGGAGCTCCGCATGGAGTCCGATCGGGCCGCCGGGCTCGTCCGTCGCTACACGGGCCTGAAGCCGAAGGGCGCAGTCCCGCCGGCCGAGCTCGTCGACCGGGGCGAATGGGCCGAGGTCAACCTGGAGACGTTCCGGCGGCTCTCGGCGAGAGTGGAGGAGCACCTCGAGGAGCGGATGCAGGGCTCGAACGGGAAGAGCGGCCTTCAGCGCACGATCGTCGGGGCCGCCACGGGGGCGGAGATCGGGCTGGCCGTCGGCTATCTCTCCCAGCGCGTGATCGGCCAGTACGACGTCGCGCTGATCGGTCCGGCGCGGGCACCGAGGCTCCTGTTCGTGGGTCCGAATCTCTCCGCGGCGCGCGCCCGCCTCGATGTCGACCGGGATCTCTTCCTGCGCTGGATCGCGCTTCACGAGACCACTCACGCGGTCCATTTCTCCGCCGTCCCCTGGCTCCGAGAGCACATCGGGGGAATCGCCGAGGAGCTCTTCGAGAAGGCGGCGGTGGAGGTGAAGCCCGGCGAGCTGCTCGGGAAGCTGGCCCGGACGAATCCGCGTGAGCTCGTCCGCTCGGCGACCAACGGCGAGCTCGCCACGCTGCTGTGGCCCGAGCCCCAGCGCCGACTGGTGGAGCGATTGACCGCGACGATGACCCTGGTCGAGGGCTACGCCGAGCACGTCATGGACGCGGTCGGCGACCAGCTCGATCCGGGCTACACGGCCCTGCGGCGCGCCCTGGACCGAGACCGGGAGCGCCGCGGCCTGCTCGACTCGATCGTCTCCAAGGTGCTCGGCCTCGACATGAAGCTGGCGCAGTACCGGCGCGGCAAGGCCTTTGCCGACGAGGTGGTCCGCACGCACGGAATCCGCACGCTCAACCGGGCCTGGAGCGAGCCCGAGGCGCTGCCCCGCCCGGAGGAGCTGGACAGCCCGGCGGAGTGGGTGGGGCGCGTCGGCGCGGCCCGCGAGCACCGGTTCCTCTCGTTGTTTCGCTAGTTGTGAACCGGCGAAACGGTGTAACTCGCCCTTCCGGGAGGGTTACAAACGTGTGTTCGCCAAAACATGTGTTCGGTGCTACGCTCCGAACAGACTTAGAGCTAATAAGACCGACGTAAGCAAGCTGAAGGGATTGAGAAGCCCAGATGGCCAGCAAGACCAACACCAAGACCAAGCCGGAAGAGAAGACTCAAGTCACCCCCAACGGCCGCAAGCCGTCCGAACAGGCCTTGCAGGCCGTCGATGTCGCCGTCGGCGCCGTTCCCACGGTTGCCGAGGCGGTTCGCACCACCGCCGAGACCTGGACGAATTCGGAGACCCGCTCGCAGGAGATCGAGACGCTGCAGAAGCGCGTCAAGACCCTCCGCGATTCGCAGGCCCGGACCACCGAGCTCGATTCGCTCCGTGAGCGGCTCAGCTCGGAGATCCAGAAGGCCGAGACCAAGGGCGGCGACGTTCGGCGACAGGTCACCGATCAGCTGATCGGCCAGGCCCGCAAGGCACGCGAGCGCGTCGAGCCCGTCTACCGCGACCGGGTCGAGCCCGTCGTCAAGGAGCGGGTCGAGCCCGTGTATCGCGAGCGCGTCGAGCCGGTTGTCAAGGAGCGCGTGGAGCCCATCTACCGGGACCGCGTCGAGCCGGCGGTGAAGAAGGTGCGCGAGCGCATCTAGTCGCTTAGCCCGGGCCGCCCTCGAGAGGTGGCGAGCCCGGTGAGGCCTGCCGGCCCTTTCGCCAGCGGGAAGCAGCAACCTCTCCTCCCTCGAAAACCGGGCCCCAGTGGCCCGGTTTTCACGTTCCGGACCGGAGCCGCGGTCTGGCCCCGCCTACAATGGGCCAACGTGCCGACCAAGGACCAGATCACCGAGAAGCTGACCCAGGTCATCGACCCGGAGCTGCGACGTTCGATCGTCGAGCTCGGGATGGTGCGCTCCATCGACATCCACGACGACGGCCGCGTGGACGTGGTCGTCTCGCTCACCACGCCCGGGTGCCCGATCCGCTCCCACTTCCAGAATGCGGTGGCGCAGCACGTCTCCGAGCTCGAGGGCGTCAACACCGTCCAGGTTGGCTTCGACGTCCTCTCCGACAGCGAGAAGTCCGGCCTTCAGCAGAAGCTCGGCAGGGCGAAGCTCCCCGAGGGCGCGCTGGCGCAGGTGAAGAACGTGATCTGCGTCTCCTCGGGCAAGGGCGGCGTCGGCAAGTCGACGATGACCGCCAACCTCGCCGCGGCTCTCCATGCTGAGGGTCACGCGGCGGGCGCGCTCGACTGTGACGTCTACGGCTACTCCATCCCGAGGATGCTGGGCATCAACCGGAAGCCCGACGTCTCGCCGGAGCGCAAGATCATCCCGCCGGTCTCGCCCTCCGGGCCGACCGTCATGTCGATCGGCTTCTTCGTCGAGGAGAACGCCGCCGTCGTCTGGCGGGGTCCGATGCTCCACAAGGCCATCCAGCAGTTCCTCGAGGATGTCGCCTGGGACGAGCTCGACTACCTGCTCCTCGATCTGCCTCCGGGCACCGGCGACGTCTCCATGACCCTCGCCCAGCTGCTCCCGCAGGCCAAGATCGCAATCGTCACCACTCCGCAGCCCGCCGCACAGAGTGTCGCCCGCCGCTCCGCTGAGATGGCCGCGAAGGTCGATCTCGAGGTGCTCGGCGTGATCGAGAACATGTCCGCCTTCACCGGTCCGGATGGCGAGCGCGTCGCCATCTTCGGAGAGGGCGGCGGTCAGCTGCTCGCCGACGAGCTCGACGTGCCGCTGCTGGCCAAGGTCCCCCTGTCGAGCGAGCTCCGGGAGCACGCCGACGAGGGCAAGCCCCTGGTCGTCGAGGATCCGGATGCACCTGCCTCTCAGATGATCCGCGAGGCCGCTCGCGGCATCGTCGCTTCGACGCCGGTCGAGCTTCCCCTCCTTCAGGGCGAGTCGGCCGCACCGGCTTCGCCGCCGAATGGCGGCGGGATCAGCGGCACAGAGCTGCCGATGGTCCAGTAGGGCGAATGCCGATCCGCTGGCGGGCGACCGCCGCGGCTCTCATCTGCGCCTTTCATCTCGCCGTCTTCGTCCCGACGATCGGGGACTGGTCGTCGGTCCTGATCAACGACTTCGCGCCGCAGGCGCAGGCGATCAAGGACGGCGATCTCCCCTATCGGGACCAGGGGATCGAGTACCCGCCTCTCTCGGTCCCCGTTCTGATCGCCCCGATCTACATCGATGACAGCACGCAGGGCTTCGTCGACGGCTTCATGTGGGAGATGCTCGCCTTCGATCTCGCGCTGATCGCCCTGATCGCGCTGGCGCTTCCCGGAGACGCGAAGCGCGTTCTCTCCGCGTTGGGGATCTACACGGTGGGGCTGGTGATCCTCTCGGACGTGATCCTCGACAGCTCGCTGATCGACGTCGGGCCCTTGGCGCTCAACAGATTCGATCTGGTGCCGACGCTCTTCGTGGTGGCGGCGGTGCTGGCACGCGACCGCGGCCGGTCTGCGACTTGGTCGGGGCTGCTCTCCGTCGGCGTCGCGATCAAGGCGTTCCCGCTGTTCCTCTATCCGGCGCTGCTGCGCGGCGAGCGGAACCTGACGCGGGTGGTCGTCGCCGGTGCAATCCCGCTCTTGCTCTGCGCCGCCGCCGTGCTGGTCATGGGCGACGAGTTCGGATCGGCGATCACGTACCACACGCAGCGAGCCCTGCAGGTGGAGAGCCTCGCCGCCAGCCCCTTCGAGATCGCACACGTCCTGGGGTCGTCAGGGATCTCGACCGGAGTCGGCCACGGTGGATTCGAGATCCACGCCTCGGGCTCCACTGCGGCGCGCTGGATCTCCGTCATCTTGGGTGCGGCGGGCTACCTCTGGCTCGTCCGGGCCGGCTGGCGCTCGAAGGTCTCGAACCTCCACCTGGTCACCGCGCTTCTCACCGTGCTGGTCGTCTTCGCGCCGGTGCTCTCGCCGCAGTTCCTGCTCTGGATCCTTCCCGTCTCAGCCTGTGCCTACGGGCTCGGCAAGGAGAACCTCCTCCTGCTCGTCGCGATCCTGCTCACCCAGATCGCGCTTCAGAACTACGACGGGGTCGATGCGCTGACGGGAGGCTTCGTCTGGCCGCTCGCCGCCAGAAACGTCTGTCTGCTCGTCTACCTCTGTCTCGTCGCCGTCCCGATCCTGCGGGAGGGACACGAGTCCGCCCGGGCGCCGAGCCCGGAGGCCTATGCCGTGGCGCGCTAGTGGTGGTAGCCGAACTGGGCGACCCAGACGTGCGCGCCGGTGTTGCCGTCGAACGCGCCCGTGATCAGCGTCATTCCGACGTTGCGGAAACGCTGGCTGAGCAGCACCCTGCGATGCTCGGGCGAATTGAGCCAGAGGTCCATGGTTGCGCGAGGAGAGGTGTCCGCTCCGTAGGTGAGCGCCAGGTTCTCTCCGGCTCCGAAGGTGCCCCGGAAGAAGCCCACCCTCTGCTCCCAGTAGAAGGCGTCGCGCCCGCAGGCGTAGTGGCTGAACTGATGGCAATGCCTGATGTCGCGCGCCTTACGGACCGACGAGGCCCGCAGCCGCTTCGAGACGTGCAGGCCCGAGCGGTGCGCGTGATGCCGGGCCCAGCGGTGCAGGCAGATCATGGCCTGCTCCTGGCGGACGGCCGGAAGCGAGGCATCCAACTGCCCGGGGCACGCGGATTCCGGCGCGAGTAGGTTCGCGTACGGATCAGCGGCGCTCGCGGCGGCGGGGATCGCGAGCGCGACGAGCGCCAGGGACGCCAGGAGAGAGTTTCGAATCCACCGTCTCATCCCCCGCCGGATCGGCGGGGGATGGTCACCTACCCAATTATTCGAGTGGTTCTAGACGAATGTTCGAAAACTGGGTACCGGTCAGGCAAAGCCGGACCGCCCCGATGACCGAGCGGGCTGGTGGCGGCTAGGCCTTGCTCTTGTAGTAGTCGAGGTTGATCTGCGTGTACTTCGTCCACTCCTCGGGAAGCTGGTCCTCGGCGAAGCAGGCGTCCACGGGGCAGGCCTCCACGCAGGCGTCGCAGTCGATGCACTCGTCCGGATCGATGAAGAGCTGCTCGGACTTGTCGTAGTCCGGCTCGTCCGGGGTTGGATGGATGCAGTCGACGGGGCAGACCTCTACGCAGGAGTTGTCCTTCTCGCCGATACAGGGCTCCGCGATGACGTATGCCAAGGGGCCTAGTCCTTTCCCAAGTCGTGGTTGCGATTGCGGCGCCCATCGGGCGCCGCGGAACGCGACAGTTTAGGCGAGGAGGCGCCTTGGCGCGTGCCTGCGGGCCGCAGCTACAGTGGCGGCGTGATCCTGCTTACGGGAGCAACCGGCGTCGTGGGGGGCGAGCTCCTGCCGGCGCTGCTCGGCGAGGGCCATCAGGTTCGGGTGCTCGTCCGCGATCCGAGGAAGCTCGGCGAGCACCGCGTCGACGTCCAGATCACGCTCGGCGACCTCCGCGATCCACTCTCGATCCGCCACGCGATGCGCGGCGTCGACACCGTCATCCACCTGGCGGCGACGATTCGCGACCAGCCTGGAGGGACCATCGAGGAGATCAACGGGCTGGCCACCATCCGCCTGCTTCGGCTCGCTGAGCGAGCCGGGGTCTCCCGGTTCGTCTTCTTCTCGGCGATGGGCGCGACGGGCTTCCAGCGGACGCGATTCTTCCGCTCGAAGGCGTTGGCTGAGCACGCCGTGCGAGAGTCGCCGTTGAAGACGACCGTCTTCGCGCCGTCGATCGTCTACCGCCCGGGCGATCCGTGGATCACCCTCCTGAAGCGTCTCTCGCTGCTGCCGGCGGTGCCGGTCAGCGGTGAGGGCCGGGCGCTCTACCAGCCGATTTGGGCGCGCGACGTGGCACGCTGCGTTTCGTCCGCGGTCAACGGGTTGGGCAAGGCCGCCGGTGCCCGCTACGAGCTTGCCGGTCCGGAGGTCCTCTCCTATGACGACATCGTCGAGCGGGTGCTGGAGGCGACGGGGCGGACTCGGCCGTTGGTGCACGTGCCGACGCCGCTGGTCCGATCCGGGCTGCGGGCCCTCGAGCTCCTGGCCGGCCCATCCGTGTTCGCGACCTGGGAGGAGGCCGAGCTGATGGAGGTGCCGATGACGACCGACCGTGGGACAGCTGACCCCGAGGCGCTCGGCGTGGAGCCGCGGCCGATGGGCGCCGTGCTCGGGACCGGGGGCTAGCGGGTTCGCGCCCAGTCGACCAGCAGCAGCCCGAGGCCGACGACGAGCTCGAGGATCCCGCCGATCAGAGACGTGTAGCGCACGGCGTTCACGGTGCCCTCTGAGGGGTCTTCAGGGACGTCGAGCCCCGAGAGCAGGTGGTGGTACAGCCAGCGGTAGAGCTCCTCGGGAGCCTCGAGGAGGTGCAGGGCGAAGGTGATCACCGAGCCGAGGATCAGTAGGAGGCCCGCGATGCGGAGCTTCGTCACGGCACCAGAAAAGCAAGAGACCCGGCTATCGCCGGGCCTCTCTGAACTAATCGGGTTGCTCCTGCGGAGCACCCTCTCGTTACGAACACACTCGCCTGTTACGGCTGAGCGTACTCGCTACATCATCCCGCCCATGTCGGGCATGCCTCCGCCGGGCATCGCGCCGGCGCCCTCCTTCTCGGGGGGCTCGGCCACGATGGCCTCGGTGGTGAGGATGTTCTTCGCGATCGACGCGGCATTCTGCAGCGCCGAGCGGGTGACCATGGTCGGGTCGATGACGCCGGCGGCGATCAGATCGCCGTACTCGCCATCGGACGCGTTCAGGCCCTCGCCCGCCTTCATGCCGCGGACCTTCTCGACCACGACGGAGGCCTCGAAGCCCGAGTTCTCGGCGATCTGCCGGATCGGAGCCTCGAGCGAGCGCTGGATGATCGAAGCGCCGGTCCGCTCGTCGTCGTCGTCGTAGGAGTCGAGGGAGATCGCGTCCTGGGCGTTCAGCAGCGCGACGCCGCCTCCGGGGACGATGCCCTCCTCGAGCGCCGCACGGGTCGCCTGCAGGGCGTCCTCGACGCGGTGCTTCTTCTCCTTCATCTCGGTCTCGGTGGCCGCCCCGACCTTGACGACCGCGACGCCGCCGGCCAGCTTGGCCAGCCGCTCCTGCAGCTTCTCGCGGTCGAAGTCGGAGTCGGTCGTCTCGACCTCGGACTTGATCTGCTTGATGCGGCCCTTGATCTGCTCCGCATCGCCGGAGCCGTCGATGATCGTGGTCGTGTCCTTCGAGACCACGACGCGACGCGCCTTGCCGAGCTGGTCGAGCTGGGTGTTCTCCAGCTTCAGGCCCATCTCCTCGGTGATCACCTCGCCGCCGGTGAGGATGCCGATGTCCTCCAGCATCCGCTTCCGCCGGTCACCGAACCCGGGCGCCTTGACGGCCACGCCGGTGAAGGTGCCGCGGAGCTTGTTCACCACCAGGGTCGCCAGGGTCTCGCCCTCGACGTCCTCGGCGATGATCAGCAGCGACTTGCCGCCCTGCATCACCTGCTCCAGCACCGGCAGGATGTCACGCACCGAGCCGACCTTCTGGTTGGCGATCAGGATGTACGGGTCCTCGAGCACGGCCTCCATGCGGTCCTGGTCGGTGACCATGTAGGGCGAGATGTAGCCCTTGTCGAACTGCATGCCCTCGGTGAACTCCAGCTCCATGCCGAAGGTCTGACCCTCCTCGACGTTCACCACGCCGTCCTTGCCCACCTTGTCGATGGCGTCGGCGATGATGTTGCCGATCTCGTCGTCGGCCGCGGAGATGGCCGCCACGCGAGCGATCTGCTCCTTGCCCGAGATCTCCTTCGACTGCTTCTCGCGGAGATTCTCGACCACCTCGTTGACGGCCTTCTCGATGCCGCTGCGCAGCCCGAGCGGATTCGCTCCGGCCGCCACGTTCTTCAGGCCGTGACGGACGATCGTCTGCGCCAGCAGCGTCGCCGTGGTTGTTCCGTCGCCGGCCACGTCGTTGGTGGCGGTCGCCACCTCGCGGACCAGCTGTGCACCCTGATTCTGGAAGACGTCCTCGACCTCGATCTCGCGGGCGATGGTGACGCCGTCGTTGGTGATGGTGGGCGCTCCGAACTTCTTGTCGAGGACGACGTAACGACCCTTCGGACCGAGCGTCACCTTGACCGCATTGGCCACGGCGTCGACCCCGTCCTGCAGGGCCCCACGTGCATCCTCGTCGTACAAAAGCTCCTTGTGAGCCATATGTGTGCTTCCTCCTTCCTAAGTCCTTGGACTAGCCGACCTTGGCGAGTACGTCCGACTCGCGCAGGACGAGCAGCTCGTCTCCGTCGACAGTGATCTCGGTGCCTCCGTACTTGGAGTAGAGGACCTCGTCGCCCTCGCCCACGTCGAGCGGGCGGCGGCTGCCGTCCTCCTGGATCGCTCCGTCGCCGACAGCGAGCACCTTGCCCTTCTGCGGCTTCTCCTTCGCGGTGTCGGGAAGGACGATCCCGCTTGCGGTCGTCTCTTCCTCTTCGACTGCCTGAACGATCAGGCGGTCGCCTAGCGGCTTCAACTTCATCGGCATTCCTCCTAGTGGGGATGGGTGGTTCTCAAGCTTGTGACGCGAGTTTGGCACTCTCGATAGGAGAGTGCCAGCCAGCTGCCTGATTGTAGCCAGAGACGAGCGCCGGGTTCCCTCTCGAACGGTGGGCTAGTCGATTGCCAGCAGCTGCGCGCCCAGTAGCCGGGCGAGCCCATGCCCGCCGTTTCGCATCACGTAGTCGTGGTTGACCGCGAAGATCGGCCGCGCGACGGGCGAGAGCAGGTTCATCCAGGCGCGCGTGCTGTGGACGTTCCACTCATAGAGGGCGGCGGTGACCCCGCCCCGCTCGAACAGCCGCCAGCGGCCCACGCCGGCCAGCTCGCCCTCCGCGTCGCCCTCCAGCAGATGCGGCTTCTCGACCCTGGTGGTCCGGACGGAGAACTCGAGCTTGTAGGGGAGCTTCGACTTCCAGACGTAGCGGCCGTACTGCCCGACGCCGTCCGCGTCGCCCTCCTCGAGCTTGTCGGCCTCGAGCACGCCGTGCCACCACTCGGGCCAGTGCTCGGACTCGTAGATCGCGTCCCAGACGCGCTCCCGGGGGGCCTCGAGCAGCCAGGTGGTGAGGAAGCGGTATTCAGCCATTGGCGCTCGGCGCGCGGGTCCTGTCGCCGAATTTCATCGACACGCGCAAGAGCGCATGTCGAGGGTGAAATTCGGCGCCACCCGCGCGAGCGGCGTCAGTTGCGGGATGGGGTTTCTCCGTTTCCAAACTGCGTCGAGGGACGTTCGACGATTTGGCTGAAGCGGATCACCGTGACGGTGTCGTCGTCGCCGACGGGGCGCGTGTAGATCTTCTCCAGGAAGTCCACGGTCTCTTCGCGCCGCCGGAACTCCGGGTTGTCGTGCTCGATGTCGCGCGGTGAGAGCTCGGCGACCTTCTTCACCTCGACATCGTCGATCACCGCGGCGAAGATCTTCTCTCGTGCCTGGTGGCGGTAGCCGATCGTGATCCAGACGACCTGCCCACGCTTGTACTTGCGCGACTTGTCGCCCAGCCGGATCGTCGCCGTCTTCCGGCCGCTGCGCAGCTGGTCGACGAAGATCGGCGAGTAGAAGTTGAGGACGTAGAGCGCGGAATTCACCCGGCGAGCCTACTTACTCCTGGCCCTGGGGCGGGTTGAAACCCTCGGCGCCGATCAGCGGGACGAAGCGGCACGGTCCGATGGTCTCCTGGCGCAGATTGCCGTTCTCGCGGATGAAGGCGACCAGCAGATCGGCGGAGCCGGTCGCGATCGGCACGACGAGCCGCCCGTCGGTGGCGAGCTCGGCGAGCAGGCTGTGCGGCGCCTCGGGGGTGGCGGCGTGCACGGCGATCGCGTCGTACGGAGCTTCCTCGGGATGTCCGCGGCTGCCGTCCTCGACGAAGACCTCGACATCGCCGATGCCGAGCTCGCCGAGCTTCTCTCGCGCGGTCTCGCCGAGCTCCGGCACCCGCTCGATGCTGACCACGCTGGCGGCGAGCCTGGCCAACACCGCGGCCGAGTAGCCCGAGCCCGTCCCGATCTCGAGCACCTTCTCATCCCCTTCGAGCCTGAGCGCCTGGCAGATCGCCGCCACGACCCACGGCTGGGAGATGGTCTGCTCGTGCCCGATCGGCAGCGCGGAGTCGTTGTAGGCGCTCTCGCGGACCTGCTCTGGCACGAAGTGCTCCCGCGGCACGGCGGCCATCGCGGTGAGCACCCGCTCGTCGCTGATGCCCCGATGACGCAGCTGACGGTCCACCATGCGGGCGCGTTGTTGGGTGAAATTGCTCGGCTTCGCCATCAGATCGCCGCGACAGGCGGCCGCCCAGAATAAGTCGCTACGGCTTCGCCTTCGCTCCGAAAGAGGGCGGCCTGGTCGCGGCTAGCTAGAAAATGTAGGCGTCGAGGCGCTCGGGCTCGATCACCGTCACCCGGCCGCGGCCGACCTGGACGACCCCGGCTCGCTCGAGCGTCGCCAGGAACCGGCTGACGCTCTCGCGCGAGGTGCCCGCCATCTGCGCCAGGTCGGATTGGCGCAGCCGGATCGTGACGCCGTCTCGGACCAGGGGCGTGACGGCCTCCTCTGCGAGCAGCTGGTTCAGCACCCCGGCGACGCGGCTGGGGACGGTCTGGAACGACTGGCGCGCAATGCGCTCGTTCGCCTCCCGCAGCCGGCGCGTGAGGGCCACGATCAGCTTCTCGGCCATCTCGGGATGGTCTCGGATCAGTTTCCGCACGTCCATCGCCGGGAGGGCGAGCAGCTCCGTTTCCTCGGCGGCCTCGACGCTCGCTGAGCGGCGCTCGCCGTCGAGCATCGCCAGCTCTCCGAAGATGGCGCCGGGACCCAGCGTGGCCAGCGTGATCACCCTGCCGTCGGAGTGCTGGCGGATGACGCGGGCGCTGCCGCGGTTGACGATGTAGCAGGCGTCTCCGGGGTCCCCCTCGTGGAATACCCGCGTGTCGGCCGGATAGCTCCGTGGAATCGCGACCTGGGCGACCCGGTCGAGCTCCTCCGGCGAGAGCTCCGAGAACAGGGGCACGCGTCCGAGGAGCTCGGCGATTCCGGCTC
The DNA here is from genome assembly GCA_963800285.1 of uncultured Solirubrobacterales bacterium. GTDB lineage: Bacteria > Actinomycetota > Thermoleophilia > Solirubrobacterales > 70-9 > DASUPK01. Next base: position 162,730 of record CAWDAL010000013.1, read on the forward strand.
TCGCTCCGTTCTCCATCCCATCGTGATTATCCCTGCTCTGGTCGCCTTTGCCAGGCGCTGTACGCGAAAAATGCGGAGGACAGGCTGCGGACTCGCCGGTAGCCTTGGCGTACGAGGCTGCGGTGGCCTCTTTGAACTTTGGGGAAGTGAGAGCAATGAGGGCTGCCACCACCAAGGAGATCGCCTCCGCCACCGCAGCCTCTGGGCCGGATGCCGTCGGCAGGGCCTGCCGCGAGGCCGTCGAAGCCCTGCCCGACGACCCAGGACTGGTCCTCGCCTTCACGAGCGGAGACCGGGACTTCGAGCGCGACGTCAGGGAGATGGCCGACGCCGCAGGCGGGGCCATCAGCGCCGGGATGACCGGCAAGGGCCTCTTCGGCCCCGATGGGCCGCTGGACGAAGGCTGCGTGGCGATGGCTTTCACCTCGCAGGTGAGCGGCGAGCTGGCGGTTGCGGAGCAGGCGAGCGATGACCTGAGGACGGCGGGCCAGGCGTGCACCGCGGAGGCCATCGAGAAGCTCGGCGCCCAGCCGGACCTCCTCCTCCTGCTGATCGACTCCACCCGCGGCGACATCGCGGACACGGTCTCGGGTGCGTACGAGGCGGCTGGGCCCACGGTGCCGCTCGCCGGGGGGGCGGCGGGCGGAGCGGAGAAGCGCCATTTCCACAACGGCCGGGCGACCTCGGACAGCATCGTGGCGGTCGCGGTTCGTTCAGAGGGGCCAACCGGGATGGGCAACACCCAGACCTGCAAGACACGGGGGACGCCGGCGATCCTGACCCGCTCGAACGGCCAGCTCGTCGAGGAGATCGACGGGCGGTCCGCGAAGGAGGTCTATCTCGAGCAGCTCGGCTTCACGGGAGTGGCCTTCGACGACGAGGAATTCGAGACGATGGCGATCACTCATCCAATCGCGCAGCCTGAGCTGCACGGGGACTTCCGGCTCCGCCACGTCCTTGGGCGTACCGAACAGGGGGCGATCATTCTCGGCACCGGGATTCCCGAAAGCGCCGTGATCGAGTTCACCGAGCTCGATTTCGATGAGCTGCTGGCGAGCGGATCCGGATCGGTTCACGCCGCAATCGGCGCGCTGGGCGGAGCGGATCCGAAGGCGGCGCTGGTCTTCGACTGCGCCGGCCGACGGCGGGCGCTGCGGGAGGGCGTTCCGGAGGAGGTCGAGGCGATCACCGCAGCACTGGGGGACCCAACTCCGCCGGTCATCGGCCTCTACACACACGGCGAGGTGGCGAGGCTCCGCGGGGCCAAGGGAGACCGAAACCATGCCGTCGTCACAGTCGCCTTCGGCTGAGACCTCGGCCGCGCCGCTCGAGCTGAGCGGCGCGTCCGTCGAGAGCGCGCTGCGGCGCCGCTTCGTCGAGGCGGCTCGCCGTGCCGCGATCATCGGGCTGGTCAACGCGGCGGCCAGCGAGGACGATCTCGCTCGCCGCTTCATCGACGAGCTCTGCGAGGTCTTCGACGCGGAGCTGGCCTGTCTGCTCGACGGGGGCGATGAGCGGCGGCCGGCGCGCGCGATCTCGACCGTGGGCCTCGACCGGGAGCCCGTTCGCAGGCTGCTCGACCGCCGGGAATGCGCAGGCGCGATCGAGTCCGACCGCGCCCTGCTCCTCGGCGGCAACGATGTTCTCGGCATCGGCGCGAACAGCGCCATGGTGGCCCCGTTCAGAACGGAGGACGGCCGACCGGTGGTCGTGGTCGTCGCGCGACTCCACCCGAGCGCGTTCAACGAGACCGATCGCGCGATGCTCGAGGCCGTCACGGTGGCGGCGGGGCAGGCGCTGGACCGGATCTGGGCCTACGAGGCGCGCAACCGCAGCGTCAAGGAGCAGGCTGCGCTGCTCCGTGCCGCGAAGCTGATGGGGAGCTCGCTGGAGCTCGAGGACCTGATGCAGACGATGGCGGAGGAGGTCGGCAGGGCCCTGGACTCGAATTCGGTTGCCTGCTCGCTCGGGGACGAGGTGGATGGCTATCTCGTGATGGGCAACGTCGGTGTTCCGGAGGAGGTCCTTGAGGTCCGGCAGCCGCCGGGCACGGGGCTGGGCGGCCGGGCGGTCCAGGCGGGCCGGACCCTCGTGACGAAGAGCTATGCGGAGGACGGCATCGCGCCGGAGGGGACGACCGCTCTCGACCAGATCAGGGCCGCGGTCGCCGTGCCGCTTCGCTGGGGGGATCGGATCAGAGGATTCATCTCTCTCGGCTTCACCGCCCAGCGCAAGATCACCGCCGGCGATGTCGCGCTGCTCGAGGGCTTTGCCGAACTGGCGGGGATGGCCTGCGCGAACGCCGAGCGGCTTGCGGAGGTTCGTGAGGCCGCTGAGATCGACGGCCTCACGGGGTGCCTGAACCGCGATGGGTTGCAGCGTCACCTGCTCGGCATGATCGGCGAGGCGGAGAACGGCGGGACCAGGCTGTCGGTTGCGATCCTCGACCTCGACGGGTTCAAGTCGGTCAACGACGTCTTCGGCCATCCCAGCGGGGACGGCGTCCTGAAGGGAGTGGGCGCCGCCCTTCGCTCGAGCGTTCGAGGCGGCGATGTGATCGCCCGCTACGGCGGCGACGAGTTCGCGCTGATCTTGCCGGAGGCTTCCGAGCAGCAGGCCGCCCCGGTCCTCGACCGGGTCCGGGCGGCGATCAGCTCGCTCGAGGTTCCGGGGGGCCGGATCACCGCCTGCGTAGGGGTCGCGGAGCGCAATGAGGGAGAGACGATGCAGGAGCTGATTGCTCGCGCCGACGATGCGCTCCGCGACGCGAAGGGCAGCCTCAGCCCGGGGTCGGTGCGGCGCGCGTCGCGCAGCAAGAGCCCGGTCAAGGCGATGACCGTCAGCGGGGACTCCCCCGACCGCCGTCAGCGCTGGCGGGCGGTCGTGGGGGACATCGGCCTCGGCGTCGCCCGCGAGAGCGACTCGGTGGTGAGCGCCGCCGTGGCGGTCACCGAGCTCCAGGACGTCCTGCAGCTGGAGCTCTGCGCGGTCCTGCAGCTCGTCTCGAGCGGCCGCCTCGAAGTGGTCGCGGAGGCCGGGCCGGAGGCGCCATCGTCGCCGATTCGCGATGCCGACGATGGGTCGATCGGCCGCGCGCTGCGCGAGAAGCGACGCGTCAAGGGTGGCTCCTCGAAGGAGGTGGCGGTTCCGCTGATCGTCGGCGGGCGCGCCTGGGGCGCGATCTCCTGCAAGGGCGGTCAACGCACCCTGGACGACGTCGATGTCGAGCTGATCGCGGGGGTGGCGGAGCATCTCTCGGCGGCGATTCGCACCGGCGACCTCTATGACCAGCTCACCCAGTCCATGATCGGGACGGCCGAGGCCCTGGCCGCGGCGCTCGAGGCGAAGGACAGCTATACGGCCGACCACGCGCGTTCGATCGCCGACCTGGCCGTCAGCGTCGGGCGTGAGCTCAACCTCTCCGAATCCGCGCTCGAGGACCTGCGCTACGGCGGCATCTTCCACGACGTCGGCAAGATCGCCATCCCGGACGCGCTGATCAACAAGCCCGGCCCACTCACCGATGAGGAGTTCGAGGTCATCAAGCAGCATCCGGCGATCGGAGCCGAGATCCTCGCCCCGGTCCCCTTCCTCTACGGCGTCAGGACGATCGTGCGGCACGCCCACGAGCACTGGGACGGCGAGGGCTACCCCGAGGGGCTGAGCGGCGAGCAGATCCCGCTGGGCGCTCGGATCGTGCTGGCCGTCGACGCCTACCACGCGATGACCTCCGACCGGCCCTACCGCCAGGCCATGTCGCACGGCGACGCCTGCAAGGAGCTCGAGGACAACGCCGGGACCCAGTTCGACCCGGAGGTCGTCGAGGCGCTGCTGGCCGTCCTCGGCCGCGAGCAGGCGGCGTAGCGCCCACAACCGGGACCGGATATCTCGCCGGTACGCTTCCCACCGCGATGGAGGCGGACCTGATCTACGACGTTGGGGCCCATCGCGGGGAGGACACCGCCCACTATCTGCGCTCCGGCTACCGTGTCGTCGCCGTTGAGGCCAATCCGCAGCTGGCCGACTCGCTGTCGCAGCGGTTCACAGGCGATCCGGTTGTGGTGGTGAACGCCGGAATCGGCTCGCGCGGAGGTTCAGCGACCTTCTGGGTCAACGACGCGAACGACGAGCACAGCTCCTTCGACCGCGAGGTTGGCTGCCGTGAGGGGACGCCCTGCCATGCGGTTGAGGTCGAGTGCGTCCCGTTTCGGTCGCTGCTCGAGACGCACGGGGTGCCCTTCTACCTGAAGATCGACATCGAGGGCGCCGACGGGCTATGCCTGAGCTCGCTGTCGCCCGACGATTTGCCGGCGTACGTCTCGATAGAAGCCCACACGCCGGACTACGTCGATCGCCTGAGCCAGCTGGGCTACGGGCACTTCAAGCTCATCGATCAGACGCGTCACTCCCCGCGCATCCTGCAGAGGCTGGGACTGGCTCGCTTCCCGATCGGCACCTCCGGCCCCTTCGGCGAGTCCACGCGCGGGAGGTGGCAACGCGCCGATCAGGTCATCCGGGCATGGCGCTCCTCGAGCACCGACGCGTGGTACGACTTCCACGCAAAGCTGTCATCTAAGGCTGACAGCTAGGACACCAGTAGGTGGTCCGGGCAGTGTCCCCCTGGGCCTGGGAGAGGATCCTGGTGCCGCAGCGCTCGCACGGCATCCCGGCGCGGCGGTATACGCGGTTCGGCTGACGGCCGGTCTCGACCGCTTCGAGCATCAACTCCCGGGTCGCCCGGAGCACCCCGGCGAGCTGATCGTCGGTGACCTCGCCCACCGGCGTCCGGGGGTCGAGGCCGGCCTCGAAGCAGCCCTCCGAGCGGAAGATGTTGCCGATCCCCGCGACCAGCCTCTGGCCCAGCAGGGCGTCGCCGATCGTGAGGTCCGCGCCGGCCGAGCGGATCCGGGCGGTCGCGACGGCCGGGACGAAGTCGTCAGCGAGCAGGTCCGGACCGAGCCGGGCCAATCGCGGGTCGCGGCCAAGCTGGGCCTCGCGGACGATTCGCAGCTTCGAGCCTCCGAAGTTGACCGCCTCGGCACCGTTGCCCGTGAGGGCGATCCATGCGTCGCGGGCGGGTCGCCGCCACCGCTCCCCGCTCTCGTAGAGCTGCCAACTGCCCCGCATGCCCATGTGGGCGTGCAGTGCAACTCCGCCGTCGAAGTGGAGCAGCAGGTGCTTGCCACGGCTCTCGGCGTGCTCGAGAACGCGGCCGTCGAGCGAGCTGACGGGCATACCCTCCGGCCGTCGCGGTCCGGGTGCGAGCGCCGCGATCTCGCTGCCGGCGAGGCGCTCATCGAGACGCCGCGCCAGCCTCAGAACCGAATCGCCCTCCATCTCATGCAACCAGCTTGCGCGGCTGGCGGCGGAAGCCCGCTTCTATCATGGCCGGCTCCAGCCCGGAGCCGATCACCGCCTCGCCGTCGACCCTCTCGATGGCGAGCTTCTCGATCTGACCTGCTCGGGCGGCCTCGGCGAGCGCGCCGAGGACCTCGATGAACTCGCCGTCGGCCAGCTTCTGCAACCGCAGGATCCCCTTGCCTCCCCGCTCGACGTAGAGCAGCGGCTCGCCCTCCCGGAGCATCACATAGGCGCCCGCCGTGCGGGCGGGGCGGCGCTGGCCCTCCAGCTTGGGCCAGGAGAGCGTGGCGCCGTATGGGTTCGCCGGGTCGGTCGCGGCGAGCACCTGGAGCTCGCCCTCGGGCCGCGGCAGGCTTCGCAGCCGCTCGACCGCCCCGGGCAGCGCGAACTGCGCTCCGCCGAGGCCCTCCACGAAGTAGCCGCGACGCGCCGTGCCGAGGAGCTCGAGGTTCTGGAGCTCGCCATAGATGGAGGCGAAGCCGCCCGGGATTCCCTCGGCGATCGCCGTCTCGCGGGTGACGATCCCGTGGCGCTCCAGCAGCAGCTCGGCCAGCGCCCGCATTCGCGGCCCCGCGGAGGGGGCGCCCTCGAAGAGGGGGGCGCTCAGCGACCAGCGGCCGATCACGGTCCCGGCCGCAGCGGCCCGGCGGCGTGCGAACCGGCGCCCGCCCCGGTCGGATCGCTGGGCGGCGCGGAGGCGGGGTGCCCGGAGCGGAGCGAAGGCGTCATTCGTCACCTCGCCCGACCAGGCCAGGTCCCAGAGCGCCTCATGGAGCTCCTCCGCCGATCCCTCCAGCTCGAGCAGGTCGAGCCAGAAGCACGGGCCCAGCGAGAGGCGCTCGCGGATCGCGTCGTGGATCTCGCCCTCCGGACGGTCGAGCTTCGCGTTTCCCGGCGGCGGCCCGGCGAGCCTGACGTCCTCGCGGAAGTAGAGGGCGACCTTGCCGTCGCTGCGGCCCAGGGACCCGCCGCCGATCCAGACGAGCTCCCCGCTGGTGCAGAGCTCGTCCAACCAGGTCGGGCTGTAGGAGCCCAGCCGGCGGGGAAGCACGTCCCGCTCCCAGGTCTTCGGGGTGAGCGCCACCCCCTGGAGCGAGACCAGGGCCTCACGCAGCCGGTCGGATCCCGCGCCGGAGCGTCCGTGGGCGTCGACGTTCTGCCAGCTCGGCAGGAAGCGGGCCAGCTCGCGCTGGTCGGTTGCCTCGACCTCCTGGCGCAGCCGGGCCAGGCTCGCTCGGCGCAGCCGCCGCAGGACGTCTGACTCGCACCACTCGCGGCTGGTGCCCCCGGGGAGAAGCTCGCCGCGGACCAAGTCGCCCGATCGCTCCAGCTCCTTCAGGGCGGAGCTGGGGTCGACGCCGTAGCGATCCGCCAGCTGCCTGGTCGGGAACGGCACGTGTGATGCGGCGTAGCGCCGGACCAGGGAGACGAGGGCGTCCTCGACCGGCTCCAGGAAGCTCTCCGGCAGGCCGGCGGGCGGCGGCACCCCGAGGGCATCGCGGTAGAGGCCCGCGTCCTCGGCGGCGATGTAGCGCTCCTCACCGGCGATGCGCACCACGGCCGCGCGGCGCTCCTTGACCAGCTTCTCGAGCATCGACGCTGCCGAGTAGCCCTCCTCGGTTCGCTGCTCGCACTCCTCGGCCGTCAGGTCGCCGAGGCGCCGGAGGATGGTCTGCAGGCCGTCGCGGTCCTTGGCCAGGCCTGCCTCGGTCAGGTGCTGCAGCTGCCGGGCAACTTCCTCCAGGGCCTCCGGGTCGATGAGCTCGCGGAGCTCCTCCTGGCCGAGGAGCTCGGCGAGCAGGTCGCGGTCGAGCGCGAGGGCGGCCGCGCGGCGCTCCGCGTTCGGCGTGTCGCCCTCGTACATGTAGGTGGCGACGTAGTCGAAGAGCAGCGAGGAGGCGAAGGGAGACGCCGTCGGCGTCTCGACCTCGACCATCGTGATCTTGCGGGAATGCAGGTCGCGGAGCAGCTCCTTCAGCGAGGGCAAATCCAGGACGTCCCGCATCACCTCCCGGTAGGTCTCGAGGATCACGGGGAAGCGGGGAAAGTCCCGGGCGACCTCGAGCAGGCTCTGTGACTTGAGGCGCTGCTGCCAGAGTGGGGTGCGCTTGCCCGGCCAGGCCCGGGGGATCAGCAGCGAGCGGGACGCGTTCTCCCGGAAGCGGGCGCCGAACAGAGCGGAGCCGGAGAGCTCGCGGATCACCAGGTCCTCGAGCTCGTCGGGCTCGATCATCACCAGATCCCCGGGGGGTGGCTCATCGGCGTCGGGGAGGTGGATGACGATCCCGTCGTCGGACCAGATCGCATCGGCCTCCAGGTCCTTGTCGTCGCGGATCTTGGCCGCGAGCGCCAGGCCCCAGGCGGCGTGGACTCGGCCGCCGAAGGGGGAGAGGACGCAGAGGCGCCAGTCGCCGATCTCGTCGCGGAAGCGCTCGATCACGATCGCCTCGTCCGAGGGGACGACCCGGGTGGCCGCCTGCTGCTCGGTCAGGTAGTTGACGAGATTCCCCGCGGCGTACTGATCCAAGTCGTTCTCCTTCGCGAGCTTCTTGGGATCGGCGTTGACGGCCTCCCGCGAGAACTCGCCGATCGCCCTTCCGAGCTCCGCGGGGCGGCCGATCCCGTCGCCTCGCCAGAAGGGCACGGCCCCGGGGGTGCCGGGGGCGGGCGTGACGATCACCCGGTCCCGGGTGATCTCCTCGATCCGCCAGGTGCTGGCGCCGAGCAGGAAGGTCTGTCCCGGACGCGCCTCGTAGACCATCTCCTCGTCGAGCTCGCCGACGCGCCGGCCGTCGGGCAGGTGGACTCCGTAGAGGCCGCGGTCGGGGATGGTGCCGGCGTTGGCCACGGCCAGCTGCCGGGCGCCGGGGCGCCCGCGCATCGTGCCCTTGGTGCGGTCCCAGACGATCCGCGGCCGCAGCTCGGCGAAGCGCTCCGACGGGTAGCGGCCGTCGAGCATGTCGAGGACGTTCTCGAGCTGCTCGCGGGAGAGCTCGGCGAAGGGCTGGGCCGACCGGACCAGCTTCTCGACCTCGTCGATCTCCCACTCGTCCAGCGCGGCCATCGAGACCAGATGCTGCGCGAGCACGTCGAGTGGGTTCTGCGGGATGACCGTCTCCTCGATCTCGCCGGAGCGCATGCGGCGGGCGACCACCGCGCACTCGAGGAGGTCGGCCCTGAACTTGGGGAAGATCCGCCCCTTCGAGACCTCGCCGAGCGTGTGGCCCGCGCGCCCGACGCGCTGCAGGCCGCGGGTGACCGACTTCGGCGACTCGACCTGGATGACCAGGTCGACGGCCCCCATGTCGATTCCGAGCTCGAGCGAGGAGGTCGCGACCAGGCAGGGCAGCTCGCCCGACTTGAGCAGCTCCTCGACCAGGGCGCGCTCCTCGTGAGAGAGGGAGCCATGGTGGGCGCGGGCGATCTCGGGAGGAGCCTTGCCTCCATTCCTGGAGTTGCCCGCGTGCTCCGTCGCGGGGAGCTCCTCCTCGAGCTCGTCGTTGTGCATCTCATTGAGGCGCTTTGCGATGCGCTCGGCGGCGCGGCGGTTGTTGACGAAGACGATCGTCGAGCTGTGCTCGCGGACCAGTCGCAGGAGCTCGGGGTAGATCGCCGGCCAGATCGAGCGGGTGTTGGTGGCGGGATCCTGCGAGGCCTCGATCGGGCCGGGGTCGACGCGCTCGGGGGAGTGCTTCGAGCTGCCGTCCTGGTGTGGAGTCTTGCCGGTGTCGGCCCCGTCCCTGCGCTTGTTGGAGAGCGGGCTCGGCTCGACCATGTCCTCGACCGGCACCACGATCTCCAGGTCGAGCTGCTTCGGCTCCGAGGCGTCGACGATCTCGCACGCGCGTCCTGCTCCAACGAGAAAGTCGCCGATGCGCTCGAGCGGGCGCTGAGTCGCAGACAGCCCGATCCGCTGCACGGGGTCCTCCCCGAGGTGGTCCAGCCGCTCGAGCGTGAGCGCCAGATGCGAGCCGCGCTTGGAGGGCGCCACGGCGTGGATCTCGTCCACGATCACGGCCTCGACGGCGCCCAGGATCTCGCGGGCGCCGGAGCTGATCATCAGATACAGCGACTCCGGCGTGGTGATCAGGATGTCCGGCGGCTCCCGGCGCATCCTGCGCCGCTCTGACTGTGGAGTGTCCCCCGTGCGCAACGCGACCGAGACCGGCGCCCCGATCCCCTGCAGAGGCGCCCTCAGGTTGCGCTCGATGTCGTAGGAGAGCGCCTTGAGCGGGGAGATGTAGACGATCCGCACGCCCGACCCGAGCCGCTCGGGCTCGCGAGCAAGGCGGTCGATCCCCCACAGGAACGAGGCGAGGGTCTTGCCGGAGCCGGTGGGTGCGCAGATCAGGGTGTGCGCGCCCGAGGCGATCGCCGGCCAGCCGGCCGCCTGGGCGGGCGTGGCGGCCTCGAACGAGGCCTCGAACCACCTCCGAACCGGCTCGGAGAAGGGCTGCAGGGGTGACTTTGGGGTCGTGGGCGTACTCATGCCGAACCTACCGACCTTACCGATCGGCCCCCGCGGACTCGAATCGGTATGACTCAGGCATGGCTCGGGTCGTCCTCTTCCATCACGCCCAGGGTTTGCGCCAGGACGTGCTCGAGTGGGCCGAGTCGATCCGCGGCGCCGGTCACGAGGTGACGACGCCGGATCTGTACGAGGGCCGGACCTTCGACCGGCTAGAGGATGGGATCGCTCACCGCGACGAGCTGGGTGTCCCGGAGCTGATGCGGCGTGCCGGCGCCGTGCTCGAGCAGATGCCGGAGGAGCTCGTCTACGCCGGATTCTCGATGGGGGCCTCGACCGCCCATTACTTTGCGCTGACGAGGCCGGGTGCGCGGGCAGTCCTGCTCATGCACGGGACCGCGCCCGCCGCGAGCCTCGGTGACGCCGGCTGGCCGGTCGGCGCGCCCGGACAGGTGCACCGCAAGGCCAGGGATCCGGAGATGGATTCGAGAGGCGTCGAGGCCGTCGAGCGGTCGGCTCGGGAGTCGGGCGCGCAGGTCGAGGTCTTCGCCTATCCAGGGGAGGGCCATCTCTTCGCCGACCCCCAGGGCCCGGACTACGACGCCGAGGCGGCGCGGCTGATGCTTCAGCGCGAGCTGGCGCTTCTCGCCGGGCTCTGAGGCGGCTGGGCGCACGCTCCGGCTAGGAGCCGCTCTCCGCCCCCGCTGGAGCGACTCGCTCGACGTCGAGCCGCGGCAGGATGCGCTCGAGCCAGTCGGGGATCCACCAGTTCCGCTTGCCGAGCAGCTGCATCACGGCGGGCACCAGCACCATCCGCACGATGGTGGCGTCGAGGAAGATCGCCGACGCCAGGCCGATTCCGAAGAGCTTGAGGAACGTGTCCGGCGCGGCGAGGAAGGCCAGGAAGACCACCACCATGATGGCCGCGGCCGCCGTGATCACCCTGGCGGTCTTGGCCAGGCCGTCCGCAACGGCGCGCCGAGTGTCTCCGTCACGCAGGTACTCCTCGCGGATACGCGAAACCAGGAAGACCTCGTAGTCCATGGAGAGCCCGAAGAGGATCGCGAACATCATCACCGGCATGAAGGGCGCAATGGGCACCTCGTGGTCGATGCCGATCAGATTGCTGAGCCCGCCCCCGTTGGAAGCCAGCGTCATGACGCCGTAGGCGGCGCTCACCGAGAGCAGGTTCATCACCCCCGCCTTGAGGGAGATGAACGGCGAGTGGAAGGCGACCAGGAGCAGCAGGAATGAGAGGCCGACGACCGCGACGATGAAGAGCGGCATCCGGCCCTTGATGAACGCGCTCTGGTCCTCCAGCGCTGCGGTGACGCCGCCCACCTGGACGTCGATTCCGGAGTTGCCGACCGCAGCTGGAATCGTGTCGTCTCGCAACCGGTGGACGAGGTCCGTGGTCGCACTGGCCTGCGGCGAGCTCTTCGGGATCACCGGGATCAGAGCCGCATCGCCGCTGGAGTTGACCCTGACCGAGCCGACGAAGGCGACGTCGGGATCCGAGCGGATCTGGGTCGCAAGGGCATTCATCGTCCTCGTGTCCGAGGGGCTGGGCAGCTTGGCGGCGATGACCACCGGGCCGTTGGTGCCGGGGCCGAAGCCGTCGGTGATCAGGTCGTAGGCCTGCCGGGTCATCGAGTCCGGCGGGTCGTTGCCGGCGTCCGGGAATCCGAGCCGCATGCCCAGGGCCGGGGCGGCCAGCGCGAGCAGGATCGCCGTGGCGATGATCGCCGCGGTCCAGGGACGCCGCTGCACCATGTGGCTCCAGCGAGCGGCGGGCGATTCCTTGCCGGTGTCGGCGTCCGCCCGCAGGGTCCGGCCGAGGAGCGGGATCCGCAGGCGGTCGACCCTCGGGCCGAGATAGGAGAGCAGCGCCGGCAGCAGCGTGATCGAAGCGAGCATCACCACGAGCACCGCGATCGCGGCCGAGAGCGCGACGCCGTACATGTAGGAGAGACCGGTGAGGAAGAGGCCGAGTACGGCGATCACCACGGTGCAGCCGGCGATGATCACGCTGCGCCCGGCCGTGGTGACCGCCTCGACGACCGCGTCGTGGCGGTCCTTCCCGTCGCGCATCGCCGAGCGGAATCGGGTCAGGACGAGCAGCGAGTAGTCGATGCCGACGCCGATTCCGATCAGGCCGGAGACCGCGGTCGTCCAGTTGGGTACGTCGATGACGTTTGCGAGCAGGGGGATCAGGCCCGCCGACGAGATGCCGAGACCCGCGAGGGCGATTCCGAGCGGCAGGCCCGCGGCCACAACCGAGCCGAATGCGATCAGCAGGACGATTGCGGCGCCAAGGAACCCGATCCCCTCCGGGCTGGCCTGGGACTCCGCTCTCTGGATCGGGTCGCCGCCCAGCTTGATCTCGAGCCCGTTGCCGTCATTCGCCTGGGCGGCGTCGATCAGCTGCGTGCCCTGGTCCTTGGTGACGTCCCAACCGGGGACGGTGAGCGGCAGCGTCGTCGTGCCGTACTGCCCGTTCTGCGAGAAACGGATCGGCGTGTGGCTCGAGATGTGATTCACCTTCTCGGCCTGCGCGAAGAAGGCGTTCATCCGCTTCTGCGCGGCGGGGGTCCGGACCCCGGCGGTGTCCTTCCAGACGACGTAGATCTCCTGCCCGGAATACCCGCCGAAGCGCTGCTGGGTGATGTCGCTCGCCGCCTTCGACTCCGAGCCGGGCGTGTTGTAGTCGGCGTTGAACTCCCCCTTGAGCGCGGAGCCCACGCCGATGATCACGATCATCGCGGCGATCCAGCCGAGGACCATGAGGCCGCGGCGGCGATAGGCGATGTCAGCGAGACGGGTTAGGCGACGCGTCATCCAGATCGTTCTAGCAAGACGCCCAGCTCGGCGTCTTCTTCAAACGTGCTCTTACTTCAGGGCCTTGCCGTAGTGCCGCTCGTAGTAGGTGCGGTACTCGCCGGAGCGGATCGGAGCCCACCAGTCCTCGTTCTCGCGGTACCAGTGGACGGTCCGCTCGATGCCCTCGTCGAACCCCACGGCCGCCTTCCAGCCGAGCGCCTCGAGCCGGGCCGAGGAGAGCGAGTAGCGCCGGTCGTGGCCCGGGCGGTCCTTCACGTGGGAGATCAGCGATTCGTCGCGATCGGTGAGGGCCAGGATGCGCCGGATGACCTCGATGTTGGGGAGCTCGTCGGGGCCGCCGACGTTGTAGACGTTGCCCGGCTCACCGCTCGCGAGCACGGCGTCGACCGCGGAGCAGCAATCCTCGACGTAGAGCCAGTTGCGGACCTGCATGCCGTCGCCGTAGACGGGCAGCGGATCGCCCGCGAGGGCGTTCAGGATGCAGAGCGGGATCAGCTTCTCCGGGTACTGATAGGGGCCGTAGTTGTTCGACGCGCGCATGATCAGCGCCTCGGCTCCATAGGTCCGGGCGAAGGCCCAGACCATCAGGTCGCCACCGGCCTTGGATGCCGAGTAGGGCGAGGAGGGGGCGAGCGGCGACTCCTCGGTCGCCGAGCCCATCTCGAAGTCGCCGTAGACCTCGTCAGTCGAGAACTGCAGGTAGCGGACGCCGGCGTCGCGAGCGGCCTCGAGCAGGACGAAGGTGCCGAAGACGTCGGTGGTGATGAACTCCCCTGGGTCCTCGATGGAGCGGTCGACGTGAGTCTCCGCCGCGAAGTTGACGATTGCGTCGCAGCCCTCGACCGCCGCCCGCGCTGCGTCACGATTCGCGATGTCGGCCTCGACCAGCTCGAAGCGGTCTTCGGGGAGCCCGGCGAGGTTCTCGCGCCGGCCGGCATAGGTGAGCTTGTCGAGAACGCGGACCGAGTCCTCGGGGTGATTGTCGAGGCGGAGCCGCACGTAGTTCGAGCCGATGAAGCCGGCGCCGCCGGTGACCAGGAGCTTCACGCCGCGTCCACTCCCTCGTCCGTTCCGTCCGTACCGTCATCCCAGCTCACGTCCTCGAGTGGCAGCTCGCTCTCCCCGGTGATCTCCTCGCCGTCGGCCTCGCGCTCCTCGCGCTCGCGCCGGGTCCAGTCGAGCATGGGCTGACGGCGCGAGGCGCTCGAGCGTGGCTTCTTCGGCGCTTCCTCCTCGGTGTGGCCGCGACGGGCCAGGTAGTCCGAGAGTCCTCGCTGCCAGGTGGGCAGCTCGATCGGGTTGGTGCGGCGGCTGATCAGCACCGAGTTCTCCGGTCGCTTCGCGGGGCGCTCCATCATGTCCGTGGTCGTCGCCATCACTCGCGTCACCACCTCGGCCTGGCGGAAGATCTCCATCGCGAACTCGTACCACGAGCAGCTCCCCTTGCCGGCCATGTGGTGGATGCCGTAGGCGCCCGTGTCCACCAGGCGCAGCAGTCCGACCGCCAGGTGACCGGTATAGGTCGGGCAGCCGACCTGATCGTGGACGACGACCACCGGCCCGCCGCCCTGTCCGAGCCGAAGCATGGTCTCGACGAAGTTGCCTCCGTGCGGGCCGAAGAGCCAGGAGGTGCGGACGATGAAGCTCTGCCCGTTGACCAGAGCGGTGGCGCGTTCTCCGGCGAGCTTGGTCCGGCCGTAGGCGTTGATCGGGTCGGGATCGTCGGACTCGCCATATGGCCCATTCCCGCCGTTGAAGACGTAGTCGGTGGACGGGAAGATCACCTTGGCGCCGACCTTGGCCGCGGCGTCGGCGACGAAACCCGCGCCCTGCGCGTTGATCACCGATGCGTCGTGCTCGGATTCCTCGGCCCCGTCCACGTTGGTCCAGGCGGCGCAGTTGATGACGGCGCCGGGGCGCTCCCGGGTGATCAGCCGTTCGACCCGTGCGGGGTCGGAGACGTCGAGGTCGTCGTGGGTGAGCGCGACCACCTGGTGGCTCATGCGCTGCGCCAGCCTGACCACGTCGTGGCCGAGCATTCCGCCGGCTCCGGTGACGACGATCTTCACGGGATCGAGATGTCCGCGTTGTCGCCGACCAGGAAGCGCAGGGTCTTGGGCATCCCCTCGCTCCGGCTGAGGCTGACGTTCTTGCCGAGCAGGCTCGCCTCCATGCGGGCATGCAGATCCCGGATGCTGGATCCGGACAGGACGATCGAGTGCTCGACCTCCGAGCCCGTGATCACGACGTCGCGGTCGATCGCCGTGTAAGGGCCGATGTAGGAGTCGGAGATCTGGGTGCCGGCGCCGATGATCGCGGGACCGCGGACGACCGTGCGCTCGAGCTTGGCTCCCTCCTCGATCACCACGCGTCCCTCGACCCGGCAGGCATCGTCGAGCTCGCCGTCGATGCGCTGCTCGATGTCCTCCAGCACCAGCCGGTTCGCCTCCAGCATGTCCTCGAGCTTCCCGGTGTCCTTCCACCAGCCCTTGACGATGTGAGGCTCGACTCGGCGGTCGGACTCGATCAGCCGGTCGATCGCGTCGGTGATCTCGAGCTCGCCGCGCGCCGAGGGCTCGATCGCGTGCGCGGCCTCGAAGATCGAGGGGCCGAACATGTAGACGCCGACCAGAGCGAGGTCGCTCGGCGGGTCCTTGGGCTTCTCGACCAGCTTCACGACGCGATCTCCGTCGAGTTCGGCGACCCCGTAGGACGACGGGTCCTCGACCCGGGTGAGCAGGATCAGCGCGTCCGGCTCGGAATGACGGAAGGTCTCCGCCAGCTCGACGATGCCGTCGCGGAGCAGGTTGTCGCCCAGGTACATGACGAACGGGCTCCGGCCCAGGAACTCCTCAGCGGTGAGCAGGGCGTGGGCGAGCCCCAGCGGCGCTTCCTGCTCTATGTAGGTGATCGACGCGCCGAACTGCGAGCCGTCCCCGGCGGCCTGCTCGATCTCCTCGCCGGTCTCGGGCGCGATGATGATGCCGATCTCGGTGATCCCGGCCTCCACCAGCGCCTCGATCCCGTAGAAGAGCACGGGTTTGTTCGCAACCGGGACGAGTTGCTTGGCGGAGGTGTGCGTGATCGGGCGCAGGCGCGTTCCCGCCCCTCCCGAGAGGATCAGCCCCTTCAGGTCTTCCATTCTTGGCGGAGGCTAGCTACTAAGCCTCCGAGTCCGCCCAGCCCTAGTGCGGCTTGGAGATGTTCTTGTGGTTGCTGAACTCGCAGTGGCGTCCGCGGGGGTCGATCTTGTCCTTCCGCAGCACATCTCCCCCGCCGTCCCCGCACGAGATGAACGTGTCCCTGATGCCGTCGAGCGTCTGGAGCGTGTCGCGGCCGCGGCCTCCCTTGTAGGTGTCCGCGCCCTGCCGGCCACGCAGCGAGTCCCGGCCGTCGTTGCCCTTGAGGATGTCGTTGCCGAGGCCTCCCATCAAGACGTCGACTCCGCGGCCTCCGATGATCCGGGCGCCGATCGTCAGCGGCAGCACTCCTCCGCTGCCGGCGGTCGACACGGTGACCGTGTCGTCGCGGTCTCGCGCGTCGATCACGAAGCTGCCCACGAACGCCTGCCTGCACATGCCGACGCCGTTGATCAGCTCGCAGGGGCCGCCGCCGATCCTGATCGGATTGGCGTCGGCGTCCGTGAACGTGTAGGCGTGAACGGTCCCGCCCAGCAGTGAGCCGGTGCCGACGACGACGTCGTTGCGCTCGCCCTGGTCCGCGACGTAGTAGATGATCCCGCCGCTCTCCGTCAGAACGGCGGCCTGGGCGGTTGCGGCGCCAAGCAGCAGGACGGCCGTGGTGGTCAGTGCAACACCGATCCTTCGCATTTAAGTCCCCTAGCGGTCGTGTTCCTTCACGGGTGCAGAGCCAGGATTCTGCCACTTAATGGGGAGGATCTCTCCTCGAAAGTGGGTGGGTGCAAGCGAGCGCCCGCCGCGCCAGGGCTAGTAGACGCCGCCGAGCTTGCGGTGGTCCCAGGTGGCCACCCGCTTCGGGTGGAAGTGGATCGCCACCCGCTTCGGCGCCTGCGCCTGCAGGGCCGCCGCCGCGTCGCCCTCCACCGATTCGATCCCCTCGCTGTAGCGGACCGTCAGGTCCTTGGCGAAGTCCACGATCGGGTCTACATCCCGGATCAGCTCGGCCTCGGCCTCGATCTGGACGCCGCGCAGCTCGTTGTACTCCGTGCCGGTCTCGATCAGGAGCGTCGCCCGCCGGTCGCGCTCCAGGTTCTTCACCTTCTGGGACTTGGCGTAGGTCCAGATCCAGATCTCGCCGTCGCGCGGCACGTACCAGAGGGGCATCGAGTGGGGCCAGCCGCGCGGTCCGATTGACGAGACGACGACGATCCGCTCGGTCTCGATCAGCTCGGCCAGCTCCTCGTCGCTGAGCTTGATCTGGCCCCGGCGGGACGGCATCAGAACTCAGGCGAGATCACGAGCGTCTCGAACGGGGCCTCACCCGCCATCGACTGGGTGGCGCCCACCTCCCAGCGCGGCTGCAGGTCGTCGTAGTGGCGGCTCCAGGCGTGTCCCGATTGCCCGGTGAAAGCCTGCCACTGTGAGCGCTCGGGCGCGGCCGGGTCGGCGAGCATGCGCCAGCTCGGCGCCCAGATCGCCGCATAGGGGTCGTTCGGGTCATAGGCGATCTGGGCGACTGTCTCCTGGCCACCGCCGGGGTGGAGGGTGCGGTTGAACACCCGCTCGGCCACCGGGTGGGCGCCGCCCAGGGCGTGGGGGAATTGAAGCGCGTGCACGTGGCCCCACTGCCATCCCTCCGGGTCGGGGCCGAAGCGATCCTCGAGGTCGTCGAGCCCTCCGCGCAGGGCGTCGAGCGCCAGCTCGTCCCAGGAGCCGCCGATCAGCTCCGCGTCGCCCTCTGCCCAGAGCGCGAGCAGGTGCGAGTGCCAGCGCCACGGTGAGGTGACGTGCGCGATGAAGCCGTTGTCCGCGCGGTCGAGATAACGATCGGCGAGATCGCGATCGCCGATCGCCGCCCTCGTGAACTCGCGCGCCAGGCGCAGCAGGAAGGCCTGGTAGATCGTCCCGGCCACCGTGCGGGGGCTGAGCGTGCGGTCCCAGCTCTTCAGGCGCTCGATCGCGCGGACCTCGCGCTGGCTCGTCGGCTGCAGTCGCGCCAGCCGGTGAACGACCTCGTCGCCCGGAATCGAATAGAGGTCCGTCTGCATCCGGCGGAAGGTGTCGAGGTCGTGCTCGTCGGTCTCCCGCAGCAGCTGCTCGATCCGCGCGGCGCGATACCCGTCGAGCCAGTCGCTGGTGATGTGGTGCGGATAGGAGTCGTCGACCACCCGGTTGTTCGCGGTGACGATGAACCCCTCCTCGGGGTCGACCAGCTCCGGCAGCTCGTCGTAGGGGATCCAGCCGTCCCACTCGAACTCCCCCGTCCAGCCGGGCTTCGGCAGGTCCGGGCAGCCTCCGTTTCGCCTCGGGACCCGGCCCATCATCTTGTAGCCGATCGACCCGTGGCGGTCGGCCCAGACCAGGTTCGAGACCGGCATGGTCACGTCGCGGAGCATCTCGACCAGCTCGGGCCCGCTGGTCGGCTCGAGCACGCCGATGTGCGCGTGCGAGATGGAGGGCTCGTCGAGCGCCGCCCAGCGCAGGGCGAGCGGCTGCTCGTCGTCCGCGCCCAGGGCCTGGTTGACGATCGGGCCGTGGTGGGTGAGGCGGACCTCGTGGCGCTCGGGCTGGTCCTGTCCGCGGATCGAGATCAGCTCCTCGACGATCTCGAGCGGCTTCATCTCGCCCTGGAACTCGTAGCTCTCGTCCTCGATCCGCTCGACGAACAGGTCCTCGACGTCGGCCATCACGTTGGTGAAGGCGAAGGCCACGTCGTTGTTCTGACCCAGGGAGATGCCGGGCAGGCCGGGGATGGAAGCGCCGCGGCACCAGCGCCCGTCGAGCTCGAGGCCGACCTCGTACCAGACGCCCGGCATGCCGCTGGGGAGATGGGGGTCGCCGGCGAGCAGGGCGCCGCCGGTCGCCGAGCGGCTCGGGCTCACCGCCCAGTTGTTCGAGCCGCTGGCGGCCGCCGCCAGGCCGATCTGGTCGCGGACCTTCCCGATCTGCTCGGCGAGCCCGAGGCCGTCGCCATCGAAGCCGTGCCCGGGCCGGAGCGCGACCGGGTTGCCCTTCGGGTAGGTCGGGTCGATCTTGGCGGCGCGCTCCTCGCCGAGCTCGCGGACCAGATCGGCGCGCAGCAGCTCCCGCTCCCAGTTGGTCGAGAGACCGAAGGAGAGCAGCTTGCCGCCGGCGAGCATGTCGGCCGGCCGCCAGGGCTCGAAGTCGAGGCGGAGGAGCTGAAGCTCCGGCGGGTGCGCGGAGGCCGTGCGCGCGGCCTCGTTGAGACCCGCGCAGTAGGCATCGAGCAGCGAGCGCAGGTCGCCGTCGAGCTCGGGTTCCTCCCGGAGCGCGACGCGGCGCAGACCGAGAGTTCGCATCAGGCGGTCTACGGGGAGACCGGCCCGCCCAGCGATCTCCGAGACGCGGCCCGAGCAGATGCGGCGCTGGATGTCCGCCTGCCAGAGCCGGTCCTGGCCGTGGCAGAACCCCTGGCCGAACCAGAGGTCAGCGGTCGACCGGGCCCGCACGGTGGGCATCCCCCAGCGGTCGCGGGCGATCTCGACCTGGCCCTCGACGCCCCGCACGGCCAGGCTTCCCTTGGTTCGCGGCAGCGGCTGGCGGAAGAGGCGCCACCAGAGGCCGGCGGCCGTCGCCCCGAAGAGCGCGGTCCCGATTCCCATTCCCTTGGCGCCGGTGCGCAGCACGCGGCCTGGATCGATGCCCATGGGAGGTTCATACCAGGGGTGGCCCCCCGGCGGTCAGTCGCTCAGATCGCCCGGGAGGCGCCCCTCGTCGTCGAGCTTCTCGAGGTGAGCCCGCATCGCGATGGCGGCGGCCGGGCGGAGCTCCTCGGGGACGTCGTCCCAGACCTCGGCCAGGAGCGCGGCCCGCCGGCGCTCTCCCCGGTCGAGCGCCGCCACCAGGCGGTCCTCCCGGTCCTGCCGGTGCGAGAGATATTCGGCGATCTTCGACTGCGGATCGCCGACCTCGGGCCCGTGGCCGGGGTAGAGCACGGTCAGCTCCAGCGCCTGGAGCCTGCGCAGCGACTCCATGTAGTCGGCGAGCGAGCCGCCGAACTCGCGCGGGCCGACGATCGTCGAGCCCTGTCCGAGGATCAGGTCCCCGCAGAAGCATGCATAAGACGCCGCCTCCGCCGCCCCGGGTGCGGGGGAGGGGTCGGGTAGCAGGAACGAGAGGTGCTCGGCCGCGTGCCCGGGGGTGGCGATGGCCGTGAGCCCGGCGACCACCTCGCCGTCGGCCGGCCGGGTGGGGTCGATCCCGAGCAGCTCGACCCCGGCGAAGTGGTCGGCGTCGTCGTGGGTGAGCAGCACGGCTCCGATGCCGCCACGCCCGTCGGCCACCTCGCGGATCGCCTGGACGTGGCCCGCGTCATCGGGCCCCGGATCGATCACCACCGCGGGGTCCCGGCCCACGACATAGGTGTTGGTCCCCTCGAGGGTCATGGGGCTGGGGTTGGGGGCGGTGAGGCGCTGGACGTCGACGGACTGGGTCACGAAAACCAAATTCTCACCGATGACCCCCGCGACCTACCTGCTCAGAGGTCGTCTGGTCACCTCAAATCAGGAAGGTCGATGCGTTTCGCTTGACATGTGACTAAAAGGTCACGTATTATCCGGGCCATGGACGAGGTGTTCAAGGCGTTGGCGGACCCGACCCGGCGGCAGCTGCTCGACGAGCTGTTCGCGCGGGACGGGCAGTCGCTCAGCGCGCTCGAGGAGCGCCTGCCGATGACGCGCTTCGGCGTGATGAAGCACCTGCGGGTGCTCGAGGAGGCCAACCTCGTGGTCACGCGCCGTCGTGGCCGGGAGAAGCTCCATTTCCTGAACCCGGTCCCGATCCGCCTCGTCTACGAGCGCTGGGTCAGCAAGTACGCCGAGCCCTGGGTCTCCGGACTCACGGGCCTCAAACGAGAGCTCGAGGAGGAAGACGTTGCCTGAGGAATTCGAGGTTCCCCATCAGATCGCGCTGGTTCCGGACCCCGATGGGAGCACCGGCACCGCCGTGTTCGAGATCTACATCAAGACCACGCCCGAGCGGCTCTGGGAGGCGATCACCGATCCCGAGCTGCGCGCGAAGTACAGCTTCGGGGTCGCCACCAGGTCCGACTGGACGCAGGGATCGAGCTACAGCTCGGGTGTCCCGGGCGTGATCGAGATCGCCGAGGGCGAGAACCTGGAGGTCGACCCGCCCAACCGGCTCGTGCAGAGCTTCACCGCCCTGTGGAGCGACGAGGTGAAGGCGGTTGGACCCTCGCGGGTGACCTGGGAGATTCGCAAGGTCGCGGACTCCTGCCAGCTGACCGTGATCCACGACCAGCTCCCGATCGACGCCAGCGGCGAGCTCTACGGCGGTTGGCCGATGATCCTGTCGGGCCTGAAGACGCTGCTCGAGACGGGCGAGCTGCTCGACACGCCGGGGTCGCTGCGCTACGCGCAGGCGGGCTGACCGATGGGGGACTTGACCGTCGTCGAGAGCCTGACGCTCGACGGCGTCATGCAGGCGCCCGGGCGCCCGGACGAGGACACACGCGGCGGCTTCGAGCACGGCGGCTGGGCGGTCCCGTACACCGACGAGGTGATGGGGCGTGCGATGGCAGAGCGGATGGGCGGAGAGGGGGCGATCGTCCTCGGCCGGCTGACGTATGAGGACCTGTTCGGCTACTGGCCGAAGCAGAAGTACAACCCGTACACGGAGACGCTCAACCGCACGCGGAAGTACGTTGCCTCGACGACGCTGAGTGAGCCGTTGCCCTGGGAGAACTCCCGCCTGATCGAGGGCGACCCGGCCGAGGCGATCGGCACGCTCAAGCGCGACGAGGAGCATCTCACCGTCATCGGCAGCGGAGAGCTCGTTCGCTCGCTCATGGGCCGGGCCCTGATCGACGAGTTCCTCCTGCTCATCTACCCGTTGGTCCTTGGCTCAGGACTGCGTCTCTTCCCCGATGGGGCCTTCGCGCGCCTGGAGCTCACCAATTCGCTGACCACCACCACCGGCGTGGTCATCGGCACCTATCGGACCGCGGAGAAGGGATGACCGGGCCGAAGCCGCGGATCCTGATGGAGGGAGTTGCGTTTCCCGAGTCGCCTCGCTGGCACAATGGCCGGCTCTGGTTCTCGGACTGGGTGGCGCATCAGGTGATCGCTCTCGATCCCGAGGGCGGGAGCGAGGTGATGGCGCAGGTCGACGCCTTCCCGTTCTCGATCGACTGGCTCCCGGACGGGCCCATGCTGATCACCGCCGGCCGGGAGCTGCTGCGGATGGAGGCCGACGGGTCGCTGGTCACCCATCGCGATCTCAGCGGTCTCTCCGACTACGGTTGGAACGAGATCGTCGTGGACGGCGTCGGGAACGCCTATGTCAACGGCGCGGGGTTCGACCTGATGGGAGGAGGCGAGTTCGCTCCCGGCATCGTCGCGTTGCTCAGGCCCTACGGCGTGGCGGAAGTGGTGGCCGAGGACGTCGCCTTCCCCAACGGGATGGCGATCACGCCCGACGGCTCGACGCTGATCGTCGCCGACTCATATGCGAAGGAGCTGATCGGGTTCGACATCGCAGCCGATGGGAGCTTGGCCGACCGGAGAACCTGGGCGGATCTCGGCGACGGGGTCCCGGACGGGATCTGCATCGACGCTGAGGGAGCCGTCTGGTACGCCGACGTGCCCAACCGCAGATGCGCGAGGGTCCGTGAGGGTGGCGAGCTGCTGCAGACGGTCGAGCTGGACAGAGGCTGCTTTGCGTGCATGCTGGGCGGGGCCGACGGCCGGACCCTGTTCATGGCGGCGCAGCAATGGAACGGCCCAGACGCGATCGGCAAGGGGCCGCGAACGGGTCAGGTGCTCGCCGTCCAGGCCCCGGCCGCGCACGCGGGTCATCCATGACGAATATGAGAAGGTGAGGACGTGGCAAGCAACGAACAACTGCTCAACGGCGTCGACTTCATCGCCTTCCCGACCAAGGACTGGGAGGCCGCCCGTAAGTTCTACGGCGAGACCCTCGGGCTGCCCTTCGGGAAGCAATGGGGCGAGATGCCGGCCGGTGAGTTCGAGACGGGGACCGTGACGATCGCGCTGATGCAGGTCGACGCGTTCAACATCGACTTCAGCCCCAACACCACGCCCCTCGAGTTCCACGTCGACGACTTCGAGGCCGCCAAGGCCGAGCTCGAATCGCGCGGCGTCGAGTTCGTGACGGACGTGATCGACAGCGGGGTCTGCAAGCAGGCGATCTTCACCGACCCGGACGGCAACTCGCTGGCGATCCATCATCGCTACGCGCCGGACGCCACACCGGCGTCCTAACCCTGCGACTCAACCGCCGAGCCGCGCGTCCTCCTCGGTGAGCAGCGCCACCACCCGCGCCGGCGCCGCGCTCGCGCCGGCGATCCGCAGCGGGAAGCACGCGACCTGAAATCCATGAGCCGGAAGCGCGCCCAGGTTGACCAGACGCTCGATCTGCGAGTACGCGAGATCGACCTGATGAGCCGCCCAGAACACGCCCGGCCGGCCGGCCTCCTTCGCGCGCTCGGCCTGCATGAAGAGCGGCGCATCCCATCCCCAGGCGTCGATTCCCATCACCCGGATGCCCCTCTCGTAGAGCCAGCGGGTCGCCTCGGCGCTCACTCCGGGCCCGCGACCGATGTAGTCAGGCTGCTCGTAGAACTCGTCGCGCCCGGTCCGGACAAGGACGATGTCGAGCTCCTCGAGCGACCGGGGCAGCCGCTCCGCCACATCGTCTGCGGTCAGCTCTTCGCCGTCGGCGCGGTCGGTCGCGTCGATCACGACACCAGGACGGAAGAACCAGTCCAGGGGAAGTTCGTCGATCGTCTGCGAGCGCCGTCCGCCGGTGGTCGAGTTGTAGTGCCAGGGGGCGTCGACGTGGGTCGAGTTGTGGGTCCCGAAGCGCAGGAACGTCTCCGTCGCCCATCCCTCCCCGTCGCGAAGGAGCTCCGGGCGCACGCCGAAGAGCTGATTGATGGCCGCGGCGCCGTCGGCGTGATCGGCGAACTCGATCTCCGTCCGAAGCGGCTCCGGATAGTCCGGCGGATCGGGACGGATGGGGGCTGAGAGATCTACGACACGCATCCGGCGGGTCGACTCTACGCGCCGACCGGCTGCGCGACAGTCTCGATCACTCGGAGTGTGCCTTCCGGCGTGATTTCGTAGTCGAGCGAATCCGAGGTGGCGGCCGTGTAGGCGTGAATCGAGAGCGCGACGCCGCGTCCGGGGTCGTGGCGGACGCGATGGATGTATTCGGGCCCGAAGCTGAAGACCGTCTCCGTCCGCCGGGAATGGGTCTCCCGCCGGACGATGTGGCCGTCGACTGCTTCGACCGAGTCCTCGATCAGCTCGCCCCTGCAGACGAAGGCGGCGCCGCTTGCCCCGCCGTGGTCGTGGAAGGTGGTGTCCTGGCCGGCGGCCCAGCCGAACAGCGCGATCTCCAGATGGGGCGTCTTGTAGAGCACCCGGTGGCTGCGGCGCTCGAGGTCGAAGCCGACAGCGTGCTCCCAGAGCCAGGGCGACCGGCCGACGTCGGTGACGATCTCCTCGAGCTGCTCGAGGCCGTCGGGGGCGACCGCGCCCAGCCCCTCGTCGAGCCAACCTGTGAGTTCGTGCGCCCTCCGGGTGTGCGTCGTCATTGCCGTCCTCCTCCTCGTCGCGTTCGCCTCTAGGGACGACGATCCGTCTCCGAGACTCATCGCCGGAGGCGAGGATTCTGTGAGAGTCGGCTTCCGGACCGGTCGTCCCCTCCGCAGCTCACGGGCGATCGCCCGGGCCGCGCGCTTCGCCTCCTTGCCCATGTAGCCGAGGCCGCCCGGACGCGGGACGTAGCCGATGAAGCGCAGGCCCTCGGCCGCGGGGCGCGGGCCGATCGCCTTCGGCACGCCGTGCTCGTCGAGCACGTCCAGATGGCCCACGAGCGGCTCGAGCCCCCGCCGGTAGCCCGTCGCGCAGATCACCGCGTCGGCCTCGATGCGCCTGCCATCGGCGAGCGAGACCCCGCTCGAATCGAGTGATTCGACTGCGGTGACCACCTCGATCCGGCCGGACTCGATCGCCTCGACCACCCTCGGATCGACGATCGCGGGTGCCTTGCCCTCCGCTTTCGCCCGGCTGAACAGGCCTTCCTCGGGCGCCCGGAGGCCGTGGTCGCTCAGGTCGCCGATGTCCATCCGGCTGGCGAAGCGCGCGATGCGATCCGCCACCTTGGTGGGCAGATGCCAGAGGATGACGGCGATCAGGTCCCCGGGCAGCGGCCCCGGGCCCTCGCGCAGGAGGATGTGAGGAGGGGTCCGCACGGCCAGGCGAACCTCGGACGCCCCGCCCTCGACCAGCTCGTTGGCGATCTCCATTCCCGAGCACCCGGGGCCGACCACCAGCGCGCTTCGTCCCACGAAGGGCTCGGCGTTGCGGTACTCCGAGGAGTGGATCAGCTCACCCTCGAAGGTCTCGCGCCCGGGCCAGCCCGGGATCAGGGGATTCTGCTCGTAGCCGGTGGCGACCACCACCTGATTGGCGCGAGCCGCGCCCGCGCCGGTGTGGACGACCCAATCTCCGTCGCCGCGCTCGATCGACTCCACTCGCGTGCCCAGGCGGAGCTCGATCCCGTCCTCGCCGGCGTGCCGCTCGAGATGCGCGACCACCTGGTCGCGGCTTGGGAACGTGGGCGTTCCCTTCGGGAATGGACGGCCCGGCAGGTGGGAGAAGCGGCGCCAGGTGTTGAGCCGGAGGCCGTCGTAGCGGGAGCGCCAGGAGGAGGCGATCCGGTCCGCCTGATCCAGGACCACCGGCGTCAGGCCGGCGTCCTTGAGGGCGACGGCGGAGGCGATTCCCGCGGGCCCGGCGCCGATGACAAGTACACGGTTCTCCTGCTGCATTGAATGCTCCTCGGTCGCGTGCGTTGGCGAATGCGATCGTGCCGAGGCCGGGACGCCGGTTCATCGGCTGAACCACTCAACTTCCGCTCGGAGGGAGTGGGTGATTTCACCCACTCGCGTTCAGACGAGTCCGTGCTCGTGCGCGTAGCCGGTGGCTGCCGCCCGGGAGGAGACGCCGAGCTTGGCGTAGATGTTGCTGACGTGCCGATCCACCGTCCTCACGCTCAGCACCAGTGCGGCGGCGATCTCCCTGTTCGTCTCCCCGGCTGCGAGCCGGCCCAGCACCTCGAGCTCGCGGCCGGTCAGCCCATGCGAATCGACGGTGGCTCGGGTGCTTGCCAGTTCCTCGACCCGGGCGAGGTCGACGGATGCTCCCAGCCGCGCGAAGATCTCCCGAGCCGCCTCGATCTCCAGACCGGCGCTCTCCTCGTCCCCGAGCGAGCGGCAGGCCAGCCCGACCAGCTCTCGCACCCGCGCGCTCTCGTAGGGCGCGTCGAACCGCCGCCATACCTCACCGGCGCGCCGGAGCGAGCCGAGCGCGGTCTGAGGACGGCCGGCAACGAGCTCCAGCAGGCCACGCGACTGAGCTGCCATCGCGCTGAGCGCGCCGGGCTCCTCCTCGGCGTCCGCGATCGATTCCAGCTCCTGGCATGCCCTCACCGCCGCATCCAGGTCCCCGGCTGCGGCCATGATCTCGACGTAAGCGGGCAGCAGCGCCACGCGCCGGGCCGCCTCGGCGGTCTCGGAGGTGACCCTGCGGATCGCCGCTTCCGCAGCCTCACCTCTCCCCTGCGAGAGGCGAAGCAGCGCGAGTCCG
The DNA here is from genome assembly GCA_963800285.1 of uncultured Solirubrobacterales bacterium. Lineage (GTDB taxonomy): Bacteria > Actinomycetota > Thermoleophilia > Solirubrobacterales > 70-9 > DASUPK01. The sequence continues at coordinate 189,195 of CAWDAL010000013.1, forward strand.
GGCTGCGGCTCCCAACCCTGCCCACTCGCCTCCCGGTAGGCCGCCTCGGCCTGGTCGTGCTCACCGCGCAGGCGGTGGACCTCCCCCCTCTGGTAGTGAGCCTCGCCCGCCGCTACGGGGTTCTCCCCCCGAAGGCAGCGCTCAGCCGCCAGGCGGGCCTCGTCGATCGCCTCCTCCCAGGAGCCGTGGATCCGCATGATCTGCGCTCGGTGAACCAGGCATCGGCCGGTGAAGGCGACCAGGTCGGGCTGGCCCTCGCACCATTCCGCCAAAGCGGTCGTCCACTCCTGCGCGCGACCCAGCTCGTGGGCGTCCTCGCAGGCGAGGATCACGCCGCAATAGACGATGCCCGAGCTGATCGGAGAGAGCTCCCCCGCGATCACTCCCACCATCGCCAGGTCGAGTAGCGCCAGTCCCTCTCGCAGCCGGCCCAGCCTGATCAGGACGTGCCCCTGCTCCTGCGAGGCGAGGGCGAAGAGATCGGGATCGCCGAAGCGCTCGCCGATCGCGGCCGCCTCGGCGGCCGTCGCGACGGCGCCCTTGAGATCTCCGCGGGCCTCCTGCTCGAAGACCTGGGGTATCAGCATGTAGCCGTGCTCGACGCGGTCGGTTCCCTCCCGCTGGAGCAAGCGCTCCGCGCGGCCCAGCCAGCCGCTCGCGCGCCCGGTCTCGCCGTGCGATGCGAGCGTCACACCGATCCAGTGCGCGCAGCGGAGCGCCGCCATCCGATCGTCCGCCTCGAGATGGCCGCGGTAGGCGCGCTCGAGGGTCTCCCTGTACTCCTGCTCTCGGCCGAGCATGTAGGAGCAGGTCGCCAGCAGCTCGAGGTCGGACGGCCCGAGCGGAGCGTCGGCGTCGGCCGCCTTCAGCGCATCGTGGGCCTGGCGCCACGCTCGGCGGGCGTAGGACTCGCGTCCACGTGCAAGTTCCTCGGCGGCCTCCACCGCCGTCGATTATGTCGCCGTGACTCCCTTCAGGAAGCCAAGGGTGCGGCGCCAGGCATCCTCAGACTCCTGCGCGAACTCGTCCTGCTTCTTGTCGAAGAAGGAGTGAGGGGCGCCCGGATAGACGTGGACTTCATGCTCCACTCCCGCCTCGTCCAGGGCAGCGTCGAATTCCTCGACCTGCTCGATCGGGATCGCCTGATCGGCGCCGCCGAAGAGGCCGAGTACGGGAACGTGGGTGCGGGCGGCCTGGGCCAGGGGGCCGCGGCCATCGAAACGCGAGGCATCAAGGACCCCGTACAGCCCGACCGCGCCGCCCAGGCCGAGATCGGGATTGGCCCCGCTGACGAAGGAGAGGCTGCCGCCGAAGCAGAATCCGACCGTGACGAGGGTCGAGATGCCGGTGCGCTCGCGAAGCTCGGCGATCGCGGCCCGCAGGTCGTCGGTCGCCTGTTCGAGCTGGACCTGTTCCCGGTGGGGCATGTAGTCGAACTCCTCGTCCCGCGGACCGAGCCCAGCGGTCCGCCCGTAGTAGTCGAACGCGATCGCCGGGTGGCCTGCCTGGGCGAACCGCTCCGCGAGCTCGATGTAGAACGGATAGAGGCCACGAACGTCCGGCAGGATCACCAGCCCGGGGCCGGCGGAGCCGGGCGCCTCGGCGAATGCGGCCGAGAACTCGGTTCCGTCGGCGGAGGTCAATGTGAACACCTCCGCGCCCGCCCCGCCGGCGATCGGCGGACCGATCAGCTCAGCCGGAAGGTCGGGCGGCCGCGAGTCGAAGTCGAAGCACACGCGGGTCTCCTTCCCGCTCGCTCGAGATCCAGTCGCTAGGCGGCCTTGACGGGGGTGGCGCCCGCGTCCACGCGGAGCTCCCCAGCGATCGCCTCGCGTGCCGCCTCGGGCTCGAGCACGACGAACTCCCCGGCGCCCTTCAGGATCTCGCGAAGCAGCCAGTCGGTCGAGCCGTACGGAACCTCGATCACGACCGCGCCGTCGGCGAGCTCCTCGATCACGGTGTGCTCCTCGCGCGCCCAGCGGGCCCGCTCGGGCGAGACCCAGACTCGCGCCACGTCGGCGGCCGGGACGTGCTCGCCGGAGAGCCAGCCGCCCTCGATCGCGGCGATGTCCTCGACCTCCGGGCGCGGCTCGAAGGTCTCGCGGAGGACCTCGGCCTCCTTGATGCGGTCGAGCCGGAAGTGGCGGACGTCCTCTCGCCGGCGGTCATAGGAGGCGACGTACCAGCCCTCCGGGCCGTTGGCGAGCGTGTAGGGCTCGATCTCGCGCTTGGTGAACTCGTCCTCGTTCTCCTTGTAGTACTGGATGGAGAGAACCCGCTGGCCCTCGATCGCCTTGTTCACCTTGCGGGCGACGTCGGAGTCGTCGCCGCCCGATGCGGCGATCTCCAGCCCTTCCTCCGAGGGATCGTGGCCGAGCGCGGTGACGATCTTCTTCCGGGCGCTGACGAGCCCGCTCTGAGGCAGGTGGTCGCCGAACAGGTCGATCGCGGCGACCAGCGCCTTCGCCTCGAGCGGCAGCAGCCGGGCGGGCTTGGCGAAGTTGTCGCCGTAGGGCTCGGCGTCGACCTCGATCTCGTCGCCCTGCAGCTCGGCGTAGAGGACGTAGGTCCCGCCGCCGAAGTTGACGACGTTGAGCAGGTCGATGTCGTCGCGGAGCTCCTGCTCGCTGACGTGGAGCCGGTCCACGACGTCGGCCGTCGACAGGCGCGCGTCGCCCTTCGCGGACTCGATCAGCATCCCGGCGAGCGTCACGAGGCGGGCGAAGCGCTCGGGCCGAATCGACGAGTCCGAGCGACCGTTGGAGCGGCTGGACCGCGGTGCCGGCGGGACCGTCCGCACGGTGGCGGCCGGCTCGAAGTCGTCCCTGTGGCGCTCGGAGAGCTGCTCGAGCCGGTCGGCGACCTCCTCGGCCAGCTCGGGGGGATCGAGGACGGTCGCGTTCTGCCGCCAGTGCAGGACCCAGGCGACCATCTGGCGGCTCGAGGCGTACTCGGTCTCGAAGATGCGTCCCTTGCCGGGCGAGCCGTCGCCGCGGCCGGGGTTGCGGAACTCGCCGTAGGCGCCGAAGTCGCGCTCGACCAGCCAGGCGATTCGCTCCTTCAGGAAGATCTTCGCCGTGCCCTGGATCTCGCCGAGCTGCCACTCGGCCTTGCGCGCGTAGTCGCGGCGCTCGAAGTCCTCAGGGGGTGAGAAGTCGTGCTCGGCCTTGGACGCGTAGGAGACCTTGCCGCGGATCCGCGAGAGGCGGAAGACCCGGATCGCGTCCCGCTCGTGCGAGCGGCCGATCAGATAGAACTGGCCGCCCCGGTAGACCAGGTGGTACGGGTCGACCTTCCGCTTCTCCTGCGAGTCGCGCTCGATCGTGTAGTAGGTGAACTCGATCGTCTTGCGGCGTGAGATCGCCGTCTCGATCTTGGAGAGGCGCTGGGAGACCTCCGCGCCGTCGGCCTTGGCGGTCATGCGCACCTCGACCGACGACTGCTCGGGTGCCGTCAGCGGACTGGGACGGCCCCAGGAGACCTGCTGCAGCGCGAGCCGGAGCGGCTCGGCATAGGCGAACTCGCCGTCGAGCAGCTGAAGAGCGGTCTGGAGCGCGGCGAGCTCATCGTCGCCGAACTGGACCTCAGGCAGGTAGTAGTTCTCGGGCGGCAGGGAGTAGAGCTCGGACTCGTAGCCCTGGAGGCTCTCACCCGGCTTCTCCACCTGGAGCGTGATGCCCAGGCTCTCCAGCTCAGCGCGATCGGCGTAGAAGCGGCGCGCGAAGGCGTCGTCGTTCATGTCGCTGTATCCCTCCACCTCGCGCTTGATCTCGAGCGCCGACGTCGGCCTGCCCTGGGCCATGAGGTAGGAGATCAGCGAGAGCTGGCGGATCAGCTTCTCGGTGTCCTTGGCCATCCGCGAACCAGCATAGACCGGGGAACCGGGCCTCCAATCCGCAGGGATTACGGATCCGAAAACGATTTGCGCAATTTGCGCAGGCGTCTAGGCCGGGTCGAAGCTCGAGATGGCCCGCTCGATCACGGGCGAGAATCGGCTCCAGAGCGTGGGAGGAGCCGCTCCGACGATCACCGTGGTCGCGGCCGGCCCTCGCACGATGCAGGCGACCTCCACGTAATGGTGCGCCGACTCGGTGGCGTAGCGGTCCTGCACGCATGAGCCACGCCCGTGGCTGAAGCGAAGGCCCGTCGCGGCCGCGATGGGGAGGAGATGGCTGTCGCCCTCCTCGACGTTGTGGGCGGGTCTGAAGCTCGCCCAGTTCTCCAGCGTCTCCTCGCCCTGCTGAGGGGTGACGTTGAGGTAGCCGCGGATCTCGCCGTGGCCGGTGCGAGCGGCCGTCACGGTGCCCGGGTCGGTCCTCGTCAGGTGCCAGCCGGGCGGGTAGGCGAGCACCGCATCCCCTGAGGGCAGCTCCTCGGTCCTCCAGCCGGGAGGGGACGCCGCCGGGTGGAGCCAGGCGAAGGCGGCCGGGTTGGCGGGCGCGGGCGGTCCCCCAATCTCCTCGTCTCCGCGTGTGGAGCCGCAGGCGGCGAGCGTCGCCGCGCCCGTCAGCGCGAGCGCGGCGACCAGAGCCTGGAGTCGGCGCGGGCGGCTAGGTGTTGCCGTCGCCGTCGCTGGGACCGCCGTTGTTGTCGGCGTCGTGATCCCCGCCGTTGTGCTGCGGAATTCCGTGGTGGTGGTGATGGTGGTGGTGGTGATGTCCCGCGAACGCGAGACCGGCACCGCCGACGGCGAGTGCCAGGGCCGCGACGCCCGCCACGATCAACCTGCCGGTTCTGCTCAACATCTGGTCATCCCTTCTCGTCGGTGACCTTGCGTAGTACGGCCAACTACGGAGGAGGGATGGGATGGGCGCCGATAGATTGCGCCGATCGACTTCCTCGGGAACATCGGCCTGCGCCTGGTGGGGCTGCTCGTCACCGTCGGCATCCTGGCCGCGGTCTACTTCTTCGCCATCAAGCCGGCGACCGACACCGCCAACAACGCGATCAACTCGTTCTCGAAGCCCATTCAGCAGGCCGAGAAGCAGGCCGCGCTGGCCCAGCAGCAGCTCCAGCGCAACGTGAACTCGAGCAGCGGCGGATCGCAACGGTCCGACCTGAATCAGCTCAACAAGCTCCAGCGCTGCATCCAGAAGGCGCACCAGAACGTGCACCGCCTGGAGCGCTGCACCCGGCGGTTCGCGCCGTAACCGCCCGGGGCTCAGATGAGAGCGTTCCTGGCGTCGGTCAGGGCGAAGACCCTCGTCACCGCATCATGCTCGGAGGGGATCACGAAAAGCTGGAAGGCTTGCTCTCGGGACAGTTTCTTCGCCCCCAACAGGATCCCCAGCCCGATTGAGTCGATGAAGGTGAGTTCGCTCAGATCGATGACAAGGCGGCTGCAATCGGCGTTGGCGCTCAGAATCGCGGCTTGAAGTTCGGGGGCAGTGACAGCGTCCAGTTCCCCCGTGACGCTGAGAGCGATCGTCTCGCCCAAGTCGGTTGTGGCGATGGCAAAACTGGGCGGCACGTGGTCCGAATCGAGTGCTTCTCGAGCCATGACAGTTCCCGGCCTTTCGGTAGTGATGAAAGACGGAAACCCGGCTCAGCGTTCCGGGCGGCCCAGCCAAGCCAGCATTGCCATCGCGCACACGCTGCCTCCCCATTGGCAGCGCGTTATTTGACCCCACGAATCCTTTCACCAAACAGCGGTGCAGGCAAGCTGCGCAGGCGAGCGAGTCCCGGGCAGGAAGAGGGCCCAGCTACTCGTCGCCTCGTCGGTGATCCGTTTCGCGACCATCGCCGCCGCGTTGCAGATCTCGTCGAGCTCCTGCGCCTTCCCTCGGTAGCGGTTGACGTTGACGCAGAGCGTCCCGTTCTCGACCTCGAACGCGAAGCCGTCGGGTGCTCCCTCCGCCAGGAAGTCGACGAAACTCGGCTCGAAGAGCTGGCGAAGCCAATTCCCGTCGCAGCGCCTGTCGGCGAAGATCTCGCATCTGCGGTCCAGCACCTCGCTCTCGAGCTCGATTCGCTCGTTCGAGCGGAAGACGTCCTCCGCCCCGTCCAGGAACCTGAAACCCGAGCGGCGCTGGACGAAGAGGCCGGGCAGCCTCGCCTCCATTCCAGGCAGATCGCTGACGACGATCGTGAAGTGGTGGATCTCCTTCGCCTGTCCGCCGGAGCCGCCGGAGCTCCGCTCCTCATAGCTGTAGAGCGCCAGCTCGCCGTTGAGCCCGCCCGGCAGGGTCCCGGTGAAGCTCTCGTCGACCCGGCGAGTGTCGCCGCGCCGAAGCAGCGGGGTGGAGGCCGGCACGGCGGAGTGGCGCTGCCAGGCGAGGCCACGCAGCTCCGCATAGGCCGCGTAGAAGGCGTTGTGCGCCCGGCGATATGCCACTCCGAGCACCGTCAGGAACCAGAAGAGCGCCGCCGCGGCGGCTGCGCCAAGGCCGACGGCCGCTCCGACCGCGATCGCCCCCGCAATCCCGGCGGCCGCGACGAGGATGATCAGGGCGACCAGGGCAACCGGACTGGCCATCGTCCCTCGCAACGCCTTGCCTGTCTGGATCTCCACGCGGCCAAGCTATATACGCTGTGGGTCCGATGCCTTTACGGGAGGCGAGGTGGCTGGCGGCGTGCGCTGTCGTGGCGGCGGGTTTGCTCGTGCTCCCGGCCGGCAGCTCGGCCCACGTCCTGCCCGGGATTGGGTCGGGGGTCGTTGGACCGACACTTCCACCAACGACCTCCAGCAGCTCCTGTCGCTGACCGGGTATCCGACCCCGAACCCGGCTCCCGTGCAGGAGAACCCGGAGCCCGCCCTGGAGCCGGCGCCACGGGCCGACTGCGGCCCCGGCTCGCGCCCGCTCTCGGGCTGGCAGGGTCGCGTCCCGGCGTCGGCGATCAACTCCCCCGAGGCGACGGACGGCTGGACGTGCAACGTGACCGAAGTCGGCCGCCTCAAGACTCCCGGCGGATTCCGGGTGTGGCGCTACAGCGACCGGGCGGGCAACACCTGCGCCTTCTATGACACCTCGCTGCTCTCACCGCTGAATGTGGTGAGCCTCGCCGCCGGCCCCTCGCCCGGCGTCGCCGTTCTCGACATGTCGGACCCGGCCCATCCCACCCGGACCGCCACCCTGACCGACCTTCCGATGCTGAGCCCGCACGAGTCACTGAACCTGAACACGAAGCGTGGATTGCTCGCCGCCGACATGGGGAACGGCCTGTCCCTGCCTGGCCCGATGTCGATCTACGACGTGAGCAGGGATTGCCGCCATCCGGTCCTCCAGTCGACGGTGGCCGCGGCGAGGTTCGGCCACGAGAGCGGGTTCTCACCGGACGGGAACACCTTCTGGATCGGCGGGGGTGAGGGGATCGCGGCGGTGGACGTCAGCGATCCGAAGCATCCGAAGACCCTCTGGGACGGCAACGTCTTCGCGCATGGGCTGAACGTCAGCGACGACGGCAACACGCTGTACGACTCCGATCCGATCGACGGCAAGCTGACGCTGCTCGACGTGAGCCAGATCCAGAATCGCTTCCCGACGCCACAGGTGAAGGAGATCAGCAGCCTCACCTGGGGAACGGTCTCGGTGCCGCAGAACACGATCCCCGTGCGGATCGGCGGCAGGCCGTACCTGATCGAGTTCGACGAGTTCGCCTTCCGCTTCAACCCCGCGACGGTCGCCGATCAGGTCGGAGCGGCACGGATCATCGACATCTCGGACCCGGCTCATCCCCAGGTCGTCTCCAATCTCCGTCTGGAGGTCAATCAGCGCGCCGCGCATCAGGCCGCGGACGGCGATCCCTCCCTGCTGCCGGCGCCGGCCTTCAACTACGCGGCGCACTACTGCGCCGTGCCGAGGGAGGACGATCCCGGGATCGTCGCCTGCTCCTTCATCAACTCCGGGCTGCGCGTCTTCAACATCGAGGACCCACTCCACCCGCGCGAGGTGGCGTACTTCATCTCGCCGCCCAAGGAGGGAACGTTCGGCGGGCTGGGTGGCGGCGATCTCGCGATGTCACAGCCGGCGTTCGATTCCGCTCGGCATGACGTCTGGTACACGGACGCCGGCTCCGGCTTCTACGCGCTGCACCTGGACAACGGTGCTTGGCCGGATCGCTAGCTAGGCCGCGCGCGAGCCGAAGAACGCGGACCCGTCGATGCCGCGGTCGAAGCGCGACCAGCTCTCGCCGTCGGCGAGCTCCTTCTCGAGCCGGTCGAAGCTGCCGAGCTTGCCGCCCAGGTTGTCGATCGCGTGGACCAGCGTCGCCTCGCGGGTGGCCGGGACGACCGGCGAGCCGTGCTCGAGCTGGCCGTGGTGGGAGAGGATGATGTGGAGGACCGCCTGGGCGAGCCCGGGATCGAAGCCCTCGATCCGCTCGATCTCGCAGCGGACCCTGTAGTAGCCGCGCGGGATCTCGCCCTCGAGCCGCCCCGCGTCGGTCAGGTCGATGGCGAGCGGATCGTCGTTGTAGGCCTCGGTCTTGCCGATGTCGTGGAGAATCGCCCCGGTCACCGCGATCTCTCGATCGATGCCGGGGAAGAAGTTGGCGGCGGCGCTGACGGCCTGTGCGACCGAGAGGCTGTGCTCGAGGAGCCCGCCGGCGTAGGCCTGGTGATAGTGCTTGGCGGCCGGCGCCTCGCGGAAGCGGGCCCATGACTCGGTCTCGGCGCCGAAGAAGCTGTCGAGCAGCTCCCGCAGGGAGGGATTCTGGACAGTGTCGATCAGCGCGCGCAGGTCCGTCTCGAGCAGCTCGATCGAGCGTGGGGGACCCTCCGTCAGCTGCTCGGCGTCGTACTCGCCCGGGCCGGCCGGCTTGACCGCGGCGAGCTTGATCTGCCTGCCGAACTGAGGGTGGATGGAGAAGCTGCCCCTGACCAGGACGATCGATCCGGGTGCGCAGGCCTCGAAGAGCTCGGCGACGCCATCCCAGGCGATCGCCGGGACCGTTCCGGTCTTGTCGGCGAGGACGACCCGCAGGAAGTGCTCGCCGTTGCGCTTCTGACGGCGATCGCGCTCGCGCACGATGAAGGCGCCGGTGACCTGGTCGCCATCCGACATCTCCCGCAGCAGGCGAGTCCCGCCCGCCGCGGGGGGCTGCGGTCCGCTGCCGTTCTCGAAGAGTGTCTCCGCCATCTCCTCACTGAAATTAGAGGCGGGCGCGGACAGAGCAGTCCGGCGAGATGACCGACTTGGTAACGAGAATGGCCCCAATGGCCGACGAGCAGGGATCCAAGCGGGGCGTCGAGGCCGAACGCGAGCCGAACTTCCTGCTGGCCCCGTTCGAGCGTCGCTTCCTCCCCTGGGCGGCGAAGCGCCTGCCGCGCTGGATCCTCCCGGACGACATGACCGCGCTCGGCGTGCTCGCGGCGTTCGGCGTCTGCGCCGCCTACCAGTTCTCGAACGACGGCAAGGGCTGGCTCTGGGTCGCGAGTGGGCTGCTGGTCCTGCAGTGGGTGGGGGACAGCCTCGACGGCACGCTGGCGCGGGTGCGCGGCATCCAGCGGCCGAAGTACGGCTACTACCTCGATCACATGGTCGACGCGATCGCGACGGCCGCGATCGGCCTGGGCCTCGGCCTCTCGCCCTTCATGCTGCTCTCGATCGGCGCCCTGATCGTGGTCGGCTACCTGATCCTCTCGATCAACGTCTACCTGGAGAGCATGGCCTTCGGCCGCTTCCGCCTCGGCTACGGCCTGCTCGGCCCGACTGAGATCCGGGTCGTGCTGATCCTGCTCAACACGGCGCTCGTCCTCGGCCTGGGACTCGACTTCCGCCTGCTGAAGCTCAACATGACGGTCTTCGACGTGATCGGCCTGGGCATCGTCGCGGTCATGCTCGCCCTGCTCACCGTGCGCGTGTTCGGCAACCTGCGCGAGCTGGCCAAGGAGGAGCCATCGGCACCAAGGAGATGAACGGCGACGAGCTCCGGGTCTCGTCGCTCGAGCTGTTCTTCGACCTCGTCTTCGTCTTCACGATCACCCAGCTGACCGCGGTCCTGGTCGCGAAGCCGACCGGCGAGTCCCTCGCCCAGGTCGTGCTGATGCTGACCGCGATCTGGTGGATGTACGGCGCCTTCGCCTGGCTCACCAACAACGTGCCGCCGGATCGAACGGCGCTGCGGTTGCCGATGCTCGGCGGGATGCTGGCGTTCTTCGCCATCTCGCTGACGATCCCGACCGCGTTCAGCGAGAACGGCGTGGTCTTCGCCTGTGCCTACCTGGTGGTGATCGCCGTCCATACCGTCCTCTACATGCAGGCCGCGCGCTGGACCGTGGCCGGCGTCTGGAGCTTTGCGCGGCTGAACCTGGTCGCGGGCATGTTGATCCTGGTCGGGGCGGTCGTCGGCGGCACGGCCGAGTACGTGCTCTGGGCCCTCGCCGTGGGGATCTTCGTCGTGGTTCCGGCGCTCGTCCCCGAGGAGTCTGGTTGGCTGCGGCCCTCCCACTTCGTGGAGCGGCACGGCCTGGTGGTGATGGTCGCCCTCGGGGAGTCGGTGGTCGCGGTGGGGATCGGCGCCTCGAACATCGACATCAGCTGGCAGATGCTGGCGGTGGCGACCCTCGGGCTCACGCTGAGCGCGGAGCTCTGGTGGGTCTACTTCATGGGGGACGACGAGGAGGCCGAGGGAGCGCTGCGCGCGATGGTCCCGACCAGGCGCGAGTTCTACGCCGCGAACGTCGCCTATTACTGGGCTCATCTCGTCATGCTGCTCGGCATCGTCTGCATCTCCGCCGGACTCGAGCGCGCGATCGGGCACGCGTTCGACTCCCTCAGCTTCGCCCGAGCCCTCGAGCTCGGCGGGGGCACGGCCCTCTTCCTCGCCGGCCATGCGTTCTTCCGGTGGGTCCTCGGCCTGCCGCCGAAGCCGTGGCGTGCCCTGGCCGCGGTGCTCGCCCTGGCGACGATTCCCCTGGGCACGGAGGCGTCGGCACTGGTGCAGCTCGTGACCCTCGTGGTGCCGCTCGGCGTCTGTCTCGCCCTCGAGGGGGGTTCCCAGCGGGCCGTCGCCTCGGCTCCCGCCGCTTAGCTCAGCGCCTCTCGGACGAACTCGATGTCCGCGCGCATCTCCCGCTTGCCGCCTGGGGTCTCGACCACGACCGGCGGCCCGGCCGCCCTGATCATCTCCCGGAGCACGTCCGCGCCGATCTCGCCCTTGCCGAGGTTGGCGTGGCGGTCGGCCCCCGTGCCGGCGGGGTCACGCGAGTCGTTCGCGTGGAGCAGGTCGATCTTCCCGACGATCGCCAGCACCCGCTCGACCGCGTCGGAGAGCTCCTCGCCGGCCGCGTGGGCGTGGCAGGTGTCGAAGCAGAAGCCGATCTCGACTTCGGTCTTCGACTTCGCGACGCCGTCCCAGAGCCGTGCGAGCGCGTCGAACTTCCGGGCGACGGCGTTCTTGCCACCCGCCGTGTTCTCGAGGTAGAGGGGGACCTGCGAGGTCAGCATCTCGAGGGTCCGGAGCCATCGCCCCACGCCCTCGGAGATGTCGTCATCCGCATGCCCGCCGTGAACGATCACGGCTGCGGCGCCCACCTCCGCTGCGGCGTCGCAGGTCTGCTGGAGGATCTTCCGTGACCCGTAGCGGACGTTGTTGCGCGGCGAGCAGACGTTGATCAGGTAGGGGGCATGGACGTAGACCGGGAGCTTCGACTTGCGAAGCTCCTCCGCGTCCTTTCGGGGCGGTGGCTTCTTCCACCCCTGCGGGTCGGAGAGGAAGATCTGGACGCAGTCGGCGCCGATCGCCTCCGCCTCCTTCAGCGGGTTCCCGGGCGCGACGTGCGCGCCGACCACCTGCTTCCTCCGCGCCATCGCACGGGAGTCTCCCGGAACCCTCCCCAGCACGTCTGGGGGAGGGTCCCGGGTGACCGGCTCGGTTCCCGCGGAGTCGAGCCTCCTACCAGGGCCTGGCGGGAAGAGCTCCCGACTTGCGGGCCGGAACGACCGCGAGGGCCAGCCGGCCGAGCGTGAGCGCGCCGAGCATCAGGCCGAAGTCCCGCAGGGCGATGTCGTAGTAGGTCGGCGGGTCGTAGGTCAGCAGGTTGATCACGATGCCGGCCAGCCAGGCCGCGACGACGAAGGCGCCGATGCGGGGGGCCAGAAGGACGATCAGGCCGGCCAGGATCTCGACCCCGCCGACGAAGTACATGAAGTCCTGGGCGCTGCCCGGGACGATGTCGTTGACCCATCCCGCCAGATAGTCGGGCCAGTCGACGGACCAGTTGAAGAACTTGTCGAGCCCGAACAGGATCGGCGCGACGGTGAACGCGATGCGAAGCAGCCAGAACGCCTGGTGTGCGGCGATTCCGAGCTTGCGGTCGGCGGCCGCCGCGGCGCTTCCGTTGGACACGGCGGCGGACTCTCCGGCCGGCGACTCCGATCCGATGGTGGTGACGCTGGACATCGATCGACCTCCTTTGATGGTTGAGCTCTCGGTTCTTGAGCGTCGGCGGCCGGCCGGTTCTTACGTCGGGACGAAGTCGGGTAAGAAACTGGGCTCGGGTGACGCTAAGTGGACATGGCCATCGCCATGGCTGAAAAGACGACCGAGGTCGCTGACCGAATGGACTCCCAATCCCGCCGCTGGCTGGAGCGTCTCCAGGGCGAGGGTCGCGACCGCGATGCCGCGCTCGCGGAGCTTCGCGAGCTGCTGCTGAGGGCCGCCCGCTTCGAGGTCGGCAGGCGCTGCGCGACGCTGACGCAGATTCGCGGCGGCGACCAGGAGGACCTCGCCCAGCAGAGCGCCGGGGACGCGATGGTGGCGATCCTCAGCAAGCTCGACGATTTCCGCGGCGAGAGCAAGTTCACGACCTGGGCCTACAAGTTCGCCCTGTACGAGGCGGCCGCGCGGATCCGAAAGCTCGCCTGGCAGGGACGCGAGCTGCCGCTCGAGCCCGAGGATTGGCCGCAGGTGCCGGATCCCGGTCCCGCGCCACAGGGCGAGGTCGAGATGCAGGACCTGCTCGCCGCGATCCGGCAGGAGATCGAAACGAGCCTCACTCCGCGCCAGCGCCAGGTGCTGGTCGCGCTCGCCTTGAACGAGGTGCCGATCGACGTGCTCGCGGAGCGACTCGGCAGCACTCGCGGAGCGCTCTACAAGACCCTTCACGATGCGCGGCGGAAGCTTCGCGCGGCGCTCGCGGAGCGAGGTCTGATCATCGACGAACAGTTGGAGGAGGCGGAATGAACGAACGGTCGCCACGCGAGCGACTCGGCCGGCTGCTGGGCCCCTCCGGTCCGGAGGTCAGCTGCGAGGAGTGCTTCGAGCAGCTCGACCGCTACGTCGAGCTCGAGCTGGCTGGAGCCGACGCGGAGGCGGCGGTACCCGGCATGCGGGCGCACTTCGAGGGGTGCTCGGCCTGCGCGGAGGACCACGAGAGCCTCCGCGCACTGCTCTCTGAGCGCACCGAGTCCTGAGGGGCGTGCGGCCCGCTACTTGAAGGAGATGACCTGCTGGATGCCGCTCGGCCGGTTGGTGTAGGCCATCGTGAGCAGCGGCAGCGGCGCGAAGTGGATCTCCTCATCCGTCGCGCTGGCACGCCACGCGGCGGGATTCGGACCCTGCTGGGCGGCGAGCTGATCGCCGGCCGCCTGGATCGCGGTCCAGATCTGACTCCTGCAGGCCGCCAGATGGCCCTTGCCGCAATAGAAGAGATTGAACTGGTCCGGGAGCCGCTTCTTCTTGCGCTTCTTGTGGGTTGCGTTGAGCAGCCCGCGGATGTCCCGGTCGAAGTACTGGTACCAGCCCGAGTACTGGCCGCCCGGAGGCGGGTCGAAGCGGGGGGAGAGGCTGTCGAGCTGTGGTAGCAGCGTCTGTCCGAGCCGCGCGGCCAGCTCGTTGTTGACGACGTTCGGGTAGGCGGCGTCCATGATGGCGGCGCCCGGATAGTCGATCTCGCCGTCGCCGTTCAGATCGAGCCGGTTGCCGCCGTGCTGGCGCCACTGATTCATCAGGTCGAGCATCTGCTGCGCAAGCGGCGACGGTGCGGTCGTGCCGTGCAGGAGCTTGTCGAGCAGCGGCAGCATCACGATCGCGCGGACGTCCTGGGTCGCCGACGCGTTCATCGCCGAGGCGATCGTGGCGGGCGACCAGCGCCCCTTCTTCTTCAGCCGCTTGAGGTTGAAGTTGAGGAGGTTGACCCGTCCGACCGAGCCGTTGCGGTTCCACTCGTCGTCGGCAGCGCCGAAGCCGCGGGCGGCGCCGTTGTTCCAGTTGGTCATGAAGCCCGTCTTGTTGTCCTTGCCGTGCATGTGCGCCATCGGCTTGAGGAAGCCGTGCCACTCGTACTTGCCGGTGCCCTTCGTCGGCAGGGCCGGGTCGACCTGCGACGGCCGGATCGGGTCGCGGCCGCTCGTGTACATCGCGATGTGCTTGTGGTCGATGTAGAACGAGTTGAACGTCTGCGGAGTCAGCGAGGCGGCCTTGAAGAAGGTCTTCGGGTTCTTCACCTGACCGTCGGACAGGCGACGGAAGAAGAGCTGGTCGAGCACGTCCTTGCCGTAGCTCGACCGCTTCTGCGAGATCGCGACATAGTGACCTTGGACCGTTCCGTAGCCCTGGACCGGGCCATGCACGGTGGTCAGGAAGCTCACCGGCTTGCCGTTCAGGGTGCCGGCGTCGAAGCGGCCCATGTCCCGGCACTTGCCCTTGTACAGGTACTTCTGCGTGCTGCCGCCGCAAAGCGTCTCGGCGTACTGATCGATGATGTCGCTGCTCGCCGAGGTGAGCGTGGTCGAGAAGCGGGGGGTGCGTCCGATCAGCAGGTATCCGGGGAACGGTGCTGAGGTGGCGCCGCGCCAGTGCAGCCCGGGCGCGTGCATGTCCATCTCGAGGACGAGGCCCGGGAAGAAGTAGCTCGATCTGGGGGCCTCCGACCAGGACGGGGTGATGGGTGGTCGAGTGTCTTCCGGTGACCATCAGCTCGTTGCTGGCCTGCACCGGCCCGGTGGCGAAGCGGCGCGCGATGCTCGCCGGCACGGCCGGCGTCGGCGTGAAGCTGTGGTTGTCCAGCACCACGCTGCCCGGATGCTTCCTCGGGATGTGCCCGTACGGGAAGTTCCCGTTCACCGAGGTGACGCTGCGGGGGTTCTTGAACTGGCGGAAGTCGTCGAACGCCTGGAAGCCACGCCCCTTGCCCAGCTGCTTCTGCAGGCCGTTGAGGAACTCCGAGTTCTGGGCCTCTCGCCCGCCGCCCTGGCCGAGGAACTGCCCCTTCAGGGCGTTCACCGCGTAGACGTCGTTGCGCGTCCAGGGAGCGCTGGCCGAGTGGGTCGTGGCCAGATAGGCGTTGATGCCGGCTATGAAGCTGTCGATGTCCCGCAGCACGGCCTTGCCCTCCTTGCCGGCGCGCTTCAGCTGCTTGGTCTGCTGGGAGACGACCGCCTCGGTCTGCGCGCTCGGCTTGAAGCTCTGCAGGCTGGAGATCAGCCCGATCGCGCTCAGACCGGGCGCGTCGATGGCCGCGACGCGGGAGTTGTAGCGGGCCTGCTCGAGCAGCAGCCCGCGGTCCTCGGCGAGGATCCAGCCGGCGGTCTCAACGCCGCCGGCGTGGGTCGAGGCGTAGATGTGCGGGACATCGAATCGGTCACGCAGCAGCGTGACCCCGGGGAACGGGACGCTCTCCTGCGTGGCCGGCCCGTCCGTGTCGACGCTGAGCTTCTCGGACTTGAAGTCGGTGAACAGGTCGTTCGAGCTGATGCGGTCGAAGAGCGGCGTGAGCGCGTTGTACATCTGCGCTTGGGCCGAGGCGTTCGGGGACGGAGTCCCGTACTGGCCGGAGGGAAGGATGTTCCGGGCGATGATCGTGCGGTCCTTGGCGAGCGCACTCGCGCAGGCCCCCGTTGCGAACATCGCGACAACGCCAACGGCGATCAAGACACGTCGCATCCCGCGCACCTCTCCTCTCTGTCCTCTCCTGGCGCGCTCGTCCCTCAGCGCTCGTCGGACGCTAACAAACTGGCCTAAAGAAGCGATGCTCCGGGGCAGCCATCGCAGGCTGAGCCTCCCGCAAATAGATTGTTCGGATGCCCGAGCGCCTCGGCCGACGCGCCCTGGACCCGATCGTCCTTCTGCTGGCCGCCGGCGCCTCCGCGTCCGCCGCCGTGCTCCTCGCGCTGGGCTCGAAGCTCACCTTTCTGCTCGACGACTGGGAGTTCCTGCTCTACCGCCCGGGGTTCACCGCCCACTCGATCCTCGACCCGCACGGGGAGCACATCTCGATCGCGCCGATCCTGATCTACAAGGCGCTCCTCGCGACCGTCGGGATGGACTCGTCCCTGCCCTATCTCGCGGTCGACGTGGCTTTCGTGGTCGCCACCGCCGTCCTGCTCTTCGTCTACCTGCGGCGCCGCGTGGATCCTTGGCTCGCGCTGCTCGCCGCGGCGCTCGTGCTGACCCTGGGGCCCGCCTACGACGACCTGCTCTGGGACTTCCAGATGGGGTTCACCGGGTCGCTCGCGTGCGGCCTGGGGGCGATCCTGATGCTCGAGCGAGGGGATCGCCGCGGCGACGGGCTCGCCTGCGGGCTCCTGACCATCGGGGTGACCTTCTCGAGCCTCGGGCTGCCGTTCATCGTCGCGGCCGCCGTCGACGTCGCCCTCCGGGGTGAGCGCCTGAGGCGGCTCTACGTGGTCGCGGTGCCGGCGCTGCTGTACGCCGTCTGGTGGGCCGGCTGGGGGCACACCGCCGACACCGCGCTCTCCCTGCACAACGTCGCGACGACCCCCGAGTTCGTATTAGACGCCGTCGCGGGCGTCTTCGCCTCCCTCTTCGGCTTGGTCCAGACCTCCGGGGGCGTCGCCGCCGCGCAGTTCGATTGGGGCAAGCCCCTGCTGTTGGCGGCCCTGGGAATCGGCGCCTGGCGGCTCCAGCGGATAGGGCGGGTGCCACGGGAGCTCTGGATCGCGCTGGCCCTGGCCGGCACGTTCTGGATCCTCGCCGGCTTCAACGTCAAGCCCGGCCGCGGCCCGACCGAGAGCCGCTACCTGCTGCCCGGGGCGGTCTTCGTGCTGATGATCGCGGGCGAGCTGCTTCGCGGCGTTCGCGTCCCCCGCATCGGGGTTGCCATCGCGTACATCGCCGGCGTCGCCGTGGTGTCCTCCAACCTCTCGGTGCTCCATGACGCCTACCTGGCCTACCGGAACACCAGTGACCTGATCAAGGCCGACCTCGGCTCCCTTGAGATCGCCCGCGACCGGATCGTCTTTCCCGTCCGGCTCGAGGAGAGCATCGCCGACACCGCCTACGTGGGCGTCACCTCCTCCGTCTTCCTGCCGGCCGCCGACCGCTACGGCTCCCCCGCGGACGACCCCGCGCAGATCGCCGCCGCGCCGGAGCCCGCCCACGTGGCGGCCGACAAGGTGCTGGGGCGGGCGCTCTTCATCGGTCTCACCCCTCCGCATGGCCCCCTGCGGAACTGCCGGAGCGTGCCTGCACCCGGCGGGATCCTGCGCGTGCCGCCCGGCGGCCTCGGGATCCGGCCCTCACCCCAAGCGGGCGCCGAGCTCAGCCTGCGTCGCTTCGCCGCGGGCTCCTTCCCGGTGGTCCTGGCGCCGCTGGCGCCAGGCCAGGCAGGGGTGCTGCGGATCCCGGCCGACCGCTCCACCGAGCCCTGGGAGCTGGCGCTGCGCTCGAACGGGCCGACGGCGGTCTGTGACGCAGGCCCGACCCCGTAGAGCCGGCGAAAGACCTTCGGATCACCCTTTCCACGCAGTCCCAGATCCACTAGATTTATGAGACTCGACAAGGACGCTCGAGGGAGGTTTTCATGGTCGGTTCCCAGCGTTTCTCCCGACGCACTTTTATCGCCTGGGTCGGGGGCGCAAGCGCCGGCTTCTACCTGTTCAGACGGCTGCCCGGCATGGGCGCGCCGGTCGCCCTCGCTCAGATCCCGGGCGGCTCGCTGGATCCGAGCGCCGTGCCGAAGTTCGTCTCCGAGATGCTGATCCCGCCGGTGATGCCCAGGGCCGGCACGAAACCGGGGGGCGTCGACTACTACGAGATCTCGATGAAGCAGTTCTCGCAGCAGATCCTCCCGGACAGCCTCCCGGCGACGACGGTGTGGGGATACGGGGCCGTGAAGTCGGCGAGCCCGACGGGCTTGCTCCTCCACAACGCGCCATCGCTGACGATCGAGGCGCAGGCAAACCGGCCCGTCCGGGTGAAGTGGATCAACGACCTCACGGACGCGGACGGGAAGTACCTGCCGCACCTGCTTCCGGTCGACCAGACGCTCCACTGGGCCAACCCACCGGGCGGCAACCGGGAACGGGACACGCGTCCCACGTTCGGCTCCACCCCAGGCCCCTACACGGGTCCGGTCCCGATCGTGACGCACCTGCACGGCGCCGTCGGCGTCGGCGACGAGAGCGACGGCTACACGGAGGCCTGGTACCTGCCGAAGGCCGGGAACATCCCCCCGGCGTACGCCAGGAACGGCACCTGGTACCGCTTCTTCGAAGCCAAGGCCGCGCGGTCCTACGGCGGCGGGTGGGGGCCGGGCTTCGCCGTCTTCCAGTACCCGAACGAGAACCGAGCCTCGACAGTCTGGTACCACGACCACGCGCTGGGCATGACCCGCCTCAACGTCTACGCGGGCCCGGCGGGCTTCTACCTGATCCGGGGAGGCCCCGCCGGTGACGAGGCCGTGCTCGACAGGCGGGACGATAGCCGCGCTGTGCTCCCGGGCCCGGCGCCACGGGAGAACGACCCGTTCCCGCCCGACAGGACCTACTACGAGATCCCGATCGCGATCCAGGACCGGGCCTTCAACGAGGACGGGTCGCTCTTCTATCCGGACACCCGTGAGTTCTTCGACGAGATCGTGAGTCCCTACATCCCCGAGGGGCCCTTCTCGCCGATCTGGAATCCCGAGTTCTTCGGGAACACGATCATGGTCAACGGCAACACATGGCCGTTCCAGACTGTCGAGCAGCGCCGCTACCGCCTCCGCTTCCTGAACGGCTGCCAGTCGCGCTTCCTGATCCTCGACTTCAGCAACATCCCCGGGGTCGAGGTGTGGGCGATCGGGAACGAGGGCGGCTTCCTCGCCGCCCCGGTGAACCTCACCACCGCCAACGACAACCAGCTGCTCATGGGCCTCGCCGAGCGGGCGGACGTGATCGTCGACTTCACCAACGTCCCCCTGGGGGAGCACGTCCTCCGGAACGTCGGTCCCGACGAGCCCTTCGGCGGCGAGCCGGTCGAGGAGGTCGCCGACCCCGACACCACCGGCCAGATCATGCAGTTCCGGGTCGTGCCCGCCGTCGGCGTCGACGACTCGACCCCGCCGCAGTTCCTCCAGCTGCCGGCGATCACGCCGCTGCCGGCGGCGACGGTCACGCGGCAGGTAGCGATGCTCGAGAAGGCGGGCGTGGGCTTCGACGCAGAGGACGAACCGGTCGAGGGGCCGGTCGAGGCACTCCTCGGCACGGTGGCCAACGGGGTGGTGACGGAGAGGTTGTGGATGGACCCGGTGACCGAGAACCCGGCCGTCGGTGCGACCGAGCTCTGGGAGATGTTCAACACGACCGCCGACGCCCACCCCATGCACATCCACGAGATCACCTTCGAGGTCGTGAACCGCGAGGGCCTCGTGACGACGGGGGAAGAAGGAGAGGTAGTGCAGCCGATCCAGCTCGACGGCAACATCACCCCTCCGGAGCCGTGGGAGAATGGCTTCAAGGACACGGTCGTCGCCTATCCGGCGCAGGTCACGCGCCTACGCGCACGGTTCAGCTCACCCGGCCAGTTCGTCTGGCACTGCCACATCGTCGAGCACGAGGACAACGAGATGATGCGGCCGTTTCGGATTGGGCCGGTGCAGCACGGCCAACCGGTCCATGGTGCGCAAAAGGACAGCACCAGCAAGGGGCCACCTTCTTCTGCGTCGTGAAGAGGTAGTCCAGCGAAGGTGGATCAGCCGGGCGAGCTGGCGGCTACCGCGGCTTCAGGGAGCCGCGGGCACAACTGGTGGGATGCGTCCCAGCCTGGTCACGGTCGGGCGTTGGTCGTGAGCCAGGCCTTGCCGCGGCGCCGTTCCTCCGGAGTGGTCTCGCGCAGCATCTTCTTGGTCACCTCGGCGAGCGAGACGCTGTTCAGGCGATCCCGCCATGCTCGCTCGGCCTGCCACATCGCCCCTGCGAAGGTGCAGGGCCTGAGATAGCACTCGTCCGGCAGGCCCCCGCAGGGGCCGTCGCGCCGGATCTCGGTGCAGCGAAAGGCGGGCTCGTCGCCTTCGATCGCGGTGACGATCGCCAGCAGGGTGATCGCCTCCGCCGGCTTGGCGAGCCGGTAGCCGCCGTTCTTGCCGTAGGCGGGCGCGCGCGGTTCGACGCCCCGGTTCTGGTCTCGCCCTCGCGCGAGTCATTCCTGCGCGCCCTCACCGGCCGTGGTATCGCCGAAATCGGGTCGGCGACGCTGGCCGCGGAGCTGCACGCCGCGCGAGCGGGCGTCGACTTCATCCGCACCCACGACGTCGGCGCGCTCCGCAACGCCCTGGTCGTCAACGAGGCGCTGGTCGGCGCCGGGGCGATCGAGGGAGGTGAGGCTCACGGTGATGCTCAAGGCCCGCACGGACGTCTACCCGGCCTGGCTGGACGGCTACCGGGCCTACGACCGTTTCAGCAAGACCATCGTCGCGTCCGGGCTGGAGCAGAGCCTGCTCAATCTCGTCTTCATCCGTGCCTCGCAGATCAACGGCTGTGCCTACTGCTGCGACATGCACACCCGTGAGGCGCTTGAGGCCGGGGAGGAGGAACGACGGCTCCACACGGTCGCCGCCTGGCGAGACGCCCCCTGGTTCAGCGATCGGGAAAGGGCGGCTCTGGCACTCACAGAGGCGGTCACCCATCTTGAACATGGCCACGTATCGGACGAGCCGGTCGACGAAGCCCTCCGGTTGTACGGCGAGGAAGGCTTCGCGAAACTGCTCTGGGCGATCGTCGTGGTCAACGGCTGGAATCGAGTCAACGTCACCGCCCATGTCCGACCCCCAAGCTGACAAGACGCACAAGGCGATGGCGCGCGTGGTCTTCGCCGTCTGGAACTAGGGTGGGCTCGAGCGGCTCGACCCGCTCATCGATCCCGATGTGGTGCACCACGATCCCTACGATCCGCGCGGGGCGGATGGGCTCGCGGGAATGAAGGAGACGATCGCCCGGGTCCGCTCTCACTACCCCGATCTGCGGCTCACTGTGGAAGACCAGATCGCAGGGGGCGACCGGGTGGCGACGCGCTGGACCGGCGAGCTCGAGTCGGGCCGCGAGATCACCGGCATCACCATTGACCGGTTCGAGGAGGGCAAGATCGTCGAGGCGTGGCGAAGCATGGTCCCGCCGACCGGTCGAGACGGCCGCGAGGGGACCGCAGGACCATGAGGTGCTTGTCCGGACCTGACGGGGACCCGGACGGAAGTGGCGAGGGCCAGAATCGAACTGGCGACACCACGATTTTCAGTCGTGTGCTCTACCAACTGAGCTACCTCGCCGGAGGGCGCAAAGGCTAGCGTCCGGGGTGTGATCAGGAGCATCGTTGCGGTCGGCGTAGTCGTCCTCGTCGCTGCGTCGGCGTCCGGGGCCACCGAGCAGCCGCCGGAACCTCTCTCGACCGCTCTGCCATCGGCCGCAGTCCCGAAGCGGCTGACTCCACTCGGCCCCGGCGCACCTGCGTGGGCCCGCCGGCTGTACCGCCGTTCCGTGCAGGTCCTGATCGCGCTGACCGACCGCAGCGGAGCGATGATCGCCGGGCAGAGAGACGGTTGGGACTTCGTCTGGCCGCGTGACGCGGCGGCTGGGGCCATGGCGCTGGAGGCCGCGGGGCTGCGGCCGGAGGCGCGGCGGGTGGTGCGCTTCCTCGACGGTCTCGATCTCGACGATGCGGCGCGGTTCTACCCCGATGGGTCGCGCGTGCCGGGGCGAGCTGCGGCTGGGGATGGGGAGGGCTGGGTCCGGGCGGCGAAGCTATCGGTCGACGCACCATTTCATGGGGCTGTCCGGACTTCTGCCCCTATAGGGGGCACAACTCCGGACAGCTCGTCGGACTGGCTGGATCGCCAGGACTACGGCGAGAACGTCACCGGCGACCTGCTCGCGAACGCGATCGCCTCGGGCGTCCCGGCGGCCGAGATCAAGCGGCGCTTCCTGACCCGGCGCGGCCTCGGTCCGCGAGCAGGGCTCGAGCGAGCTGGACTCAGCCGCCGCCTGGGCGGTCACCGTCTTCCCCAGCCGGGGTCTGCTCGAGGCGGCAAGGACCACGCTCTTGAGGCTCACCCGCGAATCGATCCCGTACGGGGTCTCGCCGATCGAGGGCTGGACCCCGGGCGAGGTCTGGACCGCCCCCACGGCCTGGTCGGCTTGGGCGCTCACCGAGCTCGGGGAGGACCGCGCGGCGGATCGCCTGCTCGCGGAGCTGCACCGGGCCGAGACCCCGGAGGGGACGCTGCCCGAGCGGGTGGACGCGACCACCGGCTCCCCGACCTCGACCACCCCACTGGCCTGGTCGCACGCCTTCGCGATCCTGGCGCTGCGCGCCCGCTACGGCTGACCGGCGGCTGCGAGCGCGGCCCGGACCGCCAGCTCCGGCGCCTCCGCCTCGGCGATCCCGGTGTCGGTCCCCGCGCGGTTGCGAAGGGACCAGCTCTGCAGCGCGATCACCGGACGCTCGAGCCGTCGCGCCAAGGCGATCTCCGAGAGCGTCCCCCACTCGCCGCCGATCGCGATGACGGCGTCCCCCGATGCCACCACGGCGAGGTTCCGTGCGTGGCCGATCCCGGTGGCGACCACGTGCGTGACGTGAGGGTTGGCGTCGGCTGGATCGGTCGTCGGCAGCACGCCCACCACCGTCCCTCCCGCCTCGGCGGCCCCGCGTGAGGCCGCCTCCATGACGCCGGTCCGACCGCCGCAGACCAGCACCGCTCCCGCTTCGGCGATGCCGCGGCCGACCGCCTCCGCGTCCGTGAGGAGCTCCTCCGATCCCGAGGACGAGCCGATCACCGAGATCTGGAGCGGGCGGCTCATGAGGCCTTGGCCTTCCCCTCCCTCAGCATGCGTCCCATCAGCTCGAGGGCGCCGCCCTTGTGGAGGTGCTCGTTCAGGTTCCCGCACTTCGGGCTCTGCACGCAGGAGGGACAGCCGTCGTCGCAGGGGCATTCCCGGATCAGCCGGTCGGCGTCGCCGACCAGGCGCTCGAACTCCTCGTAGCCGCGGCGGGTGATCCCGACGCCGCCGGGATGGCCGTCGTAGATGAAGATCGTCGGCGAGCCCGTCTGGTGGTGGATGTTGGTGGAGAGCCCGCCGATGTCCCAGCGATCGCACATCGCGATCAGCGGCAGCACCGCGATCTGACCGTGCTCCGAGGCATGCAGCGCGCCGAGCAGGACCTCGCTCGGCAGCGCCGCCGCCATCCGGTCGCCGATCACGTACCAGAGGGCCTGGGTGACGAAGTCCTGCTCGGGGAGATCGAGGGAGACGATGTCGATCACCTTGTTGTCCCCGAGGCGCTTGCGCTGGTAGGCGATCACCTGCTCGGACACCGAGACCGTTCCGAAGCTGAGCTCGACGCCCAGCGCCCGCCGCTGCGTCTCGATCCCCTCGACGTAGACCTCGGTCTCCTTCTTCACCTGGGTGTAGTAATCGCCCTCGAAGGGCTTCACCATCGCGCGGCGGGACCCCACATCGAGCTCGGCGACCTCGTAGGACCGGCCGAGGTGCAGGTAGATCGCGCCCGGGTGGACGGTGGAGAAGGCGCGCTCCGCCTCCACGTTGCCCAGCATCTCGCCCGAGGTGGCATCGACCACAGCGACGCTGTCGGCCGACGCCGATCTCAGCGCGATCCGGCCCGCGACGAAGTCGCCGGTCCGAGTCAGGTAGCGATCGCCCCGCCCGCGGCGCAGCTGGCCGGCGGTGACGAGCTGCTCGGCCCGATCCCGCCAGCCCTCGCCGAAGACCTCGTCGTCGCCCGGTCCCAGAGGGGCCTCATAGGCGGCCGCGAGCAGGTGCTGCAGCTGGATCTGCTCGGAGCGGTGGTCGAGGATCGCCGCCTCGACCGGGCGCTCGAGGAACTCGTCCGGGTGGCGGCAGAAGAACTGGTCGAGCGCGTCCTCGCCGGCCACGTAGACGGCGAGCCCCCTCCTCCGCCGCCCGGCGCGGCCCCACATCTGGCGCAGGCTGGCGACCGTCCCGGGGAAGTTCACGCAGATCGCCGCGTCGAGCTCGCCGACGTCGATCCCGAGCTCCAGCGCGTCGGTGGCGGCGACCGCGAGCAGGTCTCCCGACGCCAGCTGCGACTCGATCTCGCGGCGCTGCTGCGGTGTGTACCCGGCCCGGTAGGGTGCGATGCGGTCGGCGAGCGCCCGCTGCCCGCGCCTCGCCAGCTCGTCCGAGGCGAAGCGGTTGATCAGCTCGATCCCGCGCCGGCTGCGCATGAAGCAGATCGTCCGCACGCCGCGCGAGACGAGCTCCACCAGCAGGTCGGCCGCCTCGGACACCGGCGAGCGTCGCGTCATCGTGTGCTGCTCGATCACCGGCGGGTTCCACATCGCTATCTCACGCCCGGCCCGGGGGGCGCCGTCGTCGTCGAGCAGCTCGAACGGCATGCCGGTGAGCCGCTCGGCGAGCTCCTTCGGATTCGCGATCGTCGCCGAGGCCATCACGAGGCGAGGCTTCGCGCCGTACAGGGTCGCCACCCGGCGCAGCCGCCGCAGCACGTTCCCCACGTGCGAGCCGAACACGCCCCGGTAGGTGTGCGCCTCGTCCACGACGACCCAGCCGAGGTTGGCGAGGAAGTCCCCCCAGCGCTTGTGGTGCGGCAGGACGCCGACGTTGAGCATGTCGGGATTGGTCAGCACGAGGTTCGCTCGCCGGCGGATGCTCGGCCGGTCCTCGCGCGGCGTGTCGCCGTCGTAGATCGCCTCGCGCAGCCCGGGCGGGCGCAGCTCGCCGAGCTTGCGGGCCTGATCCTGGGCCAGGGCCTTGGTCGGGTACAGATAGAAGGCGCGGCGCAACGGCTCCCGCGCGATCCCGTCGAGCACCGGCAGGTTGAAGGAGAGGGACTTCCCGGAGGCCGTCCCGCTGGTCAGGATCAGGTTCGACCGCCGGGCCGTCTCGTAGGCGGCGGCCTGGTGGGAGTAGAGCGATTCGACGCCGGCGCCCCGGAGTGCTTCGGCGAGCCCGGCATCGAGGTCGGGCGGCAGCCCGGTGAGCTTCGCCATCGTCGCCGGCTCGGCCGACTCCGCGACCAGGCGGCCGTCCTCGCGCGCAGGCCCCAGGGCGGGCTCCCAGGCCCCGCCCGCGACGGCAGTGCCGCTAGCCAACCGGAGCTCCCGGCGACCGGATCGCGGCGGCGATCTTCATCGCCTGCAGCGCGCTCGCGTCGTGGAGGCGGAGGAGGTCCGCACCACCCTGGACCGCGAGCGCGGCCGCCGCGGCCGTGGCCCACTCCCGCTCGCTCGCCGGCAGGCGCGTCTCCCACGATCCCGAGAGAACTGAGCCGAGGAAGTCCTTGCGCGAGAGAGAGACATAGAGGGGGTGGCCCAGCTCCCGGAGCTCGGGCAGCCGCCGCAGGATCTCGAGGTCGTGCGCCACCGACAGGTCGAAATCGAGGCCCGGATCGAGCGCGATCTGGTCCTGGGAGACGCCGATCTCGACTGCGGTCTCGACCCGAGCGCGGAACCACTCCCGCAGGTGATCGACCGGGTCGTCGTAGGCCGGGGCGGGGCGGTCCTCACGAGGAGGCCCCTCGATGTGCATCAGCACCAGCCCGCAGCCCGACTCGGCGGCGAGGGCGAACATCTCGTCGGAGCCGCCGCCGATGTCGTTGATCGCCACGGCGCCCGCGTCGAGCGCCGCACGGGCCACCTCCGCCGAAAAGGTGTCGGCCGAGATCGGAAGCCCGGTGCGCTCGGCCAGGCCCTCCAGGGCAGGCATGAGCCTCGCGGCCTCCTCGCGTGGCGGCACCGGTGGGCCGCTCCGCGCGGCCACCGCTCCGACGTCGAGCATCTCGAAGCCTGCCTCGGCGAGCGCGATCCCGTCTCTGATCGCCTGCTCCGGGGTGCCGCTGCGCGCCCCCTCGAACATCGAATCGTCGGTGACGTTCACGATCCCGACTCCGACGGGGCGATCGATGCCGATCCCGCGACCGCGGAGTTGCCAGACGGCAGCCATGGCCTCAGGTTACGGTTCGCGGATGCCGCTCCGGTGCGTCTACACCGACCTCGACGGAACTCTCCTCGGAAGATGGGGATCCCTCTTCCGCGATGCCGAGGGCGAGTTCTCGATGCTCCAGGCCCGCGCCCTGGAGGCCTGTCACCGCGCCGACGTGGAGGTCGTGATCAAGTCGGGCCGCCGCGAGGCATCGGTGATGGAGGACGCCAAGCTGATCGGCTCGCGGTCCTACATCGCGGAGGTCGGCTGCATGGTCGTGATCGACGACGAGAAGACGCTCCTGATCGGCGACGCCGAGGTCGAGGAGGGCAAGACCCTCGCCGAGTCGATGGTCGACCGCGGGGTCCCGGATGAGCTCTTCGAGCACTTCTCGGGGCGCCTCGAGTGGCACAGCCCCTGGCACCGCCAGCGCGAGCTCTCGCTGCTCTTCCGGGGCACGGTGGACGTGGACGAGGCGAACCGACTGCTGGCCGAGCGCGGCCACACCGGGCTCAAGCTGATCGACAACGGCGCGATCTTCGCTCCGATGGAGGGAATCGACGGCCCGGCCCATGCCTACCACCTGCTCCCGGAGACGGCGAGCAAGGCGCGGGCGGTTGCCTTCCACCAACAGGTGCGCGGCTACGCGCCGGAGGAGTGCATCGCGATCGGCGACTCCGTCGAGGATCTCGAGGTCGCGGCTGAGGTCGGCCGCTTCTTCGTCCCCGCCAACGGCCCCGAGCGCGATCCCGCCCTGCGCGAAGCGATCGCCGGCCGCCCCAACGTCACCGTCACCGAGGGATCCATGGGCGACGGCGTGTACGAGGCGATCGTCTCTACGCTGGCGGGCGCTAGATGACCGACTCCGAATCCCCGCACGCCCGGATGACGAACGCTGATTCGGACTCGGTCATCTGATGCGGACTATCCATGTCAGCCGAACGATCGCCGGCCCGCCCGAGCCGATCTTCGATCTGCTCGCCGATCACGCGAATTACGACCGGTTCCGCCCGATCCACGGCTCGGAGCTGGTTCGCGAGGGCACCCCGGCGCCGAACGGACTGGGAGCGTTGCGCCGCATCAAGGTCCGGCCGCTCACCTTCGACGAGGAGATCACGGCCTACGAGCGGCCGTCCCGCCTCGACTACCTGATCGTGGAGCTCAACGTCCCGTTCCACCACGACGGCGGCTCGATCACGCTCACTCCCGAGGGCGACG
Organism: uncultured Solirubrobacterales bacterium; assembly: GCA_963800285.1. GTDB lineage: Bacteria > Actinomycetota > Thermoleophilia > Solirubrobacterales > 70-9 > DASUPK01. Next base: position 216,488 of record CAWDAL010000013.1, read on the forward strand.
CGACCCGGGTCGACTGGCGATCGAGCTTCAGCGTCCCGACGCCGGTCGTGGGCGGCCTGGAGGAGCTGGTCTGGCAGCCGGTCCTGGCCCGCGGCTTCCGCCGCGTCCTCGAGGACGTCGAGCGGATGCTCGCCTAATTGCCGTTCTGCGCGCCGAACCCGGTGCGCCGCTGCTCCAGCTCCCGCTGCTCGATCACCCGGTCGATCAGCCCGTACTCGGCCGCCTCGTCGGCTTTGAAGAAGCGGTCGCGGTCCATGTCCTCGTGCACCTGCTTCTTCGACTTGCCGGAGTGCTTCGCGTAGATCGCGTCGAGCCGGTCGCGGAGGTCGAGCGTCTCCCGGGCGTGGATCTCGATGTCCGAGGCGACGCCCTCGAAGCCGCCGCTCGGCTGGTGGATGAGGATCCTGGAGTTCGGCAGCGCCATCCGCTTGCCCTTCGCTCCGCCGGCGAGCAGCATCGCTCCCATCGACATCGCGATGCCGTAACAGATGGTCCGCACGTCAGGCTTGACGAACTGCATGGCGTCGTAGATCGCCATGCCCGAGTAGACGACCCCGCCGGGCGAGTTGATGTAGAGCGAGATGTCCTTGTCGGGGTCCTCTGACTCGAGATGGATGATCTGGGCGACGATCAGGTTCGCGACCTGGTCGTCGATCGCCGACCCGAGGAAGACGACGCGCTCCCCGAGGAGCCGCGAGTAGATGTCGAACGACCGCTCGCCGCGGACGCTCTGCTCGACCACCATCGGGACCATCGGCATCTGGCGACCTCCTGAGGTTATGCAACCTGGTGGTTGCGGGATCTACGGTAGCATAGGCAACCATGAAGTTGCGAGATAGGACGGACGTGGACGAGGGCACGCCCTGGGTCGAGCGCGAGACCATGGTCGAGGCCAGCCCGGAGGAGGTCTGGGAGGCTCTCACCGACGAGGACCGCCTCGAGGAGTGGATGGCGCCGGACGTCGAGCTCGACCCCTTCGAGGGTGGCGAGATCGCGGTCCGCGACGGAGACGACTTCCGCACCGGAACCGTCGAGACCATGGAGGAGGGCGAGCGGTTCGCCTTCACCTGGTCGCGGCCCGGCGAGGGCGAGAGCTTCGTCGAGTTCACGATCGAGGCGCTGCCGGGTGGCAGCCGCGTGACAGTGGTCGAGACTCCGATCGGGCCTACGGCGATCGCCATTGGCGGCTGGGGCTCGCGCCTGGCTCGCCTGAGTCACGTCAATGAGATTCGCACTGGTCGCTTGAGGGCACCGCCGCACCGACACGTCGACGCGGTCTTCGGCGCGCTCGCCGACCCGACCCGCCGGCGAGTGGTCGAGACCCTGGCCCGCGGCGGCACCGTCACGGCGAGCGGTCTGGCGAACCAGCTGCCGATCACCCGCCAGGCCGTCGCCAAGCACCTCTCCGCCTTCACGGCGCCGAGCTCGTCAGCGCCTCGAAGATCGGCCGCGAGACGCACTACAAGCTTCGCCCCCAGCCGCTCGACGAGGCGGCGCACTGGATTCAGATGGTGAGCGCCGAGTGGGATGACCGGCTCGAGGCCCTGCGGCGCTCGCTCGAGAAGCGGAGGGCTGGGTCACAGTAGGATCGATCGATGGCTCAGGCCACGATCGCGGAGGAGGAGTACCTGCAGACGATGTTCTGGCTGGAGGAGGCCGGCCTGCAGATCAACGGGGCGAATATCGCCCGCGCGATGCAGCTCTCGCCGCCGACGGTCCACGAGATGATCGGCCGGCTCGAGGGTGACGGCTACGTGGAGCGGGCCGACGACAAGTCGCTCACCTTCACCGAGCGCGGCCGTGGCGAGGCGCAGGCCATCGTCCGCCGCCATCGCCTGATCGAGCGCTTTCTCACCGACGTGCTCGGCATCCCGTGGGACGAGGTCCACGAGGAGGCGGAGCGGCTGGAGCACGCGATGTCCCCCGTCCTCGAGGAGCGGATGCTCGCGGCGATCGGCGACGCGAAGACCTGCCCACACGGCCACCCGATCGTCGAGGGTGCCCGCGAGGAGGGTGTGCTGCTCGCCGACGTGGAGCCGGAGGCCGACGTCGTCATCCTGCGCTTCGAGAACGAGGCCGAGGAGATCCTCCACTACCTGAAGGACACCGGCCTCCATCCGGGCCTGACGGGGAAGCTGCAGAGCTCCGATGACGACGAGGTGGTGGTGAGCTCCGACGAGGGGCAGCACGCCGTCTCCAAGAGCGTCGCGGAGACAGTCTCGGTCCGGGCCGACCCGGCACCGGATCCGCGGCCACCGCTCCCGGAGCAGCTGGTGATCAGCTCCGATCGCTACGGCCGCTGATCTTTACCGGCTGTTAGCTCCAGCTTCAGGTAGGTGACGGAGACTCCTTTCCGCGCTCAATCGAGCCCAGTCGAGTAAGTCACCCAACCGATGGGGGAAAGGTATGGAAGCGAGCACGAAGACCTTGATCACCGACCGCAACATCGCCGAGCGCAGGCTGGTCGCAATCGCTCGGGCGATCGAGGCGCACCGCTCAGAGCAGCGCCGCAAGCCCTACCCGACCCGCGCCGAGGACCTCAATCTGTACAGGCGCGCCCAGGAGATCCTGGGCCACCGGATCTAGGCGGCGGCCTCCGCGCTGGACGCACCGGCGCGGAGCCGCTCGAGGGCCCGCGCGAGGCGCTGGACTCCCTCGTCGACGTCCGCGGCTGGGACAGGCGCGAACGAGAGCCGCAGGCTCGACGAGCCGCCCTCGAGCATGAAGTCGGGCCCGGCGACGAAGGTCACGCCCTCCAGCTTGGCCTCCGCGAGGAGAGCCTTGCTGTCGACGTCGTCCTTGAGGTCGAGCCAGAGGAAGTAGCCACCCGCCGGCACCACGAACTCCGCCTCGGGGATGTGCTCATTGAGCGCCTCGACGAGCGCGTCCCGCCGCTCGCGAAGCGCTGTGTTCACGACCTTGAGGTTCGCGTCGAGCCCGCCCGAGCGGCAGAGCTCGAAGACGATCGACTCGGCGAGCATGTTCGGCGAGATGTAGGTCTCGTTGGCGCGCTTGGCGAGCACCGCGATCTGGTCCTCGGGACCAACCAGGTATCCGACCCGTACCCCCGGGCTGACCGACTTCGAGAACGACGAGGCGTGGATCACGCGATCCGCTCCGTCCATGTCCAGCATCGTCTCCGCTCGCGTCTCGTCGAACGAGATCAGGCGGTATGGGTCGTCCTCGAACAGCGTGAAGCCGTGATCGGCCGCGAGCTGAACGAGGGCCTCGCGCTTCTCCAGCGAGAGCGTGCAGCCCGCCGGATTGTGGAAGTTCGGGATGACATGGGCCATAGCAACCTGACCGTGGCCGCACGCCGACTCCACCGCAGCGGGGTCGACGCCGTCTGACTCCAGCTGCGCTCCGATCAGCTCCGCGCCGGCCTGCTGGAGCAGGAGCAGGGTGCGGTCGTAGGTGGGCTGCTCGATGACCACCCGGTCCCCCTCGGAGACCAGGTGGCGGAAGAGAAGGGCGGCGCCCTCCATGGACCCGTTGGTGACCATGACCTGCTCGGGCTTCACGCCGTGGAGCTCGGCGATCCACTCGCAGAGGCCCGGATGCCCCCGGCCCGTGCCGTAGCTGAGCGCCTTCTCCCAGTCGGATTCGAGGGCGTGCGCGGACGCTTCGCGCACGGCATCGTGCGGAAGGATGTCGGCGCTGGGGGCGCCGCGAGCGAAGCTGATCGTCCGTTCGGCCACTGGCGCATCGAGTATACGAACGGTGCGATACTCAGCCGCGCGGGGGATGAAGGCCGCGGATGCGTGAAGGAGAGGGGACCTCGGAGCCATGGATGCCCTCCCAACCGGGGGAGGGTCATCCGCAGCGCCCGATGCGTTGGCAATACTGTGCTCGATGCCGGCGTCGCTCGAGATGGTCAAGATCGCGCTGCAGGCCTACGGCAACGGTGACTGCGAGATCGCCCTCGCGCTCGCCGATCCCCTGATCCGCTGGGACGAGCGGGCGTCCCGCCCCGATGGCGACCTGGTCTGGAAGCACGAGGACGTACAGAGGGCGATGCGCCGCTATCTCGACAGCTGGGAGTCCTACCGCTTCGACGTCGAGGACATCGCCGAGGTCGGACCGGGCAAGGTGGTCGCGATCTGCCGGGAGCGCGGCAAGCCCAAGGACGGAGCGGCGGTCGACCGCCGCTTCGGCGGGCTCTGGGTCGTGAACCACGGGAAGATCGCCTCCTGGGTCACCTACCTGACGCCCAAGGAGGCTGTGCGAGCCGCCAAGGAGCTGCTCGGCGGCAGTCTCGACAAGTCTCAGATCAAGCGCAGGACGGGCCCCGCCGCTCCCGCTCGACCTGCTGCCCCGACTGCAGAATCAGCTCAGTCTGCTGCCCCAGGTGCCGCTAAGCCTGCCGCCCCGTCGGCCGAGTCGGTTCCCGCGGAGACCTCGTCACCCGAGCGCCCGCGAAAAAGGGCGCTCACCATGAGCGAGGAGCAGAAGCGGGCGGCCCGGGCACGCGCGAAGCTTCGTCGCCGCGCCTCGCAGCAGACCGCTTAGCTCGAGGCCTTCGCGCCGATCGTCTCGGCGGCGAGCTGGGCGGTCTCGGTCGGGCTCTTGCCGACGCGGATGCCCTGAGCCTCGAGAGCCTGCTTCTTCGCCTCGGCGGTGCCCGAGGAGCCGGAGATGATCGCCCCGGCGTGACCCATCTGCTTGCCCGGAGGCGCGGTGAAGCCGGCGATGTAGGCGACGACCGGCTTGGAGACGTTCTCGGCGATGAACTCGGCCGCGCGCTCCTCGGCGTCGCCGCCGATCTCGCCGACCATCACGATCAGCTCGGTCTCGTCGTCCTGCTCGAAGAGCGTGAGGATGTCGATGAAGTCGGAACCGACGATCGGATCGCCGCCGATTCCGACGATCGAGGAGTTCCCGAGACCCGCCTGCTTGAGCTCGTTGCCGATCTGGTAAGTCAGCGTCCCCGACTTGGAGACGACGCCGATTGAGCCCTGCTCGAAGAACTGTGCGGGGATGATCCCGACGTTCGCCTTGCCGGGGCTGAGGACGCCCGGGCAGTTCGGTCCGATCAGACGAACGCCGGCGTCGCGCGCCTTCCAGTAGGTGGCGAGCATGTCGTGGACGGGGATGTGCTCGGTGATCGCGATCACCGTCTCGATCCCGGCGTCGATCGCCTCGTTGATCGACGCGGCGGCGAAGCGCGCCGGCACGAAGATCATCGAGGTGTTCGCGCCCTTCTCGTCGACAGCTTCGGCGATCGTGTCGAAGATCGGAATGCCCTCGACGTCCTGGCCGCCCTTCTTCGGCGTGACGCCGGCGACGACGTCGGTGCCGTAGTCGCGGTTGCGGAGGCCGTGGAAGCTCCCCTCGCGGCCGGTGAGGCCGGAGATGACGAGCTTGGTCTCGTTGCCGACGATGATGCTCATGACGCCCCCGCCAGCTCGACGACCTTCTCGGCGGCACCGAGCATGGTCTTCTCGACATGGAGGTTGGGAAGGTCGGCCTCGGCCAGTAGGCCGAGGCCCTCCTCGGAGTTCGTCCCGTCGAGGCGGACGACGAACGGCACGCCGATCTCGATCTGCCCCGACGCCTCGATGATGCCCTTGGCGATCTCGTCGCAGCGGGTGATCCCGCCGAAGATGTTGAAGAGGATTCCCCGGACCTTCTCGTCTGAGGTGATCACGGTGAGCGCGTCGACGATCGCCTCGGCCTTGGAGCCGCCGCCGGCGTCGAGGAAGTTGGCCGGCGCGCCGCCCGCCTGCGCGACGACGTCGAGCGTCGACATGCAGAGCCCGGCGCCGTTGCCGAGGATGCCGATGTCGCCGTCGAGCTTGACGTAGGTGAGCCCCTTCTCCTTCGCCATCCGCTCCTGGGGGTCCTCGATGAAGCCCTCCTCGAGGTCCGCGAGATCCTCGTGCCGGTAGAGCGCTGAGTTGTCGATGGTCACCTTCGAATCGAGCGCGATCACGTCGCCCGACTTGGTGACGACCAGCGGGTTGACCTCGATCAGGGTCGCGTCGCTCTCGTTGAAGGCCGTATGGAGCTTCACCAGCGCTTCCGCCGTCTTCTCCCGGTATTCGTCCGGGACGCCCGCGTCGGCGGCGAGCGCCGATGCCTGCGCCTCACCGAAGCCCTCCGAGGGCTCGACGTGGCGGCGGACCAGCGCGTCGGGATCCTTCTCGGCGATCTCCTCGACGTTCATGCCGCCCATCGTCGAGAGCATGACCAGCAGCTTCTTGGCTGAGCGGTCGAGGATGATCGACGCGTAGTACTCGGCCTCGATCTCCGAGGCGCCCTCGACCCAGACCTGGTGGACGGTGAATGGGCCCTCGCCACGCGGCCCGCGGATGTCCATCCCGAGGATCGCGTTCGCGTGCTCCTCGGCCTCGGCCCTGTCCTTGGCGACCTTGATGCCGCCCGCCTTGCCCCGCCCGCCGATCTGCACCTGAGCCTTGATCACGCACGGATAGCCGATCTCCTCGGCCGCGCCGACGGCGGCCTCGACGGTGTCGGCGACCCGCCCTTCGGGCACCGGAACGCCGTGGCCGGCGAAGAGCTGCTTTCCCTGATACTCGAGCAGATCCAAGGCCGCGAGAGGGTACACAACGGCCGATCGGGCGCGCTGAGGGGGTGAGCAGCGGCCGAAAGCACCAAATTGCAATACTCCCGCGGCTCTATGGCCCTTCCGAAGCTGAAAGACATCAAGTGGGTGACGACGGATTGCTACGGCACCCTGATCGATTGGGAGAAGGGGATCATGGACGCCTTCAAGCGGGAGGCCGACCGTGATGGCCTCACGATCGATGGCCAGGCCTTCCTGCAGAGCTTCTTCGAGAAGCAGGCTCAGATCATGTCCGGCTCCTACGAGCTCTACGCGGAGGTCCTGCGCAGGGCTGCCGTGCAGGCGGCCGAGGAGATCGACTGGACGATCGAGCCGTCGCGTGCCCAGTTCCTCCCGGACAGCGTGGGGTCGTGGCCCCCTTTTCGGGAGGCCAACGCCGCGATGGACCGGCTCAAGGAGCGGTACGAGATCGGGATCATCTCCAACGTCGACGACAAGCTGCTCGGCATCTCGCGCCGTCACCTGCGCACCGAGCTCGACCTGGTCGTGACGGCGCAGCAGGTCCGCAGCTACAAGCCCGACAACACCCACCTGCGTGAGTGCGCCCGCCGGATCGGCGGCAAGAAGGGGTGGGTCCACATCGCCTCGGGCTACGAGACCGACGTCGGCCCGGCGCTCAAGCTGAACGTGCCGACCATCTGGGTGAACCGCCACGGGGAGAAGCTCGACGGCCGCAAGGCCCCCGACGCCACGGTCAAGAACATCCGCGACGCCGCGGCGAAGCTCGGCGCGAAGTAGCTACTCGATCTTCGCGAGGAGATCGCCCGAATTGACCGCGGCGCCCTCCTTGGCGGCGAGCTGGGTGATCTTGCCCGACTTGTGGGCGGTGATCTCGTTCTCCATCTTCATCGCCTCGATCACGCAGACGAGATCGCCCTGGGAGACCTCGTCGCCCTCGGAGACCGGGACCTTGAAGACGTTGCCCTGGAGGGGCGAGACGAGGTCGTCGCCCGACGCGGCGCTGCCGCCGCCGCCGGAGCGCTCGCGCTTCGGGGGGCGCTTCAGGGCAGCTCCGCCGCCCCCTCCGGTTGCAGCCCCGACCGCGTCCCCGATCACCTTGACGTCGAAGAGCTTGCCGGCGACCTCGACCTTGTAGTCGCGGGTGAGGAGCTCGCCGTCGTCCTCGGCGTGCAGGGTCTTCTCGGCGGTCTCCTCGGCGGCGAGCTGCTTGAGCCAGTCGCGATCGCCGACCAGATCCCGGCAGGTCTCGCCCTCGGCCCACTGCTCGGTGGCGAGCAGGGCCTTGTGGAAGGGGATCAGGGTCGTCACCCCGCCGACCTCGTACTCCTCGAGGGCGCGGATCATCCGCCTGGTCGCGTGCTCGCGATCGATGTCCCAGACGATCAGCTTCGCGACCATCGGGTCGTACATCGGGGTGATCTCGGAGCCGGCCTCGACGCCGGAGTCGACGCGAACCCCCGGCCCGGCGGGCTCGCGATAGCTGGTGATTCGGCCCGGAGCCGGGGCGAAATTCTTGTGGGCGGCCTCGGCGTTGATCCGGCACTCGATCGCGTGGCCGCGCAGATCCACGTCCTCCTGGGAGATCGAGAGCGGCTCCCCGGCGGCGATCAGGATCTGCTCCCGGACGATGTCGATGCCCGTGACCAGCTCGGTCACGCAGTGCTCGACCTGCACCCGGGTGTTCATCTCGAGGAAGTAGTACTCGTCGCCGACCTGGAGGCCCTCGACCGTGCCGGCGGAGCGGTAGCCGACCGCCGCGGCGGCCTCGGTCGCGATCTTGCCGATCCGCTCGCGCATCTCGTCGTCGACCTTGGGCCCGGGGGCCTCCTCGATCAGCTTCTGGTGGCGGCGCTGGATCGAGCAATCGCGCTCGCCCAGGTGGATGACGTTCCCCTTGGAGTCCGCGAGCACCTGGACCTCGACGTGGCGAGGGTCCTCCATGTAGCGCTCCAGGTAGACGGTCGGGTCGCTGAAGAACTTCTCGCCCTCGCGGGCGGCGCCCTCGAATGCGTCGGCGAGGTTCTCCTCGTCCACGGCGACGCGGAAGCCCTTGCCACCGCCACCGCCGGCGGCCTTGCAGGCGATCGGATAGCCGATCTCGCGCGCCTGCTTCTTCGCCGCGTCGACGTCCTTCACCGGAGAGGTGGCGCCGGGGACGATCGGCACGCCCGCCTTCTGCATCAGCTCGCGGGAGCGGGTCTTCGACCCCATCGCCTCGATCGCCTTCGGCGGTGGCCCGATCCAGGTGATCTTCGCCTTCTCGCACGCGGAGGCGAACTCGGCGTTCTCGGCGAGGAAGCCGTAGCCGGGGTGGATTCCCTCGGCGCCGGCGCTCGATGCGACCTCGAGGATCTTCTCGATGTTCAGGTAGCTCTCCGCGGGCGTCGGCGGGCCGAGCAGGAACGCCTCGTCGGCCTCGCGGACATGAGGAGCGTCGCGGTCGAGCTCCGAGTACACGGCGATCGACCCGATGCCCATCTCCTTGAGGGCGCGGGCGACGCGGATCGCGATCTCGCCGCGGTTTGCGATCAGGACTTTCTCGAACATCGGCGGGGGAGTATTGCGGCTGAGCGCCCGCGACGACGCGGCGGCCGGGACCCGGCCGGCAGGCGGGCGCCAGATCTGCGGCGAGTTACTGATGTACGGGCCCGCGAAAGCAGAGAGGGTTCGCTGGTGCGTCCGTCGCTGAAGGCCCTCACGGTGCTCGTCGCCCTTTTCGTGGCGTCGATTCCGGCGTTCACCGGAACCGCCGCTGCCGACGCGCCCGCGCCGCCGGCGATCACCGAGCCCGCCACGGATGGACAGCTCGTGCATCCCGGCGACGTCCACATGGAGGCCACCGGGCTGCCGGGGCAGGAGGAGGGGGGGCCGGCTCCCTGCACGGACTGGGAGATCCGGACAGCCGATTCCTCGCAGGCTTGGCAGGCGCTGTGCGCAAAAGGCACCCTGGCGGTGCACATCCATCTCGGTGACGGCGCCTTCGTCAACGCCTACACCGGGCACACGCAGCTTGATTTCGGCTCCCACTACGAGCTCTGGGCGCGCTTCCACGACGGCGAGGGCGGGGTCAGTGCTTGGTCCACTCGGTCGTTCGGCACCTACCCGGCCTCGTCTCCGGGGGGAGGCATCGCCTGGACCCCGCTGGAGCCCGGCTATGTCGTCGATGAGGTCGCGGGCGGCCTGCAGCTTCCGCTCGACATCGCCTTCGTCCCCAACCCGGGCAGCGCGGCCCACGCCCCGCTCGCCTACCTGACCGAGCTCTACGGGACCATCAAGGTGCTCAGGCGGGACGGCACGCTGAGCGACTACGCGACGGGCCTGCTCAACTACAACCCGACCGGCTACTTCCCGGGATCGGGCGCGGGGGGCCTGACCGGCATCACGGTCGATCCGGACAGTGGGGACGTCTTCGCGAGCATGCTGTACGACTCCGATCCCGGTCCGGCCGTTGGGCCGCACTATCCGAGGGTGGTCCGCTTCCACAGCACCGACGGGGGGCTGACGGCCGCGAGCCAGACCACGGTCCTCGCCATGCCCGGCGAGCTGCAGGAGGCCTCGCACCAGGTCTCCAACCTCAGCATCGGTCCCGACGACGGGAAGCTCTACGTGCACATGGGCGATGGTTTCGATCCCACGACGTCGCAGGACCTCGACTCGTTCCGCGGCAAGATCCTGCGCCTCAACCTCGACGGCACGCCCGTGGGTGGGGACCCGCCGGACGCGAATCCCTTCTATGACGCGTCCGACGGGATCACCGCCCGCGACTACGTCTGGGCCTACGGATTCCGAAACCCGTTCGGAGGGGCCTGGCGGGCTTCGACCGGTGCCCACTACGAGGTGGAGAACGGGCCGTCGGTCGACCGCATCGCGCGGGTCGATCGCGGCTTCAACTACGGCTACGACGGAACCGACGCCAGCATGCTGACCGGTGCCCTCTACAACTGGTCGCGGGCTCACGCCCCTGTCAACGTCGCCTTCGTGCAGCCCGAGGCGTTCGGCGGGAGCGGGTTCCCCGCGTCGCAGTGGGACCACGCTTTCGTCACCGAATCTGGCCCAACGTGGGTCAGCGGGCCGCAGGTCCTCGGCAAGCGGATCGTCGAGTTCGATCCCGATCCGGAGACGGGCGAGATCGGCGGCCATCCGCACACACTGGTCGAGTACACCGGAACGGGGAAGGCGACGGCGGCCGGGCTGGCTGCCGGCCCGGACGGGCTCTACTTCACCGAGCTCTACCGGGACCAGGGAGCGACCAGGGCAATCGACCCAGGGGCGAGGCTGCTCAAGGTGCGACACGGCCCGCCGGTGCCGCCGGCGCTCGCACGGACCGCCCCGGCCTCGCCCGCGGACGATGACACCCCGAACGTGGTCGGGACCGCGCAGTTCTCATCGACGGTGAACCTCTACTCGGATTCGGCCTGCCACACGCTGATCGGAAGCGGCACCTCCGACGAGTTCGCCTTCCCGGGCATCCAGGTGCAGGTCCTCGACAACACGGCCACCGAGATCTATGCCAATGACGCTGTCGCCGGCATCAACTCGACCTGCACGCCGACGCCGCTCACCTATCTCCAGGAGACCCCGGCCGGGGTCCATGGGAAGGGCTTCAACCTGAAGGCGGCCAAGCGCCGCTGCAGGCGGAAGTTCCACGGCAAGGCGCGCCGCAAGGCGCGCCACCGGTGCCTCAAGCGCGCGGTCAGCAAGTCGCGGAAGCTGGGCTAGTCCCTGGCTCCGGCGTGGGCCGGGGCGCTGCGGGCGCGGGCCCGTGTCGCCAGCTCGGCCTCCATCGCCTGGTGGCGCTCGATCTCGTCGCCGTGTGAGGCCACCCGCCTCATCCACTCCTGCTCGGCGGGGTCGTGCTCAACCTCCTTGCGCAGGGCGATCTGGACGGCGAAGAGCGCGGCGATCGCCAGGCTCGCGCCGCCGACGACCCAGGGAACGAGGTCCGTGTTCGCCTTGTTCATGATCGTGATCCCGGCCCCGATCAGGACGACGCCGAGCGCGTAGCGCAGCGCCCCCTGCGGCCACTTCACGGAGAGGTTGGATCCCAGGATCACTCCCGGCACGGAGCCGACCATGATGTTGGCGGCCAGCCCGAAGTCGACGTTGCCGCCGATGATGTGGGCGACCGACGCGGCCCAGAGCAGGATCGCCGCGTGCACGACGTCGGTGCCGACGACCCGCTTCGGGGTCAGGCGGTAGACGGCGATCAGCATGATCCCGATCAGCGTGCCGCTGCCGGCCGAGCTCAGGCCGATCACGAACCCGGTGGTCGCGCCGATGGCGACCGCGGCGACCTTGTGGCGGGTGTGCATCTCGAAGCTGTCGCGCTCCTCGATCTTCTTGGCGAGGAAGAGGCTGCGGAGCAGAGTCGCGGCGCCCACCACCAGCAGACACCCGGCGAGGATCGCGAAGATGGTCTCGTCGAGGTTTTCGCCGAGCTGGCGCTTCAGGTAGTCGAGGAACCAGACTCCGAGCAGGGCGGAGGGGACGCTGCCGATCGCCATCCAGTAGACGAGCGGCAGGTACACCGTCTTCAGCTTCAGGTGCCGCCACGTCCCTGCGCTCTTGGTCACCGCCGCGTAGAAGATGTCGGTGCCGATCGCGGTCGTCGGCTTGATCCCGAAGATCAGGACGAGCAGGGGCGTCATCAGGGAACCACCGCCCATCCCGGTCATTCCGACCAGGAAGCCCACGCCGAGACCGAAGAAGATGATTGCCGGATCCATTGTCAGTCTGAGGAGGCGGCGCTTGGACGAGGCCGCTTTCCCACCTTGTTCCCTTTCTTGACCGAAAGAGTCCTAAACGAGGGCGGCACCATAGCGGAACCCCGCGTTTCCCCCTAATAGCTGGGGTTTCTAGTGACGAATGGCGCAATCGGCTGCGCCCTTCATGCGAGGTCGGCGTAAGCGCGACCCCCTATATGCCTATATGCAAGGAGCGGCCTGGGGGGCCGCTAGCGGGTGATCCGGGCGCCCTCGTCCCGGGTGAGCTCCAGGACGTCGGCCGGGATCTTTCCGTCGCGGAGGTCCGCGATCGTCACGTGCTCCAGGACCCGGCGCAGGGAGGCGCGGACCGCGATCCAGACCTCGCTGAGCTGCTCGGCGTTGCCCGGATAGCTGGTCTGCTCGGGTGCCTGGTCCTGGATGTTGGCAAGCGGTCCCTCGACCGCGCGGATCACGTTCGCAAGCGTGATCTGCTCCGGCGGCTTGGCGAGCCAGTAGCCGCCGCGGGCGCCGCGGCGCGCCCGCACCAGGCGAGCGTGCTTGAGCTCCAGCAGGATGTGCTCGAGGAACTGCAGCGGAATGTCCTGCGCCTCGGCGAGCTTCTCGCCCTTCACGGGCTCATCGCCGGCGGCGGCCATCTCGACCGCGGCTCTGACTGCGTAGTCGGCTTTGGCGGAGATCCTCATATGCTCAACCGCCGATGATGGATCTTCAGAGCCATTCCACGTACTCGGACGGCGAGCTGTCGCCCGCCGAGGTGGTCGCGGCCGCCGTGGAGGCGGGCGTCACGACCCTGGCGCTCACCGACCACGACGGAGTCGACGGAGTGGCCGAGGCGGCCGAGGCCGCGGGCGCGGCGGGCATCGTGCTCATCCCCGCGACCGAGATGTCGTGTGTGCACGGCTCGATCGATGACATGCACATGCTCGGCTACTGGGTGGACACGGGCGCCATCGCGTCGGCCTGCGAGCGAGCCCAGCGCGAGCGGGTCACCCGGGCCGAGGAGATCGTCGAGCGCCTCAACTCCCAGGGAGTGCCGGTCAGCTTCGAGGACGCGATCGCGGTGGCGGGCGACGCCTCGTCCGTCGGCCGGCCCCACATCGCAAAGGCCGCCGGCGTGAAGCCCGAGGGCATGAGCGCCTTCTTCGAGGAGTGGCTCGTGCCCGGCGCCAAGGCCTTCGTCTCCCGCCGCTGGCCGGACGCGGCGGAGGCCACCGAGATCATCCACGGCGCCGGAGGCTCCGCCGTCCTCGCCCATCCCTTCTGGGACATGGACGACCCCAACGAGGTCGCGGCGCTGATCGAAGACCTCGACCTCGACGGGGTCGAGTGCTTCTACCCGGCGCATGACCGGGCGCAGACCAAGTTCCTGCTGGAGGTCTGCAGGGATCGAGGGCTTGCGGCGACCGCTTCCTCTGACTTTCACGGCCCCAACCACAAGATGTTCGACTCCTTCTTGAGCTATCCGACGTATGACCTCGGCGAGCCCGAGCTGCCGCCCGCTCCCTAACACGGGTTGCGCCTGGCGGCGCACCCTCGCGTCAACTTAGGCAGGCTGCGCCGCCGGGATCAGCTGGCGCTCCTCGAGGAGGGCCAGGATCTTCGTGGCCGACTCCTCGGCGGACTCGTGCTCGGTGTCGAGGGTGAGCTCAGGATTGAGCGGCGGCTCATACGGGTCGGAGACGCCGGTGAACTCCTTGATCTCGCCCTTGAACGCCTTCTCGTAGAGGCCCTTCACGTCGCGCTCGGCGCAGACCTCGACCGAGGCCTTGACGAAGACCTCGATGAAGCGGTCGCCCATCGTCTCGCGAGCCTCGTCGCGGATCTCGCGGTAGGGCGAGATCGCGGCCGTGATCACCGGGACGCCGTTGCGGGAGAGCAGGTCAGCCACGAAGGCGATCCGGCGGATGTTGGTATCGCGGTCCTCCTTCGAGAAACCGAGCCCCTTGGAGAGGTTCTCGCGCACGACGTCGCCGTCGAGCACCTCGATCCGCGAGCCGCGGTCGCGCAGCTCGCTCTCCACGAGGTGGGAGATCGTCGTCTTGCCCGCGCCCGAAAGCCCGGTGAACCAGAGGGTGAAGCCCTTCTCGTCAGCCATTTGACTGCTGCTCCTTTGCGTATTCGTCGATCAAGATCTGAGCCACCTCGGGGCGGCTGAACTCCTGCGGCGGCTTTTCGCCGTTGCCGAGCATCTCCCGCACCTTCGTGCCGGACAGGAACACGTGGTCGTCGGGGCCGTGCGGGCAGGTCTTGCCCGACGCCATCCCCTCGCACTTGTTGCACCAGAAGGTGTGCTCGAAGAAGAGGGGCTGGATGCCGAGCTTGTCGATGTCCAGGTCGTCGAAGATCTTCTGCGCGTCGTAGGTGCCGTAGTAGTCACCGACGCCGGCGTGGTCGCGGCCCACGATGAAGTGGGTGCAGCCGTAGTTCCGGCGGGCGATCGCGTGGAGGACCGCCTCGCGCGGGCCGGCGTAGTGCATCTTCGAGGGGAAGACGTTGAGGATCACCCGGTCGTCGGGGTAGTAGTCCTCCATCAGCACCTCGTAGCAGCGCATCCGCACCTCAGCCGGGATGTCGCCCGCCTTGGTCTTGCCGATCAGCGGGTGGATCATCAGACCGTCCGTGATCTCCAGAGCCGTCTTGGTGACGTGCTCGTGGGCGCGATGGATCGGGTTGCGGGTCTGGAAGGCGACGATGCGCTTCCAGCCGCGGTCCGCGAAGGCCTTCTTGGACTCCTCGGGGGAGAGATAGCGCTTGGTGAATGCCTCCTCGTGGTCGGGGAGCTCGTCGACCTCGTAGGTGCCGGCGATGCAGCGCGCGCCCTCCTCGAAGATGGCGGCGACGCCGGGATGCTCCTTGTCGCCGGTGCCGTAGACGTTCTCGGCCTCGGCGTCGAGGTCCCGCTCGAAGATCTCGGTGACGTTGAGCCGGCCCAGGGGCTTGCCCTCGTCGCTGGAGACCTCCACCGTGTCGCCCTCGGAGACGTCGAGGCCGGTCGCGAGGGTGATCGGGATCGGCCAGTACTCGCCGCTGGTGAGCGTCATGTTCTCCACGACGCTCTTCCAGTCCTCGGAGCCCTGGGGGCCGGTGAGCGGGGCGAAGCCGCCGTTGCCGATCATCTCGAAGTCGGCGGTCTGGCGGTCGGTCAGTTGGAGCTTGAGAGCGGTCTGGGTCATGGCGTCCTTGAGTGGATAAAGGTGATCAGGTCGGTCAGGAAGCGGGGAAGGGTAGCGAAGGTTGCCCTGCTACCCATGCAGTCCGCACTCGGTCTTGTCGAGGCCGGCCCAGCGGCCGGCGCGGTCATCCTCGCCGGCACCCGGCTTACGGGTGCAGTGGGTGCAGCCGATCGAGGGATAGCCCTGATCGTGCAGCGGGTTGTAGGGGATGTCGTGCTCGCTGATGTAGGACCAGACCTCCTTCTCGGACCAGTCCGCGAGCGGATTGAGCTTCCAGAGGCCGAAGCGGTTGTCCCAGCCGAACTTCGGCGCCCCGGCTCGGGTCTGTGCGTCGGAGCGGCGGATGCCCGAGACCCAGAGGTCGACGGCGGCGAGCGCCGAGCGCATCGGCTCGACCTTGCGGATCCCGCAGCACGCGTCCGGGTCGCGGCTCCAGAGCTCGTCTCCGTAGAGGCCCTTCTGCTGCTCGAGGGTGATCGAGCTGTAGCGGTGGAAGTTGATCCCGTAGCGCTCCTCGAGCCGGGTCTTGGTCTCGTAGGTCTCCGAGAAGAGCACATCGGTGTCCAGGTAGAAGAAGCGCGCATCGGGGTTGATCGAGTGCGCCATGTGGACCGTCACCGAGCTCGTCTTCTGAAACGAGCAGGCGATGTAAATCCGCGGGCTGAAGGTGTCGAGCGCCCAGCGGAGCGCCTCCTCGGCGCCGGCGCCCTCGAGGTCGGCGGCGATCTCCTCCGGATCGAAGCCGAGGGAGCCCAGGTCAGCCGTGGGGACCGACGCATGTTCGGTCGCGGGCGTCGCCACTAGACCGCGCACTCACCCTCGCCGCGCTCGACCTTGTAGGGCTCCGAGCGGTTCCAGTCGATGAAGAAGAGGAGGTTGTCGGCGCTGAACTCGACCGGGAGCTTCAGGTCCGAGATCAGCTCCTCGAACTGGTCGAAGCCGGTGCGATCGACGAAGGAGTTGAAGTCCTCGCCGTCTTTGCGCTTCTCCTCGTAGTTCCGGATCCAGCGCTCGACCGCCTCGGGAACGCGCTTCGCCGGCAGCCGTGCCTTCAGCCGGTGGCCGAAGACGACGTCGCCGCCCTCGAAGTTGCCTGCGATGTGAGGGATGTATGCGGGAATGGTGTGCTCGCCGACCTTGATGGAGGCCCCATAGAAGCCGATCGTGGCGATGTGGTGCTGTGAGCAGCCGTTGGGGCAGCCGCTCATCTTGATGTGGATCTGCTTGGTGAGCGGGTCGGTGATCTCCATCTCCTCGAGCCGCTTCTGGAGCTCGGCGTTCAGGCCCATCGAGGCGGTGATGCCGAGCTTGCAGCTGTCGGTGCCGGGGCAGCTGACCACGTCGGTGATGCCGAAGGCACCGGAATCGCCGAGGCCGAGGTCCTTCAGCCGGACCCAGATGTCGTAGAGGGACTCACGCCGGATCCAGCGCAGGACGACGTTCTGCTGGACCGTGGTGCGGGCGTAGCCGCCGGTGAAGTCACGCATGATCTGGGCCAGGCCCCGGAACTGCTCCGGGGTGAGGTCGCCGCGGGTGACCTTGACGGTCGCGGTGACGAAGCCCTCCTGGCGCTGAGGGCCGACGTTGGAGTCGACCCAGGCGTCGAACTCGGACCTGTCGCCGTTCGGAGAGCCGTAGCTCTCCGGCACGGCCGGGGCGTTGGCCTCCTCGTCATGGACGAAGAGCAGGTGGTCGATGCAGAAGTCGCGCTCGTCGACCCAGTCGCCGCGGAGCTCCTCGTCGACCAGCTCGCGGAAGGCGTCCATGCCGATCTTGTCGACCAGCACCTTGATCCGGGCGCGCATGCGGTTCTCGCGCAGCCACTCCTGGCGATCGAAGATGCGCAGCGCGGCCTCGGTGACCTTCAGGTAGTCGCCGTTGTCGAGCTCGACGAACTCGTAGAGGGTGGGGGCGACGCGGGGCTGGATGGAGGTGCCGCCGCCGATCTTGACCTCGACTCCGCGCACCTCCCTGCCGTCGACCTCCTTCACCCTTGGGATGAAGCCGACGTCGTGGATCTCGGTGATCGCGCGGTCGGCGTCGCTGGCGCTGAAGGCCGTCTTCACCTTGCGGGGCATCAGCTGCGTGGTCGGGTGGCGGACGAAGTAGCGCGCGTACGCCGCGGCGTAGGGGCGTGATGTCGAACGGCTCGTCGTCCGCGACGCCGGCCCAGGGGTCGCCCGTGACGTTGCGCATCGTGTTGCCGCAGCCCTCTCGCGAGGAGAGCCCGGCCTGGCTGATCTGCCGGATGAACTCCGCGGCGTCCGCCAGCGGCACGTGGTGGATCTGGATGTTCTGGCGCGTCGTGATGTGGCCCTTGTTGAGCGGCGCCATCTCCTCGACCGCGTCCGCGAAGGCCTCCATCTGCTCCGGGCTGACGCCGCCGTACGGAAGCTTCACGCGGATCATCTGCACGTCGGGCTGGCGCTGGCCGTAGACGCCCTGCTTGAGGCGGAAGCCGATGAACTGCTCCTCGGTCTGCTCGCCTCGCAGGAAGCTGGCGGCCTCGGTGTCGAAGTCGTCGAACTCGCGCTCGAGGATCGGGATCACATGCCCCGGGACGTCGTCGTAGACCTCCGGGTTCTCGAGCGAACCGACCTTCCCCTTGCCGTGCTGCTTCTTGCCCGGGTCCTGCTTGAGGGTCGAGGGGTCGGCGAGCTTCTTGGCCGGCACGGGTGTGCCGTTGGTGGACTTGGCGCCCCTCGCGGGGGCGGAGACAGGCTCCATGGAACAGGCTTCCTTTCGTCGACGTAGCCTTGCCCGGCGTGTAAGGCGAGCCCAATCTAGCAAACCTGATCGAATTTAAGGTGATTATCCCGGGGCGGCTGCGCGTGGATGACTGCGCATCGGCTCGCTCAGCAGCCTCGCCGAGCAGTTTTCGCGCCGTTCGTCTCCTGGCCCGGCTCCCCGCGGGCGCGGAGCCGTACCTAGCCCTTCTTGCGCTTCTTCCGCAGCTTGATGTTCTCGTGCTGCGTCGCGAGGGTTCCGCCGGTGGGCGTGAACCGGACGTTGAAGCCGACCCGGGCCTTGCCCTTCTTGTCGAGCTTCCTGCGGACGTTCGCCTTTGGCTTGATCACCAGCTGCACCTCGCCCGGCGCCGAGACCGTCGGCGGTCCGACGACCTTGATCCCCTTGTGCGTGTAGAGGAGCGTCCCGGGGTTGGGGACGGTCATCGTCACGATCGCCTTCCCCTTCTTCTTGTTCTTCTTCACCTTCCCGAAGGTGATCGCGTTGGCGGGCTCGATCGTGGCCTGGACGAGGGCCTCGCGAGCGCCGTCCGTGCCTTCGACGTGCCGCGGGGCGCCATCGGCGAGCGGGGGCAAGTTCCAGTAGCCCATCGTCGCGCCCGGGTTGACTCCGAGCACGAGGTTGGCGTTCGGGCTCTGCAACCCCACGGTGTCACCCAGCGCGATCGGAACCAAGGTGAGAATGGGCGGCGTCGCCTCGGGCGGCGAAACCGGGGTGTAGTTGCTCGGAGCGCTGCCTCCGGTCCCAATGAAGGTGCCGGCGCCGGCTGGGCGCAGGATCCGGAGCTGGATACCGACCGCGGTGTTGCCGGCTCCGAAGCGCCAGCTCGTCACCGTGCCGTTGACCGGGGAGACCAGTCCGCCCGCCGCGACGTTCGCAGCGGGCATGCCGATGTTGACGACGGTGCACGGGACCGTGCATTCGCCCGCGCTCCCGTTGTTGTCGCTGGCGGGCGTCGACAGGTTGCTCCCGATCGTCACCGACGCCTGGGCCGTGCCGGCGAAGAGAAGCCCTGTGACCGCGATGGCGGCCACCATTGCGAGGTGTTTTCTCCTCCCCTGCTTCATCTCGATGACCCTAAACCCACCGGCAGTCGACTTGTTGCTGTGATCGCGAGAATCGGCGGATGACCCAGATTCCGGTGATCTCCGGCCAGGCTGTGCTCGAGGCGATCGATCCGCTGACCGCGATCGATCGCACCCGCGAGGCCTTCGAGCGCTACGCGCGCGGCGATTGGGAGATGCCCGCGAAGGTCTATCTCGACAGCCCGCCGTATGGCGACTTCAGGGCAATGCCGGCCCGCGGCGACGGGATGGCCCTGCTCAAGTGGGTGACCTCGTTTCCGGGCAACAGCTCGAAGGGCCTGCCGGTGGTCCGCGGCGAGGTGCTCCTCTCCGACGCCGAGACGGGAGAGGAGCTCGCCGTGATCGAGTGCTCGTCGGTCACCTCCCTGCGGACCGGAGCGGCGGCGGCCGTATCGGCTCAGGTGCTGGCCCTGGACGACGCGAGCTCGGTCGGCATCGTCGGCTGCGGCGTGAACGGCGCCTGGTCCGCGCGGTGCCTCGCCGCCGCCGGCTACGAGGAGGGTGTCTGCGCCGACGTCCGCCCCGAGATCGCGAGCGCGCTGGCCGAGGAGCTCGGCTGGCGGGTCGGCGACCGGGCGGAGGCGGCCGCCCAGGACGTGGTGGTGACCGTCACGCCGGGGAACGAGCCGGTGATCCTGGCGGGCGAGCTCTCGCCCGGCCAGCACCTCGCCGTGCTCGGCGCCGACGCTCACGGAAAGCAGGAGGTCCAGCTCGACGCGATCAGCCGCTGCACCCTGTTCTGCGACGAGTGGGAGCAGGCGAGCGCCGGCGGCGAGCTCGCGAACGGCGTCGAGGCGGGGACCATCTCGCGCGCCGACGTCACTCAGATCGGGGAGGTGCTGACCGGGGAGTCGACCTGGACGCGTTCCGACGGCGAGATCACCCTGTTCGACTCGACCGGGCTCGCGATCCAGGATCTGGCCATCTGCCGGGCGGTCTACGAGCGCTGGCGAGAGGGCGACGTCGAGGCCGCGATGGTCATCCTCTGAGGGCCAGAGCGGCCGCTCGCTTCTTGTGCTTCTTCTTGTGCTTCTTCTTGCACTTCTTTCCGTGCTTCCCCTTCTTCTTGGCCGTCGCGGCGTGGTGCTTCTTCTTGTGCTTCTTGCACTTCCTCCGGGGCTGGCGAGCAGGGGGCGGGGTCGGGGTCGGGGCCGGGGGCGGAGCATCGGTGATCGTGACGTTGTCGAGGTCGTAGGTCTCGCCGGTGCGATCCGGCCCGACATCCACCATCACGGCCACCATGTCGCTCGCTGAGATCAGGGTCTTGAACTGCTGCTGCGTCGGTGGGGTGCAGCTCCCACCGAGGTAGGGGCAGATCGCCCACGCCGGATCCAGTCCGTTCCTCGCCGTTTCGGTCAAGGGGATCGAGAGGTGGTGATAGGTGGTCCCCGATACCTCCGGAATGAGTCCATCGAGATACGCGGAGCCCGGCGGCAGCAGCAGCAACTCGGCGCCGAACATCGGACTGACGTCCGGAGAGCGGAGATCGAACGAGCCGGTGCCGCCGTAGTTCGCGGCCATCGGCGAGACAAAGGGGCTGTAGAGGTAGAGGAGATTGCAGGGCCCGGTGCCGCCCCGGCATCCAGACTCGCCCCCGGTGTCCTTGGTCGTCAGGCGGCCACCTGGATTGCCGCCGCTGGGGGAGAAGCCGGCGGGGCTGAAAGTCGCGCCGTTGTCCTGGCTCTGCTGCCAGCCCTGGTTGCCGCCGCTGAACGTGTACGCGAGCGGCGTCGCGTTCGCAGATCCGGCAAAGGCGAGCACCGCGGCCGCTGCCAGCAGCGCGGTGAAGCCGATCCTCCTGATCGTTCCCTGCGTGCGGGTCCATCCGCACATGGCTCAACCCCCTGGTCGGTTGTCGGCCAGGGTAGGCCGCGTGGGCGACCGATTCAACCCGCGCGGCCGTCCAGGTGACGAGTCAAGGGGCGGCGGGCGCCGCCCCGCCGCCGCCCGCCGCCACCTCTCCTCCCAAGCTCAGTCGACGTCAGAGCCCTCGACCAGGAACGCGACCCGGACGTGGGCACGCCACTCGTCGAGGTTCTCACCGCGCAGCCCCGTCGAGACGACGTCGATCGCGCGGATGTTCCGAAGCTTGCCCTGCGCCTGCTTCAGCGCCTGCTGTGCGGCGTCATCCGAGGACTTCTTGGAGCTTCCGACCAACTCGATGATCTTTACGACGGCCACGGGCCCTCCTCTTCGTCAGGCAAGCGATGGGTTTGCGGCAAGTGTTCTATTGCACTTGCGCGCCGCGCACAAGCCCGGCTCAGGCGCCGGGCGCGATCCCCCAGCCGCCGCCGAGGCCCAGGCGCGCGCTGACCCCCTCGCGCAGGGCCGCCTGCTGCCAGCGGCTCACCTCCGCCGGGCGGGGGCCCGGAGCCGTCTCCCAGAGGAAGCGCTCGAGCGCGGCTGCGATTGCGGCGGCCTCGTCGGGCCGGGCTGCCGCGCTCTCGATCTCGATCTGGGGGCGCGGCGGCTGCCGCCTGCCGTTGCCATCGGGCATGCGGAGAGGATAGTTCGGCTGGACCGAGCGCCGTCGGAAACGCTGAAGGCCGGGGAAGCGTGAGGATCGCGTGAGCGTTCGCCGCTATTCCTCGTGCCATGAACCGCAGGCCCAGGTGGAGCCACGTGGTGATCTCGCCGATGCGGATCAGGGTCGCGCTGGGCCTCGTCGCGCTGGCCATCGCTCTGGTGCCGGTGGCCTCGGCGCAGGCGGCCTCCGGCACCTGGGAGCGAGCCTGGGGACAGAACGTCGACGGCGCCGCGCCCGGATTGGGCTTCGAGATCTGCACCGTGGCGGCCCGATG
Source organism: uncultured Solirubrobacterales bacterium (assembly GCA_963800285.1). GTDB lineage: Bacteria > Actinomycetota > Thermoleophilia > Solirubrobacterales > 70-9 > DASUPK01. The sequence goes on from CAWDAL010000013.1 coordinate 238,568, forward strand.
CCAGGCGACGAATCCGGCCACCGGCGATCTGGGTGGCGAGATGGACCACTCCTCCGCGATCGCGGTGGACGGCACCGGCAACGTCTATGTGGCCAATTCCAACTTCAACCGGATCGACAAGTTCGACTCCTCCGGAAACTTCATCCGCGCCTGGGGCAGGGACGTCAATGAGAGCAACGTCTTCACCGGCTTCGAGAGCTGCGTCGCCGGCGTGGACACCTGCCAGGCCGGGACGACCGGAACCGGCAATGGGATGATGAGCTCGCCTGCGGGCATCGCCGTCGGCCCGAATGGGGAGGTCTACGTCTCTGACGCGGGCAACACCCGGATCCAGGAGTTCACCGCGAACGGGAACTTCATCCGCATGTGGGGCAAGGACGTGGTCCTCAGCGGCATCGAGAACAGCGGCACCGGCTTCGAGATCTGCCAGATCAGCACCTGCAAGGCGGGGGCGGCATCGACCGGGCTGATCGGCGAGATGTCCACCCCGTTCGGGCTGGCGACCGGACCCGGCGGAAACGTCTATGTCGCCGACGCCTCCAACAACCGGATCCAGAAGTTCGATGAGGAGGGGGTGCCGATCCGGGCCTGGGGCAAGGACGTCGTCAGCACCGGGCCCGACGACAAGGCAACCAGCTTCGAGGTCTGCCGCGCCGGAATCGACACCTGCAAGGCGGGGATCACCGGAGGACTCGAGGGGGAAATGAACCTCCCGGCCGCGGTCGCGGTGGACGGCGGCGGATCCGTGTACGTGACCGACGGGAACAACAACCGGGTCCAGAAGTTCTCCCCCTCGGGTGCGTTCCAGCTGATGTGGGGCAAGGACGTGATCAACGGCGGAGGCATCAACTTCGAGATCTGCCACGAGGAGACCGATATCTGCAAGACGGGCGATGGCTCGGGACACCTCGGGGGCGAGCTCAACTTCCCGGTCGGCGTCGCGGCCGACGCAGCGGGAAACGTCTACATCGGCGAGGAGGACAATTCCCGCATCGACAAGTTCGGGTCGGACGGGAGCTTCCAGACGCTCTGGGGAGAGGACGTGGACGCCGTCGGCCCGGGCACCGGCTTCGAGATCTGCACGGTCGCGGCGGACTGCAAGGCGGGTCCGAACCTCGCACCCGTTCCTCGGGCGGCGAGGTCGTCCTGCCTGATGGCCTCGCCGCGGACGCCGCCGGCAGCCTCTACGTCGCCGACCGCTTCAACAATCGAGTCGAGAAGTTCGCCGACCTGCCTCCGACGAGTGTGCCTCCGCCGAGCGCCGCTCCGCCGGCGCCCACTCCGAGTACCCCGGCGCCGAAGAAGAAGAAGTGCAAGAAGAAGAAGCACAAGCACAGCGCCTCGGCGACCGCCAGGAAGAAGTGCAAGAAGAAGCGGAGGCGGTAGACGGCTTCGCCGTCAGATCGCGGCCGCTAGAGCGGGATGTTCCCGTGCTTGCGCTTCGGTCCCTCGACCCGCTTGGTCTGCAGGGTGCGCAGGGCGCGGATCAGCTTCGGGCGTGTCTGGTGGGGCTCGATCACGTCGTCGATGTAGCCGCGCTCGGCAGCCGAGTAGGGGTTGGCGAAGTGCGCCTTGTAGTCGTCGATCAGCTTTGAGCGGCGCTCGTCCGGAGTCGGCGACTTCGCCAGGTCGCGGCGGTAGATGATGTTGACCGCGCCCTCCGGCCCCATCACGGCGACCTCCGCGGTCGGCCAGGCGAAGTTGAAGTCGGCCAGCATGTGCTTGGAGTTCATGACGTCGTAGGCGCCGCCGTAGGCCTTCCGGGTGACGACCGTGAGCTTGGGAACGGTCGCCTCGGTGAAGGCGTAGAGCAGCTTCGCGCCGTGGCGGATGATCCCGCCCCACTCCTGCGAGGTGCCGGGCAGGAAGCCGGGCACGTCCGTGAAGGTGAGCAGCGGGACGTTGAAGGCGTCGCAGGTGCGGACGAAGCGGGCCGCCTTCTCGGATGCCTCGATGTCGAGCACCCCGGCGAGGAACGCCGGCTGGTTGCCGACGATGCCGACCGGGTGGCCGTCGAGACGGGAGAAGCCGCAGATGATGTTCTTGGCGAAGTGCTCGTGGACCTCGAAGAACTCGCCGTCGTCCACGATCCGCGCGACCACCTCGCGCATGTCGTAGGGCTTCTGCGGGTCGTCCGGGACGAGCGTGTCGAGCTCCGGGTCCTCGCGGTCGGGGTCGTCGGTGGGCTCGACGCGCGGCGGCAGCTCGAGGTTGTTGAGCGGCAGGAAGCTCATCAGGTAGCGGACGTCCTCCAGGCACTGCTCCTCGTCGTCGGCGGCGAAGTGGGCGACGCCGGACTTGGAGTTGTGGCTCATCGCGCCGCCGAGCTCCTCGAACTCGACCTCCTCACCGGTCACCGTCTTGATCACCTCGGGACCGGTGATGAACATGTGCGAGGTCTCCTTGACCATGAAGATGAAGTCGGTCATCGCGGGGGAGTAGACGGCGCCGCCCGCGCAGGGGCCCATGATCAGGCTGATCTGGGGAATCACGCCGGAGCACTGGACGTTGCGGACGAACACGTCGCCGTAGGCGCCCAGTGAGACCACGCCCTCCTGGATCCGCGCGCCGCCCGAGTCGTTGATGCCGATCACCGGCGCCCCGACCCTGGCGGCCAGGTCCATGACCTTGACCATCTTCTCGGCCATCACCTCACCGAGCGACCCGCCGAAGACCGTGAAGTCCTGGGAGAAGACGAACACCGTGCGGCCGTCGATCGTCCCGTAGCCGGTCACCACCGCGTCGCCGTAGGGACGGCGCTTGTCCATCTCGAACTCGTGGGTGCGGTGGCGGACGAAGGTGTCGAGCTCCTCGAACGAGCCCGGGTCGAGCAGCTTCTCGATCCGTTCGCGGGCGGTGAGCTTGCCCTTGGCGTGCTGCTTCTCGACCGCCTCCTCGGAGCCGGCGTGAACCGCCTCGTCGCGGAGCTCGCGGAGGTAGGCGAGCTTCTCCTCGTGGGTGATCGGGTTCTTCTCTCTCATGGGGAGGACCCTAGAAGAACGCGCCGCCGCGGTACTCGCCGAAGACGTCGCGCATCGCGTTGCAGACGTCGCCGATCGAGCCGCCGGCGCGCAGCGCCTCCTTGATCGGAGGCAGCAGGTTGCCGTCGCCCTGCGCGACATCGCGGAGAGACTGCAGCTTCTGGTCGAGCTCGGCCTGGTCCCGGGACTCCTTGAACTTCTTCAGTCGCGCGAGCTGGCGCTTCTCGGCCTCGGGATCGACCTTGAGGATGTCGACGTCGTCGACCACATCGGTGACGTACTTGTTGACGCCGACGATGATGTCCTGACCGGTGCGGTAGCGCTCGTGGTAGCTGGCGGCCGATTCCTCGATCTCGCGCTGCATGAATTCGAGGGCGTTGACCGAGCCGCCGAGGTCCTCGACCTTCTGCATCAGCTCCCAGGAGCGCGCCTCGATCTCGTCGGTGAGCGACTCGATGAAGTAGGAGCCGGCGAATGGGTCTACCGTGTCCGCAACGCCTGACTCGTGAGCCAGCACCTGTTGGGTGCGGAGCGCGATGCGGGCGGAACGCTCTGTGGGGAGGGCGAGGGCCTCATCGAAGCCGTTGGTGTGGAGGGACTGGGTCCCACCGGCGACGGCGGCGAAGCCCTGCAGCGCCACGCGGATGATGTTCACCTCGGGCTGCTGGGCCTGGAGGGTGACCCCGCCGGTCTGGGTGTGGAAGCGGATCATCTGGGCCTTCTCGTTGGTGGCCCCGAAGCGCTCCTTCATGATGTTCGCCCACATCCGCCTGACGGCCCGGAACTTGGCGATCTCCTGGAAGACGTTGTTGTGGCCGTTGAAGAAGAAGGCGAGCCGCTGGCCGAACTTGTTCACGTCGAGCCCGGCGTTGATGCCCGCCTCCACGTAGGCGATCGCGTTGGCGAGAGTGAAGGCGACCTCCTGCACGGCCGAGCAGCCCTTCTCGCGGATGTGGTACCCGCTGATCGAGATCGTGTTCCACTTCGGCACGTTCTCGTTGCAGTACTCGAAGATGTTGGTGGTGAGCCGCATGGTCGGCTCGGGCGGGTAGATGTAGTTGCCGCGCGAGATGTACTCCTTGAGCACGTCGTTCTGGACGGTGCCGCGCAGCTCCTTGGAGTCGACGCCCTGCTCCTCGCCGACCAGCTCGTAGAGCAGCAGCAGGATCGCGGCGGGGGCATTGATCGTCATCGAGGTCGAGACGTCGGACAGCGAGATCTGGTCGAAGCAGATCCGCATGTCCTCGATCGTGTCGATCGGGACGCCGGTCCGGCCGACCTCGCCCTGGCAGAGCGGGTCGTCCGAGTCGCGCCCGAGCTGCGTGGGCAGGTCGAAGGCCATGGAGAGGCCGGTCGAGCCGTGCTCGGTCAGGTAGCGATAGCGCTCGTTCGTGTCCTCCGGGCTGGCGAAGCCGGCGTACTGGCGCATCGTCCAGAGCCGGTCGCGGTACATGCCCTTGTGGATCCCGCGGGTGAACGGATACTCGCCGGGCTCGCCGAGCCGCTCCTCGAGCCCGGGCTTGACGTCGTCCTCCTCGTAGAGGCGCTTGATCTCGATCCCGGAGTCGGTGATCTCGTGGTCCTCGCGCTCCTCCTCCGGGAGCACGGGGGCGATGTAGCGATGGAGGTCCTCGTCGACCGCGGCCTTCTGCTCGGCCTCGGGCGCGCCGTTCGACGGCGGGCCGTCGGTCCCCTCGGTCTTCGCCTCGCCCTTTGGCCTGGTGGCCATGGCGCAAGGATAGATACGGAGGTGAGGGAGAGCGCTACGGGGCAACCGCGACGTTCGATTCGACCCTCTCGCGCAGGACCTCGAGCTGCACATGTGCGAACAGGCCGTAGGAGGGAGGCGGGTCGAGCTGGTCGATGTAGTCCGCCACCCAGAAGCCGAGCTCCCCGTGGAGCAGTCGTGCGCACTGCAACGGCGAGACGGGCTTGAAGGACGACTCGCGGAGCTCGGCTGCCGCGGCGTCGACGTAATCGAGAACGGGCTCGAGCCGCTCCGCGTCCCATTCGGACCAGTCGCCCTCCCGGATGCCGTGAGAGGTTCCGTCGCAGTGGGCGACGAAGCCGCAGTCGGCGAGCTCGCGCGCTCGCTTCTTCTCGGCGCGGCAGGCGGTCTTCGAGCCCTTGAACGACCCGAGGTCCTCGTAGAGGTCCGGGCGAAGCCGCAGCGCGTGGCGCTTCACGATCCGGGCGGACTTGTATCCGCGCTGGTGCTGGTCGAAGCGCTCCTCCGGGCTGCGGGCGCTCGACCCGACGTAGACCCAGGGGATCCGGGGGTCACGCCGTCGACCCGCCGAGCGATCGAGCTCGATCACGTAGACGCGGGAGGGCACGGCCCCTCAGTCGCTGCTCAGAAGCCGAAGAAGCGGCGGCGTTTCTTCTTCTTGGGCTCGGGCGCGGGCGGCTCCGGCTCCGCCGGCGCCTCCTCCACCACCGCCACCACGGGCTCGGGCTGCTCGGGCTCGATCTCCTCGGGCTCCGGCTCCGGCTGCGGCTCGGGCTCCGGCTCGGGCTCAGCCTCCAACACGGGTACCTCGGGTTCCCGCGCCTCGCTCATGCCCTCGAAGGGACGCTTCGTGGGTGTGGCCAGCTCGTCGATCACGGCATCGAGCCAGCCCTCGAGCTTGGTCGGCTCGGTGCCGCTCTCGGCGGTGACGCTGACGTTCGTGCCCCAGCCCTTCTCGCCGATCTCGACCTTGATCCAGGCGTCGTCGGGAATGGCTTTCCAGGCGAGCGTGGACTCCTCCTCACGCTCGGTCACGCTGACCTCGGTCGCGTGCCCGACCAGGGCGCACATCAGGCCCTGCATGCGGCCGGGATGATCGAGCTGCTCCCAGACCTCAGGCGGCGACTTCACCAGGGTGCGGCTTGCGGTCTTCATGGTGCGGGCATTCGTCCGTGACCCGACGCCTCCTGCACGCTTACGAGATTTGGGCGAAAGCGCCCGTTCAGCGGCCGAGGAACGACTCGATCGCGGCGGCCGCGCGCGGGCCCGCCTGCCCGTCCCAGAGCGGGATCTCGGGCGGCTGCTCCGGCACCTCGGCCGCCAGGGAGCGCTCCGCGGCGTCGCGCAGCGCGTCCGGGTCGACGCCGACCAGCTCGTTCGTGCCCAGCTCGACCGTGATCGGCCGCTCGGTGGTCGTCCGGTAGGTGAGGCAGGGAGTGCCGAGCACGCTCGTCTCCTCCTGCACGCCGCCGGAGTCGGTGATCACCAGCCGCGCCTCGGCCTCGAGCGCGATGAAGTCGTCGTAGTCCATCGGCGGGGTGAGGATCACCTTGCCCCAGCCGGCGCCCGACCCGGCCAGGCGCTCCCGCGTGCGGGGATGGACCGGGAAGATCACCGGCATCGAGCCGGCGAGGCCGGCGAGCACCTCCATCGTCGGGCCCAGCTTCTCGGGATCGTCGACCAGCGCGGGCCGGTGCAGGGTGACGAGGACGAACTCCCTGCTCTTCACAGCGTTGCGGCCGAGCACGGCCGGCCGGTTCACCCCCTCGAGCAGCCGGAAGAGGCTGTCGATCATCGTGTTGCCGACGAGCTGGACGCCATCCCCGGAGATGCCCTCGCCGGCGAGGTTCTCGACGGCGTCCGCCGACGTGCAGAGCAGCACGTCCGACACCCGGTCGGTGAGGACGCGATTGACTTCCTCGGGCATCTGCCAGTCCCGGGAGCGCAGCCCCGACTCGATGTGCGCGACCGCGACGTGGAGCTTGGCGGCGGCCAGCGCGGCTGCGAGTGTGGAGTTGACGTCGCCCGCGACGAGGACGAGGTCGGCGGGATGCTCCAGCAGGTCGGCCTCGATCCCGGTCAGCGCCGCCGCGGTCTGCTCGGCGTGGGACCCGGAGCCGACGCCCAGGTTGGCGTCGGGCTCGCGCATCCCGAGCCGCTCGATGAACCCGCCCGAGAGGGCGCGGTCGTAGTGCTGGCCCGTGTGCAGCAGGCGGACCGAGACGTCGTCCGAGCCCTCCAGGGCGGCGATCACCGGAGCCGACTTCACGAAGTTGGGTCGCGCGCCGACGACGGCGAGCACCGAGGCGGTCACAGCGGAGCAAGCTAGCGGCTGGATCGGCTCCGGTACTGTCCGGGCACGATGGCCGGCAACGAAAGTGGCGCGGTCGTGGTCACGGGGGCCTCGACCGGAATCGGGCGCTCGACCGCGCTCCTCCTGGACGAGAGGGGGTACCGCGTCTTCGCCGGCGTGCGCAAGCAGGCCGATGCCGAGTCGCTGGCGGAGGAGGGCTCCGACAACCTCACGCCGATCACGCTCGACGTGACCGAGCAGCGCTCGATCACGGCGGCCAAGGACAAGGTTCAGCGAGCCGTCGGCGAGGACGGCCTCGTCGGGCTCGTCAACAACGCCGGAGTGGGCGACGGCGGTCCGGTGGAGACCATGGACCTCGAAGTCCTGCGCAACGTCCTCGAGGTCAACCTCGTCGGCCAGGTCGCGGTCACGCAGGCGTTCCTGCCCCTGATCCGCAAGGCGCCCGGCACGATCGTGTTCATCGCCTCGATCGGCGGCCGGATCGCGAGCCCGTTCATGTCTCCCTACAACACGTCGAAGTTCGCGATCGAGGCGCTCGGCGAGTCGCTGCGCCAGGAGCTGGCTCCCTGGGACATCGACGTGGTCGTCGTGGAGCCGGGCAGCATCGACACCCCGATCTGGAAGAAGGGGGCGGAGACGATCGACGAGCAGTTCTCGAAGATGCCGCCGAACACCAAGCGCCTCTACGGCAAGCAGCTCAAGCGAATGGACGAGGTCCTGAGCGAGACCGCGAGTCGCGGCATCCCGCCGGAGAAGGTCGCCAAGGTGATCCACGCCGCCATCAGCTCGGAGAAGCCGAAGCACCGGTACCTGGTCGGCAGGGACGCCAAGATCGCCGCGCGCCTCAAGGGAACGCTCCCGGATCGCACCTTCACGAAGCTGATCTCCCGGCAGGTGAAGATGCCGACCGACGTCCCGTCGGAGTAGCGCCGGCTAGAGCCACTCCTTGACCCGGCCCGGGGTGGCCGTTCCGGAGAAGTCGCCCTGGTCGATGATCCGCTCGGCCGCCTCGATCAGAGCGTCGGTGGCCGCCCAGGTGAGCCCGCCGCCGACGCTGACCCGCTGCGCCCCGGCCTCCGCGATCTCGGCGAAGCTCAGGCCGAGGCGGCTGAAGGCGAGGACGTTGACCGGCCTCTCGACCGCATCGCAGACGGTCTTGATCTCCTCGGCGCTGATCAGCCCCGGTGCATAGAGCACGTCGGCGCCCGCCTCCGCATACGAGCTCAGCCGGGCGATCGTGTCGTCGATGTCGGGGTTGCCGCGCAGGTGGTTCTCGGCCCGGGCGGTGAGCACGAAGGGCGCGTCCACGGCGCGGGCGGCCTCCGCGGCCGCGGCGATGCGCTCGGTCGCCTCCGCCTGCTCGTAGAGCCGCTGCTCGTCACGGTCGTAGTCCTCGATCGAGCCACCGACCGCGCCGGCGTTGCCCGCGGTGGCGAGGGCGCGGGCCGCGTCCTCGGGGGCCGGCCCGTAGCCGTTCTCGAGATCCGCCGAGACCGGCAGTTCGGTGGCCTCGGCGAGCGCGGTGATGTGCGCCGCCTTCTCCTCCAGGGTGACGCGCCCGTCCGCGCGCCCCAGGGTGAACGCGAAGCCGCTGCTGGTCGTGGCGAGCGCCTTGAAGCCGAGCCCCGCCATGACCTTGGCCGAGCCGGCATCCCACGGATTGGGGATTACGAATGGTTCGCCCTGATGAAGGGCGCGGAACGCATCGCCCTTCTCCTGCTGCGTCGCCATACGGCGATCATCGCATCTCGCGCAACCGGTCCAGGTGGTGGCGAGTGACGTCGTTCGTGGTGCGCAGGAACTCCTCGAAGCCGTCGAGCTGTGCGCCGCTGAGGCGCTCCAGTGCGGCCGCCCAATCCGCGGCGACGGGGCCCCAGATCCTCTCGGCGCGGGAGTAGAACACTTTTGTCACCTCGACCTTGACCCGCCGGCGGTCGGCGGGATCCGAGACGCGCCGCGCGAATCCCTTCTTCTCGAGGCGGTCGATCACCCCCGTAACCGCACCCGTCGTCAGGCCGGACTCGGCGGCGAGCTCGCCCGCGGTCACGCCCCCGGCGTTCTCGATGATGTTCAGGCAGTGCAGGTCGGTCTCGCTCACTCCGAGCCGCTGCGCCGCCAGGTTGTCGAAGGCGTCGTCCAGGTTGCCGCTGACCCGGAACTCCCGGATCAGCTCACCCACTTGCTCGCTCTTCTTGCGTTTCCCGGCCACTGTGATAATCTCTTAGTTACTAAGATATTTAGCAGGTAAGTAACTGAGCAGGCAAGGGGAAGCTTAGACCCCCGCGCCGACCGAAAGGAGATCGAGATGGCGAACGACATGCGGCTCGAACTGGTCAACGTCCCCGTATCCGATGTGGACCGCTCCATCGACTTCTATGTGAACAGGGCAGGGTTCAGCCTCGACCACGACCACACTCCGACCGACGACATCCGGTTCGTCCAGCTGACGCCGCCGGGATCGCCCGCCTCGATCTCGATCGGCAGGGGCCTGCCGAACGACGAGCCCGGATCCGTCAAGGGTCTTCAGCTTGTCGTCGATGACATCGAGGGCACGACCGCCGAGCTCAGCGAGAACGGCGTCGAGGTCAGCGAGATCGACGAGCAGCCCTGGGGCCGTTTCGCCTACTTCGCCGATCCGGACGGCAACGGCTGGGTGCTGCAGCTGAACTCGAAGCTCTAGCCAGGCTGGCCGACGAGCCGCTCGACGCCGGCCTCGTCGATCGTCTTCTTCAGCCCGTCCTGGAGCGAGACCTGCGGCTCCCAGCCGAGCAGGTCCTTGGCGCGGGTGATGTCGGGCTGGCGGATCTTCGGGTCGTCGACGGGCAGCGGCTCGAAGACGATCTCCGAGCGCGAGCCGGTCACCTCGATCACCGTCTCGGCGAGCTGGAGCAGCGTGTACTCATCCTGGTTGCCGATGTTGACGGGCAAATGGACGTCGGACTCGCAGAGGGCGACCAGCCCGCGGATCTGGTCGTCGACGTAACAGAAGCTCCGCGTCTGGCTGCCGTCGCCGAAGACGGTGAGCGGCTTGTCCTGGAGCGCCTGGCGCAGGAAGGTGGGGATCGCGCGGCCGTCGTGGGCGCGCATCCGCGACCCGTAGGTGTTGAAGGTCCGCGAGATGCAGGTGTTGACGCCCTGCTGGCGGTGGTAGGCCATCGTCATCGCCTCGGCGTAGCGCTTGGCCTCGTCGTAGACGCCGCGCGGGCCGATCGGGTTGACGTTGCCCCAGTAGTCCTCGGGCTGGGGATGGATCTCGGGGTCGCCGTAGACCTCGGAGGTCGAGGCGACCAGGACCCGCGCCCGCTTGAACTTCGCCACGCCGAGCATGTGGTGGGTCCCGTAGGAGCCGACCTTCAGCGTGTGCAGCGGCAGCCGCGCGTAGTCGATCGGGCTGGCCGGCGAGGCGAGGTGATAGATGAAGTCGACCGGCTCGTCGATCTCGACGCGCTCGGTGATGTCGTGGTTGCGGAACGAGAAGGCGTCGTCGCGGATGTGGTCGATGTTCTCGAGCGTGCCGGTGTCGAGGTTGTCGATGCAGATCACCCGGTGCCCCTTCTCGAGCAGGTGCTCGCAGAGATGGGACCCCAGGAATCCGGCTCCTCCGGTGACGAGGCAGGTGCTCATGGACGGGCGAGGATAGCCAGGCGGCAAACGAGCGGCGCCAGATGAGTCGCAGCTACCGGAGGCGTTGCACCGTCGCTCGCGCGAAGCCGAAGCTCTCGCGCCTGACGTGCCTGATCCTGGAGGTGCCCTGGACGTCGATGTGGATCCGCTGCTGGTCGGCGAAGGTCACCGGCGTGCGGATCTTCGGGTTGAAGGGATCGGTCTCCAGGAAGTAGGTGTCCGGAGTGATGAAGGTGAGCACCGCTCGGCCCTTGGCATTCGCCTTGAATGGCGGGGACCCCGGCGCCGGCGAGACCGGCGCGACGTCGCAGAAGTAGAACTCGCCGCACTGCAGCGTGGTGGGAGGCGGCTCGATGAAGACGGCGATCTTCGCCTTCGGCGCCATCCGAGAGATCGAGATGGTCTCGGGCTGGCCCGGGGTGACGAAGCCGTCGGAGCCGACCTTCGCCTTCAGGAAGATGAACTTGGTCTTCGGCTTGGATTTGGAGGAGACGTCGGCTCGGGGACTGCCCGCGGCGCCGGTCACCGGCAGGATCGCGGCGCACGCCAGCGCGACGAATCCCGTGACGAATCTGTGGTTTCCCCTCCCCGTAGGCACGGCGGTGACTATCGCAGGACATCGGCGGCACGGCAAGCGCGGTTCAGACTCCCAGTTCTGGGTGCGCCGAATTCGCAAATTGCGGCGGATTTGGGAACCCGTCTCCGCAAATTGCGAATGTGGCCGCTGGCCAAACGGGGCGAATAGTGGCAGGTTTCGACTCACCCGGATGTGTCGGAGGTGAGCCGTCTGGGTCAGTTGGGAGGAACAACCGGTCGAGCCGGGGCCGACGCTCGATCCGCAGACGAGGCCGCTGAGGCAGTCGCCTCGCCGGACTCGCGCCGCCGCGCGGCGAGCGCGCTGATCGAGACTCATGACGCCGTCTTTCGGCGAACGGCGCGGCGCTATTCCATCTGCGCCGACGACGCCGAGGATGCCTATCAGCGGGCCCTCGAGATTCTCCTTACGAAAGCCCCTCCCATCGAGGGCGACTCGCTGGTGCGGTGGATGCAGACGGTCACCAAGCGCGAGGCGCTGGCGGTGCGTCGCCAGAGGGAGCGCCTCCTCGGCTCGCATCGGACCGCGACGTCGGAGGGGGACGACGACCGGGATCCGCTCGACTCCCTGGCGTCTGAGAGCCCAGGACCGAACGATCGCCTCGCCAGGCGCGAGCGAGTCATCCGCAGCGGCGAGGCGCTCAATGCTCTGAAGCCGCAGGAGGTCCGAGCCCTGACCCTCAAGGCCCAGGGCTACTCGTACGCCGAGATCGGAGAGATCACGGGCTGGTCCTATACGAAGATCAACCGCTGCATGGCGGAGGGCCGGAAGCGGTTCCTGGAAGTCTTCGCCGAGATCGAGGACGGCCGTCGCTGCGATCAGCTCGCCGACGCGCTCTCTCAGATGGCCGATGGAGAGAGCGCCAACGGCTCGACGGATGCACTCGAGTTCCATTTGAGGAGCTGTGCAGCCTGTCGCGCGAAGCTGCGCGCCTACCGGGCGATCCCGGACAAGGTCTTCGAGCTCATGCCCGCCGGACCCCTGCTGGACCAGTCGATGGGCGGCCATCCGCACCAATGGCTTGCCGAGCGCGCTGGCGCGATGGTGGACAAGGTCCGAGAAGCCGGCTACTCGCTGATTTCGCGGGGAGGTGGCGGGAGCGGAAACGCCGCGTCAGTTGCGGCGGCCGGCGGCTCTCGCGGAGCTGGAATGGCTGCGGTCGCGAAGGTGCTGGCGATCTGCGGCGCGACCGCGGCGGGCGGAGCCACCTGTGTGGCCACGGGTGTCATTGACCCCGGGGCGATCGCCGGCGGCTATGACCACGACCAGGCAGCGTTGGAGAGACCGGCGCATCCGACGGCAACCACTGTGCCCGAGATTCGGACGACTCCGACGCCGACCGCCCCAGAGCCTTCCCCGACCAAGTCGGTGGAAGCCACGAGCCCGCCGCCGCCCACTCCGACCCAACAGAAGACGCGCCAATTCGGAGTTGAGGCTGCGGGCTCCGGCTCCTCATCCGGGAGCAGCAGCGGGGAGTTCGGCGGCCCCTCTCCCGGAGGAAGCGCCCCCTCTGGCGGCGGCGGCTCGGGCGGGGGATTCGGAATCGAATGATGCTCAGCGTTGGGAGGGCAGAGCTTTCGGAGCGAGGTCCTTATTGGGGAGATGACTTTCGGTGAGGCAGAGGAGGAGACGATGACCCGACTCGGACCGTTCCCTGGGATCCGCAGCTGGATCGCCACGGTTGCAGTGCTGCTGGTCCTGGCTGTCGCCGCGCTAGCGGCCCTGTTTCCGGCCACCGCAGAGGCTGACTACAGCGTTGTGCAGTGTGTCCCACCGGCCGTGCCTTACACGGACGCTGGCAAGGTGGCGGTCGGCGCCTACAGCATCTGGGGCACAAACGAATGTGGAAGCGGCACCTTCTATGGGTTGAGGCTGTATACGGGCCGCGACACTGGCTGGACGGCGAACGGAGCGGAGTTGGCCTGGCGCTTTAGCGCCCCGCCCGCGACCGGTTTCAGTACAGCGAGCGCCACCGTTCACTACGGCAATGACGGCGGTTTTGCCGCCGCGTCCTTCAGCAACGGGCAGCCGGCGTTCAACGTTTCTGCGACCTGCGGCACGCCGGCGAGCTGTTGGACGACCGCCTCGGCGAATGGGGCGACGCATCTTCGAGGTCCGCCTGCAGTGCTTCAAGTCGCCCAACTGCCACAGCGACTGGGCCTACGCCTGGATCACGAACTTCAACGCCACCGTCCACGACGCCTTCGCCCCCGGCATCTCCGCCGCCGGCTCGTTGCTGAGCGGCTCGGTCGTACATGGTGTTCAGAATCTGCGGGCGGTCGCAACAGATCAGGGCGGTGGAGTGCGGGCCGTCGACCTGTACGTGAACGGGATCCACTCTCGCGGGGTTGACCTCTGCCCCCCGTCATCCGATGGGCACTACACGTTGCTCCGACCTTGCCCTCTGTCCTCGACCCAGCATCTCGCGGCCGACACCGAGAGGGATCCGGGCTGGACCAACGGCCCCAACGACGTCCTGATCTGTGCACGCGACGTGAGCGGCAACACGTCGTCGCCCTGCCTGCGCAGGACCGTCTACGCGGACAACACCTGTCCGGCATCCGGCGGCAGGGCGGCAGCCGAGCTCGACGCCGGGGCGGACGTGGGTGGCCGGCTCAGCGAGAGGGCGGCTGTGACCTCGAAGGCCGAACCGGTGATCCGAGGCACGCTGGAGGACGGCGCGGGCCAGCCGGTCTCCGGCGCGACCGTCTGCGTCTACGAGACGGTTGATCTACCGGATGCGTCGAGGGATCTCGTCGGTTCCGCCACCACCCAGGGCAATGGCCGCTTCGCCACCCGGCTCGACGCGGGCCCCTCTCGCCGCGTGGACTTTGTCTACCGCTACAACGACCGGGTACTCGGCGACCGAGTCCAGCTCGACTCGCGCGTGGTTCCGGCGCTGCGAATCAACCGGAAGAGCTTGACGAACGGTCAGGCGGCGCGCTTCCGTGGTCACGTCCCAGGACCGAACGCAGACGCACGCGCCGTAGCGATGCAGGCGCGGGTCGGTCGCAAATGGCGCACCTTCAAGCAACTGCGCACCGACTCCGAGGGGCGGTTTCGCGGCAAGTACCGCTTCACGCAGACCGTGGGTCGAGTCCGTTACGTCTTCCGGGCGCTGGTGAAGCGCCAGGGCGGCTATCCCTATGAGCCAGGGGGCTCCCATCGGCGCCGGATCCTTGTGCGCGGCTGAGCGGGCTCTATTTGCCCGGCTTGGCCCGTAAGCACAGTGCGTAGGCTGCGACCGTGCTGTCCCCTGGCCCAGCTCCTTGCTGCACAAACCACCCGTCTAACCCCGGGCGGGATGCGCCTAAGGGACCGCCTGGCGAAACCACGGTTCCTCCTCCACCGAAAAGCCGTTCGCCGCGCTTGCATGGCGCAAAGGCGCTGAACTGCCCCGTCTTCCTGGGCGACCCGTACGCCCGCGAGGTCGCTGGCGGTGACGTTATGAGGCTTGATTGAACTACTGGTCACGCTGTTCTTCGGCGCGTTGCTCCCCGCGATCGCCGTGGCGCCGCCCGCTACGGCGATGATCAAGGCCAGAGTTGCCGTCACGTTGGCGTAGTTGAGGTGCCTTCTAAGCCGATGCATGGGTCTTCCCTCCTGTAGCTACTCCTTGAACCCGGCTCGGGCGTCCTTGTTGCTGACCCTATCGCTCAATTCAAAACTGAAAGTCTCTCCACCGTGACTCGTAGGGAGCAAGGCTTTCTCGCGGCGACAGCTGCGATCACAGCGATCGCAGGCGTCCTCCGATACTCCAACGCGACCGCGGTGCTCGCCTTTGCTGCTGCCACCCTGGCGCTCGCCGGGCTCGCTTGGGTCGTGGCCCTCGCCACGGAGCAGGTCGGCCTTCGCTTCGGTCCCGCGGTCACCGGCTTCATGCAGTCCACCCTCGGCAACCTGCCCGAGTTCTTCATCGTCCTGTTCGCGCTCGGGTCGGGCGAGGTGGTGGTCGCGCAGACCTCCCTGATCGGCTCGATCTTCGCCAATGCGCTGCTGGTGCTCGGGCTGGTGATCGTCACGGGGACTCTCCAAGCCGACGGGGGCTGCATGCGCTTCCGGCAGCGGCTGCCGCAGGACACGGCGACGCTCCTGCTCGTCTCGCTCTTCGTGATCGTGATCATCGGCCTCTCGATCGCCTCCTCGGACAAGGCGAGCCACCACATCGAGGGGCTCTCGAACGTGGGGGCGATCTGTCTGCTCGTCGTCTACGGGGCGTGGATCTGGGGCTACCTGCGCTCTGACCCGCAGCGCGGCGAGGAGGAGGCCGCACCGCGCCTGTCGATGACCTTCGCGGTCGTGCTGCTGGCGATCGCTGGCACCGGCGCCGCCTTCGTCTCGGACTGGTTCATCCACGCCCTCGACCCAGCGGTGGAGTCGCTCGGCATCTCCAAGGCGTTCGCCGGCCTCGTGATCGTTGCCGTCGCCGGCAACGCGGTCGAGAACTTCACCGGCATCTTCCTCGCGGCGAAGGGCAAGTCGGACCTGGCGATCTCGGTGGTGAAGAACTCGGTCGCCCAGATCGCCGCCTTCCTCTTCCCGGCCCTGGTGCTGACCTCGTTGCTCTTCACCACGCACCTGACCTTCGCGCTCGCGCCGGTCTACATCGGCGCGCTCTTCCTCACCGCGCTCGCGATCTGGCAGATCACCGGGGACGGCGAGGCCCAGATGTTCGAGGGAATCGCGCTGATCGCGATCTACGTGGTGCTGGCGGCGTTCGCGCTGTACGACTGAGTTCGCTTACTAGGCCGCGTCCTCCGCCAGGTCGTCCGCGAGCCCCTCGACGATCCGCGGGTCGAACTGCTTGCCCGCGTTGCGCCTCAGCTCGGCCAGGGCCTCGTCCTCGGTGAGGGGACGCTGGTTGGGGAGCTTGGCGGTGAGGACGACGTACTCGACGCAGACGGCGAGGATGCGGGAGCCGAGGGGGATGCGGTCGCCGGCCAGGCCGTCCGGGTAGCCGCTGCCGTCGTAGTTCTCGTGGCTCGAGCGGACCAGCTTCGCGACCGGGGCGAGGGCCGGGGCCGAGGCGATGATCTCGGCGGCGGCGCCGGGGAGGTCACGGAGCAGGATGGACTCGGAGGCCGGGAGATGGCTCTGGCTCTCGATGGCCGAGTCGGGGACGGAGAGCATGCCGACGTGCTGGAGGCGGGCGGCGAAGACCAGGTCGTCGAGCTGCTCGCGGCTCAGCCCCAGGGACCGGCCGAGCGACTGCACGTGGAACGAGACGGCGCGCAGGTGCGAGCCCATCTCGGGGTGGCGCTTGTTGAGGATCGCGAGCAGGGTGTCGTGGGCCTGGTGCTTCGCCGACTCGCGCTGGTGGCGGCGGTCGGCGGCCAGGCGGCGGCCCGCGATTTGGAGTGCCTCCTCCGCGGTGGTCGCGTCGTCGGGGAGGATCACGACGCCGTGGGCACGGCCAATCGTCGACTCCGCGCCGGGCTCATCGACGCCGGAGAGGAAGATCGCCATCGCGACCTCGTTCGGATCGCGCTCATACGCCGGGACGAGGGCGCAGAACTGGCCGCCCTCGATCCGGTAGGGGTGTCCCTCGAGCCCTGCGACGATCTCGGAGAGCTCCTTTCCGAAGGCGCGCAGGAGCCGGTCGCCGGCTCGGAAGCCGAGGCGGTCGCGGTAGTCGGCGACGCCCTCGAGCTCGAGCAGGACCAGGACCTGCGGCGCGCGTCGGAGGGCTTGAGGATCTCCTCGAGGTCGTGGCTGAGCTGCAGCCGGTTGGGGAGGCCGGTGGTGGTGTCCACCCGGGCGCGGCGGTGGTTGTTCTGGACGAGCCAGGTGAAGACTGCTCCGAGGAGAGCGAGGCCGAGCCAGAAGACGAGGTCGGTGACCTCGCCCTGGACGTGGTTGTAGACCAGCAGCGTGGCCGCGAGGCTGGCGAAGAGCGCGGGGCCGGCGACCGACCACTCGCGCTCGAAGGCGCGCGCCCGCTTCCAGGCGCGGCGCAGGCGAGATGGCCGCTTGTCGCTCGGCCGGTAGGCGCGGCGGGCCCGCGCGGAGGTTTTCCCAAGCGTGTGGGCTTCCATTGGTCTAACTATCGGCCGCTCGGCTGGCCCGACTGTCGAGATTGGAAGTTTGGTCATTCCGCTCGCCTGGCCATGCCTGGACGGCTCACGCCTGGCTCGTTTGATTTCCCCGGAACGGCTGTACGGGGGACTAGTGATCCGCCACGCGGCGTTCCGTCCGGCGCCGCTGGACCCAGCCCCGTTGAGGGCGAGACGCCTAGGGGTTGCCGCGGACATGCGGCTGGTCGTTTGCCGGCCTGTCCGCCGGATGCTTCGCGACCAGCGTGGCGTGCCGGCGCGGCGGTGCTGACCGGTGCGGGGAGCCGCCGAACGAGGGGAACATCGAGGCCGCCGCGAGCACGGCCAGGACGACCACCAACCAGCGCCGGATCTGGGCCCGGTCCATTCCGGTTTTCTGCCCGAACGCCCGCGCGTAAACGCTGGCCTCAGGAGGAGACGAGCCGACCGACGGCGCCCATCAGCTCCTGCACCTGCTCCTCGCTCGCGCCCTTGCCGCCGCGCATGCAGTGGCGGACGTGGTCGTCGACCAGGGCGAGCGCGATCTTGTTGAGGGCGGCCTGCGCCGCCTCGATCTGGGTGAGGACGTCGATGCAGTAGCGGTCCTCCTCGACCATCCGCTTGACGCCGCCGACCTGGCCCTCGACGCGCGCCAGCCTCTTGAGCAGGTCGTCCTTCGACGACGTGTATCCGGGAATCTTCGTGTCGCTCATGTTCGCAGCATACCCCTATGGGGTATAGTCGTCAACCATGGCGGATGTGATCTCGACGATCGGCGAGGGCTTCAAGCAGTCCTTCCTGATGGGATACGAGGTCTGGTGGGCCCTCGTGCTCGGCTTCGCGATCTCGGCGATCGTCCAGGCCTGGGTCCCGCGCGAGAAGGTCGAGTCCGCGCTCTCTGGGAGCGGCTTCCGCCCGCTGGCCAAGGCGACCGGGCTCGGCGCGGCCTCCTCGTCCTGCTCCTACGCGGCGATCGCGATCGCGAAGTCGCTCTTCCAGAAGGGCGCCTCAGCCGCGACGTCCCTCGCCTTCCAGTTCGCCTCGACCAATCTGGTCTGGGAGCTCGGCCTGGTCATCTGGATCCTGATCGGCTGGCAGTTCACCCTCGCCGAGTTCGTCGGCGGGGCCGTGCTGATCGCGTTCATGGCGATCCTGCTCCGCTTCTTCGTCTCGCCGAAGCTCGAGGAGCGGGCCCGCGAGCACGCCCGGCACGCGCAGGTCGACCACCAGCACCACGCGGTCGGGGAGCGGATGAGCTGGCGCCAGCGGCTCACCTCCGTCCGGGCCTGGTCCGACGTCGCCCACAACTTCCGCGGCGACTGGCAGATGCTCTGGAAGGAGATCTCGATCGGGTTCCTGCTCGCCGGCTTCATCGGTCTGCTCGGCGACGACTTCTTCAACGCGCTCTTCATCAAGGACGCGCCGCCGGTCCTGAAGACGCTCGAGAACGTGATCGTCGGGCCGATCATCGCCGTACTCAGCTTCGTCTGCTCGGTCGGCAACGCGCCGCTCGCCGCCGTGCTCTGGTCCGGCGGAATCGGCTTCGCCGGCGTAATCGCGTTCATCTTCGCCGACCTGATCGTCCTGCCGATCGTGGCCGCCTACATCAAGTACTACGGGCGGGAGTACGCGCTGCGGATCACGGCGCTGATGTTCGTCACCATCGTGCTCTCGGCGCTCCTGGTCGACCTGCTCTTCGGAGCCGTCGGACTGATCCCCGACACGCGGCCGTCGCGCTCGGACATCTTCGGCTCGATCGAGCTCGACTACAAGCTCGCCCTCAACGTCCTCGGGCTGATCATCTTCTCGGCCCTCTTCTATCTGACGGCCCGGCGCGGGTCGACCGATCCCGTCTGCGGGATGAAGGTGGATCGCTCCAAGGCGCTGCAGGCGGTGCACGGCGGGCGCACCTACTACTTCTGCTCCGAGCACTGCCGCTCGCAGTTCGAAGCCGACCCCGAGGGGTACACGCGGAAGGGAAATGGAAGCCTCCAGCCAGATCCAGTCGCCTGACCGATCGGAGCTGAACGGGCTCGCGATCGCCGCGACGACGCACTGCCTGATCGGCTGCGCGATCGGCGAGGTCTTGGGGATGGCGATTGCGACCGCGTTCGGCTGGGGCAATTTCCCGCAGGTGGTCCTGGCGGTCGGGCTCGCGTACGTCTTCGGCTTCGGTCTGACCTCGCTGCCGCTGATCCGCGCCCGGCTCGCACCGCGCACGATCGTCTCGACCGCGCTCGCCGCCGACACCGTCTCGATCACGATCATGGAGCTGATCGACAACCTCACCGTGATCCTGATCCCGAGCGCCCTCGCGGCCGGCCTCGGCGACCCGCTCTTCTACGGCAGCATCGCCGCCGGCTTCGCGATCGCCTATCCGTTCGCCTTCCTCGCCAACCGGTACCTGATCGCGCGCGGCCGCGGTCACGCCGTCGTTCACCAGCACCATGCGCACTGAGCCACGCGGGTACCTGCCGGCGCTTCGCTTCCCGGCGCTCACGCGCCTCTACGACCCCGTCGTCGCGCTGACCACCAGGGAGCGGCGGTTCAAGGAGCTCCTCATCGACCAGGCGGCGCCGGCGCCCGCCCAGCGCATCCTCGACCTCGGCTGCGGGACCGGCACCCTCGCGATTCAGGTCAAGCAGCGGGAGCCGGACGCCGAGGTGGTCGGCCTCGATGCCGATCCCGAGATGCTGAGCCAGGCCCGCGCCAAGGCGGAGCGGGCGGGGGTTGAGCTGAAGCTCGTCGAGGGCATGTCCGACAAGCTGCCCTTCGAGGCGGCGAGCTTCGACCGGGTCCTCTCGACTCTCTTCTTCCACCATCTCGATCCGGAGCCGAAGCGCCGGACCGCGCGAGAGATCGCCCGCGTCCTGCGCAGAGGCGGCGAGCTGCACGTCGCGGACTGGGGGGCGCCCGCCGACCCGCTGATGTCGGCGGCCTTCCTGTCGATCCGGATGCTCGACGGATTCGAGAACACGGCCGACAACGTCAACGGGGAGCTGCCGCGGATCTTCGAGGAGGCCGGGCTCGAGAACGCGGAGCAGACGGACCGGCTCCGCACGGTCTTCGGCACGATGGCGCTCTACCGGGCCGAGCGCTGATTCCGTGCTGAGCACGGATGCCAGCCGAGACGGCTCGGCCTAGCTTCTACCCATGAACCTGGCTCTGCTGGTTGCGGACACCTGGGGGATGCACGACAGCGACATCGGAACGGGGTGGTGGATTGTGATGATGCTCGGAATGGTTCTCTTCTGGGGTCTGGTGATCCTCGGGGTGATCTGGCTGGTCCGCGAGATGGGCAGTCCGCACCACCGCGGAAGCGCACCTGACGATCCGCTCGCAATCCTCGACCGGCGCTTCGCCGAGGGCGACATCACGGTCAAGGAGTACCAGCAGCGGCGCAAGATCCTCACCGGTTGAACGCCGCCGAGTCGAGCACCTTCGTCTTCGCCGACCTCGCCGGCTTCACCGCGCTGACCGAGGCGCACGGGGATCAGGAGGCGATCGAGATCGCCGTCCGGTTCGCGGATCGCGTCAGGGAGCTGCTGCCGGATTACGGGGCCGAGGAGGTCAAGTCGATCGGCGACGAGCTGATGATTCGCGTCGAGGATCCAGTCGGTGCGGTCCGGCTCGGGATACGGATCGTCGACGAGCTGGCGCTTCATGGCTCACCGCCGGTCAGGGTGGGCATGCACTCGGGGTGGGCCACCCCGCTGGGTGGCGACTGGTACGGCGCCACCGTCAACCTCGCCTCGCGCGTCGTGGACGCCGCGCGGCCGGGGGAGGTGCTGATCACGGCGGAGACCCGGCGAGAGGTGCAGGATCGTGACGGGTTCGAGATCGAGGAGCGGGGCACGCGCCGTTTCAAGCACGTCGTCGAGCCGATCCCGGTCTTCGAGGCGCTGGCCGCCGGCGGCCGGACGAGACGCCTCGAGATCGACCCCGTCTGCCGCATGGCCGTGGACCCGAGCCGGGCCGCCTCGAGCAGGCGCCGGCTCGGCCTCTCCTACTACTTCTGCTCCGCGGATTGCCGGGAGAAATTCGATGCCGCTCCGAAGAGCTACATCGCCACGACCGCCGGGGCGCGGGCGGCGCGCATGGGGTTCCTGATCAACCTCTCCGCCTTCGTGGTCGTCGGCGGCGTGCACCTGATCTCCTGGGCGGCACGCGGCTTCACCGCGGATTCGCCGGGGATGTTCGTGCTCTTCTCCATATGGGCCGCGGCGCTGGTCTTCCACTACCGCACGGTCCGCGGGGTCCTCTGACCGCGAGGCGCGCAGGCGTAGAGAACGGCGCCCCCGAGCGCCGGGCCCGAACCGGGACGGGCCCGGCGCTCCGAGGCGCCGCCCTATACGGCTACCCCGCAGTTCTCATTCTTACTACTCGAGCGAGAAGGGCGGGTACCTGTCGGTGACGAGGAGGAACGCGTAGGCCGCGACCCGCAGCGCCCAGCGCTGTACGCCCATGACGAAGTCGAACAGCGACCGCGGATACCGCCCCGTGAACAGGATCGCGAACCAGGCGAAGATCACGGCGAAGAACGCTCCGATCGCCAGGAAGAACAGCACGATGTAGTGCGGGATCGCCAGGAACCACTTGATCAGCGGCATCCCGCGCGAGAGATCGGTCTCGACGTTCGGGTACTCGATCTCCAGCCGGACCCACTGCTCTTCGTCCGTTGACGGGTACTGGTCGTTCATCAGCACCATGTAGGTGTGGACTCGGGCGAAGAAGCGGACCAGTTCCCGGTTCCAGTCGAACCACCAGCGCGGGTACTTCTGCCGGAACAGGATCATCAGCAGCGGACCCAGCACCAGGACCCCGCCGGCGCCGGCGTAGGTCGCCTCGTTGTTGCCCCAGCCCCCGAACACGTAGTGGTTCACGGTCGCGAGCACGATCGCAATCGGGATCACCGCGAAGATCCGGAAGAACGTGCTCAATCGGTTGAGCTCGCGGTCCGGGTACTCCACCGAGTACGTCAGGGGATAGCTCTCGTCCATTTCTCTCTCCCTCGTTGGTTTGCCGTCCCACGGAGGACCGTACGCCCGCCGCCGGACCGCGCCGCAGGATCGCCATCATCCGGGTATGGCCCACCGGATCACCTGGCTCGACGTCTTCGCCGAGCGCCCCCTCGCGGGGAATGGGCTGGCCGTGGTCGACGACGCCGACGGCGTCAGCGACGAGACCATGCTCGCCCTCGCGCAGGAGACGCGACTCTCCGAGACCACCTTCGTGCAGTCCGCCACGGCCGATGGCGCCGACTACCGCAACCGGATCTGGGACCCGCACGAGGAGCTTCCCTTCGCGGGCCACCCCTCCCTGGGGACCGCAGTGGCCGTCGCGCGCTGGCGCGGTCTCGACGAGGCGAGCTTCGTGCAGGAGACCGGCGCCGGGCTGCAGCCGATCGACGTCCGCAAGCCGAACGGGCGCTGGGAGGCGTCGATGCTCCAGAACGAGGCGGAGTTCGGCCAGGAGCTGGAGCGTGACGCGGTCATGGCGGCCGTCGGGTTGCGGGCCGAGGACGCGCACCCCGAGCTGCCACCTCAGGTCGTCTCCACGGGGATGCCCCACGTGATGGCGCCCGTCGCGGAGCATCAGGCCCTGGCCCGCGCGCTGCCCGACTACTCGACGATCTTCGAGCTCTCGGAGCCGCACGGCTCGATCGTCATCTACCTAGCCTGGCTCGACCCGGACGGTGAGACGGTTCGCGCGCGCTCCTTCACGCGCACGGCGGAGATGGGGGAGGACCCGGCGACCGGGTCAGCGGCCGGGCCGCTCGGCGCCTACCTGCACCAGCGCACGGACCGCGAGCGGCTGCGGATCCGCCAGGGGGAGGAGATGGGTCGCCCGAGCGTGCTCGAGGTCGAGATGACCGACGGCCGGCCGCGGGTCTCCGGCGGCGTGATCCCGGTGATCGACGGAGAGGTCAGCCTGCCTTAGCTCGGCCGCCGCGCTTGCGCGCCAGGGCGCGCAGCCTGTCCCGGACGCGGCGGCGCTTCGTCTCCAGCTCGCGGCGGAGCGCATCGATCTCATCACGGCGGCGCCGGACGAGCTCCAGCTGGTTCTCGATGTGCCCGAGCGACTGCTCGAGCACCTCGCGCCGGCGGACCGGGTCCTCGATTCCCTCGAACCACTCCCGGCGCAGCGCAGCGCGCGCGGTCTCGGCGGCGGCCAGCTCCCCGAGCTCCTCGAGCGAGACGCCGAGCAGCTCTCGCAGCCGCAGCAGCTCGCGGAGACGCTCGAGGTCCTCCTCGCCGTAGGTCCGGTGCGCCCCGGGCTCGCGGGGGTGCTCGGAGGCGAGCAGCCCGATCTCCTCGTAGTAGCGGATCGTCCTGGGCGTCGTGCCCGTGAGCTTCGCCATGTCGCCGATGCGGAGCCGTCGCTCGCTCATGCGGCGATCCGTTCCGAGGCCGGGAGCGCGTCCGCGACCGGGTGCTTGACGTGGCGGGGCCGCAGCAGCGAGACGCCGGCGCCGATCAGCGAGGTGGCCGCCAGCACCCAGAGGGCGGTGTGCATGTTCTGGATGAAGGCCTCGAGCTGGGCGGTCGGCAGGCCGGATGCGAGGCCCGAGAAGATCTTGAAGAGGACCTCCTTGGGAACGCCGGAGGTCACCACCGCGATCACGAAGGCGATCGAGAGGACCGCGCCGGTGTTCTGCAGCATCATCCGGGCGCCCGCCGCGATGCCGCGGCGGTGCGGCGGGACGGTTCCCATCATCGCCGCCGTGTTCGGCGAGTTGAACATGCCGGAGCCGATTCCGACGATCCCGAGCCAGAGCGTGGTCTCCCAGTAGGGGGTGTCCGGCTCGAGCGTGGTCATCGCCGCGAGGGCGGCGGCGGAGACGAGCATGCCGAGCGCCGCCAGGGCCCGCGAGCCGCGGCGGTCGGCCCAGATGCCGGCGAGTGGCGAGGCGATCAGCATCCCGATCGCCATCGGGGAGAGCTTGATCCCGGCGGTGATGGGGTCGTCGCCCTGCACCCCCTGGAAGTAGAAGACGAAGATGAAGAGCAGTGCGAAGCGGGAGAGGCCGTTGATGAAGGCCGCGCCGGTCGCGGCCGCGAACATCCGGTTCTGGAAGATGGTCAGGTCGAGCATCGGGGCGCTCGCCCGCCGCTCGATCAGCACGAAGAGCGGCAGCAGCACCACGGCGACCGCCAGCGAGACGATCACGATGGGCTCGTTCCACCCGGAGATGCCGCCCTTCGAGACGCCGTAGACGAGCCCGGTCAGGCCGACGAGGAAGACGCTCGTACCGAGCAGGTCGAGGCCCCGCTGCGTGTCCGGCTTCGCGAGCTCGTGGAGGATGAGCGCGCCCCAGACCGCGCCGGCGACGCCGAGGGGGATGTTGAACCAGAAGACCCATTGCCAGCCGATCGAGACGAGCGCCCCGCCGAGCACCGGCCCGATCACCAGCCCGATCGCGGCGACCATCGTGTTGGTTCCCATCGCCACGCCGAGCTGCTCTTTCGGGAAGGCGTCGGTCACGAGAGCCGCCGCGTTGGCGAAGAGGAAGGCGGCGCCGACGCCCTGGAAGATCCGCCACAGGATGAGCTCGGTCCCGGTGCCCGCGAAGCCGGCGCCGAAGGAGGCCAAGGTGAAGAGGATGAAGCCCCCGACGTAGGCCTTCTTGCGGCCGAACAGGTCCGAGAGCCGGCCGGCCGTCAGCACCAGGACGGTCGAGGAGATCATGTAGGCGAGGATCACCCAGACGAGCTCCAGCAGGCTGGTGCCGAGTGAGCGTTCGAGGTCGGGCAGGGCGATGATCAGCGTGCCCGAGTTGATCGTCGCGAGGAGCATCCCGAGACTTGTGCAGCTGAGCGCCCACCACTTGTAGTTGCGGTGGCCGGCGTGAACTCCCGGCCGGAATCTGCTCCGTGGCTTGTCCTCCCCAATTCTTACGTTCACGTAAGGATTAATATTAGCGGCATGGATTCGACCTTCTGGCAGGCGGTTCTCTATCTGCACCTGGTCGCGATGGCGTTCTTCCTCGGCGGCCAGCTCCTGCTCGCCGCCGCGGTGGTCCCCGCGCTTCGCGGTGAGGAGAACCGCGAGCAGCTGCGGGCCGTCGCCCGGCGCTTCGGCTGGGGCTCGCTGATCGCGCTCGGCGTCCTGATCGCGACGGGTGCCGCCATGGCGAGCCATCTCGACCTCTGGAGCGACGGCACGCTGCACGTGAAGCTCACCCTGGTCGCGGTCGCGCTGATCCTGGTCGGCGTGCACCTGCGCTACTCGCGGGCGCACCTGCTGCAGGCCGCGATCTTCCTCGTCACCCTCGCGATCGTCTGGGAGGCCGTACGGTTGGCGTCCTGATGGACCGCGACCGGCTCACCCCCCTGATCGAGGCGGAGCGTGAGCGCTTCGCCAGCCGGCACCCGGGATCCCGCGCCCTCTTCGAGGAGGCCCGGGGAAATCTGCTCGCCGGCGTCCCGATGAGCTGGATGGCGCGCTGGCCGGGAGGCCATCCGATCTTCGCCGCGGAGGCCTCGGGCGCGCGGATCACCGATGTCGACGGAATCGACTACGTCGATCTGTGCCTCGGCGACACCGGCGCGATGGCCGGGCACGCGCCGGCCCCGACCGCGGAGGCGGTGGCCGAGCGCTACGCCCAGGGGTCCACCCTGATGCTGCCCACCGAGGACTCGATCTGGGTCGCCGGGGAGCTCGCCCGCCGCTTCGGGCTGCCGAAGTGGCAGCTCACCCTCTCGGCCACCGATGCCAACCGTTTCGCGATCCGAATGGCGCGGCAGATCACCGGTCGCAGGCGGATCCTGGTGTTCAGCTACTGCTACCACGGCACGGTCGACGAGAGCTTCATCGTCGTCGGACCCGACGGCCGCCCGGTCTCGAGGGAAGGCAATGTCGGCCCTCCGGTCGATCCGACGGAGACGACCTCGGTGGTCGAGTTCAACGACGCCGAGGCGCTCGAGCGGGTCCTGCAGGAGGGGGAGATCGCCTGCGTGATGACCGAGCCGGCGCTCACCAACATCGGGATCGTCCTGCCGGAGCCGGGTTTCCACGACGCCCTTCGCAAGCTCACCCGGGACACGGGCACCCTCCTCCTGATCGACGAGACGCACACCTTCAGCGCCGGTCCCGGCGGCTACACCGGCGCGCACGGGCTCGAACCCGACCTGCTCACCATCGGCAAGGCGATCGCCGGTGGGGTGCCGGCCGGCGCCTTCGGGATGAGCGAGGAGGTCGCGGAGCGGGTGGGCGGCGAGGCCGACGCCGACTACGAGGACACCGGCGGCGTGGGCGGCACCCTGGCGGGCAACGCGCTCTCGGCGGCGGCGATTCGCGCCACGCTCGACCGGGTCCTGACGGCCGAGGCCTTCGAGCGGATGATCGAGCTGGCCGGACGGTTCACAGAGGGCGTGCAGGGCGTGATCGATGAGAGCGGGCTGTCCTGGCACGTGGTCCAGCTCGGCGCCAGGGCCGAGTACGGGTTCCTCCCCGAGCCGCCGGCAAGCGGCGGACAGGCGGCAGCCGGCTCGGACCCGGAGCTCGAGGAGTACCTCCACCTCTTCCTGCTCAACCGCGGCGTGCTGATCACCCCGTTCCACAACATGGCGCTGATGTCGCCGGCCACCGAGGCGGAGGACGTCGATCGCCACACCGAGGCCTTCGCCGAGGCTTGCGAGCCGCTCGCCGCGGGTTGAGGCGCGATACTCCAGGCGATGCATGACTGCGACGTCGTAGTTGTCGGAGCGGGACTCGCCGGGCTGACGGCGGCGCGCGAGATCGCCGGAGCCGGGATGGACGTTCAGGTCCTCGAGGCCCGCGACCGCGTGGGCGGCCGCAACCTGAGCCAATCGGTCGGGGATCACCCGGAGGACGTCGTCGAGCTCGGCGGCCAGTGGGTGGGGCCGACGCAGCACGAGGTGATGGCACTGGCGGAGGAGCTCGGCATCGGCATCTATCCGACCCACGTCGAGGGAAAGAACCTCTTCGAGACCGATCGGGGCAAGCTGAAGCGCTACCGCGGCACGATCCCGATGCTCGGCCCGCTGGTGATGGTCGACTACGGCCGCGCCGACCTGAAGCTGAAGCGGCTGATCAAGCGGGTCTCGGCCGAGACGCCCTGGGAAGCCGAGGACGCGGAGCGGCTGGACGAGCAGAGCTTCGCGACCTGGATCCGCCGCGCGGCTCGGACCAACACGGCGCGCGAGGCGCTCGCCACCGCCTGCCGGGCCGTCTTCTCGGTGGAGCCGGCCGACGTCTCCCTGCTGCATGTCCTCTTCTATGCCGCCGCCGCGGGTGGCTGGGACGACCTCCTCGACACGGAGGGCGGCGCCCAGCAGGACCGGCTCGCGGGCGGTACCCAGCAGCTCTCGATCCGGATGGCCGAGGAGCTCGGCGACAGGGTGTCGCTCTCGGCACCGGTCATGACGATCCGGACCGAGGCTGACGGAGTGGTGGCGGGCGAGGTGAGAGCCCGCCGGGCGATCGTGGCCGTGCCGCCCGCCCTGGCGGGGCGGATCGAGTACGACCCACCGCTGCCCGCTCTGCGCGACCAGCTCACCCAGCGGATGCCGATGGGCTCGGTGATCAAGTGCATGGCCGTCTATGAGGAGCCCTTCTGGCGCGACGACGGCCTCAGCGGGCAGGCGGTCAGCCTGCCCGGCCCGGCCCAGGTCGTGTTCGACAACACGCCGCCGAACGGCAGCCCCGGGCTGATCGGTTTTCTCGAGGGCCGCGAGGCGCGTGAGCTCGGAGCCGTATCGGTGGCCGAGCGCCGCGACGCCGTGCTCAAGGGCTTCCAGCGGCTCTTCGGCCGCCGTGCCGGTCACCCGACCCTTTATGTGGAGAAGGACTGGAGCACCGAGCCCTACTCCCGCGGTTGCTACGCGGGCGTGCTCGGTCCCGGCGCCTGGACCGCCTACGGGCGCGCCCTGCGCGAGCCCGTCGACCGCATCCACTGGGCCGGCACCGAGACGGCGACCCGCTGGATGGGATACATGGACGGCGCGATCCAGTCGGGCAAGCGCGCGGCCGCGGAGGTCATGCGCACGGAGGGATCGGCCCTGGCCGCGTCCGCCGGGGCTCGCGCCGCGCAGGCCTCGCGCGTCGTCCCCGGATGAACCTGATCGACGTCCGCCACCTCGGCCGTGAGCGGGTGATCGGCTGCTGGGAGCTCGAGGGCGTGCTGATCGATCCCGGGCCGACCAGCTCGATGGACACCCTGATCGAGGCGCTCGGTGGCGAGCAGCCGCGGGCGCTCCTGCTCACCCACATCCACCTCGACCACGCCGGGGCCACGGGCAACCTGGTGCGGCGCTGGCCCGAGCTCCCCGTCTACGTGCACGAGCGCGGCGCTCGGCACCTGGCCGACCCGGCGAAGCTGCTGACGAGCGCCGAGCGGCTCTACGGCGATCGGATGGATCGGCTCTGGGGCGAGGTCGCGCCGGTGCCCGAGCCGAACCTTCATCCGCTCAGCGGCGGGGAGGAGGTGCTCGGCTTCAAGGTCGCCTACACGCCCGGCCACGCCTCCCATCACGTCAGCTACTTCCATCCGCCGAGCGGCCGCGCCTTCGTCGGCGACGTTGCGGCGGTGCGCATCCCGCCCAGCGACTTCGTCATGCCGCCGACGCCCCCGCCCGACATCGACCTCGAGGTCTGGGAGGACTCGATCGACCGGATCCTCGACTGGGAGCCGGCCAGCCTGGGCCTGACCCACTTCGGGGCGATCGATGAGCCGGAGGCTCACCTCGACCTCGTCCGCGAGCGGCTGCGCGAGCAGGGCCGCCTGGCCCGCGAGCTCCCGGCCGAGGAGTTCGAGGAGCGGATCCGCCAGCAGGTCGCGGGCCGCACCGATGAGGAGACGGCCGAGGCCCTGCTTCAGGCCGTGCCGCCGGAGCAGCAGTGGTGGGGCCTCGATCGCTACTGGGGCAAGCGGGGCGCACGCACGTAGCTCGGGTCGGCACCACCTTTGCGGAAAAGTGCGGATGCGCACTCGCGGGGGGTGGACGATTGTGAATCTCGTGTCCGCGTTGCGCTCGTACTTCGCTCGCACGCCCGATCCCTACGCGGGCGGCGATCTCGACAACGCCCAGCGAATCGGGTCGGTCCTCTTCGGCCTGCAGGTACTGCTGGCTCTCGTGCTGCTCCCGCTCAGCCCGCCGACACACGCCGTCGGCAACCTCGGCTGGGTGGTGGCCGCCGTGGTCGTCGGCGCGGGTGTCGTCGTCACCTACGGAATGCACCGGCGTCGCTTGGCCAACTGGACGGTGCTGCTGCTCGCCTCCTACGGGGCAGTTGCCGCCCTGGAGGTCATGCAGTGGCTCGGCGGGGGCATCGATGCTCCCTACGAGCGAGCGATCCTGCTGCCGGTGTTCTTCGTCGCCGCGATCCAGCCCCCGCGCCGCATCGCCGGCCTTCTCGCTTCGTCGGTCTCGCCCTGATCGTCCCCTTCACCTACGGCGGCTGGGACGCGCAGGCGGCCGGCGCCTCACTGGTCAGCCTGATCATCTACGCCGGGCTGTCGCTCGGCGTGAACGTCCCGATGAGCGCGATCCGCGCCCAGCGCCTGGCCCACGCCCGCGAGGAGGCGCAGGCGCGGGAGGAGGCCCGGATCGACGACCTCACCGGCCTGCACAATCGCCGCGCCTTCAACGAGGCGCTCGGCGACGAGGTCAAGCTGGCGCGGCGGGTGGGGATCCCGCTGAGCGTGGCGATGATCGACATCGTCAACTTCAAGGAGATCAACGACCGCTGGAGCCCCGCCGAGGGCGATCGCTGCCTGCGGGCGGTGGCGGAGGCCCTCTCGGCCTCCCTCCGGGATCCCGATCAGGTCTTTCGCTGGGGCGGGGACGAGTTCGCCCTGATCCTCACCGGCACCGCCGCGAGGGACGCGGGCCGGCTGCGCGACCGCCTCAGGCTGATCGTCTCATCCGCGTGCGTGCGCCCTGACGAGGAGCCGATCGAGATCCGGTTCGCGGTCGCGGAGGTCAAGGACGGCGAGGCGCCCGAGGACGTGGTCGAGATGGCGGGGCTGGCGATGACCGCCGCCAAGATGGACCGCACCGCCTAGCCGGCGACGGACGGACCTCCTCTAGGCGGGCTCGGGCTCCGGCTCGAGCCGCGCCGGGGCGAAGCGCGGCGCGAGAATTGCGATCGTCCGGTTGCGCCCGTGCCGCTTGGCCTCATACAGGGCGCGGTCGGCGCGGATGAGCAGCTCGGTCCCGGTCTCGACGCCGTCCCATTCGGCGATCCCGGCGGAGACCGTCTCCTCGCTGGGGACGCAGGCCCGCAGGGTCTCGATGACCTCGTGCGCCTGGTGGCCGTCCGTCGCGGTCAGCAGGACGGCGAACTCCTCGCCGCCGTAGCGGGCGATCAGGTCGGCTGAGCGCAGCCGCGCCTTCCAGAGCGCCGCGACCTCCTTCAGGTGGGCGTCTCCGGCCGGGTGTCCGTTGAGGTCGTTGTATTCCTTGAAGTGGTCGAGGTCGAGCAGCGCCGCACAGACCGGGACGTGGGTGCGGTTGGCGCGCGCCAGCTCGCGATCGAGCGCCTCGTCCCAGGCGCGGCGGTTGGGCAGGCCGGTGAGCGCGTCGGTGCGCGCCATCCGATCGAGGCTGACGGCCAGGTCCTCGCGCTGCCGGACCAGCTCGCTGATGCTGAACCCGCTGATCCCGGCGACCGCCATCCAGAGCCCGGCGGCGATCGGCACGGTGATCGGATAGGCGCCGCCATCGACGGCCGGGGACGGCACGGCGTAGACGACCCCCACCGCCAAGACCGAGACGAGGAGCTGTCCGCGGGTGCCGTAGAGGGCGAACCAGAAGACCGGCAGGAGGGTCACCGGCGTGTAGGCGATGATCGCCGAGTCGTGCGAGAGGCGGATCGCGATCTCCATGACGAATGGGAGCAGCGGCGGGAGTGCCTGGGCCCAGGTGGGCAGCCGGTTCCAGGGCAGCAGGGCGGCAGTCGCGACGAAGAGGACGAGCAGACCGGTCGCGAGCAGATCGCCGGTCTTGATCTCCCCCATCAGCGGGATGAAGGTGAAGGCGAGCAGTCCCGCGGCGAGCCACGGCGCATAGCGCAGCCAGGCATCGGGCCCGTCAAGAGGCCGACCCCTGGTGACGTTCACGCTCGCGTCGATGAATGCCTGAAGGGCGCGCTGCCCTCGCCGCCGTAGCACTGCCGCGAACGTACCCCGGTATTGGGGGGCGGAACAAGCCCCTTTGTTGGTAATCGGACCAAATCGCGCGCCAGTAGCCTCGCGGGTGATGCCCCGGACGCTCCTGATCATCGACATCCAGCGCGACTACTTTCCCGGCGGCGCCTATCCGCTGGTCGAGCCTGAGGCCGCCGCCGAGTCCGCGCGCAGGGTGCTGGAGCGGTTCCGCGAGGCCGGGGATCCGGTCGTTCACATGAGGCACGTCTGGGACGCGCCGGACGCCGAGTTCATGCGCCCCGGGACCGAGGGGATCGAGATCCATCCGGCGGTGGCGCCGGCCGAGGGCGAGCTCGTGCTCGAGAAGGAGAATCCGAACTCCTTCCTCGAGACGCCGCTGGAGGAGGAGCTGCGCCGTCGCGGCGGGGATGACCTCGTCGTCGCCGGGATGATGAGCTCGATGTGCGTCGACGCGACCGTGCGGGCCGCCGCCGACCTGGGGTTCTCACCGACCGTCGTTCACGACGCGTGCGCGGCCCCCGACCTGGAGTTCGGCGGGGTCCAGGTCCCGGGGGCCGCGGTGCACGCGGCGTTCATGGCCGCGCTCGCCGACGGGTATGCCGAGCTGACGAGCGCAGCCGACCTGCTCGACGCCTAGTAGCCGTACCCGCCGGACGATCCACCCGATGAGCTCGAGCTGTTGCTCGTCGTGGCGGTGCCGGACGGAGCCGCGCCGGTCGAGCCGGAGCTCGCCGCCGTGTCGGCCATCGCCGCGCTCCAGGTGAACGATGTTCCACCGAAGCTGTCGGTGACTCCGTTCCCAGTCGCCTGACCGGGGCTGTCCTGAACGAACGTGTACAGGGGCTTGCCGTCGAAGGTGACCTGCCCGTTCGCGACGGCGAGCTTCGCCTGTACCGACGAGTCCGACGAGGTCGGCTGTCCGCCTGAGGCCGTCAGTGGCGGCCAGATGGCCTGGCACGAAGCCGTGCACGCCATCTTCGAGCTGGTGTCCTGATTGTTGGTGTAGAGCACGTTGCCCTTCGAGTCGACGAGCACGGTCCCGACGCCGCTGACCGACATCGTCGAGACGGTGTCGGATCCGGAGCTGGTCAGCGCCGGCGTTGAGCTGGCTGCGTTCGAGGAGCCGTTGTCGGAGTTGCTGCTCCCGCCGCACGCCGCGAGCCCGACTGCGAGCACCGGCACGGCGATCAGCGCGAGATATCCACGTTTGAATTTCATCACTTGCCCTTCTTTGCGCGTAACCCCATCTGTTCCCAGCGGGTACTACGCCGGTGCCCTCCCGCGGGATTGGCCGGAACATCGCCGGTAGGCTCGCTGGCGGATGCCCTCGCTGACCGACTTCGCGAGTAAGCGTGGCTGGTACCTGGGGAAGCGGTCGACGCCGGCGCACGTCTGGCTCTACCGGCGCAGCGGCGGACGTCTCGGGGGGCGTTACCCAGGCAGGAAGGACTGCCGAATCGCGCTCGTCGATCACAAGGGGGCCAAGAGCGGCGTGGTGCGAACCTCGCCGATCATTTACCTCGCCGACGGCCCCAACATCGTCGTCGTGGCGTCCAAGGCCGGTCAGCCGACCAACCCGTCGTGGTTCCACAACCTGGTGGCGAACCCCGAGACGACCGTTCAGGTGGGGCGCGAGGTGCGCGAGGTGCGGGCGCGTGTCGCAGACGACGCCGAGCGCGAACGGCTATGGCCCCGACTCACCGCGATGTTCCCGGCCTACGAGATCTACGAGCGCAACGCGAGGCCGCGCCGGCTGCCGATCGTGATCCTGGAGCCCCGCTAGCCGCAGCCGGTGTTGTTGCCGCAGCTCGGGCACGTGTAGCAGGAGCCCGTGCGCTGCATCATGCCTCCGCACTGGTCGCAGGCCGGGCCGAGCTCGAGGTCGGCTCCGATCCTCGCCGGGACGACCGGCGGGGTATCGGTCAGAGCCGCCGTCGCCGGCTTCGGCTCCGACTTCGGCTCCGCGGAGCCGTTCGCAGCCTTCGCCTCGCCGTTCGAGGACCCGTTGCCGTTCCCGCCGTTGGACGGCGCGGCGGTGTCCTCGATCGGGAAGGCCTGCTGGGCCTCCTTCTTGGCGCGGACGTCGTCGGTGAGGATGCCGAGCTGCTCGAGGTAGCCGGTGTCCTCGACGAAGCGGCTGGCGAGCCAGCGCATGATGTAGTCGGGCATCGACTTGGCGAACGGGATCTCCGGGTTGGTCGTGATCCCCTCCGGCTCGAAGCGGACGTAGCTGAACTTGTTGACGAACACCTCGAGCGGCACGCCGTACTGCAGGCCGATCGAGATCGCGGTCGCGAACGCGTTCATCAGGCCCTTGATCGTCGAGCCCTCCTTGCCGATGTCGGTGAGGAAGATCTCGCCGACCGACCCGTCCGGGTACTTGCCGGCGGTGATGTAGCCCTCCTGCATCCCGATCCGGAACTTGTGGGTGATCGACTCGCGCTCCTGCGGCATGCGGGTGCGCTGCGGCTCCGGCGGGGCGCCCTCGAGGTTGGTGGCCTCGGCGGGCTCCGACTTCTTCTCGCCGGCGTCGGTCTTCAGCGCCTGCGCGGTCTTGGACCCGTCGCGATAGATCGCCAGGGCCTTGAGGCCCTTCCTCCAGCCGTCCGAGTAGGCGTCGGCGATGTCGGAGATCGTCGCCGACTCCGGCAGGTTGACCGTCTTCGAGATCGCGCCCGAGAGGAACGGCTGAGCCGCCGCCATCATGTCGATGTGGCCGGTGTGCGAGATCGAGCGCTCGCCGACCGCCACGTCGAAGACCTCGAGGTGCTCGTCCTTGAAGCCGGGCGCCCCGATGATCGTGTTGTGCTCGCTGATGTAGGCGTCGATCTGCTCGATCTCGGAGGGCGAGTAGCCGAGCGTCTTCAGCGCCAGGTTGACGCAGCCGTTGACGATCTTCATCTGCCCGCCGCCGACCAGCTCCTTGAACTTGACCAGCGAGAAGTCCGGCTCGATGCCGGTCGTGTCGCAGTCCATCAGGAAGCTGATCGTCCCCGTCGGTGCGAGGACGGTCGCCTGCGCGTTGCGGTAGCCGTGCTGCTCGCCCAGCGCCACGGCCTCGTCCCATGACTCGCGGGCGGCGTGGAGCAGAGGCTCCTCGACCAGCTCGTCCTCGATCTCGT
Source organism: uncultured Solirubrobacterales bacterium (assembly GCA_963800285.1). Lineage (GTDB taxonomy): Bacteria > Actinomycetota > Thermoleophilia > Solirubrobacterales > 70-9 > DASUPK01. The sequence continues at coordinate 273,099 of CAWDAL010000013.1, forward strand.
AGGCCGCGGACTGGTGCATCCGCATCACCTGGTTGTGCGGCTCGCGGTTCACCTGGTAGCCGTCGTACGGCCCCATCGTGCCCGCGATCTCGGCGGACATCTTGTAGCCGCGGCCCGTCATCAGCGCGGTGATCGAGCCGGCGAGGGCGCGGCCCTCGTCCGAGTCGTAGGCGAGGCCGTTGGACATCAGCAGCGCGCCGAGGTTGGCGTAGCCGAGCCCGAGCTGGCGGAACGCCCTGGCGTTCTGCGTGATCTGCTCGGTCGGGTAGCTGGAGAAGCCGACCAGGATCTCCTGCGCGAGGAAGACGATGTCCACCGCGTGGGTGAAGTCGTCGACGTCGAAGGTCCCGTCCTCGTTGCGGAACTTCATGAGGTTGAGCGAAGCGAGGTTGCAGGCCGAGTCGTCGATCGACATGTACTCGGAGCAGGGATTCGACGCGGTGATCGGCCCGGTGTTGGGATCCGTGTGCCACTTGTTGATCGTCGTGTCGTACTGGATGCCCGGGTCCGCGCACTGCCAGGCGGCGTCCGCGATCTGGTCCATCAGCGCACGCGCCTTGACGGTCTTGACCGGCGTGCCGTCGACGCGGCCGATCAGGTCCCAGTCCTCGTCGTTCTCGACCGCCCGCATGAACTCGTCGGTGACGCGAACCGAGTTGTTGGCGTTCTGGAACTGGACCGAGGCGAAGGCGTCGGAGTCCAGCCGCATGTCGAAGTCGGCGGCCTTCAGCGCGGCGGCCTTCTTCTCCTCGTCGGCCTTGCACCAGATGAACTTCTCGATGTCCGGGTGGTCGACGTCGAGCACGACCATCTTGGCCGCGCGGCGCGTGCCGCCGCCGGACTTGATCGCGCCCGCCCAGGAGTCCGCGCCGCGCATGAAGCTGACCGGGCCGGAGGCGATCCCGCCCTTCGAGAGGTGCTCCATCGAGCCGCGGATCTTGGAGAGGTTGATGCCGGAGCCGGAGCCGCCCTTGAAGATGATCCCCTCCTTGGTGTTCCAGGAGAGGATGGAGTCCATGTCGTCCTCGACCGAGAGGATGAAGCAGGCGGAGGCCTGCTCCTGCCCGGGCTCCTTCCAGCCGACGTTGAACCAGACCGGGCTGTTGAAGGCGGCCTTCTGGTTGACCAGGATTGAGGTGAGCTCGGCGTCGAAGGCGTCGGCGTCCTCGTCGGTCGCGAAGTAGCCCTGCTCGCGCCCGACCTCGGTGATCCGGTCGGCGACGCGGCTGACCATCTGCTTGACGGAAGTCTCACGCTCGGGGGAGCCGGGCTGGCCGCGGAAGTACTTCTGGGCGACGATGTTCGTCGCGTTCTGCGACCAGCTGGTCGGGAACTCGACCCGGCGCTGCTCGAAGGCGGGCTTCGCCGGATCGCCGATGATCGCGTCGCGCGTCTCCCACTCGAGCTCGTCGTAGGGATGCGTCCCGGCGGAGGTGAACCGGCGTTCGATGACGAGGCCCTTCTCGGTCGTGATCGCTGCCTTAGAAGTGGCCCTCGGCATCAGTTTTCTCCTCTCGCTCGGCTATTGGGGTGAGCACCGCAGCATCCTCCGCGGTTCGGACGGAACCCAGGGCTCGCTAGTTCGTTATTTGCGGGGATTTTCACGAGGCGCTCCGAGCGGCGTCCGGCAGAGTTCCCGCAAACTGCAGATAGGCGCCGCGGTCGATCTTCTCCAGCCCGTCGAGGCAGAGCTCGCCGATCCGGGCGGCCTCCAGCTCGCCGCCCGACCGGCGGATCTCTCCTTCAACCCCGTCAACGAGGAGAACCAGCTGCCGCGGATCGAGTGGACGCTTGTGCGCGGCTCGGTTCAGGCTCGCCAGGAGCTTGTCGCGGTCGAACGGCTGGCGCTTGCCGTTGCGCTTGATCACTTCGAGCACCTCGGGGACCGCCCGCTCGTAGGTCGTGAAGCGGTGCCCGCAGGACGAGCACTCGCGGCGGCGGCGAAGGGCGGCGCCGCCCTCGGCCTTGCGGGTTTCGAGGATGGAAGTGGGCTGCTCGCAGCGGGGGCAGTTCACCTCTCAGAGTCTAGCGGGGCCTAGTGTCCGAGCAACACCGGCAAGGAGGCAGCGCACTAGATGTAGTGCAGGGTCCCGGCCCGGATCGAGTTTTGGTCAGTTTGCACCGCTATAGCGGTCCGAAGTGACCAAAACTCCCGCGACGCCTGGCGGCGCTCGGGTCGGCCGCCCTTCATTGCCGGTGTCCGGCCTGTCGGTCTCGGCCTCGGGGCGGTGGCCGCCACGCAGCGGCGTCGGTGCCGGGCACGGATGTGGATCCGCCCGCTCCGGTCTAAGTTCGGGAACGGATGGCGACCCGACAACTTCCCGAGCTGCGCCCGCGGCGACCCACGGGAGGGCGGCCTCCCGCTCCCGCGCAGACGCCGGGGCGACGCGGGTCCAAGCCGCCGGATCGCAGTCGCTGGGCGATCCTGGCCGTCCTCTGCGTCGCCGTCCTCGTGGTCAACATCGACGGCACGATCCTCAACGTGGCGCTCCCGACGCTGGTCCGGGAGCTGCACGCGAGCTCGAGCGAGCTGCAGTGGATCGTCGACATGTACGCGATGGTGTTCGCGGGGCTGCTGCTGGTGGGTGGCAGCCTGGCGGACCGCTTCGGCCGAAAGCGCCTCTTCATGCTCGGCTTTCTGACCTTTGGACTCGGCTCCCTGGGCGCGGCATTCTCCGGGTCGGTCGACGTCCTGATCGCCTGGCGCGGAGTGATGGGCGCCGGCGCCGCGCTGACGATCCCCGCGGGCCTCTCGACCCTCGACAACGTGTTCCGCGATCCCGACGAGCGGGCCCGCGCCGTGGGCATCTGGGGCGGGGCGATGGGCGTCGGGCTTGCGCTGGGCCCCCTCGCCGGTGGGCTGCTGCTGGCCAGCTTCTGGTGGGGCTCGGTCTTCTTCGTCAACGTGCCGGTGCTGATCGCAGGCGGCATCGCTGCGCTTCGCCTGCTGCCCGAGTCGAGGGACGTCGACGCGCCGAGGCCCGACCCGGTCGGCGCGCTGCTCTCGATCCTGGGCCTTGGGCTGGTGCTCTGGGCGATCATCGAGGCTCCGACCAAGGGCTGGACGTCGGACGCCGTGGTCGCGGTCGGCGCGACGGGCCTCGCGGTCCTCGCGGCGTTCATCTACTGGGAGGCGCACAGCAGCCACCCGATGCTGAACCTCTCCCTCTTCCGCTCCCGGCGGTTCTCCGTCGCCGTCTCTGCCGTCGCCCTCGGCCTCTTCGCCCTATTCGGGGCGGTCTTCATCCTCACCCAATTCCTGCAGTTCGATCTGGGCTTCACCCCGCTTCAGGCGGGCGTCCGGATCCTGCCGACGGCGGCGCTGCTCGCCGCGACGGCGCCGCTCTCGACCCTGATCGTCCGGCGGATCGGCAGCAAGCTGACCGCGTTCGCCGGGCTGGTCGCGATCGCGGGCGGCCTCTGGCAGATCTCGGCGGTTTCGACTGCGGGGGCGACCTACGGCGACGTCCTGCCGGGGATGCTTCTCCTCGGGTTCGGCTCGGGGCTGCTGATGCCCACCGCGGCGGACGCGGTGCTGGGCTCGATGCCGAGGAGGCACGCCGGCGTCGGCTCGGCCACCTACGTCGTTGCGATCCAGGTGGGCGGGGCGCTCGGCGTGGCCGTGATCGGCAGCTTGCTCAACACCCGGTACGACGACCGGCTCACCGCCGTCCTCGCCTCCCACGACGTCGCGCCGGGCATCCTGCACACGATCACCGGATCGCTCGGAGGGGCGCTCGGAGTCGCCTCGGCCGTCGGTGGGAGCACCGGCTCGGGTCTCGCCGAAGCCGCACGCTCCGCTTTCATGAGCGGGACCCAGGTCTCGCTCGCCGCGGGTGCGGTCGTCGCAGCTGTGGCCGGCCTCCTGGTCCTGGTCGCCCTGCCCTCCAGGGCCCCGAAGGGCTGAGCGGATCTAGCGCGACCGCTCGGCGAGCAGCTCGGCGAGCTTCTTCGGCGTGTTCGCCTGCGGTGAAGGCGAGTAGAGGACGAGCCGCTGCTCAGGGCTCTCCTGCGGCCGGAAGACCGCGTGCTCGAAGACGAGCTTGCCCGCGGTCGGGTGCCGCAGCACCTTGCGCCCGACGCCGCTGGTGGCGACCTCGTGCAGGTCCCACCACTCGCGGAACTCCGGACTGCGCTCCTGCAGCGCCGAGATCAGATCGTCGAAGTCCGGGTCGCCGATGTGGCGAGCGGCCTCGCTGCGGAAGCGGGCCACGATCCGGCGCGCCCCCTCCTCCCAATCCGGATGAAGCTTCCGGCGGGCGGGGTCCGTGAACAGGCACCAGAGCAGGTTCCGTTCCCCGTCCGGCATCTCGGCTGGGTCGCCGAAGACGACAGCGTGGGCGCGGTTCCAGGCGAGGAAGTCGAAGCGGCGGCCCGTGAGGCAGCTCGGGCCATCGCCGAGGTTTTCCACGAGCAGCTTGATCGTCGGGTTGACGATCTCCTTCGGGGCTCGACCCGGTACGACCTCCTCGCCGCGGCCGAGCAGCATCAGGTGGGCGTGCTCGGCGGGGGTCAGCTCCAGAGCGCCGGAAATCGCCTCCAGGACCGATGCGGACGCCCGGACGTCGCGTCCCTGCTCGAGCCAGGTGTACCAGGTGGTTCCCACGCCGGCGAGCTGCGCCACCTCCTCGCGGCGCAACCCGGGCGTCCGCCGCCGGCCGCCGCCGGGTAGCCCGACCTCCTCGGGGCGCAGGGCCTCGCGGCGGTTCCGCAGGAAGTCCGCGAGCTCGGCGCGCCGGGGGGCGCCGTCGCCCTTTGCCAGAGCCGCGGTGCCGTTCCCTCTGCCGTTCGAAGTCTTCTTGCGTGGTGCTTTCGATACCAGGATAAACCCCTCTCTTGTACCTGGATTCACAGCGTCGCACACTGTCCCACAGATGGCAAGCGAATCCGCCCAGACCGATCTCACGGACCACAGGGGGTCACCGTTGAACTCACAGATGAAGGACGCGCAGCCCGTACCGAAGCCGGCTCATCGCAGCCCGTGGCTGCTGCCGGTGCTCTTCGCCCCGGTCTTCATGGTTCTCCTCGACGTCTTCATCGTCAACGTGACGGCGCCCTCGCTGCGCGCCGATCTCGGGGCGAGCGACTCCGACCTGCAGTGGGTCGTCGCCGCCTACCTGCTCACCTACGCGCTCTCGCTGATCACGGGCGGACGGCTCGGGGACGTCTTCGGGCGGCGGCGCATGTTCAAGCTCGGCATCGCGGGCTTCACGGTCGCCTCGGCGCTCTGCGCCGCGGCGCCGAGCCCGACCGCGCTGATCGTCGCGCGCCTGCTTCAGGGCTTCGGCGGCGCGGCGATGTGGCCGCAGGTCCTCTCCATCATCCAGGTCGAGTTCTCGCCGGCCGAGCGGCCGAAGGCCCTCGGCTTCCAGGGGCTCGTCCAGGGACTGGCCGCGATCTCCGGGCAGATCGTCGGCGGCGGGCTGATCGCGCTCGACATCCTCGGGCTCGGCTGGCGCTCGGTCTTCCTGATCAACATCCCCGTCGGGGTGATCGCCCTGCTCATGGCCGACAGGCTGATCCCGGAGTCACGCTCCGAGACCGCCCGCAGACTCGACCTGGTCGGCGCGGGGCTCGCCACGCTCACCCTGAGCCTGGTGATGATCCCGGCGGTCGAGGGCCGTGAGCTCGGCTGGCCGGCCTGGACGTTCGCCGCGTTCGCCGCCGCACCACTCGCCGCGGCGCTCTTCGTCGCCGCCGAGCGGCGGATCACCGCCCGCGGCGGCTCACCGCTGGTCGAGCTCCGGCTGTTCGAGACGAGCGGCTTCCGGATCGGCCTCGTCTCGGCGACCAGCCTCTACTTCGCGATCTCCTTCTTCTTCCTGCTCGGCATCTATCTGCAGGAGGGGCTGGGGCTGAGCCCGCTCGAGTCCGGCCTCGCCTTCACGCCGATCGCGGTCGCCTTCGTCACGGCGTCGCTGACCGGCCCGCGCCTGGCCGACGGCGTGCGCGAGTACCTGCCCCAGATCGGTGCGACGGTCGCCGGCATCGGCCTGATCACGACGATGATCGCGGTCCAGGCGACCGGGAACGGGTCGGTCTCGGCCTGGTTGCTCCTCGCGATGGTGCCGTTCGGCGCCGGGATGGGCACCGCGATTCCCCCGCTCATTCACCTGGTCCTGCGGGCGGTGCCGACCACGGACGCGGGCGCTGCCTCGGGGACGATGGTCACCGCTCAGCAGATCGGCAACGCGCTGGGCGTCGCGATCGTCGGAACCGTCTTCTTCTCCCAGCTCGGCTCCGGGACGAGTGCCGGCTCGTTCGGCGACGCCTTCACGGTCGCCATGGCGGTGCAGGCGGGGTTCGCACTGACGGCCGCCGCGTTGGTCTCCCGAGCTCGCCGGACCTCGACCGAGGGGGTCCCGGCCGGGATGCCGGCGGGCGAGGGCGCCTAGCCCTTCAGGTCCCGAAAGAGCGCCACGCGTGCGCGAGACAGGCGTCCGCCGCTGCTTCCGGTGGCTATGGTTGGCAGCGTGACGGGCGACGAGACTCAGCCCGGCCCCGATCCGCTGGGGGCCGCGCGAAACGCCGCCGAGTCGGCGGGCGAGCGCCTGGGCAGCGCCCGGGCGGAGGCGGGCGAGCGCTTCGGCGCCGCGCGCGATGCCGCGAGCAAGCAGGTGGCGGCCGCGCGCGAGACCGCCGCCATGGCGGCGCACGCAGCGGCGCACAAGCTCTCCCAGAAGCCGCGGCTGCGCGGCGTCTCGCACCAGTGGGCGTTCTTCGCCTCCCTGGGCGCGGGGGTGGCGCTGATCCTCGCCGCCAGCGGCACCACCGCGGTGATCGCCATGTCGGTCTACGCGTTCTCGCTCTCGGCGATGCTCGGCACGAGCGCCCTCTATCACCGAGTCACCTGGACGCCGGAGGTGAGGCAGTGGATGCGCCGTCTCGATCACACGATGATCTTCGTCTTCATCGCCGGCACCTACACGCCCTTCGCGCTGCTGGTGATGCACGGCACCCTGGCGAACGCGGTCCTGATCGTGGTCTGGGCCACCGCGCTTGGCGGCCTGATCCTCAACCTGGTCTGGATCGACGCGCCCTACTGGGTCACCTCGGTCATCTACCTGAGCACGGGCTGGGTCGCGGTCGTCAGCCTGCCGCAGCTCTGGAACGAGATCGGGCCGGTCGGCGTGGGGTTGATCGCGCTCGGCGGCGTCCTCTACTCGGCCGGCGCGGTCGTGTACGCGCGCCGCAAGCCCGATCCGCGGCCGCAGGTCTTCGGCTACCACGAGATTTTCCACGTGCTGGTGATCGCGGCTGCGGCCGTCCAGTACACCGCGGTGGCGGTGTACGCGCTGCCATAGCGGTCACCAGGCCGCTCCACTTTGGAGCGAAGCGCGAAGCGCGTAGCGACTTAGGTGGGGCGGCCGCCTGTGACTGCGATCTGATGGCGAAGCCGTAGAGTCCGCCCGAATTTGGCCGCCGTCGAGATCAGGGGGATCAGCAAGCGCTTCGGCTCCGTGCAGGCGGTGTCCGACCTCTCCTTCGACGTCGCGGCCGGCCGGGTCACCGGATTTCTCGGGCCGAACGGAGCCGGCAAGAGCACCACCCTGAGGATCCTGCTCGGCCTGGTCCACGCCGACGGCGGCACCGCCGGCTTCTCGGGCCGCCGCTACGGGGAGCTCGACCACCCCAGCCAGGAGGTCGGGGCCGTGCTGGAGGACGCCAGCTTCCATCCGGGCCGAAGCGGCCGCAACCACCTCCGGATCCTGGCCGCCGCCGGCGAGCACCCGCCGGAGCGCGTCGACAAGGTCCTCGACGAGGTCGGCCTGTCCGGCGCCGCCAACCGGCGGGTCAAGGGCTACTCGATGGGGATGCGCCAGCGGCTGGCGATCGCGGCCGCGCTGCTCGGCGACCCGCAGGTCCTGATCCTGGACGAGCCCGCGAACGGCCTCGACCCGCCGGGAATCCGCTGGATCCGGGGCCTGCTCCGATCACAGGCCGGGCAGGGCCGAGCGGTGCTCGTCTCCAGCCACCTGCTCTCCGAGGTCGCGCAGAGCGTCGACGACGTGGTCGTCATCTCGCATGGCGTGATGCGCGCCGGCGGGCCGCTGGAGAAGGTGCTCGGGGCTCCGGAGGGCCCCGTCACCCGGGTCCGGTCAGCCGACGACGACCGGCTCGCCGCGGCGCTCGATCAGGGTGGACTCAAGGTCAGCCGGGAGCCGGCGGGCGGGCTGCTCGTGCACGGAGCCTCCGGGGAGGCGGTCGGCGGGATCGCGAACCAGCAGCGGATCGCGCTCACCGAGCTCGGGGCCGTCTCACGCTCGCTCGAGGAGGCCTTCTTCGAGCTCACCGAGGGAGGCGAATGAGACCGCTGCTCGAGGCGGAGCTGATCAAGCTTCGCACCACCAGGACCTTCATCGCCCTGGCGGGGGTGGCGATCGGGACCTCGCTCCTGCTCACCGTGGTGGTCGCACTGCTCGGCACGCCGACCAAGGAGACGGTGCTGGCGGACGTGTTCCAGTCCGACACCAGCGCCTTCTTCATCACCATTCTCGCGATCGTCGGCATCACCGGGGAGTGGCGGCACCGCACGATCACGTCATCTCTGCTCGCGGCGCCCGACCGGTTCCGCTTCCTGGCCGCCAAGACGCTCGCCTTCACGGTCGCCGGCCTGGCCCTGTCGCTGGCGATCTCGCTCACGATCACGATCGTCGGCTACGTGATCCTCAACGCCCGCGATCTTCCGGTCCCCGAGGCGGGCGACCTGCTGACCCAGATCGCCCGGAATGCCCTTGTCGCCGCGCTGCTCGGCGGCCTCGGAGTCGGAATCGGATCAGTTGTCCGCAACCAGGCGGTTGCGGTCGTCGCGGTCCTCATCGTCGGCTTCGCGATCGAGCCGATCCTGCTCGGCGTGGCGTCCAACGTCGCCAAGTTCGGTCCCTTCATCGCGCTGCCGAGCGCCATCGCGACGAACGATCCGACCGCGAACGGCTTCGATCCGGGTCAGCTGCTCAGCCGCTGGGCGGCGGTGGGGGCGATGCTGGCCTGGATCGGGCTCTTCTTCGCGGGCGGCGCGGCTCTGCTGCTCGAGCGGGACGTCGAGTGACACCGGCGAAGGGGCTGAGACCGAACCAGTCCCGGAAGGCCCGCCGAGCAGCGTCTTGGCCTTCGAGCTGGATCTCACCTCCCTCCAGAGCCGTTGCGAGCGTGGTATCGCCGGCCAGGACCCGGGCGAGCGCCACGGGCTCGCTGTGGACTGTCAGGTCCACCTCGAAGCCCGGATCGGTGATGCAAAGATCGGACGCCGGCCGCTGCAGCACGAGCCACCAATAGCGCTTCGCATCGACGGCGGTGGGGAAACGGAAGTGGACCACCGCGCGCTCCTCGGGCAATGAGTCGAGGCGAACCGTTCCGCGGATCGCCCACATCAGGTGGGCCGGATCGGCGTCCTCGCGAGTGATCTCGCGGCGCAGCCAGCGCTCGCCCCAGACGCCCATCGCCTCGACGATCGGGCGCAGCTCGCTCCCGGCGGGGGTCAGCACGTACTCGACCCCGTTCTCGCCTCGCTCGCGCCGCACGATGCCGGCGTCCTCGAGGGTGCGCAGCCGCTTGCTGAGCAACGACGAGGACATCAGCGGCACTCCACGCTGGATCTCGTTGAACCGCCGCCCGCCGTAGACGAGCTCCCTGACCACCAGGGGCGTCCAGCGCTCGGCCAGGACCTCGGAGGCCTGGGCGATCGGGCAGAACTGGCCGTAGGTGGCGATGGCCTGACCTTACGCCGAACCTCTCCGCCTCGCGCTTCAGATTCTGCAGTTGACTCCCCCGAACGCATTCCATAGAACTCGGCGCGCAGCGAGACAAACCGGACGAAAGGGGAGAGGGATGACCGAGTTGACCGACGTGCAAGAACAAGCGCGAAAGCTCTGGTCGTCGGGTGACTACGCGTCGGCGATGCACGTGATCGAGAGCGTCGGGCCGAAGGTCGTCGCGGCAGGGGGGGTGAGCGGGGACGACACCGTCCTCGACGTCGCCTGCGGCAACGGCAACGCGACCATTCCAGCGGCGAAGACCGGCGCCAGCGTGACCGGCATCGACCTGACGCCGTCCCTGCTCGACGCCGGCGAGGCCGCCGCCGCCGAGGCGGGCGTGGAGATCGACTGGATCGAGGGCGATGCCCAGAAGCTCCCCTTCGACGACGGCAGCTTCGACGTCGTCCTCTCCGTGTTCGGCTGCATGTTCGTGCCGGACCAGCGCACAGAGGCCGAGGAGATCGCCCGGGTCCTGAAGCCGGGCGGCCGCCTGGCGATCGCCGCCTGGACCCCCGAGGGCAACGTCGGGAAGATGTTCATCACGACCGTGCAGCACCGCCCGCCGCCCCCGGAGGGCTTCCAGCCGCCGATCCTCTGGGGCAACGAGGACTACGTGCGGGGCCTCTTCGAGGGGACCGGGGTCGAGCTGGACATCGAGCGGACGACCGTCGACTTCGAGTCGGACTCCGCCGAGGAGCACCTGGCCGAGGTGGAGCGGGACCTGCCCCCGGTGGTTGCCGCGAAGGCTCTGCTCGAGCCCGAGGGGAAATGGGACGCCCTGCGAGCCGACCTGCTGGCGCTCTACAACGAGGCCAACCTCGCCGACGAGGGCTACCGCTCGACCAACGAGTACCTGCTGATCAAGGGGCGGAAGACCTAGCTGGCAGACGGCTTCGCCATCAGATCGCGGCTGTCGGCGGCCGCCCCGCCTAAGTCGCTTCGGCCTTCGGCCTTCGCTCCAAAGTGGAGCGGCCTTGCAGCCGCCATCAGATCGCGGCTGTCGGCGGCCGCCCCGCCTAAGTCGCTTCGGCCTTCGGCCTTCGCTCCAAAGTGGAGCGGCCTTGCAGCCGCTTCGCCGCCTCGATCAGGCGCTGGACCTCGTCCTCTCGCCCCTGCTTGATCAGCTCGATCGGGTCGGGGTCGCCGTTGACGATGCCCTCGAAGAACTCCTTGCGGTCCTGATACGTGGGGAGGGTCCCCTTGGCCCAGCCGCGATGGTCGTTGAGGATCACGGCCAGGCGCGCGTACGGCTCGCCGTAGGAAGCGGCGATCTCCCGCTTCATCCGCTTGGCCAGGGCCGGGGAGGCCCCCGCGGTCGAGATCGCGATCGCGAGCGGGCCCGAGCGCTCGATCGCGGGCAGGATGAAGTTGCAGAGCGGCGGCACGTCGACGACGTTCACCAGCATCGCCCGGCGCTCGGCCCCCTCCGAGATCGAGATGTTGACGTCCGTGTCGTTGGTTGCGGCGATCGCGAGGAAGGCGCCGTCGAGGTCTCCGTCGACGAAGATGCGCTCATCCCAGGTGATCGAGCCCTCCGCGGCGTAGGTGGCGAGCTCGGGGATGACCTGGGGGGCGACGACGTGGACGTCGCCGTCGCAGAGCAGCAGCCCGTCGACCTTCTCGAGCGCGACGTCGCCTCCGCCGACCACCAGGCAGCGGCGGCCCTTGAGCTTCAGGCAGGCCATGTAGAACGGCGTCTCGAGCATGTCCCGCACGCAGGTCTGGTCGCAGATCCCGCGCTTGAACTGACAGACGCATTCCTTGCCCTGGAAGGCCGCTGCAGGCATGGGCCAAGGGTAAAGGTCAGGCCTGCTTGCGCCGGTGCTTGTGATGGTGCTTGTGCGCGGCGCGGACCTTGAACGGCTTCGTCCCGCAGCGGAAGAAGTAGGGCAGCGCGCCCAGCGGGGCGGGGACGGTGGCGGTGCCCGGTCCGGCGAACCGCTGTCCGCTGGGCTCGTGCACCCAGCAGCCGCGCGGGAGCGCCACCGAGCGCGAGGTATCGCCCTTGGTGACCACGGGCGCCACCAGCACGTCGGCCCCGAGCATCCACTCCTGGTCGCGGCCGGAGACGGGCGCCTCCGGCGCGCTCAGCCAGAGGGGGCGGGTGACCGGCATCCCGGTCCTGCGCCCCTTCTTCCACAGCCTCCGCATCAGCGGCAGCGCCCGCTCGTGCAGGTCCGCCATCGCCTTCCAGCGGGCGAGGGTGGCGTCACCGTAGGCCCAGGGCATGCGGACGCCGGTGGAGGACGAGTTGTGAACGCGGAAGTACGGCGTGAGGGCGGCCCATTCGCTCCAGCGGTCGTACAGCTCCTCGCTGGGCGGCCCGGTCAGGGTGTCGATGTAGCCCCCGATGTCGGTCGTGTAGCCGAAGGCGCCGCCGACCGCCCGATTGAGCATGTCGGGGGCCAGCGATCGCAGCCCGGAGGCGGCTTCCCAGTCGACCGTCTCGTCGCCTGGGAAGTTGCCCATCTCGGAGGCCGCGCTGCCGGGCCGGCCGCTGTAGCCCGCTCGGGTGAAGAACCAGATCGGATCGTGCCTTGGGTGCTTCGCTCCCCAGTGATCGAGGATGCGACGTGAGACCCGGTGGTAGAGAACCGGATAGCGGTTGTGCATCGCCGCCCCGGTGCTGCCGTTGGCGAAGTGCATGCCGTCCTGGACCTGCTCGCCGAAGTCCTGCATGAACCCGTCGGCCCCGAGCCCGATCAGCAGATTGAGTCGCCGCCGCCACCAGGCCACCGTGGCCGGCTTGGTGAAGTCGAGCAGCGTCGCGGGGGAGTCGCCGTTGCCGCCGAACTCGTAGGGCGCACCGCTCGCGGTCGTCGCGACCAGCCCGAGCCGCCTGGTCTCCTCGAAGTCGCCGGGCGGCTGGGTGGCGAGTGCGTCGTCGGAGACGTAGGCGCGGACATAGAGGATCGCGTGGATCCCCATCGCGTGCAGGCGCGCGATCACCGAGCGGACATACCCGAGGTCGAGCATCCCCCAGCCCTCGAACCCGTAGGCGGAGATGTGCATGTCGTAGCGGCGGATGTCGGCCAGGTCCTGCTCGATCTTGGCCCGGTAGGTGTCGGGGTTCTCGGACGGCGGAGCCCCCGGGAGGGCCGGGGACTTGACGGCCCGCGACAGCGTCGGCCCCTCGGCCCAGCTCGGCGGCAGGCGATGGCGGCCCGTCACCGAGGTCAGCTCCCGGATCGCGCGGCGGCGGCCGCGCGCCGGGAACACCGTGTAGTCGAGGTGGCCGGAGCTCGCCTGAACCTGCCAGGCGTCGGGCCGGTCGTTCGCCATCCGCCAGCGCGAGCGCTCGCTCTGGTTGAGGAGGAAGCCGTAGCCGCGGGATGAGACGAACTCCGCCTGCGGGTAGTAGGCGGCGTTCATGCCGTTCGGGAAGAGGTAGCGCTCGAAGCCTCCGGGCAGCTCGGTGGGGCTCGGGATCCCGCCCAGGTCGGCGATGCTGTACGAGGTGCCGGAGCCGACCAGCAGCGGGAACAGCGCCAGGCCCGGCACCAGCGTCTCCGAGCCGCCGAGGTTCTCCTGGACCACGTCGCCGTAGAGCTTCTCGCCGCGCTTGTCCGTGGTCCCGTGCCTGCCGCCGAACCCGTGGAAGCCCTCGCCGGGCGCGGTGGCGAAGGAATCGCCGAGCGTGATCACCCCCGCAGGGGAGCTGGGACGCACACGGACGCGGATGCCGCTTGCGCGGTCGGGCTCGATCCGGGCGATCAACCGCCGGCCGGGCTCGTCGGTGGCCAAGGTGAGCCGAACGCCCTTGCCGCGCCGCTTCGCGGAGATCGCCCGCCGGGCCGCGTAGACCGTCCCGGAGCGGCGATCGAAGAGGGTGTTCCCGTTCCAGAGCCCGGACTCCCACTGCGGGTGCAGCTCCGTCCCGACCTCGTAGGTGAGCGGGGCGTAGACGGCGTTGTCGGGGTGGCGCTCGAGCGTGAAGGGCTCGGGATCGTCGGTGCTGGGAAGCGCCGCCGGAGTCGTCGATGCCGGCGCGCGCAGCTCGCGAAGGACGGTGTGTCCGCGCGACCGGAAGACGAGCCGGAAGGGCGCCCGGTCGATCACGGCGCGGGCGGCGCCGTTGGTGACCACGATCCGCTTCCCGGTCAGCTTGACCGCCGCACCGGCGGTCGCCGGAATGGCGACCGCGGCGATCGCAAGCAGCGACGCCGCCAAAGCGCCCCATGACCCGGTGAGTCCGATCCGCCTTCCGATGCGCGGATCCTAAGACGCCTCAGCCGCGAGCGTCTCCTCGAGTCCGGAATCGATCGTGCGCTTCGCCCGCCAGCCGAGACGCTCGGCGGCGAGCGTGGTGTCGAGCACGGTGCGGTCGATCTCCCCGGCGCGGGCGGGAGCCGGCTCCGGCTCGAAGTCGCCGCGGCCCGCCAGCCGCCCGATCTGCTCGGCGAGCTCGAGCACGGTCGTCTCGACCCCGGTGCCCGCGTTGATCGGCCCGCTCTCGCCGCTCCCCTCCATCGCGAGCAGGCCGTCGACGACGTCGGCCACGTGGATGTAGTCGCGGGTCTGCTTGCCCGTGCCGAAGACCGTGGGCCGCCCGCCGTCGCGGGCCAGGGCGCAGAAGATCGCGACCACGCCCGCCTCCGTCGCCGGGTCCTGCCGCGGGCCGTAGACGTTGCCGAGGCGAAGCGTCCCCGCCGAGAGCTCGCGCGTGCGCGAATAGAGACCGAGGTAGCCCTCCGCGGCCAGCTTGCTCTGCCCGTACACGGAGAACGGCTCGCAGGGCGCCGTCTCGGCGAAGGGAAGCTCGTCTGGCCGATCGGCTCCCTCTCCATATATGGCGCCCCCGGTCGAGGTGAAGACGAGGCGAGATGACCCGCCGCGGACCGCCGCCTCAAGCACGTTCACCGTGCCCACCACGTTGAGGCGGGCGTCGAAGCCCGGATCCGCCATCGAGCGCCGCACGTCGATCTGGGCGGCGAGATGGAAGATGCTGTCGGGCGCGAAGCCCTCGATCGCCTCGAAGACGGCCTGGGCGTCGGCTACGTCGAGCTCGGTGAGCCGCACCCCCGCCTCGAGCGCGCCCGCAAGGTTCTCCCGCTTGCCGCTCGAGAGGTCGTCCAGCACCAGGACCTCGTCTCCACGCGCGGCCAAAGCATCCACCAGGTGCGAGCCGATGAAGCCCGCGCCGCCTGTCACCGCAGATTTCACGCAGGAGAGACTACGGGCGGAACGTAATAGGCAGCCGAGGACCCCCTGCTACTCTCGCCGACCGCATCGGCCCCTTTCGACGTATATGTAGGGGCATCCATGGTCGCGGCTACCGTGAAGGGCCAGATATGCGACTGATAGTCACCGAGAAGAACAACAGCGCGAAGAAGATCGCCGAGATTCTGAGCGGCGGAACCGCCAAGGAGGGCGCTTCCTACAAGACGCCCTACTACGAGTGGTCCGACGATCACGGCAATCACATGACGATCGGTCTCAAGGGCCACGTCCTCAATCCCGCCTTCCCGGAGTCCTACAACAACTGGCAGGAGACGAATCCGCGCGACCTGATCGACGCGGACCTGATCAAGGAGCCGACCGACAAGAACGTCGTGCGGGCCCTGAAGAAGGTGGCCGCCGATGCCGACGACCTCATCATCGCGACGGACTACGACCGCGAGGGCGAGCTGATCGGGCTCGAGGCCCTGCAGGAGATCGTCGAGGCGAACCCAGATCTGGCGACCGCCGAGGGCGTCCACGACGACGGCACCCCCGTGAAGCGCGCCCGCTACTCCGCACTCACCAAGGACGAGATCGAGCGCGCCTTCAACAACCTCGACGAGCTCTCGATGCCGCTTGCGAACGCCGGCGCGGCGCGCCAGGACATGGACCTGATCTGGGGCGCGACGCTGACCCGCTCGGTCTCGATGGCCACACGGCGCTTCGGGTCCAACTTCCTCTCGGTCGGCCGTGTGCAGAGTCCCACCCTCGGCCTGATCGTCCAGCGCGAGCTCGAGCGCCGCGCGCACGTGCCCGTCCCCTTCTGGGAGGTGACGGCGACCTTCGCTTACATCCCATCAACGGCCGCCACAAGCACCGCGGCCGAATCATTCGTCGCCGAGCACACCACCGACAAGTTCTGGGAGGAGAAGGAGGCCGAGGCCGCGGTCGCCAACTCACAATCTCCTGGCACGGTTGTGGAGATCACGGCGCGGAAGAACACCCGCAAGCCGCCCACTCCCCTCAACACCACCGCCTTCACCACCGACGCGTCCAGCCGCCTGGGCATCACCCCCTCGCGCGCGATGCGGATCGCCGAGGACCTCTACATGGACGGCTACATCTCCTATCCGCGAACCGACAACACCGTCTACCCGAGCTCGCTCGACACGAAGGAGCTCGTGAAGCAGCTGGTGGCGGTGGACGACTTCAAGGCGGCCGAGTTCCTGCTCGATGGGCGGACGCTGGAGGCGACCCGCGGCAAGAAGGAGACGACGGACCACCCGCCGATCTACCCGACGCAGGCGGTCAACCCGAAGCGGCTCGAGGCCCGATCCGAGGCCCATCGCCGGGTCTACGAGCTGGTCGCACGCCGCTTCCTCGCCACGTTCTCGCCGCCGATGATTAGTGAGGGGACCAGGGCGAACATCGTCACGGCCAAGGGCGAGGCTTCGGCCGAATCGGGAGAGACCTACTTCGTCCGCGGATCCGTCGTGGTCGACCCGGGCTTCGCCGCGATCTACACCTACGCCCGCTCCGCCGACACCGAGATCCCGAAGCTCGAGGAGGGTCAGGAGCTCACCATCGAGAGCGTCGACCTGGAGGGCAAGGAGACGCCCCCGCCGCCCCGGATCAGCCAGGGCAAGCTGATCGAGATGATGGAGGAGGCCGGCCTCGGCACCAAGGCGACTCGCGCGGACATCATTCAGAAGCTCTACGACCGCGGCTACGTCTTCAACAACCCGCCGGAGCCCTCGGAGACCGGCATCGCGATGTCGAAGGCGTTCGAGAACTACGTCCCGCGGATGGCGACGCCCGACATGACCGCCGAGATGGAGGCGGAGATGGATCAGATCGCCGCCGGCGAGATGACCAAGGACGATGTTCTGCGGGACAGCCGCGACATGCTTCGCTCGGCCTTCGACGAGATGGGCGACGACGTCAAGACCGAGGACGAGGACGCCAAGTGGCGCAAGTTCGCCCGCGAGGTGTGGGCCGGGATGGACCAGGACCGAATCCTCGGCCCCTGCATCGTCTGCGAGGAGGCCGGCCGCAAACAGGAGGACGGCTCCCCGAACCTGCTGCGGATCATCAAGGCGCGCAAGTCGGGCAAGCGCTTCGTCGGCTGCTCCGGCTGGGACGGCGACAATCCGGACTCGCCCGATTCCTGCGACCAGACCTTCCCACTGCCGCAGCGCGTGCGCGGCCTCTACAAGATCGAGGAGGTCTGCTCGGTCTGCGGCCGGACGCCGCGACTGCAGGTGGTGCCCTGGCGCGGGCGCCCCTGGAAGCTCTGCCTGAACGACGAGTGCCCCTCGATGGCGGAGATGAAGCGCCGCCGCGCCGAGCGCGAGGCCGCCAAGGCCGCGAAAGAAGCCGCCGAGGCCGCCGAGAAGGATGGGGCGGCGAAGGACGCTGAGGTCGATCCCGACGAGGCCGCGAAGGAGGCGGAGAAGATCGCCGGTCAGGCGTCGGCCACGAAGGTCAAGCGCGCTACGCGAGGCAACGGCGCGAAGGCCAAGAACGGCGCGAAGAAGAACGGCGCCAAGTCGGGCAACGGCTCGAAGGCCAAGCCCCGCGCGAAGAGCTAGCCCGATCGTGGGCTAGCCGGTCGCCTGGATCGACCGGGGCCCGGTGGAGGTGCAGCTGGCGATCACGCTCCCGCTCGGGTCCGTCCTGCAGGTCCAGTCGCCGATCGTCGTGCCGCCGCCCTGGAGGGCCGAGAGCAGGACCGAGTGGGCCTCGCCGCAGCCGGCCGGATCCCCGTCCTTCGCCGAGGAGGTGACGTCGTAGGTCGTGCCGCTGTTCGCGGTGCCGCTGCCGATGATCGGGTCGCACTTGGATCTGCGGACGACCGGCTTCGCCGCCGGGGTCGCCGCCGACGGGGAGGTCACCGCCGGCGCGGTGGCGGTTGGAGTCGCGGCGGGTGCCGTCGTCGCCGTCGCCGGGGTGGTGTCCGCGACGGTTGCGTTGTTGTCGTCTCCGCTTCCGCCCGAGATCAGCACGATCACCACGACGACTGCGGCGAGCAGCGCGGCGACGGCGGCCCAGCGGCCATAGGAGCGGCGCCTGCCGGGGCGCAGGCTCGGCGCGGTCGCGGCCGCCTTCGCGGCGGCAGCGGTCCTGGCGGACTCCTCCACCTCGGGGACGGCGGCGGCCGCGGCTCTCGCCTCGGCCTTCGAGCCCGACTTCGGGGCGGTCTTGCGGACGGTCTTGACCGGTGTCTTGCGCGCCGACGCAGTTGTCTTGCGCTTCGCGGGAGCCTTACGCGTGGACCCTCCCGAGGGCTTCGCCGGGTGCTTCCCGGTCGAGCCGGCCGGCTTGGCCGAGGAGGCGGAGGTCCGCTTGGCCGCCGACTTCTTCCGGGCGGAGCTCGAGCGGCTCGAGAAGCTGGACTTGGCGCGATTGCTGGGCTTTTTCGGTGCGGCCATCCCTACTCATCATTCATGAGGAGGGCGAATCAGGCGCCGGTGGGGCGGTGGATCAGCCGCCGAGCGGGGGCGAGTCGGGCACGGCGGGAACCTGCAGATCCCCGCCGCGCTCGGCTCAACCCGTCGGGTCAGGCGCCCTCCTCGCCTCCACCCTCGTCCCCGCCGCCCTCCTGGCCGCCGTCATCGCCGCCGCCCTCCTCGGGGGCGCCGCCTTCCTCAACGTCGGGTGCCGGTGTCTCAGGTGTCTCCAACATCCCTCACTCCTCTCCTTCGGGTAACCCCGCGCTACCCGCCCGAAGCTCCGGAAAAACGCGCGGGGTGCAGGTAGTTCGAGCCCGCGGTCGGAGGACGGGTGGCGGCGGCGGTTAGCCTGAGGCGGCGATGTTCATCTCCCTCGAGGGAATCGACGGCTCCGGCAAGAGCACGCAGGCCAAGCTGCTGGCAAAGGCCCTCGGCGACGTCGTGCTCGTCCGCGAACCGGGAGGAACCGAGACCGGGGAGCGGATCCGCGGGCTGCTCAAGGACCCGAGTCTGGATCTGAACCCCCTCGCCGAGCTCCTGCTCTTCTGCGCGGCGCGGGCGGAGCTGGTCGCCCAGGTCGTCGGCCCGGCGCGCGAGGCCGGACGCGACGTGGTCTGCGACCGGTTCAGTGATTCCAGCGTCGCCTATCAGGGCGTCGCGCGGGGGCTGGGGGCAGAGCGGGTCGAGGAGATCTGCGACCTCGCCACCGGAGGGGTCTGGCCCGACCTGACGATCCTGCTTCGGCTGGAGCCGGATCGGGCTGCGAAGCGGATCGGCCGGCGCAAGGCCGATCGCTTCGAGGAGGAGGGGATCGAGCTGCAGCGCCTGGTGGCGGAGGGCTACGACGAGGTTGCTCGGCGGCACCCGGATCGCATCCGGATCGTCGATGCGGACGGCAATCGCGATTCGGTCCATGCCGCCGTGCTGGCCGAGGTGCAGGCGGTGAGAGTGTGATGGAGGCGGCCGCCGCCCCCGCGGTCCCCGAGGCGCTGGCGCAGGCGACCCGGCATCAGCCGAGGGCACGCGCCGCGCTCGTGGCGGCGCTCGCCGCGCCCGGCCACGCCTACATCTTCCGCGGCCCGCGCGGGGCCGGCAAGTCGGCCGCGGCTCGCGCCTTCGCGGCCGAGCTGCTCGCCGAGGGCGCCTCCGACCCCGAGGATGCGCGCCGCCGCGCCCTGCTCGATCCCTCGCCCCACCCCGACCTCGTCTGGCTGCGCCCGCCCGGCGCCCAGCACCTGGTCGAGGACGTCCGGGAGTCGGTGATCCGCGCCTCCAGCCTGAGCCCCGCCGAGGGCCGTCGCCGCGTCTTCGTGGTCCAGGAGGCCGAGGACCTCCGCGACGAGAGCCAGAACGCCCTGCTCAAGACGCTCGAGGAGCCGGCGCCCTTCGCCCACCTGATCCTGATCTGCTCGGAGCCTGAGCAGCTCGCCGAGACGATCCTTTCGCGCTGCGCCCCGGTCGAGTTCGGGCCGCTGGCGCCCGACGCCGTGCTCGAAGCGCTCGGCGCCGGCGAGGAGGCTGCCGCGGCGGCTCGCCTGAGCGGCGGGGACGTCGAGCTGGCGCGCCTTCTGCACGGCGAGGCCGGGACGGCCCTGCGGGCCACCGCGGAGGCCGCCGCCCGGTCCGCCCGCTCTCCCGAGCCACGGCCCGAGCCCTGGCGGGGACTGCTCGACGCCGCGAGCGAGGCCGGCGCCGAGGCCGGGGCGGCGGAGGAGAAGCGGCTGGTGGAGGAGGCCGAGACGATGGCGAAGCGGGGACGCAAGGGGAAGCTCACACGCGAGGCGACCGAGCAGGTGAGGCGGACCGAGAGGCGGGCGCGCACCCGGGCCCTGGACCTCGGGCTGGCGATCTGCTGCGCCTGGTACCGGGATCTGGCGGCGGTCGCGTCCGGGGCCGACGAGGTGGTGCTGAACGCGGACCGCCGAGCCGAGCTGGCGGAGGACGCCCAGGGCCTCGACCCGGCGAGGGCGAGGGAGGCGGTCGAGTGGGTGCTCGATACGCGCCGGCGCCTGCGGGTGAACGTTTCAGAGGAGCTCGCGCTCGAGGCGCTCTGGCTCCGGCTCGGCGCCGCGCTGGCTAAGTAGTCGCCGAGGCGCGAGATCGCCCACACGAATGTGAGCAACCGGTAACAATCTCCTGGTCATGGCATCTGCCACCCCTAGGGGCACGAGGGGCGGGGAGAAGGGCCGCCGGATCTCGATGCGGCTCTGGCTCGGCGCCGCCTTCGCCTTCGTCACGCTGATCACCGCCGCGTCCGTGTACGTCTTCGTGGACGACTCCTCGGGGCGCACCCTGCAGAACCAGTCCGAGGACCTCGCGGTCGGGAGGACCGCGAGCCTTGCGGACGATCTCGGCAAGGCCGACAAGCTGCACGCAGCGAACATCCTCGTCCAGACGAACACGGGCAACTTCGAGGCCTGGGCGGTCAACCGCCACGGCAATGCCCTTGCTCCCGGACAGGACCTGGCCGCCCTCGCCGCCGTGCCGCAGAAGGATGAGGCCGTTCGCGTCGCCCTCGGCAATCGCCGCTACAGGGCGAGCCTGCCCGGAAATGTGACCGTCGCGGCGGCGCCGATCTTCGGCAAGAGCAAGGTGAGGGGCGCCGCCGTGGTTCGCGCGGAGCCGCCGCCGGCGCTGACCAGGGCGTTCGACCAGCTGCGCGGGGACCGCCTCCGCGCCCTCCTGATCGCGATCGCGATCGGCGTGCTGGTCGGGTTCCTGGTCTCGTCGCTGATCGCCACCCGGGTGAGGCGATTGGCCAGGGCCGCGGAGGCGATGGCCTCCGGGAACTTCGACGCGCCCCTTCGCCCGAGCGGAAGCGACGAGATCGGGGACCTGGCTCGTTCCCTCGACTCGATGCGCGCCGAGCTCAGAGAGACCTTCAACCTGCTCGCCACCGAGCGCGACCGCCTCTCGGCGATCTTCGACGGCCTGACGGAGGCCGTGATCGTGGTCGGCGAGGACGGCGGGGTCCGCTTCGCCAATCCGGCCGCCGACCGCCTGGTCCGGGACGGGCGGCCGGCCACCGCGCTGATCCAGTCGCTGCGGCGCGCCGCCGAGCGCGGTTCGGCCGAGATCCCGGTGCTCTCGATCGACGGCCGTGTCTACGGGGTGCAGGCTCGCCGCGTTCCCGCTGAGCACGCGGTCCTGCTCGTGGTCCGCGACCGCACGGATGAGCTCAAGCGCGAGGAGGCCGAGCGCGAGTTCGTCTCGAACGCCGCGCATGAGCTCCGCAATCCGCTGGCCGGGATCATGAGCGGGATCGAGGTCCTGCGCGGAGGCGCGAAGGACGACCCGGATGCCAGGGATCGCTTCCTGACGAGACTCGCCGTGGACGCCGAGCGGATGACCCGCCTCACCCAGTCCCTGCTCACCCTCGCCCGCGTCGAGGCGGCGGGCGAGCGGGACGAGGCCCAGGTCGTCGATGTCTCACTGGCCGCGGGGGAGGCGGCCGAGGCCGTCGTGGCGCCCGAGGGGGTCGACCTGGGCACCGAGATCGAGCCCGACCTGGTGGCGGAGGGCGAGCCTGTCCTCCTGCGGCAGGTGATGATCGGCCTCCTCACCAACGCCTGTGCCCACACCCCCCCGCCGGGCACGGTTACCCTTCGCGCCTCGCGGGGGGAGGAGAAGACCGTGACGATCGAAGTCCAAGACACCGGGAATGGCATTCCGCCCGAGGAGCAGGACCGCGTCTTCGAGCGCTTCTACAGGGGATCCGCGACGCACGAGACCGAGGGCTTCGGCCTCGGCCTCTCGATCGCGAAGCGGATGGTGGACGTGATGAACGGTGAGATCGGGCTGCGCTCCGTTCCCGGCGAGGGCAGCACCTTCTGGGTGCGCCTTCGCGCCGCCAAGCCGACCCCGACGCCGGTGGCATGAGCCCGGCTCCGCCGGCCATGAGCCGCATCCTGGTCGTCGACGACGAGGACTCCGTCCGCGAGTCAGTCGGCTACGCGCTCGAGCAGGAGGGCTTCGAGGTCACGCTCGCCTCGAACGGCGAGGAGGCCGAGGGCCAGATCTCGGAAGAGCACTTCGACCTGCTGGTCCTGGACATCATGATGCCCGGCAAGAGCGGCCTCGACATCTGCCGCGAGGTCCGAGCGCACAGCCCGGTCCCGATCATCCTGCTGACCGCCAAGGACGCCGAGGTCGACAAGGTGGTCGGGCTCGAGGTCGGTGCGGACGACTACGTCACCAAGCCCTTCTCGGTGCGCGAGCTGCTCGGCCGGGTGCGGGCGCAGCTGCGCCGCCGTGAACTGGATCGTTCGAGCGGCGTGGAGGGCACCGCGATCGAGTCCGGCCCGGTGTCGATCGACCTGGCACGCCACCTGGTCACCGTCCGAGGGGAGCCGATCAACCTGACCCGCTCGGAGTTCCAGGTGCTGCGGCTGCTCACCGAGAACCCGGGCCAGGTCTTCTCGCGCAAGGAGATCATGGAGGAGCTCTGGCAGACCGAGTTCCGCGGAGACGTCCGGGCCTGCGACGTCCACATCTCCAACCTGCGCCAGAAGGTCGAGCGCGATCCGCAGAACCCCGAGCTGGTCCTCACGGTGCGGCGGGTCGGCTATCGCTTCGCCGAGGACGCTCCTAGCGTTCGCCGCTGCGATCCGGCCCCCAGCCCTTCGACTGCCAGAAAGCGATCTCGCCGCCGTCGGGTGCGCGGACCACGCTGCGCCAGCCGGCGGGGCCCTCGCGCGGGGCAGCAGCGATTCGGAGGGCATCCGCTATATGACCCTTCGGCTGGCGGATGGCGTGAGCTTCGTGCACATCGCCGAGACCGTGGGATCGCAGAACCCGCTGGCGCAGCTCGACGCGTTCAAGGAGTTTCAGCGCGAGATCGAGGACCGCTGCGATCGGCCGCCGGTGGTCTCCGAGGTGACCGAGGTGGGATCGTTCCGCTTCTAGAAGCTGAGGTGGTACCCGCCGCGATACTGGGCGGGGCCGCCGACGATCTGGTTCGGAGGCGCGTAGCCCTGGATCGGAGACGGCGTGAGGCTGATGCCGGTGCCACCGGGGCGCTCCTGGGTGCTCGGCGTCGCGGAGAGCCTGGCGTTCAGATTCTGAGTCGAGTTCGGTGGCATTCGCAGATCCTCTTCGACGTCTTGCATCGACCACCTTCTCGGGTTCCTTGAACGGATGCCACGGGGAAAACCCCTCGATCCGAGTCGGTAGTAGACCCGGACCGGAGCGGCGCCGGTCCGTTTGCACCAGCTGGGTCAGAGGTTGGCGAGCTTGCAGCCGACCGGCACCGAGCCGCCGGCCGGGCCGACGGGGGCTCCGGAGGTCCAGGTGTAGCGGAGCTTGGTGAACAGCCGCCTGCCGTTGGAGCACGTGCGCGGGTGGCTGAGCAGCAGCTGCATCGGCGCCGTCTTCGTCGTGCCCTGGACGCAGCTGGGGTTGCAGTCGTTGACCTGGCCGACGCCGGTGCCCAGCGCGGTCTTGTGCGTCCACTTCGACCAGGTCATCTCCCTGGCTCCGAGGCTGGCGTCGCCGCAGGCGATGATCACGTTGATCGGCTTGAACTTCGCCTTGGCGCAGTTGCTGATCAGGAGCGGCCGCTTTGCGCCGGCGTCCGCGGTGGCGACGGCAAGCGAGAGGATCGCCGCGATCACGACGAGAGTCACCGCCTTCACGGGGCAAACCTTACCCCTGGGCTCGGCCACCCCCCATTCGGGGGGTCTGAGCGCGACCCGAGGCGTAACCGGTGCGAGGATGCAGGGGTAGCCAATGGAGGTGAGCATCAAGGAAGACTCGCTCCGCTCCGAGGCCCTCGACGTCGTCGTCCAGCTGCTCTTCGATCTGGACGAGAAGCGGGAGCTCGACGACTTCTACGACCGCATCTGCGAGGCCGTCTGCCTGCAGACCTCGATGGAGCGCGCGGTCCTCTTCCTCTACGACGCCGAGCGCAGGCTCGTGCTGCCCGCCGGCAGCCACGGCGTCTACCGGGAGTTCATCGCCCACGGCTACGGCAGCCTCGAGGAGACCCCGATCGCGCAGCGGGCATTGGCGGAGGATCGGGTGGTGGAGACCACCGACCTGGCCTCGGACGTGCCGGCCCGCTATCGCAACCTGCCCGGTGTCACCAAGCTCACCTGCACGCCGGTCGCGGCGGCCGGGCGCTGGCTCGGCGTGATCTTCGCCGATCGCGACGGCGAGCCGTTCGACCTCACCGACGGTGAGCGTTCGACCATGCACGCGCTCGGGCGCACCGCCGCTCTCGCCAGCCATGTTCGAGAGGTGACCCGTCAGCTCGAGCGCAGCCACCAGCTTTCCGAGCGAATCGACCTCGCCCGCGAGGTTCACGAGCGAGTGACGCAGCGGCTCTTCGGCGTCTCGCTGGCGCTCGGGTCCGATCGCCCGCTGGCCGACGACGATCGTGCACGCTGCGTCGCCGAGATCGAGGCCGCACTGGGCGAGTTGCGCGAGGCGCTGATCGGCTCCGCGGGCAGCTCGCTGATGGAGCTCCAGGATGGCGGGCTGCGTGCGGAGCTCGAGCGGCTCGACAGGCAGTACAAGACGCTGCCGCTGGTGGTGGATTGGCGCGAGGGCGTCGCCGTGCCGGAGAGCCTCGAGCCACTTGCCGTGTCGGTCCTGAACGAGGCGCTCCGCAATGCCGAGAAGCACGCGAAGCCGGCCGAGGTCCGGGTGACGATCGACGAGCGCGACGGCGCCTTCGCGCTCGAGGTGCGCAACGACGGGCTGCCACCCGCGGGTGAGGAACGAGGCGGCGGCTCTCGGATGGGCCTGCGACTCGCCTCCTACGAGGCGCTGCAGCGAGGCGGGATGCTCGAATACGGCCGGGAGGAGGACCGATGGCGAGTGCGCCTGGTGTTGCCGAGCAGCTGAACGGCGCGGAGAAGCTCCGGGTGCTGGTCGTCGACGATCACGCCGTCGTGCAGTGGGGCTTCCGGCTTCTGCTCGGCCGGCAACCCTGGGTCGGGGACTGCGTCGTCGCCTCTACGCCCGAGGAGGCCGTCGATCTCGCCGGCAAGAGCCGGCCGGACGTCGCGCTGGTCGATCTCTTCCTCGGCGAGCGCTCCGGGGCGGAGCTCTGCGAGGCGCTGCGCGAGGTTTCGCCGAAGACCCGCGTCCTGTTGATCTCGGGCGCCGGCTGGATCTCGCCCGAGGCCGCCAAGGCCGCGGGAGCCGCCGGTTTCATCTCGAAGGACTGGAGCGCCGACGAGGTGGCCAACGCGGTGCGCATGGTCGGTAGGGGGATGACCGTCTATGCGCGCCAGGCCGAGGGGCCGGCGACCCCGCTCTCCGCGCGCGAACGCGAGGTGCTCGAGCTGATCGGCGCGGGAGCCACCAACCGCGAGATCGCCGAGCGGCTCTTCCTCTCACCGCACACGATCAAGGACCACACCACTGCCCTCTACCGCAAGCTCGGCGTCCGCAACCGCGCCGAGGCGACCCGGAAGGCGCAGCAGCTGGGCTTGACTCGCGGCACAGCCGGGCGCTGACACCTCAGAACGGGGGGCTGCAGCCAGGTCGGCACCGTAGGATTGCGGCCGTGCCGTTCACGCTCAGGAACATCAAGGAGGACCTGCCGGACGTCGGGTCCAACTTCGACGGGTCACCGGACCTGGAGTTCCGCCTGGCGACCGAGGCGCTCGAGCTCGAGCAATCCGGCCTGGGCTACCAGCGCGTCCCGCCCGGCTATCGCTTTCCGTACGGCCACACGCACAGGAAGCAGGAGGAGGTGTACGTGGTCGTCCGCGGAAGCGGGCGGATGAAGCTCGACGACGAGATCGTCGAGCTCAGGGAGTGGGACGTGGTGCGCGTCCCGCCCGGCACGTGGCGAGGCTACGAGGCCGGGCCGGAGGGCCTCGAGATCGTCGTCATCGGCGCGCCCAACCTCGGTGAGACTCCGCGCGATGACGTCGAGGGCCAGCGCGACTGGTGGGCTGACTAGCTCGAAAACCGCCACGCCGAACGTAGGATCCGGAATCAGTGGAATCGAGCGGCGGGAGGCGCGCGAACGATCCGGGTCAGCCGTCAGTCGATCTGTATTGGCTCCCTCTCGGTGCCGGCGGACACTCCGTCAAGTGGAACGGCCGCCTGTATGAGGCGATCAAGTCACGGATAGAGCGTCGTCCGGCTCTGGCTCTCTACCACTCCGCGCTTCAGGTGCTCCTCGGCGCGGAGAGCTACGTCATCGAACAAGCGCCGGAGCCGGACCTGACCGGCGAGCGCCGAGGTGTCGTGGCGGAAGGGCCGGTCGGCGCTCGCTGGGCCGGTCGGTTTCGGGTGTTTCGCTACGAAATCCGCGTCTGGCGAGGGGGAAACATCCCTGACGTGACGGAGGCCGTCGATAGTCCGCGCAGACTCAGCGACGATCCTGATTGCGCTCGGCGCGTGCTGGATGCAGCGCGGAGGCTTCCGACGCCGGTGTGGGGCCGCGATGAACTGGGCACCGGGGAGATGTGGAACTCGAACTCCGTGATCGGCTGGATATTGAGCGCAAGTGGAATCGATGCCGGGCGCATACGGCCTCCTGCGGGTGGCCGGGCGCCGGGGTGGCATGCCGGCGTCGCGGTTGCATCCCGCGGCACGGGAGCCGCTTAGGGCGGGCCGCCTGCCGAGGGCTCGCTTGATCCCCCGGCCGTCCCCCGGAACCCCCCCGAACGGGGGGCATGGCGGCCAGAGCCCTTCACCCCGCCGGGGCTCGCGGTTAGTCAGTAGGGCATGGACGCCAATTCAGCTTCAGCGATCCTCTTTCCGGGTCAGGGGGTCGGGGATCCGTCGAGCCGCGAGGCAGTCGCGGATCTCCGCCCGGACCTGCTCGATCTCGCCACCGAGCTGGTGGGCGAGGACCCCTTCGAGCGCATGTCGGAGGGCACGGCCTACGCCCAACCCGCGGTCTACTGCGCCTCGATGGCCGGCTTCGAGCGGCTCGGACGGCCCGAGGCCGAGTACTTCGCCGGGCACTCGCTCGGCGAGATCGGCGCCCTGGCCGCGGCCGGCGCCATCGACGACGCCGACGGGCTGCGAATCGTCGTGGTCCGCGGCCGGGTCATGGACGATGCGGCGCGCGCGGGCGAGCCGGGCGGCATGCTGGCGGTCGGATCCGACCGCGGCGGCGCCCAGGCGCTCGCCGACGAGCACGGCCTGACCCTCGCGAACGAGAACTCCCCACAGCAGTTCGTCCTCTCCGGGCCGCTCGCTCGAATCGAGGAGGCGGAGGACGCCGCGAAGAGCGCGGGCGGCCGGGCAAAGAAGCTCGCGGTCGCCGGCGCCTTCCACACCGAGGCGATGTCCGTGGGGGTCGACGCGTTCCGGGCCGAGCTCGACGAGATCGAGTTCCGCCCGCCCGCCGCGCCGGTGGTCTCCTCGACCACCGCCGGCTTCTTCGGCGATGACGTGCGCGACGCTCTGGCGGCCTCGCTGGTCAGCCCGATCCGCTGGACCGCTGTGCTCGCGAAGCTCGACGAGCTGGGCGTTACGCGGTACGTCGACGTCGGCCCCGGAAAGGTGCTCGCCGGGCTCGTCCGCCGGACGATCGACGGCGCCCAGACCGAGACCCTGGCCAGCCGGGAGTCCGCCCTTGCCTGAGCTCTCTCCCGGACAGCAATGGGAGGTCGACGCATCGCTCGTCGATCCCGAGGGCCTGGTGGCGCGAGCCACCGGTGCCTCGACCAACGGAGCCAAGCGAACCGCCGGCCCGGGAATCGCGGCCGTCGCCGCGGCGCTGCCCGAGCGAGTGGTGGAGAACGAGGAGATCGCCGGGCCCCTCGGGGTCGACTCGCAGTGGATCTCCTCCCGCACGGGAATCCATCGCCGCCGTCGCGCCACCAGCGAGACGCTGGTCGACCTGGCCGCCGACGCCGGCTCACGCGCGCTTTCGCTCGGTGGATTCGACCCGAGCGACCTCGACCTCGTCATGGTCGCGACCCTCACCCCGGATCAGCTGCTGCCGCACGCGGCTCCGCTGGTCGCCAGCCGAATGGGGGCCAGCTCAGCCGGAGCCGTCGACATCGGTGCCGCCTGCACGGGCTTCCTCTCGGCCCTCTCTCTCGCGGCGGCGCAGCTCGAGTCCGGACGGGCTCGGGCTGCGCTCGTCGTCGGCGCCGAGGTGCTCAGCCGTGTGACCGACTACACCGACCGGCGAACCGCGGGCCTGTTCGGCGATGGGGCCGGGGCCGCGCTGCTCACCCTGGGCGGCCCCGGTCGGATCGGCCCGATCGCGCTGCGCTCGGACGGGGGGCGGGCGGAGCTGATCCGAGCATCGAACGAGGAGCGGCTGGTGAGGATGGACGGCCGCAACACCTTTCGCGCGGCGGTCGCCGCGATGAGCGACACGACGCACCAGGTCGTCTCCGACGCCGGGCTCTCCCTCGAGGAGATCGACCTCTTCGTCTACCACCAGGCCAACTCACGGATCATCTCCGCGGTCGGCGAGCGGCTCCGCCTGCCGGCCGACCGGGTGATCGACTGCCTGGCCGAGTACGGGAACACCTCCGCCGCCAGCATCCCGATCGCCCTCTCGGAGGCGGCCTCCACCGGTCTGCTTCGGAAGGGATCGAGGGTCCTGCTTTCGGCCTTCGGGGCGGGACTGACCTGGGGCGCGGGAATCGTCGAGTGGGAGGGGACGGCATGAGCGCGACCAAGACTTCAGCCGCGGCCCAAGGCATCGCCGCGAAACAGGAGACCGGTTGCGCGCTGGTCACCGGCGCGTCCCGTGGCATCGGCGCGGCCACCGCCAGGGCATTGGCCGAAGACGGCTGGTCCATCGCGGTCAACTACAACTGCGACCGCGAGGGCGCCGACTCGATCGCCGGCTCGATCGAGGAGGCCGGCGGGACCGCGCTCGCCATTGGAGCCGATGTCGCCAACGCCGAGGCCGCGGACGAGATGGTTTCCGAGATCGCCGAGCGGCTCGGCCCGGTTCTGGTGCTCGTCAACAACGCCGGCGTCACCGCGGACAACCTCTCGATGCGGCTCAGCGATGAGGACTGGAGCCGGGTGCTCGACGTCAACCTGACCGCGGCCTTCCGGCTGACGCGCTCGGTGATCGGCCCCATGATGCGGCAGCGCTTCGGCCGGGTGATCAATGTCTCCTCTGTCTCAGGGCTGCGCGCCAATCCCGGTCAGGCTAACTACTCGGCTTCGAAGGCGGGATTGATCGGCTTCACCAAGACCGTCGCCGCCGAGGTCGCGCGGCGCGGCGTCACCGTCAACGCGGTCGCCCCGGGTCTGATCGAGACCGAGCTGACTCGCGACTTCACCTCCAGCGCCGATGGAGAGGGCTCCGGCGCCGGTGGCCTCCTCGATCACATCCCGGCACGGCGTGCCGGCTCGGCCGAGGAGGTCGCAGCCTGCATCCGCTTTCTGGCCTCGGACGAAGCCGCGTACGTGACCGGGGCAGTGCTGCCGGTCGACGGCGGCATGGCCGCCTAACCCCAGACCCACCGAAAGGAGAAGCAATGACAACCGCAACCAAGGATCAGGTACAGGAGAGGGTGATCTCGGCGCTCGTCGAGTTCGGCGAGGAGCCCGAGAACGTCAAGCCCGACTCGCGCTTCGAGGACCTGGACATCGACTCGCTCGACCTGGTCGAGCTCGCCCAGGTGATCGAGGACGAGTACGGGATCGAGGTCAACGATGCGGACATGGACCAGATCGCCACGGTCCAGGACGTCGTCGAGTTCGTGTCCGCACGCCAGTCCTGATGCGCCGGGTTGCGATCACCGGGATCGGCGCGGTCACGCCCCTGGGCGTGGGAGCCCCCACGCTGCACGCTCGCTGGGCCGCCGGCGAGTCCGGGATCGAGGACGGCCTCGGGCGCTGCTCGGACTTCGAGCCGACCGACCACCTCACCCGGCGTCAGGTGCGCCGCACCGACCGCTTCACCCAGCTCGCGCTGGCGGCGGCGGCTGAGGCAATCTCGCAGGCGGGCCTGGGAGAGGCGCCCTATGACCGGGCTGAGATCGGCAGCGTGATCGGCACCGGGATCGGCGGCCTCTCCACGATCGAGTCCGAACACATAGTTCTGCGCGACCAGGGACAGGGCAAGGTCTCGCCCCACTGCGTGCCCCAGATGATGGCCAACTCCGCCTCGGGTGCCCTGGCGATCGAGCACGACCTGCGCGGACAGTGCTTCGGGACCGTCTCCGCCTGTGCGGCGGGAGCCCATGCCGTCGGCACGGCGGCCCGGATGGTCTCCTACGGCGACGCGGTCGCCTGCGTCACGGGCGGCGCGGAATCCGCGATGACCCCGCTGGCGACCGCGGCGTTCGCCGAGATGGGCGCCACCTCGGAGTCGGGCATCTCCCGCCCGTTCGACCGGCGGCGCGACGGCTTCGTGATGGGCGAGGGCGCCGCCGTGATGGTCCTCGAGGACGCGGAGACCGCAGAGCTCCGCGGCGCGCCGATCCTCGGTTTCGTGACCGGTTACGGCGCAACGGCCGACGCGCACCACATGACGGCGCCCGAGCCGAGCGGCGACGGAGCCGCTCGTGCGATCAGCAAGGCGCTCGCCGACGCGGAGGTCGAGCCGGGCGACATCGCCTACGTCAACGCGCACGGCACCTCGACTCCGCTCAACGACCGCTCCGAGACCGAGGCCCTGAAGACGGCGCTCGGCGATCAGGCCTTCCGCATCCCGACCTCGTCGACCAAGTCGGCGATCGGCCACCTGCTCGGTGCGGCCGGAGCCGTCGAGGCGGTCGCGACGCTGCAGGCGCTTCGCGCCAAGCAGGCGCCGCCGACGCTCAACTACGAGGAGCCCGACGAGGGGCTCGACCTCGACTACGTGCCGGGCGACGCGAAGGCGCTGCCCCTGAACGGCCATCCGGCCGTCGGGATCAGCAACTCGTTCGGCTTCGGCGGCCACAACGTGGTCCTCTGCATCGAGGCGGCGACGTGAGTCGCCGCCGCAGAAAGGGGCCGGCCTCGTGAAGCCGGCCCTCGCGACTCCCCTCTCGGGGCTGCGACCGGCGCCCGAGGCCGCCGAGCCGGAGCGGCTGCTGCCGCTCGAGCGCCTCGAGGCGCTCTGCGATCCCGGCTCGCTCGAGCTGGTCCGTACGCGGATCGCCTCTCGCTCGGCCCGCTCGGCGCCCGGCGACGGAGTGGTCGCGGGCGCCGGCTGCGTCGGCGGGCGGCCCGTCTACTGCTACGCGCAGGACCAGAGCTTCGCCGGCGGCTCGCTCGGCACGGCCCAGGCGGAGACGATCGTGCGGGTCCTCGACCTCGCCGGGCGCGCGGAGGCCCCGGTGGTGGGCTTCGTCGCCTCCGGCGGCGCGCGGATCGATGAGGGAGCCGGGGCCCTGGGCGGCTACGGCGCGATCTTCCGCCGGCACGTGGCTCTCTCCGGCCGCGTCCCGCAGATCAGCGTGATCACCGGGACCTCGGCCGGCGGCGGCGCCTACTCGCCGGCCCTCACCGACTTCGTGGTGATGACCGAGGAGGCCCGGCTCTTTCTCACCGGCCCCGGCGTCGTCGAGGAGGTGATGGGCGAGAGCGTGACGATGGACGAGCTCGGCGGAGCGCGCGTCCACTCCCGGAACGGCGTGTGCGACCTCGTCGCTCCCGACGACAGGGCCGCCGCCGAACTGGCCCGCGACCTGCTCGGCCACCTGCCGCAGAGCTCCGCGTCGACGCCCGATCCCGTCCTCCCTCAGGAGCCGCTCGGGCACGACCCGGGCACGGCGGTGCCGGCCAACCCACGGAAGGTCTACGACGTCCGCTCGGCGATCCGCTGCATCGGCGATTCGAGCTCGATGCTCGAGCTCTCGCCCCGCTGGGCGCGGAACATGGTCACCGCGCTGATCCGGCTGAACGGGCATCCCGTCGGCGTGGTCGCCAATCAGCCCCACCACCTCGGCGGGGTGATCGACTCGGCGGCGTCCGAGAAGGCGGCCGGGTTCATTCGCCGCTGCGACGCCTTCGGACTGCCGCTCGTGGTCCTCGTCGACACCCCCGGCTTCCTTCCCGGGACCAAGCAGGAGGCGATGGGCGTGATCCGGCACGGCGCCGGGCTGCTGCACGCCTTCTCGGCCGCCCGGGTCCCGAAGGTGACCGTCGTCCTGCGCAAGGCGTACGGCGGCGGCTTCATCACGATGAACTCGCGCCAGCTCGGCGCAGACCTCGTCCTCGCCTGGCCCGGAGCCGAGATCGGCGTTCTGGGCGCCCGCCAGGCGGTCGGGATCATCCACCGCCGCGCGATTGAGGGCTCGGTGGATCCGGATGCCGAGCACGCGCGCCTGGCGGACGAGTACGCGGAGGGACATCTGAGGGCCGACGTCGCCGCGGGCGCCGGCGACGTGGACGAGGTGATCGAGCCGGCCGAGACGAGGGCGCGCCTGATCTGGGCGCTCTCGGCTCTCGGCGGAGCCAACGGACGAAGGAGAACCGCATGACGACCGAGACGATCGAGGTGAGGCGCGACGGAGCGCTTTGGCGGGAGGCCCCGCCGTTCTTCGACGACCTGGAGATCGGCGACTCGATGGAGTCGTCCGGACGGACGGTGACCGAGTACGACGTGGTCTCGTTCGCCGCCCTGACCGGCGACTGGCACCCGCAGCACGCCGACGCCGCCTGGGCCGCCGAGAGCGCCTTCGGCCGCCGGATCGCCCACGGCATGCTCGTGATCTCCTACGCGCTCGGGCTGCTCCCCATCGATCCGCGAGTCGTGCTCGCATTGCGCTCGATCGACGGTGCCGTGCTGAAGAGGCCGGTCGGGCTCGGGGACACGATCCGCGTCCGCGCCCGGCTCGCCGACAAGCGCGAGCTCGGCGCCGAGACCGGGCTGGTGACCCTGGCCGTCCGGATCGTCAACCAGGCCGACGAGCTGGTGGCCCGGATGGAGATCGTCGTGCTCTGGCGCCGCGAGCCGGAGCGCGCAGAGAACCCCGCCCCGTCCGAGGACGATCTCTCCCCGCTCCAGGACGGGAGGCTGCTCGCCTGATGCTCGCCGGCAAGAGATTCCTGATCACGGGCGTCCTCACCCGCAAGAGCATCGCCTTCGCCGTGGCGCGCGAGGCGCAGCTCGCGGGCGCCGAGGTCCTGGTGACGGGGTTCGGCCGGACCCGGCGGATGACCGAGCGCGCCGCCGCCCGCCTGCCCGAGCCGCCCGACGTGCTGGAGCTCGACATCAACTCCGAGGAGGACCTCGCCGGTCTGGCGGCCGAGATCGATCAGCGCTGGGGCGGCCTGGACGGCGCCCTGCACGCGATCGCCTTCGCGCCCGGGGACGCGATCGGCGGGCGTTTCATGGAGACGCCGCCGGAGAGCGCGCTCGAGGCCTTCCGGACGAGCGCCTACTCCTACGCCGCGCTGGCTCGGCATCTCGCTCCCCTGATGGAGGGCGGAGGGAGCGTCGTCGGCCTCGACTTCGACGCCTCGGTCGCCTGGCCGTCGTATGACTGGATGGGCGTGGCGAAGGCCGCGCTGGAGTCGATCAACCGCTACCTGGCGCGGGAGCTCGGCCCCCGCGGGATCCGGGCGAACCTGATCTCGGCCGGGCCGATCTCCTCACCGGCCGCCGGCGGGATCGACGGCTTCGATCGGCTCGCTTCGAGCTGGCCCGAGTCCGCCCCGCTCGGCTGGGACACAGAGGACCCGACGCCGGTCGCGCGCGCGGTCCTCCTCCTGCTCTCGGACTGGTCAGAGGCGATCAGCGGCGAGGTGATCCACGTGGACGGCGGCGCTCACGCCGTCGCCGGTGTCGTTGAGGAGAAGAGGACGGGCCTGAATGGCACGGGAGGCTCGGCGGAGCTGGTGGGCAGCCGCCGGGCTCCACCCACCTAGAGGTCCGCTTCAAAAAGGGGCCGCTTTGCATGGAAAGCAGCGGTTTCGGAGCTGACGCCCGCTTCTCGCGCGAGGGAGGCACGAGTCGGCCTGCGACCCGCGCGGCTGCTTTGCCGGCTCAGGAGCAGCGCGCAATCCGCACCGGCGGCTACTTCCGTTTCTTCTTGTGCTTCTTCTTGTGCTTCTTCTTGTGCTTCTTCTTGACCTGGATCGTCAGGGTCTGGGTTTCGGTCGTCGCGAACTGACTCGAGTAGCAGGAGTCGAAGAACCGTTTCAGGCACTCATCGCCCCTCGGCGTGAAGACGATCTTCGCGCTCAGGGCGATCCTGCTTCTCCGCTTCAGCAGAGCCTTCGCCGTGCCGGTCAGGTTGAGCGGCACGGTGATCGCGCCGGAGCTGCCGCTCCCGCTCGAGGGATTGAGCAGCGGGTGAAGCCTGGGCTTGCCCTTCTTCTTGCCCTTGACCTTCCCCTTTCCCTTCTTCGCGTTGGTCCCCTTCGTGTCGCTGGTGACGTCGACCTTGCCGGGGACCTCCGATGTGATGACAAGGTTCCTGCCGTTCACGGCGAACTTCAGCGCCTTGTTGGGAGGCGCCAGCGAGAAGAGCTCGGCGCTCTGCACCCTGTTGGCGCCGTCGCTGCCCCCGGCGACCAGCACCCGGCCGTCGGTGAGCGGGGCGGCGGCGGGACCGTCTCGCTTGAGGGCCATCACGCCGGTCGCGGTGAAGCTCCCCGTCGCCGGGTTGAAGAGCTCCGCGCTCTCCAGGAAGTTGACGCCGTCGATGCCCCCGGCGACCAACACCCGGCCGTCGGGGAGCGGGGCGGCGGCGGGGAACTGGCGCTTGACGCCCATCGAGCCGGTCGGGGTGAAGGTGCCGGTCGCCGGGTTGAAGAGCTCGGCGCTCTGTAGGAAGCTGGCGCCGTCGAAGCCCCCCGCGACCAGCACCCGGCCGTCGGGGAGCGGGGCGGCGGCGGGACCCTGGCGCTTGACGCCCATCGAGCCGGTCGGGGTGAAGGTGCCGGTTGCCGGGTTGAAGATCTCGGCGCTCTGTAGGAAGCTGGCGCCGTCGTAGCCCCCGGCGACCAACACCCGGCCGTCGGGGAGCGGGGCGGCGGCGGGCCCGTAGCGCTTGACGCCCATCGAGCCGGTCGGGGTGAAGGTGGCGGTCGCCGGGTTGAAGATCTCGGCGCTCTGTAGGAAGCTGGCGCCGTCGTAGCCCCCGGCGACCAACACCCGGCCGTCGGGGAGCGGGGCGGCGGCGGGCTCGGCGCGCTTGACGCCCATCGAGCCGGTCGGGGTGAAGCTCGCGGTCGCCAGGTTGAAGATCTCCGCGCTCTGCAGGTTGTCGACGGCGTCGATGCCCCCGGCGACCAACACCCGGCCGTCGGGGAGCGGGGCGGCGGCGGGGAACTGGCGCTTGACGCCCATCGAGCCGGTCGCAGAGAAGCTCCCCGGGGTATCGCCGGCGGCCGTCGCGATCGCCGCGAACAGGACCACTCCCGCCAGCGCCGCCAGCAGGACCACTCCCAGCGTTCTCTTCAGACGCACTTTCAACTCTCCCCGGAGCCCACCCTAGTGCACCCGGGCCAGGCCTCGCAAGGATGCGCCAGCCGGCGTGGGTGCTCAATTCCAACCAGAGGAGCGCTGAGTTCAGCTACTCGAAGCACGCCCGGGTTCGCGTGTCACCGGGTCTGAACGAGGACTCGGAGCCCGGTCAGATCACTACTGCTTTGAAGACTCAGCAGCAGCGAGGCCCGGCGCTACCTGGTCTCGCGCGTGGCGGGAGCACTGAGCGAGGTCAGCCCCGCTTCGCTGCCCTGTCCAAAGCGATACCGAGCCGCTACTCCCGCCCGGCGGCTTCGCGTGCTTGCTCGGGGCTCATGAAGGCGCGCCACCGGCTCACCTTGCCGTTCACGATCTGCATCAGCAATCCCATCGGCTGCTCGACCGGAACGCCGCTGCTGCCGCCGCTGCCATGCACCTGAAAGATCAGCAGCACCTCATCGTCGCTGAAAGAGGACGCCTCCAGCACCTCGAGCCTGTGCGGGAGGATGCTGCGCAGCTCCTCGAGCCTTGTGGCGACCGCGTCGGTTCCGCGATGCACATCGCCGTCTGGGAACCCGGGCGGGTCGTGGAACTCGACGTCGTGGGTCCAGCCCACACGCCTCGAGCCCTCGACTCCGGATTCGTTCCAGGCTGCGAACGAACAGCGTGCAAGCTTCACGTTTTCCTCCGACATCGCCTGCGCAGTATCCCGCCGATCGGGCTGCGCGCTGCCGCATTGCATGTGGAGGAGGCGCGAGCGCCACGCAACCGCTTGTGACTCCCTTCGCGTGAAAGCAGGCGTACCTGCGGCTGCGCACCGGCCCGCCTGAAACCGCCGCTTTGGACGAGAAGCAGCGGTTTGCGTGGGCGCTCGTGCTGTCCGACGATCAGTCGTGGAGCGACGGCGCGTACGAAACGCCCACGATCAATCCCTCGCTCGACAGAAGCCGAGCCACGGTCTGGCCCCACGGCTCCTGGCGCGCGGGGTGCAGCAGCTCAAAGCCTGCTCGTTCGAGCTCCTCGCCAGCCGCCGCCACCGCGTCGGCGTCCTCGACCTCGAACTCGACGCTGGCCTGCGGAACGGTCAGCTCGGCGGGCCACGATGGTGTCCCGAAGCACGCCTCCGCAGCCTGGGATAGCGGCCAGACGCCGAAGTGCTTGCTGCCGGCGATTTCCTCGCTGTGCCAGTACTCCCCGTCCTCGCCGGCCGCGAGCGGGAGGCCGAGAGCCTCGACATAGAGCTCGCGGCTCTTCGGCGGGTCGGGCGCGATCATGGCGAAGCCCGCGATGAAGAGGATGTTCATGGCCGTTTACCGTACGTGACAGCGGCGGAGGCGGCTTGAAGATTTCGGACACGGGAGACTCGGACTGCGGTCTCAGTCCGACTCATCGCGGGCGCGCCCGTAGCGCTCGTAGATCACGCGCGAGCCGAACGTCCGTGTCTCGATCAGTTCCAGCGGGACGTCTTCGGTGACCGCCGGCAGGAACGGCGTGCCGCCACCGACGACGACCGGACAGCGGAACATGCTCAGCTCCTCGACGAGGCCGAGCTCGATCGCCGCGGCGGCCAGGCCGGCGCCGCCGATCCCGACATCCTTGTCGGTCGCGTCGAGCGCCGCAGCGGCCTCCTCCGCAAGCGACGCCTCGGCAAGCCGCGCGTTGCCCTGGACGCCGTCGAGCGTGCGGCTGAAGACGATCTTCGGGATCGTGCACCAGGCGTCGGCGAACGCGGCGTCGAGCTCGCTGTCGCGCATCGACGGATCCGTCTCCCACACCAGCATCGTCTCGTAGAGCCTGCGGCCGCACAGATAGCCGCCGAGCTCACGTACCTGCGCGAGGTGGAAACGAAACTGCTCCTCGCTGGGAACCGTCCACCCGAACGCGCCCTCGCGGTCGGCGATGAAGCCATCCACGGAGACGCTCATCGAGTAGATCAGCATGGCTTCGAGCTCGTCGTACCGGAGCGACCGACGAGTAACAGGCCTAGCGCCCGCGCCAGTTTGGCGCTCGCTTCTCGCTGAACGCGGTCGCGCCCTCGATCGCGTCCTCCGAGGTGAAGACCGGGGCGACGATCTCGCCCTGCTTGGCCCAGAAGGTCTCGTCGTCCCATGAGCCCTGCTGGTTGAGGATCGTCTTCGAGGCCGCGGTGGCGAGCGGGGCGTTCGCTGCGACCTCGGCCGCCAGCTCCAGCGCGACGTCGAGGGCCTTGCCGGGGTCGGCGACGCGGTTGACCAGGCCGAGCTCCGCGCCGCGTTCGGCGGTGATCGTCTCTCCGGTGAGCGCCAGCTCCATCGCGATCGCCGCGGGCAGGCGCCGGGGCAACTGGCGGAGCGCGCCGCCCGCAGCGACGAGGCCGCGCTTCGCCTCGGGGATGCCCAGCTTCGCGCCCCTGGCCGCGACGATCAGATCGCAAGCGAGGGCAATCTCGAGCCCGCCCGCCACCGCGAACCCCTCGATGGCTGCGATCAGCGGCTTGGCGGCCGGCTTCTGCACGATGCCGGCGAAGCCGCGGTCGCCGGCCCAGGGCCGCTCGCCGGTCGCGAAGGCCTTCAGGTCCATTCCCGAGCTGAAGCCCTTGCCCTCGCCGGCGATCACGCCGACGCTGAGCTCGTCAGCCGAGTCGAGCTCGTCGAGGGCGGCGGCCATCGCCTCGGCCATCGCGAGATTGACGGCGTTCCGGGCATCGGGCCGGTTCAGGGTGATCAGCAGGACGCGGTTGCGGCGTTCGGTGAGAAGCGGCTGCTCGTTCATGGAGCGGCACCTTACAATCGCGCGTCAGCAGGAGCGCCCAGGTAGCTCAGCTGGTAGAGCACTTCACTCGTAATGAAGAGGTCACCGGTTCGATCCCGGTCCTGGGCTTCGCCTCGCGTCCGAAGGCGCGCCAGTAGGCTCTCCGTGGAGAGGAGAGGTTGCAGGTGAGAGGGAGCTCGAAGCTGACAGTGGCGGTCGTCGCGGCGATCTGCCTCGGCGCGCTGGCCTTCGCTCTGCCGGGTGGCGCCGGAGCCGCGAAGGG
Source organism: uncultured Solirubrobacterales bacterium (assembly GCA_963800285.1). Taxonomy (GTDB): domain Bacteria; phylum Actinomycetota; class Thermoleophilia; order Solirubrobacterales; family 70-9; genus DASUPK01. The sequence continues at coordinate 311,772 of CAWDAL010000013.1, forward strand.
CAAGGGCAAGCGCGTCGTCCTGCTCGGCACGAGCCAGACGAAGCTGCTGAAGCACGGCCTGCGGGTTCGCCTTCCCGCCAAGCACCGGAAGGGACTGAAGGTCAGGGCGACGTCGAGCACCTTCGACGACCCGGCCCCGGTTCGGCTGACGAAGGTCGGACACGCGCGCAAGCACAAGCGAGTGGTGCGGCTCCCACTCACGAAGGCCGCAAGGGCCGCGGTGGCGAGCTGCGAGGCGCGCACGATCCAGGTCCGGGCCGGCAAGCGGCGGGGGACGGCGGCGCTCAAGCGGAACACGCCCGCCTGCAGCCCCAAGCCGATCGACCTGAGCCGCGCGAGCGACTGTGACTTCATCGGCCAGCAGCAGGGCTCGCTCTGCCTGCTGCCCTTCCCAGACGACTACTACACCGCGGCGGACCCGTCGACGGCGACGGGCCGTCGGATCGACCTCCACCCGGGCGGGATGCCGAGGAACGCCGCGAGCGTTCCGGTCGACCCGTCGCCATACGGCCGGAACGACGGCTTCAGCCCGGGGGCCGGGATCGTCGTCCGAGTCCCCGGCCTGGACAACCCGGCGACGCTCCGGCAGACGAATGCCGTGCCGATCAATCACCTCGGGCGCTTCTCCGAGCCCGATCAGCCCGTCGTGGTGATCGACGCGACCACGGGCCAGCGCTGGCCGATCTGGGTGGAGATCGACTCCAACGCCAGCGGTCCCTCCACCACCGCGCTGGAGATCCACCCGGCCGTGAACTTCGCTTCCGGCCACCGCTATGTCGTGGCGCTACGGAACCTGAAGGACTCCGCCGGTCAGACGATCCCGGCCCCGGAGGGCTTCCGCTACTACCGCGACCAGCTCGCCTCGAGCGAGGGCCCGATCAACGCCCATAGGGCTCGCTTCGAGTCGATCTTCAACACGCTCCGCGGAGCGGGCATCAGGCGATCGAATCTCTATCTGGCCTGGGACTTCACCGTCGCGACCGACGAGAACATCGCCGCGCGAGAGCTTCACATCCGCGACGACGCGCTCGCCTCGCTCGGCGACACGACGCCGGGCGACGGAACCATGGACGGCAGCGCGCCGTCGTTCACAGTCGGCGCCGTCGATTCGAATCCCTCGACGGACATCGCCCGCCGTGTGCGCGGCACCTACACGGTCCCCTGTTACCTGTTCCCGAGCTGCGCGGCCGGCGGCTCCTTCCGGCTGGGGTCGGACGGGCTGCCATTGCGCAACGGCGACTGGACCGCGAACTTCGACTGCATCATCCCCCACAGCGCCGTGGACGTCAGCCCGGCGCCGGGCCGCCCGGCGATCTACGGGCACGGGCTCTTCGGGAGCGCGTCGGAGGTGTTCAACGCCGATATCCAGCAGCAACTCGCGAACACCTACGACTTCGTGCTCTGCGCGACCGACGAGATCGGCATGTCCAACGGCGACCTCGGCAACACGGCCGGCATCCTCACCGACCTGTCCAAGTTCCCGCAGCTGGCCGACCGCCTCCAGCAGGGGCTGCTCGACGAGATCTTCCTCGGCCGCCTGATGGCCATGCCGGGCGGTTTCAGCAGCGACGTCGCCTTCCACTCCGACGGGAGCACCCTCGGCAGCGACCGCGTGATCGACACCTCGAACCTCTACTACCAGGGCTCGAGCCAGGGCGGGATCATGGGCGGCGCCCTCACCGCCGTGGACCCGGACTTCACGCGCTCGGTCCTCAACGTCCCCGCGATGAACTACTCGGTCCTGCTGCCGCGCTCGGTCGACTACGACTCCTTCGCTCTGCTGCTGAACGGCGCCTACACCGATCCACTGGAGCGGCCTCTGCTGCTCTCGCTGATCCAGATGCTCTGGGACCGCGGTGAGCCCGACGGCTACGCGCACCGGATGACGAGCAACCCGCTCCCGGGCAACCCCGCGCACAAGGTGCTGATGAACATCGCGCTCGGCGACCACCAGGTGACCAACTTCCAGTCCGACGTCGAGGCCCGCACGATCGGAGCCTCGACGCACACGCCCATCCTCGACCCCGGGCGGTGGCCCGACAACGACATCCTCTGGAACGTCCCGGCGATCACGAGCTATCCGTTCGATGGCTCAGCCGCGATCTACGGCGACATCGGGCCGATCCGCCCGAACCCGAGCCCGCCGCCGACCGAGATCGGGGTCCCACCGCCTCCCTTCACCAACACCCCCAACCGCGCCGGCGAGGACCCGCACGGGGCTCCGAGGGGTGCGCCGATGGCGCTGCAACTGATCTCCGACTTCCTCAGGCCGAATGGGGCGATCACGAATGTCTGCGGCGCCAGCCCCTGCTACGCGGGCGGCTACACCGGGCCAGGCCCCTAGGCGATCGCCCGCTCGATGAACCCCAGTCGGTCGCCGATGCGGGCGTACAGGCTGGCGCCGCCAAGGCCGCACGGGAAGACTCCGGCGCTCACGGCCCCGATCAGGCGGGGACCACTCGGCGTGTCGGCCACCAGCGGGCCGCCGCTGTCGCCCTCGCAGGAGGTCGTCCGGTACGGAAGGCGGCTGTGGATCCGGCGAATCCGCTTGCCGAGCGCGCAGATCATCGAGGCCTGCTGGAAGCCGCGTGACTTGCCGTACTCGCGGTCGCACTTCCGGGCCGGATAGATGCGCTCCTTCGTCGTCTTCAGGCGGCGGGCGACGTTGAAGCCCCAGGCGCTGCGTGTTCCCCAGCCGGCCGAGCGGACGATCCGCCCCGGCTTGGTGGCCGCCTTGGATTCCGCCCGTGTGGCGAGCGCGATCGGCTGAGCGTCGGGCGCCCTGGCCAGCGTCAGCACCGCGAAGTCACGCGAGTCCTTGTGGCCGTTGTAGGCCGGGTCGATCGCGACGCCGGTCACCCTGATTCGCGGCCGGCGCTTGTGCGGGGTGATCCAGGGGCTCCCCGCCAAGACCGACAGCTGCTTGCGCTTGCCCTCCTTCACGCAGTGCGCCGCCGTCAGGACCTTGGTCGGAGCGATCAGGGAGCCGCTGCAGATGAAGCGCCGCTTCTGGGTGAGCGCGACCGCGAACTGCCAGCCCGCAGCGTTAGCCTTGCCGCCGCCGACGATGCGGGGTGAGGATCCCGCCGCGCCGGCGCCCGAGGCAGTCGCGAGCACGACGGCAGCCGCCAGCAGGGCGGCCCCCGCGAGGCGCCGGCTCACGGCCGGCTAGCCCTCCTGCAAGGCGCGATACCTGGCGCGCATGAAGTCGAGGGCGGCGCGCCGGTGGTCGTCGGCCGCGAGCAATTCGGAGTAAGCGAGCTCGGCGCCCCTGAAGCCGGTCGCGTTCCAGAGCTCGCCGGAGACCTCCGCGGACCAGGGCCCGACGTAGAAGTACGGCTCGTCGTGCTCGTCATCGCCCGGCGAGGCGCCGAAGTTCGCCCGTGTCCCGGCCGACTCGGAGCCGAGCTCGATCGCGAGGTCGAAGTGCTCGGGCCAGAGCTGGACCAGGGACGGATCCCCGTCGGTCTCATCGGCCCGCAGCTGCTCGAGTACCGAGCACGCCAGTCCGTAGAAGTCCCCGAGCGCCGTTGCGGCGGCGGCGTCGACGCCGGGCAGCGGCTCGCGGGTCTCCTCGCTGCCGCGCTGGCGGACCAGCTCACCGTGTTCGACGCGGACCTGGCAGTCGGCGCCGTCCTGCTCGAAGAACGGCGTGCCGAAGCCGCCACGCGTGTAGCGGAGGGCGATCTCGTTGATGGGCATCCGCGCCGGCGCAACCACTGCCTCGGCGACCTGGTGGAGCGCGACCCGCGTCTCCGCGAACGAGGCCGGCAGCGGGTCGAGCTGCTTCCACGCGCCAAGCCACCGATCGGCGCACCAGGAGGCCAGCCCCGGCTCCTCGAGAGCGATCTCGTCCCAGGTCAGATCGCCGCGATTGTGGATGGGGGAAACGAGCCTGCGCCCCTCCGGGACCTCGCCTGGGTCGACCGGGTCATCGGCGAAGGGCGGCTCGCTCACGGCAGGCGGGGAGGGCTCGAGCACCCGCGCCTCGTAGTCGCCGCCGAGCTTGTCCTCCGCCTCGGCCCTCGGATTCGCCATCAGCTCTGAACCCTAAACCGCTTGACCACGCGCTCCGCATAGCTGTCCTCCCAGCCCTCGCCCGCCCCGAACTCGCCCTCCAGCGCCACCAGCTCGGCGACCAGATGACTGCGCACCGGCGCACCGCCGAGCAGGTCGGGCAGCTCCGAGTGGTCGATCAGCCAGTCCGAATACCAGGACGCCCAGTCCGCGTCCTCCCCGTCGGTGATCCGGTAGACGGTGTGATGGGTCTCGCCCGCCTCGTGGAGCAGGGCGCTGATCTTCTTCGTCGTCTCGTCCATGACTCTCCTCTTGTCGGTTGGCCCGATCATCGTCCGTGCTTTCGGGGCCCCGTTACATCGGACCGCCTGTAACGCCCCGGTGTCTCACGGGACTCCTCGCCATGCGAATCGAAGCGAAGCAACTCAAGCTCGTCCCCGCTGCCGCGATCGCGACTGTCGCCATCGGTGCCTGTGGTTCGTCCAGCTCCAGCGCGAAGGATGATCCCGCTCCCAAGGCGGTGCAGACCTCTGCCCCCACCGCCAGCGCGGCGAACGCGAAGGGCCCGAAGCTCAAGGTCACGGGCAGCGACTACGGGAAGATCCTCGCCAGCGGGCGAGGCCGCGCGCTCTATCTGTTCACGGCCGACAAGGGCAACGCGAGCAACTGCTCGGGCGACTGCGCCACGGCCTGGCCGCCATACATCGTCAAGCGCAAGCCGGTCGCCGGCGCCGGCGTCAAGGCCGGGAAGATCGGCACCGTCCGGCGGAGCAACGGGAAGCTGCAGGCGACCTACGCGGGCCACCCCGTCTACTTCTACCAAGGCGACAACCAGCCCGGCGAGGTGCTCTGCCAGGCGGTCAACGAATTCGGCGGCTACTGGTACGTGCTGCGCGGGAACGGTAGGGCCGTGCACTAGCCTGGCGACGCTGGAGACGGAGCACCGTCCGGAAGAGGAAGCGGTGGCTCACGTGAGCTCGCTAAGACCGTCGCGACGGAAAACCGGCGATATATGCCGATAACGCGTCGAGCATCGATAGAGATTGCTATAGCCGAACCAGATTCGACGCCTCGATCCCCCGGGTGACGCCGCGGAAGTCGAGGACCAGCGCCGAGTCGTCGACCACGCGCTGGTAGTCGATCGTCGGGTGTGCCGTGACGATGCAGACCAGGTCGGCGGCCGCCAGCGACTCGTCGAGGTCGGCGGAAGCGAGCTCGAGGTCCGGCAGCTCCGCCACATGGGGGTCGTGGAAGGAGACGTCGGCGCCGAGGTCGCGGAGCAGGCGGATGATCTTGAGCGCCGGTGACTCACGGATGTCGCCGACGCCGGCCTTGTAGGAGACGCCGAGCAGGACGACCTTCGCGTCCTTCGTCGCCTTGCCCGCGTCGTTCAGGGCGCGCTCGATCCGGCGGACGCACCAGTGGGGCTGGTTCTGGTTGATCTTCCCGGCCAGCTCGATGAACTCGGTGTAGAAGTCGTGCTCGCGCGCCTTGTAGGAGAGGTAGAAGGGGTCGACGGGGAGGCAGTGCCCGCCCATCCCCGGGCCCGGGTCGAAGCGCATGAAGCCGAAGGGCTTGGACGCCGCGGCGTCGATCACCTCCCAGACGTCGATCCCGAGCCGTTCGCAGAGCATCGCCATCTCGTTGACGAGCGCGATGTTGACCGAGCGGAAGATGTTCTCGAGCAGCTTGGAGAGCTCCGCGGCGTCGGGTGTGCTCACCTCGATCACCTCGTCGCAGACCTGCGAATAGAGCTCGACGGCGCGCTTCGTGGACTGCTCGTTGACTCCGCCCACGACCTTCGGCGTCGTGCGGATCGTGAAGTCGGTGCGGCCGGGGTCGATCCGCTCGGGGGAGAAGGCGAGGTGGAAGTCGCGACCGGCGGCGAGCCCTGACTCCTCGAGGATCGGCCGCAGCCGCTCGCGGGTGGTGCCGGGATAGGTGGTCGACTCGAGGACGATCAGCTGACCGTTCTGCAGTACGGCTGCGAGCGAGGTCGCCGCGTCCACCAAGTAGCTCAGGTCCGGCTCGCGCGAGTTGGTGAGCGGCGTGGGGACGCAGATGATCACCGCGTCGCACGAGCTCAGGTCGGGATAGCGGCTGGTCGCCGTGAGGCGGCCGTCGAGGGCGGCGAGGCGCTCCGAGGTCACGTCCTCGATGTAGCTGCGGCCCTCGGCGAGGGCGTCGACCTTGCGCGGGTCGGCGTCCAGGCCCACCACCTCGTGGCCCTCCTCCGCGAAGGCCACGGCGAGCGGCAGCCCGACGTATCCGAGCCCGACGACTCCGATTCTCATGGCAGGCATGGTACGGAGACGGCTACTTGCCCTTGGTTGCCGGCTTGCCCTGAGCCCGGCGCTGATTCGCCGTCTGGACGCCGATCAGGTGGTCCACGAACAGCCCACACGCGGCGGCCGTCGGCAGCAGCTTGAAGCCGTCCGGGTTGACCGCCGTCAGGTTGCCGATCACAGCGGGGGCGTCGACGCCGATCAGCGACTGGAACCAGTTGATGTCGTCCGCCGTCACGCTGACGGTGACGGGCCCGCCTCGGCTCGTGATGGTCCCGACCGGCCAATACGGGCCCTGTTCCGGCCGGTAGGGGATCGCGGCGTCGACGCCGGCGGGCAGATGCGGGCTGAGCCCGGGAGCCTTGACGGTCAGCCCGGTCACCGGGCTGACGTACTGGAGCGACAGCTCCCAGCGTCCGGCCGGCAGCACGATTCGCTGGCTGGCCGTCTCGCCGGGCGCCAGGTGGTTGTCGAGCGGAGCGCTCTTGTCGGCGGCCACCCCGCCCTCGCCGAGGGCCCCGTGGGTGCCGCCGGCCTTCCAGTAGAGCCGCTTCGCGATCACCGTGCGCGGCTGCCACGTGAGCGCCTGCCCGCCCTCGTTGACGTAGTTCCGGAACTTGGGCCTCTTGCAGCGGAAGATCCGGCCCGGACGGGCCTCCTCCGCGAGCTGCTGGATCGGCGGCGTCTTGCCGGTCCGCTTCCAGAGCCGGTAGGACTCGGTTGAGTCGGCCAGGGTCCAGCCGGGCGGCGCCTGGCTCTGGTAGATCGCGCTTGTGGTCACCGCGTAGGGGAAATCGTTGAGGACCGAGGTGGGCACCGAGTCGAAGTCGATCGGGAGGCGCTGCGACTTCGATCCCACCGAGTCGACGCGGATCTCCGAGTTGAAGGCGGGACTCGAGACCTCCGCGGAGCGCAGGCCGTAGTCGGCGAAGCGGTCCCCGGTCAGGGCGAGGACCCTCTGCCCCGAGACCTCGTGCTGGAATTCGCCGAGCTGCTGCAGGCGTTCGTCGGGCGCGATCACGGTGTCGCGGAGCGCCAGGAAGGTCGAGTATCCGGCCAGGGCGACGAAGACGACGGCGAAGATCCGCTTCGGCCAGCCGCCTCCGGGGGCGAGCAGGGCGGCGAGCACGAGCAGCATCACCACCGAGGCCGGCACCACCACCGCCTTGGCGAGGATGTAGAGGCCGCCGCTCTCGATGTACTTCGTCGCCAGCCAGACGACGATGCCCGAGATCACCGCGGCCGGGACGGCGTAGTCGACTCGCCCGATCCACCAGACGAGGCCGATGATGAGGCCCACCAGCCCGATCGCCCCGAAGATCCAGAAGTGCGAGACGTCGTGGGTGCCGAGCAGCCAGCTCCCGCTGGGCCAGATGCCGAGCGTCTCCAGCGGTGAGACGACGTAGCGCAGCTTGCTGTCGGTGCCCGCGACGTTGCCGATCGAACCCGACTGGAAGAAGTCGATGATCTTCGGGAGCTGGGCGAGGGCGGCGAGCACGAGCAGGATCGCCGCCGGAATCACGATCCGCATCGAGCCGCGCACGACCTGCCGCACGCCCTCCGGGCCCTTCTCGGCCCGGATCTGGAGCAGCTGGGCGAGCACCCAGAGCCCGGCCGTGACGGCGAGCCAGGCCACACCGGGCAGGCTGTAGACGGGGATCATCGCCGCCGTGATCAGCGCGAGGCCGATCACGATCGCGATCCGCCCCTCGGGCTGACGCTCGATCTCGCGTAGGCCGAGGGCGAAGGCGATCAGGAACATCCCGGCGATCAGCTCCTTGAAGCCCGCGATGCCCAGGACGGAGGCGGTGAGGAAGGCGAGCGAGACCAGTACGGCGGCGAGCACGCGACGGCCGCCGGGCAGCTCGCGGAGGCCGCCGATCGCGGTGATGCCCGTCAGGGCAGGGACGGCGACGAGCAGCCCGAGCCAGCCGTAGAGCGGCTGGGTGCCGAGCACGCTGACCACGGTGCCGACCAGGCTGTGCGGGCCGAGCGGGTACCCGTTGATCACGCTCTGCGGCGTGGGGCGGCTCGGATCGACCAGGTAGTCGACGTCGACCAAGTGCATCGCCATGTCGTTGTTGAGCCCCACGCCGGGGATGCCGATGTGCCCGCTCGCGATGAACGGGAAGGAGGCGAGCAACAGCGAGAGCAGTGCGACTGGGGTAGCGAGGCCGACCGCCGGCCCGAGGACCGATTCGGTGCGGACGAACAGGAAGACGATCGAGGCGACGACGAGGATCGCGCAGCACGCGATCGAGGTGGCCTCGTCGCCGGGCAGCCGGATGGCGACGGCGCAGACCAGGATCAGCGTGGCGAGCCCAACCGCGCCCTCCAGGAACGAGGCCTCCCGCCGCCCCAGCGCGAGCAGCACGGCGCGCCCGACCAGCAGGGAGGCGAGCAGGATCATCCCTGCAGAGACGTAGGTTCCGGCGAAGGCGCCCACGAGAGGCGGACAGGGTATTGAGTCAGGGCGAAATCGGAGCTAAGCGCCGATGCGGTCCCGTTTGGACTCCCCACGCTCTCGGCCCAGCGTGACGAACTGGTCGAGCGGATAGCCCCAGCGCAGGCCGCGCAGGACCCCCCAGTCGGACTGCTGTCTGACCGCGTCGACCTGCTCCCGGCGAGCACGGATCTGCGCGCGGTTCGCGCGGACCCAGCCGTAGCTCTGGCGCTTCGCGCGCAGGAACTTCGGGCCGCGGAGCAGGCAGTAGCCCCACGTCATCAGCTCGGTCAGGGCGAGCAGCGGCGAGATCGCCAGGCGCGTGCGCCCGCGCAGGTCGGCGAGCAGCATCTTCCAGCGGTTGCGCTCGAGCAGGAAGAGCTTGTGGGGGAACATCGAGAGGTGGTAGTCGTGCGTGACCGTCGAGTCGGGCACGCACCAGATCTCGCGGCCGGCGATGCGCAGCAGCCAGGAGAGCTCGACGTCCTCGAAGTAGAGGAACCCGCTCTCGTCCCAGCCGCCAAGTCGCTCGAGCAGGGCCCTGCGGATGACGAAGGCCGCGCCGTGCAGCCCGGTCACCTGGAACGCCTCGTCCCCGGCGACGCCCCGCGGCTTCCCCAGCCAGCGGTTGAAGCCGAGCCCGGTCTTGTTGAGGTTCTGCCCAGCGGCCATGATCCGCCCCGGGTCGGAGTCGAGCACGATCAGCGGGCAGGCGACGCCGGCAGCAGGATTCGCCTCCAGGAGTGCGACCAGCGGATCGAGCCAGCCGGCGCCGACCACGACGTCCATGTTGAGCACGGCGATGTGGTCGCCCTCGGCCTCCGCGAGCGCGAGGTTGACCGCCCCCGCGTAGCCACGATTCGTGGCGGAGCGCAGCAGCCGGACGGCGTCGTGCTCGTCCGCCAGCCCCTCTGCGATCGCGGCGCTCTCGTCGGAAGAGGCGTTGTCCACCACCAGCACCTCGAGCCGCCGCCCGCCGGAGTGCTCGAGCACGGCGCGAACGCACGCCTCCAGGGAGTCGGCGCCGTTGTAGTTGACGACTACGACCGAGACCAGTGGGAGGAGCCCTCTTCGGCGAGACGGCTGATCCGACCGCTGAAGATCGAGATGAAGAGCGCGGCCGAGAGCATCTGCAGGCCAAGGACCAGGAAGCTGGTGGACAGCACCAGCGCCCGGGTGTCGGTGAAGACGTTGTTGCCGGCCCACTGGACCGTGAGCTGGACCAGCTTGGCGAACGAGCCCAGCATCAGGACGAGCCCGAGGCTCGCGACGCCGAGCCGGAAGCGGACAGAGATCACGCGCAGCAGCCACCACGGCGGCTCCTTGCCGGCCTCGACTCCGTAGAGGGCTGCGGCGACGCCGAAGATCACCAGCTGGAAGGAGGCCAGCACGCCGAGCGTCACGACGATGAAGCTGTTGATGTCGAGGCCGAGGAAGAAGGTCTTCACCGGCCCGGCGATGGCGAGTGCGATCGCCCCGGTGATCGTCACTCCCAGCAGGGCGAGGCCCGGCACGATGAAGGTGAGCGTCGGGTTGTAGATCAGCAGCAGGACGATCACCCGGCCGAGGATCCGCAGCCCGTCCTTCCAGGGGCTGAGCTTCTTCTCGCCGACCCGCGGCAGGTAGGAGATGGGGATCTCCGCCTCGCGCAGGCCGCGGGCCTTCGCCTTGATGCCGATCTCGGTCTCGATGTCGAAGCCGCGCGCCTCGGTGCCGAGCCGGACCGCCTCCGAGCGCCGGATCGCGTAGAGGCCGGTGAGCTGGTCGGCTCCCTCGAGGCCGTGGCTGATCGCGAGCAGCTTGTTGAAGAGCCAGTTCCCGAAGCGGTTGACCACCGGCATCGACTCGGGCTCTGACTCGCGGATGCCGCGGACGAGGTCGTTCTCGTCGAGCAGGTCGACCATCTCCTTGATCGCCGGCACCGGGTAGGTCGCGTCGGCGTCCATGATCACGACGTTGTCGCCCTGCGCCTCGGCGATCCCCGTGCGGATCGCGACCCCCTTGCCGCGGTTGTCCTTGTGCTGGATGAGTCGGACCGGATAGCGCTCCGCGACCTCGGCGGTGTCGTCGGTCGAGCCGTCGTCGATCACCAGCACCTCGTAGGAGCTGTCCAGGTACTCGCCGAGCTCCGTGAGGACGTGCGGGAGCGCCGCGCCCTCGTTGTACGCGGGAAGCAAGACGGTCGTGCGGATGACGTCGGCGCCGGCGGCGCCCTCGTCCCCGGCCTTCTTCGAAGCGGTAACCGCCATGGGGATCGGAAGGATAGGAGCGTTCGGTCCAGATGGCGGGCGGCTCAGCCCGACTCCTCGCCGGCTGTCCTCAGCCTCCGCGATGGGGCCGATCCCAGTGGGGCTACTCTGCGCCGGAATGTCCCGCCACGGCGACATCACGGTCGTGATCCCCTGCTTCAACCACGGGAGCTTCCTGCTCGAGTCGGTAGAGCGGGCCCTGGAGCAGAACGGTGGGCCGCCGCGGGTGATCGTCGTCGACGACGGCTCGACCGATGCTGAGACGGAGCGCGCGCTCGACGTGCTGCCCGACGGCGTCCGGCTGATCCGCCAGGGGAACGCCGGCGTGGCCGCCGCGCGAAACGCCGGCTTCGAGAACTCGGACTCCGAGCTGCTGCTGATGGTCGACGCGGACGACCGGCTCACCCTCGATGCCCTCGACACGCTTCGGCCGCCACTCGAGGCCAATCCGGGCGTCGGCTACTGCTACGGGCTGATGAAGCTGATCGGCGCCTGGTCCGGCGTCCTCCGCTTCCCGGACTTCGACCCCTACATCCTGTTGCACCGCTCCATCGCCGGCGCCCAGCTCGGTCTCGTGCGGCGCCGCTGCTGGGAGGACGCGGGCGGCTTCGACCCGGCGATCGACGGCTACGAGGACTGGGACTTCTGCCTGAGCGCGCTGGAGAAGGGCTGGCGCGGCCTGCAGATCGACCAGGTCACCCACGAGTACCGCAAGCACGAGCGCTCGGGCGAGGAGGGCCATCGCCGCCAGTACCGCCACATCTACCGCCAGCTCCGGGCCAAGCACGCCGACCTGTTCGCCCGCCGCCCGGAGTTCGCCCGCGAGACGCCCCTCGGGCCGCTCCACCGGCTCGTCTACCGGACCTACTTCGCCTGGCGCCCCGTCCCGGCCAAGCTCGAGAAGGCGCTCTACCGCAGCGTCGTCTTCCGGAGGCGGACCGCCGCCGACTGACCGTCACAGATGACGGCTCCGTCTCGTCCCCTGTGTGAGAGCGACGAAAGGAGCCGTCATGGAGATCGATGCGAAGGCACGCGAGCGCGCCGAGATCATCGAGGAGTACTCGAAGTGGGGCGTGGGCGCCGGGATCCTGGTGGTGGCGCTGGCCCCGCTCGCGATCCCGATCCTCGTCCTGACCGGCGTCGCCCTGCTTCCGCTGCTGGTGCCGGCGATTCCGCTGGCGCTGATCGCGGGCCTGGTCTATCTCCCGGTCAGGATCGTCCGTGGCATCCGAGGCCGGCGCCGGCCGCTACGACGCGGGGGCACGGCAGAGGAAGAGGTGCTCGTCGGGGTCGAGCTCGGACCGGCTCACCACTGACTCGTCGAACAGATCGGCCGGCGTACGGTCGGAGACCTCGAAGCCGGCCTCGCGGAGGCGATCGGCGAGGTCGGCGCCGTAGATCCGGACGTGGTCCTGCTGGCCGAAGGCGACCATGCGATCAATGGGCGCGGTGATCCGTGGGTCCTCGTAGGTGGAGACCTCCGCGCGATAGGGCGTCAGGACGAGGGCCAGGCCGCCCGGTGCCAGCACCCGGCGCAGCTCGGACATCGCCGCCAGGTCGTCGGGTACGTGCTCGAGCACGTGGCTGCAGAGGATCAGGTCGAAGGAGCCGTCCGGCAGGTCCATTTTGGTGATGTCGAGCTGCAGGTCCGCGGGCGCGTAGAGGTCGGCGGTGGTGCGCTCGATCTCGGGAAGCCGGGCGAACACCGGGTCGAAGAGCGGCTCGGGGGCGAAGTGGAGGAGCCGGCGCCCGGGCAGCTCACCGCGGGCGAGAAGCAGCGCGGTGGCGCGGTGGCGCGGATGGGAGCGGCAGCGCGGGCAGATGCCGCCGAAGCCCGCGACCCGGCGCCGCGACATCCGCTTGAAGCGCCCGCCGCAGCAGGGGCACTCGCGGCCCTCGCCGCGGAGCAGCCTGGCGCTCAGACGGCCGTTGAGATCGGCGGCGGCGTAGAGCGCGCGGGCGAGCCGGTGGTGGCGGAGGACCCACTCGATCGCCTCGGCCAGGGCGACCGCCATCCGCAAGCGCATCGTCGGCCCCTCGAACACCGGGCCGGCGTCGCGAGGCTCAGCCACGCGCGCCGATCCTCCGCAGCAGCTTCACGACGCCGCGGGGCTCCGGGTGCGGCCAGGACGAGATCCGCGGCAGGATCGCGCGCCGGGCCCCCTCGTAGCCGCGCATGATCCCGCGCTGCAGCGGGTTCCGGGCCCAGCGCAGGCGGATCTCCATCGCCTCGTTGAGCTGCACCCAGACGTCCGTGGTCGTCTTGCTCGTCGGGTGGTAGCGGAAGTTGAGGACCGGCTCCTCGATTCGCTCGACGCGGACTCCACGCAGCAGGCGCAGGTAGAAGTCGTAGTCGGCCGCGTCGACGTAGGACTCGTTCAGGGACGGCGCCTGGGACAGCAGCTCGCGCCGCCAGATGATCGTCGGGGTGGTGACGAACTGGCCGAAGTACAGGTAGCGGCGCCATCCGAACTTCGGCGGCACCAGGGTGCGGAAGATCTCGCCGTGCTCGTCGACGTAGTTGACGCCGCCGAAGATCGCGCCCAGGCCCGGATCGCGCTCGAAGCGCTCGAGCGCCCGGTCCACCGCCTCGGGGATGTAGGCGTCGTCGGCGTTGACCCAGGCGAGCAGGTCGCCCCGCGCCATCCGCAGCCCCTTGTTGACCGCCTCGGTCTGGCCGCTGTCGGGCTCGGAGATCCAGGTCAGGTGCGGGTCCTCGCGCCCCTCGAGCAGCTCGACCGTGCCGTCGCCGGAGTTGCCGTCGACGACGATGTGCTCGTGCGGCGTCCGCAGAGCCGCCACGCTATCGAGCGTGTACGGCAGGTAGCGGGCCATGTCGTAGGTGGGGGTGATTACGGAGAGCACGGGCGGGCGCAGGTTAGCCACCAGCCAGATGGCATCATTCCCGCCCCATGGAGGTGCTGCCGACCCGACTCGAGGGCCCGATCCTGTTGCAACCGAAGGTCTTTCGCGACGACCGCGGGTTCTTCCACGAGACCTATCGCCGGAACATCTTCGACGAGCTGGGCATCGACGACGAGTTCGTCCAGGACAACCATTCGCGATCGGGTCGCGGCGTCGTGCGGGGGATGCACTTCCAACCGGGGATGGCCAAGCACATCCGCTGCCCCCGTGGCGAGATCGTCGACGTCCTGGTGGACATCCGCAGGGGCTCGCCCACGTTCGGCGAGTGGGAGGCGTTCACCCTCAACGACGAGAACCTTCAGCAGCTCTACTGCCCCGACGGCTTCGCCCATGGCTTCTGCGTCACCAGCGAGATCGCCGACGTGATCTACATGTGCTCGGCCTACTACGACCCGGAGGCCGAGAGCGGGATCTCCTACAGGGACCCGGAGATCGGCATCGAGTGGCCGGACATCGAGCTGACTCCATCGGAGAGGGACGCTGCCGCCCCGCTCCTCAAGGATGTTGAGAGTCAGCTCCCCTTCGTCTACGAGAAATAGATGCCCCCTCCGAGTCGCCGCGGGATCGCAACCCCGGCTTGAGGCGAACGGCGTGCCCCTTGGACTCCGGATCGGTGCCCGGCCGCATGTAGTCGCCGCGGCTCATGTAGCGCTCGAGGACCACGTAGAGGACGATGAAGAGGTAGCGGCTGCCCATCTCGCGCAGGTCGAGTTTGGAGGTGCCCTCGCTCCGCCCGTGCCATGAGATCGGGACCACCCCGTAGCTGTGTCCCCGCACGATCGCCTTCAGCGGCATCTCAACCGTCAGGTTGAACTGGTTCGCCAGCAGAGGCTGGACCGTCTCGATCACCTCGCGCCGGTAGGCCTTGAAGGCGTTGGTCGTGTCGTCGTAGCCGTGCCGGAACAACCCCCGGATCCCCCAGTTGAAGAGCCGGTTGAGGATCAGCTTGAAGCGCGGGTAGTCGCTCACCCGGCCGCGGCCGCCGATGAAGCGCGAGCCGAACGCGCAGTCGAAGCCGTCCTCGAGGACCCGGTGGTAGCGGACCAGGTCGGCCGGGTCATCGGAGCCGTCGGCCATCATGATCGCGACGGCGTCGCCCGTGTAGAGATCGAGGCCGGCGCGCACCGTGAGCCCGAAGCCGCGGCTGTAGTGCGAGCGATGGCACCGGATCCGGTCATTCGACTCGGCGAGCTGGTTCACCACCGCGCTGCTGCCGTCGACGCTGGCGTCGTCGATCACCAGGATCTCGTGGTCGATCCCGGCCCCGGAGAGGACCTCGGTCGTGCTCCGCACGCAGGCGGCGATCGAGCCGGCCTCGTTCCGGGCGGGGATCACGACGGAGAGCTTCATACCGGCGCGCTCGCCCAGCGCTCGGCGTTGACGTCGTGGATCTGCTGGAGGATCGACTCGATCCCCTGGGTGAGCTTCCAATCCGGGTAATCCTTCTGGAACTCCCCGAGGTCGCTGATCCACCAGCGGTGGTCGCCGATCCGGGCCTCGTCGCCGAGCTCCCAGTCGAGCTCGCGGCCGGCGATCCGCTCGCACGCCTCGATCGCCTCGAGCATCGAGCAGTTCGAGTCGCGGCCGCCGCCCATGTTGTAGACCGCGGCCGCCCGCGGGGATCGGTGGAATTCCAGAAACGCCTCGACCAGGTCCGAGCCCGCGATGTTGTCCCTCACCTGCTTGCCCTCGTAGCCGTAGACCGTATAGCGGGTGCCGGTGACCACGCACTTCATCAGGTAGGCGAGGAAGCCGTGAAGGCGCGCCCCGGCGTGGGAGGGGCCCGTGATGCAGCCGCAGCGGAGGCAGACCGTGGGCATGTCGAAGTAGCGCCCGTACTCCTGGACGAGCAGGTCGGCCGCGGCCTTGGACACTCCGAACAGGGAGTGGGTGGAGCGGTCGATCGACATCGTCGTGTCGATTCCGCGGTAGTAGGGGTGGTCCTCGGGCAGCTCCAGGCGGGTCTTCCGATCGGTGAGCGGGAGGGAGTTGGGGGTGTCGCCGTAAACCTTGTTCGTCGACATGAAGACGAAGGTCGCCTCCGGCTTCACCTCGCGTGTCGCCTCCAGGAGGTTCAGCGTGCCGGTCGCGTTGACGCCGAAGTCGGTGTGCGGCTCGCGCGCCGCCCAATCGTGCGAGGGCTGCGCGGCGGCGTGGATCACCAGCTCGAGGCCGGAGGCGTTCTCGTGGAAGGCCTTCATCACCGCGTCACGATCCCGGATGTCCGCGTCGATCCCCTTGAACTCCGGATGGGCCCGGACGAGCTCGTCGGTCACGTGCGCGGTCGACGCCTCGGGCCCGAAGAAGCGCGCCCGCATGTCGTTCTCGAGCCCGATCACGTCCCAGCCGCTCTCCACGAGGCGCCGGACCGAGTCCGATCCGACCAGGCCGCCGGAGCCGGTGACGATCGCCAGCGCCACTCAGCTCACCCTCGCCGCCGGGTCGAGTCCGAGAGCCTGCGCGAGGCTGGACTCATTCTCGGTGGTCCAGCGATGGATGTCGGTCAGCACCCGTCGCGGATCCCGGCGCGGGCGCCAGCCGGTTCGCCCGAAGAGCCGCGCGCAGTCGGCGAGGAAGACAGGGACGTCACCCTGACGCGTCTCCGGCACGCTGTCGATGCGGACCTCGTTGCCGGTCAGCTCGCGGCAGATCCCGGTCGTCTCGACGAGCGAGAGGCTGTGCTCGCGGCCGCCGCCGACGTTGCCGACGAAGCCGGCCCAGCCGTCCGGATCGGTCAGCTGCTCGTCGATCAGGTCCGTGAGGTCGTCGACGTGCAGGAGGTCCCGGACCTGCTTGCCGGCGCCGCCGAAGCCGATGTAGCTGAGCGGCAGGCCGAAGTGGTGGTGGAAGAGCCAGAAGGCGAACACCCCCTGATCGACCTTGCCCATCTGCCAGGGCCCCGCGATCACGCCGCAACGGTTCACGACCGCCCGCAGGCCGAACCCGTCCGCGTACTCGGCGATGAGGAGCTCGGCGGCGAGCTTGGTGGCGCCGTAGAGGGTTCGGGCGCCCTCCAGCGGAAAGTCCTCGGAGATCCCGTCCGGCGAGGCCCCCGGCAGCTCCTGGCCGTCGGAGAGCTCGAACCGCGTCGGGCGCTCCTCGAGGCGGAGCTCGCGCTGGGCCTGGACCGGATAGACGCGGCTGGTCGAGAGGAAGACGAGCTGGGCGTCGTCGCGGCGCGTGAGCTCCAGGCAGTTGTAGGCGCCGGTCAGGTTGGTGTGGACGGTGTACGCGGTCTCGCCGTCGCTGCCGGCCAGGGCCGAGGGCTCTGCGGAGCACTCGATCAGGGCGTCGACCGGCTCGATCCCCATCAGGCCCTCCGGTTCGCGCACATCCCCCTTCACGAAGCGGATTCCGGCGCCCTCGAGGCGCGGCACGTTGAGCTCCGATCCACGCCTGTGCAGGTTGTCGTAGGCGACGACCTCCCAGTCGGGATGGCGGGCCCGCAGCGAGACGCCGAGGCTGGCGCCAACGAAGCCCGCGCCGCCTGTGATCAGGACGCGCATCTTGCGCGCGAGGTTAACTCCTGGCTACGGCTGGTTCTGGCCCGTCTTCTGCGACCATTCCGCGCCGAGCCATGAATCGATCCAGCGACAAGCGCGCCCTGATCACGGGCATCTCCGGACAGGACGGGTCATACCTCGCGGAGCTGCTGCTCGAGAAGGGCTACGAGGTGCACGGCATCGTCCGGCGCTCCTCGAGCTTCAACACCCACCGGATCGACCACCTCTACCACGACCCACACGAGCAGGGCGTCAGGCTCTTCACCCACTACGGCGACCTGACCGACTCGAGCGCGCTGGTCAAGCTCCTCTACGAGCTCCAGCCCGACGAGATCTACCACCTGGGCGCGCAGAGCCACGTCCGCGTCTCCTTCGACATCCCGGAGTACACCTTCGATGTCACGGGGGCGGGCACCGTGCGGCTGCTCGAGGCGGTGCGCGAGACCGGCGTCAACCCGCGCTTCTACCAGGCGTCCTCCTCCGAGATGTTCGGCGCGGCACCCCCGCCGCAGAACGAGGAGACGCCGTTCCACCCCCGCAGCCCCTACGGCGTGGCCAAGGTGGCCTCCTACTGGGCAACGGTGAACTACCGCGAGGCGTACGACATGTTCGCCGTCAACGGGATCCTCTTCAATCACGAGTCCCCGCGCCGCGGCGAGACCTTCGTCACCCGCAAGATCACCAGGGCGGTCGCCAGGATCGCGGCCGGCCTGCAGGAGAAGCTCTTTCTCGGCAACCTCGACGCCCAGCGGGACTGGGGGTACGCGAAGGAGTACGTGGAGGCGATGTGGCTGATGCTTCAGGCCGACGAGCCCGACGACTTCGTGATCGCCACCGGTGAGACGCACACGGTCCGCGACGCGGTCGAGATCGCCTTCGCCCACGGCGGGCTGAGCGCCGACGATCACGTCGAGATCGACCCGAAGTACTACCGGCCCTCCGAGGTCGACGTGCTGCTCGGTGACGCCTCCAAGGCGAAGGAGGCCCTCGGCTGGGAGCCCAAGGTCCGCTTCAAGGAGCTGGTCGAGCTGATGGTCGACGCGGACGTCGCCGAGCTCGAGGACCAGATGGCGGGCAAGGTGACGCGCTACAGCCACGAGGGCGCCTAGGTATCGCCAGGCCGCCGGGTACCGTCGGCCGCCCGATGAAGATCGCGATCGTCTACGACTGCCTCTTCCCCAATACGCTCGGCGGGGCGGAGCGCTGGTACCGGAACCTGGCGGGGAGGCTCGACCACACGCACTCGGTCACCTTCATCACCCGGCGACAGTGGGGTGAGGAGGGTCCGGAGACGCCCTTCGAGACGATCGCCGTGTCCCCCGGCGGCGGCCTCTACACGTCCTCCGGCCGCAGGCGGATCTGGCCCCCGATCCGCTTCGGCGCCGGCGTCTTCTGGCACCTCCTGCGGCATGGCCGCAGCTACGACGCCGTGCACAGCGCTTCGTTCCCGTTCTTCTCGCTGCTGGCGGCGGCCCTGGCGCTGAGGCTCACTCGGGCGAAGGCGCCGCTGATCGTCGACTGGTGGGAGCTCTGGAGCCC
Source organism: uncultured Solirubrobacterales bacterium (assembly GCA_963800285.1). Classification (GTDB taxonomy): domain Bacteria; phylum Actinomycetota; class Thermoleophilia; order Solirubrobacterales; family 70-9; genus DASUPK01. The sequence goes on from CAWDAL010000013.1 coordinate 330,733, forward strand.
TGGCTACTGGCGCTCCTACCTCGGCCCGCTCGGCGGCCGGATCGGCGTCGCCGATCCAGAGCCTCTGCACGCGCCTCCCCGATCGGAGCTTCGTCTTCTCCCGCCTCGTCGAGGAACAGGCTGACAGCGCAGCGCCCCGGGGCCGAGGTCGAGCGCCTGACCGGCGCCCATTTCGACGAGACCGAGCCCGGGGCGGCCGGGCGACGGAGCCCGCCGAGCCACCGCTCGTCGTCTCGGCGGGGCGGCACATCCCCGAGAAGCGCTTCCCCTCCATCCCGCCGGCGATCGCCATGGCACGGGAGCGGGTCAGCGGGCTGCGATGCGAGATCTTCGGCGACGGCCCCGAGACCGAAGCGACCGGCGCCCGCGATTCGAGAGCTCGGCCTGGACGGGGCGGTCGCGGTGCGAGGCCGGGTGGGCTCGGCGGAGGTGATGGGCGCGATCGCGCGGGCGACCTGCCTGCTTCATCCCTCCCTCAGGGAGGGCTACGGGCTCGTGATCGTCGAGGCGTCCTCGGTCGGCACGCCCTCGGTCGTGGTCCGAGGCCCCGAGAACGCAGCCAGCGAGCTGATCGAGGAAGGGGTCAACGGGTTCGTCGCCGACTCGGCGGAGCCCGAGGATCTCGCCGACGCGGTGATCCGGGTCGTGCGGGGCGGAGCGGCGCTGCGGCGGAGCACGCTCGACTGGTTCGAGCGGAATCGCGAGGCGCTCTCCATCGAGAGCTCCCTGGCGGCGGTCGAGGCTTCCTACTCCGGCCGGCCTCCGCCCCGCCCAGGCCCGCTCGTAGCTCGCGGCCGTCTCGCGGGCCGTTCGCTCCCAGGTGAACGCGCGGGCGCGCTCTCGCCCCTCCCTCGCGAGTCGCTCGCGCAGGCCGGCGTCGCGGAGCAGATCGGCGAGGGCCGCCGGCGATCGCGCCGACGTCGAGAGGATCGAAGTAGCGGACGGCGTCGCCGCCGATCTCCGGGCAGATGGGCCCGCGTCCGAGGAGGCGACGGGAACGCCTCGCTGCATCGCCTCCAGCACCGGCAGCCCGAAGCCCTCGGCGAGCGAGGGGAAGGCGAAGCAGGCAGCTGCCGCGTACAGGCCCTCCAGGTCCTCGTCGATGACCCACCCGAGGAAGCTCACCCGGTCGGCGACGCCGAGCTCGGCCGTCCTTCGCCTGAGCTCACCCTCGAACGGGCGTCTCGTAGCCGGGGAGCACGAGTTGAGGGGCCGGGTCGCCGTCGAGGCGGGCGAACGCCTCGATCAGGCGGGCCACGTTCTTGTGAGGGCGGCGGGCCGAGACGGAGAGGATCAGCGGCGCCGTCCGCCAGGCCCCAGGCGGCGGCGAAGCTCGGGCTCGGGCGTGGCGCGGCCGACCGGTCTGCCGCCGAGGTGGGTCACGTCGATGCGATCCGGCGGCACCGAGAGCCGGGATCCGACGATGTCGGCGGCGGCCGCGTCGGAGATGGTGATCACCCGATCCGCCCCGCGCGCGGCGAGCGGGCACGATCACCCGCATGCCGAGGCGCATCGGAAGCGTGTGCGCCTCCGGGTGGCGCGCGTAGATCACGTCGAGGATGGTCACCACGCTGACGACGCCGGGGCGCCGCGGGGCGGACGTGCCCGGGCTGTGCAGGAGGTCGATCCCGGACGCCGGCGCGCGAGGCGCGGAAGCCGTCGCTGCTCGGCGAGCACGCGCCGGAGCCCGCTCTCGGCCGCTGACGCCGACCTCGACCACCTCGGAGACGCCCAGCTCGGTGCCGGCGAGCTCGCGGTTGACGAACGCGACCAGCTCGAGATCGGGCCGCGCCTCGGCCAGCTTTGGGATCAGGTGGCGGACGTAGATCTCGGAGCCGCCGGTCTCGCCGGGGACGAGGAAGAGCAGGTTGAGGCCGATCACGGCGCAGCTCGCTCATCCGGCCGCCCGCGCGCCCGAGCCTGCCGGCCCGCGCGTCGCGATAGCCCTCCCAGACCGCCGCGAGGGCGGCGCGCCGATTCGGCTGGCGCAGCGCGAACGCCGCGAAGGTCGACAGGATCACGCCGCGGCGAAGCCAGGAGAGCGGCGGCGGCAGCGGCCGGTGGCGCTCGCAGACCACGACCATGTTCCGGGTGCCGTAGTAGCTCTTGTGGGTCGCGCCGGCGGTTGATGCCCCGACCCGATGCCAGGCTCGCGCACCGGGCGCGAACAGGACCTCGTATCCGGCCTCGCGGGCGCGCAGGGACCAGTCGACGTCCTCCACGTAGGCGAACAGCGCCTCGTCCAGCAGACCGATCTCCTCGATGGCATCACGCGAGACCGCCATCAGCGCTCCGTTGGCGCGGTCGGTGGGGCGGATGCGCCCATAGCGCGGACCGTCGCGGCGGCCCTCGCCTCGGTGACGCCCCGAGTAGCCGAGCCACGCCAGAAAGCGCTGGCCCGCGTACCAGACGCGATCGGGTCGATCGGCGAGGTAGAGCTTCCCCGCCAGCACCCCCGCGCCGGGATGCGCCTCGGCCGCCTCGGCGAAGCCGGCGATTGAATCCGGGGCGACGACGGCGTCGTTGTTGACCAGCACCACCCAGTGAGCCCCCTGATCGAGAGCCCACCGGATCCCCGCGTTGCAGCCGCCGGCGAAGCCCAGGTTGCGTCCGTTCTCGATCAGGTGCGCCTCGGGATGGCGCTCGCGCACGGCCTCGACCGAACCGTCGGTGGACCCGTTGTCGACGCAGATCACCTGGATCGGCGGCGCGGTGACCTTTGCGAGCGCGTCGAGCGACCGCTCGGTGTCCTCGCGACCATTCCAGGAGAGAACGATCGCGTGCCAGTCCCTCATCGCGGCCTGAACGTACCATCGCCGTCATCTTGAGCTGCCCCATCTGCGGAGCGGAATCCGCCCCCGACACGGTCTTCGCGCCATCTCCCCTGCAGCGCTGTACCGGCTGCGACTTCGCCTTCCTGCCAGCGGCTCCCGAGCAGGGCCTCTACGAGGAGGAGTACTTCGCCGACTACGACGGCGAGGACTACCTCGCCGCGGAGCCCGCTCGCCGCTTCGAGTCCCGCCGCCGCCTCGACCTGCTGGCCCGCTATCTGCAGCCGCCCGCGCGCCTGCTCGAGGTCGGCGCCGCCGCCGGGTTCTTCCTCGACGAGGCGCGGAAGCGCGGCTACGTCGGCGCGGGGCTGGAGCTGAACGACAAAATGGCCGGGCACGCCCGCGACGTGCTCGGCTTCGAAGTCACGACAGGCCGGCTGGAAGACGTCGAGCTCGAGGCGGAGACCTTCGACGGCGCCTGCGCCTTCCACGTGCTGGAGCACATGCCGGCGCCCGTCGAGGCCGTTTCCGCCGTGCGAAGGGCCCTGCGGCCGGGCGGCGTCCTCCTGGTCGAGGTCCCGAACGCGAGCAGCGTGGTTGCCCGCCGCAGGGCGGCGACTGGCCCGCTCTCAAGCTCCCTCACCACGTCGGCCAGCACGGCCCGCGCTCGATGGAAGCGCTGCTCGAGCGGGGTGGATTCGAGGTCGTCGCGATCGACACCGCGCCCTTCGCGCACTACGCGGCCCCGGGATGGGTCGGGGCTCCGGTCCGAGCGGGGATGGCGCTCCGCGAGGTCGTGAGGACGCGGGGCGCGGTGCCGCCATGGCGGCATCCCGGTGGGCATCAGCTGCTCCGCGCCGTGGCGCGGCGATCCGGCCGATAGGCGCGCGGCTACTCTTCCATGCCTCTTGGACCTCCCCCTGTTCGCCAACCGCGCATCGCTCGAGCCGCTCCTGCCGGAGATCGCCGAGCGCCAGAGGGCCGTCCTCGAGAGCGGCCGCTACATCCTCGGGCCGGAGGTCGAGGCGTTCGAGTCCGAGTTCGCCTCCTACCTCGGCGCGGATCACTGCGTCGGCGTCGCCAACGGGACCGACGCCCTGGCGATCGCCCTGCGCGCCCTCGGGGTGGGGCCAGGGCGACGAGGTCGTCGTGCCGTCGGTCACCTTCTTCGCGACGGTCGAGCCGGTGGTGACGATCGGCGCGACTCCCGTCTTCTGCGACGTCGACGAGCGAACCTGGTGCATGACCGCGGCGACCGCCGAGCCGGCGATCACGGAGCGCACCAAGGCGCTGCTGCCGGTGCACCTCTACGGGAACCCGGCGCCGGTCACGGAGCTCGTCGAGCTCGCGCGGCCCGCGCGGGATCAAGGTCCTCGAGGACGCGGCGCAGGCGCACGGCGCCACCATCGACGGGCGGATGGCCGGCGCCGTCGGGGACGCCGCGACCTTCAGCTTCTTCCCGTCCAAGAACCTGGGCGGCTTCGGCGACGGGGGAGCCGTGGTGACCAGCGATCCCGAGGTCGAGGCCCTCGCGCGCCGGCTGCGCTTCCACGGCTCCGAGGACAAGCGCCATCACACCGAGGCGGGCTACAACTCGCGCCTGGACGAGATCCAGGCCGCCGGGCTGCGCGTCCTGCTGCCCCACCTGCCGGAGTGGACCCGCGCCCGCCGCGCGGCGGCGGAGTCCTACCGCGACGCCGGGCTCGAGGAGGTCGTCCGGGTCCAGGCGGAGACCGAAGGGCGGCGAGTCCTGCTGGCATCTGTTCGTCGTCGCCACGCCCGAGCGAGAGCGGCTGCGCGAAGCGCTCAACGAGGCCGGGATCGGCGCGCGCCCCTACTACGAGATCCCGCTCTATCGCCAGCCGGCGGTGGAGCGCTGGGCGCCGCCCGAGCCGCTGCCGAACACCGAGCGCATCTGCGCCGAGATGCTCGCGCTGCCGAT
>CAWDAL010000014.1:0-541991 GCA_963800285.1 uncultured Solirubrobacterales bacterium
GCCGCGCAGGCGAACGGCGACTTCAGGACCCAGGGGATCGACCTCCACATCCAGGAGCCGTCGAGCACCGCGGACAGCGCCAAGCTGCTCGAGACCGGCCGCGCCGACTTCGCGGTGATGGACATCAACGACTTCGGGATCGCCCGGGAGCGCGGCTTCGATCTCGTCGCGATCGCCGCGATAGTCCAACGGCCGCTCGCCTCGGTGATCGCGCGCGACCCGAACGGGATCCTGGCGCCGGCCGACCTGGCGGGCAAGACCATCGGGGTCACCGGCGTCCCCTCCGACGACGCCGTCCTCGACACGGTCCTGCGCTCCGGAGGAGTGGACCCCTCCGACGTGCACCGGGTGACGATCGGCTTCAACGCCGTCGCCGATCTGGCGGCGGGGAAGGTTGACGCGGCGACCGCGTTCTGGAACGCGGAGGGCGTGGAGCTGCAGCAGCGGGGCATCCCGGTCCGGGAGTTCCGAGTGGACCGGTTCGGCGCCCCGCGGTATCCGGAGCTGGTCGTGGCAACCCGCGCCGACTCGGAAGAGCGTGCGTCGAGATTCCTGGACGCGCTGGACCAGGGCTATCGCGCACTTGGCGAGAACCCCGAGTCGGCTCTCGACGATCTGCTGAGAGCCGTCCCGGATCTCGATCGCGGGTCCCAGGAACGCCAGCTCAAGGCGCTGACCTCGGCCAATGCCTTCTCACTGGGCAACGAGGGTGGGGCACCAACGGCACTGGGCTCCGGCAACCGCTACGAGGCCTGGCTCGAGTGGGCGACGGAGCACGGACTGGTGAGCAGGTCGGCCCCGGGACAGATCGCGGCCGGGTTTGCCTTTCCGGGAGCCCGGCTCCGGTGATGGGAAGTCGGCGGCTATTGGCGGGTTTGTCACGCATAGGGTGACTAACCCGCCAACTTCAGGCCAGAGCCCGGTCCACCAGCTCCGGCAGCTCCCTGGCCATCCGGCTCCGCGGGACCGCCAGCGTCAGCCCTGCTTCCTCAGCCCGCTTCTTCATCTCCACGTCGACATGCGAGTAGAACCCGATCACCGGCACGCCCAGGTCGCCCAGCCGCTCGGGCGGCACCGCATCCAGGTCTGCGACGACGAGGTCGATCCCGTCGAGCTCGTCGGGGATGTCCGACTCCTGCTCCACCTCGTGCCCACTCGCCTCGAGCGAGGTGCGCACGCGGCTCGTCAGCATCAGATCTTGCACGAGGGCTGTTATGCGGGCCATCGAGCTCAGGTTTGCAGGCGGCGCGAAACCATGCGTCCAAGCGGCCATTTGACCAAAAAAAAGGGATGTAGCCCTGGACGGGCGTTCCGATACTTGCCGCCGTGGGGCGATTCGCGCATCCCCGGAGTTCCCGCCGCAGGGTGCTGCCCTGGGCTGCTGTGGCGTTCTCGATCGTCTGGGGCACGGTGATCGGGCTGGCGTTCACGCGGGGCGACCCCGAGCTGGCCGCCTTCGCGGGGGTGGGGATGCTGTTCACTTTGGCGCTCACGGTCCTTCTCTACCGCCAGCGCATCGAGCTGCGAGAGCTCGCCGAGACCGACACGCTGACCGGCCTGATCAACCACCGCGGCTTCCAGCAGGCGCTTCGCAAACAGCTTCACAGGGCCGCCACGCGGCGGGAGCCCGTCGCCCTGGTGGCGCTCGACCTCGACGACTTCAAGGCGATCAACGAGCGACACGGCCATCTCTTCGGCGACGGCGTCCTGCAGGGGGTGGCAGCGCAGCTCCGCAAGACGGTCAGGCGCGGTGACATCGCCGCCCGGACCGGCGGCGAGGAGTTCGCGCTGATGCTGCCCGGCACCGCGGCCGAAGCCGCGCAGGAGATCGCCGAGCGCGTTCGGACCGCGGTCGCACGACTCTCGCCCGCGGGGTGCGAGCTCGGCTGCTCCGCCGGTGTGGCCGTCTACCCGGTCGACGCCGACAACGCCGGGACGCTCCTCCAGCTCGCCGAGGGAGCGCTCTACTGGGCGAAGCGCTCCGGCAAGTCGAGGACGCGCCGCTTCGACCCCGACCACGTCCGCCTCAGTGGCGACGCCCCGCAGCGCTCCGAGATCGAGCGGATCCTGCGGGAGCACGCGATCGAGCCGCTCTACCAGCCCGTCGCCTCCCTCACGACGGGCCGCCTGATCGGCTACGAGGCCCTCGCCCGGTTTCCCGACGCGCCCGACCGGCCGCCCTCGACCTGGTTCGCCCAGGCGAACGCGTGCGGGCTCGGCCCCGAGCTGGAGGCGGCCGCGATCCAGGCCGCGCTGCGGACCTCGGATCGCCCGCCCGGGACGCACCTCGCGGTCAACGTCAGCCCATCCGCCCTCTCCACCGAAGCGGTCAAGCTTGTCCTTCCCGACGACCTCTCCGACGTGATCATCGAGCTCACCGAGCACGAGGTCTACGTCGGCGACAGCCTGCTCGCGAACTCACTGGCGCAACTCCGCGAGCGCGGGGCCCGAATCGCCATCGACGACGCCGGCGCCGGCTACGCGGGGCTCAAGCAGATGATGTGGGTGCGCCCGGACATCGTCAAGCTCGACCTCGAGCTCACCCGCGCGATTCACTCCGATCCCGTGAGGATGGCCCTGGTCGAATCGCTGGTGCGCTTCGCCCGGCGCGTCGGCGCCACGGTGTGCGCGGAGGGAATCGAGAGTCACGACGACATCGAGGTGCTCTCCAACCTCGACGTTCCCTGGGGGCAGGGCTACGCGATCGGCCGGCCCGCTCCTCCGTGGAGCCAGGTCTCACCTCCCGCGGCGGAGACCTGCCGCGACGCGCTCGCCAAGGCCCTGATCTCCACGCCCGGCGGCGACACGCCGACGATCTCGGCCGGCGATCGCCGCCTGGAGCACCTCAGCGCCCGCCTCGCCAACGCGAGGTCCCGCGAGGACCTGAACAGCGCCCTCGACCTGATCGCCGGAGAGCTGCACGCCGACAAGGTCGCGCTCTCGCAGTGGCATCCGGACATGGACGTCGTCGAGACCCTGGCCGAGAGCGGCGAGCAGCCGGAGGGGGAGCTCTTCTCCGTGGACGACTACCCGACCACCGGACGGGCGCTCGAGCGTCAGGAGTCCGCCCAGGTGATGGCGGGCGACCCCCGCGCGGACGGCAACGAGGTGGACCTGATTCTCTCGCTCGGCTACCAGACCCTGCTGATGGTCCCGGTCGTCCAACGCGGTGAGAGCCTCGGCATCGTGGAGGCGATGTGCCACGAGGAGCGCCCCTGGACGCGAACCGAGATGAACCGGGCGCGCATCATCGCCAACCAGCTCGCCTCGGTCATCCAGACCTTCTTCCGAGTCCCGGACCCCGAGCGGTTCGTGTAGCTAGAGGCTGCGGCGGCGCTGGAAGTCGCGCCGGATGCTGTCCGGCCTGCCCCACCACTGCATGACCTCGGCCCGTCCCTCCTGGGCATCGCGCACCCGCAGCTCGCCCCCGATCCCCTCCCTGTCGAGCTTGTGCAGCGCACCGCGGACGGTCTCCGCCGCCGCGGCATGCCCGAAGCGGTGGGCGACGATGATCCGCCAGTGCCAGTCCGCCCGGGAATAGGGCTGCGCGTTCACGAGGGAGAGGATCACGGCGGCGTCGACGTAGCGCGACTCGTCGGCGATCCGCAGGTCGAGCTCGAGGTCCGTCCAGTCGTCCGGAAGGTTCTCGACCACCGCCTCGAATTCCTGTGCGAGGGCCACGGCCGAAGCCTAGCTGCCGTCCCGGCCCGCCGGGGACCCGCCGAACCGGCGCCGGAGCCGGCGGTGGCGATGCCCGAAGATCGCGCGAAACATCGGCCGCATCGTCGCGCCCGGGAGCGGCAGCCGCGGCTCCCATGTCACCGCGTCGGTGATCAGCGCGCCCCCGTCGGCCGGCCTGATCGTCCGGACGTGCTCCCAGGCGCGCTGCGAGAGCATCCGCGAGCGCTCGACGAAGCCGCGCCCCCGATCGATCTCCTCGAGGTTGATCTCGTCATAGTCGACCGGGATCAAGCCGAAGAGCAGCACCCAGCTGCGCCCGATCGGGGTCCCTGGCTCGACCGAGTCGAGGTTGAAGTCGCCGCCGGGAACGGTCATCCGCAACCAGGGCCGCAGCTCGTCGTTGACGCCCTCGGGTGTGAAGACCCAGCTCCAGACCTCCTCCGGGGCGGCGTCCAGGCGCGAGGAGACCTCTATCCCCGCACGCCTCTCCATCTAGCCGACGAAGACTTGCTCGATCAGGAAGACGTTGAGCGCGATGATCATCGCGGCGAGAGTGGCGGCGACCGCCGTGAGCCAGCGGGGGTTGGCGAGCGATCCCATCACGTCGCGCCGGCTCGCGGCGATCAGCAGCGGCACGAGCGCGAACGGGATTCCGAAGCTGAGCACCACCTGGCTGATCACGAGGGCGTCGGTCGGGTTGAGCCCGAGGCCGAGCACGATCAGCGCTGGCACCAGCGTGATCGCCCGGCGCAGGAAGATCGGGATGCGGCGCTGGATGAACCCCTGCATGACCACCTGCCCCGCCATCGTGCCGACCGACGAGGAGGCGAGGCCCGACGCAAGCAGGGCGATGCCGAAGACCGTCGCGGCATTGCCGGAGACCACCTGCTTGAGGCCGTCGTAGGCCCCCTCGATGCTGTCGATGCCGGTCAAGCCGCCTTCGTGGAAGAGGGCGGCTGCCATGACCATCATCGAGACGTTGACGATCCCGGCCAAGGCCATGGCGATCACGACGTCGACCCGCTCGAACCTCAGGATCTTCCGTTTCTCGTGGTCGTTTCGCCCGACGACGCGGCGCTGGGTGAGGGCCGAGTGCAGGTAGATGACGTGCGGCATCACCGTGGCGCCGATGATGCCGGTGGCCAGCAGCACGCTCTCGGTTCCGCCGAAGCCCGGTACGACCAGGTGCTTCGCCACCTGTCCCCCGTCAGGGTGGGACTCGAGGATCTCGAATGCAAAGCCCAGCACCACGATGCCCACCAGGCCCGAGATCACGGCCTCGAGGCGCCTGAAGCCGATCTGCTGGAGCGCGAGGATTCCGAATGCGACGGCTCCGGCGATCAGCGCTGCCGGAAACAGCGGGATGCCGAAGAGGAGATTGAGCCCGAGGGCCGCGCCGACCACCTCGGCGACGTCCGTCGACATGGCAACGATCTCCGCCTGAATCCAAAGGCCGAAGGAGGTCCTCCGCTTGAAGATCCGCCGGCAGACCTCCGGCAGGTTCTTCCCGGTCGCGATGCCGAGCTTCGCCGACTGGGTCTGGACGACCATCGCGATCAGGTTGGCCGCGAGCACGACCCAGAGCAGCAGGTAGCCGAACTTGGCGCCACCGGCGATGTTGGTGGCGAAGTTTCCGGGGTCGATGTAGGCGACCGCGGCGATGAAGGCGGGCCCCAGGAAGGGCCAGATGCGCTTGAGGCCGCGCGCGTGGCCGTCCAACGAGCGTCGCGCCGCCCGGTTGACCGCAGCCTCGCCGGGGAGGACGTCCTCGGGCAGGACGTGTTCTGTCCCGCCGAGCTCGCTCCCCGAAGCCGGTGGAGCGGAAAGCTCGCCCGGCAGGGGGTCCACGAAGCCGACGTCCTCCTGGCTCTCGCTGAGCTCCTGCTCGCTCACCCTTGCGTCCTCGTCCGGGTGATTCTGATGCTCGCCGCGAGCTCCGGTCCCAGAGGATGCGTACGGCCATCGATCTCGACCATCACCGGGCCCCCGAAGGGCTCCCTGCCCTTGACCGTGAGCCGCGCGCCGGGCTGGATGGAACGCTCCGCCAGGTATCGCAGCATGGAGGCGTCGCTGTCCGAGACGCGGGTGAAGGTTCCCTCCTCGCCCTGCTCGAGCTCGGTCAGCGGAACCGAGTCGTCGGCGATGACCGCCAGGTCGCGGTCGGGGATCGGGTCGCCGTGCGGATCGAGGGCCGGCTCGCCGAGCTTGGCCGCGATCAGCTCCTCGAGCTCTTCGGAGATGTGGTGCTCGAGCACTTCGGCCTCCTCGTGGACCCGGTCCCAGGGCATGCCCAGGACCTCCGCGAGGAAGAGCTCGATCAGCCGGTGGTGCCGGATCACCTCGAGGGCGATGCGCTCGCCCTCGGGCGTGAGGCGCGCGCCGCGATACGGCGCGTACTCGACCACCCCCTCGTCGGCCAGCCGCCGCAGCATGCCCGACGCCGACGCGGGAGTCACGCCGAGCCGCTGCGCGACGGCGGTCGTCCCGACGCCCTCCGGCTCGCGCCCCTGCAGCTCGTAGAGCGCCTTGGCGTAGTTCTCGGCTCCCTCGTTGGTGCGGCGCTTCGGGTGGGCGTTGTGGGCCTGGACCGGCATCCGCGGTATTCAAGCACATCCAAACTCGGAAGTTAGGCATGGCTAACTTCGCCCCCGGCGCCTCCCCCGGAAGCCCGCGCAGGCCGCGACCTACAATCGCCTCGTGGCCGAGACCGCTACCCAGGTTGAGCTCGACGGGCAATACCGCGCCCTGCGCGAGGAGGCGGGGTTCCTGACCAGGCAGCGGGCGGCCCTGCTGGTCGGCGGGCCGGACGCCGCCGAATACCTGCAGGGTCAGCTCACCAACGACATCGAGGCGCTCGAGCCCGAGCAGGGCTGCTACGCGGCGCTGCTCGACCGCAAGGGGCACCTCACCTCCGACCTGCGCGTGCTTCGTCTTCAAAGTGGCGAGGTCCGGGTCGACCTCGAGCCCGTGGCCGCCGAGGTGGTCCTCAGGCATCTCCGCACCTACAGCGTCGGCAGGGAGGTCGAGATCGAAAACGTGACGGAGAGGTGGGCGATCGTCTCCGTGATCGGCCCCCGCTCGGCCGAGCTCTCGGGGTTCGAGGGCCTCGGACCGGAGCACGCTCAGCGCTTCCGCCAGTGGGACGGCACCGACGTGCTCGGCGCCGCCACCGACCTCGGCGTGGACCTGATCGTCAAGGCCGAGGACGCGGCCACCCTGGAGAGCGCGCTGGCTGCAGCCGGCGCTGTGCAGGTGAGCGATGAGGCCGCAGAGATCGTCCGCGTGGAGAGCGGCCGGCCCAGGTTCGGGCTCGACATGGGCTCCGAGCACATGCCGGCGGAGGCCGGGATCGTGGACCGCGCCGTCGACTTCGAGAAGGGCTGCTACATCGGCCAGGAGCCCGTGGCGCGGCTCCACTACCGGGGCAAGCCCAACCGGACCCTGCGCGGTCTCCGCCTGAGCGCGCCCGCCGCGCACGGCGACCCGCTCCTTCTGGGCGAGAAGGACGTCGGCGCAGTCGGCACCGCCTGCCTCTCCCCCGCCCATGGCCCGATCGCCCTCGCCATCGTCCGTCGCGAGGCCAGCGAGGGCGAGCAGCTCACGGTCGGCGACGGAACCGCCACCGCCGAGGTGGTCGAGCTCCCCTTCGACGCCTGACGGACTGAAGCGCGGCGTCCCGCTGTTCGGCTAGATTCCTCGGCGGATGCTGCGGAGGAGGGGCAGAGCGCTGCTCTTGCCGGCCACCTTGCTGGCCGTGCTCGTCGTCGCGGGCTGTGGCCGCAACGACTTCAACAACGACCCGCGGCCGCCGGTTCCGGCGGAGGTCAGCGTGAAGATCGCGACCGACGGGGTCGTGGTCTCACCGAAGGAGTTCGGCGCCGGCCTGGTCAACTTCACGGTCGCCAACCTCACGGACCGGACCGGCAGCCTGGCGATCCACGGCCCGGTCAGCGCGGACACCCCCCAGATCGCGCCAGGGGACGCCGACACCATCAAGGTCGAGATGAAGAGCGGGACCTACGAGGCGAGCGTCGACGGCATCGCGGTCCGCCCGTTCAGCTTCACCGTCGGTCCCGAGCGACCCTCGGGCCAGAACGACCTGCTGTTGCCCTAGCCGCCGGCTAGAACCCGCGCGGCGCCGGGTTCTGAGCCTCGCCCACCAGGCGAGGAAGGACGGAGTTCAGCATCACCTCCAGCCGGGCATAGCCGCCGGCAAGCTGCGGCGATCCCAGCGTCTGGGTGACGCGGGCGGAGTCGATTCGCTGTAGGCCGCCACCGCCCCTCTCGGTGGGTGGCCCTGTGTTCTCGGACGCTTCCATTCTTGCTCTGCTGTCCATTTCGTCCCCAGGCGCGGGGGCCATGATCCCGTAAGCGGTGGCTGGACGGAATTTCCGCGCCGTCAAACTACGCCGCCCCGTCCAGCGCGTCGGCGATCAGGCTGTCCGCGCGCGCCAGCGCCGCCTTCGTCCCCTCCTCCATGGTCCCGAGCGTGGACTCGATGCTGTCGGCGTTCTTCCGCACACCCGTGAGCGCCTGGCGGGCCGCCTTCAGCGACTCGAGGGCGCGCCGGGCCTCGTCGAGCGCCTCCTTCATCGCCGGGGCGTCCAGGGCCAGGTCCTCCCTGCGGGCGGCGAGCGCCCGGGCGCGGGCCAGCCCGTACGCCGTCTCCATGACGATGCGCTCGGGCTCCTCCCGGTCGACCGCGACGATCAGCTTGTTGCCCTCGTACTCGACCAGGTTCTGGGTGCCGGACGGCAGGTTCTCCTCCATCGCGACCACCAGGACGGCGTAGTCGGCGCCGCGGTCCTCGAGCGACCCGTTCAGCACGTCCCACGCCTTCGGGCGCGTGATGCTGCTCGAGTCCTTCGGGTCGAAGGCGATCTTCGCCAGGCAGGGCCCGGCCGCGGCACCGATCTCGACGACCGTGTCGCCCTTCTTGCCGCGGGTCTCGCCGGGCAGGTCCCCGACGTGATGCGCGACGTCCTCGCGCACGGACGCGATCTCGTCGATCAGCGCGTGCACGCGCTCCTCGAAGTCGCGGCCCTTGGCGGTGCCGCGGGACTGCTCGGCCTCGAGCTCCTCCTTCGCGCCGAGGCGCTCGCGCAGTGCGGTCACCTCGGCCGTGAGGGCATCGATCCGGTCCCGGTCCTGGGCGTGCTCGTGCTGCTGGGACTCCTGCGAGCCCTTCACGGCGCGCACCACGGCCTCCTTGAAGTCCGAGAGGGGATTCGCGCCGTCCTGCGCGGAGAACTGCTTCGCCAGCTGGTTGCGCTGATGCTCCATCGCGGTGATCAGCATCTCCCGGATCTGCTGCTGGACCGACCCGCTGCGCTCGCTGTCGAAGCTTGCGGCGAGACGATCGGCGAACTCCTCGTGGCCGTCCTCGATCACGCCGCCGAGCCGGTCGGCGAGCGGCCGGATCTGGCGCTCGAGCTCCGCCTTGACGTAGTCGACGTTCGCCGCGGTCCCCTCGCTCTCGATCACGCGCGTGCCGATCTCGATCGCGCGCGTCACCGTCTCGGACGGCTGGTGCCCCTCGCCGACCTGCTCCTGCACCACGCGGGCCGCGGCGGAGTCGTTGACCTCGAGCCGCTCGATCACCAGCCGGTCCCCGATCGCGCGCACGGCGCCGTCGGAGCGATCGGCCCGAAGAGGGAGCTGTGGCTTCTCTGACGCTTCCATGGACTCTCGAACGTAGTCGCACCCCCGGACGGGAACCTGACGGCGGTCCGTTGACTACGATCCCTCCCGTCCAAACCACGACGCGGGAGTCACATTGGCCGTAGAGATCGCCGACGTATCCAAGCTCGATGTCCAGCCGGGCGAGCTGCCCGAGAAGATGGCCGCCTGGGTCATCCGCCAGGAGCGGGAGGGAGAGCCCAAGGACGCCTTCCAGGTCGAGGAGATCGAGGTGCCGGAGCCCGGCGCCTTCGAGGTGATCGTCCGCGTGATGGCGGCGGGCGTGAACTTCAACAACGTCTGGGCCGCCCTCGGCAAGCCGGTCTCCGTCTTCGGCTACGGCGACCACCCCGAGTACAACCACCACATCGGCGGCTCCGACGCCTCCGGGGTCGTCTGGAAGGTCGGCGAGGGCGTCACCAAGTGGCAGCCCGGCGACGAGGTCGTCATCCACTGCAACCAGGCCTCCTACGAGGACGTCGAGGTCCACGGTCTCGATCCGCTCGCCGCGCCCAGCCAGCAGATCTGGGGCTATGAGACGACCTGGGGCTCCTTCGCCCAGTTCACCAAGGTGCAGGCCCAGCAGCTCCTGCCGAAGCCGAAGAACCTCTCCTGGGCGGAGTCCTCGGCCTACGGGCTCACCTACTTCACCGCCTACCGGATGCTGATCGACCAGTGCAAGCTCCAGGCCGGGCACAACGTCCTGATCTGGGGCGCGGCCGGCGGCCTCGGCGTCTTCGCCACCCAGCTCTGTGCGGCCGCGGGCGCGAATGCGGTCGGCGTCGTCTCCTCCGACGAGAAGGGCGAGCTCGTCAAGCGCCTCGGCGCGGTCGACTACATCAACCGCAACGAGTTCTCCGGGATGATGCGCACCGGCGACGAGACGCCGGATCAGGAGAAGGCCCGCTTCAAGGAGTCGCGCGGGTTCGCCAAGAAGCTCAAGGAGATCCTCGGGGACTCGCCCGACATCGTCTTCGAGCACGTCGGCAAGGCGACCTTCCCGACCTCGGTCTTCGTGGTGAAGCCGTTCGGCAAGGTGGTGATCTGCGGGGCGACCTCGGGCTACACGCTCGACTTCGACGTCCGCTACCTGTGGATGCGCCAGAAGCAGATCATCGGCTCGCACTTCGCCAACGCCTACGAGTGCATGCGCGCCAACCAGCTGATGGCGGAGGGCAAGGTCCAGCCGGTGCTGTGGCGGGTGATGGGGTTCGACGGCGTCGCCGAGGCGCACCAGCTCCTCCACGAGAACAAGCACCTCGGCAAGATCTCGATCCTCGTCGGCGCCACCAGTGAGGACGAGGGCAAGGAAGAGGACGGCCCAGGGGCGATCCGGGCGGAGGTGGGCGCGTGAGCACGCCGGAGCCGGCACAGGGCACCTGGGAGCAGCCTTCCATCGACACCGACACGCTGGAGGTCGTCTACATCGACTGGCACACCCACCCGTTCCGGGCCGAGCGCTGGTACGAGATCTGGGAACCCGGCGCCGCCCGGGCGATGGCCTTCGGGGCGAAGGGCTGGTCGCTGACCCGCAACGTCGAGGATCCCCTGCACTTCCGCCAGGCGTCGATCTGGGACAGCCACGAGGACTTCGAGCGCTACTGGTACTCCGACGAGATCGCGGCATTGCGCGAGGAGGCGCTCAACTACTACAACAAGCCGCTCCTGCCGGTCTGGCACACACTGATCGCCGGCGAGTGATCCGCCCACTCCTCGCAGCCGCCGCGCTGATCTGTGGCGCCGTGCTGTTGCTCTCGACGGATTCTCCGCAGCGGGCCCAGGCAGCCCCGTGCCCGGCGCCCACGGTGACCAACTCCTCGGGAACGCTCTCCATCGCCGGGACCTCACCCTGCAACGACGACCCTGAGACCTTCTCCGTCCTCTGCTCGGGCGGAACCGCGCGCTTCGACTACTCCGTCAACACGGCGTTCGTCGGGACGATCGACACCGCGGTGGGCTGTGGGGCGCCCTCGCGAATCGAGGTCGATGGCAACTATGGCGCCGATCTGATCGACCTGAGCCGCGTCAGCGCCGCCAACGGCTTCACCGGCATCAACCGGCCGAACGTCCTCAACGGGGGAGCAGACGGCGATGTGCTGGTTCCGGGACCGCTGGCGAGCTCCGACCTGGGCGACGCTGGCAGCGACATCCTCATGCTCCGGAACGGGGTCTCCGACCAGGCCGACTGCGGCCCGGACATCGACGCGGTGCAGACCGATGCGCCCGGAACGGATGTCCTCGCGAACTGCGAGGTGGTCGATGCTGCCGCGCCGGCGGCGAGCCCGGTGAGCCCGGTGAGCCCTGTGAAGAAGTGCAAGAAAAAGAAGAAGCACCACGCGAAGCGTCACTGCAAGAAGCGCCACGCAGCTACTTAGCGCCGGGCCTCGTGTTCCCTCTATGTCAATGACGCGCGCTCGTCGCCCATCGCTGCGTTACGCCATGCCCGTCGCCGTCATCGCGATGGCCCTCGCCGTTCCAGGCGCGGCGCAGGCGAAGGTGAGGGCATCGGTCAGCGGGAGCCTCCTCACCGTCTCGGGTGGCAAGGGCTCCGACCACGTCAAGGTCGTCTGCAAGAACGGCCTGGTCAAGGTGGACGGCAAGAACCCGCGGACCGGCGCCATTGCGTGCCAGCAGGTCTCCGAGGTCGACACGGTGACGGGCGCCGGGAACGATCGCGTCGACCTGTCGGGCGTAGGGCCGGACAAGGGCTTCGGCCAGCGCAACCTGCCCGGCGGCTTCGGACACGGCACGGGAGCGGCGGCCGACCTCGGACGCGGAAACGATCGCTACCGGGGGGGCACCTCCGCCTTCAACCTCGTGCTCGGCGGCCCGGGCGACGACCGGATGACCGGTGGGCGCGTCCGGGACAGCCTGCAGGGCGGCAGCGGCAACGACTCCATGGCGGCGGGAGCGGGGCGGGACATCCTGCTCGGCAACTCGGGCAATGACAAGCTCAGCGCCGGCGCGGACGACGACCTGCTCAGCGGCAACTCGGGCAACGACCTCCTGATCGGCGCCGCGGGCGCCGATCTGCTCGGCGGCGGGGCCGGGAAGGACCGGCTGTTCGGCGGTCCCGGCCCGGATCGGCTGATCGGCGGCCCGGGCAAGGATCGCCTCAACGGCGGGCCCGGCAACAACACGCTCGTCCAGGACTCCCCCGCCAAGAAGTAGTGCCGGCGGCGGCTAGTGCTGCTCGAGCGGGGCCATCGTGAGACCCGCCTGCTGCAGCTGCTCCCAATAGAGCTCGGCGGGCTCGCGCGGCCCGGTCCAGACGGCGGCCTGGCCGCGGTTGTGGATCGTGTCGGCGAACCGGTAGCCGCCGTCGAGCGTGATTCCGGGGATCACCCGCGCAAGGGTCTTGGCGACGTGGTCGAAGGTGTTGTGGTCGTCGTTGAGGACGATCACCATCCAGTTCCCGCCCACTCCCTCGTCCGGGCCGGCCGATTTCGGGCGCTCAACCGTGGTCGTTGCCACGGCCGCAAGGTAGAGGATCGACCCCGGGCGCCGGGGAAATTCCGTGCCCCCGGAAGGGCTAGAAGGGATTCGGAACGAGGACGCTGACGTTGTCGAAGACGCCGACCACGCCGGTGCCCGGGCTGGATCCCTTGACTCCCGCCGTGACCACCGTCTGGCGCCCCTCGGGCTGATCGGCGCCCGAATCGGTGGTGGCGACGACGCTGTGCCCGTTGACCGCGCCCACCAGATTGGTGCTCGTTCCGCCGTAGGAGAAGGCCCGGAAGGTGATCAAGTTGGGCTTGGAACCCACCTTGATGAACTTGCCGCTTCCGTGTGCCTCGACCTTCGGGCCGGCCGCGCCCTTCGCGTCGCGCAGGTACTGCCACTTGTGTGAGTTCGGCAGGACCCTCAGCACGTAACCGGCGGTGCTGCTGTAGCGGACGCCGACGCCCACGAAGGTCTTCTTCTGCAGTTTGGGCGTCCCTCCGCCCGAGGTCACGGTGCCGGTCATCCCCAGGTCGGCGTACTGGTCGCTCGAGTCCGCGACCACCGAGGAGCGGAAGATGCAGGCGCTGGCCTTCTTCCCGACACCGATGCCGAGTGCCTTGTTCCGAGCCCACTTGTGCTTGCAACCGGCGCCGGAGACCTTGTGGAAGGCGTTCACGTCGTCCTGGCTCTGGAAGGTGTACGTGGCCACGGGGATCGGAGCGGCCTCGGCCGCGGCGCCCGCCGTGAGGGCGGCGCCCGCGACGAGCAGGGCTGTGAGCTTGGTCTTCATGCGTGGCTGAGCCTAGCCCGGTGACATCCGGGAGATTGCAAGAACACCCCTCAGCCCCAGTCGGAGCGGTCGTTGCGCGCCGCGATTTACGAGGCACTTACCATTAGGTCCATGAGCGAGCACCGCCTCCCCGAGCGGGACCGGCCCTGGGTCATGCGCACCTACGCGGGGCACTCCGACGCCCGCCGCTCCAACGAGCTCTACCGCAAGAATCTCGCCAAGGGCCAGACCGGCTTGTCGGTCGCCTTCGATCTGCCGACCCAGACGGGCTACGACCCCGACGCCGAGCTGGCGCGCGGCGAGGTAGGCAAGGTCGGCGTCTCGATCGCCCACAAGGGCGACATGCACACCCTGTTCGACGGCATTCCGCTGGGCGAGATGAACACGTCGATGACGATCAACGCCACGGCCGCCTGGCTGCTGGCGCTCTACGCGACGGTCGCGGAGGAGAACGGAGTCGAGCGCTCCGCCCTCGCCGGCACGACGCAGAACGACATCATCAAGGAGTACCTCTCCCGCGGCACCTACGCGTTCCCGCCCGGGCCCTCGATGCGGCTGATCGCCGATACGGTCGCCTTCACGGTCAACGAGATCCCGAAGTGGAACCCGATCAACGTCTGCTCCTATCACCTGCAGGAGGCGGGGGCCACGCCGGTTCAGGAGATCGCCTATGCCCTCTCCACCGCGATGGCGGTGCTCGACGAGGTCAAGGCGCGCGGCCAGGTCGCCGATCAGGACTTTCCCAAGGTCTTCGGACGGATCAGCTTCTTCGTCAACGCCGGCGTCCGCTTCATCGAGGAGCACGCCAAGCTGCGCGCGATGGGAAGGCTCTGGGAGGAGATCGGCCGCAACCGCTACGGCGTCACGGAGCCCAAGTTCCTGCGCCTGCGCTACGGCGTGCAGGTGAACTCGCTCGGCCTGACCGAGTCCCAGCCGGAGAACAACGTGCCGCGGATCGTGCTCGAGGCTCTCGCCGTGACCCTCGGCCGCGACGCCCGCGCCCGAGCCATCCAGCTGCCGGCCTGGAACGAGGCCCTGGGTCTCCCCCGCCCCTGGGACCAGCAGTGGAGCCTTCGCATCCAGCAGATCCTCGCCAACGAGACCGACCTGCTCGACTATCCCGACATCTTCGAGGGCTCCGTGGTCATGGACGGCCTGGTCGACGAGCTCGCCTCCGGCGCGGACGCCGAGATGAAGGAGGTCGCCGAGCGCGGCGGCGCGGTCGAGGCCGTCCCCTACATGAAGGCGCAGCTGGTCGAGTCCAACCGCGAGCGGATCGCCAGGATCGAGCGAGGTGAGATCACGGTCGTCGGTCAGAACGAGTTCACCGAGTCCGAGGACTCGCCGCTCACCACCGGTGAGGACGGCGGCATCCTGACCCCGGACCCGGAGGTCGAGCGCGAGCGGATCGCCGCGCTCGAGGAGTGGAAGGCCGAGCGCGACCAGGGGGCCGTCGACGCAGCGCTCGAGAAGCTCGCCGAGGCCGCTCGCGACGAGTCGGCGAACATTCTCCCGGCGACCCTGGAGGCCGCCAGGGCGGGCGCCACGACAGGCGAGTGGGCAGGCGTCCTGCGCGACGTATTCGGCGACTACCGAGCGCCCACTGGCGTCTCGGAGGCCGCGGCCGGCGGCTCGGTCAACGGCGACCTGCTGTCCGGCGTACGCGACCGGGTCGCCGAGGTCTCCGAGGAGATCGGCCACCCGATCCGGATCCTGGTCGGCAAGCCGGGCCTTGACGGGCACTCGAACGGCGCGGAGCAGATCGCCGTCCGCGCGCGCGACGTGGGGATGGAGGTCATCTACCAGGGCATCCGCCTGACGCCCGAGCAGATCGCGAAGTCGGCGGTCGAGGAGGACGTCGACGTGGTCGGCCTCTCCATCCTGTCCGGCTCCCACCGCGAGCTGGTGCCGCGCATGGTCGAGCTGCTGCGCGCCGATGGGGCGGACATCCCGGTGGTCGTCGGCGGCATCATCCCGGCGGTCGACGCGGCCGCCATGAAGGAGGCGGGCGTCGCGGGGGTTTACACGCCGAAGGACTTCGAGATCAACCGCATCATGGGCGAGATCGCGGAGCTGGTGGCGGACCGCCATCGCGCCGCGCAGCCGGCCTGATGGCGGAGCCGGAGCTGAACGGCGACCGCAGCTCCTGGCTCCGCTGCTACCGCTGCTGGGCCCGGGACCTCGAGGTCCAGCTGCACTACGACGCGATCCTGCGCGTCGACCCGGACACCGGCGAGCCGTCGGATCGCATCGACGAGGTCCAGGAGGCCGTCGTCCAGTGCCTGCGCTGCCTGCACGACCAGCCGCACCTGACCATCCAGGAGGACCGCGTCGTCCCGGTCGAGGATCGCTGGGAGCGCATGGTCGCGGGCACGCCGTGGGTCGCCTCCTGCACGGTCACCGTGGACCAGGACCAGGTCGAGACCTGCTCCGGGCCGGAGGCGGGCGAGTCCCTCACCTACGGCTCCTTCGGCGAGCAGGGCACCCGCGAGTTCTTCACCCACGTCCGCTTCCACAAGCACGACGAGGAGCGGATCATCGTCCACCTGCTGGTCGAGCTGTACGCGCGCTCCGCCGAGGAGGCGACGGAGGTCCTGGAGGAGGCCTCGCGCGGCGTTCTCGAGATCACCTCCCTGGCGGAGGAGTCACGCCCGCCGGCGCACGCGCCCGATGAAGCTCACTAGCTAGCCCAGCTGCTTCGCGCAGTACGCGTCGCGTGAGGACCTGAAGCCGGGGATCTGCACGGCCGCGATTCCCTCCGCCCAGACGGCCGCGTTCGTCTCGATCTGCTTCGCGATCGTCTGCCGCTGGACGTCGGTCTTGGCATCGAGCAGCCGCTCGGCGTTGCGCCAGACGAGCTCGCGCCAGGCGCGGACGGCCCCAGGCCGCCGATGTCGTCAAGGGTGACGAGGTCGGGATTGGTGAGGCCCATGGACGGGTCGAAGCGCTGCCGGATCGCGGTGACGACGGGCTCGTAGGCACGATTGAGCACCTCGTTGAAAGCGTCGTAATCGTGTTTCCTGGACGTGCCATCGGGCTGCCGGACGCCCAGCGCCGCGATCACGAAGGGCATGTCGTTCTGCACGTGAGCGTTGATGCCGAGCAGCATCTCCTGGGCCCCGGTGATCTGGCCGTGCTCGGCCTGCTCGAAGGCGATCCGCCAGGCGGGCGCCACCGGCCCACCCGACTCCCAGGCGTGCAGGGTGTCGAAGTAGACGTCGGCGAACAGGGCGTCCTCGGCATAGAGTTAGCGAGGGTCATTGAACAGGCCCGGATCCGTATCGAGATCGCGCCGCAGCTCCCGGGTCAGCTCGAGGTAGGTCGTGTCGAAGACGGCCCGGTGATCGCAGCCCAGCGCAGCCTGCTCGCTCTCCATCCGCGAGATCTCGTCGTCGATGCAGGCGACCGAGGCGACCTCGCAGTTCGGCACGGGCCCCGGCTGGGGCTCCGTCGGCGTATCGGGCCAGGGCGGCAGCAGCGCTGTCCAGTTGGTGTTCGGGACGAGCAGCGAATCGGCGCTCGCCGGTGCAACGGCCCACGCGAGTACGCCCACGACGAGGGCAACCAGCGTCGCCAGACCTGCATACCCACCCATCCCGCACGCGGTCCTACCCCCGAGCGGGAATCTGCGAAACCAGGCGCAGGCCGGCTGGCCCGGGTTCGGCGCTGAGGCCTGCATGGGGATGCTCTCTCCGAGAGACCTGGGCGTTTCGGAATCGTCGATGCGCCCGGAGAATCGTCTAGTCACGGCATGACTATCTGAGTCCGAAGCCACTAGCTGACCCGGCGAATTGCACACCCCGGGTCCCTCTCCCGGGGCAGAGAAATCTCCGCCGGCTCCTCAAGGCGGTCAGTGGGACGGCACCGGTTGACGATCGAAAGGTGGAACCGACAAATCGAGCCCGACGAGGACCGGGAGGAACGCTGGGCTGCGGGCGCTCCGCCGGCTCTCGATCACCCCCGACGAGGCTCTCGCGCGAGTGACCGAGGCCGGTACGCGCTAGCCCGGGTTCTTGCGCGGGACCAGAACCGCCCGCTTGAACTCGGCGACCAGCGTGCCGTCCTGCTTGTAGACCCGCGTGTGGACCTTGACCACGCCGCGGTCCTTCTTGGACTCGGAGGGACGGACTTCGAGCACCTCGGACTCGCAGAAGAGCGTGTCGCCGTGGAAGACGGGCGCCGGGTGCTTGAGCTCCTCGGTCGCCAGGTTCGCGATGGCCTTGCCCGAGACGTCCGAGACCGACATGCCGAGCGCGAGGGAGTAGACCAGCGGCCCCACGACGACGTTCTTTCCCTGCTGCGACTGGGAGGCGTAGACGTCGTTCAGGTGCAGCGGGTGGTGGTTCATGGTGATCAGGCAGAAGAGGTGGTCGTCTGACTCCGTCACCGTCTTGGCGGGCCAGTGCTTGTAGACGGCGCCGACCTCGAACTCCTCCAGGTAGCGCCCGTACTCGTGGGCCCCGGAGGCCTCTCGCTCGGCCTGGTCCGTCGTCAGCTGATGGTTCTCGTCGCTCATCGTTTGAGTCAGTCTCCTCGAGTCGATTGGGATGACTCTCCTCCTGGTGCGGCGCGGGATGGTAGTGGGGTCAGGAGATCGTTGCCTCAATGCCCTCGAAGCGCGCGAGGTCGGCGACCTCCGCCTCGATCTTCGAGCCGAGGCGCTTCCGCTCGGCCTTCGGCAGGTTGAGGGTGATCTCCAGGCGGCCACCCTTGCGCGACGAGCGCCAGCCGCCGACGACGATGCCGTCCTCGACGATCACCGGCCGGATCCAGCCGCCTCCCCCCTCCTTGACGTGGATCGCGTGCTCGCCCGCGACGGAGAAGCCACGGTCCTTCCAGCCGAGCAGGTAGGTGTCGAAGTTGCCCAGCATCCGCACCTGGCCCGCGGCGGGCAGACGCCGGCGGCCGCCGCGGGGCGCCAGCATCGTCTCGCCCTCGACCGGGACCTCCTCGATCTCCGTCGCGATCGACTCGAGTCCCGCGCGCACGTCGCGGAGCGGCAGCCCGGACCAGTAGGCGAAGTCGCGATCGGTCGCCGGGGCGAACGCGCCGAGGTAGCGGCGAGCGAGCTCGGCCAGCGCCTTGGGCCGGTCGAACCTGGGCGGCCTGCCCAGCCAGTCCTCCCGCCGCACGAGGCAGGTGGTCTTGCCGCGATCCGGCCCGAGACAGGCAATGCCGCTGAGGACGGCCGTGAGCGCGATGTGCATACCCGTCTGCTGGTTCAGCTTCACCCCCGCAGCCTCGGCACGCTCGCGAGCCTCGCTGCGCGTCAGCGGCCCCTCATCGGCGAGCGCCCTCGCGATCGCATCGAGCGCCCTGTCCTGCTTCGCAACCGGCAGGCCGAGCTGTTCCAGGCGCCGCCGCGACCAGCGCTCCGTCTCGGGCTCGAACAGAGGGAGCCACCAGCCCGCGTCATCCGTCGGGATCAGGTGGATGGTCTTCCGCATCACCCAGGTGCGGAGCAGCGAGCGCTCCTCGACCCGGGCCCGGGTGATGTCCTCGGCCGTCAGCCTGCGACTGCGCGAGCGGAAGGTCTGCGGCCCGGCGTAGACGTCCTGTGCCTGCGCGCCCGCGATGGAGCGGGCGATCTCGGCGGGATCCGTCGCCGATGCCGGACGGTGGAGCAGCTGCGTGGCCGCTCGCCTTCTCGCCAGCGTCGTCAGTGGACTTTCTTGGTTCGCGCCCGCTGCTCGTGGCGCTCGATCACCTGGGCGATCAGCTTCTGGATGTTGCTGTCGCCGCTTGCCTTGATGTGTCCGGCGTCGTAGGCGGCGCGGTAGTCCGCGGCCGTGCCCTGCTCGGCGAGCCGGTTGAACTCCGACCGGGTGAACTCGACGGTGACGCGGGCGTCCTCCGTGGAGGCGGACTTGCTGATCTGCGGGCCCGGGACCTCGACGCGGAACATCTGCACGTCCCCGCGGCCGCGGAGCTCCAGCTCGAAGACGAGCTTCAACTGCGCGAGCGCCGGAACCTCGGCCTGAAAGCGCTCGATTGCGGTGGCGATCAGTTCCTGGGTCGATGCCATCTCACCACGGTATTGGCTTGCGGTTGCGGAAGAAGCCTCCGGTCGGGCCGTCGTCCGGGAGGGTGGCCAGCCAGACGGCCGTGTCCGCCCCCTCCTCCACCGACTTGGGCGCGGCGGAGCCGCCCATGTCCGTCCGCACCCACCCCGGGCACATCGCGTTGATCTTGATCCCGTCCTCGTCCCACGCGAGCGTCCGTGTGAGGGCGTTGAGCGCCGCCTTGGAGACCCGGTAGGCGCCGCGCCCGCCGTTCATGTCCGAGAGCTGCCCCGCCCCGCTCGAGACGTTCACGATGCGGGGGGCGTCACTCTTGCGGAGCAGCGGCAGGAACGCCTCGATCAGCCGCCAGGGCCCGAAGGTGTTGACCTCCAGAACCTCATGGGCTTCGTCGATGTCGTAGTCGGCCGCCCCGACCGGATCGCCATATACGCCGGCATTGTTGACCAGTGCATCGAGGCGGCCGGGGTCCGACTCGATCCGCTGTCGCGCCGCGAAGATCGTGTCCTCGTCGGTGACGTCGAGGTGGATCGGCTCGATCCCGTCGCCCCCCTCGACCTGATCGGGATTCCGCGCGCCGGCGTAGACGAGGAAGCCGTGATCTCGGGCGAGCTCGAGCGCAATCCCAGCGCCGATCCCGCGGTTCGCCCCGCTGACCAGGGCGACCGAGCTCAAATCTTGTTCCGCTCCAGCAGCTTCTTGCCGATCACCATCCGCTGGATCTCGGAGGTGCCCTCTCCGATCAGCAGAAGCGGCGCGTCCCGGTAGAGGCGCTCGATCTCGTACTCCTTGGAATAGCCGTAGCCGCCGTGAATCCGGAAGGCGTCCTCGACGCACTCCTTGCCGGTCTCCGAGGCGATCAGCTTCGCCATCCCCGCCTCGAGGTCGGAGCGCTGGCCCGCGTCCTTCATCCGCGCGGCCTTGCGGGTGACCAGGCGGGCGGCCTCGATCTTGGTGGCCATGTCGGCGAGCTTGAAGAGGATCGCCTGGTGCTGGGCGATCGGCTTGCCGAACGTCTTACGCTCCTGGCTGTACTTGAGCGCCAGCTCCAAAGCGCGCTGGGCGATGCCGACGCCGCGAGCGGCCACGTTCACCCGGCCGACCTCGAGCGCGTCCATCATCTGCGAGAAGCCCTTGCCGAGGCCCTTCTCCTCGCCACCCAGGATCCGCTCCGGCGGGCACGCATAGCCGGAGTAGACGAGCTCGGTGGACTCGACGCCCTTGTAGCCCATCTTCTTGATCTTGGGCGGAATCTCGAGGCCCGCGAAGTCGCCCTCGTTCTTCTCCTTCCAGGGCTCCTTCTCGGTGATGAAGCAGGTCATCCCCTTGTAGGGCGGGTCCGCTTTCGGGTCGTTCTTCATCAGCACGAAGACGACGCTCGAGCCGAGCCCGTTGGTGACCCACATCTTCTGGCCCTCGAGCACCCAGTTGCCGTCGTCGTCCTTGGTGGCGGTTGCCTTGATGCCCTGGACGTCGGAGCCAACCTCCGGCTCGGACAGCGAGAAGGCGGCGCGGATCTCGCCGGTCGCCATCTTGGGCAGGAAGTACTGCTTCTGGTCGTCGGTGCCGAACTTCATCAGCAGGTAGGAGCCGATGAAGTGGGTGTTGACGACGCCGGAGATCGAGATCCAGCCGCGCGAGAGCTCCTCGACGATCATCGCGTAGGTCGTCAGGTCGAGGCCCATGCCGCCGTACTCCTCGGGGATCGTCACCCCGAAGAGGCCGAGCTCCTTCATCTGCTCGACGATCGGCTCGGGGAACTTGTCCTCGTGGTCGTACTCCTCGGCGTTGGGGAGGATCTCCTTGTCGACGAAGCTCCGGACCATCTCGACGATGGCCTTCTGCTCGTCGGTCATCTCCTGAAAGGTGGTGCTCTCCTGCTGCTCGGTTGCGACGGCCATTGGCTCCTCTGAAGTCGTGTTTGCGCGGCCAAGGATAGGACGACGCCCCGGCCGGGCGCGTTACCCTCGGCCGCGGGTGAGCGACGCCGACGACACGAGCGCGATCCTGGCTGAGCTGATCGGGCCCGAGGAGCGGCGTTCCGCCCAGCTCGCCTGGGGCCTGAGCCGCTTCAAGGAGGACAAGGTCCTCTCGAGCTCGATCTTCGCGACGGAGGACGCCGCGCGCGCGGCGATCGCGCGCGGCGCCTGAGGCGCCTAGTCCTCGGCGAGGATGCCGTAGAGCTTGCGGCGGGCGTCCTTGAGGATCTCCGCCGCCTTCGTCAGCTGCTCCTCGTTGTCGGCGCGGGCGAGTTGCTTCGCCGCCCCCATCAGCTTGAAGAGCTCCTTGCGGGCCTCGAATCGAGGGGAGTCCTCGTCGCCCTCCTCCCAGGGCTGCTGACCCTCGGTTCGCTCCGGGGCCGCCTCCTTGCCGGCGTCGGTCAGCGAGTAGACCTTGCGGCCCTCGACCTCTTCGGCTGTGGCCAGTCCCTCGTCCTCCAGCAGCTGGAGCGTCGGGTAGATCGAGCCGGCGCTTGGGCGCCAGCGGCCACCTGTTCGCTCCTCGAGCTCGGTGATCATCTCGTAGCCGTGCATCGACCGGTCGTCGAGCAGCGCCAGGATGGCGCTGCGAACGTCGCCGCGGCGGACGCGATGGCGCCCCCGGCCCCCTCCTCGGCCGCCTCCGCGGCTCATCTCGTGCCGCCCAAATCCGTGGCGGCTTCTCTGTCTGTGCATTCGCGTTGTTCCTTTCGATCAATCATGAACTAACGCGATATATCGTAACAGCTCGATATCCCTCACAGATCCCAGCCGAACAGGAGCGAGCGCTGATCGGGCTCCTCGCGCTCGTAGAAGCGGTGGGCGTCGGCCCGGGCCTCGGCGCTGCTCAGCGACAGGTGGGTTGCGCCGCGGTCCCGGGCCCAGTCCCTGGCGGCGTCGAGCAGCTCCTTCCCCACTCCCTGGGAGCGGTGCTGCGGGCTGACGGCCAGATCCTCGACCCAGCAGCGCTGCCCGAAGCGGACCGAGTTCAGCTCCAGATACGCCGTGCAGAGGCCGAGCAGCTCGCCGCGATGCTCCGCGACCAGCACCCCGGCCTCCCGGTCCCCGATCGCCTCCGCGATCGCCGCGCGCCCACGCTCCGGGTCCCAGCGCGGCGGGACGGAGCCCGGCGAGGCGAACAGCCACTCGTACATGCCGAGCACGCGCTCCACCTCGCCGGGCACGGCCTCGCGGATCTTCGCCATTGACGCAGGCTATCCGTGCGACCTCCGGGGCAACCGGGTAGATAGCGTTCCGGATATGAGAAATCCAAGGAACTTCTTCAAGCCCCTGGCGATCGGCGCCCCCGATCCGCCTCAAGAGATCCCCGTCAAGCCCTCGCGGATGATTCATTTCTTCGACGCCTCCAACGAGAAGATGCGGGCGAAGGTGCCGAACATGGCCAAGCAGGCGGACATCCTGCTGGGCAACCTCGAGGACGCGATCACGGTTGAGAACAAGGTGCCGGCGAGGCGCGGCCTGATCGAGGTCGGCAAGGAGGTCGACTTCGGGGACACCCAGCTCTGGACCCGCGTGAACGCGCTCGAGAGCCCCTGGGTGCTCGACGACCTGACGGAGCTCGTCACCGAGATCGGCGACGTGCTCGAGGTGATCATGGTCCCGAAGGTCGAGGGTCCATGGGACATCCACTACGTGGACCAGCTTCTGGCCCAGCTCGAGGCGAAGGCGAAGGTCGAGCGGCCGATCCTGATCCACGCCATCCTCGAGACGGCGCAGGGCGTCGTGAACCTCGAGGAGATCGCGGCGGCGAGCCCCCGGATGCAGGGCATGAGCTTCGGACCGGCCGATCTGGCGGCGTCACGGCGGATGAAGACCACGCGCGTCGGCGGCGGGCATCCCGGCTACCGGGTGATCCAAGATCCGGATCCCGACGACCCGGAGGCCACCAGGGCGACCGCGCAGCAGGACCCATGGCATTACTCGATCGCCCGCATGGTTGACGCCTGCACGTCCAACGACATCTTGCCGTTCTACGGGCCCTACGGCGACATCAAGGACACGCTCGGCTGCGAGACACAGTTCCGCGCCGCCTTCCTGCTCGGCTGCGTCGGCGCCTGGTCGCTGCATCCGGTCCAGATCGAGATCGCCAAGAAGGTGTTCTCGCCCCCCGCGGACGAGGTGATCTTCGCCAAGAAGGTCCTCGCCGCGATCCCGGACGGCGCCGGGGTCCACATGATCGACGGCAAGATGCAGGACGACGCCACCTGGAAGCAGTGCAAGGTGATGGTGACGCTCGCCGAGATGCTCGCCAAGAAGGACCCGGAGCTCGCCGAGGCCTACGGCATGAGCAACGGAAAGGCCGCCGATACCGAGAAGGCCGAGGCCTAGCCCCGGGCGTGGGCGAGTCCTTCCGGACCACCCTGCGGGTCCGCTACAACGAGTGCGACCCGCAGGGCGTCGTCTTCAACGCGAACTACCTCACCTACTTCGACATCACCATGGGCGAGCTCTGGCGGGAGCTCGGCGGATACCGGGCCATGGTGGAGGCTGGCGTCGACATGGTCGTCGCCGAGGCGACGATCCGTTACATGGCCCCGCTGCGATTTGACGATGAGATGGAGGTCGTGGCCCGGGTCACCCGCCTCGGCGACACCTCCATGACGACGGAGCTGGTGATCGAGGACGGTGGCGAGCCGGCCGCGGAGGGTGAGCTCCGGCACGTCTTCATCGAGACGGGCGGCGGAGCGAAGTCGCCTATCCCCGAGTCGATTCGCTCGGGGCTGGAGCGGTATCTGGTGTCGGCTCCCGCGAGCTCGGGCTGACGGGGAGCCGCCGCGAGAGCAGCGGCTCCCCCTCACGATCAGGGTGTCGGATCGCCGACCGCCGCCGAGAATATGTCCGTGTTGCCGAACGTCGGGTCGCAGTCGGTCCCCGGAGCCGGCGGCGCTCCCGCCGTCCCGTCGACCGTCGCCTGCCGGAACGCGTCGATGGCCGGGCAATCCGCCGCGCTGCGGGCGTCGTTGAACACTGAAACCGCTCCCGCGTTGGTCGCCGCGACGGTGTTGTAGTCGCCGATGAACCCGTCGATCAGCGCGTTCGAGCTCGACGCGCGGGAATCGCCGACCTGGCCTCTATCGAGTGTCGCGAGGCCGTCGACGGTGGTTCCGGAGACGTCAGCGTGTCGCGTCACGCCCACGAACTGCCGCGTGCTGGTCGTGTCGTTCCGGAACGGGTCGCTGAACCCGTCATAGACGACGTACAGGTCGCTCCCATTCGGCGAGAGGCCGATGAACGCGAAGTCCGGCCGGTCGCCGCTCTCCTCGACCGGAACCGGATTCGTCCAGCTCGCCCCGCCGTTTCCGGACAGCTGCACCAGGGCGTGCTCATGATTGAGGCCCGCGGATCCGTCGGACCAGCCGAGCGCCATCGTGTCCGTCGCGCCGGCGCCGGTCGGAGCACCGTTGGCGATGTCCAGGCTGGGGAACGAGCTCGTGCGGGCGCCCGCGATCCCGTCGAATGAGATCGAGCGCACGCCGTCGAAGGCGCCGACATCGGTCACGTTGGCGATCGTGCGCGGCTTCTCGAAGGAAGTGCCGCCATCGGTCGACCGCGCCATCCGGAAGATCGCCTGCTTCTTGTGGGAGTCCTCCCAGACCGCGTAAACCGTGCCCTTGCTGTCGGTCCGGATCGAGCAACCCTGGCGGCCGGTGTGCTGCGGGTTGTCGAAGGCCGCGCTCAGGGTGGTTGGACGTGACCACGTGTCGCCACCGTCGATCGAGTGGCTGACGGCGATCTGCTCCGGGCCGGTGTCCTGCTGGCTCTTGAAGAGCGTGTAGCAGACGTATGCGGTCCCTAACCGCGGGCTCGATGCGGCGTTGTCGACCGTGAGCGCCTCCTTGTCGGAGAACGTCGTCGCGCTCTGGCGGCGCGAGGTGACGATCGCCGGATCGCTCCAGGCGCTCGCGTCGTTCGCCGCGGCGGCCGCCGGATCGTCGGTGTGGGAAACCGCGATCGCCTCGAAGCCCCTGAAGGACTGGTCGCTGCGCTCGGTGGCGAAGTTCGAGGTCAGGTTCGCGTAGTACAGCCGTGAGCCGTTCGCCCAGCTGAAGTGGCCGCTGGAGTCGGGCCGCGGGCCGAAGTAGGTGACCGGGTCGCCGTCGGAGACGAGGCCGTTTTCGTAGTAGTTCGGCAGAGTGCCGATCGGTCCCACCCCGGGCGTACCGGTGCGATCGCTCCAGCCCGTGTAGGTGGGCTGGGTCCAGGTTGCGCCGCCGTCGAAGGAGAAGTAGATCCCGGAGTTGCCGACGCCCTGTACGAACGGGCAGTCTCCGCCGACGCACGGGCCTTCGTCGACCTCGTCGTTCGAGCCCGCGGCAAGGACACCCGTGCTGTTCGGGTTCGGATCCACCGCCACGGTCGGCTCGTTCTGCTTGTTCTGCGGGAACGGGCCCGGCGGGCTCCCGGTGTTGACGAGCGTCTCCGCAGCATGTGCGACCGCGGGAGCTGCACCGAGGGAGAAGACGACAAGGGCGACGGCGAACTTGCCTCGCTTCAACATCCGAACCTCCTGTCCCGATCACTTCTCGCCGCCGGGAACCCTGTCGCTGGAGTCAAGCCAGGGCGGGCGCCTCGGGCAGGCGCTCGAGCGCCTCGCTCAGCTCGTCGTCGGAGAGCTCCAGGTCCTCGAGCTCCCCGGCGAAATAGGCGTCGTAGGCGGACATGTCGAAATGCCCGTGACCGGAGAGGTTGAAGAGGATCACCCGCGCCTCCCCCGCCTGCCTCGCCGCCTCGGCCTCCTCGAAGACCGCCCGGATCGCGTGGGCGGGCTCCGGCCCCGGGATGATCCCCTCGCACCGCGCGAACCGAACCGCGGCCTCGAAGGCGGCGGTCTGCTTGATGGCGGTCGCCTCGACCAGCCCCTCCTTGACCAGCGCGCAGAGGCTGGGCGCGTCGCCGTGGTAGCGGAGACCTCCCGCGTGCACGGGCGGCGGGACGAAGTCGTGGCCGAGCGTGTACATCGGCATCAGCGGCGTCATGCCGACGGTGTCGCCGAAGTCGTAGGCGTATCGGCCGCGGGTCAGGGTCGGGCAGGCGGCGGGCTCGGCGCCGATGAAGCGGGTCTCGGTGCCCTCCCGCAGCCGCTGCCTGAGGAACGGGTAGGCGATGCCCGCGAAGTTGGAGCCGCCGCCGACGCAGCCGATCACGACGTCGGGCGCCTCACCGGCCATCTCCATCTGCTTGATGCACTCCTCGCCGATCACGGTCTGGTGCAGGCAGACGTGGTTGAGCACCGAGCCGAGCGAGTAGTTCGTGTCCTCGGAGGAGGCGGCGACCTCGACGGCCTCGGAGATCGCGATCCCGAGGCTGCCCGAGGTGTGCGAGGCCTGTGAGCGGCCCGCCTCGGTAAGGTCCGACGGGCTGCGGTGCACCGTCCCGCCCCAGGTCTCGATCATCGCCTTGCGATATGGCTTCTGGTCGTAGGAGATCCCGACCATGAAGACCTCGCACTCGAGCCCGAAGAGCTGGCAGGCGAGTGACATCGCCGAGCCCCACTGCCCCGCCCCGGTCTCGGTCGAGATCTTCTTGATTCCGGCCTCGCGGTTGTAGAAGGCCTGGGCGACCGCCGTGTTCGGCTTGTGGGAGCCGGCGGGCGAGACCCCCTCGTACTTGTAGTAGATGTGCGCCGGGGTATCGAGCTCCTGCTCCAGGCGGCGGGCGCGCAGCAGCGGCGTGGGCCGCCAGAGCCGGTAGATGTCGCGGACCTCCTCCGGGATGGCGATGTCCGGCTCGGCCGACACCTCCTGCTCGATCAGGCCCATGGGGAAGATCGGCGACAGATCATCGGGGCCGGCGGGCTCGCCGGTGGCCGGGCTGAGCGGCGGAGGCGGCGGGTCCCCGGGGAGGTCCGCGAGCAGGTTCACCCAGCTGCTCGGGATCTCCTCCTCGGCCAACTGGAACTTGACAGGGTCGCCCATCGCGCCCGCGATTCTATGGGTCAGGCCGAGAGTTAGCCCAGGCGGTCTTCGAGCGCCTGGAGCTGAGCCCGCACCTCGTCCGGCAGGCGGGAGCCGAACTGCGCCAGGTGTGACGCGACCTGGTGCAGCTGCTGGCGCACCTCGTCCGGGTCGACCTTGAGCAGGGTCTCCATGTCCTGGTCCGAGATGTCGAGGCCGTCGGTGTTGATGTCGCTCGTCGGCGGCACCAGCCCGATCGGGGTCTCGTCGGCCTCGCCCTCGCCCGCGGTGCGGCGGCAGATCCACTCCAGCACCCGGACGTTCTCGCCGAAGCCGGGCCAGATGAAGTTGCCGTCGTCGTCCTTGCGGAACCAGTTGACGACGAAGATCTTCGGCAGCTTCGCCTCGTCGCCCTTGGCGCCGATCTCCAGCCAGTGCTTGAAGTAGTCGGCCATGTTGTAGCCGCAGAACGGCAGCATCGCCATCGGGTCGAAGCGGAGCTGGCCGACGGCGCCGGAGGCGGCGGCGGTCGTCTCCACCGACATCGTCGACGCCAGGAACACGCCGTGCTCCCAGTCGAACGCCTGGTGGACCAGCGGCACGACCGTCGCGCGGCGCCCGCCGAACAGGAAGGCGTCGATGGGCACCCCGGCCGGGTCGTCCCAGGCGGGATCGAAGGTCGGGCAATGAGTGACCGAGACGGTGAAGCGGGAGTTCGGGTGCGCGGCCGGCTCCTCCTTCTGGGGGGTCCAGTCGCGGCCCTTCCAGTCGATCAGGTGGTCGGGCGCGTCGCCCATCCCCTCCCACCAGATGTCGCCATCGTCGGTCTTGGCGACGTTGGTGAAGATGGCGTCCTGCTCGACGGTCTTCATCGCGTTCGGGTTGGTCTTGGCGCCGGTCCCGGGCGCGACGCCGAAGAAGCCGGCCTCGGGGTTGACGGCGTAGAGACGGCCGTCCTCGCCGAAGCGGATCCAGGCGATGTCGTCGCCGATCGTCTCGACCTTCCAGCCGGGCAGGCTGGGCGGGAGCATCGCGAGGTTGGTCTTGCCCGACGCCGACGGGAACGCCGCGGCCA
The DNA here is from genome assembly GCA_963800285.1 of uncultured Solirubrobacterales bacterium. Lineage (GTDB taxonomy): Bacteria > Actinomycetota > Thermoleophilia > Solirubrobacterales > 70-9 > DASUPK01. Next base: position 28,584 of record CAWDAL010000014.1, read on the forward strand.
GGTGCTTCTCGGTGCCCTCGGGCGAGGTCAGCTTGATGATCAGCATGTGCTCGGCCATCCAGCCCTCGTCGCGGGCCATCACCGAGGCGATGCGAAGGGCCAGGCACTTCTTGCCGAGCAGCGCGTTGCCGCCGTAGCCCGAGCCGAAGGACCAGATCTCGCGAGACTCGGGGAAGTGGACGATGTACTTCGTCTCGTTGCATGGCCACGGGACGTCGTGCTCACCGTGAGTGAGCGGCATGCCGACCGAGTGGATACAGGGGACGAAGTCGCCATCGTCCCCGAGCGCCTCGAGGGCCTTGGCGCCCATGCGGGTCATGATCCGCATCGAGGCGGCCACGTAGGCGGAATCGGTGACCTGGACGCCGATCTGCGCGACGGGTGACCCGATCGGGCCCATCGAGAAGGGCACCACGTACATCGTGCGGCCCTGCATGGAGCCGCTGAAGAGGCCGGTGAGGACTTCCCGCATCTCCTCCGGGTGATGCCAGTTGTTGGTGGGGCCGGCGTCCTCCTCCCGCTCGGAGCAGATGAAGGTGCGGTCCTCGACCCTGGCCACGTCGTCGGGGTCGGAGCGGGCGATGTAGGAGTTGGGGCGCTTGGCGTCGGAGAGCTTCTCGAAGGTGCCGGCGTCGACCAGGGCCTGACAGAGGTCGTCGTACTCGGCCGCGGATCCGTCACACCAGTGGATCGACTCCGGCTGGGTCAGCTCGGCCATCTCCTCGACCCAGGAGAGCAGCTTGGCGTGCTTGGTCGGTGCCTCTGTCGCGGCAGTTGTTTCACTCACTGATGCGTTCAACTCCTTGGTTTCGATGGATTCGCCCTCCCTGCGAGGCGCGAGATGTTTTCACATCGTTCGGCGCCCAGTCGCGGCTCGACGGGGAGGGATGCCCCGGGGATCGTAGGGATTCCCCGATTTCGCGGATCCCACCGTAGGTGTCACCTCGCCGACATTCATCGGGGTCCAGCACCTGCCTGCCTACGTAGTTACCCCCACCCGCAAGACCGGTACGACACGCGGATGGAACCTCCCCGCCTCAGGCATAGCCTGACCACAACAGACCATTCGCCATCTGGAAGGGGTTCCGATGACCGTTTCAACCGCGCTTCTCCGCCATTTCGAAGACCTCGGCAAGCAGGACACCGACTACGCAGGCGGCAAGGGCGCCAATCTCGGCGAGATGACCGCCGCGGGCCTGCCCGTGCCCCCCGGCTTCGTCGTCGGCGCCTCCTCATATGCCCTCTTCTGCGACGTCGGCGGCCTGCGCGACCGCATCGAGGAGCAGCTCTCCTCGGTCGACGTTGACGACACCGCGGCGCTCGAGACCGCCACCCTCGAGGTCCGCAAGATGGTCGAGGCCGAGCCGGTCCCGGACGAGGTCGCGAGTGAGATCCGCGCCGCGTACCTGGAGCTCGCCGGCGATCGGGACAACCCGCCCGTCGCGGTTCGCTCCTCCGCCACGGCCGAGGACACCGAGGCCGCCTCCTTCGCCGGCATGAACGAGACCTTCCTGAACGTCCGCGGCCCCGACGAGGTCGTCGACGCGGTCCGCCGCTGCTGGTCCTCGCTGTTCGGCGCCCGCACCGTCTTCTATCGCGCCAAGCAGGGGTTCGGCCAGGCCGACATGGACATCGCCGTCGTGGTCCAGATCCAGATCCTCTCCACCCGCGCGGGTGTGATGTTCACCATCGACCCGGCATCTGGCGACCGCGATCGCCTCGTGATCGAGGGCTCCCTCGGCCTTGGCGAGTCGGTCGTCTCAGGCCAGGTCTCCCCGGACCGATACGTGATCGACAAGGAGACGCTCCACATCATCAAGCGCGACGTGAAGCGCAAGGAGCTCGTCATCGAGCCCCTCCCCGACGGCGGCACGCGCACCCGTGAGCTCTCCGGCGAGGAGTCGACCCAGCCGGTGCTCTCCGACGACGAGGTCCGCCGCGTCGCCGAGCTCGGCATCCGCGACGAGGAGCACTACGGGACCCCGCAGGACACCGAGTGGGCCTTCGACGAGGAGGGCCTCGCCTGGATGCTTCAGAGCCGGCCGGTGACCTCCTCTGGCGGCGACACCTCCGTGGAGCTCGCCGAGCACGAGGGCGAGGCCCTCGTACGCGGCCTGGGTGCGGCGCCGGGCGTCGCCCACGGCGAGGTCAAGATCATCTCCGAGCTCAGCCGGGGCAACGACCTGAAGGAGGGCGACGTCCTCGTCACCCACATGACGGCGCCCGACTGGGTTCCCCTGATGCGGCGCTCGGCCGCGATCATCACCGACTCCGGCGGCATGACCTGCCACGCCGCGATCGTCTCTCGCGAGCTTGGCATTCCCTGCGTCGTCGGCGCCGCCGACGCCACTTCGAAGCTGCGTGACGGAGAGCTCGTCACCGTGGACGCCACACACGGGACGGTGTACGAGGGCGAAATCGCCGTCACCGGAGAGGAGAACGGGTCCGGTGACGGACCCGCCCCCGTAGGGGGTGGGGCACCCGTCACCGCGACCCAGCTCCTCGTCAACCTCTCCGAGCCCTCCCAGATCGAGCGGGCGGCGAGCCTGCCCGTCGAGGGCTGCGGCCTGCTGCGCGCCGAGCTGATGGTGATCGAGGCACTCGAGGGCCGTCACCCGCGCCTGCTGATCGAGCAGGGCAAGAGCGACGAGTTCGTCGACCGGATGGGCGAGGCCCTGACCAAGTTCGCCGAGGGGTTCGCCCCCCGGCCGATCACCTACCGGACGATCGACTTCCGCTCGAACGAGTTCAAGGGACTCGAGGGCGGCGATCGCTTCGAGCCGGAGGAGTCGAACCCGATGATCGGCTACCGCGGCGCGCTCCGCTACATGCGCGAGCCCGACCTGTTCGGACTCGAGCTGGCCGCGATCAAGCGCGTCTGGGACGCCGGGCACACGAACTTCCACGTGATGCTTCCGTTCGTCCGCACCCCGCGCGAGCTGAAGGCCTGCCGGGACCAGATGCGCGACGCCGGGCTGCTCGACATGCCCGAGTTCGAGCTCTGGGTGATGGCCGAGGTTCCCTCGGTCTACTTCCACCTGCCCCGCTACGCGGAGCTGGGCGTGAAGGGCATCTCGATCGGCTCGAACGACCTGACCCAGCTGATGCTTGGCGCGGATCGCGACTCCGAGGCGGTCGCCGAGCTGTTCGACGAGCGCGACGCCGCCGTCGCCGACTACCTGCGCCTGCTCATCCCGCGGGCCAAGGAGCTCGGCCTGTCCACCTCGATCTGCGGCCAGGCGCCCTCCGTTCACCGCGAGTACGCGCAGCTGCTCGTGGAGGCCGGGATCGACGCAATCTCGGTCAACATCGACGCGGTCGACAAGGCCCGCCGGCTGATCGCCGCCGCCGAGCAGCGGGTGCTGCTCGACGCCGCCCGATCGGGGAGCTAGAGGAGCCGGGGGCCATGCAGGACCAGCTCACCGCACTGGACGCGACGTTCCTCGAGCTCGAGGAGGCCGATCACAGCGCCCACATGCACATCGGCGCCGTGATGCTGATGGAACCGCAGCCGGGCGGCGGCGCCCCTCCGATCGACCTGATCCGCGAGGACGTGACCGATCGGCTTCCGGACCTGCCCCGCTACACCCAGCGGCTCTCCAGTCCCCACACCGGCGGCCTGCACTGGCCCAGGTGGGAGGAGGATCGGCGGTTCCGCGTCGAGCGGCACGTCCGGATCGCCGGGCTCCCCGCCCCGGGCGGGGTCGAGGAGCTCCTGGAGTGGGCGGGCGAGTACTACTCGCACCGCCTCGACCGGTCCAAGCCCCTCTGGGAGATCGTGATCGTGGAGCTCGCCGACGGGCGCTGGGCGCTCGTCACGAAGACCCACCACTGCATGATCGACGGCGTCGGCTCCGTCGACATGGCGACCACGCTGCTCGACACCGAGCCCGAGCGCCGGGCCCCGCGGAACGGCGGATCGAACGGGCAGCGGCACGAGAGCCACCCCAACACGGTCGAGACGCCGAGGCGGGGCCTGCGGCACACGGCCTCCCTGCTCGCCAAGCCCTACCTGTTCGTCGGCAACGCGGCCCTGCGGACCGCCCAGGCCGGCCTGCATGCAGCGGAGTCCGCGGTCGGCATGGCGACGCACCCGAGCCGCGCGCGCGATGCCGCCCACCGCTCGCGCGCTCTCGCGGAGCTGATCGTCCGCGACGAGATCGTGGCGGCTCCGGACTGCAGCCTCAACCGCCCGATCGGCGCCGGGCGCCAGCTTGCCGTGCTCACCATGCAGCTCGACGAGCTCAAGGCGATCAAGAACTCTCTGGGCGGCACCCTCAACGACGTCGTCCTGGCGGCCGCCGCGGGCGGGTTCCGCCGGCTGCTGACCGAGCGCGGCGAGATGGTCACGGATCCCGGCCTGCGCGCCATGGTCCCGATGAACATCCGCACGGCGGCGGACCACCTCTCGATGGGGAACCGGATCTCGTCGCTGTTCGTACACCTGCCCGTCGGCGCCTCCGATCCCGAGGAGCGCTACCGCCTCCAGGTCGAGGAGGCGGAGACCCTGAAGTCCGGGACCCAGCACGAGGGCTCGAGCGTGCTGCTCAACATCGGCAACCACATGCCGCCGGTGCTGCACAGCTTCCTCGCACGCGCCCTGTTCGCGACCCGGCTCTTCAACGTCACGGTCACCAACGTCCCCGGGCCGCAGATCCCGCTCTACTACTTCGGCTCCAAGGTCACGGAGATCTGGCCGCTGGTGCCGATCGCGGCGGAGCACGCGGTCGGTCTCGCCGTCTTCAGCTACGACGGCAAGCTCTTCTTCTGCATCAACGCCGATCGCGACACGGTCCCCGACCTGGGCGTGCTCAACACCGGGATCGCCGAGTCGCTGGCCGAGCTCGGCGAGCTCGCCAAGTCCAAGCAGGTGGCCTGATGTTCCAGGTGAGGATCCACGGACGAGGCGGCCAGGGCGTCGTCACCGCGGCCGAGATGCTCTCAATCGCGGGCTTCGAGGACGGCCAGCACGCCCAGGCCTTCCCGACCTTCGGCTCGGAGCGGATGGGCGCTCCCGTGACCGCCTTCTGCCGGATCGACGACCACGAGATCCGCGTGCGCGAACCGATCTCCGAGCCCGACGCTCTGATCATCCAGGACCCCACACTCCTCCACCAGGTCAAGGTCTTCAGCGGGCTGCAGGAGGACGGCTACGTCCTGATCAACACCTCCCGCGGCCTCGACGAGCTGGGGCTCGGCGAGTTCGCCGAGGGCTTCAAGCGCGGCCGGCTGATGACGCTGGCCGCCAGCGAGATCGCCAACCGCCAGCTGGGTAGGCCGCTAGCCAACACCGCGCTGCTCGGCGGCTTCGCGGCGATGACCGGCGCCGTCACCCTGCAGTCCGTCGTCCGGGCCATCTCCCAGAAGTTCTCGGGCGAGGTCGGCGACCGCAACATGCTCGCCGCCGACGTCGCGTACGAGTTCGTCCAGCACGAGATCCGGGAGCTCACCCGTGCGTAGGGCGGGCCTCAGACAGGAGGAGGGCTCCCGCGCGATCGCCGAGGCCGTGGCGCTCTGCCGCCCGGAGGTGGTCAGTGCCTATCCGATCTCCCCCCAGACCCACATCGTCGAGCACCTCTCCGACCTGGTGCGGACGGGCGACCTCGACCCCTGCGAGTACCTGATGGTCGAGTCCGAGTTCGGCGCCATGTCGGCGGCGATCGGCGCCTCGGCCGCGGGCGCCCGCACCTACACCGCGACGGCCTCCCAGGGCCTCCTCTACATGGCCGAGGCGCTCTACAACGCATCGGGCCTTGGGCTGCCGATCGTGATGACGGTCGCCAACCGCGCGATCGGCGCCCCGATCAACATCTGGAACGACCACTCCGACTCGATGTCGCAGCGCGACTCCGGCTGGATCCAGCTCTACGCCGAGTCGAACCAGGAGGCGCTCGACCTGCACATCCAGGCCTACCGGATCGCGGAGGAGGTCTCGCTGCCGGTGATGGTCTGCATGGACGGCTTCATCCTCACCCACGCCTACGAGGAAGTGGACATCCCGACGCAGGAGAGCGTCGACGGCTTCCTGCCGACCTTCGAGCCCCGCCACGTGCTCGACCCCGCCGAGCCGATGACGATCGGGGCGATGGTCGGGCCGGAGGCCTTCTTCGAGGTCAAGTACCTCGGCCACGCCAAGCAGATGGTGGCGCTGGACGTGATCGCGCAGGTGGGCCAGAGCTTCGCCATCGACTTCGGGCGCCCGTCGGGCGGACTGGTCCGCCGCTACCGCACCGAGGGCGCCGAGACGATCATCGTCGCGCTCGGATCCGTCCTCGGGACGATCGAGGACGTCGTCGACGAGATGCGCTCCGCCGGCATCCGGGTCGGGGCGCTCGGCATCAAGTCCTTCCGGCCATTCCCGCTCGAGGAGGTCCGCGACGCCCTCGCCGGCGCCTGCCGGGTCGTCGTCCTCGAGAAGGCGCTCGCCCCCGGGCGTGGTGGGATCGTCTCGACCGACGTCCACGAGGCGCTGGTCGGAGGACACGCTCGCTGCAGCACCGTGATCGCGGGCCTGGGCGGCCGAGCGATCACCCGCGCCTCGCTCCAGCGGCCTGCTCGACGAAGGCCGGCCGGGACGAGCTCGAGCCGCTCTCCTTCCTCGATCTGGACAAGGAGCTCGTCGTGCGGGAGCTGGAGCGCGAGACCGAAGGCAAGCCGTCGGGTCCGCACGCCGAGAACATGCTGCGCGACCTCGGCATCGTCGCTGCGGAGGCCCACTGATGCCCTACCAGGAGGTCAAGCTCTACCAGACCGGCACCTACGCGGCCGGCAACCGTCTGCTGGATCCCGAGAAGCGCACGGTCCAGGCCAAGATGGAGCGCTCCAACACGCTCACCTGCGGGCACCGGGCCTGCCAGGGATGCGGCGAGGCGCTCGGCGCTCGCTACGTGCTCGACTCGGCGATGCGGGCGACCCAGGGGAAGCTCGTCGCCGCGAACGCCACCGGCTGCCTCGAGGTCTTCTCCACCCCGTACCCCGAGAGCTCCTGGAACCTGCCCTGGATCCACTCGCTGTTCGGCAACGCGCCGGCGGTCGCCACCGGCATCGCCGCCGCGCTTCGCGCGAAGGGCCGAGAGGACGTCCGGGTCGTCGGCCAGGGCGGCGACGGGGGCACGCTCGACATCGGCTTCGGCTGCCTCTCCGGGATGTTCGAGCGGAACGACGACGTGCTCTTCGTCTGTTACGACAACGAGGCCTACATGAACACCGGCGTCCAGCGCTCGGGCGCCACCCCGCCGGCCGCCCGCACCGCCAACACCAAGCCGGTCGGCGACGAGCCGGGCAACGTCTTCGGTCAGGGCAAGAACGCGCCGCTGATCGCGATGGCGCACGAGATCCCGTACGTCGCCACCGCGACCGTCGCCGACCTCCACGACCTCGAGTACAAGGTCGAGCGGGCGATGGAGTTCCGCGGCGCCCGCTACCTCCACGTCTTCGTGCCGTGCCCCCTCGGCTGGGGCTCCGCCTCCGGCGACACCATCAAGATCGCCCGGCTCGTCAAGGAGACCGGGATCTTTCCCGTCTTCGAGGCCGAGGACGGCGAGGTCGTCGGCGTCTCGAAGATCCGCAAGCAGGTCCCGGTGACCGAGTACCTGAAGCTGCAGAGGCGCTACGCGCACCTCTTCAAGGACCCTCCCAGGACCGACGTGATCGAGGCGATCCAGGCCCGGGCCGACGCCAACATCGACCGCTTCGGCCTCCTCGGCGGCTACGGCTCGCTCCCCGACCTGCTCCACGAGGGCAAGCATGATCTGCTTGCCGACACCCCCCACGGGCCGCAGTGATGGCGTCCCATCCCTACGCCATCACGCTCGACGTCGGCTCCAGCCTCGCCAACAAGACCGGCAGCTGGCGGACCGAGCGGGCGCAGTACGTGGACCGCCTGCCCCCGTGCAACCACGCCTGCCCAGCCGGCGAGAACTGCCAGGCCTGGCTGTATGAGGCCGAGGACGGCGGCGAGGGCTACGAGCGCGCTTGGCGCAAGATCACGGAGGACAACCCGTTCCCCGCGATCATGGGACGCGTCTGTTACCACCCGTGCGAGACCTCCTGCAACCGCGGCGAGCTCGACGAGGCCGTCGGCATCCACTCCGTCGAGCGCTTCATCGGCGACGAGGCGATCAAGCAGGGCTGGTCCTTCGATCCGCCCGCCGCGCCCACCGGCAAGCGGGTGCTGGTCGTGGGCGCCGGGCCCTCCGGGCTCTCCGCCGCGTACCACCTGCGGCGCCTCGGGCACGAGGTGACGATCTACGAAGCCGGGCCGATGGCCGGCGGCATGATGCGCTTCGGCATCCCCACCTACCGTCTGCCCCGCGACGTGCTCGACGCCGAGGTCAAGCGGATCCTCGACATGGGCGTCGAGCTCGAGCTCGACCGCAAGGTCACGAACATCGAGGAGGCGATGACGGACGGCGGCTTCGACGCAGCCTTCCTCGCCGTCGGCGCCCACATCGGCAAGCACGCGGACATCCCGGCAGGCGAGGCCGCCCGCATCCTCGACGCCGTCTCGGTCCTCGAGCAGATGGAGGACTCCGAGAAGCCTCTGCTCGGCCGTAAGGTCGTCGTCTACGGCGGCGGCAACACCGCGATGGACGCGGCCCGGACCGCCAAGCGGCTCGGCGCGACCGACGCGGTGGTCGTCTACCGCCGCAACCGCGACCGGATGCCCGCCCACGAGTTCGAGGTCGCCGAGGCTGAGGAGGAGGGCGTGATGATGCGCTGGCTCGAGACCATCAAGCAGGTCGACGGCCACACCATCACGGTCGAGAAGATGGAGCTCGACGAGACCGGCTTCCCCCAGCCGACCGGTGAGCTCGACGAGCTCGAGGCGGACTCGGTGATCCTGGCGCTCGGCCAGGAGGCCGACCTTTCGCTGCTCGACGGCGTCAGCGGGATCGAGGTCGAGGACGGCGTCGTCCAGGTCGGGCCGAACATGATGACCGGGCACGCTGGCGTCTTCGCGGGCGGCGACATGGTCCCCGCCGAGCGCACCGTCACCGTCGGCGTCGGCCACGGCAAGAAGGCCGCGCGCAACATCGATGGATGGCTGCGCGGCGAGGCCTACGAGCCGGCGCCGAAGCACGAGGTCGTCACCTACGACCAGCTCAACACCTGGTACTACGCCGACGCCCCCCGCTCGCTCCAGCCGGAGCTCGAGCTGGCCCGTCGCGCCTCCACCTTCGACGAGGTGGTCGGCGGCCTCGACGAATCGAACGCGCTCTACGAGGCGCGCCGCTGCATGTCCTGCGGCAATTGCTTCTCCTGCGACAACTGCTACGCGGTCTGTCCCGACAACGCCGTGATCAAGCTCGGTGAGCCGGGCGAGCGCTACGAGATCGATCTCGACTTCTGCAAGGGCTGCCACCTCTGTGTCCAGGAATGCCCCTGCGGCGCGATCGAGATGGTCCCCGAGAAGATCTGATGAGCCCGTTCCGGTCCAGGGCCCTGGAGCTGTTTGGCCGGTTCCGCGTCGCCTTCTGGGCCTTCAGCGCGGGCCTCGTCGGGCTCTACGTCTACGGGCTCATCTGGGGCGCCTACAGCCCGCTCGCTCTCGGTGGCGGGGCACTCAGCATCCTCTGCCTGACGCTCCTGGTGCTGTTCTCCATCCACGAGGTCCACATGCGCCGGGAGATGCGCAAGTACCGGCACGAGACGGACCACTCCGACCGGGAGCGGCGCGGCTTCTAGGCGGCCGCTTCGCGCAGCTCGCGCACCCGGTCGCCGAAGATCCGCCAGCGGCGCTCGTTCTCGTGCACCAGGGTCGACGAGCGGGCGAAGAGGTCGGCGGCCGCGTCGAGCAGCTCGCTCGCCGTTAGAGGTAGGCGGAGTTCCACCTCGGTCCGGCCAGGTCCTCGCGCAGGGCCGCCGGCGCGAAGTCGACCTGGGCGAGCACGTCGAGCGAGCGGCGCAGGAAGCGCCCACAGAGCGTGTTCATCCCCGCCGCCTGCCAGTCGTTTCCGATGATCCGGTGGCGCTCGCCGAGCAGGTCGATCAGGTCGTCGAACTGGACGAGCGCGCCCGCGATCCCCCAGGACTGCTCCATCGCCGCCGACAGCCACTCGCCGGTGCGCTCGCAGGAGGCGGCCATCCGCTCGATCTCGGACTTCATCTCGGCGATCTCGCCCGGCTCGCCCTCGCCCTCCATGAAGAGGATCCCGCTCTCCCCCACCAGCCCGGGCGGGTTGAGGTCCTCGGCGCCGGCGTACGGGTTCGGCGCCGGGTGCTCGCTCGGCTCGACCTCGCTCCACTGCTCGGCGAGAGCCTTCAGGGCGCGAGAGGCGGCCTGGATCTCCCTGGCGCTCTGCAGCGGCGCCTGCGAATAGAACTCCTCATGCTGGCGATGGAATCGCGAGAGATTCTCGATCGCCTCCAGCAGCTGCGGCGGGACGTCCTTGTGCTCGGCCATCTGCCGCCCAGCAAATCACAACGGGCGCGGTTCGCCTAGCCCGGACGCGGGGCCACCATCACCGGGCAGTTCGCCGCCCGGATCACGCGGGAGGAGACGCTCCCGATCAGCAGGCGCATCACCGGGCCGAAGCCGCGGGAGCCCAGCACCAGCAGGTCGACTCCGGACTCGCAGGCCTCGAGCAGCTTCTGCACCGGGTCGCCCCTCTCGAGGACGGGCAGCGCGCGCAGCTCGGACGGGAGCTCGGCGACCGCGTCGTGCAGTCGGCTCTGAAAGTCGGGGCCCGCCTCGGCGCCGACCTGGGCCGCTGCGGCCACCCCCATCGCCGGCACCGGGGTCGCCACGCCGATCACCTTCATGGCCCCTCCGAATTTGGCGGCCAGCTTCGCCCCCTCCTGCAGCGCGGCGTGCGACTCGGCCATCCCGTCGTATCCGACCGCGAGGACCCGCAGGCGATCCTGCGAGTGGTCCTGCTCGGCGTAGCCCTTCGGGGCGATGACCAGCCGGCAGCGGGCGCCGTGCAGCAGCTGCTCCGCGATGCTGCCGGGGGCCACTGAGCCGACGTGCGCGTGATGCGTGGAGCCGAGCACGATCAGGTCCGCCTCCCCGCTCTCGGCCAGCGCCTGGAGCGCGTCGGCCGGCGAGCCCTTCTCGACGCTCACGACCTTGAGCTCGCCGCCGTCCCGGGCGACGATCCGCTCGGCAAGCACTCGGGCGTCCTCGCCGCGGTCGTTCTCCTCGTATCCGGCGACGACCTTCTTGTAGAGGGGCTTCGTGTCCACGCCTGGAGCCTAAGCACCTCGGCAACGCGGGCGTCGTCTGCAAGTGTGTCGTTCCTGAACGCATCCCCCGGAGCAGAGGCCGCCTATCCGGCCGAGCGCGAGGCCGACGTGGCCCTGCGCGACGGCACCACCGTCCACGTCAGGCCGGTTCGCGCGGACGACGAGGACGCGCTGCACGCGTTCCTCGAGGGCCTCGATCCGAGCTCCCGGATGTTCAGGTTCTTCTCGGGCGGCGTCGACCTGCGAGCCGCGGCGCGCTCCATGGCCGAGGTGGACTACACGCAGAAGTACGGGCTGGTCGCGCTCCGCGACGGCGAGGTGATCGGTCAGGGGATCTACATCGGCGAGGGAAGCGACGTTGCCGAGGTGGCCTTCGCGGTCGCCGACCGGCTGCAGGGGCACGGGCTCGCCACCCTGCTGCTCGCCCACCTCGCGGAGGTCGCGGTCGACAACGACATCTCCGTCTTCCACGCCGAGGTGATGCCGGAAAACCATCGGATGATGGAGGTCTTCCGGGAGAGCGGGTTCCCGGTCGAGATCTCCTCGGTCCCCGGCGCGATCCGGGCGTTCCTCCCCACCTCCTTCGAGGACGAGGCGGTCCGCCGCTTCGAGGACCGCGACCGGCTCGCCGCCGAGGCGGCCCTCCGCTACTTCCTCGAGCCGGCGGCGATCGCGGTGATCGGCGCGTCACGCGACCGCGCCACCGTCGGCGGGCAGCTCTTCCACAACACCCTCGAATCCGGCTTCGAGGGCGTCAGCTATCCGGTCAACCCGAACGCCGACGTGGTCCAGTCGGTGCACTCCTACGGGAGCGTCGCGGAGCTCCCGGTGGACGTGGAGCTGGCGGTGATCGCGGTGCCTGCACCAGCCGTTGTAGACGCCGCCCGCGAGTGCGCGGCGCGCGGGGTCCGGGCGCTGATCGTGATCTCGGCCGGCTTCGCGGAGGTCGGCCCGGAGGGCGCCGAGCGGGAGCGGGAGCTGGTCGCCGTCTGCCGCGCGGCCGGGATGCGCCTGATCGGCCCGAACTGCCTCGGGATCCTGAACACGACCGAGGGCCACCGCTTCAACGCGACCTTCGCCCCCGGCGGGCCGCCGCCCGGCAATGTCGGCTTCGTCACCCAGAGCGGCGCGCTCGGCCTGGCGCTGATCGATCTGGCGAGCGACCGCAGCCTGGGCGTCTCCTCGTTCGCCTCGATCGGCAACCGCGCGGACATCACCGCGAACGACATGCTCGAGTACTGGGAGAGCGACGACGCGACCGAGGTCGCGCTGCTCTACATCGAGTCCTTCAGCGATCCGCGCCGGTTCTCGCGGGTCGCCCGCCGGATCGGGCGGGAGAAGCCGATCGTCGCCGTGAAGAGCGGCCGCTCGCCCGCGGGGCAGCGGGCCACCAGCTCGCACACCGGCGCCCTGATCGCCGCGTCGGACCTCACGGTCGACGCGTTGTTCGACCAGGTCGGGGTGATCCGCACCGAGACCCTCTCCGAGCTGCTCGACGTCGCCTCCCTGCTCGCCACCCAGCCGCTGCCGGAGGGCAACCGCGTCGGGATCGTCACCAACGCCGGCGGCCCCGGCGTGATGTGCGCGGACGCCTGCGAGGCCGCCGGGCTGGAGGTCCCGGAGCTGCCCGAGGAGGTCCTCTCCTCCCTGCGCGAGTTCCTGCCGCCCGAGGCCGGCCTCTCCAACCCCGTGGACATGATCGCCACCGCCTCGGCCGACCACTACCGCCAGACGATCCGCGCGCTGGCGGCTCACGAGGGCCTGGACGCGCTGATCGTCATCTTCATCAAGCCGCTGCTCACCCGACCCGAGGACGTCGCCGGGGCGATCCACGAGGCGGTCGCGGAGATGCCGCGGCGGATCCCCGTGCAGGCGGTCTTCATGTCCGAGAAGGATCACGCGGCGGCGCGGGCGGTCGGGGCGATGCCGGTGCACCTCTATCCAGAGGACGCGGCCCACGCCCTCGGCCGGGTGATGCGCCACGTCGACTGGCGCCGCGCGCCGGCCGAGGAGCCGCCGGACTTCGATGACGTCGAAACCGAGGGGGCCGCGGCCCTGATCGCCGAGACGCTCGGCGTTGGGCGCGAGTGGATGGACATCGAGGGCGCCTCGCGGCTGCTCGGCACCTATGGCATCCCGATCCCGCGCTGGCGGACCGCCGAGGACGCGGAGGCGGCGGCCGAGGCCGCTGCCGAGCTCGGCGGGGTCGTGGCGTTGAAGGCCGAGGGCGCGGGTCTCCTCCACAAGACCGAGAAGGGCGGCGTCCGGGTCGGGCTCGAACCGGACCAGGTCGCGCGGGCCGCGAAGGAGATGGACGAGGCGGTGGCGGCCGCCGGAGCGAAGCGGGAGAAGTTCGTCGTGCAGGAGATGGTGGGCGAGGGCGCCGAGCTCCTGATCGGCGTTGCCGACGACGCCACCTTCGGCCCCGTCCTCGCCTGCGGCGCCGGCGGCACGCAGGCCGAGTTGCTCCGCGACGTCTCGATCCGCGTCGCGCCGATCACCCGGAGCGACGCCGGCCGGATGATCCGCTCCCTCGCCACCTTCCCGCTGCTGACCGGCTTCCGCGGCACCCCGCACGCCGACCTCGAGGCGATCGAGGACCAGCTGCTGCGGGTGAGCGCGATGGTCGAGGCCCACCACGAGATCGCCGAGATGGACCTCAACCCGGTGGTCGCGGGCCCCGACGGCGCCCTGGCGGTCGACTACCGGATCCGGCTGCGCGCCCGGCCACCGCAGCGCTCCTGGCCGCGAACCTGGAAGTAGCGGATACTGGGCCGGTGGAGCCTCGCGAGGCCCCCGGCGAGCGGCGACGGATCATCGTCAGCGGTGTCGTGCAGGGGGTGGGCGCTGAGCGAACCCTGATCCCGTCAGGGCTTACGACCAGAACTCATCCCAGGCGTTGAGATCGTAGAAGTACTCCCGACCATCGACGACCCGGCCGTCCTTGATCTCGAAGACAAGAGCGCAGTCGACGTCCAGTTGCTTGCCGGCTCGCTCAGCGCTGTTGTGGTGAACGCCGACCACGTGGCCGTCGTCGTCCGCAAGCACGTACCGCAGTTCCGCCTTGAAGGTGCCTCCCGTGTCCCCTCCGTAGCGGCCGAACTGGGTAAAGGCCGCGTCGCGACCCTCGTGGTCACCGGCGATGGAACTGCGCCCAGGCGTGTGCCACGAGGCGTTCTCATCGAAGAGCTCGGTGAGCGTCTCCATGTCGCCAGCGTTGAAAGCCTCGTAACCGCGGCGGACCAGCTCGGCGTCTTCCTTGGCTGCCATGACTCCTCCTATCGCCCCCTTGCGCTGTCGCGGCGACCCTATACCCACCCGTTCTTCCTTGCTGGGCTCAGCTCAGCTGCTAGTTCGCCCGAGAAGCGGGAGTTGGCCTCAAGCCGCTGCTTTCCATGCGGGGGAGCACTGAGTTCGTCCTCGTGCGGCGCGCCTCCCTTCGCGTGAAAGCGGGCGCTCTTGTCTACAGCGACCCGAAGTCGATGTTCTGAGCGTCCGCTCCAGCAGCTCGCGCCTCGCTGATCGGCACGACCTCCCGCCCAAAGGGCACCAGCGACACCATCACCAGCTTCAGGTTGGCCAGCGCCAGCGGGATGCCGATGATCGTGATCGCCAGGGTGACCGTCGTGATAGGTGGGCGATCGCCAGCCAGATGCCGGCCAGCGGGATCCAGATGATGTTGCCGATCAGCGAGGGAGCCCCGGCGTCGGGGCGCTTGACGAGCGTCCGGCCGAAGGGCCAGATGGTGAAGCTCGCGATCTTGAAGGCCTGGAGGCCAAACGGGATCGTGATGATCAGCACGCACATGATGATCCCGGCCAGGCACCAGAGGATCGTCGCCCAGAGGCCCGCGAAGACGAGCCAGATGATGTTGAGGACGATGCGCACAGGGTTCACCCCCACGACCCTTCCGCCATCGGGCGGAAGCTGGTGGTCAGGATTCGCATTCGCCTGGGGCGGGTGATCGTGAAGAGAACGACGTCGGCGACCTCCGCCGGCGTCAGGAGGTCGTCGAGCTCGGGATCGCCCTCCTCGCGGCCGCTTCCGATCGCGAAGTCCGTCTTCACGCCTCCCGGGCAGATGCAGGTCGCCCTGACGCCCTTCTCGCGCAGCTCGTGGTCGAGGGAGCGGGTGAAGCCGAGCTGGCCGAACTTCGAGGCGTTGTAGACGGACTCGCCGGGGAAGGCGCGGAGGCCCGCGACGCTCGCCAGCGAGATGAAGTCGCCCTCGCCCGCCTCGATCAGGTGCGGCAGGGTCGCGGCCGCCGTGTAGAGCGTGCCCTTCAGGTTCACGTCGATCATCTCCTCGATCTGCTTTGGGTCGAGGTCGAGAAAGTTCCCGTAGGCGCCGACGCCCGCGTTCGCGATGACCACGTCCAGACGCCCGAAGCGCTCGACGGTCTCGGCCACCGCCGCGCTGACCGCCTCGCGGTCTCGGACGTCGCAGGACAGGCCGAGCGCGCGATCGAGCCCGAGGTCCTCGCCGCGCCGCGAGAGCATGCCGACCGACGCACCGGCGTCGTGCAGCCTGCGTGAGACCTCCGCCCCGATGCCGCCGCTGGCGCCCGTGACGAGCGCGACCCTTCCATCCAGTTCCATGGCGTCTCCCTTGTTCGGTTTCGGTCTCAGCGAGCGATCTTGAAGCAAACCGCTCGAGACCCTCGCCCGTAGCTCCCTTGGGGAGACCGGCAACCACAGGAGGGAACGGATGAGAATCTCGAAGCGGATTCCGACCGGCGTATTCGTCGCCGCGCTCGCCGCGCTTACGACCGCGCTCGCGGTCGGGGCGATGAGCGCGCTCGGCCACGACGGCGGGCACGGCAGGGACCACCACGGCGGGCAGCTGATCAGGGAATCGCTCGCGCCGTCGGTGCCCACCGATCCGGCGTTTCACGGCGTCGTCCCGGGCAACGCGCCCTGGGTCCTGAAGGACGGCCAGGTACGGCTCACCGACCACGGCAGGCTCGAGCTGCGGGTCCGCGGCCTCGTGATCCCGGTCGCTCCCGGCAACGGCACGCCGGGCCCGGTGAACACGATCAGCGCCTCGCTCTACTGCGGCGCCGACTCGGAGACGATGGCCGCGGCCACGACCGGTCAGGTCCCGATCGCGCGCGATGGCGATGCGCGGATCGTCGATCACGTCACCGTGCCGGCGAATTGCCTGTCGCCGGTGGTCCTCGTGAACCCGAACGGAAACCCGGCGGCGTACATCGCGGTCGACGGCTGGCGCTAGGGCCGGAGGCCGTCAAAGCCGTGCGGGGCGGGCGAGCCCGCTGGGTGCTCGCCCGCCCGCACGGCGATCAGGCCCGCAGCGGTGGACGAATTGCCCTTGCCGCTCGCGCTCCCGCGGCTAGCCTGACCCGGCCTCTACTCGCATCGGACAGGGATGGTCACGATGACGCTCACCACGCAGAACGTGCAGGACCTCGAGACGGCGTCGCTCAGAACACTCCACGCGCCAGCGGACGACGCCGCCTGGGTCGGCGGCGCGAACGTTGGCGACCCAGTTCACGCCTTCGCCGAGCATCGCGACCAGATAGCGCTCGCCCTCGTGGTCGGCCACCACGACCGGGAAGGAGATCGTGCGCCGCTGCGCCGCCCGCGCACCTCGAGGCTGTAGAGCTGCCGAGGTGCCCGCCGGACGCCGCCATCCGGCTCGAGAGGCGGTTGAGAGCCTTCGCGACCGCGTTCGGCCGCCCGCCTCGTACATCCACCGATCGAGCTGGTGCGCATCCGACGGCTACCTTCGCCGCTGAGCTTGCTCCTACGGAGGCAGCAACGCCGACGAGGTCCTGCACCCATCTACTTCGCGATCCCGGCGGGGGACCGGCTCGGCCAAGCACCACGACACCGCCGAGGAGACGCAGACATCCTCTCCGGCGCCGGCGAGCTGCTCACCGACGACGGCGCCCAGCAGATCAGGCCGGGCAGAGACGTCTTCGTCCTGCGGGAGGGCGTCTCCCACGACCTCCACAACACCGGCGACGAGGACCTCCGCGTGCTCGCGTTCTTCTCCAAGCCGCAGCTCGAGCAGCACTGGGACGTCGAGACCTGGCCGCCGGACGACGCGAAGGTGACGGGGTCGCCCAACCGGGACACCTAGCCGCCGGCTCAGACTCCTCGTCACACTGGGGCTAGGCGACCCCACTCACAGAGGAGACGGACATGGACGTGAACGAGACGGTCGAGGCGGCCCGCGATTCGCTCACCGTTAAGCGGGTCTACGGCGATCCCTACGAGCGCAACGGGGTCACGGTGATCCCGGCCGCTTCGGTCCAGGGCGGCGCCGGCGGAGGTAGTGGCGAGCAGGAGGGCAAGACCGGCGGCGGTGGCGGCTTCGGCCTGCGCGCCCGGCCCGTCGGGGCCTACGTGATCCGCGGCGAGGACGTGTACTGGGAGTCTGCGCTCGACCTGAACCGGGTGATCCTCGGCGGGCAGATCGTCGCCCTGGTCGCGTTGCTGGTGATCCGCTCGATCAAGCGGTCTCGGCGCTAGCGCGGGCGCCCGTGGCGTTCAGCAGCCGCTCGCGCCAGACATCGACGCCCTCCCCGCTCCGCGCGCTCACCTGAAGCGTCTCCGCCGATGGGTTCACCTGGTCGAGGTTGGCCAGGAAGCGCTCCACCGAGAAGTCGACGTGCGGGAGCAGGTCGAGCTTGTTGATCACGACCAGCTCGCAGGTGCGGTACATGAGCGGGTACTTGAGCGGCTTGTCCTCGCCCTCGGTGACCGAGGAGATCATCCAGCGGCGGTCCTCGCCGACCGTGAACTCGGCCGGGCAGACGAGGTTGCCGACGTTCTCGATCACCAGCAGGTCGATCTCGCCGAGGGAACCTGGCCGAGCCCGGAGCGGACAATGTTGGCGTCGAGGTGACACTCACCGCCGAAGGCCGGATCGGTGTTGATCTGGGTGACGGGGATGTGGAGGTGGGAGAGCCGGTCGGCGTCGAGGCTGCCGCGGACGTCGCCCTCCAGCACCCGACGCGGACGTCTCCGGTGTCCTCCAGCGCCCGCTCGAGCAACGTGGTCTTCCCCGCCCCCGGCGCGCTCATCAGGTTGATCACGGTGACGCCGGCGGCGTCGAAGTTGGCGCGGTTGGCCTCGGCGATCGTCTGGTTGGCGTCGAGCGCGCCCTCGGCTACGCGGACGGTGGTCTGGTGCATGTCAGGAGGCTCCCACTTCGGCGCTGCTAGTGCTTCTTCTTGCGGCCCTTCGCCAGATGCTGGATGTAGGCGTCGGAGCCGGGGAAGACCTCGGCCTCATGGCCGTCCTCCCAGCGCACCAGGTACGGCGGCCCGCCGTCCTCCCCCAGCACCTTGATCACCTCGGCGTCCCGGGGCGACTCGCCCTGATGGTGACCTTTCACCACGAGGCGATCTCCGGGCAGCGCATGCAACGGGGAATCGCTTGAAGTCATCTCTCATTCCTTTCGCGTGCGAATGCCCATCGTCGCGCCCGGGCCGACGATCGGCATCCGTGCTCAACCCGGGTCGCGGCCAAGTGTCCCGCGCGGATGGAAGACGGCCTCGTGGTCCATACCGTCAGTCAATGGCTCATCGCCTGGCGCTGTTCGGTGGCCGACGAGACGCGGGCCAGAGGCTTGCCGAAGTCCTCATGCGCTTCCGAGATGAGGAGCCACTGGTCCTCGCGCTTCCGCGGGGCGGCGTCCCGGTTGGGTTCGAGGTCGCCCACGCACTCGGCGCGCCGCTCGACATCGTGCTGGTCCGCAAGATCGGTGCGCCCGCCCAGCCGGAGTACGGAATCGGGGCGATCGCCGAGGGAGGCGTGAACTTCATCCGCGGAGGAGGTCGAGGCGGTCATCGCGCGGGAGAATGCTCGCTGTCCCGGTCGCCCCGCCAGGATCGGAGGCGCGGCTGGCGGGCGAGTTCGACGAGGTGGTCTGTCTGGAGGAGCCGCACGGCTTCTTCGGGGTCGGCCAGTTCTGTGTGGACTTCGGCCAGGTGGAGGACGACGAGGTGGTCGACCTGCTCACGGCCGCCCATCCGAGCGCGACGGCCACAGCCGCCGACCCGCCCACGGAGGAGGAGGCGCATGAGCTTCGCTGTGAGCACGAGCTGGCGATCGTCCCGGGCGCGACGCACCTCTTCGAGGAGCCGGGCGCCCTCGAGCGGGTGAGCGAGCTCGCCTCGCACTGGTTCCTGGCACACCTCCGCGTCAGCGGGCTCGCGCCACGTCCCTGACGTCAATCGACTCGACGACCAGCTCGTCGCCGCTGACCACGCGGTGATCCGCCGACCCGCATTCCGGGCAGCGGAAGCGGACGACGAGCTCGTCCCCGTTGCGGGCCGGCGGCGGCGCGGGGTCCCATTCGGCTCCGCAGGCCGAGCAGCGCAGGCGCGAGTCGACCCGCTCCCACTCGAGCGCCGCCCCCTCGCAGATGGTCTCCTTCGCCGCGATCTCGAAGTAGAAGCCGAGGTACTTGGGGACGACCTGGCGCAGACGGCCGACCAGGACGCGGACGACGGACACCGGCCGCCCCTCGGCGTGGCGCTCCGCCGCGGCGACGATGGCCTGGGCGACGGCGAGCTCGTGCATCAGGAAGCTCCCCGGCCCTGGTCGAGGACCCCGGCGGCCTCGGCCGCCTCCGGCCTGTTCCAGAAGAGCTGGGCCCGGCGGACCGCGCCGTCCCTGAGCCAGAAGACGTACCAGGCGCGGGCGTCAAACTCGGAGGACGGGTCGGCGGAGGATCTGAAGGTCCCGCGCACGCAGAGCAGAACCCGGGATTCCGTGGCCGGGGTGACGTTCTCGATCTCGACGTCGACGACCTCGCCGCCCACCCGCATGAACGCTTCCCACCATTCGCGGACGCCGCGATGACCCCGGTAGAGCTTGCGGACGCCGGGCCACCCCTCGCGATCGTCCCACTCGACGTCGTCGGTGAGGAACGCCAGGAAGGCCTCCTCTTCTCCCTGCGCGACGGCATCGAGCATCCCCCGGATGACCGCGACGTGGTCCGTCACTTGCCCTCCTCCCCGCCGAGCTCGCGGTGGAGCTCGCTCACCAGGGCGTCGACCGTCGCCTCCACGGCCGGCGTGAGCCCCTCCCCCGCCTCGAAGTTCTCGCCCTCGATTCCGTACACCGCCAGCCGGGGCGGCAGGCGGTCGAGCTGGCGTGCGAGCTCCACGGCGTCGCCGACGCCCAGGGAGTGGGTCGAGGACCGAAACGTCTCGGCCGGGAGCGGCTGGTGGGTGGCGTCGAAGCGGTGGAGGTCCCCCGGACGGCCGCCGCTGCTGACCGCGTCGATGATCAGCACCTCCTTCATCAACTCGAAGGCATGGATGAGCGAGGCCGGCTCGCCCTCCTCCTCGAGAAGCCGGATCCCTGGCGGCCGGGTCGCGCGAAGCCGCCGCGCCACCTCGAGCCCGGCGGCGTCGTCGGAGCGATACCGGTTGCCGACACCGATCAGCGCGAACCAGGCGCGGTAGCCGGACTCGGGGGCGTGCTCCAGCGACAGGCCGAGCTCGTGCGCCTCTCGGCGGGCCCGCGCGATGTCCTCCTGGAGCTCCTGGCGGTGCCTCTCCATCAGATGAAGGGCGTCCTCCTGGCGATCGAGGAACCTGCGCTCCTCCCGCAGGAACGCAGGGTCGCTGGGCTTGCGCTCGCGGTGGATGAAGTGCTTGACCACCGGCTCAGCCCCGGTCGACGTCGAGCTTCAGGAAGTGCGTCGAACAGCTGATGCAGGGGTCGTAGTTGCGGATCGCCTGCTCGCACTCCCACTGCAGCCGATCGTCGGGGAGCTCGACCCGCGGCCTGACGAACTCGAGCAGGTCCTGCTCGATCCGTGCCTGATTCTGCGAGGTGGGCGGCACGATCCGCGCCTCGGCGATCGAGCCGTCCTCCTCGAGCCGGTAGCGGTGCCAGAGCATCCCGCGCGGCGCCTCGCTCCAGCCGGCGCCCGCCGCCGCGCGCGGCTCGGGCACCTCGGCGGGCGGATCCGGCGGCTCGTAGGCCGAGATCACCGAAAGCGCCTCCTCCAGCGCGAAGATGATCTCGACGCCGCGGACCAGGATCGACTTGAACGGGTTGCGGCACTCCTCCCCCAGCCCGGCCTCCTCGGCGGCCGCCTTCGCGCCGTCGGAGAGCTGCTCGTAGTTGAGCGAATAGCGCGCCATCGGCCCGAGGAAGTAGGTCGAACCGTCGGACATGCGCGACTGCAGCGCTGTCGAGTGCGGGACGTGCTGCTCGGAGAAGTGCTCCTCGTATTCGTTCGGCCCGATGTCGAGCCCCGAGGCGGAGACCAGCCGGCCGTCCTCGATCGCGTAGCGGTCCGGCTCGCGCAGCGCGACGAACTCGTAGTCCTGCTCGAAGTCCGGGAAGTCGAGGGTGGCGAGGAACGTGACCGCGCCCCGCATGAACTCGACCGACTCCTCGAGCGCGGGGACCAGCGCGTCCAGATGCTCCCGGCCCGGCGCCTTGTAGAAGCCGCCGACCCGGGTGTTGATCGGGTGGATCGCACGGCCGCCGATGGTCCGCAGCAGATCGTTGCCCATCGCCTTCACCTTCAGCGCGCCCTCCACGACCTCGCGGTGGTCGCGCGCCATCTGCCAGGCCGAGTCGAAGCCGAAGAAGTCGGGCGCGTGCAACAGGAAGACGTGGAGCGCGTGCGACTCGATCCACTCGCCGCAGTACATGAGCCGCCGCAGGGCGCGGATCCGCTCGTTCACCCGGACCTCGAGCGCGTCCTCCATCGCGTTGAAGGCGCTGGTGATGTAGGCGACCGGGCAGATCCCGCAGATCCGCGCGGTGATGTCCGGGGCCTCCTTGAAGTCCCGTCCGCGCAGGAAGGCCTCGAAGAAGCGCGGCGGCTCGTAGATCTGCAGCTCGACGTTCTCGACCTCCCCGCCGCGGATCCTCACCTGCATCGCGCCCTCGCCCTCGACACGGGCGAGCGCCTCGGTGCGGATCGTGCGGGTCTCGCCGTTATCGGCCATCGGCCTCCGGGTCGGAGATCGAGGGGCCGACCTTCGGGCCCGGGGTCCCGCCGAGCCGCTCGGACTCGGTCTGGAAGGGCTCGCGCGCCGTGTGGAAGGTCCGGTAGACACGGACCACGTCGACCTCGTCCATGCCGAGCCCCTCGAACCAGCCTGACAGCGACGGAGCGTTCGGCGACTCCATCGGCCCGAAGCAGCCGTAGCAGCCGCGGTCATAGCTCGGGCAGAGCGCCCCGCAGCCCGCATGGGTCACGGGCCCGAGGCAGGGCGTGCCGTGGGCGACCATCACGCAGACGTTCCCGGCCCGCTTGCACTCGACGCAGACCGAGTGGTTCGCCACCGCCGGCTTGCGCTCGTTCACGAACGCGCTGATCACCTCGAGCAGCTGGTGGCGGTTCACCGGGCAGCCCTGCAGCTCGAAGTCGACGTGGACATTGGCCGAGATCGGCGTCGAGGTCTCCAGGGTCGAGATGTAGTCCGGCGTCGCGTAGACGACCGACATGAAGTCCTCGACGTCGGCGAAGTTCTTCAGCGCCTGGATCCCGCCCGAGGTCGCGCAGGCCCCGATCGTCACGAGCCGCTTCGACTTCGCCCGCACCTCCTTGATCCGCTCGACGTCGTGCGGCGTCGTGATCGAGCCCTCGACCAAGGAGAGGTCGTACGGCCCCTCAACCTCCCCCTTGGTCGCCTCCAGGAAGTAGGCGACCTCGATCTGGTCGGGCAGCGAGACCAGCTCGCGCTCGAAGTCGAGCAGGGAGAGCTGGCAGCCGTCGCAGGAGGCGAACTTCCAGACGGCGAGCTTGGGGCGCTCGTCGCTCACAGCTCCCTCACCCCGAGCAGCGTCCCGATCCGCCCGACCGGGAAGACAGGACCGTCCTTGCAGACGAAGCGATGGGCGAGCTGGCAGTGGCCGCAGTGGCCGACCGCGCACTTCATGTTCCGCTCCAGCGAGACGTGGATGCTGTCGGTGGAGACCCCCCGATCCTGGAGCGCCTGCGAGACGAAGCGCATCATCACCTCGGGCCCACAGATCATCGCCGTGGTCCGGGGACCCTCGAAGGCGGCGATCGGAATCAGCTTCGTGACCAGCCCGACTCGAGCATCCCAATCCCCCGAGGCGGTATCGACCGTGTACTTGACGTCGATCCCGGACTCTCGCCAGCCCTGGAGCTCACCGAAGAAGAGCATCTCATCGGGTGAGCGGGCTCCGTAGAGGAGCGACACCGCCCGGTAGGAGTCGCGCTTCGCGACCAGGTGCTCGATCGCGAGGCGGAGCGGTGCCAAGCCGATTCCCCCCGCGACGACGACCACGTCGCCACCCTCCGCTTCGGCCAGCGGCCAGCTGTTGCCGAACGGGCCCCGGACGCCGACGTGGGAACCGGGCTCGACCGCACAGAGCGCGCTGGTGGCGGCGCCGACCGCACGGACCGTGTGGCCGAGCCGCTCGCCCACACGCCCGCCACCGCTGACGGAGATCGGCACCTCGCCCGCGCCGAAGGCGTAGAGCATCGAGAATTGACCTGGACGGAATTCGCCGACGCCTTCGCCTCCGGCGGGCTCGAGTTCCAGCGTCCAGGTGTCCCCCAGCTCCTGGCGCTTCTCGGCCAGGACGTATGAGGTGGGCACCAACGGATCCGCGACCATCGGATCAGCCGCCCGCCACGTGTCCGTAGACGTCGAGGAGCCGCACCCGCGTCGCCTGGAGGCGCTCCACCATCACCGGGATGAAGCGGCGCATCAGCTGGTAGCCGAGCACGGGGTCCTCGTCGGACTTGCCGCGCAGGCACGCCGCGTCGAAAGCCACCGTGTGGACGTTCCCGCTCGCACGGGCATCGAAGTCCACGCGGAACGGCGGCACCAGCCAGGACCAGCCGAGCAGATCACCGTCGTCGATGGTCTCGATCGTCAGGGCCCCTCTCTCCGGGACGAAGACCTCGAGGGCCACGCGGCCGTACCGGATCACGTAGAAGGTGTCGGCCGAGTCGCCCTCGCGCATCAGATACTTCCCGTCCTCGAAGGTCCTGTTCTGCGCACAGCCGGCGATCAGCGCCAGGTGCTCCTCGGACATCCCGTTGAACGCGGGCGCCTCGGCGAGGAGCTGCTCAATGGTCTGCACTGATCCCCCTCTCCCCGTCGCCGGGCCCGAGGTCCGTGGCGCGGATCGCGGCCGCCTCCTCGGTGATGTCGATCGCCACCGGGCACCAGGTGATGCAGCGCCCGCAGCCGACGCAGCCGGAGGTCCCGAACTGGTCGATCCAGGTGGCGAGCTTGTGCGTCATCCACTGCCGGTAGCGCGACGGCGCGGAGTTGCGGACGCTGCCGCCGTGGATATAGGAGTGATCGAGGGTGAAGCAGGAGTCCCAGAGCCGCACCCGCTCGGCCTCCTCACCGGCCAGATCGCTCATGTCCTCGACGGTGTGGCAGAAGCAGGTCGGGCAGACCAGCGTGCAGTTGCCGCAGGTGAGGCAGCGCTCGGAGACCTCGTCCCAGCGGGGGTGCTCCATGTTCCGGTAGAGCAGCTCCTTGATCCCGTCGGTATCGAGCTCGCGGCCCATCTGCGAAGCGCACTCCTCCGAGACCGCCGCGGCCGCCTCCGCGTCGGCCTCGCCGGCCTCCGTCGCGCCGACCTCGGACAGGATCTCCTCACCGCGCTCCGAGCCGGCCTCGACCAGGAAGCGGTGCTCGCCCTCGAGCAGCTCGGTCAGCGCGAGGTCGTAGCCGGACTCCGCGCGTGGGCCGGTGCCCATCGAGACGCAGAAGCAGGTGTTGCCCGCCTTCGAGCAGTTGATCGCGACGATGAAGGCGTCGCGGCGGCGGCCCTCGTAGTCGGCGTCCGTGTAGGTGTCGCCGATGAAGACCTTGTCCTGAACGCCGATCGCCGCCAGGTCGCAGGAGCGGACGCCGAGAAAGGCGTAGCGCGGCCGCTCCTCGGACTGCTCCTCCCAGGAGATCTCGCCGCCCTCGGCACGGCGCGCCTTCCAGAGCGTGAGGTTGGGCGGGAAGAGATGGTGCTTCCAGGAGTTGGGTCCGTTGTTGAAGCCGAAGAGAGCTCCGTCGCCCCGCTCGTGGAGGCGATAGGTGCCGCCCTCCTGCTCGTCGGTGATGCCGGCCGGAAGATCGGCCGCCGAGGAGATCTCCTCATAGACGATCGCCCCGTCTCGGACCCTCGGCCCGATCACCGTGTAGCCGCGCGAGGCCAGCGCCGCGATCAGATCGTCGAGCGCGGCGCTCCGCAGCACTGAGGCTGTCGAGGTGCTCACTCAGGCAAGACTATGCCTCGCCCACCTCCGCGTCTAATCGCGCGGATCTTCGCCGAGGTGTCATTTCCGGCCGCCCCCGCTCGTCGTACCTATGAGATGGAGAACGAACGACTAAGCGGGAACGGGCCTGGACGCGAGCACCGCGTCGAGCAGGCCGGGGAACCGGGCGTCGAGGTCCTCTCGGCGCAGCTCGGTCATCTTCGTCGTCCCCTTGCGCTCCTGGCGGATCACTCCGGACTCGCGAAGGGTCCGGAAGTGATGGGTCATGGTCGACTTGCTGATGTCGAAGCCGAACGTGCCGCACGCTCGGGGCCCGTCGTCCTCGTCGAGGCGGCGGACGATCTCGAGCCGGTGCGGGTCGCTGAGCGCGTGCAGCACGGCCGGCAGCTCGATCTCGCTTCTCTCGGGGTGGTGGAGCTCCATGGAAGTCAGTCTAGCGTTGTACGACGGTCATCGAACTTCTTTGGTACGATGCTCATCGTACTATCAAACCAACCCCAAGGCAACGACATGCCCGACACACAGAACATCGAAACCAGACCCGCCCCGGAGGGCGAGCACGTGGACGACATCCGTCTCACCAGCCCCTCTCGGCGCGCCGCGGCGGTCGAGGCGGCGTACATTCTGGAGGCCGTCCGCAAGTGAACCCGATCACCGCAGCGAAGGGCGCCATGAAGCGAAATTCCACTGCCCTCCTACTGGTCGTCTGTCTCGGCCAGTTCATGGTCATCCTCGACGTCTCGATCGTGAACGTCGCGCTGCCGTCGATCAAGGACGCGCTCGGCTTCTCCACGAACGGACTGCAGTGGGTCCTGAACGCCTACACCCTGACCTTCGCCGGCTTCCTGCTGCTGGGCGGGCGCGCCGCGGACCTCTTCGGCCGGCGGCGCATGTTCTACGCCGGCACCCTCGTCTTCTCGGGCGCGTCGCTGATCTGCGCGATCGCCCCCACCGCGGGCACGCTGGTCGCCGCGCGAGCACTCCAGGGAATCGGCGGCGCGATCCTCTCCCCGGCCACCCTGGCGATCATCACCACCTCCTTCGATGAGGGCGCGCCGCGAAATCGCGCCCTCGGAGCGTGGGGAGCGGTGGGCGCCATCGGCGCGACCGCCGGCGTCCTGCTCGGCGGCGTTCTCACCGAGGCCTTCAGCTGGCCGGCGATCTTCGTGATCAACATCCCGATCGGCCTGGGCATCGTCCTGTTCAGCACCAACCTGATCCCCGAGGGCCGCAGCGAATCCGAGAACCGGCACTTCGACCTCCCCGGAGCCGTCCTGGTCACCCTGGGGATGACCGCGCTCACCTACGGGATCGTCACCACCGACCGGCTCGGCTGGGGCTCGCTCGGCGTGCTCGGCCCGGTCGCGGCCGGAGTGGTCCTCCTGGTGGCCTTCGGCCTCTACGAGAACAGCCTCGCCAAGCATCCGGGCCGGACCGCCCTGATGCCGCTGAGCGTCTTCAAGCTGCGCAACCTGCGGGCGGCGAACCTCGTGATCTTCCTGCTCTACGGCGCGATCTTCGGGTTCTGGTTCTTCCAGTCCCTCTACATGCAGGGCACGCTCCACTACAGCGCGCTCAAGACCGGGCTCGCCTTCGTCCCGATGACCGCGGCGGTCGGCACCGGCGCGACCCTCGCGCCGCGGCTGGCGAAGATGATCGGCGCTCGCTGGGTCCTCGCCCTCGGAATGCTCTCGGCGACGATCGGCGAGTTCCTGCTGACGAGCGTTCACCCGGGCGGGAGCTACATCGCGAACGTCTTCCCGGGCGGGATGCTCGGCGCGCTCGGCCTCGGCCTGGCCCTGGTTCCGGCGACGATCGTGGCCGTGCAGGGCGTCCCGCGCGCGCTCAGCGGACTGGCCTCCGGCGTCCTCAACACCTCTCGCTTCGTGGGCGCCGCGCTCGGCCTCGCCGTGCTCAGCACCCTGGCCGCCAACCACACCTCATCGCAGATCGATTCCGGGACATCGGCCGCCAAGGCGCTGACCGACGGATTCCAGCTGCAGTTCGGCGTCGGCGCCGCATTCTGCCTGGTCGGGGCCGTGGCCGCCGTGGTCCTGCTCCGCCCGCAGCGCGAGCGCGAGCGCGGCCGGGGCCATGGCCGAGCCGGAGCGCGCCTAGCCGCCACCCGGCTGAGGGGACCGGGCCGAATCGCCCGGCCCCCTTCTCCGCGCTACGGCAGGGTCGAGCTCGCGAGCGTCCCGACCGGCGTCGCCGTGATCACCTTGTTGGTGACGAACAGCGTGGCGGCCCCGGGGTTGTCGCAGCCGAGGGTCACCGAGCCGTCGCCGGTGAAGGTGTGCACCAGCAGGTTCGCGATCGTTGTGTTGTTGGCCGCATCGACGGCCTCCAGCGACCGGTCCTGGTCACCGCCGGCGACCAGGAAGCACTGGACTTGATCCTGCGGTACCGCCCTTGGCCAGAACCGCCTTCGAGTTGACCACGTAACTGCCGGCTGGCACCTGCAGCGTCAGGACGGTGGTCGTACCCGAGGCGGCCGGGACCTGGGCCGCCGTGTCCTGCCTGACCGCCCGAGCGGTTCCTACTGCGCTCAGGCTTGCCTCGTTGATCTGCTGGCCGGTCAGGGTGTCATTGGCGACCCGGTTGGCCTTGATCGTGCGCTTCTTGATCTTCTTGTTCGTCACCGCCTGCTTCTTGAGATCCCCGGTTCCGATGAAGCCCTTTCCGATCGCGTAGCCGCCGCCGATCGCGACGAACAGGGCGATCACGGCAATCACCATCGCCGGTGCTCCCCTCAACTTCTCGCGCATTGCTCCTCCTCGAGTTGGCCGAGACAGTTCGCCGGTCACCGGAAACCAGCCGGTCGAACCTATGTACGGGGCGCGCCGCCGGCGGGTTTTCGACGGAACGCATCGTCTCGAGCGGCGGCTTTGTACTGTTCTCGCCCGCCCCCTGGGCGACCCACCATGCGCTTCTACGAATTCGAGAGCCGTCGCATAGTCGAGCGGGCCGGGATCCCGGTCACCGAATACGGGTTCTGCAAGACCGCCGACGAGGCCAAGAAGGCCGCCGAGCGGATCGGCGGCTCGACGGTGATCAAGTCCCAGGTGCTGACCGGCGGCCGGATGAAGGCCGGAGGCGTCAAGTTCGCCGACACCCCCGAGGAGGCCGCCTCACACGCGGCGGAGATCCTCGAGCTCGAGATCAACGGCCACATGCCCGTCGGGGTGCTGGTCGATCCCAAGGCCGAGGTCGAGCAGGAGTACTACGCCGCGGTGCTCTGGGACGGCCGCGCGAAGCGCCCGATGATGCTGTTCTCCGACATGGGCGGCATCGACATCGAGGAGGTCGCCGAGAAGCATCCCGACCACGTCGGCCGCGGTCATCTCTCCAACCTCCACCCCGTTCCCGGACTTCCGCGCGAAGGAGGTCGTCGCGGCAGCCGGTGGCCTGACCGGCCGCGAGCTCACCCGCGCCACGCCGGTCCTCGCGCGCCTCGCGCAGCTGCAGCGCGACTACGATATGACGCTCGCCGAGATCAACCCGCTCGCCCGCCTCTCCGACGGCTCCTTCGTCGCCCTCGACGCTCACATGGAGATGGAGGACGAGGCCGTCGGCCGCCACCAGAAGATGCTGAAGGAGATCGGCGTCGAGCTCGAGGAGCCGCAGGGAGCTCTATGAGCCGTCCGAGTTCGAGCGCAACGTCAAGGCGATCGACGAGGCCGACCACCGCGGCGTCATCCAGGGCAAGGACCACGGCTTCACCGGCAACCTCGGCCTGGTGATCGGCGCCGGCGGCGGCTCGCTCACCCTCACGGACGCGGTCCGCAGCCAGGGCGGCAAGCCGGCCAACTACGCCGAGATCGGCGGCAACCCCTCCGTCGCCAAGTCCTGCGGCCTCGCCAAGGAGGTGCTGAAGAAGGACGGCGTCGAGAAGATCGCGGTGATGATGTCGATCGTCTCCAACACCCGGGTCGACATCGTCGCCCGCGGGGTGATCAAGGCCTGCCTCGAGCTGGGCAAGGACCCGGCCGAGACCATCGCCGTCTTCCGCATCCCCGGTGCCTGGGAGGAGGAGGGCGCGAAGATCCTCAACAAGTACGGGATCGAGTTCCGCGACCGCTCCACCTCGATGTGGGAGGCGGCGGGCGAGGCCGTCGAGAAGATCCAGGGAGTGGCTGCCTGATGTCGATCCTGCTGAGCGAGGACTTCACCTTCATCGTCCAGGGCATCACCGGCCGCGAGGCTGTCAACCTGACCAAGGAGTGCCTGGACTACGGCTCGAAGGTCGTCGGCGGCGTGACCCCCGGCCGCAGGGGCCGCGACGTGCACGGCGTCCCCGTCTTCGACACCGTCGAGCAGGTGGTCAACAACCACGGCTCTCCGATCGACGGATCGGTCGTCACCGTCCCCCCCGCCTTCACCAAGGACGCCGTCTTCGAGGCGATCGAGAACGGCATCAGGCTGATCGTCGTCGTCACCGAGCGCATCCCGCGCCGCGACGTCGCCCAGATGGTGGAGCTCGCCAACCTTCGCGGCGCCCGCATCATTGGTCCCAACTGCCTCGGCATCATCGCCCCCGGCGTCGGCAAGATGGGCGGCATCGGCGGACCGGCCAAGGACGCCGCCAAGGCGTACGAGCCCGGCTCGATCGGCGTCATGTCCCGCTCCGGCGGCATGACCACCGAGATCTCCTCCACCCTCACAGCCGCCGGCCTCGGCGTCTCCACCGCCGTCTCGATCGGCGGCGACGCGATCATCGGCTCGACCTACGCCGAGCTGATGCCTCTGTTTGCCCAGGACGATGGGACCGAGGCGATCGTGATCTACACCGAGCCCGGCGGCCGGATGGAGGCCGAGCTCGTCGACTGGCGCGAGGCCAACGACGCCAGGCTCCCGATCATCGCCTTCATGGCGGGCAAGTTCATGGACGACGAGGAGATGCAGGGCATGAGCTTCGGCCACGCCGGGACGATCGTCGAGGGCGCCGAGGACTCGGCGACCCAGAAGATCGCCCGGCTCGAAGCGGCCGGAATCCCAGTCGTGGAGCGGATCGATGAGATCCCGGACGCCGTCAAGGGCAAGCTCGGGGCGAAGGTCTGATGGCCGAGCTGCAAGTCGAGGGCACCTTCATCGATGTCGAGGTCTCCGACGACGTCGCCAACGACACTGGGCTCGCCGCCAAGCTCGAGGAGGTCTGCCCGGTCGACATCTTCGACGTCTCCGAGAAGGACGGCAGCGTCGTCATCGTACGCGGGAACCTCGACGAATGTGTGCTCTGCAACCTCTGCGTCGAGGCCGCCCCGCCCGGCGGCGTCGTCGTCAGGAAGCTCTACGACGGCACCGAGCTGCGGCGTTAGGCTCCGGGGCGTGGCCACCGAGGCTGCGATCACCCCGCCTCCCTTCCGAGCCGTCCCGGTCCCGAACCGTTGGTGTTCATGACCGTCGTGCCCCTAAGCCATTCGCGGCTGTTCTCCGATGCTACGCCCCGGCTGAAGCCACGGCAAGTTCCCACCGCCCGCACTCAACGATGGGCGAGCATTTTCGGGGATTGACTTTCTTGCCGCACGCGGCGAGACTCAGCCAGTGAAACCCGTGGGAGGGCACGCGGTGGAAGGAGTCATGTGTTGCAGTCGTTGGTTACTCGATGGCTGATGGCACAGCATCTGTGAAGCTGTCCGTGGCTGAGCCCGGGCCCTCCATTGTCCTGATCGACGACGAGCCGGTGACGCGAACCGCGATACGTCGACTGCTCGAGGGCGCCGGCTTCGAGGTGAGGGCGGAAGCCGCAGACGCCGATGCAGCGATCGAGGTGTCCATACGCGAGCGGCCCCAGATCTGCCTGGTGGACCTGTTCATGCCGGGGGGCGGGATCCGCGTCGTGCGCGAGATCTCCCGGCGGCTTCCGCAGGCATTGGTCGTGGTGCTGACGGCCTCAACGGATCGCGACGACTTGGTCGATGCGATCCGGGCGGGCGCGGCGGGATTTCTCGTCAAGAGCATGAACCCGGACCGGATCGCGCCCGCGCTCCGCGGCGTGCTCGCGGGCGAAGCGGCGATTCCCCGCTTCCTGGTGGCTGAGCTGGTCCGAGAGCTGCAGACGCTGGGCCGGAAGCGAGTGATCGCGGGCAGGAACGGCCGCGCCGATCTGACCAGCCGCGAGTGGGAGATTCTGGGGTTGATGTGCGATGGGCTGAACGGGCCCAGCATCGCCGACCGCCTGTACATCTCCCCGGTCACGGTCCGCCGTCACAGCGCCGAAGCCGTGCGCAAGCTCGGGGTCCGGAATCGCCAGGAGGCCGTCGCCCTGATTCAGGAGCCCTCCTAGCGCGAAGGGTTCCTTAGTCGTACGGGGATCTACACGAACCCGAAAGCTCCGACCGGCGTCGGCGTGCGTCTTCCTGCTGATACTCGCTGCGATGGCCCTGGACGCTCAGGGTTCGGCGCGCGGCCGGCAAGCGGCCCGAGCCTCGTACCGGTGGACGGGGCGGTGAACTACCACGGGAGGTTCTCGCAGGGTTGCCGACGAACCCGTCGTACTTTCCGGTCGGCGTCTGGTTCGAGAGTGTCCGGTCGCAGGCAGACGTCGACAAGGACAAGGGCGCGGGCCCGCAGAACTCGGACGACGTTCTCGTGCGACCAGTCACGATCGACACCTTCCGCAGGGGCGACCGCGTCCGCTTCTGGTAAGGACGGGAGTCGCCGGTTCAAGGCCGGCTCCGGGCTTCTGTCCATTGGTGGGTTTTGCTGGCCCCTCCCGGTCCCTGATCCGCGCCAAATCGGCCCCCTTGGAGCGTTCGGGACGCCGATTTCCGCGGGCCTGCCACAAAAGGGGACATGGGCGGTCGCGCGGGAGCGGGGTACATCCACAGCAAGGGCGCAGCAGCAGCAGCAACAGCACCAGCAAGTGGTAGCTCAGCAATAGGGGCGGCCACGAATGGCACGAGCGTTGAGGCTTTCTGCTTTCTGACGACTCAGGCAGCACGAACAGACTGGCTGACAAACGACTAACCCACAAACCCAGTCTCCGCGAAAGCCAGAGCAGTTCTCGTGCGTTTAGTCGCTGAACGCACGTACCCGGGAAGAGGAACGACATGGGGCCGTTTTTGGGGAGCGCAAGCGGAGCTCGCCGTGCAGGCTGGACCTTCACGCTGTTGGTCGTTCTGGCGGCACTCGTATCGATTGCGTCTCCGGGAGGAGCCATGGGCGCCCCGAACGGCCTGGTCGCGGCTTACGGCTTCGACGAGGGCTCGGGGTCGACGGTCGCGGACGCGTCGGGGAACGGCAACGCGGGCACGATCACGGGGGCGACCTGGGCGGCGACCGGCAAATACGGCAAGGCGCTGCAGTTCAACGGCACAAGCGCGCTCGTCACGGTCCCCGACGCGGCCTCACTGCACCTCTCGAGCGGGATGACGCTCGAGGCGTGGGTCAACCCCTCGGCCGTCAACGCCAACTGGCGTGACGTGGTCTACAAGGGCAACGACAACTTCTACCTCGAGGCGACCTCGTCGAACGCCTCGCGGCCGGACGCGGGCATGATCGCCGGCGGCAGCTACGCCGATGCCTTCGGGACCGCCGCGCTCCCCGCCAACGGCTGGTCGCACCTGACCGAGACCTACGACGGCGCGGCCCTCCGCCTCTACGTCAACGGCACTCAGGTCGCCTCGACGGCACACACCGGCACGATCGCCTCCTCCACCAACCCCCTACAGATCGGTGGCGACAGCATCTATGGGCAGTTCTTCGCCGGCCTGATCGACGAGGTCCGCGTCTACAACGTCGCGCTCACCCCCGCCCAGATCCAGGCCGATCAGGCGACGCCGGTGAACAGCGGTCCGGACACGCAGCCGCCGACGCAGCCGGGAACGCTGACGGCGACCGCGGTCAGCGGCGGCGAGGTCGACCTGGCCTGGGGGGCCTCGAGCGACAACGTCGGCGTCAGCGGCTACCAGCTCGAACGCTGCCAGGGCAGCGGCTGCAGCAACTTCGCCCAGATCGCCACCCCCACCGGCACGAGCTACAAGGACACCGGCGTCAGCCCCTCCACCAGCTACAGCTACCGGGTCCGCGCCAGCGACGGCACCAACCTGAGCAGCTACTCGAACATCGCCGGCGCCACCACCCCCACACCCGACACGCAGCCGCCGACGCAGCCGGGAACGCCGACCGCGAACGCGGTCAGCGCCAGCGAGGTAGACCTGGCCTGGGGGGCCTCGAGCGACAACGTCGGCGTCAGCGGCTACCAGCTCGAACGCTGCCAGGGCAGCGGCTGCAGCAACTTCGCCCAGATCGCCACCCCCACCGGCACGAGCTACAAGGACACCGGCCTCAGCCCCTCCACTAGCTACAGCTACCGGGTCCGCGCCAGCGACGCCACCGGCAACCTGAGCAGCTACTCGGACATCGTCGGCGCCAGCACCGCCGCCGCCCCGAACGGCCTGGTCGCGGCTTACGGCTTCGACGAGGGCTCGGGGACGACGGTCGCGGACGCGTCGGGGAACGGCAACGCGGGCACGATCACGGGGGCGACCTGGGCGGCGACCGGCAAATACGGCAAGGCGCTGCAGTTCAACGGCACAAGCGCGCTCGTCACGGTCCCCGACGCGGCCTCACTGCACCTCTCGAGCGGGATGACGCTCGAGGCGTGGGTCAACCCCTCGGCCGTCAACGCCAACTGGCGTGACGTGGTCTACAAGGGCAACGACAACTTCTACCTCGAGGCGACCTCGTCGAACGCCTCGCGGCCGGACGCGGGCATGATCGCCGGCGGCGGCTACGCCGATGCCTTCGGGACCGCCGCGCTCCCCGCCAACGGCTGGTCGCACCTGACCGAGACCTACGACGGCGCGGCCCTCCGCCTCTACGTCAACGGCACTCAGGTCGCCTCGACGGCACACACCGGCACGATCGCCTCCTCCACCAACCCCCTACAGATCGGTGGCGACAGCATCTATGGGCAGTTCTTCGCCGGCCTGATCGACGAGGTCCGCGTCTACAACGTCGCGCTCACCCCCGCCCAGATCCAGGCCGATCAGGCGACGCCGGTGAACAGCGGTCCGGACACGCAGCCGCCGACGCAGCCGGGAACGCTGACGGCGACCGCGGTCAGCGGCGGCGAGGTCGACCTGGCCTGGGGGGCCTCGAGCGACAACGTCGGCGTCAGCGGCTACCAGCTCGAACGCTGCCAGGGCAGCGGCTGCAGCAACTTCGCCCAGATCGCCACCCCCACCGGCACGAGCTACAAGGACACCGGCGTCAGCCCCTCCACCAGCTACAGCTACCGGGTCCGCGCCAGCGACGGCACCAACCTGAGCAGCTACTCGAACATCGCCGGCGCCACCACCCCCACACCCGACACGCAGGCGCCGACGCAGCCGGGAACGCCGACCGCGAACGCGGTCAGCGCCAGCGAGGTAGACCTGGCCTGGGGGGCCTCGAGCGACAACGTCGGCGTCAGCGGCTACCAGCTCGAACGCTGCCAGGGCAGCGGCTGCAGCAACTTCGCCCAGATCGCCACCCCCACCGGCACGAGCTACAAGGACACCGGCCTCAGCCCCTCCACTAGCTACAGCTACCGGGTCCGCGCCAGCGACGCCACCGGCAACCTGAGCAGCTACTCGGACATCGTCGGCGCCAGCACCGCCGCCGCCCCGAACGGCCTGGTCGCGGCTTACGGCTTCGACGAGGGCTCGGGGTCGACGGTCGCGGACGCGTCGGGGAACGGCAACGCGGGCACGATCACGGGGGCGACCTGGGCGGCGACCGGCAAATACGGCAAGGCGCTGCAGTTCAACGGCACAAGCGCGCTCGTCACGGTCCCCGACGCGGCCTCACTGCACCTCTCGAGCGGGATGACGCTCGAGGCGTGGGTCAACCCCTCGGCCGTCAACGCCAACTGGCGTGACGTGGTCTACAAGGGCAACGACAACTTCTACCTCGAGGCGACCTCGTCGAACGCCTCGCGGCCGGACGCGGGCATGATCGCCGGCGGCAGCTACGCCGATGCCTTCGGGACCGCCGCGCTCCCCGCCAACGGCTGGTCGCACCTGACCGAGACCTACGACGGCGCGGCCCTCCGCCTCTACGTCAACGGCACTCAGGTCGCCTCGACGGCACACACCGGCACGATCGCCTCCTCCACCAACCCCCTACAGATCGGTGGCGACAGCATCTATGGGCAGTTCTTCGCCGGCCTGATCGACGAGGTCCGCGTCTACAACGTCGCGCTCACCCCCGCCCAGATCCAGGCCGATCAGGCGACGCCGGTGGGCCTCCCTTCCGCCCCGGGAACGCTGACGGCGAACGCGGTCAGCGGCGGCGAGGTCGACCTGGCCTGGGGGGCCTCGAGCGGCGGCAGCGGCGTCAGCGGCTACCAGCTCGAACGCTGCCAGGGCAGCGGCTGCAGCAACTTCGCCCAGATCGCCACCCCCACCGGCACGAGCTACAAGGACACCGGCGTCAGCCCCTCCACCAGCTACAGCTACCGGGTCCGCGCCAGCGACAGCTCGGGCAACGTCGGCCCCTACTCGAATGTGGCGACGGCGTCGACCGTCTTCACCGTCTCCCCCGGAACGGCGGTGCTCACGTTCACGCGCACGGCCCAGTTCACGGCCCAGGGCCCCGGCAGCGGGGGTGCGGCCTGGTCGGTCGACGGCGTCGCCGGCGGCAACGCCAGCGTCGGCACGATCACCGCCGGCGGCCTCTACACGCCTCCGAACAGCGTCGGCACCCATACCGTGACCGCAACCTCGGGGTCTCAAACTGCAAGCGCGACCGTCTACGTGAGCAACGATCCGGGCGCGTTCACCTACCACAACGACACCCTGCGCACGGGCCAGGACCTGAACGAGACCGTGCTGACCCCCGCGAACGTGAAGTCGGCCACCTTCGGCAAGCGGTTCAGCTACCCGCTCGACGGGCTGACGCTGGCCTCGCCGCTGTACGTCCAGAACGTGAACATCTCCGGCCAGGGCTTCCACAACCTGGTGATCGCGGCGACCGAACACGACAGCGTCTACGCCTTCGACGCCGACGGCCGCAGCGGCGCGCCGCTCTGGCACGACAACTTCACCAACCCGGCCGCCGGCGTCACGACCGTGCCGGCCGCCGACACCGGCGAAACCGGCGACATCTCCAACGAGATCGGGATCACCGGGACACCGGTGATCGATCAGGCAACCGGCACGATCTACGTCGTCGCGAAGACCAAGGAAGTCAGCGGCGGCACGACCAGCTACGTGCAGCGCCTGCACGCGCTCGACCTCAGCACCGGCGCCGAGAAGTTCGGCGGCCCGGTCGTGATCCAGGCGAGCGTGCCCGGCAGCGGCAACGGCTCCGCCGGTGGCACCCTCCCGTTCAACTCCCTCCGCCAGAACCAGCGCACAGCCGGACTGCTCGCAAACGGCGTCGTCTACTTCGGCTTCGCCAGCCACGGCGATCAAGAGCCGTTCCACGGCTGGGTGCTCGGCTACAACGCCTCGACGCTGCAACGGGTGCTGGTCTACTGCACCACCCCCAACGGCGATGACGGCGGCGTCTGGATGAATGGCGACGGGGTCGCCACCGACTCCACAGGCAGCCTCTACTTCATCAGCGGCGACGGGCTGATGGACGCCGACAGCGGCGGATCCGACTACGGCGACTCGTTCATCAGGCTCTCGCCGAACGGGACCGTGCAGGACTACTTCTCCCCCAGCGTCCAGAGCACACTCGACAACGGGAACCTCGACCTCGGCTCCGGCGGGGTGCTGCTGCTCCCCGACCAGAGCGGCGCCCACCCACACGAAATGGTCAGCGCCGGCAAGAACGGCAGCGTCTACCTCGTCGACCGCGACAACATGGGCGGCTACCACAGCGGCAGCGACCAGATCGTCCAGAGCCTCACCAACATCTTCGCCAACAACCTCGGCATAGAAGGAGGCAACTTCAGCTCACCCGTCTACTGGAACGGCTCCGTCTACTTCGCCCCTGTCGCCGGCCCCGTCCAGGCCTTCGCGCTCAGCAACGGCCTCCTCACCACCACGCCGACCTCGAAAACCGCCCAGACCTACAACGGGCGCGGCGGCACGATGGCGATCTCCGCGAACGGCAGCAACAACGGCATCCTCTGGACACTCCAAACCAGCGGAGCCGGCGCTCCCGGAACCCTCCACGCCTACAACGCAACCGACCTGACCAAAGAGCTCTACAACAGCGACCAAGCCGGCACCCGCGACACCCTCGACGAATGGGACAAATTCAGCACCCCCGTCATCGCAAATGGCGAAGTCCTCGTCACCTCAGCCTCCCAACTGACCATCTACGGCCTACTGCCCTAGCCAGTGGTTGACATCTACCCGCGCAGGAGAAGAGCTCAACCCACTTGTGAGCAGTTCCCCGGATGGCGGGAAGCGGCGGATCTCTGATCGGACTCGACACCGCACTGAGTCGTAGGGAAGCCCGGACAGTTGAGCAAAGGAGACGGTCTCATGCTACGTAGTTGTTCGCGACTATCGGCCGTCGCGGTGATCGTGGCTGCCGGACTCGTCGTAGCGGCCTGCGGCAGCAGTTCGAGCAGCAGCAGGGACTCGAGCAGCGGCACCGCGGCAACCAGCGATGCGAGCTCGAGCACGTCGGCCACGACCACGTACGCTCCAGCTTCGGCGACGGTTATCGGTAAGAGAACCGACGTCGTCGTCAATCCTGCGGTATCGGCGGCCTTCAAGCATGCCGGCATCACCGTCACTGCTGTCGCTCCAGCAACCGGCAAGACGACGCTGGTCTTCCCGGTCAGCGCCGGCCAGATCGTTGTGGCGACGCTTGTCGGAACCGTTGATCACACCGGGGGGCTGACCTTCAGCCACATCGGCAAGAGCGTCACGCTTACCAACTTCGTCGTCAATACGAGCACGAAGCAACTCACGGCGACCGTCGGCGGGCAGTCGATGCCGATCTTCGACCTGAATCTCGCTGCGCTCAAGCGCGCCAACGGCGGACACCGCACCGTCGTCGCGAGCAACGTCAAGCTAACCGTAACCTCCCAGGCGGCTATCGCGCTGAACAACGGCCTCGGCGTGAGCACATTCAAGGGCGGGATGAACTTCGGCATCGCGGCGCTAACCGTCGCGTATGCCCGCGGGCACCGATAAGCGTCGTCGCGACGAAAGTAAGTGAACTTGACCCGTTTACAGAAAACCACCGTTGCGAACGGCGATTCGAGCAGGCTAGTGTCCAACCGGCCCAAGCTCGGGAACGGACCCGGCGCTCGGCTCAGGCAAGTCCATGGGAAGCGCAGGCGAGGATGGGGCCATCCGGGGCCCAAACCGCGGGCAAAACCAGGTTGCGCGCAGTCGAAGTCGACCCGCAACTCACGGGCAGCCGGGGACGCAGGGTGGGTACTTCCGGGGATTGACTTTCTGGCCGCACGCGGCGAGACTCCGGCAATGAACCCCAGGGAGGGCTTGAGGGTCGGAAGGGAGGACGCGTTGCAGTCGTTGATTTCTCGATGGCTAAGGCCACAGCATCCGCCCGGCTGAGCGTGGCTGAGCCCGGGCCCGCCATTGTCCTGATCGAAGACGAGCCGGTGACGCGGACCGCGCTACGTCGACTGCTCGAGGGTGCCGGCTTCGAGGTGAGGGCGGAAGCCGCAGACGCCGACACCGCGATCGAGGTAAGTGTGCGCGAGCGGCCCCGGCTCTGCCTCGTGGATCTCTACATGCCCGGGGGCGGGGTCCGAGTCGTGCGCGAGGTCTGCCGGCGGGCTCCGGAGGCGCTGGTGGTGGTGCTGACGGCCTCCTCTGATCGCGACGACCTGGTCGATGCGATCCGGGCGGGTGCCTCCGGTTACCTGGTCAAGAGCATGGACCCGGACCGGATCGCGCCTGCACTCCGCGGAGTGCTAGCCGGCGAAGCCGCGATTCCCCGCTTCCTGGTGGCTGAGCTGGTCCGAGACCTGCAGACGCTGGGCCGGCAGCGCGTAGTCGCGGGTCGGCACGGCCGTGCCGACCTGACCAGCCGCGAGTGGGAGATCCTGGGCCTGATGTGCGACGGGCTGAGCGGGCCCCGCATCGCCGAGCGGTTGTACATCTCCCCGGTCACAGTGCGCCGTCACAGCGCGGAGGTCGTGCGCAAGCTCGGAGTCCGCGATCGCGGCGAGGCGATCGCACTGGTCCAGGAGCACTCCTAGAGCGAAGGGTGTGTTACCCGACCGGAAGCGGATCCCTCACCACCCGACGGTCGACGTGCGTCGCTCTCCTCCTGATGTTCGCGGCGACGGCGTCGGCGACTCACGCCTCCACCGCGCGCCCGGCAAGGGCTCCAGCACTTGTGCCGGGTGGACGGCGGTGCGAATTACTACGCGAGGTTCTCGCATGGACTCCCGGCGAGCCGGTCGTACTTCCCGATCGGCGTCTGGGGAGCGTATGCCCAAGATCAGGCGAACATCGACCAGGACAAGGCTGTCGGCTACAACCTCTACGTCTGGGACGCCGACACCCCCTCCGCCAGTGAGTTGAGCAGACTCGCGGCCAACAAGATGAAGGCGCTGTTCACCTCGGACTGGTATGGCAGCTCGGGGTTGAGTAGCGCCTCAGCCAACGCCGGCTACGTGCTCGAGGACGAAGCGGACGGGCGTTTCGGCCTTCCCGAGGGATTTACGGTGATGCAACAAGACAATGCAGCAGCTCCTAACGACGGCCAGATGCGCTACGCCAACTACACCAAGAACGTCCTGATCTGGTACAGCGATGCCGATGCGGCTCGCTTCGTCAACGAGTTCCAGCAGGTCGTCTCGTCGGACTTCTATTGGTTTACCGACCCCTACCAGGTGCCGACGATGGAAGCACCGGACTGGCTTCCGGAGGCTGGTCAGACAATCACTACCCCGCAGATCCGACGGGCCGCCAACTACGGCTACCAGATCGACAGAATGCGTCAGCTTGACGCGCTCGACGGCAAGCGCCAGCCCATCTGGGGTTTTGTCGAGGAGGGCTGGCCGTTCACACAGACTGCGGCAGAGGGGGCACGCGCAATCACACCCCCTGAGATGCGGGCGGCCGTCTGGCAGTCGATCATTGCCGGAGCCCGGGGGATCGTCTACTTCAACCACTCCTTTGGGGGCCCCTGCCTGACGCATCACATAAACCGTGATCCCTGCTACCGCGCGATCCAGGCCGAACTGACCCGGACCAACTCGCAGATCACACAGCTCGCCCCGGTGCTCAACTCTCCGACGGTCAGCTCCGGCTGGTCCCAGGGAGCCGGGACGACCGCGATGGTGAAGTGGGGGACGGTTAAGAAGGCCGCCGGGAAGAGATGCAAATCAAAGAAGTCAAAGAAGTCAAAGAAGAAATGCAAGAAGGCGAAGGGCAAGAAGGCCGCCGGGAAGAGATGCAAGTCAAAGAAGAAATGCAAGAAGGCGAAGGTGCACCTGTACGTGTTTGCCGGCTCCGCGGGATCGTCCGTAGAAGGGAAGTTCTCGCTGCCTTGCGTTGACGACGCCAAAGCAGCGGTCGTGGGCGAGAACCGCACCGTTCCGGTCCGGAACGGATCCTTCAGAGACTATTTCGTCGATGGGAACGCCATCCACATCTACCGAGTCGATGCGCGATCCCGATGCGGCCCACCGCGCCGAGGCACAGTCACCCCTGTTGTTCTGCCCCGCGGCGACGGCCCCGCGAGACCTTCTCGGATTAGCGTCTTCCGGGTGATCACCGCCGTCCTGTTGATCGCCATCCTCGCCTCCTTCCGCATCGCGCATCAGCCCAGGCGGGCGCCCCGGTGGTCCGGGAAACGCCCGAAGCCAGCCCGTCACCTCAGGATGCGTTGACCGGCCCGGCTCGGCGCAGCGCGCTACAGCATCAGGTGGCGCTTGCCGGCAGTGTCAGCCTCTACGAGCAGTCCCGTCATTCAAGTTGCAGTGCTTGATCGCGGTCATGGATTTGGGCACGCCCGCGATGCGCTGCCAAACGATCTCGACGTGCGGGAAATATCGGCGCATCTCCGCAGCACCTCGGGGGCCATGGCCCTCGGAGCCGGCTGTCGACCTGGTGTTCTCCAACAGCCTTATCGAGACGTGACGCCGTATCTGCCTCCAACGTCCCCGTCGCATCCGCTCTGCCAAAGAGTTGTCCTCGTCAACCAGTAGCTCGCGGGCACCCATCTCGGGTTACCTGTTGCCGATCATGGCTCACGCTCTGGTGCCTGCTTTACGGCGGCGCCGCCGCTTGTGCGGTGGCGGATTGTTTGTGGCGGTGCGCGCCACCGCATCTTCGTTTCCGTCTTCCCAAGGCACCTCTTTCTTATGCGATGACCCGTTGTTGGTCGCGCTGCCCTCGATCGAATCTCCCTCGGTGTCCCTCTTGGGCAGGTTGCGCTTGCTGAGCTCGGCCCGCAGGGTCTCCAGCGCCTCGCCTGCCGAAACGGCCAGCAGAAGCAGAATCGCGCCGAGCACGAGCACGCCGACGAGCGGCCGAATCTTGCCGGATATCTGCTGCTGCGGGCTATCGGGTGCCACGACCTGTTGCGCCTTGATCATGTAGTGGGGGTCGACGCCCTGAGTCGCCTGAATGCGGTCGAGCTGGCGAATAAGGGCCGCGCCCACCAGCTCGGCGGTGTGTACGGCGCCTTGCGGTGTGGAGCCCACTCCGGTGATCTCCACGACCGAGCTCGAGTAACCGAGCTGAAGGTCGGGGGACACCGTGTAACCGGGATCCGCGCCCGCTTTCACCAATTCCTGGCTCGCCGTAGCGCTGCTCAGGCTGTTGGACAACAGGCTGACGATCGCCGACTGGTCCGAGAAGCGGGTGTAAGGGTTGTCCGGGTTGATGCGAGCCAACTTCGGGTCCCGTGCGATCGCATCCGCCGTCGGCGGAGGTGGAGGATTGATCAGGATGTAGCTGGACGAGACCTTGTATTCCGGGGCCTTGACGGCCACGACGTAGAAGGACCCAAGCAGGGTGAGGGCGATGACCGGCAACGTGACGAGCCGGTAGCGCCAAATCTTCCGCGCGATGAGCAGTAGTGCCATCTTCAGCCTCCCGCCGGCTGCGGTGTTCGGGTGGTAACGGACTCGGGCGCAGGGTTGCCGCTCTCGGCTCGGACAGCGGCCGGCGCCTCAGCGACCGCGAGTCGCCATACGGCACCGATCAGCCCGATGACGAGCGCGTAGAGCCCGGTGAACATCGGAAAGGACAACGAATCGAAGGTGAAGGAACATGCGGTTGCGGCCAACGCAGCACCGCCAAGCGCCGCGCACAGGAGCCGGAGCTCAGGGTCTCTGCTCCGACGTCTCGCGACCAGAGCGGAGACCGCCGGCACCAGGAAGA
The DNA here is from genome assembly GCA_963800285.1 of uncultured Solirubrobacterales bacterium. Taxonomy (GTDB): domain Bacteria; phylum Actinomycetota; class Thermoleophilia; order Solirubrobacterales; family 70-9; genus DASUPK01. The sequence continues at coordinate 71,243 of CAWDAL010000014.1, forward strand.
AAACGGTCAAAGCGACGACCCCGACCAGTCCCAGTTCGATTGCCGTCTTCAGGAACTGGTTGTCGGTGACGTTTAGGCCGGGGTCCGGAATGTACGTCCCGCCGCCGCGGCCGAACCAGGGAGCCTGCTCCAGAAACCGCTCGACCAACGGATAGTCGCTAGTCCGATAGGCCACCGACGAGTCGCCGGAGCCGGCCCCGAAGAAGGCTGCGAGGGTGCCGATCAGGCCAGGGGCCGTCATGAAGACGGCTGCCAGGGAGAACGGCAAAGCCAACATTGAGACCAGCCGCTGTGGCGCCGGCATCAGCACCACCAGCACCCCCAGCGCCACGGCGACCGAGACGACCGCCGAGCGGGATACCGACGCCGGGATCGCGAGCGCGATCAGCCCCACCGGCGCCCATCGGCGCCGGGCACTCCGCCTCGTGTCGTAGATCGCGAGGTAGACCGCGAGTGGCAGCAGCATCCCGGCCACGACTCCGAGTTCGATCGGGTTGACCGCGGTCCCGGTGGCCCGGATCAGGCTCCCCCGGGTCGCGAATCCGATGCTATCGACGTTGAGCGAGAACCCTGGCAGATCACGCAGGTACAGCGAGAGGTCCAGGCTGAGCCAGAACTGAAGCGCAGCCACCACCCCGCAGAATGCGCCACCCCAACAGAGCACCCTCAAGATCCTGCGCACGTCGCTCAGCGAGCCGAGGAAGTCGGCGGCGATGAGCGCCACCCCGGTGATCACCGCCAGCTGCATCAATTGACGGTCGGCGGACGCCAGCTCGGGCACGGTCAGCGCGTTCCGATCCATCAGCACGTAGGAGGCGAGGACGGACAGCCAGAGCAGGCAAAGCGCGGCACGTATCGGATGTCGTTGCCGGAGCGGGTTGTGGAGACCGAGCAGCGTCACGGTCAGAAGGGCAGCAAACGCGAACATCCCGATCAGGGCGGCAAGGTAGCCGCCGGCGCCGATCGGCTTGATCACCGTGTCCGAAGGAACCAGGAACAGAGTCACCGCAAAGACCTGCAGGAGAAGCACCGCGCGCGAGCGCGACGACATCGACCGGACCAGGTCGAGGACCCCGGCGGGTTGGGAGATGGCTACGCTGGCCATATCAGCCCTCCCTCGAGCTGTCGTCCCGCTCCCACCGCGGACCGGCAAGGGGGGCGCCAGTCAGGTTAGGAACTGCCAATGCGAGCCGCGCCCCCGCTGCGAAGGCGGCGTAGGTTGCCGCGTCGAGTGCCGCAGCCGGACCAACCAGGGCGACGCGCCCCAGGTCTCGAAGAGTGGGCACCACGGTCTCAGGTGCGCTGTCTAATTGGTCGGGCGCGAACGCCATCTCCCTCTTACCCCGATAAGTACGACGGAGGACGCGCAGAAGATCGCGACTGCGGCGCGGCACCGGGACCACGACCGGCGCGCTATCGACGATCTCCACCTCGCCGTCGTCGAACAGCCGGTCGACCCAGAGGTCGTCGGCTACCACGTCCGGGAAGGGGCCGAAGCGGCTCCGGCCGGTTGCAGAGAGCCCATACACGCCTGCACCCCAGAGCGAACCCAAGACGGCCGGAACCTGCGACCGAGCGCGATAGTAGCTGCGCACCGGCGCAGACGCGCCGGTCGCCTCGTATCGGATCGGCGGGCGAGCGGCGAGCGCCCCGGACCGGAGACGTTCCAGCATGACGCGGGCTGCGGACCCAGGTAACACTACGTCGGCGTCTAGGTACAACCGTGGGAATTCCCTCGCCGCCGCGTCCCCCCACCGCAGCGCGGCGGGCTTGGAGGCAGACCGCAACTTCGCCACGCTGACTGGGTGACGTGATGACCGGGCCAGCGCCGCGGTCTCGTCCGAGCAGCCGTTACAGACGACGACGACGTCCAGCTCACCCTCCAGGAAGCCGGTGAACAGCGCGTCAAGACAGCGCCCGATGACGGCAGCCTCATCGTGCGCCGGGATCACTACCGAGCCCAGCGGCTCCACCGCAATCACTGCCCGCCGTCCGGTGCTCGCCGAGCCAACCCGCCCGGCGCAGAGTTGCGGCCGGCGTGATCACGGAAAGGCCATAGGTCGTGGGCCCCGAGTAAGAAAACGCGGAGCTGACGGCCGAGGTGCGGCGGGGTGACGGCGATATTCATTCGATCTGACCTCGCCAGATGAACGAATCGACGGCCGGGAATCTTCTGTCGCTTCACGCAGGCAAGCTGCCCCCAGTCTCCCGTGATCAGTACCGGCCCGGAGCTCGCCACGCCGCCGTCAGAGGACCGAGCCGAACTTCTCGACCCGGGGCGTCACCTCGTGCATCAGCTCGAGCCAGCGGATGTTGTAGTGGCGCGGGTCGGTGAGCATGGTGCGGTCCGTCCCGTCGATCGAGTCCAGCAGGTCGGTGATCGCCATCACCACCGACCGCGTCGGGATGAACCCCAGGGTTGAGGAGAGCTTGGCGTTCGAGCACTCGTAATCGCGAGTCAGAGGCGGGGCCGCCACCTCCTCCAGGCGCACGGTGCGCCCCAGAAGCTGCACGGAGCCGGCCACGAGCATCGCCAGCTCGCGGATCTGATAGTTCGAGTGCAGGACGTTGAAGACCTCGCCGCGCACCAGCTCGTCCGGCGCCTCGAGGGCGGCGATCATCGCGTCGGAGACATCGCGCACGTCCACGAGCGGCCGCCACATCCAACCGCCCCCGTGGAGCAGAAGCCGCTCCTCGAGTAGAGCGTCCTTGACGAATGTGTTCACGACGAGGTCGTAGCGCATGCGATGACTGTGGCCGTAGACCGTCCCGTTTCGGAGAATCACCGGGCACAGGCCCCTATCGATGAGGTCGATCAGCGCCTCCTCGCCGTAGCGCTTGGAGGTTGCGTACGGGCCGCTCGGCGCGATGGCGGCGCTCTCGTCGTGCATCCCCGGGGGCAGCCCGTCGTACAGAGAGCAGGAGGAGGCGAACACGATCCGGTCGATGCCGCGCTCCACACAGGCGTTCCCGAGCGTCTCCGTGGCGACGGCGTTCATCTGCCAGTTCGCCTCCGGGTCGTACTCGGCGGTGGGGTCGTTCGAGAGCCCGGCCAAGTGGATCACCCCATCCACGCCGTCGAGCGCCGACGACGGGATCTCCCGCACATCGGCCACCTCGAGCTCGATGCGCCCGCTGTAGTCCTCTAGCGGACCTTCGCCCCAATAGAGGCGGTCGAGCACGCGCACGTTGTAGCCGCGCTCCAGCAGGCGACCGAGTAGGACGCTGCCGATGTAACCCGCCCCTCCCGTGACCAACACGGTGCGCCCCCTCTCCGGGGGCGCGGGCGAGAGACCGTTCGTGCGGGTCTGACGGAAGCTTCGGTGAGAGGCACCATTGCCGTTCGCGCTGATCATGCGTTCGAGTACTCCTTGCCAGTCGGGGTCGGGCGTGCTGCTGCGTTCACTAGATCAACGGCGGGAACGAGGGGTTTCTCGCGCAAGACCAGCGCCGCGCGGCGAGTTGTTAGAGCGATCGGAACCGACAATCAGGAGGGCAGATGGAGCGACTGGAGACGAGACTCGAAGGACCCGTGCTGGTCAAGCCCGTGGTCCACGGAGACGAACGGGGTTTCTTCCACGAGAGCTACCGGCGAAACGTGTACGCCGAGCTCGGCGTTCCCGAGGAGTTCGTCCAGGACAACCACTCCCGCTCGAGCAAGGGGATCGTGCGCGGCATGCACTTCCAGGTCGGAAAGGGGATGGCGAAGCTCGTTCGCTGCGCCAGGGGCGAGGTGGTAGACGTGGTTGTCGACCTGAGGAAGGGCTCACCGACCTTCGGGGAGTGGGAGGCCTTCCGGCTCAACGACGAGAACCTGCACCACCTCTATTGCCCGATCGGCTTCGCCCACGGCTTCTGCGTCACCAGCGACGTCGCCGACGTAGTCTACAAGTGCGACGGCTACTACGACGAGTCGATTGAGCGCGGGATCGCCTACAACGATCCCGACGTCGCGATCGCCTGGCCGAAGGACGTCGAGCTCGCGGCCTCGCAACGCGATGCGAACGCGCCCCTGCTGCGCGACATCGAGACGGAGCTGCCGTTTCTGTACGAGCGCGGGTCGCGGTAGCGAGCTAGCGAACGCTTGGTTCAGCGGCGAGGCCGGCGCTTGCCATGTAGTCCTCGAGAGCCGCGTCCCAGGAACGCAGGCTCGAAAGCCCGGCCTTGCCGGCTCGCTCCGAAGACAGCACCCCATTCGAGGGCCGGTCGGCGCCGCCCGGTGCCCGGACCGTCCGAACCGGTTCCACTGGAACGTCCATGCCGGCCGTCTTCATGATCGCGAGAGTGAACTCGTGCCACGAGCATGACCCGGAGTTGGTCACGTGAAGGAGCCCGGAGAGGTCCCGCTCCACCGCGGCGATGATCGCCTCGGCCAGATCGGCCGTGTAAGTGGGCGTCAGCCGCTGGTCCGCGACCATCTTCAGCGCACCCTGCTCTCGCGCGCGGTGGATCATGCGCTGCACGAAGTTGCCGCCCTTCGACGCGCTTCCGTGGTGGCCATAGAGACCTGAGCCGCGAACGACGAGCGCGCGGGGGCAGTAGGCGAGCGCGGCATGCTCTCCAGCCAGCTTGGAAATGGCGTAGATGCTGCGTGGGCTCGGTCGGTCCGCCTCGGAATAAGGCGCGTCGCGGTCACCCGGAAAGACGTAGTTGGTGCTCAGGTGCACGAGCCCCGCTCCGGTGTCTGCGCAGCGCTGGGCCAGGCGCTTGACCGCTCGTGCGTTCACCTCGAACGAGCGGTCTTCCTCGCGCTCGCAGAGCTCGACGTTGTGAAACGCGGCACAGTTGAAGACGACTGCAGGCTGGACCAGTTCGAATGCCTCGTCCAGCGCCCCTTGGTCGGTGATGTCGAGTTCGCCGCGGCTGGGCGCGGCCACCAGGCAGCGGTCGCGGAGCTGCTCCTCGAGATCCGAGCCAAGTTGACCTCCGCCGCCGGTGATCAGGACGCCGTGAGCGTCGATCTTCATCTGGTCAGATCCGGTGCGGGCAGCTCACGCCGGCCGGCGTACCGCTGCTCTGTGCGGGCGATGCGAACCGAGTAGCGGCTCGGCGGGCCGAAGGGCACCGGGGCACGGCCCAGCAGCGTGGCGACCTTCCGGCGGTTAGCCGCCTTCAGCCGCCGTCCACGCTCACCGGAACCGCCGTAGACCGATCGCAGGGAAGCTCCCAGCAGCACGGCGCCGAAGTACAGGAGACGATGAGCGGGAGAGAAGTGCTTCCGCGCGTACAGCATGCGCGAGGAGGCGTTGAGGCTCTCGATGCTCGGCTTGATCCCCGCCTTTCCCTCGTGGTGGATGATCGTCATCGACGGCAGGTGCCGTATCTCCCACCCGGCTGCCTTGATCCGCCGGCAGAAGTCGGTTTCGTCGGAGTACATGAAATAGCGCTCGTCAAGGAAGCCCGCGCTCTCGATCGCCTCGCGACGCGCGAGCATGAACGAGCCGCTCGTCCAGTCGCAGTCGACCTCGCGGTCATAGATGGATCGATCGAGCTCGCGCTCCCCGAGCCAACGTGGACGGCGCGGCAGCCGCTCCATGGCGAACGAGTCACCGAGCGCGCGCAGCGCATTCGGAAAGCGGCGGATCGTCTTGTCCATGCGCCCGTCCGGAGTGACCTGGCGCACGCCGATCAGCCCGACTGTCGGGCGGGCGTCCATCGCGCGAACCAGGTCCTCGAAGGTGCCATCCACGATCTCGGTGTCCGGGTTCAGGAACAGGACGTAACGGGCGTCGCAGGTCATGAGCCCGCGGTTGTTCGCGTGCGAGAAGCCGTGATTGCGAGACGGCACTACGCGGGCGTCGGGAAACTCGGTCTCGACCACGTCCGGCGTCCCGTCGCGCGACTCGTTGTCCACCACGACGACGTCCGCGCTAACGTCCCCCATGTGGGCGAACACCGTGCTCAGGCAGGGCCTGAGCCAGTGGGCCTCGCTGGTCGAGACGGTGATGATTGCGATGTCGTCCACGCCAGATGACAAACGGCGCAGGCGCCGCAGCTCTTTCATCCGGCCACCGGGCCTTGTTCCTAGCCGAGTCGGACCTACAGAACTGGAGCGTCCGGAAGATCTGGAGAAGGGCTCGACACCCTCCCGGAAGCTCGATCTCCGACGTCCTCCGTCTTAGACCGGGCGAACTGGTCCGGCCATCGTGGGCCGACCCGTCGCAGCGGACGTTCTGGAGGAGCGCCGCTCCCAAGCGATCAACGCCGACGCTCCCGCAAAGGTGCGAGAGAAGGTTGTCGAGCGGGAGTGAGCGCGCAACAGCAAGATCGGTCACTCTCGTACCTAACGGCTGGAGTGGGCAGAGTTTGCGGAGCGCGCTCGCCATCCGCGGGCGCGAGAATGGATTCTTCCCAACCGTTACTAGATAGATGCGGCCAGACCTTGTCACGACTCTCGAGTCGACGGCCAAGGCCGACGATCGAGGCGGTCAGCCACCGACCACACGCCCGATTCCCTCGGCGCCTGAGACCGCCTGGATCATGGGCCTGCCCTTTGACCAGCTCGACCAGCAGACGCTGATCAGGATCGTTCTGGAGGGCCTCCGTGCACGGAACGGCGGGTGGATCAACACGGCGAATCTCGACATCCTGCGCCAGTTCACAGAGAATTCTGAGAGCCGCAAGCTAGTCCTTGCGGCCAGCCATAGGGTTGCCGATGGGCTGCCCGTAGTTTGGGCCTCACGTGTGGCCGGCACGCCTGTGCCGGAAAGGGTTCCTGGCAGTGACCTTGTCCTGAGCCTGCCGGAGGCGGCCGCCCAGGCCGGGGTCTCGTGTTTCTCCTCGGTGGGAACCCCGGCGTGGCCGCGGCCGCCGCGGGGCGGCTCCGGGCTCGGTATCCGGGTCTTCAAAGCGTGGAATCCTACTGCCCCCCATTTGGATACGAGGACGATCCGCAGGAGCTGGACAGGATCAAGGAGGCGCTTCGGCGCGCACGGCCGGCGCTGGTCCTGGTTGGTCTTGGCTTTCCGAAGCAGGAAAAGCTGATCAGCTGGCTCCGCTACGAGCTGCCCCAAACCTGGTTCGTGGGCGTGGGGATATCGCTCAGCTTCCTCGCCGGGGAGCAACCGCGCGCACCAGCTGTCTTGCAACGCCTGGGTCTCGAGTGGATGCACCGCCTTTGGCACGAGCCCAGTCGACTGTTCAGGCGGTATGTCGTTCAGGGTCTCCCGTTCGGCCTCAGGCTTTTTGCCTGGGCGCTGGCTCATCGGGTGGGCGGGAAACGCTGAATGCGCAAGTGGCGCAGGAGCTGCGCCGTTGTTTCCACGAGCCGTCGGGTCGCCCGTAGGCCACTCTGTGGGCCTCCCGGCAGCAATTGATCGCTGAAATCAACAGGAGGTTCCCTTGCGCGTACTCGTAACCGGTCACAACGGCTACATCGGCTCAATTCTGGTCTCGGCGCTGGAGGAGGCGGGGGACGAGGTTTTCGGTGTCGACTCCGACCTGTTTGCCGCCTGCACCTTCGGCCCCCACCTCCCGGAGACCGACGGTAGGCAGATGGACGTCCGGGACATCGAGAGAGAGGACCTGGTCGGCTTCGACGCGGTGATCCACCTCGCCGCGGTCTGCAACGACCCTCTCGGCGACCTCAATCCGGAGGCGACGTACGAGATCAACCATCTGGCCTCGGTGCGGGTTGCCGAAAGGCCAAGGAGGCCGGGGTAACGCGCTTTCTGTTCTCCTCTTCGTGCTCCCTCTACGGCAAGGCCGGCGAGGAGATGCTCGACGAGAGCGCAATTCAAGCCGGTGACTCCTTACGGCGAGTTAAAGGTGAGAGGAGCGAGGCGATTTTGTCGAAGCTCGCGGACGAGAGTTTTTCACCCCCGTGTTCCTGCGCAACGCCACGGCCTACGGCGCCTCGCCTCAAGCCTGCGAGCCGATCTGATGGTCAATAGTCTCGTCGGCTACCCGCATTTCTCGACCGGAGAGGTGCTGATCAAGAGCGACGGGACGCCGTGGCGGCCGCTGGTGCACATTCGAGAGATCTGCAGCGCATTTCTCGCGGCGCTCGACGCCCCTCGAGAGGTCATCCACAACAAGGCCTTCAATATCGGGGCAATCGTCCGAGAACTACCAGGTGCGCGACGTGGCAGAGATCGTCGAGGAGATCGTTCCCGGTGCGCACGCCTCCTTCGCTGACGGGGGCGGGCCGGATAAGCGCTCCTACCGGGTGGACTGCTCGAAGATCGCCCGAGTACTTCCCGAGTTCGAGCCACACTGGACGGTGAGTCGCGGGGTCGAGCAGCTCCACGGCGCCTACCTGCGCCACGGTTTGACCTTCGACCAGTTCACTGGCAGCCGTTACCTGCGAATCGGTCGGGTCCGCGAGCTACGAGGAGGCCGGTCGGATCGATGATGAGCTCCGATGGCGGCTCCCGGTCGGGGCGGCTTGATCGTGTTCTGCGCGCACAATGGCTCCAAGCGGCGGCCCGATGATCTTCACTCCCACCCGACTCGACGGCGCCTTCCTGATCGACGTAGAACGTCAAGGCGACGAGCGCGGCTTCCTCGCGCGCACCTTCTGCGACCGGGAGTTCGCCGATCAGGGGCTGCCTTGTGCGTCGTGCAGAGCAGCACCATCTATAGCCCACGGCGTCTAGCACCCTTGGCGGCCTGCACTTCCAGGAGGCGCCTCATCGCGAGATTAAGCTTGTGCGCTGCACGCATGGGTCGATCTTCCTTGTGATGGTGGATTTGCGACCGGGATCGCCGACCTGCGACGAGTGGCTCGGCGTCGAGTTGAGCGCGCATAGCGAGCGTCTCGCCTACGTGCCCGAGGGATTCGCGCAGGGCTACCAGACCCTCGAGGACGACACCGAGGTCCTGTACCAGATGTCGCACCACTACGTGCCAGACGCCGCCCGCGGTGTTCGCTGGGACGATCCTGCGCTGGCTATCGAGTGGCCCCCCACCGCGGAGCGCATCATCTCCGAGCGAGATTGCGCTTGGCCCGATCACCCGCGGAACGGCCGGCTTGCGACTTGAGGATCGCTTTTCTCATTCCCGACCTTGGTATCGGCGGTGGTAACTCCGTCATCCTGGCGCACGCCCGCACGGCCTCGGCGGCTGGTCACGAGGTGACTATCGCGGTGACCGAAGGTATGCCTGCCGAATTAAACATTCCTGGCATCGAAGGGGCTCGAGTCGTTTCCCTCCTCAGGCAGCAGATGAGGACTACGACCTAGCGATCGCGTCGTGGTGGCAGGACACCCTATTGCTACCGCAGCTCAGCGCGAGCAGACACGCACGGTTCCTCCAAGGCATGGAGGATCGCATTTATCACCGCAACGAACCCCAACGCGCCCTGGCACAAGACGCCTATCGAGTTCCGCTTCCCGGCATCACGGTCTCGCACTGGCTCAGAGAGCAGTTCCACCTTGAATACGGCCGATCGCTTGTCGTCGTGCCCAATGGTCTCGACAAGTCGATATTTCGTCCCGAGGGGCACACTGTTGCGCCCCGAAGCGACCGTGTTCGTGTCCTCGTTGAGGGACCGCTGGGCGTGTGGCACAAGAACGTCGTTCCCGCCCTCCGACTGGCACGCTCGTTGTCCGACGAAACGTGGCTTCTCACCTCTACCGACGTCGGCCCGGTATCGGGCGTCGACCGAGTCTTCTCGTGTCTCCCATCGACCGACACGGCCGCTGTCTATCGATCTTGCGACATTCTGCTCAAGCTCAGCTTGGTCGAGGGATTCGGCCTGCCGCCCCTCGAGATGTTTCACTGCGGCGGAACGGTGGTGGCGTTCGATGGGCCGGGCACCGCCATAACGGAGTACGCCCAACACGGACGTAATGCATTGCTTGCGCCGGCCCCTGACTTCGTGGCCGCCGGGAAGCACCTCGAAGAGCTGCTCAACGACCGCGACCTCATGGACAGGATGCAATCAGGAGCCCTCGAGACGGCTCGTGCATGGCCGAGCCAGAGGGAGGCCGGTGACCGGTTTCTGAGAGCGCTCGAAACCATGATCGAAACCCAACCGGCCACCGACGCCCGTGTGCTCGGCCGCCTCGAGTCGCTATCGCGCTCACTTGCGTGTACAGCGCCCCAGGCGCTCAGACGCCTCCGGGGTCGCCTCGGCAGAGGCCGACTCGTCCGTTCAATCCGTCACAGCATCGAGATACGAACGCCGACCGCCGGGTAACCCGCTCCCTGTCGTGACCGGGCGCCCGTCCGTTACAACGAGCCTGCACTCAGATTCACCGTCGGGCGGCTGAGGGGTGCAGCCGCAGAAGAGCCGACTGGGCCGGAACGTTCTCTTCACACAGGTTGTTTCAGCCACCGGACGGTGGCACGTCACTGCGTTGCTAGGAGGCTCTTTGCGCGTTCTCGTCACCGGTCATAACGGCCACATCGGCTCGCTGCTGGTTCCCATACCAAAGCGGGCCGGCCACGTCCGAGGGTGGCCCGGTCTCCGCGCCTGATGATCGGCCTGAAGTCCGGGTCCCCACCGGATAGTCAGCGTGCCCTGGTTGCGCAGCCGGTGCCAGACGTGGCGCCGCACGATATCGGGCGCTCGCTCAAGCGCGGCGCCATCTGGGCGATCGGCTCGCAGGTCGCGATCCAGTCCGTCCGGCTCGTCGGAGTGGTCGTCCTCGCCCGGCTGCTGACACCCGACGACTACGGCCTGGCGGCTCTTGCAATCACGCTCGCATCATTTTCGATGACTCTCGGCGATTTCGGGTTCGGCACCGCGCTCGTTCAAGCCAGGACTGCATCCCAGCGCTGGGCGTCGACCGCGTGCTGGTGCGCCCTTGGAGCGGGGGCGATCGGGTCGGGCTTCGTTGCTTTGGCCGCCTACCCCGCCGCGCTGGCTCTCGGCGAGCCCAGGGTGGCCCCCCTTCTGATCGCGGGTGGGCTGACCTTGCTCCTCGTCGCCGCCGGTTCCGCCAGCAACGCGCTTCTGACAAGGTCGATGAGCTTCGGCGTGATCCAGGGCGCCAGCGTGTCCGCGTCGATGATCGCAATGGTCTGCGCGGTCGCCGCCGCTTCCATCGGCGCTGGAGCCTGGGCTCTTGTGCTTCAGCAGCTGGTCCTTGCCTCAGCCATGTCCGCATTCTTCGTCGTAGCCGCGCGCTGGCGCCCGTCCCTCGAGTTCTCGCAGACCGCCTTCCGCTCTCTCGCTAAGTTCGCCATGCCGTTCACCGGTGCGGCCGTTCTCTTCGCGTTCCAGGCGCTCATCGCCGCCGTACTGGTCGGAGATCTCGTCGGGATTCACGCGCTCGGGATCTGGAATTTCTCCATGGCGATCGTGGTCCTTCCCGGACTACTGCTCTCAGCTCCGCTGGCACGGGTGATCTATGCAGCGTTCGCACGGATCCGTGACGATCGGGAGCGCATCGCGGAGGTCTGGTTGAACGGGTTGATGCTGGTGGGTGGCGTGGTGCTCCCTGCCCTTGTTCTCTTGATCGCGATTGCGCCGGATATGATCCCCCTAGCCTTCGGTGCGCAATGGGTTCCGGCTGTTCGTGTCGTCCAGATTCTGGCTGTGTTTTTCATGTCCCGAGCGCTTCAAACGTGGAACAGCTCGGTCCTGGATGCAGCCGGCAAGCCACACATAGGCATGATCCTCAACGCATGTGTGCTGATTGCCCTACCGCCCAGCATCTGGTTTGGGAGCGCGTACGGGGTCGAGGGCGTCGCCGTTGCCTACAGTCTCGCTGCGCTGATCTGTGGCGAGATCCCATCGTTCCTGCTCACGACGCGTGAGCTTTCGTTGAAGCCACTGCACGTGCTCGGACGCCTGCGGGAGATCGCGATCTCCTCCGCCACGGCGGGCATTGCCGTCGTGTTCGTGCGCCAGGCTCTGCAGGGGGGGGCCGTCGGACTCGAGCCTCGCGTGGCGCTCTCGATTGCTGTCGGGGCCGTCGTCTACGTATCCGTTCTGTTCCTGATCGCGCCAACTACCGCGCGCCAGCTTCTCGCGATGGTTCGTGGACTCGGACCAGCACTGCGACCAAACTGATCGCGGCAGTGCGCGTGCCTATCCACGGTGCGCTGTTGCGGATCGCAGTCGTCGCACGCCGTCGCGGACTCGGCGACCCCCGAGCTGGCCCATGACGAAGCGCCCGGTCCGCGGATCCAGCCACAGGCCACGATCCCGCCGGATCTCCCTGGCGAGCGCCTTGAAGATCGCCCTTTGACCATCGCCTGTATTGGCGCGCATTGAAAGGCACGCGAGCACGTCGCGTCGATACATTTTCTCGGCGATCCGGGCCAATCGTCCTGCCTCGACCTCAGTAAGGTCGGCCTCAGCGAGGAACCTCCGCCTTCGCTCATAGAGCATGTCGGGCAACGAGCGGGAGCCCCGAAACCCGTTGGCCGTGAACGAGCCGAGCGAAGCCGACGAAGCCTCCACGTGAGCCGTGATGATGGCCAAGGGCAGATTGAGATAGGCGAAGTCCCACTCGGTCGCGATGCGCATCAGGAGCGGAATATCGTCGATGGTGCCGTCTTCCGGGCGCAGCCCTCCTCCGCCGACCAGAGCCTCCCTGCGGAAGGTGGCCGAAGGGAAACACACCGTCCACCCGGACTTCATGCTCCGCTCGAGGAACTGCACTCCGGATTCGACCGCGATCGGATCTTGCGTGTCGACAAGACGGTGGTGCGGGACCAACGTGTTGGCATGGATGTCGACGATCACGCACCCGGTGTGGGCCACGCCTACAGTCGGCCAACGGTTGAGCACCTCGACCGTATGGGAAAGATGCTCAGGATGAAGCTGATCATCGTCTCCGAGCAGCACCATGAACTCAGTCTCGGCAAGCTCGATCAATCGGTTGGTATTCGCGGCCCTGCCGATGTTGTGCTTAAGCGGGCGATAGACGACCCTCGGATCACGAAAGGAGGACACGACGGCGGCGGTGTCATCGTCCGATGCGTTGTCGGACACCACCAAGGTGAAACGGTGGTAGCTCTGGCGCAAAACGCTCGCGATGGACCTTTCCAGCAGCCGCGACCTGTTGTAGGTGGGGATGCCGACGGTGACATCGACGTCTGCTCCGCTCGACGCCGCGTTGGTGATCATGGATCGCGGAAGCGGAAGACCATGGGGTCAGGGCGCCAATGGCTGGGTGCTTTCGGCAGCCGACCCGCTGGAGGGCAGAGGATCGGCATCCTCCACTCTGCGGAGCCACGCTTCTCGCCAATAGGGGTAGATCTCCCGTGGACAGAACCAGCGCCCGGCGCTGCACTCTCCGCTGCATACGACGCCGTCCAGTATCAGGCAATCACTCGCTATCTCGATCATCTGACCGGTGCGCTCGTCGATGATTCGCTCCACGCGGTCCTTGACCCGGTAGCGGCCCCCACAGTACGGGACCATCTCCCAGTCGAACCACAATCCACGGGTCCGTCCGTTCTCATCGATGGTCGGTGCAATCTCCTCGGGTGACCGCACCTCCACCGTGTCGCCGGACTGCAGATCGAGCTCACCCGGCGTCTGAGCGCGAACACCGTCGTACCGCAGTGGCCGGTAACCCCCAAGCCGGAGCCGGTGCCGGACCGCGGTGCTGATGGCGCGCAGGGCTACGCGAAGGAGCCGTAGAAACCCTACGTTCCCGGAGGTGAGCTCCCGTAGGTACTGTCGTATGTCGCGGCTGCTCAAGGGCTCGGTCGCGCGCATGGCCTCGGTTGCCTGGCATCGGTACGACTCCACGGGAGCACCGTTGTCGCCAGGCACTGCAACCGTCGCGTCGCGCACGAGCTGTTCGAGTTCGGCGAGAGCATCTCCGTCGCGAGCCTCGCACTCGTTGCTGAGATCGACGGAACGAAGCCACTCTTCCTTCCAGTAGAGCCGGCACCCGGCCTGGCAGCCTCCGTGAGCCGAGCCGTCGCAGCGCAGGTCATCGAGCAGAACCGTGTCACGCATCCTGAGGCTCCTTGCGGGGCCACCGCTCACCGTGTCGCAGATCTTCTCGACGCGACGCGTGACGGTGAACCGCTTGCCCGCGTACTGCAGCATTTCGGGCATGAACGGCATCGACTCAATCGATGCCTCACTGTCCAGCGTCGCCAGGATCTCAGCGGGCGCTCGCACCTCCACGACGTCTCCCGGCTTCAACCTCCGATCGCCCACGTTCGGATAACTCCTTGGTCCTTATGACGCGCAGGTGACACGGTCGCGGAGGGGCACGGCGGTCGCCAGCGCACCGGAGCCGCGCTCCGGTGCAGTCGATGGCGGCACTTACGGTCATCCAGCAAAGCGTTCAGATAGATCGTCCGCATCTGTTGTTCCTTTCGCCCGGGGCAAGCCGACCCATGACTAGGTCGCCTCATTTATCTAACGATCGGGAGCGTCCAGTCTTCCGGTCCTGATCGGCTGCTTCGGCGCGTGCGACATACGAAGTGGTCGGCCGGGCCGCCGAAGCGGCTGGACGAGCGGAGTTGCTTCGACGAACTCGAGCGAAGCTGGCGACCCGGAGCGGCGTGCGATCTCGATCAAGCTGGAGCGGCCATCACTCTGGTTCAGTGCCAAAGCAATGGCGCTCGTGCGCGAGCTCGCGACCCGCGACGCGGTGGGGGATCCCAGACCTGACATGGAGCGCTGCCGTCCTTGTGCAGGGTCCCCAGCCACTGCTGGTCCGTCAGCGTGTCATCGGGCCCAGAATCCTCGTGCCGCTGCGCGAACACCTGTCCGGTCGGCATCAGCCTCCGCAGCGGCCCTCGACGAGGTCCTCGCCTGTTCGTTGAAGCAGGTAAGGACGACCCTGACGGGAGGTCAGCTGGCTGGCTCATCGCGCTATCAACGCCGCGACGTCGGCTGCCAGCGGGGGCGGCAAATCGCTTGCCGATATCGGCTGCGTCACCGCATCCTGAGGCTCCTTGGGGGCCTTCATTGATCCAACCAATAGCAAGACAGAGCCGATCCGTTTGGCGGCTTGCGAAGCCGGAGTTGAACCGGCCGGCCGATTGAGCCGCGTTCACGACCAGCTGCGGCAGGACAGCTTGCAACTGGTCCGGGATGCCGCCTATGCCTCCGTGCTGTCCCACTCAGCGCTTGCAGCGTATCGCTGTCGCTGCCCTCGTACCTACCCTTGACACGGACGGTGATGCGGCTGAGAGGAGTCGAACGGCCACGACCCGTGAGGCTGAGATCTGCTTCAGCGTACGACCGTGCATTCACAGCGCTAGACCGGAAGTGCGAGGCGACGAAAGCACGGCGAGCCGGGGATGCGACCGTGGAAGTCCGCCGCACGCCGCATCGTTAGATAGGCGGGATCTGGCCAAGCCCAACGTAAACTCCGGCGACCTGTCGAATGTCCAAGCGCACGGCTGTACACGCCCGCAGCGCCCGGCTAGGGCGCGAAATAGCCCGGGATACCGCCAATCGTCCGTTTTCCTCATTCACCGGAGGCAAGAGCTCCGACTTGATGGGAGCTGCTGGGTGATGGCTCTGTCCGAACGAGTGCCGATCTCGGTCGTTGATCGGAGGGTCATGAGGCTGCGGACGCGAGCTACCTTCGCGCTGGCGGGCGCGGGTGGGATCCTTGTGGTCGCCGGATGTGGCGCCGCCCCAAATCCCGCCGGCGTAGAGACGGCCCCGCCCGTCAGATCGACCGCGGCGCACGATGCGACCTTTCCTCTCGCGATCTCCCCCAACCGCCGGTACCTGGTCGATCACCGCAAGCACCCATTCTTGATCGTCGGCGATTCTCCGCAGGCCCTGTTCGTCAACGTCTCCGTCAAGCAGGCCAAAAACTTCCTGGTCGACCGCAAGGCCGCGGGCTTCAACACTGTGTGGGTAAACCTTCTCTGTAAGAGCTACACGGGCGGTCGGCCGGACGGCAGCACGTATGACGGGATCCGTCCGTTCAGACGGGAGGATGATCTCTCGACACCGAACGAGGCTTACTTCGCCCGCGCCGACGCGATGATTCGCCTCGCGGCCAGGCAGGGGATGGCCGTGTTCCTCGATCCGATCGAGACAGGGGGCTGGCTGAGCGTCCTGCGCGACAATGGGTTGGCGAAGGCGTACGCCTTTGGTCGGTACCTCGGATTGCGCTACAGGAAGTTCCCCAACATCGTCTGGATGAGCGGCAACGATTTCCAAACCTGGCGGACTCCATCCGACGATGCGCTCGCCCTCGCGGTCGCGCGCGGCATCAAAGCCACCGATCCAAATCATCTGCAGACCGCCGAGTTGAACTTCTCGACAGCGGCTCCCTGGACGACACCAATTGGAAGGGCCTGATCTCACTCGATGCCGCCTACACCTATTTTCCGACCTACGCACGCGTATTGAAGGAGTATCGCCGTGAGGATTTCCTGCCCGTCTTCATGGTCGAGGCGAACTACGAGGGTGAGCACGACTACAGGGGACCAAGGACGCTGCGGCGCCAGGAGTACTGGACCCTGTTGAGCGGGGCCGCTGGGCAGTTCTACGGAAACAAGTACACATGGCAGTTCCTGAAGGGGTGGCAGGGGCGCCTCGACACCTTGGGCTCGCGGCAAATGACTTACGCGACCAACCTCTTCGCGCGGCGTCGCTGGTTCGACCTGGTGCCCGATGACGACCATCTCGTGGTCGTCTCGGGGTACGGCTCGTACTCGGCAACCGGCAGCGTCCAGGACAGCAACTACGTAACGGCCGCGCGTACCCCCGACGGCAGGCTGGTCATGGCATACGTTCCCGAAGGGCAGACAATCGGTGTGGACATGAGCAAGCTCGCGGCGCGCGTCCGGGCCCGCTGGTACGACCCCACCAACGGGACCTACCGGCGCGTCCTGGGCTCACCGTTCGGCAACGCCGGCACCCGTAGGTTCTCGCCTCCCGGGGAGAACGGCGGCGGGGACCCGGACTGGGTCCTGGTGCTGACGGCTGCCTGAGTCGTCTCAAAAGCCGATCGTGGACCTGAGCGCCCGCAAGCGCCTCGGTTTCGGCTCCGTTCGCTCCGTACGCCCCTATCGAGGCTCGAGTCGGTCTCCCCCGTCCCGACCTCAGTCATCAACGTGGAACGCGGCAACAGGACGTCGCGCTCGTGAGCTCGATGCACAAACCTCAGTGACGGCGATGCCGACGCCCTTCGCTGCGAACGCCCTAGTTGCCTCCATGCCCGCGTGCCGTGGCAACCTCCGGAGGAGGGACCGTGGGCCCACCCCGGCGCGGCAGGATCATCTGGATGCCTGGGATCTCTCGGAGAGCGCGCACGCCGCGATGCCGGAGGAAGGGTGCTTCGAAGAGCAGATGGAATCCGTAACAAAGCACCAGCACCAGCGGCAACCCGACCACCAGCAGCAAGCCGAACTTTGCCAGCGCGGGGATGCCAAGGGGGTCGATCAGGTACTGGTTGAGCACACGAGGATTGGACCGTGCAGCAGGTAAATGCTGTACGAGAAGAGTCCCAGGCGCAACATCTTGCGGGAGGTCAGCGGGCGGCGGGCCGCACCGACCCCACCTGTGAAAAGCAGATAGATCGCGCACGCGCGAAGAGACCGAAGACGAGGTCCACGTAGAAGAAGTGGGCGACCATCCATTCGGAGCCGTGGAGAATCGCGCTGGCGACGACAGCTAGGAGGGCGGCCAGGCCGAGTGCGCCTAGCCAGCGCGACAGCTTGGCGTTCTCTCCGGCAGTGCCGAGCCTGACGGCGAGGACACCGAGCGCGAAGAGCGCAAGGAACTGGGGCGTAAGCTCGTCGAGCTTGTTGAAGGGTGTGCCGATCCCCGCGACGATGTGAGCGATCAGAACCGCCACGATCGTCAATGTGACCGCAGCCTTGAGGCTCCACTTTATTCCTACCCACAAGATGAGCGGGAAGACGAAGTAGATCTGCCACTCGACTGCAATGGACCAGAACGCGCCGTTGGGCGTCTGGCTGCCAACGACGTCCTGCAGGAGAAGGCCATGGACGGCCAGCGCCTTCGAGACCTCTATCGTCCCGAGATCAGGGCGCAGCAGGTAAGCGGTGATCAGCGTCGAGATGATCAGCGCGGCCCAATACGCTGGCAAGATCCGCCAGGCTCGCCGGCGGACGAAGCGGGAAACGCCCCCTCGCAGCTGTCCGTTGTCACGCATCGGCGCGAGCGCAAGCGAGAAGCCGGAGACGACAATGAAGACGGCGACAGCGAGGTGCCCATACAGCAGCCATCCCAGCCACCACGGCCCGCCGTTATGCGGAAAGTCTGGCCAGGTCGCCAGCCACGCATGGTGAAGGACGACGAACATCGCTGCCGCGCCGCGGAGTCCGTCGAGCCAGACGACTCGATCCTGGTCGCCGCGAGGCCGACGGCGGCCATGCGTATGTGCTGGGCTTCGTCAGCGGCCTGGAGCGCTGTCGCTGCTGGTGCGCCCTTGCTGTTAAGGATGTTCCAGCCACGTCCCGCCCGCACAGCGGCCGACCCCTTGTGTGGCAGGACCGTGGAGATCGGCGTCCCGAACGCACGCTTCAAGGGGGACCGAAGTTTGGAAGCGCGGAGTCAGGGGCCGGAGAGGCCGCGGCCACCAAACCATCACGGAGGCGCAAGACGGTGAACCGCTTGCCCGTCTAGCGCAGCACCTAAGGACATGGACAGCGCCGGGAAGCGACCCGTCCTAGTCCAGCGTGGCCATGATCTCGGCCGCCGCGCGGTCCTCGACTATGTCTCCCGGCTTCAACGTCGGACCGGCCGGCTGAAAGCGCGAACGTCCGGGGAGCGCAACCAGCCTTGCGCATGTATCCCGCGTGACCGCTGGTTTGACGCCCGCGAAAAGTCAACTCGATGCCGTTCTCGTGCGTCCATCTGGGTTGATTGCCTCAGCTATCAAACGGTTGGGAGCGCTCCGGCCTTCCACCCGCAACAGCTCGGACCGGGCGGTGGGCGCCGGCACGCTCCGAGCCGATCGCGAGCAGCTCGGCCCGCTCAAGCCGTTCCGCAGCTCGCTCGACGGTCCCGTAGGTCAATCCGGAACGAGCTGCGATGTCGAGCAGGCTGGAGGCGCCGTCGCTCTGGTTGAGCACCCAGAGCAGAGCCCGTTCGTCGTCAGGAGTGGCCACTGCCCCGCCGGCGGACCGATACAGGCCGCGGCGCCCGAGCTGCGGCTCCCCGAACGGGCTCAGGTTCGTGCAGGTGCGGTTCGTCTCGAGCGCTTCGACGATTGCGAGACAGGCGTTGATCGCCCCCGAGAGCGATTCTGGCCGGATTCGGCCCAGGTCGTCGGCGGACGTGTGATAGCCGTCGAACTCTCCGTGGGGCGTTCGCGTCAGCGAGCCAACTGGCAGCTCGAATCCCGGCGAGCCGAACTGGCGCTCGTCCCCGCCCCACGGCTCCCAGGGGAGCACCCGATGCGGCGCGCCGGAGTCCCGCAAGACCGTCTCCACCGCCTGGTCGATCTCGGCATCGCCGCGCCGGCTGCGCTTATAGGTAAGGGGACCGCCGTCGCCGATGCAGGCCAGCGTCAGTCCATGGACGACCCGGTCGAGCCGATCGCGGTTCTGGTGCAGCCAAGCGAGCGGCCCGATCGTCCCGGGAGCGAACAGGAAGCGATAGGAGTGCCGAAGACGACGCCCCAGGAGCTCCCTGGCGAGCATGGTGGCGACCACGATCCCGGAGAGGTTGTCGTTGGCGAGCGAGGGGTGGCAGACGTAGGTCGAGATGAGCACCTCTCCCTCTCCCTCACCGTCGATCTCACACTCAGCGAACGAGAGGTGTCCGGGTTCGAGACTCGAGTCGATGACGACCTCGTACTCGCCCGGCTCGAGATCGAGCAGCTGTCGATGGGAGAGACAGAAACCCCAGGTGCGCTCGTAATAGGAGGTGCGATAGGGAATCAGGTCGGGCTGGTCGGGGAGCGTATGCAGGTGTTCACGCAGCTCCTCGAGCGGCAACCTCGTCCGCACGGGCTCGCTGTAGGAGACTACGTGAAGCGACGAACGGCGGAAGTCGACGACCCTGGTGCCGTCCTCGGCCGCGATGTAGGCGTCCCTGATGTTCCATTCGTCGGGCACGGTCCAGTCGAACACCTTGGTGCCGCTTTGGATCTCGGTGCGCCGAATCGGGATCTGCTCCTCCAGCAGGTCGAAGGTGGCCCGTACGCCGCTTCCGGTGAGGCTCCGGCAGAGCGGGAAAAGCCGCTGCGCGAGCTCGTGCGCCATGCGCCCGCCGTCGCTCGTCCCGGGGCCGATCACAGGGCACCCACCCGGAAGGTCTTCCCGTTCAGGTCCCGGGGATCCCGGCCCGAGAGCTCGCACACGGCGGCGGCGATCTCATCGGGAATGCGGCTCTCTCCCGCCCGATGGACCCTGTCGAAGCGCTGGCGACCGGGGAAGTCGAGCGCGCGGACTCTCTCCTGCATGGCTGTCTCGGTGATCCCCGGATCGAGCGCGCAGACGGCGCAGCCGTTGTCGCCGAGATCGGCGGCGGCGGAGCGGACAAGATGCTCGGCGCCCGCCTTCGAGGCCGCGTAGGCACTCCAGTGGGGCTTGGCATTGCTCGCTGCGCCGGTAGTGATGTGGATCGCGAGACCTCCCCTGGACGCCAGCCCGCCGGTTAGACCGGCCCGCAGGACGTTGTAGGTTCCGATCAGGTTGACCTCGACGGCTCGCCGCCACTCGACCGGATCGCTGTCGAGCAGCGATCCCACGGGCTGAATCGTGGCGGCGCAGTGCACGAGCAGGCGAAGTTCCGGCACGACGCGAAGCGCCGCAGCCAGCCGGCCAAACGACGTGACGTCCAGCTGCAGTGAGACGCTCGCCTCGGGGCTCGGCCGGCGCGCTACACCCGCCACGTACCAGCCCTGCTCGCGGAGCATTCGGCAGGTGGCCGCGCCGATGCCGCTGCTCGCACCCGTTACGAGCGCCTCCGGCCGGCCGGCGGAGAGCACGGTCATGCCAGCACTGCCTTGCGGCAGAAGAACGCCTCCGCATGGGAGCTCGGCGAGTTGCACTCCATCCCTCGCAGACGCAGCAGGCTCGAGAACAGGTCCTCCTGAAACCAGTGCTTGGAGCGCTGGGAGGCGAAGTGGTCCATCAGGTGCTCGATCTTGCGCTGCGAGAGGCGCTCGGAGAGGGGGACGAACGCGTTGGGCGCGCTCATGTCGCCGTCGTACTTCGGCACCTCGTACTCGAGGATCAGGTGGTCGCGGAAGGTGTTCCAGGTCAGCTCGCAGGTGACTCGGTGGTCCTGGTGGAGGTCGTCGCGCTGATGCGTGAAGACGACATCCGGCAAGAACTCCCTCTTCAGATCTTCGAAGAAGTCCTTCACCCTCTTGCCCTCGTAGGGGAAGAAGCCGTCCGGGAAGTCGCAGATCCTGACCTCGCTCTCCGGGACGCCGTCGAGCAGTGCCTCAGCGCTTCGTCTTGCCTCCTCGGCGCGCGCTTCCTCACCGCTCAGGACCACCCAGAGGATCTCGGAGACCGCCGAGCTTTCGATCAGCTTCAGGAGCGTGCCGGCGCAGCCGATCTCGATGTCGTCCGGATGGGCCCCGATTGCGAGCGCGCGGGTAGAGGAACCGTTCTGCCCGCCGAAGAGCAGTGGCAGCATCATCCAGACGCCGCGTACTCGAGGTCGCGCTGCAGGTTGCGATCCGGGTCCCAGACCTGCCAGGGAGCGTCACCGCTTTCGTGCAGCGTCTCGAGCCACTGCTTGTCCTTCAGCGTGTCCATCGGGGCCCAGAACCCCTCGTGCCGCTGTGCGAGCACCTTTCCCGACTGCAGCAGGCGCTGCAGCGGCTCTTCCACGAGGTCCTCACCGGGACGTAGCTGGTCGAGAAACTCTCGGCGCAGGATGAAGTAGCCGCCGTTGATCCAGAGGTCCGAGCCCATCACGTCCCGCATCGCCCTGACATGACCATCATCGGCCATCGAGACCACGTGGAAGCTGTAGTTGGGGCGCACCGCGAGGAAGCTGGCCGTCGCCTGTTCATCCCTGGCGCGGGCGATCATCGCGGGCAGGTTGGCGTCGGTCAGCGTGTCGCCATAGTTGGCGAGGAAGAGCTCGTCGTCGGCCAGCAGGTGGCGCACGGCGCGCAGGCGCTCGCCGATCGGCGCCCGCAGGCCGGTGTCCACAAAGGTGATGTTCCAGTCGTGGATGTCGGTCTTCAGAAGGTGGACGTCCGCGCCGCCGTTGGACAGCACGAAGTCGTTCGCCATCGCCTCGTTGTAGGTGAGGAAGAACTGCTTGATCGCCTCGGCCTTGTAGCCGAGACAGAGCACGAAGTCGGTGAAGCCGAAGTGGGCGTAGTACTTCATCACGTGCCAGAGGACCGGTCGAGGGCCGATCGGAACCATCGGCTTGGGCACGACCTCGGATGCCTCTCGCATCCGCAGTCCCTGGCCGCCGCAGAAGATCACCACCTTCATATGACCTTCACCTCCGGGATCGGGACCACGAACTGCGCACCCCAGTCGCGAGCGTGCGAGAGCTGAGCAACGATCTCATCGCTCAGGTTCCAGGGAAGGATCAGGATGAAATCCGGACGGGCCTGCTCCAGTGCCTCGGGATGGTGGATCGGGATCCGAGTGCCGGGCAGGAACTGCCCCTGCTTGTACGGATTGCGGTCGACCGTGAACTCGAGCAGGTCGGTGCGGATACCGCAGTAGTTGAGCAGCGTGTTCCCCTTCCCGGGAGCTCCATAGCCGGCGACGCGTTTGCCATCACGGCGGCAATCGATCAGGAACTCGACCAGGTTCCACTTGGTCTCGGTCACTCGCGGCGCGAACCCGCTGTACCCCTCGAGCCGGTCGAGGTCGAGCTGCCGCTCGCGTTCGGCCAGCTCCGTCACCCGGGTGCTGACCGAATGGCCGGCGCCTCCGCTCCGCTGTGCGTACACCCGCAGCGAGCCGCCGTGCGTGGGGAGTTCGTCGACGTCGAAAACCTCGAGGCCGTGAGCCCCAAGCACGGTCTGTGCGGTGAGAAAAGAGAAGTAGGAGAAATGCTCGTGGTAAATGGTGTCGAACTGGTTCCCTTCGATCAGCCGCGCCAGATGAGGGAACTCGATCGTGATCACGCCTTGCGGCGCCAGCAATCGCTGCATGCCGGCGGTGAAATCGTTGAGGTCGGGGACGTGGGCGAAGACGTTGTTCGCCACCAGCAGGTCCGCCTGGCGACCCTCGGCCACGAGGCGGGACGCGAGCTCCCGGCCAAAGAACTCGACCACGGTCTCGATCCCCCGCTCCCGGGCGGCTTGGGCGACGTTCGCTGCGGGCTCGACCCCGAGCGCCGGTATGCCCCGCTCGACAAGATGTTGCAGCAGGTAGCCGTCGTTGCTGGCCAGCTCCACCACCTGGCTGTCCGCGCCCAGCCCGAAGCGCTCGACCACCGACTCCACGTAATCGCGAGCGTGGGCAACCCAGGAATCCGAATAGGAGGAGAAGTACGCGTACTCCGTGAAGATCTCCGCCGGCGCCACCAGCTCCTCGAGCTGTACCAGCAGGCACTGCTCGCAGACGCGAACGTGCAGCGGATAGAAGGGCTCCATCGCCCCGAGGCCCTCCGGAAGAACGTAGCTCTCGCAAAGCGGCGACATGCCGAGGTCGACGAACGTGTGGCGCAGGGGCGCCGAGCAGAACCGGCAGCTTGGCAGGGCGGTCGGGGCCGACCGCGTGTCGATCTGATCTCGAAGCTCGACTTGCATGAAGCGCTCTCTGGCACCAACGTCGCGCGGGCCGCGATTCTCCCGCGCACCCGGGCGGTTGGAGGATCGGTTCCAATTACGTTGGATCTGTGGTTCGGGCGCGTCCGGCAACGCCGACGACAGTCGTTTGTCGGAGTGAGCGACGATGGCCGAACAGGAAATAGAGCTGGATCTCGGTATTGCGGAGGCGGATATACGCGCTCCGACGGAACTGAGCGATCCGGTGAGGTCCTTCCCGTCCCTGCCCCACTTCCGGACCCGCAGGTTCGCGCCGCGCGACCAGGGCACTCAAGACGAGATCCCCGAGGGCCGTTTGCGCGAGGCGACCTATCGGCGGGATGGGATCTACCGCCGTAGCCTCGCTTTCGCGGACGTCGCTTCGGCGGCGATCGCCGTCCTGATCGGTGTGCCGATCCTGGGAAACGACGCCCTCAATCCCCTTGCCATGCTCGCGCTTCCGTTGGTGCTCGTGGTCGGAAAGGTCACGGGACTGTACGACCGCGATGAGCACCTGATCAAGAAGACGACACTCGACGAGGTCCCGGCCCTGTTCTGGGTTGCGACGCTCTACGCGCTCTTGATCTGGCTGGCTGGGGACCTGATCGTCGATGGCCAATTCGGCCGTGACCAGGCCGTTGGGGTCTGGGCGCTGCTGTTCGCGAGCATGGTCACGATTCGCGCCCTGGCACGGCACCTGGCCGGGGGTTTGTCCGGCGAGGAGCGATGCCTGGTGTTGGGCGACGCCGACACGGCGAAGTGGATCACGCGCCGGTTCGATGAGATGCCGGGGGTGAAGGCGCGGATTGTCGCGCGAGCGCCGATGGCGCCGGAGCCCCGCTCCAGCCTCAGCGGCTCGACAACGGCTCGAACGGCAACGGCTCGAACGGTCATTCGGGCCTCAACGGCAGCCTGGAGCGCTTGCTCACGGCGGAGCAGATCGAGCGAGCGATCATCGCGCCGCGTGGCGAGATCTCCGATGACCTCTTGAACACGACTCGGAGCCTGAAATCGATGGGGCTGAGAGTGAGCGTGCTGCCGCGGCTACCCGAGGTCGTGGGCTCGTCGGTCGAACTGGACGACGTGGACGGGATCACCTTGCTCGGGATGCGTCGCTTCGGCCTCAGCCGCTCTTCGGGGGCCGTCAAGCGCTCGTTCGACTTTGTCGGCGCCGGTCTCGCCCTGCTCGCGCTCGCCCCGCTTCTGGCAGCGATCGCCATCGCGATCAAACTCGACTCCCGCGGGCCCGTGCTCTTCCGGCAGCGGCGCATGGGCCGGCACGGCGTCTCCTTCGAGATGCTCAAGTTCCGCACCATGGTGGACGGGGCTGATGCTCAGAAGTCCGCCCTCGCAGCGCGCAATGAGGCAGATGGCGGCCTCTTCAAGATCAAGGACGACCCGCGAATCACCCGGGTCGGCAGTCGCCTACGCGCAATCTCGCTCGATGAGCTGCCCCAGTTGTTCAACGTGCTGAGCGGCGACATGTCCCTGGTCGGCCCGCGGCCGCTGGTGCTCGACGAGGACGACAGGATCGAGGGCTGGCGGCGTTCGCGCCTCGAGCTCCCACCAGGGATGACGGGTCCATGGCAGGTTTTCGGCTCGGCTCGAATCCCGCTCAACGAGATGGTCAAGATCGACTATCTCTACGGCGCCAACTGGTCGCTTTGGCTTGACGTGAAGACCCTGCTGCGCACGGTGCCGTTCGTATTGGGGCGTCGCGGGCTGTGAGCGAGCCAAATGGAGAAGCGCGGCCCCGAACGGCGAGGCGTTGGCGCAAGCAGGTTTCAAGGGGAACCCCGAGGGAGCTCAAGGTGATTTGCCGATGCCCGCGCTGTCTGGCCGCGGCCCGAAGGGCAGCGCGGCGATGACGCCGATCGGAAAACTCGCGGTCGAGGCCGGCCGCGAAAGTCCGGCTCCCCACCGCGCGTTCCTGAGTCGAATGGCCTCAGAAGAGACGCGAAGCCATGGGTTGCCGGCAGCGCTCTGTGCGAGCGATCCAGCTTTTGGCGAACAGGTCGCGGCGGTGCTGGAGGCGGCCGGCCATACCGTTTTGGCCCGATCCGCTAGCGGCGAGGGGCTACTCGCCTCCTGCATCGGCAACGTGCCCGCGTGTGTCGTGATCGCCGCGGACCGCCCAGACCGAGCGACCGTGGACATCCTGCGCCTCGTTCGCTCGAGGCTCGAGGAGCTCCCTGCGGTCCTGGTCTGCCGCCGGGCGGTGGTCGCCGACGTGCGCCGCGCACTCGAACTCGGTGTCGATGGGATCGTTCTCCAGGAGGGAGTCGAGGAGGCCCTGGGCGCCGTCGTCGAGACCGTCTGCGCGGGGCAGGTGTCGGCGCCCAACGAACAGCGTCGGGCGCTTCGGGCGCGAGCGTTGACCACCCGCGAGAAGCAGGCTCTGATGTTGGTGGCCGCGGGGCTGACCAATTCGCAGATCGCGACCGAGCTGTTCCTGGCCGAGAGCACCGTCAAGAGCCATCTGTCGTCGGCCTTCGCCAAGCTCGGTGTCTCCTCACGCAGCGAAGCGGCCGCCGTCATCCTCGATCCCGAGCGAGGGAGCGGACTCGGGATCGGCAGGGTCGCGCCGGCCTTCGCCGCTGGCCGCTAGAGACACTCCCGTCAAAGCTCGACCTCGCGTCGCGCGGCCGACCGCCAATGTCGGTTCACCGTCCGCCCTGTGTGCGAGTTTTCTATCGGATGAGATCCTCCCGGTCCCAGTTTCGTAGCAACTGCGCGGCACGGGCGCGAAAAGCCGGTAGCGGCCAGCGTTTTTTGGATGGAGTGGCACAACGAGTCCTGACATCACACTCGAGCGGTCGTCCCAGTGCTGGTCGATGATCGCCACAGGCTGGGTATGACCGTGAGGTGGGAGATCTCCCTCACCTTGGACGCGTTCGGTTGGAGTGCGCTCGAGGACCACGCGCGCGCAGTTGGGTTGGGGCTCGATCGGCTGGTGGCGCTGGCCTGCACGTACTACGAGTCTGAGCTGGCCGCTGGACGGACGGCGACACGGGCGCCTCGATTCGGCAAGCCGGTGACAGAGCGCGAGACCCGCACGATGGTGCTCGAGCTGAATGCCGAAAGCCGGCGACGACTCGAGCAGGAAGCCGAGCGGCAGGATCTCGGGGTCGAGCGTCTCGTGGAGCACGCCGCCATCTTCTACCTCGCCGACCTCGACGCCGGCCGAGTGGCCGCGCGGATCATCCGAGACGCTGGCCGCCGGTAGCGAAGCTCGTCGGTTGCTCGAGAGCTCTGGACCTACGCTGCCCGCCCGGAGGCGGTCACGGGGGCCACTCCGAGTTCCCGCAGCGAGACTTTGAGCGCCGCGCGCCCGCGATGGTGCAGTCCCTGGATCGACGCTTCGGTCTTCCCCAGCCGCTCGGCGATCTCGTTCGGCGAGAGCCCGCCGATATGTCTCAGGACGAGCACCCGGCGCTGCGATTCGGGCAGGTCGGCGAGCGCAGCCTTGAGCGCGTTGGTGTACTCAAAGGACGTCTGCTCGTGGCCGTCATCGCTGATCCACACTTCGTCGACCGGGATCTGCCGCCTCGAGCGCAAATGATCCAGCGCCGCGTTGCGTGCAACCCGCATGATCCACGCAGCGAACGGGACCTCCCGCTCTTCGTACTTCTGAATCGCCCGCAACAGCTTGGCGAAGACATCTTGGGTGATGTCCTCGGCCTCATACTGGTCGTGAACGATGCTTTGGACGAACCTACCCACATCATCCGCGTAGCGGGAGTAGAGATAGGACAGCCCGTCCCAGTCACCCGCCTTCGCCGCAGCGATCGCTCGCCGCTCGAGATTGCTACCGCCCTCCTCCGCATCCCGACTGACGCGCTGCACGACCCCACCTAGGTCCGTTCCCATGCGGGCTAGCTTCCTCTCCGGCGGCGGTGCTGTGAATGGCTCGGGTGCGCCATCTTTTCGTTCAGACCAATGAACACCCATTTTCCGGGCTTTCGGTTACGCGGTTTTCACAAACTCCCGAAGTCTTGACGGTCCCGGAAGAATCGTCCCGAGGTGAACGTAATATTCAGTGACCCGGCTGATCCTTCACGCGGCCGCGGCGAGGTGCTTCCCAAGTCACGGGCGAGACGTTCATGGGTGGAGACAAGACCAAATCCGAATCACGCGAACCCACGGTCGACGCTGCTCTCGAGCAAGAAGTGATGAGCGCTCTGCTGGACCCTGGCAAGCGGAGCGTCGACGAGATCGAGGAGCTGCTGACGCGCTGCGCGGGCGAGGCCCTGCGCCTCCAAGCCGACCGGCTGCGGACCGAGAGCGCCATGCGGGCGCTCGAAGCCGAGCGACTGCGGCTGTTCGAGCTGACGGCCGATGTGCGAGCGCTGCGTGACCGGCTCGAGGAGTCGGAACGCAAGTCCTGAGCAGTGCTGCAGGGTGGCTCAGGCGAGCCCGGCGCGGACGGACTTGACGGCCGCCTGGAGGCGGTTGTCGGCGTCCAGCTTCTCCAGGACGGTGGAGACATGGGTCTTGACCGTCTCCGGGCTGACCACCAGCTCCGCCGCAATTTCATTGTTGTCCTTGCCTTCGACGATCAGGCTCAGTACCTCACGCTCCCGCCTCGTCAGCGTGGGGCGGTCACCGGTGCTGGAGGCCGGCGGTGGTTCGTGCTTCCGCAGTCGATCGATCAAGGCCGAGGCGATCCGGGGGGAGAGCGGGCTCTCGCCGGCGGCGGCGGTGCCGATCGCAGCCACGATCTGATCGCCGTCGGAGTCCTTCAGCAGGTAACCGCAAGCGCCCGCGACGATCGCCTCCATGACTTCCTCTTCCTCGGTTGAGACGGTCATGATCAGAATGCGAGCGTCCGGGGCCGCGAGCCGCATCCCTCTGATCGTGTCGATGCTGGAGTCTCCCGGCAGATGGAGGTCCATCAGGGTCACCTCCGGCTCGGTCTCCGCGAAGAGGGCGACCGCGCCGGCGGCGTCCTCGGTCTCCCCGACGACATCGAGGTCGCTCGCCTCCAAGTGCTCACGGAGCCCCCGCCGGAAAAGGGCGTGATCGTCGACGATCAGGACCCGGATGCCGGCGGTCGTGGAGGCAGGCTTGCTCGATCCCAAGTCCCGACCCCCTCGCTCAAACGGGCGGTGGATCGTCCGCCAGGCGCTCGAGCGCCACCTCGAGCTTCGGCCCCGGGCTCACGAAGTCCTCCAACTCGCCGGCCTCTACGAGGCCTGCCCATTTCCTTGCCGCCTGCGGTCCAACCGCTTCCTCCGAATGAGCTCTTGGGCGCAGAGGCTTATTAAGTCGAGCAATGGAGCGACCCTATGCAGCCCGTGGAGCGAAGTCAACCCGGCACTGCGGCAGACTTGGCCCGGTGAACTTCATCGAGGACGTGATGGAGCGCTACCCGGCCTCCCGCCTGGCGATCGTCGCGATCGACGCCGAGCGCAACCGGCGCGAGTGGCATTTCGGCGAGCTGATCGCTCGCAGCGCCGGGCTCTCCGGCGCGATGGCCGCTCGAGGAGCCGACCGCGGGGACGCCGTGATGACGCTCGTCGGGAGCCGAATCGAGTGGGTGCTGGCGATGCTCGCCTGCTTCCGAATGGGTGCTGTGGCGATGCCATGCAATCCGCAACTCCGCCGCAAGGACCTGCAGGTGCGGATCGACGCTGCGGGCCCGAAGCTCTGCATCGGGCAGGAGGACCTGCTGGGGGAGCTACCCGACGACGTGGCGGCGATGACCCTCGCCGAGGTCGTCGACGCCCTGGATGAGGACGAACCCCAGGAGGCACCCACCGGCATCGAGGATCTCGATCTCGACGACCCCGCCGTGATCATCTTCACATCAGGCACCACGGGCGATCCGAAGGGCGTCGTCTACCCGCAGCGCTACCTGCTCGGGCAGGGCCTCCAGGCCGAGCATTGGGTCGGCGCGCGCCCGGGCGAGCTCGCCTGGTGCACCGCCGCACCTGGCTGGTCGAAGTCGACCCGCAACGCCTTCATCGCGCCCTGGCTCGGCGGCGCCGCCGCCCTGATCCACGACGCCCGCTTCGACCCGGCCGAGCGCCTCGGCCTGATCGAGCGCGAGGGGGTCAACGTCCTCTGCCAGGCGCCGACGGAGTACCGGATCCTCGCCAAGCGGGCCGAGCTGCGGCCGATCCCCTCCCTGCGCCGGATGATCTCGGCGGGCGAGCCGCTCAATCCGGAGGTGATCCGTGTCTTCCGCGAGCGCGTGGGGACCGGGATCGGCGACGGCTATGGACAGACCGAGACCGGTGCGGTCACCGGGATCCGCCCCGACGAGGACGACCCGGCCCACGACGGTTCGATGGGACGGCCGCTGCCCGGAATCGAGACCCGCGTGGTCGAGGGTGAGCTGCAGGTGAAGCCGGACAGCGTGCCCAGCTTCTTCAGCCACTACATCGGCGAGGCGCCCTTCGATGGCGAGTGGTGGTCGACCGGCGATCACGTCCGCCAGGACGAGGACGGCTACCTCTGGTTCGAGGGCCGCGACGACGACATCATCATCACGGCCGGCTATCGCGTGGGGCCGTTCGAGGTCGAGTCCGCCCTGGTCTCGCATCCGGCCGTCTCCGAGGCCGCCGCCGTCCCCGCCCCCGACGAGGAACGTGGCTCCGTCGTCCGCGCGATCGTCGTGCTGGCGAACGGCGAGCCCTCGGACGAGCTCGCCGGGGAGCTCCAGGACCACGTGAAGAGCGTCACCGCGCCCTACAAGTACCCGCGGATCGTCGAATTCGCGGACGAGCTGCCGAAGACTCCGAGCGGCAAGGTCCGCCGCGCCGAATTGAGATGAGCACCTGGCGCTCCACCGCCGTGCCGCGCCTCTGGGCGCGCTGGGCGGGCGAATGGGCGGCCTTCGCGGGGATCTTCATCGTCACCAACCTGGGCTGCTGGCCGTCGGCGCGACGCTCGCCGTCCTCCCCCACTACGTCAAGGACCACCTGAACGGCTCGGATCTCGAGGTCGGCATCGTCAGCGGCGCCTTCGCTCTCACCGGGATTGTCTGCCGCCCGATCGCCGGCAACCTGGCGGATCGGCGGGGCCGCAAGCCGACCGTGATCGTGGGTGCCCTGCTCGCCGCCACCGCCGGATTTCTCTACTTCGTCCCCGCTGGGATCCCCGGGCTGATCGTCGCGCGCTTCTTCCTGGGCGCCGGCGAGGGCACGGTCTTCACCGCCGGCTCGGCTTGGAACGTCGACATGGCGCCCGAGGAGCGGCGCGGCCGCATGATCGGCCTCTACGGTCTGGCGATCTGGACCGGGCTCACCCTCGGCCCGCCCATCGGCGTGCTCCTGCAGCACGCCGGGGGCTTTCACCTGGTCTGGGCCTTCGCGGCCAGGGGCGCCGCTGCCTTGGCGCCGCGATCGCCTCGCGGCTCCCGGAGGAGTACGAGGCGAAGGAGGGAGTCGACCGCGGTCCCTTCATCTCGCGGGAGGCGCTCGGCCCTGGAGTCACCTTCGCGCTCAGCGTCTTCGGCTTCGCGGCAGTCTCGGCCTTCATCGTCCTCAGCCTGGACGAGCGGGGCATCGGACACGGACCCGCGGTGTTCAGCGTCTTTGCCGCGACGGTGGTCGCCACGCGACTCGTCGCCGGCGGGCTTGCCGGATCGGATCGGCGCCGCTCGCTGCGCTGTCGCCGCGGCCCTCGTGGAGACCATCGGATTGGTCCTGCTGGGCGCGGCAGACGACCTCCTCGTGGTGATCTTCGGCGCGATCGGCATGGGCGCCGCGTTCTCGCTCCTCTTCCCGTCGCTCTCGTTTCTCGCCATCAACCGCGTTGGGCCGGAGCGCCGCGGAGTGGCGATGGGCACCTTCACCGCGAACTTCGACCTCGGGATGCTGATCGGCTCACCCCTGGTCGGAGCGGCGGCGGCGCTCGGCGGTTACTCGGCCGCCTTCTATCTGGCCGCGTTTGCCTCTTTGGCGTGCGCGACGCTCGCACTTTCGATGTCCCGTCGCCCTGAATTCGAGCCGCTCCCCGATACGCTGCGAGCCTGATGGCACAGCGAGGGACCGCGGCCGAGTCGACCATCGACCGCAAGACGATCAACAAGCTCACGGAGGAGCAGATGTCGCGCTTCCGCGAGCACACGCCGACCTCGGCGGAGTACTTCGATCGCGCGCGCAAGGTGATGCCGGGCGGGGTCCCCTCCTCCTTCCAGCTCAACGACCCCTGGCCGGTCTACATCGATCGTGGCAAGGGCGCGCTGGTCTGGGACGTCGACGGCTCCGAGTACGTCGACTTCCACAACGGCTTCGGCGTGATGTGCGTCGGGCACGCCAACCCGGTGATCGGGGAGGCGGTCAAGGCCCGGCACGACGAGGGCACGCACTTCGCCGCGCCGACCAACGGCTCGATCGTCTCGGCGCAGAACCTGGTCGAGCGCTTCGGGCTGCCGATGTGGCGCTTCTCCAACTCGGGAACCGAGTCGACCATGTCGGCGATCCACCTCGCTCGCGGCGCCACCGACCGGGACCTGATCATCAAGGTCGAGGGCTCCTACGACGGGCACCACGACGCGGTGATGGTCTCCTGCTATCCGGACCTCGACGAGCTCGGCCCGCGCGAGAGCCCGAACGCGATCCCATTCGGCTCCGGCTATCCGCAGGCGGTAGTCGACCTGACCGTGCCCGTGCCCTTCAACGACCCCGAGATCCTCGAGGGGATCTTCAAGAAGCACGAGGGCCAGATCGCCGGAATGATCATCGAGCCGGCGATGATGAACATCAACATCATCCCGCCGAAGGAGGGCTACCTCGAGCGGGTCCGCGAGCTCTGCGACGAGCACGGCGCGAAGCTGATCTTCGACGAGGTGAAGACCGGCGCCACCATCTCCTACGGCGGCGCCACCCAGCGCTTCGGCGTGACGCCGGACATGATCTGCCTGGCGAAGGCGATCGCCGGCGGCTACCCGGGCGGCGCGATCGGGATGACCGAGGAGCTCGGCGAGGTCGTCGCCTCCGACAAGGTCCACCAGATCGGCACCTTCAACGGCAACCCGCTGGTGATGGCGGCCGCGGAGGCGACGCTGACCAAGGTGCTCACCCCGGACGCCTACGAGAAGCTCGAGGCGACCAACGAGGCGCTCAAGGCCCGCTGCGACGAGGTGATCGAGAAGTACGGCCTCCCGGCGTACACGCAGGGGCTGGGCGCGAAGGGCTGCGTGATCTTCGCGCCCGAGCCCATCTACGAGTACCGCGACTACCTCACCAAGGTCGACGGCGAGCTCTCCACCCTCGCCTGGCTCTACCACATGAACCACGGCATCTTCATGACGCCCGGGGTCGAGGAGGAGTGGACCCTCTCGATCGCCCACGAGCAGGAGCACATCGACCGCTACGTCGCCGCCTTCGAGGCCTTCGCCTCCGACGTCAGCGGCTGACCTGGCCCGCGAGGTCGAGCGAGAGCTGCCCTAAGCCGCCGCGCCGTTCAGCTCGAGGGCGTCGCGCGCCGCCTCGACGTCCTCCGTGACGATCACCAGCCGGACACCACTGAAGATCGTGTAGGCGACGTCGACGCTCACACCCGCCTCGGCCAGGTCCCTGGCGATCTCGCCCATCGCACCGGGTTTGTCATGGAGGTCGACGATCACCGCGTCGCGCTCGTCGGCGACCTCGATCCCGGCCGCCTCGAGGGCCTGCTTCGCCGCCCCCTCGTCCTGCACAAGGATGTGGATGAAGCCCTTGCCGTCCCCAACCATCGCGCAGAGACCCTCGATGTTGACTCCCGCCCGGCCGGTGGCCTCACCCAGGTCCGCCAGCTTCCCGGGCCGGTCCTCCATGATCACCGTCAGGTCCTTCATGGGTGCCTCCATCGATCGAGTGACCGCATCATTTAGATCGAAGCCGAAGATGTCAAACGGCGGGCCGCGGGTAGCCTGGAGGGGATGTCGAACCGGCTCGCCGAAGAGACCAGCCCCTATCTCCTTCAGCACAAGGACAACCCCGTCGACTGGCGGCCGTGGGGACCGGAGGCACTCCAGGAGGCGGCGGCGGAGGACAAGCCCATCATGCTCTCGGTCGGCTACTCAGCCTGTCACTGGTGTCACGTGATGGAGCGCGAGTCCTTCGAGGACAAGGAGACCGCGGCGCTGATCAACGAGTCGTTCGTGCCGATCAAGGTCGATCGCGAGGAGCGGCCGGACGTCGACGACCTCTACATGGAGGCTGTGCAGGGGATGACCGGGCAGGGCGGCTGGCCGCTGACCGTCTTTCTCGACTCCGACGCGGTCCCGTTCTACGGCGGCACCTACTTCCCGCCGGAGCCGCGCCACGGCCTGCCCAGCTTCAAGCAGGTGCTGGAGGCGACGTCAGGCGCCTACCGAACGCAGCGCGAGGAGCTGCGCGAGGCCTCGGCGCAGATCCGCGAGTCGCTGGGCAGGACCGCGGAGGTGGGCCAGTCAGACCAGCAGCTCGATGAGGCCGTCCTGACGAGGGCGATCTCGGGGCTCCAGGGCAACTTCGACCGGGCGAGCGGCGGCTTCGGCGGCGCCCCCAAGTTCCCGCCCGCCAGCACCCTCGAGTTCCTGCTCGACCGGGGAGAGACCCAGCCCGTCGCGCTCACCCTCGACAAGATGATGCACGGCGGGATCTACGACCAGCTCGGCGGCGGCTTCTCCCGCTACTCCGTCGACGCCAGCTGGCTCGTCCCCCACTTCGAGAAGATGCTCTACGACAACGCGCTGCTCGCGCGCGTCTACCTCCACGGTTGGCAGGTGATGGGCGAGGAGCGCTGGATGCGGGTCTGCACGGAGACGCTCGACTGGACGCTGCGCGAGATGTGCGGTCCGGAGGGCGGCTTCTACTCCGCCCTGGACGCCGACTCCGAGGGCGAGGAGGGCCGCTTCTACGTCTGGGACGAGGCGGACATGCGCGAGGCGCTGGGCGACGCCGGCATCGCCGCCGACGCGGTCGAGCGGGTCCTCGGCTACTGGGGCGTGAGCGACGCCGGCAACTTCGAGGGCAAGAACATCCTTCACGTCCCCCTCGGCGCGAGCGCCAAGCAGCCCGCAGAACTCACCGACGCCCGCACCGCCCTGTACGGCTGGCGCGACCGGCGGGTGCGGCCCGGCCTCGACGACAAGCGGATCCTCTCCTGGAACGCGCTGATGATCGCGGCCCTCGCCGACGCGGGCGCGGCGCTCGGCCGCCAGGACTACATCGACGCGGCGGCCGCCTGCGCGCGCTTCGTCTGGGAGTGCATGCGCGACTCCGAGGGCCACCTGCAGAGGACCTGGAAGGGCGGCGAGGCGCGGCTCAACGCCTACCTGGAGGACCACGCCTATCTCGTCGAGGCCCTGCTGCGCCTCTACGAGGCGACGCTCGAGGTCCGCTGGTTCGACGCCGCGCGCGAGACGGCGGACGCGATGATCGCGCGCTTCGCCGACGACGAGCTCGGGGGCTTCTTCACCACCTCAAGCGACCACGAGGAGCTGATCGCCCGCCGCAAGGACGTCGGCGACCACCCGATCCCCTCGGGCAACTCCTCGGCGACCTACGGCCTCCTGCGGCTCGCCGCTCTGACGGGCGACAGCGCCTACGAGGACCGCGCTGTCGGAACGATGCGCGTCTTCGCCCCGGCCGCCCTGCAGCACCCAGAGGCGTTCGGTCACCTGCTCCAGGCGATCGACTTCCACCTCTCCCCGACCAGAGAGGTCGCGCTGATCGCGCCGGCCAACGGCTCCGGCGGCTCGGCGGAACTGGTCGAGCTCGCCGGCGTGGTCCGCTCGGCGCATCGGCCGCACGTCGTCCTCGCGGGCGGCCCGGAGGGGAGCGAGCGGCCGGAGCTCCTCCGAGAGCGCCTCGCGGTCGAGGGGCGCGCCGCCGCCTATGTCTGCCAGCAATTCGCCTGCAAAGCTCCCGTCACGGACCCCTCCGACCTGGCTGCGCTGATCTGAGCCGGGATGGCTGAGGCCGCGGGATGGGGTCTGCTCGGTGCCTCGTCACTCCTGATCGGTGCGGGGATCAGCCTCGGCGTTCACCTGCCCCGCCGGGTGATCGGCCTGATCCTCGGATTCGGCGCCGGCACCCTGATCAGCGCGGTGGCGTTTGAGCTGACCGACGAGGCATACGCGCTCGGCGGCGCGGACGCGGTCGCGCTCGGCCTGGCTGCCGGGGCGCTGTCCTATTACGCCGGCGACGTGGCGATCGAGCGGCGTGGCGGGGAGCAGCGGATGCGACCGGCGAAGCGGCGCGAGAAGCCGCCGTCGCAGGGAGCCGACTCCGCCTCGGCCCTGCTGCTGGGCGCCGTCCTCGACGGTATCCCGGAATCCGCCGTGATCGGGATCAGCGTGCTCGAGGGGGGTTCGGTCGGTGTCGCCGTGCTCGCTGCCGTCTTCATCTCCAACCTGCCGGAGGCGATCTCCTCATCGGCGGGCATGCGCGAGGAGCAGGTGAGCACGCGCCATGTGCTGGTCACCTGGGCGATCGTCGTGCTGGTCTCCGGGCTCGCGGCCGCGGCGGGATACGGCCTGCTCAGCGACGCGAGCGACAACACCGTTGGCCTGATCGAAGCCTTCGCGGGCGGCGCCGTGCTGACGATGCTGGCGGACACGATGATGCCCGAGTCCTTCAAGGAGGGCGGCCCGACGGTGGGGTTGATCACCGTACTGGGATTCGCCCTCGCCTACCTGCTGTCGACGCTCAACTGACTACAGGATCGGCAGGAACTGCTCGATCTCGTAGGGCGTGACCTGCACGCGGTAGTCCTCCCACTCCGAGCGCTTGATCTCGACGAAGCGGTTGAAGGCGTGCTCGCCGAGGATGCGGAGGACCAGCTCCGACTCGGCGGCGATCTCGATCGCCTCGCCGAGGGTCTCGGGGAGCTGCTCGATACCCCGGCGATGCCGCTCCTCGGGGGTCAGGTGGTAGAGGTTCTGCTCCATCGGCTCCGGCAGCTCGTAGCCGTGCTCGATGCCCTCGAGGCCGGCGTGGAGCATCCCCGCGAAGCAGAGATAGGGGTTGCAGGCCGGGTCCGGGCAGCGCAGCTCCGCGCGCGTCGCGTGCTCCTTGCCCGGGTGGTAGAGCGGCACCCGGATCAGCGCCGAGCGGTTGCGGCGTGACCAGGACAAATAGACCGGCGCCTCGAAGCCGGGGACGAGCCGCTTGTAGGAGTTGACCCACTGGGCGAAGAGGGGCGCGATCTCGCGGGCGTGCTTGAGCTGGCCGGCGATGAACGCCTTGGCGACGTCGGAGAGGAAGTACTGGTCGTCGGGATCGAAGAAGGCGTTCTTGCCGTCCTTCGAGAGCGACTGGTGGACGTGCATCCCCGAGCCGTTTTCGCCCTGCAGCGGCTTCGGCATGAAGGTGGCGTGCCATCCGTACTTCATCGCGTACTCCTTGACCGTGATCCGGTAGGTCATGCAGTCGTCGGACATCGCGAGCGCGCCCTTGTAGCGCATGTCGACCTCGTGCTGGGAGGGACCGACTTCGTGGTGCGTGTACTCGACGTGGATCCCGAGCTGCTCCAGCGCCAGCACCGTCTCGCGGCGGACGTTGGTGCCCGCATCGAGGGTCGTGAGATCGAAGTAGCCGCCCTCGTCGAGCACCTCCGGGGTGCCCGACTCCGGCTTCGCCGAGCGGAAGTAGAAGTACTCGAGCTCGGGCCCGATGTTGTAGTCGTCGAAGCCCATGTCCCGGGCCCGCTCGAGGGCCCGGCGCATGATCCAGCGCGGATCCCCTTCATATGGCTCGCCGCCGGGCACCTGGATGTCGCAGAACATCCGCGCGGTCCGGTTGGTCTCCTCCTCGCGCCAGGGGATCAGGTGGATGCTCGCCGGGTCCGGCATGGCGATCATGTCCGACTCCTCGATCGGGTTGAACCCGCTGATCGAGGAGCCGTCGAAGCCCATCCCGCCCTCGAACGCGTCCTCGAGCTCGGCGGCGTTGATTGAGAAGCTCTTCAGCTGGCCGAGCAGGTCGGTGAACCAGAGGCGGACGAAGCGAACGTCGTTCTGCTCGCAGAACTCCATCGCCTCCTTTGCTGTGGTCGGGCCGTCGGCCATCGGGCCGACAAGTTAGCGACGTGTCACATCCGAGGCGCCCCGAGCGTCGTATGAGAAGACAAGAACGGAAAGATGCCTGTACACTTACGACCCGTAAGTAACCGGCTAAAAGTAAAGTAAAGCCCTTGTGAAACGGCGGTATCCCAGGAAATGACAGTCAAGACAGACGTAAGCCGCTTCCATATCCACGACGAGCTGACCGCACCGGACGCCACTGCTCCCCTGATCAAGAGCATCCAGACCGCCGGCGGACAGGTCTCCAAGTTCATCGGCGTGCTCGCCGAGTCCCCGGCTGCGCTGCGCGGCTATACGCGCCTTCGCACCGAGCTCCGCCAGAGCAAGCTGCCGAGGGCGACCCGTGAGCGGATCGGCCTCGCCGTGGCTGAGTGGAGAAAAGATCCCTACACCCTGACCCAGTACGCCCGCACCGCTCGCGTCGCCGGACTCGGCCTCGACGAGGTCGCCCGGGCCCGCAACTTCACCTCCTCCGACGAGAAGGAGGCGGCGCTGCTGGCCCTGATCCGCGAGACGCTCGACCCCACCGAGCGGCCACCCCACCATCTGGTGGAGGAGGCGCGTGAGGCCGGCTGGTCGGACGAGGAGATCCTCGATGCGGTCGCCGAGACGGCCCTCGCCGAGTTCGAGAGCCTGTTCGCCTCCGTCGCGGCGCTGCCGCAGGAGGGCGATCCGGCGGTTCTCCGGGAAGCTGCTGCTTTAGCGACTGATCGCGGGGCCCTACGGGGCGGGCGTGACGGACGGCGTCACGGTCGCGTCGATGCGGCCCGCGCCGACGGCCAGGAAGTCGAGGCGCTTCGCGACCTTCTTGGTCAGGTCCCAGGCGTAGCCCTTGTGGAAGGGCCCGCGGTCGATCACCGTCGCCGTGACGGCGCGGCCCGCGTAGCTGAAGGTGACCTGCGTTCCGCAGGGAAGCTTCCGGTGCGCCACTCCCAGCGTCGTCGGAGTCAGCTTGACGCCGCAGGCCGTGGACTTGCCCCAGAACCCCGGGCCGTACCAGGTGGCCTTCTTGTGAACGGTCCAACTGCCCGGTGCGGCGCTGGGCTGCGCGGTCGGCTCCGTCGTCGTTCCGCCCGTGCCGCCCGGAATCCCGCCCGTCTGAGCGCTGGCGGCAGGAGCAGCGACCAGAAGTCCGGCCACACACGCGAGTCCCGCAATCGCACGAATTGTTCGCTTGCTCGTCAAACCTTCCTCTTTCGTTGCTTACGGGGTTAGCTGACGGGCTCGCGCTGAAAGATCGCGCTACGCGGACCTGTGTCCGCGACTCGCCCCAACTGATGGGTCCCCCGCTCTCCGTCCTTTTTTGGTGATCGGAGACTCAGCGGAAGTGCGCGGCGCAGCCTAGCAAAGGTCTCCTCGTTATTAGGCACCAACTGTCGTTTCGACCGTTCAGGGGCGAACCTTCGCCGCGAAAGGAATCGCCCACGTCGCCCACTCCATAAGCTGCCTCCATGCCGGGCGCGCTCGTCACCGGAGCAAGAGGGGGAATGGGGCTGGAGATCGCCAGGCTCCTCGTCGCGCGTGGCTACGAGGTCGCGGTCACGGACGTTGACGAGGCCGGCACCACCGCCGCGGCCGAGCAGCTCGGCGACCGCGCCTGGCCGCTCGTCCTGGACGTCACCGACACGGCGGCGGTGAACGCCGCCGCCGATCAGGTCGTCGAACGCAGCGGCTCCCTCGACGTCTGGGTCAACAACGCGGGGATCCTGATCACCGGCCTTGCCCACGAGCAGCCGATCGACGTCCACCGCCGGATGCTCGACGTGAACGCCGTCGGCACCATGAACGGAACGCTCGCCGCGATCGAGAGGATGCGCCCGAGTGGGCGCGGCCACATCATCAACCTGATCTCGCTCGCAGGTCTCGCGGCGGCGACCGGCATCGTCGGGTACTCGGCGAGCAAGCACGCCGCGATCGCCTTCAGCCTCGGCACGGCCGCGGACCTCCGCCGCGCCGGGCTCGGAGGGCATCCACATCTCCTGCGTCTGCCCCGACGGTGTCTGGACGCCGATGATCAACGACAAGCTCGACGACCCCAACGACGCGCTCTCCTTCTCAGGGGTGATGCTGATGCCCGAGCAGGTCGCCGAGCGCGCGGTGGAGCTGATCGACAAGCCGAAGCCGGTGCTGGCGATCCCGGCCTGGCGCGGGCAGTTCGCGCGCTTCTTCGATCGCCACCCCAAGCTCTCGCTTCGCCTCACTCCCCTGCTGATGCGCGACGCGCTCCGCCGGCAGCGGTCCTTCCGCAAGAAGGTGGAGTCGGGCAAGTGGCCTCCGAAGTCCCGCTGAGGGGGCCGCACGAGCCCGGGACCCGGGCGGGGCGATTTCACACGGTGCGCGGGCCGATGGGAATCTCCGGATGGCTGCGGTATCCGGCGGCGTGGTTGCGGGCAAGGAGCGGGAGGACCCCGGAGCGGCCCTGGATCGTGCCGGCCTCGATCGGCTGGCTGCGGCGGCGGATCGGTTCGGACTGGTCGGTGCTCGAGCTCGGGTCGGGGCGATCGACGGTTTGGTTCGCTCGGCGGGCCGGGCGGGTTGTGAGCTTCGAGGACAACGAGTACTGGCTTCCGCGGACGCGGGAGCGGCTGAAGAAGCTCGGGATCCGGAACGTCGACCTGAGGTTGAGGGCGGTGGAGGATTTCCCGGGGGAGGTGGCGGCGCTGACGGATGACTCCTTCGATTTGGTCGTGGTCGACTTTCTCGAGGCCCCGAGCGTGACCCGGGTCGACGCGTTGAAACCGGCGATGAAGAAGGTGCGGCCCGGCGGATACCTGTTGCTCGATGACTCCGATCGGCCCGGCTATGCGGAGGCGTTCGAGCTTCTGTCCGGGTGGCGCTTCCGGCGGTTCACCGGCGTGAAGGACGAGTGGCCCGAGGCCTGCGAGACCGGCATCTTCCAACGCCCGGTTCGACCTTCCTGATCAGGGGTGACAGTGTGACCCCAGATAAGGAAGGTCCAGCTGTGGTGCGGGGAAATAGAAGAGGCCCCGTTCCCGGGGCCTCCTCCTTAGCGAGCCTGTAAGCCGGATTCTGTCCGGGGCAGCCATCCATCTCTGCGGCCCACCTGGACCTCGCCGGGCTGGGTCGACGGTCCTGCTTGGCCTTGCACCGGGCGGGGTTTGCCGTGCGCGCCGCGTCACCGTGGCGCCGGTGCGCTCTTACCGCACCCTTTCACCCTTGCCTGTGCGCGACTCACGTGTGGCCGCGCCATCGGCGGTCTGCTCTCTGTGGCACTTTCCCGCGGGTTTCCCCGGGTGAGCGTTACTCACCGCCCTTGCCCTGTGGTGTCCGGACTTTCCTCGAAGGGTCCTTTCGTTGCCTCCGCGACTGCCTAGCTCGCATCCACGATGGTACCGCCACAAGGGCGAGCCGCCGTTGGCAGGTTTGCAGCGGCCGCTACGCAGGCGTCAGGCGAGCTGGGACCCGCAGGTCTTGCAACCTGAGGCCACCAGCTCTCCGTGACACACCGGGCACTCCGCCCGGCTCTGAGCCGTCAGGGCCTCCCAGGCGCCGAGGATCGTGTCTTCAAGCGTCACCTCGGACGGCTCGAACAGGCGGGTTTCGGCCTCGACCGCAAGGACAGTCATGCCACCCTCCTGAACATCCCGACGACACGACCGAGGATCCGGGCGTCGCGGGTGCGAATCGGCTTCATGCTCTTGTTCTCCGGCTGGAGCCGGACCTGATCCTTCTCGCGGAAGAAGCGCTTGACGGTCGCCTCGTCCTCCAGCAACGCGACCACGATCTCGCCGTCGCGAGCGCGCTCCGCGGGGCGCACCACGACGAAGTCACCATCGAGGATGCCGACGTCCTTCATGCTCTCGCCGCGCACCCGCAGGATGTAGTCGCCGTGCTCGCCACCGACGACGTCGGGAACCTCCAGGTACTCCTCGATGTTCTCCTCGGCCAGGATCGGCGTGCCGGCGGCTACCTGCCCGACCAGCGGCAGCCCCGAGGGGCGAACCGCCCTCTTGGCGCGCTCCACCATCACCTCGAGCGCGCGCGGCTTGGACGGGTCGCGCTTCACCACACCGAGGCTCTCCAGCTTCGCGAGGTGGGCGTGCACCGTCGAGGAGGAATGGAGGCCCACGGCCTTGCCGATCTCCCGGACCGTGGGCGGGTAGCCGTGCTTGCCCAGGTAGCTGCCGATGAAGTCGAAGATCTCCTTCTGGCGCTTCGTCAGGTCCTTGACCAGATCCACTTGAGCCTCCTCAGGCGACCGCACCGGCGGCGGTTGCGAGATGTCTTTGGGGGGTGGGCGAACACATGTTCGTGAGAGTAGCGCCCCCCGCGGACGGTTGCAACCACCGTTCTGGCTCGAACGTTTCGCGGGCGTGCGCTGCCGAGCGCCCGGGCGCCGACTATCATCGACGACCCTCGCGGCTGTGGCGGAACTGGTAGACGCGCAAGGTTGAGGGCCTTGTGGCCCTAACGGGCCGTGGAGGTTCGACTCCTCTCAGCCGCATGGAAGAACCCGCTGGAAACGGCGGGTTCTCTATTTGTGCCTCGTCAATGCGCACGACTTGCCTCGCGGGCCCGAGGTACCAATGGGGTACCAATTCTTGCTGCGCTGCGACAGCAACTGCGTTGCAGCAGAAGCAAAGGCACGAGGTGCCTCTCCACGGACACACAACGCAGCGATAAGGGCGATCAGCCGCACCGCGGCGTCTTACGGGCTGGGGCTGGGACTGGGCCTGGGGAGAGGTCGGATCAGTGTCCACCACCAGAAGCAGGCGGTGATGAACCCACCGACGACAAATGCAATGACCCAGCCGACTCGCCGATTCCCTCGAAGCTGGCGGATTACCCAGACAAGTCCGTAGAGGACCGCGAAGCCGTTCGCCAACGTGATCGGGATACCGAGAACAAGGACGGCGTTGGCTAGTGGATGATGCTCATCCCCCTTATACGACCCAGTTAGGGCGAAAATGGCAACCAGAACGGCCCAGGGAATGACCGCGTAGATGGC
Source organism: uncultured Solirubrobacterales bacterium (assembly GCA_963800285.1). Taxonomy (GTDB): domain Bacteria; phylum Actinomycetota; class Thermoleophilia; order Solirubrobacterales; family 70-9; genus DASUPK01. Next base: position 113,757 of record CAWDAL010000014.1, read on the forward strand.
GATCCCCAGAAATCTCTTGAAGCCAGGTGATATTGAAATTGTCGGGCCGTTGCTCACGGTTCGGATCCCCTAGGAACGCTGCTCGCTCGACGGACGAACCATGGCCACAACTCTCACCACCATGGGAACGTGACGTTTGCGCCCCCCCTGCAGCGACGCCGCCGCAGCTGAATCCCGGGGTCGGGTGCACCTGCAAGCTCGGGTCGTCAATTGACACTGAGCCACCCGCGTGTTGATTGACCCAGCAGGCGTGAACTGAGAACGAAGGTGACGGCGAGCTGTCACTGCAAGTCACGTCCGCCGCGACCTGTGGCCCAGCGCCAACCGTAGCCTGGGCATTTCCGTTGGCATCGGTCGACGCGCCGAGACTCACAATCGGCAGATTCAGCGAACAGGACCGCGAAGAGCCGATTATGTCTGGAACCGCGAGCGGATCGCGTCGGGCCGGTTGGACTGGCCGCCCCCGAAGGGACGGACGTCGCCGCCGTGCCGCTGCATGCAGTCGCGGAAGGGCACCAGCGCAGCGGCCCGGATCCGGCCGCCACCCGGGAGCGGGATCGTGGGCGGCGTCGTGGCCGTGGACCCCGTGGCTCCGCTCGTGCCACCTGCCGAGGTGGTCGTCGGCGCGGTGATCGTCTGCGCCTCGATCCCCTTCGTGGTCGAGCCGGCGCCGCCCCCGGATGAGCCGCAGCCGGCGGCGGCAAGCAGGCCCGCTACGGCGATTGCGGACAGCGCTCTGGATCCCCGCCCCATCCCGCCGAACACTAGAAGGCGCGCCATGCCGACGTAGCCTCGGCTAGCGTCCCCGCGGGGTATGGACGGAGAGCTGCTCAAGGAGCTGACGATCCCCCTGTTCACGGGGGCGATCGGCTACCTGACCAACTGGAGCGGCGTCTGGATGCTCTTCTATCCGGTGAGCTTCGCCGGCTGGCGGCTGCCCGGGCTGAAGCGGCTCGCTCCCGTGCTGCCTCGGCGGATCCAGCAGATCCCGGGCGTGATGCAGGGCGGCGTCGGGTGGCAGGGGATCATCCCCTCGCGGGCCGCCAAGATGGGCTCGATCGCGGTCGACAAGGGGATCGCGAAGCTCGGCAGCCCGGCCGACTTCTACCGCCAGCTCGATCCCGAGGCGATCGCCGAGCACATCTGCAGGACCGCCAAAGACGACATCCGCGAGGTCGTCGAGCGGATCATGCGGCGGGAGTACCCGGACACCTGGCCGGGCCTGCCGCGCCGCGTTAAGGAGGCGGTCCACTCCCGCGTCCAGGAGCAGCTGCCGGACATCGTCCGGAGCGTGACCGACGAGATCGGCGCACACATCGACCAGCTGCTCGACATCAAGCTGATGGTGATCCGCCGGATCGAGGAGAACCCCGAGATGGCGAACCGGATCTACCTCGAGGTCGGGAAGAAGGAGCTCCGCTTCATCATCAACTTCGGCTTCTTCTTCGGAGCCCTGCTCGGCGTCCCGCTCGTCTTTCTGACCAAGGCGGTGCCGCACTGGTGGGTCCTTCCCATCGGCGGCGTGATCATCGGCTACGTCACCAACTGGGTCGCGCTCTGGATGATCTTCGAACCGGTCGACCCGCACCGGTTCGGGCCGCTCAGGGTCCAGGGCCTGTTCATCCGGCGCCAACCCGAGGTATCAGAGGTCTATGGCGAGATCATCGCTGAGGACATCGTCACCCTGCGAAACATCGGAGACGAGCTCCTGCACGGGCCCAGCGCCGACCGGACGCGCCAGATGATCGAGGAGTCGATGCGCCCCGCGGTCGATCGCGCGGCCGGCCCGGCCCGGCTGGCGGTCAAGGTCGCTCTGGGCAGCAGCGAGTACGACACCATCCGGGAGTCCGTGGCGAGCGAGGCGGTCGACTACACGATGACGCCGCTAAGCGATCCGGACTTCAACCGGCGACAGAGCGCGGCGATGCGGGATCTGATCACCGACCGCATGCGCGAGCTGCCCCACGCGGACTTCTCCGAGCTGCTGCGCTCGGCGATGCGCGAGGACGAATGGCTGCTGCTCCTGCACGGCGCGGTGCTCGGCTTTCTCGCGGGCTGCATCCATCTGCTGATCTTCGGGGTCTGATGAACGAGGATCGCGATCCGAACCTCCTCCGCACGGTTCCGGGCCTGGCCCGAATCGCGGCCGCCGCGTACTGGCGGAGCGCGCGCTGGACCGTGCGCGCCTCCACGCAGGCGGGCTCGCGGGTGATCAGGGCCGCGGTCACCGGACAGGAGCCCGGAGAGCTGTTCCGCTCCACAGGGGCGGAGATCCGGGAGCGGACCCGTCGCGTGCTCGGGATCGAGGCGCGGCCCGAGGAGCGAGCCGCGATGACGCCCGAGGCCGCCGGTAATGCGAGGGCGCGCGCCAGCGCGACCCGTATTGCGCAGGAGGAGGCCCGCAAGTCGCTGCGGGAGAGGGGCGAGGAGCTCCTGCGGCGCTCCGCCGACGTCAACTTCGACGAGGGCTCGCATCCGGCATACGCGCGCATCCTGGACGACCTCGCCCCCGACGAGGCGCGCATCCTCCGCCTGCTCGCCGACCAGGGACCGCAGCCCGCGGTCGATGTCCGGTCCGGCCTGATGCCGCTCAAGTCGACCTCGGAGCTGATCGCAGCGGGGCTCAACATGATCGGCCACGAGGCCGGCTGCCGGCACCCCGACGACATCCCGGCCTACCTCAACAACCTCTTCCGGCTCGGGCTGATCTGGTTCTCGAGCGAGTCGCTGCCCGACCCCCTCCAGTACCAGGTGCTGGAGGCTCAGCCCGAGGTCGCGCAGGCCCTCGATGCCGACGGCCACACCCGGACGGTCAGGCGGAGCATCCACCTCACCCCGTTCGGCGCCGACTTCTGCGCGCTCTGCCTACCCGACCAGGCGCGTGAGCCAGACGGAGGAGAGGACGGGGACCGCTCGAGCGGAGTCGATTCCGCGGACTGAGCCCTCGAGGCCGATCCCGGTCAGCGGCCCGCCCACGGTGTCGAGCAGGGGATCGGATCGCGCAATGCGCAGCGCGGCGGACCCGAGCGGATCGGCGACCTGAACCACGCCATCCCGAAGGAGGCGAAGACGCTGGCTCTGCTGAGGGGCGAGCACGAAGGTCACTCCGTCGAGCGAGGGCCCCAGCCCCATGGGGCTGCCCCACCAGGCGGCGGATCGCGAGAGCATCTGCCGGCCGGGCCCGCTCGGCCCCGCCTGGAATGGGCCCGTGCCCGCACCCGCGGCGTCCGTGAGCAAGCGCGCGCCCTGGCCGCTCTGCGGGTCAAGCGCGCGGGGAGAGACGATCCCGAGCTGGGGTGAGGTCAGGCGGTCGACCAGGTCCGGCACCGGCTCGTCGAGGAGGAAGCGGACCTCGTCGGGGCGCGGCGCGTCGACCGCGAAGAGGTGCGGCAGCAGCCTCCGCCCGGCGGGGTCGGACTGCCAGCGGCGCGAGTTGGCGAGGACTGCCGCGGAGTTGAAGGGCGTCCCGTCCTGGAAGCGGACGTTCGGGCGCAGGTCGACCGTCCAGGTGGTCTGGTCGCGCGACGGCCGCGCCCCGAGGGCGAGCCCGGCCTGCGGGGCGGCCTGAGCGTAGGGACCCGAGAGGCGCTCGATCAGCGGCTCGTAGACCTGCCGTACCACGGTCTGCTGAGCGCGCGTCTCCGCCGCGAGCGGATCGAGCGTCGCGGGCAGCTGCGGGAGCGCATATCCGAGGGTCCCTCCCCCGCCCGCCGGCGGGAGCCCCGTGCTGACCCGTGCGCCGTCATTCGAGCCACCGCAGCCCGCGAGGACCAGCGGGCCGAGAAGGGCGAGGATGGCGGCAAGCCGCCGCATCCGCCGATGCCTAGATCTTGAGGATGACGATCGCGTTCAGCGCCCAGAGGATGCCGAAGAAGATGGTCCACCGGGTCAGGTTCCGCTCGACCAGCGAGCCGCCCCCGAAGGCGCTGCCGCCTCCGCCGATGCCGAACGCACCGGAGAGGCCGGCGTCCTTGCCGGAGTGCAGGAGCACCAGGAAGATCAGGATCACCGAGATGATGACCTCGACCACACTGAGCACGGTTGCCATGGGCGAGAGTGTAGATAGCTTCGCCATCAGGCGGGCGCGCTACCTGCCGAGATCAGCGATCAGGTCGCCGAATGGTCGCGCGCCCTGAGCCGGTCGATCCTCTTCAGGATGTCGATCGCCTCGCCGCGCAACTCCCGGTCGAGCCGCTTGAAGTCCTCGTCGGAGAGCTTGCCGGAGGCGTGATCGGCCTCGGCGTCGCGGATCTGCCGATACTTGGCCTCCTTGCGGGCGTCGAGGTCGGCGAGCTCCGCCTCGGCGGGGTCATCGGTGTCCTGCGAGGGCCGCCCGCGCAGCGGCGCCGTCACGAACCACGCGACCAGCGTGACGATGGCGACGGCCAGCAGGAGCTCGAGCATGGGACGAGGCTAGGGACGAAGCGCCCTAAGCGGGAGGACTCGACGTCCCCAGCTCCTTGCCCAGCCTGGCGCGGTAGGCCGCTTCCAGGCGGCGGCGCGACTCGAGGGCGGGCCAGGCCGCCATCACCGCTCCGGCGAGGGCGATCAGCGCTCCGATCCAGATCCAGCCGACCAGCGGGTTGACGATCACGCGGAAGTTGGCCGGCTGCGGATGGTCGATGTAGTGCTGAACGAGCGCGAGGATCGCAAAGCCCTGGGCCTGCGAAGGCAGGCCGCCGAGCTGCCGGTTGCCGCGGATGATCGCCGGGTTGAGGGATGAGAGATCGGGCTGGAAGGCGGTCCAGAGGTCGCCCCCGGCCCCGGTCTTGAGGCCGACCTCGCTGGTCGACTCGCCCATGAAGTAGCGGCCGATGGCGCCGGCGGTCGGGTCGAGGGTCGGGTAGTAGTTGCGGGCGGGGTTGAGAGTGGTGACGTGCTTGCCGTTCCGCGTCACGTCGAGCTGGGCGGCGAACGAGATCCGCTCGTTCTGCGGGTCCGCCGTGATCTTCCGGTAGGCGATGTCATAGTCGCCGACCTTCGCGGACTGCCCGACCTGCAGGCGCAGGTCGCGGTTGGTCTGGAAGCTCGAGGAGGCGGCGATGCCGATCAGGGTGAGCGCGATCCCCGCGTGGACGATGTAGCCGCCGTAGCGGCGGCGGTTCCGCCCGACGGCGGTGGCGAGAGCCCGCGGATAGGCCTCGCCGGTGAGGGCGTGGCGGGTCGATCCGGCGCGCCAGAACTCGCCGAGGAGAGCGACCACCGTGAACGCGGCGAACGAGAAGACGAAGAGAGCCCAGAGGTGGCTGCCCGCGTCACTCACAGCCAGCAGGACGGCGATCGTCACCGCGGTCGCGATGCCCGGCCAGAGCAGCAGGCGGCGCGCCGCCCCTCCGCTCAGCCGGCCCCAGGCGAACAGCGGCCCGAGGCCCGTGAAGAGCACGAGCAGCACGCCGATCGGCGTCACGTAGCGGTTGAACCAGGGGGCGGCCAGCGAGTGCTTGTCGCCCGTGAAGAACTCCGAGATCAGCGGGAAGAAGGTCCCCCAGAAGATCACCAGCGCCAGGCCGACGAGGAGCAGGTTGTTGATCAGGAAGATGGACTCCCGCGACGCCAGCGACTCGATGCGGCGCTCCGGCTTGAGCTGATCGAGTCGGGTGACGATCAGCGCCGTCGCCCCGACGGCGACCACGCCGATCAGGACGAGCAGCGGCCCACCGACCGTGGAGGCCCCGAACGCGTGGATCGACTGCAACACGCCGGAGCGGACCAGGAACGTTCCGAGCAGGCAGAGCGTGAAGGTCGTCGAGATCAGGCTGACGTTCCAGACCTTCAGCATCCCCCGCTTCTCCTGGACCATCACCGAGTGCAGGAATGCCGTGCCGACCAGCCACGGCATCAGCGCGGCGTTCTCCACCGGGTCCCAGCCCCAGTAGCCGCCCCAGCCGAGCTCCTCGTAGGACCAGCGGGAGCCGAGCAGCAGGCCGATGCCGAGGAAGGTCCAGGCGACCAGCGCGAAGTTGCGGGTCGTGCGGATCCAGCTGGCGTCGAGCTTGCGGGCGATCAGCGCACCGATGCAGAACGCGAACGGGATCGACCAGAGCACGTAGCCCGAGTAGAGCATCGGCGGGTGGACCGCCATGTACGGATTGCGAAGGAGCGGCGTCAGTCCCGCCCCCTCCTGCGGCGCGGGGTCGAGGTGCGCGAAGGGCTGCGCCTTCCAGATCATCAGCCCGATGAAGAAGGAGCCGAGCCCGGCCAGGATCGCCGTCGCCCACGGCACGATCTCCCGGTGGCGGCGGCGGGTGATGTAGAGCACGCCGCTCGAGGCGAGCGACAGCACCCAGGCCCAGAGCAGCAGCGAGCCCTCCTGGCTCGACCACATCGCGGTCAGCTTGTAGAAGGTCGGCGTCGTGGTCGAGGAGTGGTCGGCGACCAGCGCGAAGTGGAAGTCGTCGCGCAGGAAGGCGATCTCGATCAGCACGACCGCGGCGGTGAGCAGCCCGGCCATCGCGTAGACCGACCGGCGCGCCGAGACCGTCCAGCGCCGGTCGCCCGTGCGCCCGCCGTAGACCCCCGCGCCCGCCGCGTAGAGCGCGCAGAGCAGGGCGGCGGCCAGCAGTGCGGAGCCGAGGATCGTCAGCTCGACTGCCCCGGCGTCGTGGTCGTGAACTTCGACGGGCACTTCGTGATCAGGCTGTCGCGCTCGCCCACGAAGGTGCCGTCCTGGAGCTTGCCGGTGACGATCACCTCGCGCCCGTCGCGGAAGGGATCCGGGACGGTGCCCGAGTAGGTGACCGGGATCGGATGGGTCCCGTCGCGGTCCGAGATGCGGAAGTCGAGCTGGTCGCCCGCGTGATGGATCGAGCCCGGGACGACGTCGCCGGTCAGTTCATAGGTCCCGCCGGCATTGGACTGGAGCAGCTGCGACGGCTGCTTCGCCTCGGTCGAGGCGGAGAACGACGTGTAGACGAGGCCGGCCGCCAGCAGCACGGCGGCCGACAGGGCCACGATCAGTCGGACCTTGCGTTTTCGGGAAGGATCCACGGCGGCTGCGAATTATCGCAACCGCTCCTTAAAGGCTCGTCCTCACACCTGCGTCGGCTCGGTTTCGAGGGTGGCGCCGCTGCCGTTCGCGTTCGAGCCGGAGTCATCGTTGCCCTCCGGATCGCTCGCCGTGATCACCCGGTTGCGGCCGGCGCGCTTCGCGGAGTAGAGCGCTCGGTCGGCCTTGCGCAGCAGGTCCTCGCGGCTCGCGGCTTCGTCCGGGAACGAGGCCACCCCGAAGCTCGCGGTGATCCCCTGCTCGAGGTCCGGGATCCGCAGGCCCTCGATCGCGGTCCGCAGCTTCTCCGCCACCAGGCGCCCGCCATCGGTGTCGTCGCCGGGCAGCAGGACCATGAACTCCTCGCCGCCGTCGCGAGCGGCGAAGTCGTTCTCCCGGATTGTGGCCGCGACGGACGATCCGATCGCCGCGAGCACCTCGTCCCCCTTGGGATGGCCGTAGGTGTCGTTGACCCGCTTGAAGTGATCGAGGTCGAAGAGGACCAGCGCCAGCGGCTTGGAAGTGCGAGCGGCGCTGGCGACCATATGCTTGAAGGTGTCGTCGGCGGAGCGCTTGTTGGGCAGGCCGGTGAGCTTGTCGCTCGACGCGCGGCGCTCGGCGATCGCGAGGTTGCGCAGATGGGCGACGACCGGTGCCGCCTCGCCGACGCTCTCGGAGACCGTCCGCTCCGTGGAGTCGGCGAACCGCTTCTCACCGCGGACCAGGACCGAGCCGATGACCTCGCCGCCGACGATCGCGGGGACGCACAGGGATCGCCCGCCGATCTTGCCGCAGATGTCGCAACGCAGCAGGTCGTCCTCGCCGGTGCCGCCGGTCGAGGCCTTCGCGGTCCTGACGGCGAGGCAGTCGTCCGGCCTGGCGCCCTCGATCGCCTTGCCAAGGTCACTGTTCTCGTCGACCGGCGTCGTCGGCTCGAGCCGGTCGGCGCTGTTGTTGCGATTGAACACCGAGACCTCCGAGCCGGGCACGGAGCGCTCGAGATGGGCCTGGACCAGGCTGTACGCCTCGGGCTCCGTGCGCGCGGCCTGCAGACCCTCGCCGAAGCGCCGGATCCGGCGACGGCGGCGGTCGGTCCGTCGCGCTGAGAGCCCCAGGGCGATGATCACGAGCCCAAGGACCCCGATCGCCCCGAGGGAGACCAGGCTGGTCCTCGTCTGGCTGCTCCGGCGCTCCCCATCGATCACCGTCGAGAGGTGCTTGTTCGCGGCGATCACCTGGTCGAAGACGGAGATTCGGCGCTGCTGTTCCGCGACCGACCCAGGCCGGCCCGTTGCCTGGCGCCGGTGGACGGCCCTCGCGTCGAGCGTCTGCTGGGCCCGGATCAGCTTCGCCATCTCGTCGACCGCGGCCTTCTCCTCACCACTGTTCGCGATGTCGCGAAGCGAGGTCACCGATCTCTCGACCCCGAGCTGCGCCCCCTCGTACTGGCCGAGTGCCCGAGGCTCACCCGAAACGACGAAGCCCTCGGTGCTCTCCACCAAACGGTGCATGGAGTCCTGGACCGCCTGGTTGGCGGTGTTCTCGCTGTAGGACTCGTCGCCCGTCTTCCGCTGGGCCCGATCGGTGATCACCAGTGCCGCGGCGATCGCCGCGACGATCCCGCACAGCAGGAGGAGATTGGAGGCTCGGAACCTCATATTTTCGGTATCGGCGTGCCTACGGCGCCGATGACCGTAGAAACCCGCAGCCGCTTGCGACAATGGCCCCGTGGCCGAGGGCCGGGTGATGCTGATCACGGGTGCGTCGAGCGGGATCGGCGCGCGCACTGCGCGACGCGCCGCCGAGGCCGGATACAGGCTCGTGCTCGGTGCTCGCCGTGAGGATCGGCTGGCCGAGCTCGCCGAGGAGCTCGGCGGCCCCGAGCGGGCCGTCGCCGTCCGCTGCGACGTCACGGAATGGGGGGACGACCAGCGGATCGCCGCTGCGGCGACCGAGAGCTTCGGTCGGCTCGACGCGGTCTTCGCCAACGCCGGCTTCGGCGCCAAGCGAGGCTACCTCGAGGAGTCGCCCGAGCACTGGCGTTCCATGGTCCTCACCAACGTGCTCGGGGTGGCGCTCACGATCCGAGCCACCCTCCCCACGCTGCTCGACTCCGGCACCGGCCACTACCTGCTCACCAGCTCCGTGGCGGGCCGCCGGGCTCTCCCTGGCTCGCTCTACTCGGCGACCAAGTGGGCGGTGGGCGCGATCGGCGAATCCCTGCGCCAGGAGCTCAGGCAGATGCACGAGAACCACGGCATCCGTGTGACGCTGATCGAGCCGGGCATGACCGACACCGAGTTCTTCGACGACCGTCCCGAGCGGGCCCTCGAGGACGAGGACATCGCCCGCGCGGTCCTCTGGGCCATGGAGCAGCCCGAGCAGGTCGACGTCAACGAGATCCTGATCCGCCCGACCGCTCAGGCGAACTAGGCGCTCTACTTCCAGGCCCTGACGTAGTCGACGACGGTAGTGGCGCGGCAGCGGGGTCTTGTCCGGATCGAACTTGTTGTCGTTCAGGCCATGGGCCTGTGTCAGGGCGATCATGAACGGCTGATCGAACGGCGCCGGCTTGGCCGCCGGGGCCGCCGGGTTCCAGCTGTCGATCAGGCAGGTGTTGCCGTCATAGATGAATTTAAGCTGGGTCGGGGTCCACTCGAGCGCATAGGTATGGAAGTCCTCCGGGGCCTGGATGATGCACGACCAACTCGTTACGTTCGGGTCGTACGTGGCCGGGTTGTAGTGGACGTACGGGAACGCGTGATCCCAATAGCGGGAGTACATCTCGGCGACGTCGATTTCACCGGACGCCGGCCATCCGCCAAATCTGGTCGAATCGATTGGCCACAACCAAGACGAGGTCTGCAGCCCTGCAACCCGTGCTGAGGAGATCCTGGCGCGAATCTCGAAGCGTCCGTAGGCCTGGCTGAACCGGCCATAGGTCGAGACCATTCCGCTCGTGTACTGGGTGTCGAAGTCCCCATATCCGTCTTTGCACGTGAACGGAGCCGGTTCCTTGCGGGCGGTCAGCTGCAGCGTGCCACCCGATACCGAGATGTTGTTCGGAGTGTCGACGAAGCACGCGTCCAATCCGCTCGTGTAGCCGGACCAGTCGGTTCGCTGCGACCCACTTCGTCGAGTCGAGCGTCATGCCGTCGAAATCGTCGGAGAAGGTGTATTGCCAGTAGTCGCTGGCCTTCTTAGCGACCTTCTCACTCTTCTTCGTGGCACCCCGCTTCTTCTTCTTCGTGGATGCCTTCTTCTTCTTGGTCTTGTGCTTCCCCTGCTGCGTCTTCGGCTGGCTCTTGTTCGGCGACTGATCGCTCCTCGGAACGTCCTTCGGAATCTCCGTGGCTCCGCAGTTGGGCTCTGTCGCATCAGCCGCCGATGGCAGGCTGAAAGCCACTGACGCGCACAGGAGGACAGCCACCAGCGCGGCGAGCTTTCGGGCCGAGACTCAGGCGAGTGTGGCTTTGGCTTCCACATAGCCTGAGTCGGGCAGCAGACGCAATTTCGGGATCTACGAGCACGAACCTGGACTCGCGACCGTTGAATCGGAGGTCCAGAAACTGGACTTCCGACCGTTGCGAAGAATCGGTAGGCCGGACTGCGGAGATGTGGGACATCTAGGATCGCGGCCTTGGCCACGCTCGATCCAGTGGTGATCCTCTGCGGAGGGAGCGGCACCCGCCTGCGGGAGCGGACCGAGTCCATCCCGAAGGCCCTCGTCGAGATCGGCGCTCGGCCGATCCTCTGGCACGTGATCTCGATTTACAGCTGCCAGGGCTTCTCGCGCTTCCTCCTGCTCACCGGCTACAAGGGCGAGCTGATCGAGCGCTGGGTCGCCGACGGCTCCTGGCCTGACGGCGTCGAGGTGGAATGCATCGACACCGGGCTCGACACCCCAACCGGTGGGCGGATCAAGCTGGCCGCCGAGCGACTCGGCGGCGAGCCCTTCTCCGCCACCTACGCGGACGGCGTCGCAGACATCGACCTGTCCGAGCTGGTCGATTTCCATCGCGAGGCCGGTGCCGTGGCGACGATGACCGTCGTCCGCCCGCAGCTCCAGTTCGGGGTCGCCGAGATCGGCGAGGACGCAACCGTGACCAAGTTCCACGAGAAGCCGCGGGCGGAGCACTGGGTCAACGGCGGGTTCTTCTGCTTCGAGCCCGCCGTCCTCGACTACCTCGAGGCCGACAGCGTCCTGGAGCGCGAGCCGCTCGAGCGCCTGGCCCGCGACGGCGAGCTGCGTGCGTACCGCCATGCCGGCTTCTGGGACTGCATGGACACTTACAAGGACGCGGTGATGCTCAACGACCTGTGGAGCTCCGGCGAGCCACCCTGGCGGGTCTGGAGCGGGGAGCCGGCGCTGTGAGGGCGCTGGTCACGGGGGCTCGGGGGTTCGCTGCGTCGTGGTTGGCGAAGGCGCTGGTCGAGGCGGGCGCAGACGTGACCTCGATCGACCGCGATGGCGCCTCCCCCACCGGTCTCGAGCTGCAGGGGGAGGTTGCCGCCGAGGTCAACGACGTCGTCGGCGATCTCCGCGACCACGACTCCGTCCTCGAGCTGCTGCGGTCGAGCCGCATCGACACCGTCTTCCACCTCGCCGCCCAGCCGATCGTCGGCGACGCCAACGCCTCTCCCCTGCCGACCTTCGAGACCAACATCGGGGGCACCTGGGTGTTGCTCGAAGCGTGTCGCGAGGCCGGCGTCGAGAGAGTCGTTGTGGCCTCTTCGGACAAGGCATACGGCCCCCATGATCAGCTTCCGTACACCGAAGACTCGGCGCTGCAGCCGATCTTCCCCTACGACGTCTCCAAGGCGGCAACCGACATGATCGCCCGCAGCTACTGGCACACCTACCGGTTGCCGGTCGCCGTGACCCGCTTCGCCAACCTCTACGGTGGAGGCGAGCGCAACTTCTCGCGCCTCATCCCCGAGACGGTCACCGCGGTGCTCGACGGGCGCCGCCCGATCATCCGCTCCGACGGCTCCCCCGAGCGCGACTTCCTCTATGTCGAGGACGCCGCGCGAGCTTATCTGGCGATCGCGGCGGCACTCGAGACCGGGCAGGTCGCGGGCGAGGCCTTCAACGCCGGCTGGGGGCGGCCCCATCCGGTTCGCGAGGTGATCGACCTGATCTGTGAGCTCGGCCCCAACGACGTCGAGCCCGACTACCAGGGGGCGGGGAACCCTCCCGGAGAGATCGACCGGCAATACCTCGACTCGACCAAGATCCGGGAGCACATCGGCTGGGAGCCGGGCGTTGATCTCAGGGAGGGCCTGGACCGGACCCTCGCCTGGTACGCCACCCACCCGGAGGTCAGACCCGTCGTCTCAGCCTGATCAGGGACGAAGCACGGATCAGGGCTCTCTCAGTCCGTAATCCCCGCTCCGGCAGGGGGCCGAGGTTGCGCATGATCTGCGCGCCGTCGAAGTAGGAGCCCAGGCCGGTTATGAGGCCCGCCTCGTCAAGGGGCGACGTCGACGTCGCTGCTCCTCACCAACCTCCCGGTTGGCGCCAATCCGTCGAAGCCTCGAGGTGAGTCATCACCGAATTCCATTCGCCCGCGGTGAAGCCGCGCCGTGGGCGGCTCGCACAAGCTCGAATCGTAGGTCCGGGAAGCCCACGTGCACGCGTGCGGGACGGGCACGGATGCCCGTCCGGCCCAGGGGTCTTGCCCCCGGCGCCGTGGTAGAGGTAGACCCGCGTCCTCGGCGAAGAAGGAGGCAATCCCGCCGGCATCGCGCTCGTTCAAGCCGCCGAGGTATGCCTGCATCAGCTGCTCCCGTTCCTCCACGGGTCACATGCTGACGCGTGCTCGCAGGGTAAGTGGCAGCTATTCGGGCTGCGCGGGGCTCTTCTTCCTACGGCGGCGATGTCGTTGTTCCAGCGCCCATTGGGCGCTACGGCTCAGAGACTTGAAGGGCAGCACAGTTCGCGCCACGCTGCCGGCGAACTCGATGTGGCCGAGCTTGTCGAGCAAGTCCTCAGCCTCGCGTCGCTCAGCCCCGTTCAAGTTCTTGCCCGGGCGGCCCCTCGACTTGCGCGCAAGCTGAACCAGGCGGTCCCGCTCGACGGAGTCGAGCCGGTGCCAGTGCCCCCAGGAAACCCAGGCGACCTCAGCGGCCGCAATGAACCAGAGCCGCTCGGCAAGCCAGCGACTTCGGCTCGCCGTCCTCCTCGCAATGCCGCCGACCAATCCCATTCGCCGCGGAATACCCCCGGAAGTCGGTGACTAAGCGGCGGACGGGTCTCGAACCCGCGACCTCGAGCTTGGGAAGCTCGCGCTCTACCAACTGAGCTACCGCCGCAGCCGCCGGAGATTGTAGGTGTCTAGCCTTGGCATCCATGAACCCGAAGTCCCTCGTGATCGTGGTCGCGGTCGTGGCGGTGATCGGCCTGCTCGCCTACGGCCTGCTCAACAAGAGCGAGGCGTCCCTCGCGATCGGAGAGACGGCTCCGGACAAGGCGCTCCCGCGCCTCGGAACGCCCGGCTCCGGCACGATCGCCGATTACCGGGGAAAGTGGGTGCTGGTCAACTTCTGGGCCTCGTGGTGCGAGCCCTGCCGGAGCGAGTCGCCGGAGCTCGAGAGCTTCCAGAACGCGCACGCCAGGGACCACTTTACGGTGCTCGGCATCAACCTCTTCGACACCACCGACGACGCGTTGGCGTTCGTCCACCGCCACGGCCTGACCTACCCGCAGCTGCGGGAATCCGGCGGCAACGATCGCAAGGAGGCCTATGGAATGACCGGCTTTCCCGAGTCGTTCCTGATCGACCCACAGGGCAAGATCGCGCTGATCCGGCGCGGCCCCGTCGATCAGGGGTTCCTCGACCGGAATGTCGCGCCGCTGATCCGGACACGGTCATGAGCCGGCTGGTGGCGCTCGCCGCCGCCCTTCTGTCGGCGCTGGCGCTGGCGCCGAGTGCGCTCGCCCAGCCGCAGAGGGCGAATCTCCCCGACATCGAGGACGAGGTGATGTGCACGATCTGCGGAACGCTGCTGGCGGAGTCCGAGTCCCCCCAGGCCGACCGGGAGCGGGCCCTGATCCGACGCCTGATCGCGGGCGGAGAGGACAAGCAGCAAATCAACGACGCGCTGGTCGCGCAGTACGGGCCGCAGGTCCTGGCGACGCCCAGCGGGCACGGCTTCGACCTGCTGGCATGGCTCGTCCCCGGCATCTGCATCGTGCTGGCTCTCGGCGCGATCAGCCTGCTCCTGTGGCGCGGCCGCGGACGCTCCGGAGGCGACGGGCCACCCGAGAGCCGGATCGAGCCCGCGGACGCCGCCCGCCTGGACGAGGACATGTCGCGGTACCAGCTCTGAGCCCTCGCCGGGTCTGTCAGCATTCGGCGAGGGATGTCGACGGTGACCCGCGGGTGACCCCGGTCGGTCGCTGGCTGCGGGCGACCTCGCTCGACGAGCTGCCCCAGCTCCTGCACCTGGTCACCGGCAAGATGAGCCTGGTCGGCCCGCGACCGCTCGTGCCCGAGGAGGACTCCCGGATCCTCGGCGCTCAGCGCCGCAGGCTTCAGATGCGGCCCGGGATGACGGGCGTCTGGCAGGTCAACGGGGGCCTCGTCCATTCCGATCCACGAGATGGTGAAGCCGGACGCGGGCTATGTCGACAACTGGTCGCTCTGGCTCGATGCCAAGCTTCTCGCGGTGACGGCGGCCCACGTCGTCATGCGAAAGAGCACGTAAGCGGCCACCAGGCCGCCGCTTCACATCCGCTCCGGTGCCGAGATCCCCAGCAGCCCGAGCGTGCGCGCGATCGTCCCCTTGGTCAGAACACAGAGGCCGAGGCGCGCCTCCTCCACCCCACCCCCCTCGGCGCCGACGACCTGACAGTCCCGGTAGAAGGCGTGGAAGTCCCGCGCCACCTCCATCGCGTAGGCGCAGAGCCTGTGCGGAGCGCGGCGTGAGCCGGCCTCCGCGACCTCGTCGGGAAGCTCGCAGAGCCGCTTGATCAGGGCGCGCTCCGACGGCTCGGCCGGCAGCGCCGCGAAGTCGGTGGCCGCTCGATCCTCGGCGCCCTCGCCGGCCTTCCGCAGAATGCTCGCGATCCGCGCGTGGGCGTACTGGACGTAGTAGACGGGGTTCTCGTTCGAGGTCTTCCGCGCCAGCTCGAGGTCGAGGTCGACCGTGGTGTCGTGGCTGCGCTGCAGCATGAAGAAGCGCGCCGCATCGGCCCCGATGTCGTCGATCAGCTCGTCAAGGGTGACGAAGTCTCCGCTGCGCTTCGACATCTGGGAGCGCTCCCCACCCTCGACCACGTGGACCAGCTGCATGATCGCCACCTCGAGGGCGTCTGGGTCGTAGCCGAGGACGGCCAGCGCGGCGCGCAGCCGCTCGACGTAACCGTGGTGATCGGCGCCGAGCACGTCGATCAGCCGGTCGGACCCTCGGACCAGCTTGTCGCGGTGGTAGGCGAGGTCGGAGAGGAGATAGGTGGGATCGCCGTCCGAGCGGATCAACACCCGGTCCTTGTCGTCGCCGAAGGTGGTGGTGCGCAGCCAGGTCGCGCCCTCGCTCTCGTAGACGTGATCGCCCTCCTTCGCCTGTTCCAGCGCGGCCTCCACCGCCCGGGACTCGTGCAGCGCCCGCTCCGAGGACCACGTGTCGAAGACCACCGAGTAGCGGCGCAGTGTCTCCTCGGCCGCGGCCAGCATCTGCGCGACGCCACGGCGCGCGACGTCCTCGAGGTCGTCCGCACTCACCCCCTCCTCGTCCAGCCTCTCGGCGATCTCGACCACGTAGTCGCCCTCGTAGCCGTCCTCGGGCAGCGGCTCGCCCTTCATCCGCGCAGCGATCGAAGCCGCGAAGCGGTCAATCTGGCCCCCGCGATCGTTGACGTAGTACTCGCGCGTCATCGAGTGGCCCGTGAACTCGAGGATCCGCGCGATCGAGTCGCCCAGGGCCGCCCCGCGGCCGCCCGCGGCCGTGATCGGCCCGGTCGGGTTGGCCGAGACGAACTCGACGTTGATCCGTTCCTTCGTCGCCGGCCCGGCGGCGGGCCGGCCGAGGTCATCGCCCGCGGCGGCGAGCTCGCCCGCGGCGCGCCGGTACCAGTCCGCGGAGAGGAACAGGTTGAGGAAGCCCGGCCCCGCGACCTCGACCTTCTCGACGGTCCCCTCAAGGCTGCGGCCGAGCTCCTCGGCCAGCTTCTCCGCGGTCCCGCGCGGCTGCTCGCCGAGCACGGGGGCGAGCAGCATCGCCGCGTTGGTGGAGTAGTCCCCGAACTCGGGCTTGGGCGGGCGCTCCAATGTCGGCCGAGAGCCCGGGGCTTCGGCGCCGTCACGCAGCGACGATGAGGCCGCCTCGACGGCGGTGCGGAGCTCTGCGACCGGATCGGACATGGTGGATCGATCCTAGGGATCGAGCGCGAGCTACAGGTGGTACGGCTCGCCGGCGAGAATCTTCGTCGCTCGGAAGAGCTGCTCGAGGAGGACGACACGGGCGAGCTGGTGCGCCATCGTCTGTGGTCCCAGCGAGATCCGCTCCGCTGCGAGCGCCATCGTCCGGGCGGAGAGCCCCTCCGGGCCGCCGATCAGGAAACAGAGGTCCTGGGCGTCGATCCGGCGCTCCGAGAGCCAGCTCGCCCACGCCTTCGAGCTGAGCGCGCGGCCGCCGCGGTCGAGCGCGATCACATGCGCGCGGGTCGGGATCCGCCCCTCGATGTTGATCTCGTCCCGCACCTCGATCACGTCCACCGGTTGGTGGCGCTGGAGCATCTTGCGGTAGTGCGCATCGGCCTCCGCGAACGGCGCCTTCACCTTCCCCACCACGATGATCGTGACGTTCAAGGGCGCTCGCCCTGCTCCCAGGCGACGGCCGTCCCGATGCGTTCGGTGGCCGGCGGATGCGTCCCGAAGAGCAGGGTGAAGATCCCGGGCGGGTCGGGGTCGGCGAGGTTGCGATCGGCGAGCTGCTGCTGGAGCTCGATCATCCCCCGCGGGTCGTTCGTGAGCTGGAGCGAGAACGTGTCGGCCCGCGCCTCGACCGAGCGCGAGAGCTGGTTCCCGGCGATGCCGATCACGAACGAGGCCGCGGCGATCGCCAGCGCGAGCGCCGGGAGGTACGCCGGAGTGCCGGGCTCGGCCCCCCGGCGCCGGGCGATCCCGCTCGCCATCAGCGAGACGAAGATCAGCGAGAGCGGCGTGACGATGGCGACGAAGAGCAGCCCGCGCGGGATGTCGTTGCCGTGGACGTGGCCGAGCTCATGGGCGACCACCGCACGGCGCTCGCCCTGGTTCAGGTCACCGATCAGGGTGTCGTAGAGGACGACCTGCTTCGACGACCCGAGGCCGTTGACGTACGCGTTGATCGCCGTCGTGCGCTTGCTCGCGTCGACCTCGTAGACGTGGCCGACGTCCACTCCCGCCTTCCGGGCAAGCTCGAGCACGTCGCTCCGGGCCTGTCCCGGCGGCAGCTCGTCGAACTTGTTGAAGAGGGGGGCAATGACCACGGGGGCCAGCCAGGTGAGGATGGCGGCCCCGATCACCACCGCGACGCTCCCCGGGATCCACCAGCGGGCGCGGAACCTGCGCATCAGCCAGAGCGCGAAGGTGCCGATCAGGCCCGCGAGGACGGCGCCGATGACCGTTCCCTTGCCCCAGTCGCTGAACCAGCCGCCGATCGACTGCGTGGAGAGGCCGACGTCGACGGAGCGTTCATGCGCCCAGATCCCGAAGGGGACCGTCACCACGGCAACCGCGATCGAGAGACCCGCCGCGGCGGCTGCCCCGCCCAGGACCGGGCGCCCGCCGAGGCGCTCGAGTGCCCGCCGGGCGACCGCGGGCCGGCCGGTCGCCAGCAGGACCAGCACCGCGCCCTCGGCCAACAGGCCGCCGACCAGGATCAGGCGCTGCCCGGAGGCGTAGTCGCGCGCCTTGGTCAGCTCGGCATGGGAGAAGTAGGCGTTCTCGTCGACGTGGACCGGCTGCTCGATCTCCCGCGGCCGCAGCAACCAGGCCGCCGCCTCGGCGACGACGACGGCCGCGACGGCGGTGACGCCGAGACGCACCCATTTGGACGATGATCGGGCAGCCACCGCCCTACGATAAACGGCCCCCTTGGGCGCGCCTTAAGCGCAAACCGTCCGGAATCCCCATGAAGGTCGCCATTCTCACCGACATCCACAGCAACCTGCCGGCCTTCGAGGCCGTGCTCTCGGCGATCGACGAGGCCGGGGTCGAGCGCCGCTGGTGCCTCGGCGACGTGGTCGGCTACGGGGCCCAGCCCGACGAGTGCACCAAGCTGGTCTCCGAGCGCTGCGACCTCAGCCTGGTCGGAAACCACGACCTCGCTGTCACCGGGGAGATCAGCACCGAGGTCTTCTCGGCCTCGGCCGCGGCAGCCGTGGAGTGGACACGCGCCAACTCGGATGACGCCACGATCGAGTTCCTCAAGGCGCTGAAGCCCGAGAACACCGAGCACGAGGTCGGCCTCTACCACGCTTCGCCCCGCGATCCGGTCTGGGAGTACGTGCTGGCCGTCGATCAGGCCCGCGAGTGCATCGAGGAGCAGGCGGCGCGGGTGAGCTTCATCGGCCACTCACACGTGGCCCTCTGGTTCTCGGACAGCGACGGCCCGCCGGGCGCGGATGGCGGCGGGCAGGCGGAGGACGGCAGGGAGATGGATCTCTCCGAGCACCGCTGGCTCCTCAATCCCGGCAGCGTGGGTCAGCCCCGGGATGGTGATCCGCGCGCGGCCTGGCTCGAGCTCGACACCGAGGAGTGGAAGGCGACCTACCACCGCGTGCAGTACGACATCGACACCGCTGCCGTGGCGATCCGGGAGGCGGGCCTCCCCGAACTGCTCGCCGACCGCCTCTACGTGGGCCAATGATGTCGCCCGTCCCCGCGAAGAATGGCGTTTCGAGCGCCCCGGCTAGTATCGCCGCGATGCCGAATCCGCTCCGGCCGATAGTGCTTGCCCTCTTCGTGGCGACCGCCGCCGCGGGCGTTCTGGGCTGCGGCGGGAGCAGCGGGCCGGATCCCTCCCTGACCGGACAGGAGGCCGCCGTCCTCAACTCCAAGATCGAAGAGATCCAGGCGAACGTCCGGGTCGGCAGCTGTCTGGTGGCCGCCGACAAGACCGATGACCTGATCGCCGACGTCCAGCAGCTGCCCTCGTCCGTCAACTCCGACGTCAAGAGCGCCCTCCTCAACGGGGCCAACCAGCTCAAGATCCTGCTCGCCGATCCGACTCAATGCGAGGGCAGGACCACCACGTCCCAGACGACCACCAGCACGCCCTCGACGACGCAGTCGACCACCACCACGAAGACGCAGCCGACGACGACGACCCGTACCCAGACACAGCCGACGACCACCACGCCGACCCAGACCGGCCCGAGCACCACCACCGGCGGCTCGGGCGGGATCGGGCCCGGAGGCCTCCAGTGAGCCCGCGCAGTCCCAAGGGTGAGCTGATCTCCGACCGCTACCGGATCGAGGACCGCCTCGGATCGGGCGGGATGTCGACGGTCTTCCGGGCGACCGACACGATCCTCGAGCGGACGGTCGCGGTGAAGATCCTCGCCGAGCACCTCTCGGACGACGACCGCTTCGTCGCACGCTTCCGCCGCGAGGCGCTCGCGGTCGCCAAGCTCGTGCACCCCAACATCGTCCAGGTCTACGACACCGGTAACGACGGCGGCCAGTACTACATCGTCATGGAGTACGTCCGGGGCCGCTCCGGCGCCCAGCTGCTCCAGGCGGAGGGCAAGCTCGACCCCGAGACCTCGGTGGAGATCGGCGTCCAGGCCTGCGCCGGCCTCGACTACGCGCACCGCCACGGCATCATCCACCGCGACGTCAAGCCCGGGAACCTGATGATCATCGGCGGCCCCGCGGGCGGCGGCGACATGACCGTCAAGCTGGCCGACTTCGGCATCGCAAGGGCGAGCGAGCAGACCCGGATCACGCAGGTCGGCTCGGTCGTGGGCACGGCGGCCTACCTGGCCCCCGAGCAGGCGCGCGGCGACGAAGCCAACCCGTCCTCGGACGTCTACTCGCTCGGGGTCGTGCTCTACCAGTTCCTCACCGGCCGGCTGCCCTACGAGGGCGCCTCGCTCGCCGAGCTGGCCGTGCGCCAGCAGTCCGAGCAGGCGCTGCATCCCAGCTCCTACAGCGAGGCCGTGCCGGAGGCGGTCGGCGACGCCGTTCTGGTCGCGCTCGAGTCGGATCCCTCACGGCGCTTCGCGGCCGCCGGGGAGCTCGCCGACGCGCTGCGCCGCGGATTGACCGGCGAGTCCCCGGCCCGCACCGCTCAGACCCGCGTACTTGGTGGGGACGCCCCGACCTCCGCCACCCGGCACATGCCGCGGACCCGCACCCAGCGGCAGCGCCGGCCCGTGCAGCCCAGGCAGCGTCAGGCCCCGGCCCAGCCGCCCCGCCGCCGGCGCGCCCCGCAGATGGCCCGCAACCTCCTCGCACTGATCGCGATCCTGCTGCTGGCCGCCGTGGTCGCCGCGATCGTCGTCCTCGCCTCAGGCGGCGGAGGAGGCAAGATCAACCTGGATCAGGTCGTCAAGCAGAACGTCAACGACCAGATCGACGCCCTCAAGCAGGTCGTCGACGACAACACCAAGTAGGGGCCACCAGGCCATGATGCGAGGGCGCGCGACAGCGCGACCCGTTTAGTAACCGAGCGGAGGGCGAAGCCCGTAGCGACTTATGCTGGGCGGCCGCTTGTGGCCGCGGCTACACGGCCAAGCCGGATTACGGTGTTCCCCCCGCCACGCGGGCGAACGCGAACCAGGAAGGCTTGGGGCTGCCGTTGAGGCGGAAGAGCCCGGCTCGGCCGAGCAGGAAGTCCGGCGTCTTCGCCTTCCGGGTCACGCGATCCGTGTAGGAGAACCAGAGCGCGCGCTCGATGCCGAGCGCATCGGCCCTGGCCGCCAGCAGGTGGTAGGTCCTCGTCAGCTTCGCGGCCTGCTTTCTCGGCTTGGCCCGGAGCTTGGGCGTCTTCAGGCCCCGCCCCCCCGTGACCCAGCCGAAGGAAGTGACCCAGATCGGCTTGGCGCCATCGCCGTGCTTGCGCATGATCCGGCGGGCCGCCGCGACCAGGCGAATGACCCTTTTGGGCTTCGCCGCGAACGGGTGGATGGCGAGCACATCGAACGCGCTGCTCGCGCCCGGCACCCGGTAGAGCTTCTTCAGATAGCCGACCAGCTCCAGGGACTTCTTTCCGCCGCGGTAGGGCCAGATCCCGCCGCTGACGACCTGCGCGGCCGGGTCAGCGCTCTTCAACGCCGCGGACGAGAGCTTGAGCAGCTTGGCGAACCGGCCCGGACTCGGCTTGCCACCGAAGAACACGCCCAGATTGGGCTCGTGCCAGATCTCCCAGCTCGTGACCGGGAGCCGCGGCAGTTCGGGGTGCATGGCCCAGAAGGTTCCGTTGGATCCGTACCGGAGCGCGAGGTCCGAGAGCAGCGCCCTCCAGGCTGCGCGCTGCCGGGCGTTGCGGAGAGGGGGCCGGTAGCGGTCACGTCGGGAGATCCACTTCGGCACCCCGAGCAGGTCCGGCAGCGCGTGGATGCCGGCCAGCGCGGACTGGGCGAAGAACAGGTCCGTCGGACCCCAGTTGCGGACGCCCGGCCTCGGCTCGATGAACCTCCAATCGACCTGAATCCGGTAGGTCCCGGCGCCGGCGGCGGCGAGCCGATTGAGCTCCGCCTGGTTTGGAACGTGCACTCCCACGACGCCGTAGAACGGGTTCGGCGTGACGGCCCGTGCCGCCGTGGGAGCGGCGAACAATGCGGCCAGCGCGACGCAGGCGGCTGCGATCCCCCTCCGAGGCATGCAGCGAAGTTAGCCGCTGCCGTCGTTCAATGTCGCAGTTCCCGAGCGGCGTCCCAGGGCGGCACGCCACCCAGAACCGCCCCCGAAAACGCCTGGAAATCCGCCGCTTCGATCGCCTCTCGCGCGCCCGAGACGAGCGTCCGCACGTAGGTCAGATTGTGGAGCGTGAGCAGGCGGGTCCCGGTCAGGTCCTTGTTGCGCGCGAGGTAGTGCAGGTAGGCGCGTGTGTGGCGGGTACAGGCCTCGCAGTCGCAGCCCTCGACGACCGGCGAGTCGTCGTTGGCGTATGCCGCCTTGGTCAGGTCGAGCCGGAAGCGTCCCTCGGGATTGGGGGCCAGCGCGGTCCCATGGCGCGCGAGCCGGGTGGGGATGGCGCAGTCGAACAGGTCGACCCCCAGCGCGATGCCGGCCAGCAGGTCGTCCATCTCGCCGATTCCCAGCAGGTGGCGGGGCGCCTCCTGCGGGAGCAGCGGCAGCGTGAAGCCCAGTACGCCGTACATCTCCTCCTTGTCGCGTCCCAGCGTGCCGCCGATGGCGATCCCGTCGGGCCCCGCCGCCGCCGTCCGCTCCGCGGACTCGCGGCGCAGGTCCTCGTGGACCCCACCCTGGACGATCCCGAAGACGGCCTGGTCCGGGGGCCCGTTCAGCCCGTGCCACTCGAGACAGCGATCGAGCCAGCGGTGAGTTCGCTCCGTGGAATGAGCCGTGTAGTCGCGGTCGGCATGGGCCGGCGTGCACTCGTCGAAGGTCAGCGCGATGTCGGAGCCGAGGGCCGCCTGGATCCCCATCGACTCCTCCGGGCCGAGGAAGCGACTCGAGCCGTCGAGCAGCGATTGGAACGCCACCCCCTCCTCCGAGATCTCGACCCTGGCGCCCCCCGGGGTGCTGCCGCGCCGTCCCTTGATCTCATCGGCCACCCCGCCGTGAGCGAGCGAGAAGACCTGGAAGCCGCCCGAGTCGGTGATGATCGGCCGGTCCCAGCCCATGAACCGATGCAGACCGCCGCGCGCGGCGATCAGCTCCTCGCCCGGCGAGAGGTGGAGGTGGAAGGTGTTGCCGAGCACCATCTCGTAGCCGAGCTCGGCGACCTCTCGGGAGGAGAGGCCGCGGACGCTGCCCTTCGTCGCCAGCGGGATGAATGCCGGCGTCGCGACCGGCCCGTGCGCGAGATGCAACAGGCCCGCGCGGGCGGCGCCGTCGTGGGCCTGAATCTCGAAGCTGAGCCTGGCCGGGTCGGATCTCACCCGGCCAAGCCTAGGGTTCCCGCAGAGAGCGCCCCGTCATCGCCTCCGGCTGTGGGATGCCGAGCAGGTCCAGCGCCGTCGGGGCGACGTCGGCGAGGATGCCGCCGTCGCGCAGGCCGATCCCGGGCACCGTGACGATCGCGGGCACCGGGTTGGTCGAGTGGGCGGTGTTCGGCGAGCCGTCGGGCTCGAGCATCTGCTCGCAGTTGCCGTGGTCGGCGGTGATGATCAGCGCTCCCCCCTTCTCGTGGACCGCGGCGACGACCTCGCCGAGACGGCGGTCCACCTCCTCGCAGGCCGCAACCGCCGCCGGGATCACTCCGGTGTGGCCGACCATGTCCGGGTTGGCGAAGTTGATGATCCCGAAGCGGTAGCCGTCGGCGCTCCACGCCCCGGTGAAGAGTTGGGCCGCCGCGGCGGCGCTCATCTCCGGCTTGTGGTCGTAGGTCGGGACGTCGCGCGGGGAGTCGGCGAGCAGCTGCTCCTCGCCGGGCAGCTCCCCCTCCTTGCCCCCGTCGAAGAAGTAGGTGACGTGCGCGTACTTCTCGGTCTCCGCGACGTGGAGCTGGCGCTCACCCTGCTCGGAGACCACCTGGGCGAGGGTGGTCGCGGGCTCCTTCGGCGGGAAGGCCACCGGATAGGGCCAGCCGTGGTGGTACTCGGTCATCGTGGTCAGCTCGAACGGCGCAGCGCCGCCCCGGTCGAACTCGTCGAAGTCCGGCTCGCCCAGCGCGCGGGTCATCTGGCGGGCCCGGTCGGGGCGGAAGTTGATGAAGATGAACGGCTCGTCGGCCTGGGCGCCGTCGTAGTCGCCGATCACCGTCGGCTCGATGAACTCGTCGGTGACCTCCTGCTCGTAGGAGGCCTTGACCGCCCCGACGGCCTCCTCGGCGCGCGGCCCCTCCGCGTGCACGATCGCGTCGTAGGCCTTCCTGGTCCGGTCCCAGCGGCGGTCGCGGTCCATGCCCCAGTAGCGGCCGCCGACCGTGCCGATGCGGCCGGTCCGGCGAAGCCAGCGCTCGACCTCCTCGACGTAGCCGGCGCCGTTGTGCGGCAGGGTGTCGCGGCCGTCGGTGAGGGCGTGGATCACCAGCTCCGTGACCCCCTCCTCCCCGGCCAGCTCGATGATCGCCTCGATGTGCTCCCAGCCCGAGTGGACCCCGCCGTCCGAGATCAGGCCGATGGCGTGCAGGCGCCCGCGGCGTGACTCCCGCGCGGAGCCGCAGGCGGCCCGCAGCGCCGGGTTCTCGAAGAAGCTGCCGTCGGCGATCGAGTCGTCGATCCGCGCCAGGTCCTGCTTGACGACGGCGCCGGCGCCCAGGTTGAGATGGCCGACCTCCGAGTTGCCCATCTGGCCTTCCGGCAGGCCGACGTCGCGGCCGGAGGTGGAGAGCGTCGTGTGCGGGTACGCGTCCCAGAGCTCGTCGAAGACCGGCGTGTTCGCCTGGGACACCGCATTGCCCGGGCCATCGGGGGCAAGCCCGAAGCCGTCGAGGATCACCAGCGCCAGCGAGGGCAGCGGCAGGCTCGTGGGCCCCGACCGAAGCGGGCTCATAGGGCTGCTTCGACGATCGCAGCGAAGTCGTCGGGATCGAGGCTCGCGCCGCCGACGAGCGCGCCGTCGACGTCCGGCAGCGCGATCAGCTCGGCCGCGTTGCCCGGCTTGACCGAGCCGCCGTAGAGGATCCTGATCGCAGCCGCCGCCTCCGCCGAGCGGCCATCGATCAGGCCGCGGATCAGCTCGCAGGCCTCCTGCGCCTGATCGGGCGTCGCGGTCCGCCCGGTGCCGATCGCCCAGATCGGCTCGTACGCGATCACGACGTCGCCGAGCAGATCGTCCGGCACCTCCGAGAGGTCAGCCTCGATCTGGCGGGTGAGGATGCCCTCGGTCTCGTCGGAGTCGCGCTGGGCCTCGTTCTCCCCCACGCAGAGGATCGGCTCGAGACCGGCTCTCAGGGCGGCCGGCACCTTGCGCGCCAGCGCCTCGTCGCTCTCTCCGAAGTACTGGCGGCGCTCGGAGTGGCCCAGGACCACGCCGTCGACGCGGAGCTCGACGAGCATCGGCGCCGAGACCTCGCCGGTGAATGCGCCCTCGGCCTCCTCGTGCATGTTCTGCGCGGCGACGCGCGCCGGGCTCTGGGCGCAGCGCTCGACGGCCGTCTTCAAAGACAGGAACGGCGGGCAGATCACCACCTCGGCGCCCGACTCGGGCACCCGCGGCAGGAAGTCGGCGAGGAAACGCTCGGTCTCCTCGGCCGTCTTGTGCATCTTCCAGTTGGCCGCCAGGATCGGGGTGCGCTCAGGCATCCTGCAGAGCCTCCACTCCGGGCAGCTCGCGGCCTTCGACCAACTCGAGCGAGGCGCCGCCGCCGGTCGAGATCCAGTCGACGGAGTCGGCCAGGCCGAACTGGTGCAGAGCGGCGACGGAATCGCCGCCGCCGACCACCGTGTGGCCCGGCGCGGCGGCGACCGCCTCGGCGACCGCCCGCGTGCCCGCATCGAAGGGCGCCACCTCGAAGGCGCCCATCGGCCCGTTCCAGAAGACCGTCCCGGCCCGGGCGATCCGCTTGGAGAAGTTGGCGGCCGTGTTGCTACCGACGTCGAGGCCCATCCAGCCCTCGGGCACGTCGACGCCGTTCAGCTCCCTGGTCTCGGTTCCCGCGTCGAGCTCCCTGCCGAGGACCAGGTCCTCGGGCAGCTCGAGGATCGTCTCGCTCTTCTCCGCCTCGACGAGCACCCGCTTCGCGGACTCGACGCCGTCCTCCTCGACCAGGGAGTTGCCTGTGTCCCGGCCCTCAGCCTTGAAGAAGCTGAAGCACATCGCACCGCCGATCAGGATCTCCTCGGCGAAGCCGAGGAAGCGGTCGATCACGCCGAGCTTGTCGGTCACCTTCGCCCCGCCGAGGACGATGATCAGCGGGCGCTTGGGGTCATCGCGGACCGCGGTGAGCTGGGCCACCTCCTGCTCCAGCAGCAGGCCGGCGTAACCGGGCAGGTGGTGCGCTACGCCCTCGGTCGTCGCGTGGGCGCGGTGCGCGGTGCCGAAGGCGTCGTTGACGTAGAGATCGGCGAGTCCCGCGAGCGCCTCCGCAAGCGCGGGATCGTTCTTGGTCTCCCCCTCCTCGAAACGGCTGTTCTCGAGCAGGAGAACGTCGCCGGGCTCGAGGGCCTCGGCCATCGCCTTGACATCGTCCCCGACGACCGCCGGGGCGAGCTTCACCTCGGTCCCGAGCAGCTCGCCGAGCCGCTTGGCGACGGGCGCCATCGAGAGGCTCGGGTCGTGGCCCTTCGGGCGGCCCAGGTGCGAGACCAGGACGACGCTCGCTCCCCGCTCCCGCAGCAGCTCGATCGTCGGGAGGCTGGCACGGATCCGCGTATCGTCGGCCACCTCGCCCCCGCTCAGCGGGACGTTCAGGTCCGCGCGGAGCAGGACCCGCTTGCCGTCGACCTCCGCGCCCTCCACGCTGGCCGCTGAGAGGGAGCGTGACCCCTCTGCGTCAGGCACTTACCGCGGCCGGCTGCAGCACCTTCTCCGCCAGATCGACGCAGCGGTTGGCGTAGCCCCACTCGTTGTCGTACCAGGAGAGGAGCTTGACGAAGGTCCCGTCGACCACCTTGGTCTGCTCGGCGTCGAAGACCGAGGAGTGCGAATCGGTGACGATGTCCGTGGAGACGATCGGATCCTCGGTGTACTTGAGAATCCCCGAGAACGCGTCCGACCCAGCGGCCTCCTTCATCGCGGCGTTGATCTCCTCCTCGCTGGTCGACTTCGACACGTCGCAGGTCAGATCGACCAGCGACCCGGTGATCACGGGGGCGCGGACCGAGATGCCGCTGAGCTTGCCCTGCAGGTCGGGCAGGACGAGGCCGACGGCCTTTGCGGCTCCGGTGCTGGTCGGGATCAGGTTGACGGCGGCGGCGCGCGCCCGGCGCATGTCCTTGTGTGGCATGTCCTGCAGGCGCTGGTCCGCGGTGTAGGCGTGGATCGTGGTCATCAGCCCACGCTCGATCCCGACGCTGTCGTGAAGGACCTTCGCCACCGGCGCCAGGCAGTTGGTCGTGCAGGAGGCGTTCGAGATGATGTTGTGCTTCTCCGGGTCGTAGTCGGAGGCGAAGTTGACGCCGAGCACGACGGTGATGTCCGGGTCGGTCGCCGGCGCGGAGATGATCACCTTCTTCGCTCCCGCCTCCAGGTGCTTCTCGGCGCCCTCGCGCTTGGTGAACAACCCGGTCGACTCGATCACGACCTCCACTCCGAGATCGCCCCAGGGGAGGGCGGCGGGATCCTTCTCGTTCAGGACCTTGAGCTCCTTGCCGTCGACTCTGATGCCGTCGCCGGTGGCCTCGACCTCGCCCGGGAAGCGGCCCAGGATCGAGTCGTACTTGAGCAGGTGGGCGATCAGCTCGTTGTCGATCAGGTCGTTGACCGCGACGAACTCGAGATCGGACCCCGCCTCGTAGGCCGCGCGGAAGAGGTTCCGCCCGATGCGCCCGAAGCCGTTGATGCCCACCTTGACTGCCATTTGAAAGTCCTCCTAGACGGGGTTTGCTCTACTTAAATTATCGAGCCGACGCCCGGAGCGTCCCCGTGCGGAGCACGGAGATCCTCAACGCTCGTGCGATACGCAGACCTCGACGAGGTAGCCGTCGGGGTCGGTGAGGCGACAGGAATAGGTGCCCCGGCCGAACGATGCCGCGCTGCCCGGCTCAGCCACCGGGTCGCCCCCGCGCGCGGAACCGGACTCGAACGAGGCCTTGACCGCCGGGATGCTCTTCGCGGGGAACGAGATCAGGCCGTAGCCGGGTCGCTGGGTGTCCGAGAGCTCGATGAAGAACTCCGCCTTGATCAGGCCCCAGCTGACCGAGTTCGCGGGCGCCTCCTGGCGGCGCCAGCCCAGCGGGGCGAGGATCGAGTCATAGAACGCACCGCTGCGTTCGAGGTCGGAGACTTTTACGGCTGCGTAATTGAGCATCTGATTGCGACGTTGGGACGAAACGGTCCCTGCGGATCCAGATTACAGGGGAGATGCGGACGAACGTCAGCGACGCGGCTCCCAGCGGAAGAAGCGAACCGCGACCAGAAGCCCGACGAGCCCCCAGGCGGCGACCACGGCGAGGTCGCCCCACTCGAACCCCGCGCCGGCGGTGTGCGGGTTCCAGGCGGTGAACATCGCCTCGAAGAAATGTCGGATCGGAAATGCATCGGCAAAGTCGAGTACCCCGTTCGGCAGCTCATCCTGCGGGATGAACACACCCGACAGGAAGTAGAGCGGCAGGACGGTCGCATTGGTTACGGCCGGGGCGGCCTCCGCCGTCGGGATCGCGGCGGCGAGGGCGAAGCCGAGGCAGGAGAACGAGAAGGCTCCGACCGCGAGCGTGACGAGCATCGCCGGCAGCGTGTGAGTCGGAATGGTGACGCCATAGAGCACGGCGCCGATCACGCTGACGAGGACGACCATGATCACCGAGATGACCAGCGAGTTCCCCACCCGTCCGGCGACGAAGGCGGCAGGCGGCAGCGGGGTGCCGCGCACCCGCTTGAGCTGACCGGCCTCGCGCTCGGTCGGCAGGTTGGTGGCGAGCTTGACGGTGGTCGCCGAGATCACCGCCAGCGTGAGGATCGCCGGCACGTAGTAGGTCGCCCCCTTGACGTCCACCCCCGAGATGTGGGTGTCCTTGAAGATCGTCGCCAGCAGGAAGAGGAAGAGCAGCGGCAGCAGGGCCGTGAAGAAGACGGCCGCGGGATTCCGCCAGAAGACCTTCTGGTCGAACCGGAACTGGTGCAGGACGACTGCGACTCCGCTCACTCGGCGCCCTCCCCCCCGTGGGAGCTCTCGGTCAGCTGCAGATAGACGTCCTCGAGGCTGGGCGAGCCGACGGTGAGCCCCGGCAGCCCCACGCCGCGGTCGCCGGCCCAGACCGTGAGCTCGCGGAGCGCGGGAACTGGATCCGCCACGGTCATCGTCACCAGTCCGGCGTCGACCCGGGCGGCGGCGAGCTCGCCCGGAAGCTCCGAGGCCGCAACGCCCTCGGGCAACCGGAACCGGATCTCGGTCTGTGGAACGCCCCGGTCGATGAGGGACTCGGGCGAGCCGGTCGCGACGATCCGGCCGCTAGAGATGATCGCGACGCGATCGGCGAGCGCCTGGGCCTCGTCCATGTAGTGGGTGGTGAGGAAGACCGTCTTGCCGAGCCGGCGCAGGCCACCGATCACGTCCCAGAACTGGCGCCGCGCCGACGGGTCGAAGCCGGTGGTCGGCTCGTCCAGGAAGAGCAGCTCCGGATCGCCCACCAGGGCGAGGGCCACGTCGAGCCGCCGCTGCTGCCCGCCCGAGAGCTTTGAAGTCCTGACGTTCGCCTTGTCGGCCAACCCGACCAGCTCGACGGTGTCGTCGGCGTCCCTCGGCTGCGCGTAGTAGCCGGCGTACTGCTCGACCGCCTCACGCGGCGTGAGCTCCGGCACGAGCCGGGATTCCTGCAGCACGAATCCGACCCTGTTCCGCCAGCCGCGGTCCGCCTCCCGGGGGTCGACGCCCAGGACGCTGACCTCGCCGGCGCTCCGCGGCCGGTACCCCTCGAGGATCTCGACCGTGGTCGTCTTGCCGGCGCCGTTCGGCCCGAGGAAGGCGAAGATCTCGCCGGCGGCCACCTCCAGGTCGATGCCGCGCACGGCCTCGAAGCCGTCGTAGGACTTGCGCAGCCCCTCGACGCTGATCACGGAATCCGCCACGTCGGCGAGTCTAAGAGGGGTGGGTTATCGGGCCGCCGGGCGCGGCTCGAGCTCGACATCGCGGTGGACGAGCTGCAGCTTGACGTCGTCGCGCTTGCCGAGCGCCCGGGCGATCCGGTCGGCGACCGTCACCGAGCGATGCCGGCCGCCGGTGCAGCCGACGGCGATCGTCAGGTGCTGCTTGCCCTCCGCCACGTAGGCGGGCAGCAGGAAGTCGAGCAGCGGCATCAGCCGGCCGTAGAACTCGCCGGCCTGGGTGCCCGACTCGACGTACTCGCGCACCGGCTCGTCGAGGCCGGTGAGGGGGCGGAGGTCGTCGACGTAGTGCGGGTTGGGCAGGAAGCGGACGTCGAGGGTGAGGTCGGCGTCCGAGGGTGGGCCGTTCTTGAAGCCGAAGGTGAGGATGGTCAGCGCCAACTGGTTCTCCTGTGCGTCGCGCCCGATCAGCTCGGTCGCGATGCGGCGGCGCAGGGCCCCGCCGGTGAGCGAGGTCGTGTCGATGACGACGTCGGCGCGCTCCCGCAGCGGGGCCAGCAGCTCGCGCTCCTCGCGGATGCCGTCCACGATCCGGCCGCTGCGCGCCAGCGGATGGCGCCGGCGGGTCTCCTTGTAGCGATGGAGCAGGGCCTCCTCGTCGGCCTCGAGGAAGACGACCTTCAGGTCGAGGCCACCCGCGACCAGCTCGTCAAGAACCGCCTGCAGGTCGTCGAAGTACTCGCCGCCGCGCACGTCCGTGACCACCGCCGCCTTCTGCACGCCGCTGCCCTCGTGCCGGAAGAGCTCGCCCAGCCCGCCGATCATCCGCGGCGGCAGGTTGTCGACGCAGAAGTAGCCGCCGTCCTCGAAGGCCGCGATCGCCTCCGACTTGCCGGCGCCCGAGTACCCGGTGATCACCACGAGCTCGACCCGCTTGGTGCCGGGCGCCGCGCCGTCTCCGTTGATGGGGGCGTCCTCTGCCATCAGCCCGCTCTGTGCAGTTGCCTGTGGATCTCGCGAGCGAGCTTACCGGGCACCCCGGGCACCGCTTCGAGCTCCTCGCGGCTCGCGGTGAGCAGGCGGTCGGGGGACCCGAAGTGGCGCAGCAGGGCCCGCTTTCGCGCCGGGCCGACGCCGCGAACGCCGTCGAGCACCGACGCGGTCATCGCTTTGTCGCGGCGGCTGCGGTGGTGGGTGATCGCGAAGCGGTGCGCCTCGTCGCGGACGCGCTGCAGGATCCGCAGGGCGTCGGACCCGTTCTCCAGCAGCACCGGGTCGGACCGGCTCGGGACGAAGACCTCCTCGATCCGCTTGGCGAGGCTGACGACCGCCACACCGCGCTCGGTGAGCGGCTCGAGCGCCTTCATCCCCGCCGAGAGCTGGCCCCTGCCCCCGTCGATCACGATCAGGTCGGGCAGCGCCGCGAAGCTCGCGTCCCGGTCGGAGTCGTGCGGGGAGATGTCCGCCTGCTGCATGTAGCGGCCGAGCCTCCTGGTGAGGACCTCCTGCATGGCCGCGAAATCGTCGGGCCCACCGCCGTTCCCGCCGAACTCGCCCCTGATGTTGAACTTGCGGTAGTCGGACTTCTTCGGAGCGCCACCCTCGAAGACCACCATCGACGCGACCGTATGCGTCTCGCCGAGGTTCGAGATGTCGAAGCCCTCGATCCGGACCGGGACGCGCTCCAGGGCGAGCGCCTCCTGCAGGGAGGAGAGCGTCTCGACCCGCTGCTGGCGGCGATGCTCGCGACGGAGCTTGTCCTGGGCGAGCGCGAGCTTGGCGTTCTTCTCCGCCAGCTCCCGCAGCCGGCGCAGGTCTCCGCGCGACGCCACCCGGACCTCGACCTGCGCGTCGCGCTGGCTGGAGAGCGCCTCGGCGAGCACGCCGGTGCGGCTCTTCAGCTCGGGCCCGACGATCACCCGGCCGGGGACCGCCGGCGCGGCGCCGTAGTACTGGAGCAGGAAGGTCTCGGCGACCTCCCCCGGGTCGCGGTCCTCACCCACCGCCTCGTCCTCGCCCGCCAGGTAGAAGCCCTGTCGCTCCGCCAGCACGCCGTCGCGCACCTGGAAGACCTGTGCGTTCGCGTCGCTTCCCTCGACCGCCACGGCGATCAGGTCCGCGCTGCCCAGCGAGCCGCCGGCCACCTGCTGGCGCTCCATCATCGAGCGCACCGCGTTGAGCCGGTCGCGGAAGAGCGCCGCCCGCTCGAAGTCCTGGGCCTCGGAGGCCTCCTCCATCTTCGACTCGAGGTCGCCCGCGATCTCCTTGTAGCGGCCGGAGAGGAAGGCGACGATCCGGTCGATGTTTCCCCGGTACTCCTCCTTGTCGATGTAGCCCACGCAGGGCGCCTGGCAGCGCTTGATGTAGTAGTCGAGACAGGGGACCCCCGAGCGCCGGCCGGGCTCCGGTCCCTCGCAGGTCCGGTACTGGAAGAGCTTGCCGAGCAGGTCGAGGGTCTCGCGAACGCGCTTGGCGCTGGAGAAGGGGCCGAAGTAGGCGCGATTGGGCCGGTGGCGCTCGCGAGTGAAGTAGACGCGCGGAAACTCCTCGTCGAGGCTGACGCCGACGTACGGATAGGACTTGTCGTCCCGCAACCGGATGTTGAACCGGGGGCGGTAGCGCTTGATGAAGCTCTGCTCCGCAAGCAGCGCCTCGGGCTCGTTCCCGGTGACCAGGAACTCGATCGAGTCCGTCCGGTCGATCAGCTCGGCCGTGCCGCCCATGCCCGATCCGCGGCCCCCGCCCTTGCCCGCGAAGTGCGACGCGACCCGCTTGCGGATCGAGTTCGCCTTGCCGACGTAGAGGGCCTCACCCGCCCGGTTGCGGAAAACGTAGACGCCGGGAGTGTTGGGGAGCTCCTTGCGCTGTTCGGCCAACTTCTTGCTGCTCTCAGCCATCTTCTAGAGGGTAGGGTCCTGACTCCCGCGCCCAGGAGGCTTTGAGATGGCAGAAACCGCAGAGACCGAGGTTCCCTTGCTGACCAGCGATCCGCCCGAGCTCGAGACGATCGACATCGAGATCGACGGCCAGGTCGGCACCCTCACGCTGAATCGCCCCGACGCCCTCAACGCG
This sequence comes from uncultured Solirubrobacterales bacterium, assembly GCA_963800285.1. Lineage (GTDB taxonomy): Bacteria > Actinomycetota > Thermoleophilia > Solirubrobacterales > 70-9 > DASUPK01. Next base: position 146,580 of record CAWDAL010000014.1, read on the forward strand.
ATGAGCCCCGAGCTGATCGCGGAGCTCACGACCGCAGCGGCATGGCTCGCCGATCGGGCTCCGATCCGCGCCCTGATCATCACCGGCGCGGGCCGGGCGTTCTGCTCGGGCGGCGACGTCAACTGGTTCAAGCGGGGCGTGACCGAGGAGAGCGTGGATCTCCCGTCGGAGGTCCGGCGCGGCGCCGAGTTGCTCCACAACGCGATCGTCGACATCCGCCGCATTCCCTATCCCGTGATCGCCGCGATCAACGGGCCGGCCGCGGGCGCCGGGATGTCGCTCGCGCTCTCCGCCGACATCCGGATCGCCTCCGAGGACGCCTTCCTGGCGATCGCCTACGGCCGGATCGGCGCGGCGCCCGACGGCGGCATGACCTACTTCCTGCCGCGGGTGGTCGGTCCCGCCAAGGCGCTGGAGCTGGCCCTCAACGACCCGAACCTCGACGCGAAGGCGGCACTCGAGGCCGGGCTGGTCACCGAGGTCGTTCCCGCCGACCAGCTGCTGGAGCGCTCGAAGGAGAAGGCCGGGAAGCTCGCGGTCAAGGCCCCGTACTACGTGCGCACGACGAAGCGCCTGCTGCACGAGAGCATCGAGAACTCGATCAACGACCACCTCCAGCTCGAGCGCCACGGGATCGCCGACAGCATGGGGACGAACGACCTGCGACGCGGCGTGACGGCGTTCTTCGCGGGCGACACCCCGACGTTCGAAGGGGACTGAGTCAATCCAAACCGTCTGGGAGCCCGTACTAGAGTGGGCCGACCTGGCGTCGAGAGAAAGGGATCCCCGATGAAGAGAGCTTCAGCAGTGCTGGCGGTTTCGGCGCTGGCCGTCCTCGGCCTGGCAGCCTGCGGCAGCAGCAGCAGCAACGACAACTCCACGACGGCGGCATCCACGCCCGCCTCGACGACGCCCGCGGGCGGCGGCGGTGGCGCAGGCGGTGGCTCGACCGTCGACATCTCGACGCCGTCCGGCGGCGACCTCGCCTTCGATCAGAAGGACGTCACCGCCAAGGCCGGCAACGTGACGATCGACTTCGACAACAAGCAGGGCCTTTCGCACGACGTCAAGGTCGAGGACTCCTCGGGCAAGGAGCTTGGAGGAACCGATCTGGTGTCGTCCGGAACGGCGACCGCGACCGTCGACCTTCAGCCCGGTACCTACACGTTCTTCTGCAGCGTGCCCGGCCACCGAGAGGCCGGCATGGAGGGAACGCTGACCGTCAAGTAACGGACGCAACGGAGGGCGGGTCCCGCCCGAGCAGCGCGTCTGCCTGCCGCTATTCGGGCAGAGCGCGGCCGACTGAATCGGCGACGCAGGCGGGCTTTTCGGAGCCCTCCACCTCGACCGTGAAGCGGGTGACGATCTGGAACCAGCCGCCGCCGACCTCCTCGACCTCCACCACCTCGGCGGTGGCGCGAATTCGCGAGCCTGACGGGACCGGCGCCGGGAAGCGGACCTTGTTCCAGCCGTAGTTGACGCCTAGCTTGAAGCCTGTCGAGCGGAGCAGCTCGATGCGGAGGCCGTCGATCAGAGAGAGCGTCAGATTGCCGTGGGCGATCGTCGTCCCGAACGGGCTCTCCGTCTTTGCCCGCTCCACGTCGGTGTGGATCCACTGATGGTCGCCGGTCAGATCCGCGAAGGTGTCGATGTCCTCCTGTGTGACCGTGCGCCACTCGCTGGGGCCGATCTCCTCGCCCTGGAGGGCCTTGAGCCCCTCGATCCCCTGGACCTCGACCGTCGACATGACGCGCACCCTACCGTTCGATCTATGAATAGGGACCTGAAGGCTGGGCCCAACATCCTCCGCTCGGTCGCGGCCTGCGCCGGACTGGCACTCGCCGTCGGCCTCGCGGCGTGCGGCGGCGGCGGAGGGGGCAACGGCCCCGGAGCCAAGCAGCTCAGCCTCGTGATCGGGAACTCCCTGCCACTCAGCGGCAGCTCGAGGACCCTGGGCGAGTCCGGGCGGAAGGCCTCGAACCTGGCCGCGAGCCGGATCAGGCAGGCAATCGCCGAGACCGGCGCGGACCACACCGTCCGCACGATCTCCGCGGATCAGGGGGCGGACCCGAACGCAGCGACGGATTCGGCCAAGCAGCTGGTCAACGACGATCAGGCGAGCTGCCTGACCGGCCCGTGGTCCGCCGACGCGGTCGCGCAGACGGCGCACGACGTCGCCGTCCCGGCCAAGGTCCTCGAGATCTCACCCGTGCCGACCGGCAAGGAAGTCGCCGACCTGAGCGATCACGACTTGATCAACAGCACCGCCCTGCCCGAGTCCCTCGAAGGGTCCGCACTTTCCAAGGCGATCGAGCAGGATCTCGGCGGGGCGCAGGGACAGAGCGTCAGCGTCGCGGCCAGCGACGACAACTATGGCGACACGCTGAGCCAGGACTTCATCCGGGACTGGCAGGACAAGGACGGCACGATCAGCGGGCCGACCGTGCTCGCACCGCCGCTCCTCAGCTCCTCCTCGGCCGAGCAGATCACCGCCGGGAGCCCTGGCGCGATCCTCCTCATCGACGACCCCACTGGCTTCTCACAGCTCGCCCCCGCCCTCTCCACCAGCTCCTCCTGGGATCCGAGCAAAGCCTGGGGCGGCGACCAGCTCGTCTCCCCTGGCCTCCCCGACCAGGTCGGTGCCGGCGCCATCGACGGGATGCGCGCCTTGGCGCCCGGCACGCCGGAGGACGAGGCGGCCTCGACAGCCTTCGTCCAGGACTTCAAGGCGGCCACCCCGCATGACGTAGGGCCGGCGCCGTTCGCGGCCCAGGAGTTCGACGCCACGGTGCTCTGCTACCTCGCCGCCGTCGCGGCGGGCTCGACCGATGGCCAGCAGATGGCCGACCACCTGATCGACATCACAGCCCCCGGCGGCGAGCAGTTCACCTGGGAGCAGCTCCCCGGCGCGATCAAGGCACTCGAGAACGGCGAGGACATCGACTACACCGGCGCTTCCGGGCCGATCGACATGGACGTGCACGGCGACCCGACGGCCGGGGTGTTCGACGTCTACCGCTACAGCGGGAACGCTCTCGAGGTGGCCGGCGAGGTCTCGGTCGAGAAGCCGAACCCAGCCACCCCGTAGGGGCGGCTGTCGATCCGGCCGCGGTGATTGCCGCGGCCGTTCATGGCGACGCCGTCACTTCACCAAACGCACCTCGAGCGGCGGCGCCGGCAGCACCCCGGCGCCGCCGGCCAGCGCCAGGATCCGGGCCACGTAGGCGCGAGTCTCCGGGTACGGCGGCACGCAGTGGCATGACCCGACGGCTCCGGAGCCGGCGTTGTAGGCAGCCAGGGCCAGCGGGACGGAGTGGAACTGCCGCAGCAGGTCCGACATCAGGTGCGCCTGCGCGTCGATCGCGGCCGCGGGGTCGAACGGATCGCGCAGGCCATATGAGCGCGCGGTCGAGGGGATGAACTGGGCGATCCCGAGTGCTCCCGCCGGTGAGACCGCCCTCGGGTTGAACCCCGACTCGGCCATCAGCTGCGCCGCGAGCAATCCCGGCGAGACGTTCCAGCGGGACGCCGAGCGGAGGATGGATGCCCGGTAGGCAGCTGGAACGAAACCGGGCAACCCGGAGCTTCGAGCGAGGCCGTCCTCCTCGCCGGGAAAGCCCGTGGCGGCGACCGCGTTGCCGGCCTCCAAGCATGGCGGCGGTCCGGCGATGTAGCCGAAATGCCAGGGCTCCCACGGATAGCGGCGCACGAATCCGAACTTCGAGGCGTGCGCGAGCAGCCAGCCGTAGGCGGGCGAGGGGCCGAGATCGAGCTCGGTCGCGCAGCGATGAAGCGAATGGCCCGGCGGCGCGACCCAGCGCGGATCGGGGTGCTGCGCGAAGAGCCGGGCCTGCTCGGCGTCGGAGCGGAAGCCCGAGACGACCAGCAGGTCGAGGCCGGCGTGCCGTGCGGCCACGGTCATCCGGTCGTACGCCGCGGCCACGTCGGGCCGGATCCCCTCCCCGTCCCGATAGACGAGCGGCCCTGAGTACCCGCCCCCCTCCGCCTGCGACGGCATGCCGGTCCAGGAGGAGACCGGCGCCGAGCCCTCCGCCACCGCGGACGCGACCACGCGGATGGGTGGGCGCTCGCCGAGCCGCTCGCCACCAGGCAGCCGCTCGGGATCGATCGTCGCGACCACCGTCGCGCGGGCCTGGAGCGGCGGGTAGGAGCTCGCATCCGGGAATGCGATGCGGATCCGGGCCGGGTCCACCTTGTTCCTCCTCGCGGCATCGCCCGCCGCCGTGCGGGCACGCCCCAGGAACTCGTCCCTTGTGAGGTGGCGAGGGTTCGGTGCCCCGTCCGGGAGCCTCTCGGGAGCCAGCAGCCTCGGCGTGTCGTCGCGCATGCTCCGCGCCGCGGACATCGCCGCGAGGTCGGCGGCACGCTGCACCCGCCCCCTGCCCGTCGCCGCCCCGCCGATCGCGGCAAGCGCGAGGGCGGCCAGGATCAGGATGAGCCCGGCGCCGAGGAGGGCGGGCAGCGCCTGCCCGCGGCTCCCGCCCGCCGGCCGAGTGAACCCGCCGAGCCCCAGGAGCCGCCGCGCGATCCCAGACGCCAGCTCGGAGACCCAGCCGCCCGGTCGCGCCCCGGCCAGCGCGCGCCTCGCGGCGAGCTGTCCAGGGGCACGCGTCGCCACCCGGCAGCGCAGCCGCCGCCGCGCAAGCTCCTCGACCGCGAGTGCCGCCAGCGACCGCTCGGCCGGGAGCGAGACGAGCAGGCAAGCGCCCGCGGCCGAGAGCCCGTCGGCCTCGAGCGCCGGCACCCAGAGCCGCCCGGGCAGGTTGACGACGGCAAGTTCGGCATCGGAATCGGCGACCGCGGCGGCCAGCGCGCCGACCGCCTCGCCCTCCTCGAGCGCCAGGTGGCAAACGTGCCCCCGTGCGGACGCGCGCCGGCCGGATGACCGCAGCGCCGCCTCGAGCTCCCGGGCGCCGGAGGAGGCCAGCAGGGTCGGGCCCCGCCGCCGCCCGCCGACCTCGACCAGCAGCGTTCCGGCACCGGTCAGGGCGGCCGCCTCGACGGCGACCGCCGCCGCCAGCGCCTGGCCGGCGCCCCGATCAGCCCCCGTGGCGAGGATCGACGGCGTCATCCGCCACCCTGGGGGGACCGCGACCATGCCTCCGATCTCACCGCGAGCGCGTCCGCCACGGCGGCGAGCGGTGCGGGGGGCCGCAGCTCGACCGTGACCTTGCCGCCGCCCGAGCTCACGTGGGAGCGGCCGCGCGCCCAGCCCGGCAGGGCCCTCACCGCGGCGCGCTGGGCATCTCGCCCCGCGGTCCCGGCGAGCGCTCCGGCTTCCGCCGCCCCGTCGGCGATCGTCATCGAGTACCCGACGAGGAGAAGCTGCAGAGCGAGCACAGCCGCCAGCGCCAGCGCGGGCAGCGCCGCCAGGAGCTCGATCGAGGCCTGCCCGGCCCGCCGGCTACGAGCCACCATCCCGATCGAGCGTCGATGCCGCGGACACCGATGGCAGCGAGATCCCCGGCACGATCGCCGGGACGCGGACCCTCACGGTGACCCCGTCACGCGATCGAATCCCGGCGCCATCGCGGAGAGCGCCCGGGAGGGCGTGCCGTGCCGCGGCCTTGGCGTCGGAGCCGACCTCGCCGGCCCGCGCCCCCACCCGTGCTGCGTTGCCGGCGGACCAGAGCGCCCAGCCGACGAGCACGGTCTGCGCAGCGATCGCCAGGCAGACGGCGAGCGCCGGCAGCACCGCGACGAACTCGACCGAGGCCTGCCCCCGCCCGTCGCGTCCTGTCTCCAGTCTCGGCCCCACGGGCCGAAGCTAGGCCGGCGCACGTTACGCGATCCGCGCCGGGCGACGCGAATCAGTCAAGGATCAGGAGTAGGTCCTCGCCGAGCGCCAGATCAGGAAGACCGCACCGAGGCACCCTGCCATCAGCGCCACCCAGAGCACGATGCCGCCCTCCCAGGAGCGGAAGTCGTCGTACGCGACGATCAGCAGCGCAATCGCTCCGACGGCGCCGAACAGCCCGGCCTTGCGCCCGTCGGAGAGGCTCGCGAGGGTGAGCTGCTGCTCGTTGTAGACGCGATAGAGCAGCCAGGCGATCGCCGCGAAGAAGAGCATCGAGAGGGCCGTCAGCACCGCGGCCGCCGCGTTGCCGCCGCCGGGAAGGAAGTCGACCGCGGCTGCGAGCGCGAGGATGATCGCGATGTTCCGGATGGTCTGCGGCACCGCTCCCGATTCTAGGTCAGGCGACCTGATGGAAACTGCGCTTGCAAGAGACCGCGTCATGTGAAAGAACTGTCAACCGGTTCTGTTCGAATTTGCGGAAATCCGAAGGCGTCCAATTGCTAATCCCCAAACCCGCCGTTAGCGTTTCGCTTGATGGCTGAAGTTTCCACCAGGCTCGAACCAAGGACGGACCCGGATCTGGCGGTTTCCGCGCTCCGCTTCGCCCGCCGCGTCCACCTCGGCCAGTACCGCAAGCAGACCGGCGAGCAGTTCGTCCAGCATCCGATCGCGGTGGCCCAGCTGCTCTCGGACGGGGGCTACGACGGCTCCCTGATCGCCGCCGCGTACCTGCACGATGTCGTCGAGAAGACCGACGTCAACCTCGACGAGATCCGAGCGCGGTTCGGCGACGGCGTCGCCGATCTGGTCGACTGTCTCAGCGAGGACCCGGGGATCGAGGGATACGGGGAGCGGAAGCGCGCCCTGCGCAGGGGGATTCTCGAGTCCGGTGGGGATCCCGTCGTCATCTACGCGGCGGACCGCGTCGCGAACATGCGCGACTGGCTCCGGGTGGCGCCCGAGGACCGGCCGGCCTGCGGAGAGCGCCTGGGCACCACGCTGCAGGAGCGACTGCAGCTCTGGACGGAGGACCTCGAGGAGATCCACGACCTGAGCCCGGAAGCCCCATTCCTGGGCGAGATCCGGGCGGACCTGGCGGAACTGAAGTCCCAGGCGCCCGGCGGCTGACGAGTTGCGCCTCGCTTCTGGCTCGGCGCGCCCTTGCATAAGAGCCCTCTCACATCCGGGTTTTTTCCGGATCCATCGCTCCGCCGGACTGACTATCCTGCCCGCTGCGAAGTACGCCGGTTGCCCGCTGCCGACGTTTCACCCGACTCCTGACCCCCGCCGACCACAGCCAATTCGCGATCGGTTTTGATCGCCGTGACCTTCCCAGGCTGCACGAGCTCTGGGACGGGATCGTCCTGTCCGAACGCTGGTCCGAGGGCGAGCTGACCGACCGCTTCGAGTCCGCCTGGGCGGAGCTGCACGGGCTCGGCTCCGTCGCCACCGGTGGCTGGACAGGCGCGGCGCTGGCGGCGCTCGACTACGCCGGCGTTCGCGGCGAGAAGGTCCTCTGCCCCTCGAACACCTTCATGGCCACCCCGCTGTCGATCATCCACTCGGGCGGGGAGCCCATCTTCGTCGACTGCAACCGCGAGGATCTCTGCATGTCGTTCGAGGACTTCGAGCGCAAGGCCGAGCGACACAAGCCCCGCGCCGCGGTGATCGTCCACATCGGCGGCCATATCGCCTTCGACACGGACCGGATCGCCGCGTACTGCCGTGCCAACGACATCTTCCTGCTCGAGGACTGCGCCCACGCGCACGGCGCCAGCTGGAACGGCCGGCGCGCCGGCTCCTGGGGCGACGCGGGCGCCTACTCCTTCTACGCGACCAAGACCATCTCCACCGGAGAGGGCGGCATGCTCGTCTCCGGCCGGGAGGAGATCGTGGAGCACGCCCGCGCCTTCCGCAACTACGGCAAGCCCGACCATGCGATCGAGGGTCTCAACCTGCGGATGAGCGAGTTCACCGCGGCGATCGGCCTGGTGCAGACGGAGCGGCTCGAGGAGATCGTCGCGCGCAAGAACGAGATCGCCCGGCAGGAGCTCGACCCGGTCTACGAGTCGCGGCTGGAGCTGCCCGACGGCATGACCTCCGGCCTCTACAAGTACATCGTCTTCGAGCAGATCGAACGCTCGACCGGCAAGGTCTACGAGGACCCCTGCCACCGGATCATGGGGACCGGCGACGAGCTGCCGAACAGCGACTGGGTCTCGCAGAACCACTGGTGCGTGCCGCTCTATTACGCGCCGAAGGCCGACGCCGCGGAGCCCGCCCTGGAGGAGACTGCATGAGCCGCGTCCTGGTCACGGGTGGCAGCGGCTTCATCGGCTCCCACGTCGTCGACAAGCTCGCCGACGCCGGCTTCGAGCCGCGGATCTACGACCTGCAGCTCTCGCCGCATCACGAACCGGGCTCGGTGGACACCGTCGTGGGTGACCTCTTCGACCAGGAGGCGCTCCGCGCCGCGATGGAGGACTGCGAGGCCGTCGTTCACCTCGCCGCCTACGCGGACGTCGGCATCGTCGCGAAGGAACCGGTCGAGGCCGAGGAGTGCAACTCCCGCGGGACGCTCGCCGTGCTGGAGGCCGCCCGCGCCACCGGCACCCGCGTCGTCTACGGCAGCACGATCTGGGTCTACGGCGCCTCCGGCGACGGCCTGATCGACGAGGACGCGCCGCTCGGCCTCCCCGACCACCTCTACACGGCGAGCAAGCTGGCGGGCGAGATGTACTGCACCTCGTACGCCGAGCTCTATGAAGTGCCGTGCACGATCCTTCGCTTCGGCATCCCGTACGGTCCGCGCGCCCGGCCCGCCGCCGTGATCCCGATCTTCGTCTCGAAGGCCCTCAAGGGCGAGGCGCTCACGATCGCCGGCGACGGCCTGCAGACGCGACGCTTCGTCTACGTCGAGGACCTGGCCGAGGGGATCGTCGCCGGGCTCGAGCACGGCGGGGAGAACCGGGTCTACAACCTGGCCGGCGACGAGACCGTGACGATCCGCGAGCTGGCGGACGTCGTCTCCGAGCTGATCGACGACACCGAAATCGTCCACACGCCGGGCCGCAACGGCGACTTCGGCGGCGCGGTGATCTCGAACGAGCGCGCCGCGGAGGAGCTCGGCTGGCGCGCCTCAACCCCCCTTCGCGAGGGTGTCCGCCGCTATCTCGCCTGGCTCGCGCCCGAGCGCGCCCCCGCGGCCGAGCCCGTTCCGGTGCTCGCATCGGCGCCCGAGCCGGCGCCCGAGCCCAGGACGGCCGTGGCGGTCGCCAAGGTCACCGAGCTGGCCGGCTGGCCCAGCACTCCCGCCTCGACCTGGCCGAGCGCCTGGGTGGTGGCACTCGCCTGCGCGATGGGGACCCTGATCCCCTCGGCGCTCGCGATGCGCACCGACGACTTCGGGACGGGCCAGGCGGGCTACGTGGCGATCACCTGCCTGATCGCCATCCTCGCCAGCCTCAGCCTGCTTCCTCTCGGAGCCGGAGGGACGCGGCCGGCCAAGGGCGGCGTCATCGCGGGCTGGCTGATCGCCGGGTTCGTGGTCCTGGAGACCCTTCCCTGGACCCGGAACATCTTCAACCTCGGCACGCCGCACCGCGGCACCGTCCTGCTCACAGCGATCGGCCTCGCGATCGCGCTGGTCGTCGCAACGGCGGCCACGCGCTGGCGCGAGGATGAGGAGACCGCGGCGGACACGGTCAGCTGAGCGGGCCTCTATGCCGCAGCGATGGCCCCGTCAAGCGAGGCGATGGACGGCGTCAGACGGAGACCGGCCGCAACCCGGCCGAGCGGATCCGCTCCACCACCATCGGCAGCGCCGCCACCGTCCCCCGCCAGCAGCCCGGCTCGCTGTAGTGATCCGCGTCGTGGAGCAGCATGACCTCGCCGGCGTCGAGATCGCGCGTCACCTCGGTGGCGATCTCCGCCCCGCTCCTCCCCGTGCGCCAGTCGTGCCCCCAGCGCGACCAGAGCAGTGAGCGGAGACCCCGGGCCCGGACCTCCACCATCCCCGGGTAGCTGAAGATCCCGTACGGCGGGCGGTAGAGCTCTGGCCGCAGCCCGACCGCATCCTCGATCGCGGCGATCCCGCGCTCGAGGTCTTCGACGAACGTGGCCGGCGGGAGCCGCAGCATGTTGCGGTGCCGGTGGCCGTGCAGCGCCGCGGTGTGCCCGGCGGCGACGATCTCCGACGCCAGCGACGGATGGCGCTCGACCTGCTCGCCGCAGAGGAAGAAGGTGGCCTTGGCGTCGAGAGCCGCCAGCGCCTCGAGTACCGCCGGCGTCCCCTCCGGATGCGGGCCGTCGTCGAAGGTCAGCGCGACGCCCACCGGATCGTCGATGCGGCGCGCGAGCCCGAGGGCGTCGGCGACCGCAGGCACGACCGGCGCCAGCGCCGGCGTCCACCAGGCGGCCGCCGCGGCCGCCGAGCCGATGAGAAGTCCCTTGCGGATGGCAGGATGGTGCCACTGATGGACGGGGAGCTCGGTCTCGGCTTCGCCCTGGCGCTCGCGGCGGCCTGCTGCTACGAGACGGGCTACGCGCTGCAGGCGATCGAGGCGCGCAAGGCCCCGGCCGAGCGCGCGCTCCGGCCCTCGCTCATGACCCACCTGCTGCGGCGGCCGCTCTGGGTCGGCGCGACCATGTTGTCGCTGCTCGGCTGGCCGCTGCAGATCGTCGCTCTGACGCACGCGCCGCTGACCCTGGTCCAGCCGACGCTCGCCCTCGGGCTGCTGCTCCTCCTCGTGCTCGGCGTCCGCATCCTCGGCGAGCAGGTGGGCACGCGGGAGATCGCCGCGGTCGTCCTGATCATCGCCTCGGTCGGGGTGTTCGCATGGGCCGCCCCGCGCGATCCCGGCGAGGTCGAGCGTGGCGCCGGCCTGGTGCTCGCCCTCGCGATCCTGGCCGTGGCCACTTTCCTGCCGTACGCGATCGGGCTGGTGGCCCGCCGTGACTTCCCGATGATCTTGCTGGTCGCGAGCGCGGGCGCGGCGGACGGGATGGCCGCGTTCGTCGCCAAGATCGTCGCCCAGGACGCCACGGAGGGGGCGCTGCTCGCCGTGGTCGCCTGGGCCGCGCTGGTCGCCGCGGTCGTGCTGGTGGGCGTGGTCAGCGAGTCCACCGCGCTGCAGCGCTTCGCGGCGACCCGGGTCGCCCCCACGGTGCTGGTCATGCAGATCGTCATCCCGGTGGTGCTGGCCCCGCTGGTGGGCGGCGAGGGGTGGAGCAACACGCCGCTCGGCGGCGCGGTTCTGGCGATGGCGCTCGTGACCGTCGCCCTAGGCGCCGGCCTGCTCGCGAGCTCGCCCGCCGTCGCCCAGCTCGCCGTCGGGGAGGCGGAGGAGGCCGAGGACGGCTGAGGCGGCCGTCGGCAGCCTGTCGAAGGACTCATCGGGCGTCCCGCTCGAGGCCAGCGCCCGCACCAGCGCCTCTCCCAGTTCCTCGCGTGAGCCGGCGACCTCCGCCAGGCCGAAGCGCCGATACGCCGCGTTGTTCACGCGGACGTGCCCGCGGCCCCATCCGTAGGAGACCACGCCGCAGCCCTCCATGATCGCCTCGAGCACGGTCAGCCCCGCCGTGGAGTGGACGAGGACGTCGGCGGCGGCGAACCAGTCGGGCATCCGGTCGGTGAAGCCCTCGACCCTGACCCGCGGCTCCTCCGAGAAATGCTCGGCGAGCGCTGCCCGCAGCTCCTCGTTCCTCCCGCAGAGACAGGCGACGGTGGAGCCGGGAAGGCCGAGGGCCTCCTCCGCCGCCCCTTCCAGGTCTCCGACCGCCCAGCCGCCGCCGGAGACGATCACCATGGGGCCTTCCGCCGGCAGCCCGAGCACGTGGCGTGCCTCCGACTGGGGACGGGGCTCGTAGAAGCGCTCGTCGCTGAGCCCGCGGACGCATCTGACATCCGTCCCGGGAGCGATCCGCCTGACCTCCTCGGCCGACTCGGGATGAATGATCAGGTGGAGGTCGACGCCGGGGTGCGCCCAGTAGCGCAGGGCCGCCAGGTCGGTGATCGCCGAGACGACGGGCGCGTCGATCCTCCCCTTGCGCCTCAGGTGGCCGAGCACCTCGGTCGTGCCGGGATAGGTCGAGACGACGATGTCGGGTTTCCTCTCCAGCACGGCCCGGCGGATCTTTCGTGCCGCCAGCCACTGGGTCAGATGCCCCGCGAACCAGCGCGTCGGCCGAACGTCGGTGATCAGCCTGTAGGAGAGATCGAACAAGCGGCTCCCCCATTTCGAATGAAAGCGCGAGCTGTCCATGACGAGCCGGCGGGTGATCCAGCCGACGACGGCCAGCGAATCGACGATCTCGGTCTCGGCTTCCGGCGCCTCCCGCTCGATTCCCTCGGCGAGCACGCGGGCCGGCAGGTCGTGACCCTCGCCGATCGAAGCGCTGAAGATCAGGATTCTGGGTGGGCCCGTCACGGCGGCCAGAATACGGGCCGCCTCAGTCCTCCACGTCCCCCTCGGCGATCCGGACTCTGCGGATCACGGGCATCACGATCCAGAGAACCGTGATGATCAGACCGATCCCCGCCGTGAAGATCGCCGGGGCGGGGCTCTTGAAGAGCATGTCGGACACCAGAAGGACGGCCCCCGTCAGCGACACCGCGAGGACGAGCAGCCCGGCGATCGCGAGACGGTTCGAGACCCGGACCAGGTTCTCCTTGTCGCGCATCCGGAAGAGCAGGCGATGGTTGGCGGAGGGGGCGATCAGCAGCGCCGTCGCGACCGCGGTGGAGCAGAGCACTCCGAAGTAGAGATCGCGCTGGAAGCCATCCAGCCTCGGGAAGCCGTTCGAGAACGGGACGGTGAGCAGGAACGCGAAGAGGATCTGGACGCCGGGGAGCGCCACGCGCAGTTCCTGGAGGAGCTCGGACAGGTTCCGGTCGGCGCGCTCGGCCTTGGTCTCCTTGCGCCCGCTTCCCGAGCGCGTGCCCCCGCTCGACTTGCCCTGGGTCGCCATCTCTACTTCTTCGTCATCACGACGATGCCGAAGACGATGGCGGCAGTCACGACCAGGCCCGCGATCACGGCGAGACCGCCGGCTGCGGTCGCCAGCAGGGGCCGATCGGACCGAGCCATGTCGGCCGACCGCGTGATCCCGAAGATCACGACCGAGAAGACGGCGGTGACACCGATGCCGGCGATCAGCGACGCCGCGATGCTCTGCAGAAGGGGTTTCGTTTCGACGAGGGTGGCGAGCATTTGGCCTATCCGGTCGCCGGCACCGGCTCCTGCCGCACCCGGCGAGTGAAGGCGAACGCCAGTGCGGCGATCCCGAGCAAGGAGATCACGATGGGGCCCGCCGCACCATCACCGAACAGGCTGCTGAACCCGTAGGTCGCGGCGCCGACTGCGGCCGCGGCCGGCAGGGTGAGCAACCAGGCGACGACGATGTTGCCCGCGACGCCCCAGCGCACCGCCGAGACGCGCTTGCCGGCGCCCGCCCCCATGACGCCGCCGCTGATCACGTGGGTGGTCGAAAGCGGAAAGCCGTAGTGGGATGAGGCAAGGATCACCGCCGCGCCGGCGCCCTGGGCCGAGAATCCCTGCGCGGCATCCATCTTGATGATGCGTGTCCCCATCGTGCGGATGATCCTCCAGCCGCCGATGTAGGTGCCCAGCGAGATCGCTGACGCCGCCGAGATCACGACCCAGGTCGGCACGTCGGCGTTCTGCGAGAGGTTGCCGTTGGCAATCAGCGCCAGCGTGATCACGCCCATCGTCTTCTGGGCATCGTTGGTGCCGTGCGCCAGCGCGAGCATCCCGCCGGAGACGACCTGGCCCAGCCTGAAGCCGCGGTTCACCGGGCCGGGTCGCTCTCTGGCGACCACGCCGTAGACGATGTTGATCGCGACCACGCCGACCACGAATGCCACCACCGGTGCGATCACCGCGGGGATCAGCACCTTGCCGACCACCCCGGCACCGAAAACCGCGTCGGCTCCCCCGGCCGCGAAGGCGGAGCCCACCACGCCCCCGATCAACGCGTGCGAGGAGCTCGAGGGCAGACCGAGGTACCAGGTGACCAGGTTCCAGAAGATCGCTCCCACCAGCCCGGCGAAGACCACGGTAGGGGTGATCACGTCCCCGTTGACCACGTCCTTCGCCACGGTCGCCGCGACCGCGAGCGAGATGAAGGCGCCCACGAAGTTGAACACCGCCGCGTAGGCGACGGCGATGCGCGGCGGCATCGCGTGAGTGGAGATCGACGTGGCCACGACGTTCGCCGTGTCGTGAAACCCGTTCGTGAAGTCGAAGACGAGCGCGGTGCCGACGACGATGACGAGGACGACGTCGTTGCTCACGCGTTCTTGACGACGATGCCCTCGAGGACCGACGCCGAAGTCTCGGTTGCGTCGATCGCGCGCTCGAGCCTCAGGAACACATCCCGCCAGCGGATCACGACCATCGGGTCGATCCCGTTGGAGAACAGCGAAGCGACCGCGTCGCGGTAGATCCGGTCACCGTCGTTCTCAAGGCGATGGATCTCGATCCAGTAGTGCTCGAGATCCTTGAAGCCGCGCAGATTCTGAAGGAGCCCGTAGAGCTGCTCGCAGCACTTGACCAGGACTTCGGCGAGCGCGAGCGACTGGTCCATCGGCGCCTCGATGCGGTAGAGGCCCATGAAATCCGCGACCTCCTCGATGTAGTCGACGATGTCGTCCAGCTGCGTCGCCAGCCCGTAGATGTCCTCGCGGTCGAGTGGCGTGACGAACGTCGTGTTCAGGCGCTGGATGATGTCGTGGGTGATCCGATCGCCCTCCTGCTCTGCCTTGAGGATGTCCGTCGCAAGGCCGCCATCGTCCGGCCAGCGCTCGAGCAGGTCGCGCAGGAGCTTCGCGGTTCGAAGGGTGTTCTGGCCCCCTTCGGCGAACAGGTCGAAGAAGACGCGGTCCTTCGGGACTAGGGAGAACCGGGCCACGAGAGCGGCAAGCTAGCAGGAGGCCCAGCGGGCGGCACGCCCCGGTCAGACGGTCGCGGTCGCGGCCTCCTCGGCGCGCTGCGCGTGGCGCTCCATCAACTCCGTCTGCATGCTGCGCGGCTGATCGCCGTTCGTCGTCCGCCGCGACCAGACGCCGTCGCCACCGAGCTCCCAGGCGTTGGTGTTGTCGGCGAACGCGCGGTCCAGGGCGTCGGTCAGCTGGTCGCGATTCGCCTGGTCCTCCACGGGCGTGACCAGCTCGACCCGGTTGTAGAGGTTGCGGGGCATCAGGTCGGCGGAGCCGATGAGGATCAGCGAGTCGTCGGGGCGCTCGAACGAGTAGATCCTCGAGTGCTCGAGGAACCGCCCGACGACCGAGACCACCCGGATGTTCTCCGAGACGCCCTGGACCCCGGGGCGCAGCGCGCAGATGCCGCGGACGTTGAGATCGACCTCGACGCCGGCCTGCGAGGCCCGATAGAGCGCCCGGATGCAGGGCGGGTCGAGCAGCGAGTTCATCTTCATCCGGATCCGGGCCGGGCGCTCGGGCGAATGGGCGTCGATCGTCCGCTCGATCTCACCCAGGATCCCTTCCTTAAGGTTGAAGGGGGCGACCAGGACCTTGCGGTAGCCGCTCGGGCGCGCGTAGCCGGTCAGGTAGTTGAACATCTCGGCGATGTCGTCCCCGATCTCCTGATTCGAGGTGAAGAGCCCGAAGTCGGTGTAGATGCGGGCGGTCTTCGGGTTGTAGTTCCCGGTTCCGATATGGACGTAGTTGCGGACCCCCTCGCCCTCGCGGCGGGCGACCAGGATGCACTTCACGTGCGTCTTCAGGCCGGGGATGCCGTAGACGACGTGGACGCCCGCCTCCTCCAGCGCCCTCGCCCAGCGGATGTTCGCGCTCTCGTCGAAGCGCGCCTTGAGCTCCACCAGGCAGACCGCCTGCTTGCCTCGCTCCGATGCCTCGATCAGCCCCGGGACGAGCGGCGAGTCGGCGCTGGTCCGGTAGACCGTCTGCTTGATCGCCAGGACGTTCGGGTCCTCGACCGCCTGGCGCACGAAGCGCTCGACGGAGCCCCCGAAGGAGTCGTAGGGGTGGTGGACGAGGATGTCGCCCTGCCGCATGGCGCCGAAGACGTCCACCTCGCGCTGGGTGCGGCTCCCCTGCTGAAGCTGCGCAGGCGTGACCCCCTGCCAGACGGGATAGCGGAGCTCGCGGAAGCCCTGGACCGAATAGATGTCGGTGAGGTCGTCGAGGCCGAGCAGGCCGGGGCTCTCGTAGACCTGCACTGACTCGATGTCCATCGCCTCGACCAACTGATCCCGCAGCCGCGGCTCCATGTCGGGCGCGACCTCGAGACGGACCACCTCGCCGAAGCGGCGGCGGCGGACCTCCTCCTCGACGGCGAGCAGCAGGTCGTCGGCCTCGTCCGAGACGTCGTAGTCGGTGTCCCGGGTGACGCGGAACATGGAGTGATGGACGATCTCCATGCCGGGGAAGAGGTCGTCGAGGTTGGCCGCGATCACGTCCTCGAGCGGGACGAAGGTGAGGCCGTCCCCGATCGATAGGAAGCGGCGGAGCAGCTCCTTCGGCACCTTGACGCGCGCGGCGACCTCCTCGTCCTTCTCCGGGTTGCGCAGCAGGACCCCCCAGTTGAGCGACAGGTTCGAGATGTAGGGGAAGGGCCGACCGCGGCCGATCACCAGCGGGGTGAGCGCCGGGAAGACCTGGCTCTGGAAGAGGTGCTCGACCTCCTCTCGCTCCCGGGCGTTCGCGTCGTCCAGCGAGAGGATGCGGATCCCGTGCTCGGCGAGGGCCGGGCGGATCTCCTCCGCGAAGCAGCGACAGAGCCGGGACCGCAGGTCGACCGTGCGCTGGCGGATCAGGGCGATCACGTCGGCAGCCGACATCGCGTCGGCGCCGCGAGCGTCGATCTTCGCTTCGACCTGATCGTGGAGGCCGGCGACTCGGACCATGAAGAACTCATCCAGGTTGTCCTCGTAGATGGCGGAGAAGTTGACGCGCTCGAGCAGCGGCACGCGCGAGTCCTCAGCCAGCTGCAGGACGCGGTCGTTGAAGTCGAGCCAGGAGAGCTCGCGGTTGAAGTAGAGGGACGGATCGGTGAGATCGGGCTCGGAGGCGTCGGTCCGGACCGTCTCCGGCGTGATCGTGGCTCCCCCGCCCGCCGCGGGGCCGGTCGATTCGGTGCTCCGCTGGGCGAGCTCGTCCGTCATCCAACTCACCTTAGCGGTGAGCCCACATCAGTCGGGGCGAGCAAGATGCAGCTCGCCCTAGGCCGCTCTGACGAGCTTGATGCGGGGCTGCTCCACGGGCTCGATCACCCGGTCGTAACCGTCGGCGAGCTGGTTCATCGACGCCTCCCAGGTGCGCGCCCGGGCCGATTCCAGCGCCTGGCGGCCGAGCTTCGCCCTCCAGGTGGGCGAGTCGGCGAGCTGCAGCACGGCCGCGGCGAGCATGCCCGGATCGGCTTCGCAGAGCCGCCCGGTCTCGCCGTCGACCACGATCGACGAAGGCCCGCCCTCGTCCACGGCCACCGACGGCAGGCCGCTCGCTCCCGCCTCGACCAGGACCTGGCCGAAGGTGTCGGTCCGGCTGCAGAAGAGGAAGAGGTCCGCACTCGCGTATGCACGCGGGAGCGCGTCGCCGCCGAGCCAGCCGAGGAAGGTCGCCCGGTCGCCGAGGCGCTCCCTGAGCATCCCCTCCTCCGGGCCTCCTCCGGCGAGCAGCAGATGCAGCCTCGGGTCGCCATCGTGGGCTCGGATGAAGGAGTCGGCGAGCAGCTCGACGCCCTTCTCTCGGGTCAGCCTCCCTACATATAGAGCCTTGATCTCGCCGGGATAGGCGTCGGCGTCGCGCAACGCGGGATCGAACCGTGACGTGTCGACCCCCCGCCCCCAGCGACCGATCGCGCCGCGCTCGATGCCGAGGCGAGCGAGCGACTCGTCGCTGGCGGGACTCGGCGAAAGGACGCGTGCGCACTGCCGGTAGAAGACGGAGAGGGCCATGTCGGCACCCTTCTCGAGATCGGCCGAGGCGGACCGCAGGCCCGCGTAGGCCCCGAGCTCGGTGTGCCAGCTGCCCAGCACCGGCAGCTCCATGATGCGGGCGAGCAATGTCGCCAGCACGCCGGCGGGCCCCGGGGCCGTGACGTGCACCGCGTCGAAGTGCCCTTCGACCAGCGCCTCGACCATCGCCGGCAGGCTCGGCATCCCGATCTCCAGGCCGGCATAGAAGGGGATCTCGACCTCGGCGACGGCCGAGAGGCGGCGATCGACATTGCGATCGGTCCCGATCACCTCGACCTCGTACCCCGGGAGACCGAGCTCGCGGACCCGCTCGATCGTGTGGGTGACGCCGTGCACGCCGCCGATCGCGTCGGCGATCAGCGCGACGCGCTTCGGTCCTTCCGACGGATTGAGCTTGTCCTTCTCCTTGCCGAGGAAGGCGGCGGCCGGCGCGTACGGAATCGCCGGGATCGCCGCTCGGAAGAGCTCGCGGCCCGCGTTGATCGCCCAGGCGGCCAGGTCCTCGGAGCCTCCGCTCTGCACGCTCTCGACCGTCGACTCGACGACCTCGCGCAGTCGCCGCTCGTGGACCCGCCGCGCCTTGCGCTCGAGCTCGGCATGACTGAAGTCCTCGCCCTGCATGTAGTCGATCAGCTCCCGGCCCGGCTCGAGGCCGACGGCGTCGGTGAACGCGCTGAGCAGCGCGCGGGCGTCCTCGGGGCCGATCTCGCCCCCGACCTCGCCGCGACGGACATTCCCCTCGCTCATGACGCGCTCGGCGATCTCGAGAATCGCGTCCGGATCCGGCTCACCCCCTGGACCTTCCTGATTTGGGGTGCTGTCAGCACCCCTAACCAGGTAGGTCGCCGGGTTGTTGGCGAGGAGTAGGGCTCGAGTGCCGAGCGCCATCGCCGCGTGCGCCCACTTGGCGGCGCTTCCCTGCTCGCCGCGCGCGTCGGCGCGGCCCTCGCGGATGTGGCGCAGAAACTCTTCCGGCGTGGCCGCGGGTGGCGTTTCGGTGAACGTCCGCCCGATGTCCACGCCGGCGTGATCATCCGAGCCGCCGGTGCCGGTACCACCGTGCGTCTCGATGTAGATCGCGGCCGGCATGTTGAGCTCGCGCGCGCGGGAGCCGTTGCGGGTCTCCCAGACCGGGAAGAGCTGCGCGAGCTTTCGCCTGTGCGCCGGAGAGAGTGGCGCCTCGACCGCGTAGAAGGGGTGTGCAAGGGAGCAGGCGATCTCGTTGGAGTGCAGGTACTCCGCGCACGCCTCCACGTCGCGGTTGTGTTCCTGCAGCCAGTCGTGATCGTCGGCGGTGATCCCGAAGCAGAGCAGGTGCACGGCCTGCGGCTCCCCGCGAAACCAGACGGTGAGCTCCTCGGAGATGAAGACGTCCTCGCGATCGGCGATCTCCAGGCACCCGTCGATCGTGTCGTGATCGGTGATCGTCACGAAGTCCATCCCGCGCCGCTTGGCGAGCTCGTAGACCTCCGCCGGGGGCGTCGCGCACTCGGGCAGGCCGAGACTGCGCTGGATGCCGAGCTTCGAGATCTCGGACGCTGTGGAGTGACAGTGCAGGTCGACCCTCGTGGTCGATATCGGGTTCATCGATGACCCTTTCTCTTCGATTTCGTGACAACCGCAGGGTGGCTGTTTGCAGGGAAAATCCCGTTACGAGGTCGTGTCCCGGACGTAAAGAGGTCGTGAACGGCACCGTTGCCACACTTGGGCGGCTGTGGGCGTCGCATCGGAGAGGGGAGTCCCGGAAGGGGCGCTGTGGAGCGGGGACGAGGTGGCCGCGAGGCTGCTCGCGGGCCTGCGTCCCTGGGCCTGCCGCGGTATCGCGCGCGATCAGCTGATCACCCTGACCGAGGGGGTCCTCGTCCACGAGGAGCGCGAGGACCCCGTGACGCTGCCCGGCGACCAGCTCGAGGTCTCAGCCCCGTCCTCCGATCGCCTGCTGATCACGATCGACCCCTCCGATGCTGGCTGGCTGCGGCTCGGCGTGAGCCTGCCTCTCCTCGACGGGGAGCGGATCACCGGCCTCGGCGCGCGCCACGGCCTTGACTTCGACCAGCGCGGCCGCCTGATCCAGCTCGGAGCGGACCGCCGCTACACCGGCCCGGACTGCCCGGCCGAGTTCCTGGAGCAGGGCGGTATCCCGCAGGGCGACTACGCCCCCGTCCCCTGGCTGCTCTCCTCGGCGGGATGGGCCGCCTGGATCGAGACCTCGGGACCGGGCGTGGAGGTCGATCTGACGGACGACGCGGCGTCGGTCTCGGTTCGCTCCGCCTCCGGTCCGCTGCGCGTCCACATCTTCATCGGCCCCACTCCCGCCGCGCGCCTGCGCTCCTTCCTGCACGAGACCGGCATGCCGGCGCTGATGCCGGAGTGGGCCTACGGCCACTGGAAGAGCCGCGACGTCTACGAGCACCAGCGCGACGTCGAGGACGATTGGCGCGGCTACCGCGACAACGACCTCCCCCTCGACGCGATCGTGATCGACTCGCCCTGGGAGACGCAGTACAACACCTGGCGCTTCAACCCCCATCAGTTCCCCGACGCGCCGGGCCTGGTCAGGGGGATGCGCGAGGACGGCGTGCGGACCGTGGTCTGGGTGACGCCCTGGGTCAACCTCGAGTCGATCGACGGGCAACGCCCGCCGGACGCCGAGTCCGAGCGGCTGCACGCCGAGCCGGCCTCCAACTACGCCGAGGGCGCCGAGGCCGGGCACTACGTGAAGGCCGCGAACGGCGATCCCTACGTCGGGCGCTGGTGGATGGGAACGGGGTCGATCGTGGACTTCACGTCGGCCGCGGCGCGCGACTGGTGGCGAGAGCTGTCGCGCAACGTCTTCGAGCTCGGCGTCGAGGGCGTCAAGGCCGACGACGGCGAGGGCTACTACTTCCCGCCGGACGCCGAGCTCGCGGACGGGCGCCTCGGCGCCCAGGCCGCCTGGGATTACGGGCGGCTGTATCGCGAGACGACCCAGCGGGCCCTGGAAGACGTGCACGGCCGGGGCCGCGGTGTGGTCTTCGGCCGCTCCGGGTGGACCGGCCAGCAGGCGACCGGGATGCTCTGGGGCGGTGACCAGGCCTCTGACTTCTGGTCCCTGCGGGCGCTGCTGACCTCGCTGCTCACCTGCGCCGCCACCGGGTTCTCGAACCTCTCTCATGACGTCGGCGGCTACCTCGGCCGCCGCCTCGCCGAGCGCTGCGAGCCCGAGCTGCTCGTCCGCTGGGCCCAGCTCGGCGCTCTCACCCCGCTGATGCAGGCCCACAGCCGCTTCCAGCAGGAGGCCTGGACCTACGACGGCCGGGTGCTCGATGACTACCGCGAAGCGGTGCTGCTGCACGAGCGCCTCGTCCCCTACATAAGGGCTGCGGCCGCGACCGCCGCCCGCAGCGGCCTGCCGATCATGCGCCCGCTCTGCCTGGTCGATCCCGAGGATCCTGAGGGCTGGTCCATTTCGGACGCCTACATGTTCGGCCCCTCACTCTGGGTGGCACCGGTGCTGGAAGAGGGAGCGACCGAACGCCGCACCTATCTGCCACGCGGCGAGTGGCTCGACTGGTGGACCGGCGAGTGCCACGGCGGCGGTCGTTGGATCGACGCCGAGGCCCCGCTCGACCGAATCCCGCTCTGGGTCCGCGCCGGCTCGCTGCTCGTCACCTATCCGGCCGACGAGGTGGCGCGTGGCTTGGGCGAGGAGGACCCGGCGCGCCCACTGGAGGCGAGGCTCTGGGGCGAGCCCGCCCTAGGCCACATCTCCGCTCGCCTGGCTGACGGGACGCGCATCGCCTGGCGCCACGGCGAGTGGTCGGTCTCACAGGACCGCCCCGTCACCTTCCTAACCTGACCCCCGGTTAGGTTGGGCGGCGCGGCGCCGGAGTCGTTCGGCGCTGGATCTGCTCGTGGCGGTCCGCCTGCTGCTCCGCCTCGCGGCTGGCGCGCTCGCGGTCGAGGCGAGCTTGCGCGGCCTGTGCCTCCGCCTGCTCGGCGGCGCGCGCGGCGGCCGCCGCCTCCTGGCGGGCACGCTCCGCGGCCCTCGCAGTGCGCCGCGCCTCGCGCGAGCGGCGCAGGTAGCCGTCGACGGAGCGCTCCAGCCTCCTCCAGGTGCCGGTCTCCTCCTGCCGCCGCCAGAAGGCGACGAACCGGTCGCTGAGCAGCTCGCGGCGCGCCTCCAGGTAGACGGCGAGAACGTCGAGTCCGCGATACGCCGTCCGATGAGGCGCCTGGGCGGCGAGGCGGGGATCGAGGTCCGGCGCCATGCTGGCCTTCTCCCGCACAGCCTTGGCATCGCTGCGCTGCAGCTCCTCGAGGTGCTCGCGGACCCGCGGCAGCATCACGTCGCAGTCGTGGATCTCGCCGAGGATGTCCTGCAGGTCGCGGGCGCGGCGGCGGGCCGTGTCGGCCGGCCGCCCGAAGCAGAAGCCGGTCACCTCGAGCACGTAGCGGAGACGCTTCGCCGCGATCCGCATGTCGTGCTGCGCCTTAGTCTTGCCGCCGAGCGCCCGCGGAGCGAAGTCGAGCATCTCGTCCAACCTCACCTTGACGATCCGGGCCGCGTTCTCGCCGAGGGAGCGCGACGGTTCGAGCTTCTTGACCGGGCGGGCCTTCACCCGGCGGCCCCCCTCGCGGCGCCGACCAGCTCGTCCATGCTCTCGCCCAGCGCCCTCAGGCGCTCATCGGACACCAGCGGGGCAAGACCCTGGTTCGCCTCCTCCTGCTCGGCGCGGAACTGCTCGATCAGCGAGGCGACCCCCCTGCGATCGGGCGCCGCCATCTGGTCGTTGAAGCCGTGCAGCGCAGCGATCGCGACGTCCCGGTCGCGGCGCTCACCGAGCGCGTCGGCGAGGCGCTTCACCTCGGTGAGCGCCTGGCCATAGGCCTTGGCCGGGAAGCAGGGCTCGAAGATCTCGAGGGCGGCACGCAGGCGGCGGGTCGCCACGCGCATGTCGTGGACGCGCTCGATGTCCCCCGTGTCGAGCACATCCTGCGCATGGTCGGCGAGCTCATCCCCCCGCACCGCCACGATCTTCGCGGCCGCCTCCGCGTAGGGAACATCGGCGGTCAGGTCGGGGATCGGCTTGGCCTTGG
Organism: uncultured Solirubrobacterales bacterium; assembly: GCA_963800285.1. Lineage (GTDB taxonomy): Bacteria > Actinomycetota > Thermoleophilia > Solirubrobacterales > 70-9 > DASUPK01. The sequence goes on from CAWDAL010000014.1 coordinate 169,456, forward strand.
CCACCGGAGAAGCCTACGTCAGGGAGTCGAGTCCCATGGACCTGGCTAGGAGGCAGATGCCACGTGCGCCACCGCCGGCAACTCGATCTCCCGCGCCCCGCGGAACGGTGCCATTCGCATCGCCACCTCCGCCCGGACGATCTCGAGCTCGGCTTGGTCGAGCCGCTCGAGGAGCATCGCGATCGCCCCGGCCGCCTCTCGCAGGAATTCCCAGTACCCGTCCTCGTCGGCGAAACCGAAGCTGAAGGGCACCTGCTCGATGCGCGGCTCGGCGAAGCCGGCTCCGGCGATCAGACTTTGCAGCCGGTCGACGTCCGCGAGCGCCAGGATCCCCGGTGTCCCCGCTTCGGGCGGGGGCATGTGGCCGCGCTCCTGAAGGACGCCCGAGGGCAGGGCGGCCCAGGGGTTCTCCTCCGGCCCCGCGAAGACGGCGCAGGCCATGCGGCCGCCATCCACGAGTACGCGCCGCGTCTCCTTCAGCGCGGCCGACGGGTCGGCCATCAGCATGTAGGCCCAGCGGCAGAGAACGCCGTCAACCGCCGCGTCCCGGAGATCAAGCTTCTCCGCATCGAGCACTCGGCACTCGACGTTCTCCAGCCCGAGGCGGGCCGCCTGGCGCTCGGCGGCCTCGAGCATCGCCTCCGAGAAGTCGCTGACGATCACCCGTCCCTCCGGCCCGACCAGCGGCGCAGCGGCGAAGCCGACGACCCCGGTACCAGCGGCGAGATCGAGGATGGTCTGTCCCGACGCCGGCTCGAGCCGCTCCAGCATCCGCTCGGTTACCGGCCGCGCTGCCTCCTCGATGTAGGCGTGGCGCTCGTCCCAGCCCGGTGCCATCGCCGTCCAGACGGCTTGACTGACACGCTTGAATTCGGCCGCGTCCACCTCCCCGTAGACCGTAGCGCGGTCGAGGTGGGCTGGCTAGGCGACGAGCTTCTCCTCGGAGCCATTCTCTTTGCCGTTCAGCAGCGTCAGGATGATGCCCTCGCGCAGGCCTCCCTTACCGATCTGCAGGGGCTGGCCGAGCATGTCGGAGAACTTCTCGAGCAGCAGGACGCCGGCGGGCAGAAGCTTCACGCGCCGCGAGTCAAGCTCGAAGCGCTTGGCGACCTCGTAGATCTCGTCGCTGGAGAGCACCCGGACGGCCCGCTCGAGCGTCTCGTACTCGAGCACGGCTCCGACGAGAGTCCGCAGTGAGGTGGCGCTCCCGCCCACGGCCACCGCCTGATCCGGCGCCTCCAGCTCCACCTCTTCGAAGAAGTCCGCGATGTGATCGCGCAGGCCGCGGATCTCGGAGGCCGACGGAGGGTCGGACTCGAGATGTTCCTCGGTGAGCAGCCCGGAGCCGATCTTGAACGACTTCACCTCAGTGACCCCCTCGGACATCGTCCCGTAGATCACCTCGGACGAGCCGCCGCCGACGTCGACGACCGCGACCTTCCCCTCGACGGGGTGGCTGAGGGACTTGGTCGCACCGATGAACGCGAAGCGGCCCTCCTCTTCCTCGTCGAGGACGTCCACCTCTACGCCGGCGATCTCCTCGATCTCCTCGACGACCTTGTCGCGGTTCTTGGCCTCGCGGATCGCCGCGGTCGCCACGGTCTTGATCGTCTCGGCCCCCATCTCCTCGGCGAGCCGCCGCTGCGTGGCAACCACGTCGGCGACCTCCGCGATCTTCTCAGCCGTGATCTTGCCGTTCTTGGAGGCGTCCTTGCCGATGCGGGTATAGGCGCGCTGCTCCATCACCTTCCGCAGCTGGCCTTCGTTCGGCTCGGCCACGAGCAGACGGGTGGTGTTCGAGCCGATGTCGATCGCCCCGCAGAGCATCTCGACACCGATTCTCTCAGGGCGGCCGGACCATGCATCGCGGAAACCGTGTCGGATATTCTCGATGCCGATGGAGGCTCGCGCGCCGACACTGCCCGTCACGCAGGGGACTCCCGAGTCTCTGGTGCGTCGCGCCAGATTTCTCGCGCGGCTGGGACTCGCGTGGCACGCCATCGAGGCAGCGGTGGCCATCGCCGCGGGCGTCGCCGCATCCTCGATCGCCTTGATCGGATTCGGCGCCGACTCGGTGGCCGAGTCGATTGCCGGCGTCGTCCTGCTCTGGCGGCTCAGCGAGGGACGAGCTCAATCGGAGGAAGCGGAGCAGCCGGGCCCAGCGTTTGATCGGCCTGACCTTCTGGCTGATCGCGGCATACGTCGGCGTCGAAGCGATCGGTTCCCTGCTCGGCGCTGATGAGCCCTCGGTGAGCTACGTCGGCATCGGGCTTGCAGCCGTGACCCTCGTGACGATGCCGGCGCTCGCCGCGGCCAAGGCGCGCGTCGCGCACCAGCTCGGATCGTCCGCCACTCGCAGCGAAGGGCGCCAGAACCTCCTCTGCGCCTACCTCTCGGCCGCCCTTCTCGTCGGTCTCGGCGCGAACGCCGCCTTCGGCTGGTGGTGGGCCGACCCTGCGACGGCCCTCCTGATCGCCGGCGTGGCCGTCAACGAAGGCCGCGAAGCCTGGCGCGGCGAGGGCTGCGCCGACGGCTGCTGCTAGGCGTCAGTCGCCTTCAAGGGGAGCGCCGACGAGGCTGAGGCGCCTGCTGAGGGCGCCGAGCGCGAACTGCGCCAGCGCGCCCTCTTCCACTCCCAGGACGTCCCACGCTCCCTCACTCGGCGGCGCGATCGATTCGGCAACGGCCGGGAGCAGCTCCTTGATCTGGCCGCGGACCACGTCCGCCATCGCCGGATCGGCCGCGACGGCCTCCCGCAGGAACCACGTGCCGTAGGCGATGTGGCGCTGCTCGTCGGAGGCGATCAGGCCGTAGCCCTCGGCGAAGCCGGGCAGCAGATCCCGCTCGCGGAGGAAGTCGAGGATGAAGTGGGACGCGGTCAGGCCGAGCGTCCCCTCGATGATCATGTGGTAGATCGTCACGAACCGGACCTTGGCCTCGCGGTCGCCGGGGTCGAGCCTCAGACGGTCGTGGGCCTGAACCAGCGCCTGATCGAAGACCTGCTCGAAGGCCTCGCCGAGCACTTCCCGGGCGCGGGCGACGTGGGCGCCGATCGCGGCCGGGTCGGCGATCACCTCGTTCTGAAACCGCGCGTAGAACTGCATGTGCCGGACCTCGTCGACCAGCTGGGTCGACAGGTAGCTCCCCTCCTCCTCGTCGTCCTGCGCCAGCACCAGGCCGCAGAACTGGGTCGAGATCCGCTCCTCGGCGACCATCAGCGAGCTGAGCGCGAAGTGGAGGAGGTTTCGCTCCCCCTCCTCGAGCCCGGCCCAGTCCGACGGGTCGCGGCTCAGGTCGATGTCCTGCGCTGCCCAGTGGGCGTGCTCCCAGTCGAGGTAGAGCTGCTCGGGATCCTTGAGGTCGATCGCCGCCGGGGTGCTCACGCGGGGCTCGTGGCCCGGATGATGGCCGAGCCGGCCTGGTCGTGGACGCGGTGGGTCTCGCGGATCTCGACGTCGGTGAACCCAGCGCCCTCGAGCTCGCGCCGGAACTCACCGGAGGTCAGGGCACCCGCGATGCAGCCGGTCCACTGGGCCATGTCCCGCCGTGTCGCCTCGTCCATGCCGTCGTCGGCGACGATGTCGCTCACCGCGAAGCGGCCACCCGGACGAAGCACCCGGGCCGCCTCGCGAAAGACGGCCGGCTTGTCCCCGGAGAGGTTGATCACGCAATTCGAGATCACGACGTCGACGGAATCGTCGGGGAGAGGGACCTCCTCGATCGCTCCCCTTCAGAAACTCGACGTTCTCCACCCCCGCTCTCACGTTGGTTGCGCCTCGCCACCTCGAGCATCTCGTCCGTCATGTCGACGCCGTAGGCCTTGCCGGTGGAGCCGACCCGGCGGGCGGAGAGCAGGACGTCGATGCCTCCGCCGGAGCCGAGGTCAAGCACCGTCTCGCCTTCATGCAGCTCGGCGACGGCGGTGGGATTGCCGCACCCGAGCGAGGCGAGCTTGGCCTCCTCGGGGAGCTGCTCACGATCGGCGTCCTGATAGAGGCCCGCGCCGAACTCGTCGCCGGCGCAGGCGTCAGGCACATCCGTGCCGCACCCGCAGGAGGCTTGGCCGGCTTCCGTCTCGGTCGAGGGAGTGCAGCAGGCGACGCGCCCCTCGCCGACGGAGCTCGCCGCGGCCGCATAGCGTTCGCGGACCGCCTCGCGGATCTCGTCCTTGCCGGTCAGTTGCTCAGCCATGCGCTCAGCTCCTCGATTGAGTCGGGGTTGACGTAGTAGTAGGCCCACAGTCCCTGGCGCTCCGAGCCGACGATGCCGACCTCTCGCAGGACCTTGAGGTGATGGGAGACGGTCGGCTGGGAGAGGTCGAAGAGCGGAACCAGCTCGCAGACGCAGACCTTGCCGGCGTGCTTGCGGAGCACGTCGACGAGTTGCATGCGAATCGGGTCGCCCAGCGCCTTCGCCACCCTCGCCATGCGCTCAGCCTGGGCGCGCTGGATGTCCGGATAGACGACAGGTTCGCAACACGGCTCGCCAGCCGGTCGCTTTTGCTTGGGCACCATCTCCAGATCGACCGCCATCTATATACGTATATCGATTGAATCGATGATTGTCAACCTTTAGGATGGCGCGATCCGGCGGCTAAATCCTTGAAGGGAGGAAGATGACTACCGAAGTTGACCTGGCCACCAAGGGACACATCGATCGATCGCTCGACGTGCTCGCGGCGGAGTTCGAGGGAATCTTCTCGCGGGAGACGATCGAGAGATACGTGGACGAGAGCACCGACGAGTTCGCGGGGTCGAAGGTGCAGGAGTTCGTGCCGATCATGGTCGAGCGCTTCACCCGCCAGCGCCTCCGAGCACTTGCGCAGGTGGAGGGCAAGCTGACCAAGCGGGTCCCGGAGGTCCTGTTCGTCTGCGTCCACAACTCCGGTCGCAGCCAGATGGCGGCCGGATTGCTCGACCAGCTGGCCGAGGGCCGGGTGCACGTGCGCTCGGCGGGGTCGGACCCGGGCGATGATCTGAACCCGTATGCCGTCGAAGCGCTGGACGAGGTCGGGGTCGACATCTCGAAGGAGTTCCCCAAGCCCCTCACCGACGAGGTCGTCCGCGCGGCCGACGCCGTGATCACGATGGGCTGCGGCGACGCCTGTCCGATCTACCCGGGCAAGCGCTACGAGGACTGGGATCTCGAGGATCCGTCCGGGAAGGACCTGGACACCGTCCGCCGGATCCGCGACGAGATCCAGGAGCGCGTCGAGGCGCTGATCGGCGGGCTGACCGAAACGGGAGACGGGCGGTGAGTCATCCTCGCATCGGCATCAACGGCTTCGGTCGCATGGGCCGGCTCGCCCTGCGAGCCGCCTGGGGCTGGTCCGAACTCGCCTTCGCCCACGTCAACGAGCCCCACGGAGACGCCGACACCGCCGCGCACCTGCTCAAGTTCGACTCCATCCACGGCCGCTGGGACCGCAACGTCGGCGCCGGCGACGCGTCGCTCGCGATCGACGGTGAGTCGATCGGCTACAGCCGGGAGACCGCGCCCGATCAGGTCCCGTGGGACGAGCTCGGGATCGAGGTCGTGCTCGAGTGCTCGGGCCAGTTCCGGACGACCGAGTCGCTCGCCGCATACTTCGAGCGGGGCGTCCGCAAGGTGGTCGTCGCGGCGCCGGTCAAGGAGGAGGGTGCGCTGAACCTGGTCCTGGGCGTCAACGATGAGCTCTACGACCCTCAGGAGCACGACGTGATCACCGCGGCCTCCTGCACGACCAACTGCCTGGCGCCGGTGGTCAAGGTGATCCACGAGGGGATCGGGATCCAGCACGGCTCGATCACCACGCTCCATGACATGACCAACACGCAGGTCGTGGTCGACGCGCCGCACAAGGACCTGCGCCGTGCGCGCGCCGCCAGCGTCTCAATGATCCCGACGACCACCGGCTCGGCCACGGCGATCGGCCTGATCTTCCCCGAGCTCGAGGGCAGGCTCAACGGCCTCGCGGTGCGGGTGCCGATGCTGAACTCCTCGATCACGGATTGCGTCTTCGAGGTCGCACGACCGACCGACGTCGATGAGGTCAATGAGTTGTTCGCCGCGGCGGCGGCGGGGCCGCTGGCCGGGATCCTGGGCTACGAGGAGCGCCCGCTCGTCTCGGTCGACTACAAGGACGATCCCCGCTCCGGCATCGTCGACGCTCCGTCGACGATGGTCATCGACGGCACACAGGTGAAGGTCCTGGCCTGGTATGACAACGAGTGGGGCTACGCCAACCGGCTGGCCGAGCTGGCGCGCACCGTGGCGCTCACCCTTCCCGCGGGCCGGGGCTCCGGGCCGGTCGAGGCCACCGCTTAGGTTCCGTGGCGGGCACCGTCGCAGCAGCGGGGGAGCCGCGAGCCGACCTGCGCAACTACGCGCTCGTCACCGGCGCGTACTGGAGCGACACCCTCGTCGACGGGGCGAGCCGCATGCTGGTGCTCTTCTACTTCGACCAGCTCGGCTACAGCCCGTTCCAGCTCGCCACGCTCTTCCTGCTCTACGAGTTCTTCGGCATCGTCACCAACCTGGTCGGGGGCTGGGTCGCCGCCCGCTTCGGGCTGAAGACGACGCTGTTCATGGGCCTGGGCGTACAGATCTGCGCGCAGAGCATGCTCGGCTTCGCGCCCGAGGCCTGGCTGGTCGTTCCCTACGTGATGGCCTCCCAGGCGCTCTCCGGCATCGCCAAGGACCTGACCAAGATGAGCTCGAAGAGCGCCGTGAAGCTGATCGTGCCCGAGGGCCAGGAGGGCGCCCTCTACAAGTGGGTCGCGATCCTGACGGGCTCGAAGAACGCGCTGAAGGGCGTGGGCTTCTTCCTCGGCGGGCTGCTGATCACGGTGATCGGCTTTCAGCCCGGGGTGCTCGTCCTGGCCGGCATCAGCGCGGCCGCCCTGATCGTCGTCTCGACGCTGATGCGCGGCGAGCACCTGGGACGGCCTGACGCGAAGGCGAAGTTCAAGCACATGTTCTCGAACAACCGGGCGGTCAACATCCTGGCGGCTGCCCGGATCTTCCTGTTCGCCTCGCGTGACGTCTGGTTCGTGGTCGGTCTGCCGGTCTTCCTCTACTCCGTCGTCGGCTGGAACTTCTGGCAGGTGAGCCTCTATCTCGCCGCCTGGATCATCGGCTACGGGATCGTGCAGGCCTCGGCCCCGCGCTTCGTTCGCCGCCGCGCCGAGGAGGGCGGCGAGCCGGACGGCCGGACGGCGGCGTGGCTCGCGTTCGCGCTGGCCATCCTCCCCGCCGGGATCGCGATCGCGCTCTCGGCCAAGGCCGACCCGACCGCGGCCGTCGTGGTCGGGCTGATCATCTTCGGCGTCCTGTTCGCGATGAACTCCGCCGTCCACTCCTACCTGATCCTCTCCTATGCGGACAACGACAAGGTCGCCATGAACGTCGGCTTCTATTACATGGCCAACGCCTGTGGCCGACTCGCGGGGACGGTGCTCTCGGGGCTGCTGTACGAATGGAACGGCCTCAGCGCCTGCCTCTGGGTCTCCGCCGGCTTCGTGGTGGCCGCGGGAGTGCTCTCCCTGATGCTTCCTAAGACGACCGCTCGCCGGTCCCCCGGGATGAAGTTGCCCCGAGCCGAGCCGGCGTCCTAAGGTGACCTCATCGCAACCTGGTCGCGTCTTGAGTGAGCCCGCCGTCCATCCGGACGAGGCCGCGGTCATCCGCCGGCTGTCGACGCTCGACCGCTTCCTGCCCCTGTGGATCGCGCTGGCGATGGCCGGCGGGCTGGCGCTGGGGTCGCTCGTGCCCGGGCTCAACGATTTCCTGGACAGGCTGAAGGTGGGAACCGTGAGCCTGCCGATCGCTCTCGGACTGCTGCTGATGATGTACCCGGTCCTCGCGAAGGTCCGCTACGAGGAGATGGGGAAGATGCGCGGCGACGGTCGGATGTTCGGCGTCTCCCTCTTCCTGTCGTGGGTCGTCGGGCCCGCCCTGATGTTCACGCTGGCCTGGCTCTTCCTGGCCGACGAGCCCGCCTACCGCACCGGCGTCATAGTCGTCGGCCTGGCGCGCTGCATCGCGATGGTGCTCGTCTGGAACGATCTCGCCGGCGGCGACAACGACCGTGCCGCGGTGCTCGTCGTCTTCAACGCCATCTTCCAGGTCGTCGCGTACGCCCTTCTGGGCTGGTTCTACCTCAACGCCCTGCCCAACCTGCTCGGGCTCGACACGCAGGGCTTCGAGGTCAGCATCTGGGAGGTCGCGCGAACCGTGCTCATCTTCCTCGGCATCCCGCTGACCGCCGGCTATCTGACGCGGCGCTGGGGCCTACGTGCGCACGGCCGCGATTGGTTCGAGTCCACCGTGATCCCGCGGATCGCGCCCATCACGCTCTACGGCCTGCTCTTCACGATCGTGCTGCTGTTCGCCATCCAGGGTGACGCCATCACCGGCGACCCGCTGACGGTTGCGCGCATCGCGCTGCCCCTGCTCGTCTACTTCGTCGTCATGTGGGTGCTCGGGTTCCTCATCGGCCGGGCGATGAGCCTCGGATACCCGAAGACCGCGACCCTCGCCTTCACGGTCGCCTCGAACGACTTCGAGCTGGCGATCGCCGTTGCCGTCGGCGTCTGGGGCGCCAGCTCTGGCCAGGCGCTGGCCGGCGTGGTCGGCCCGCTCATCGAGGTACCCGTCCTCGTCACGCTCGTCTACGTCGCGCTCTGGCTGCGGCGGCGCTGGTGGCCCGACGAGCCCGCCCGCCCCACCCCCACCCCGGGCTCCCTGCGGAGCAGATCCGGCGAGCACCCACCGATGGCGCCGTCCGCGTCGCCGTAGGCCAGCCCCCGCGGCTCACCTTCACAGACTCTTCACGGGATTCGCGAAGGGCCGTCGTACCTTCGGATCGATGCCTTCGAGCGACCCGACGGACCGACTCGGGCTCAGCGTTCCCTACGACTGGTGGCCCGCGGCGCCGATCCTGAAGGAGATCGAGGCGGCCGGATTCAGCTTCGTCCAGGTCCCCTCTCCCCCGCCGTCGGTGCTGACAGTTCCGCGGGATGCCACCCGCCACGCCGCGGCACTCACCGAGACGCTGGGCACCGGCGACCTCAACCTCGTCCTGCACGGCCCGGGGCCGGTACGCGCCGGCACGCGCGCCGGCGACAGCGCACTCGCGGGGCTGATCTCCTACGCCGCGGAGGTCGACGCCTCGCACGTCGTCTACCACGCCGCGAACCTCCCGGACGAGCCGGCCAGCGAGGACATGCGGCTGGCCGAGACCCGCTCGCTCGCGGCGCTGGCCACGCACGCCGAGCGGCTCGGCGTGATCATCGCGCTCGAAAACCTCGCACCCGTCTACCGAGGCCCGGACGCCCTCTCCTTCACCCCGCTCACCCTGCGGACGATGGCGAAGCGCATCTCCTCGCCCGCCGTCGGCCTCTGCCTCGACATCGGCCACGCCAACATCGTCGCCGGCCTGCGTCGGACCGACCCGCTCGAGTTGATCGAGCCGGCCCTGGACCGGGCCGTCATCTTCCACCTCCACGACAACCTCGGGGCGCGGCGGGCGGATCCCGGCTCTCCGGAGCTCGACCCGCTGCGCCTCGACCTCCACCTACCCCCGGGGCGCGGCAACGTGCCGTGGGACCGGCTCGCGCCGCTGCTCACCCGCAAGGGCGCGGCCCCCCTGGTTCTGGAGGTGCATCCGCCCCGTCCTGCGGCAGCCCACCTCTTCGAGGCGGCCGTCAACGCCGTAGCGCCTCACGCGGTACCCGCCACGGTCTAGGTCTCCCGGGTCACGGGTTATTCGCAAATTGATCACCGTCGGATAACGCGCCGGGGAGGGCCCGGGCGCAGACTCCGGGGGCGAGATGCACGCCTCCAGCGGGAGACGCGCACGTGGGGTGGTCTCGGCGCTGTCGCCGGGCCTGGTTGCCGCCCTCCTGATCGGCTGGATCCTGGCGACCCGAGGTGACGAGGTGATTGCCGCCGTCGCTGCCTGCCCGCCCTCGGTGATCGCCGGCGCAACGCTCGCTCACGCGCTCACGTTGGTCCTTCGCACCGAAGCCTGGCGGACGGTGCTGACGGCAGGTGGCGGGCGGGTCCTCGAATCCGGCGTGCTCCATGCTGCGAATGCCGGCTCGTTCCTGGTCGGGACGGTGCAGAGCCATGCCGCGCTGCCGGCCCGGGTGGCGCTGCTCCGCCGACTCGGGGGGCGGGATGCTCCGGAGGTCTCCCGGGTCGCCCTCGCGGACGCCCCGATCTTCATGATCGAGGTCTGCACCTCCGCCGTGCTCGCCGCGCTGGCGGCCACCGCCGTCCCGTCGATCCCCGCCTGGGCGCCGATCGCGATGATGCTCGGCGCCGTCGCGATCCTCTGGGCGCTGCGCCTCGCCCACCTCCGGTTCCGTCATCGGCCCCTGGCCGCGGGCCTCGCCGTGCTGGCCGAGCCCGGGCCGGCTGCGCGGCTGATGGCGATCGTCCTTGCGTTCACCGTCGCCGCCCTGGTGCGCACCTGGCTGGTGCTGATCGGTTTCGGGTTGCCCTCCGGCCCCACCGATGTCGCGCTGCTGCTCTTCTCGATGGGAGCCGTCGGGCTGCTGCCGCTCAGCGCCCTGGGCACGGGCCCAACCGCGGCGGTCGCCGCGATGGGAGCCAGCGACCTGACCGGCGCGGCGGCGGCGGGCCTGGTGATCGGCACCTCGACAGTGCTCGCGGCCCTGCTCTACGCCGGGGCCTGCTGGATGTGGGGAGGGCGCCTCACCGAGCAGACTCCCGGAGCAGCCGAACAGGCCGAGGTGCTCGCCCTGCCGGTACGGACGGCGGCCGATTCGGAGCCCGAGCTGGACCTGGCCGCCTAGCCCCTTTTACAAGGCATTCACGTCAGGGCGGTCCCCAGCAACGATGCTCTAGTCCCCATGCCGACAGCCACCGGCCATCCCGTTCCAAACGAAGCTACGGCGCGCCGCCTGCGCGACGCGGTCAGCGAGCTGCGGCGCGAGATCGCGGGCGAGGGTGACGAGATCTTCGACCGCTGGCGGCCCCGGCTTCGCCGCGAGGATTACGTCCCGAGCGCACGCAACCTCGCCTTCTACCTTGCCCTGCGCCATCACGACCTACGCGAGCTTCAGCTCGATCTCATGCCCCTGGGGCTCTCATCTCTGGGGCGATGCGAGGCGCGGGTGATGCCGAGCCTCGATGCCGTCCTCGCTGCGCTGGCCAGAATCGCGGGGGGCGACGCGCCTCCCCATGAGCCGGCGGAGGAGGACTTCTTCCGCGGCCACGAGCTGCTTCGGGCGCAGACGGAATCTGTCCTCGGCCCCACGCCGCACAATCGGGCGGTCCGGGTGATGGTGACCATGCCGAGCGAGGCCGCCACGTCGTACAACCTCGTGAGGAGCCTCGTCTTCGCCGGCATGGACGTCGCCCGCATCAACTGCGCGCACGACGACGTCGCGGTCTGGCGGCGCATGGCCGAGCACGTGCGGAGCGCCGCGACGGAGACCGGCCGCTCCTGCCGGGTCTGCCTCGACCTCGGAGGGCCCCGGTCGAGGGTCAGGTCCACCACCATCCCGCACGACCGGCGGGTGCAGCGCGAGGAGCGGCTCCTGCTGACCTCGCGAGCGGTCCCCGTGCGGTCGAGGTGGAAGCTCCAGCTCGAGTGCTCGCTGCCGGAGGCGGTGGGTCAGCTCGAGCCGGGTGACGAGGTTTGGGTCAACGAAGGCAGGCTCGGCGCCGTTGTGGAGGGATCATCGAGCGAGGGGGTGCTGCTGCGAGTCACCGAGGCCCGTGACAAGGGCGAGCATCTGCGGGTGGACAAGGGGCTCAACTTCCCGCGGACCGAGCTGGCGATCGATCCGCTCACCCCCGCCGACCTCGATGCGCTCGATGCCGTGGCGTCGATCGCCGATCTGGTCGGCTACTCGTTCGTCCAGCGTCCGGAGGACATCGCCAGGCTGCAGGAAGAGCTCGCCGCGCGCGGCGCGGACCGCGTCGGCCTGATCGCGAAGATCGAGACTCGCCTCGCGGTCAGCAACCTCCCGGAGCTGATCGTGCAGGGAGCCGGCGCACAGCCACTCGGGATCATGATCGCCCGGGGCGATCTCGCCGTCGAGGTCGGCTACCGCCGGATGGCCGAGATTCAGGAGGAGCTGCTCTGGCTCTGCGAGGCCGGCCACGTCCCGGTGATCTGGGCCACCCAGGTGCTCGACAACTTCGTCAAGAAGGGGGTGCGGCACCGGGGCGAGATGACCGACGCGGCGATGGCCGAGCGGGCCGAGTGCGTGATGCTCAACAAGGGGCCCTACGCGGCGGACGCGGTGCGGCTCCTCGACGACCTGCTCGGCCGGATGGAGGGCCACCAGTTCAAGAAGACCTCGCGGATGCGAGCGCTGCGGTCCTGGTAGCGGCCACCAGGCCGCACCACTTCGGAGCGGCGGCGGAGCCGCCGCGACTTGTGATGGGCGGCCGCTTGTGGCCGCGACTTGATGGCGAAGCCAGTCTGGCCCTTAGCCAGAGGGCAGCGGCGCCTGACCGGGGTGCGAGGCGTCCTCGAACTCCCGGAAGAGGCCGGTCACGACGAACGCGACCTGCTCGCCGATGTCGACGGCGTTGTCACCGATCCGCTCCAGGGCCCTCGCGACGAGCATCATCGTCATCGCCCACTCGCGGACATCCTGCTCGTCTCCGACCTGGACCGCGATCTTGAAGCACTCCTTGTTCAGGTTGTCGATCAGGTCGTCCTGGCGGACGAGGTCGCGCGCCAGCTCCACGTCGCGGCCCTCGAATGCCTTCTTCGCCTGCGAGAGCATCGAACGGCCCTGCTTGCCCATCAGCACGATCCGATCGATCATCTCGTCGTGGACCGGGGCGTCGTTGCCGGTCAACGGGATCACCTTGGAGATGTTCACGCACTGATCCCCCATGCGCTCGATCGAGTGCATCACGTGCAGCAGGGCGGAGATCAACCGCAGGTCGGTGGCCACCGGCGCCTGTGTGGCGAGCAGGGTGAGGATCTCCTGGTGGACCTCCAGGTAGCGGCCGTCGATCCGGTCGTCGTCGGCGATCACCAGCTCGGCGAGCTCCATGTCCTGGTGCTGGACGGCCTCCATCGTCCGGTCGAGTGAGGCGACGACGAGGTCGAGACCGCTCAGGCAGCTCTTCTCCAGCTCGTCGAGCTGGTCCTGGTAGTGCATTCGTGCCTCGGGCATCAGCCGAACCTCCCGCTGACGTAGTCCTCCGTCTCTTTCTTGGACGGCGTCGTGAACATCTTGTCCGTCGCGTCCATCTCGACCAGGCGCCCCGGCTTGCCGGCCGCCTCGAGGTTGAAGAACGCGGTGACGTCGCTGACGCGCGCCGCCTGCTGCATGTTGTGGGTGACGACCACGATCGTGTAGCGGGCCTTCAGCTCCTCGATCAGGTCCTCGACCGCGAGCGTGGCGACCGGATCGAGGGCCGAACACGGCTCGTCCATCAACAGCACCTCGGGTTCGACGGCGATCGCGCGGGCGATGCAGAGGCGTTGCTGCTGGCCGCCGGAAAGGGCAGAGCCCTTGCGGTCGAGTCTGTCCTTGACCTCGTCCCAGAGGTGGGCGCCGCGAAGGGATTTCTCGACGATGTCGTCCTTCTCGGACTTCGAGATCCCCCTGCGGTTCAGAGAGAGGCCGGCGGCGACGTTCTCGTAGGCCGACATGGTCGGAAACGGGTTGGGCGCCTGGAACACCATCCCAACCAGCCGGCGGACCTCAACCGGGTCGACGTTGGGCGCGTAGATGTTCTGGTTGTCGAGCGCAACCTCGCCCTCGACCCGCGCACCCGGGGTCAGCTCGTGCATCCGGTTGAGCGACCGGAGCACCGTCGTCTTCCCGCAGCCCGAGGAGCCGATCAGGGCCGTCACCTGATTGGGCTCGATCGTCATGGAGACGTCCTCGACGGCGTGGAAGTCGCCGTAGAAGAGGTTCACGTCCCTGACGGTGAAGCGCTTGGCCACGCGCTCGACCTTATCGCCACCCCGCGTGACGGCCCTCTTGGCCATGTGGGCGAGATCCGTGGCCACGTTGGAGCTTCCCTTCTCCTTGGTCGTGTCTGCAGTCTCGGGCATCTTCCTCCTGTCACTGGGCATTCGAAGTCTCACGTGCGCTATCTGGTGTCCCGAAGGTCGGTGCCGAAGCGCCGGTAGATCCAGCGGGCAAGGAGGCTGAGGATCATCACGATCACGATCAGCGTCAGCGCCGCGGCCCAGGCCTTGTCGTAGGAAGCCTGTACGTCGACTCCCGGGTCCTTGTACTCGCTGTAGGCGTAGACGGCGAGGTTCTGCATCCGGCCGCTGAGCGGGTTGGTGTTCACCGAGTCGATCACCCCGGTCGTGACGAGCAGCGGCGCCGTCTCGCCGATCACGCGGGCGATCGCCAGCATGACCCCGGTGACGAGGCCGGCCAGCGCCGTGGGCAGGACGATTCGGGTCACCACCTTCCACTTCGGCGTGCCCAGCGCGTAGGCGGCCTCGCGCAGGTGGTCGGGCACGATCTTCAGGATCTCCTCCGCCGAGCGGATCACGATCGGGATCATGAGGACGGTCAGCGCGACCGAGCCGATGATCCCGAGGCGGATACCCGGGCCGAGGAAAGCCGCAAACAGCGCGTAGGCGAACAGTCCCGCCACGATCGACGGGATCCCCGTCATCACGTCGACGAAGAAGGTCAGCGCCTTGCGCAGGCGGCCCGTCCCGTACTCGTTCAGGTAGACGGCGGCCATGATTCCGATCGGAACCGAGATCAGGGCCGCGACGCCCGTGATGACCAGGGTGCCGACGATCGCGTGCTGGGCGCCCCCGCCCGCGCCGATCACCCCGCGGGCGGACTCGGTGAAGAAGGAGCCGTCGAAGCGGGCAGTCCCGCGCTTGATCACCTCGTAGAGCACGGAGAAGAGAGGCAGGACGGCGACGCCGAAGCCGGCGACGATCCCCAGCGTCACCAGGCGGTCCATCGCCTGGCGGCGGCCCTCGGCGATCAGGGACCAGACGTAGGCGGTCGGCAACGCGATCACGGCGGTGACGGTGAAGAAGAGGACGATGGTGAAGCCGCCCGTGGCGAGCAGGATCGCGAGGGCGATCAGGGCGGACCCTGCGACCACCGCGCGCAGGAACCAGGCGGGGAGCGTGCCGCTGCTGACGCCGGGACCGCCAATCGCCGCGATCCCCTCAGCCGGATCGAACGCGGCCGCGGGGTTCTCCTCCCGCCTGTCCCTCGTGTCGGTCACTGGACGTCGGACCGGGAGATGATCAGCCGGGCGATCATGTTGACGACGAGGGTGATGCCGAAGAGGACGAGGCCCGAGGCGATCAGGGCGTTGACGTCGAGGCCGGAGGACTCGGGGAACCTGAGAGCGATGTTCGCCGCGATCGGCGTCGGGTTCTCCTGGCTGACCAGGTTGAAGGTGACGATCCCGGACGCCGAGAGGATGATCACTACTGCCATGGTCTCCCCCAGGGCCCGGCCGAGTCCCAGCATCGAACCGCTGATCACAGCGGACTTGCCGAACGGCAGAACGGACATCCGAATCATCTCCCAGCGAGTGGCGCCCAATGCCAGCGCCCCCTCCTCGAGTCGCCGCGGCGTCTGCGAGAAGACCTCGCGCGCGACGGCGGAGACGATCGGGAGGATCATCAGGGCCAGGACGAGCCCGGCGGTGAGCATCGTCCGGCCCGTGACCGAGGCCGGGCCCGCAAAGAACGGGATCCAGCTCAGGCGGGCGACCAGCCAGTCGAGGATCGGCACCATTGCGGGCCCGAGTACGAAGATCCCCCAGAGCCCGTAGACGATGCTCGGAATCGCGGCGAGCAGATCGACGACGTAGGCCAGCGAAAGGGCGAGCCTGCGTGGGGCGACGTGGCTGATGAACAGGGCCACGGCAACCGCCAGTGGGACCGCGATGACGACGGCGACCACGGCCGCCAGGATCGTGCCGAATGCCAGCGGCGCTATGTAGTCGACCAGGGTCTTGCCGTCGGGGAGGTCAGCGGTCTTCGCTGTCACGGCTGGGATCGAGTCGGCGACCAGGAAGATCGCAACGCCCGCCAGCAGAGCGAGCACGGTGACGCCGGCGATCAGGGCGGCGTTGGAGAAGATCCGGTCGCCGGGCCGGCGACGACCACCCGTGGCCGAGGCCAGGATCTGGCCGGCCTGCGTGGTGGTGTCGGTATGGGCTTCCAAGTTCTGTGTGTCGGTGGGGAACCGGTCGGGGGCCCCGCGCCTCGCGCGGGACCCCCTCCGGATCAGATCTGGATCAGCCGCCGATCGCGTCGACGGCGTTCTGGTCCTCGTTCTTGATGGTCGGCCCGATCGGCGCCGAGCCCGCGTTCTGCGCAGCTGCCTGCTGGCCGTCCGAGCTGATGATGTAGTTGAAGTACGCCTTCACCAGGTCGGTGTTGTTGGAGTCGGAGTACTTCGTGCAGCCCATCAGCCAGGAGACGAGCAGGATCGGGTAATCCTGCGGATCCGTCGAGGTTCGCTCGACCTTGTACGCGAACACGTACTTGCCCGGGCTGAGCGCCGGATCCTTCTTCGAGATGTCGAAATCGTGCGAAGCACCCTCGGCGCTCGGCGCCACGTAGGTGCTGCCGACCTTGACCTTGGCGACGCCGAGGTCACCGGCCTGGCTCTCGTCGGCGTAGCCGATCGTGCCCTCGCCGGCCTTCACAGCCTGGATCAGACCCGACGTCTGCGCGCCGGACTCGCCGGTCTTCAGCGGCCAGTTGCCGTCGGCGTCGAAGGTCCAGACGCTCGGAGCGGCCTCGTGGAGATAGTCCGTGAAGTTGAACGTCGTCCCCGACTCGTCCGAACGGTGTACCGGCGTGACCTTCGTGCTGGGCAGGTTCGCGCCCGGGTTGTCCGCCTTGATCGCGGGGTCGTCCCAGGTCGTGATCTCGCCCTTGAAGATCTTCGCGGTCGTCTCCGGGCTGAGCTGCAGGTTGTCGACGCCCGGCAGGTTGTAGACGATCGCCAGCGGCGAGATGTAGTTCGGAATCTCAACCAGCTCGCCGCCCTCACCCGAACAGCGCTGCTGAGCCTTCGGCAGCTCCTCCGAGTCGAACGGCGCGTCGCTGCCGGCGAAGGCGGTCTTGCCGCCGGCGATGAACTGGTCGCGGCCGCCGCCGGAGCCGATCGCGTCGTACGAGACCGTCGCCCCGGAGTTCTGGCCCTCGAACTTCGCGGTCCAGGCCTCCTGGGCCGCCTGCTGGGCGCTGGAACCGGCGCCCGCGAGGGTGCCCGATACGCCCGATGAGCTGTCGTTGCTCGAGCCGCAGGCGGCGGCCGTGAGGGCCAAGACGGCCGAGGCGGCTGAAACGAGCCACCACTTCCTATTCATTGAGTCGCTCCTCTTTCGCATTTCGAAAGGGGCCGGCGGCTCAACGGCTCGCCTCCCCTACGGTCCTTTACCGGCGCGGACCCTCGCAGTGGGCGACTCCCAGTTTGTTACGGACGTGTGGCGCAGTTGTAAAAACGCTGTAAACGGGTCCCGACCGGCGTTCAAGCGCCCGTCGGGCTCAAGCCTGGGGCGAGAAGCGGTAGCCGATGCCGGTGTGGGTGTGGATGAAGCGACGTCCGGGGAGAGCCCTTTCGAGCTTTGCCCTCAGCCGGCCGACGTAGACGTCGACCGACCGATCGCTCTTCTTGTAGGAGCGGCGCCAGACCGTCTCGTAGAGCTGCTCCCGGGTCATCACACGCTCGGCGTTGTGAGCGAGCTCGGTGAGGAGCTGCAGCTCCCTGACGGTGAGGACCAGGGGGCGGCCGTCGACGAGCGCCGCGTGGTCGGCTGGCCTGATCTCCAGGCGCCCCGCGTAGACGGGGGTCTGGTCAAGGCCGGCCAGCGGAATCGTTGACGCTGGGCCCGCGGCGCCGTTCTCGCCTTCCATGGCGTCGGAGCTTCCCCGTTGGATGCGGAAAAGTAGTTACGGTCGAGTGAACTTCCGGTGAACGCGGTGTGAAGGTCCGACCGTGAGCACGCCGTCGGATGCGTTCACCGTAGGCGGATCGGCGAGGTACTCGCGCAGGAATCGCCGCGTCGGCGGCTCCTTCAAGGAGTCTGCGCTTACGTCCATATAGAGGGGACGGGAGAGGACCCGCTAAGCGTGGCCTCGGACCGCGGAGGCCGTGGGCGAGACGCAGCCTCGACCGGCATCGACGGCCACCGGCCGCACGCCCGAGCCGGGCTCGAGCTGGGTGACGGGCAGGAAACCGATCGCCGCCGGCGATGAGGCCACCCTCCCGCTCAGCTCGTTGGGACCGTCCGCGACGTCGTAGTCGCTGCGGAGAAGCGGATCGACGGGTCCGAACAGGACCTCCGCCAGCAGCTTGGCCGGCGGCGCATCGGGCTTCCAGCCGACCGGCTCGAGCGGAAGCGGCGGGAGCGCCGGGTCGAGCTGCGCCCACGAGTCGACGGGGCTTCGGGGTCGCCAGATGGATTTCACCTGGTCCAGAGTGAGGCAGTGGGCGAAGCGGTTCCGTTCGCTGACCACCATTGCGAGACCCTCCCTCGCGACCACGACCGGCACGAACCTGGTCCCGGAGGCCCGGCACTGCCGCCGCTCGGATCCGTCGAGAGCGCGGGCGACGGCGGCGACGTCCACCTCACCCGCGCAGAAGAGCGCGATCGCGCTCTCGTCCCCCGAGGCGCCGACCGTCACCCGGACGGCGGGGTGCCGGCGATGGAATCGGTCGGCGGCGCGATCCAGTAGAGCCCGCATCGCGGCGGAGCCGTCGAGCGTGATCGTCCCGGAGAGCCCATCACGCTTGCGCGTGCGTCCCTCGCCGCTGCCCCCGCTGGCCGGCGGCGATGCCGACGAGCGCGCCGACGACGATCACCGGTGCCAGCTGGAGTAGGGCTCGCCGCGCACGAGAGAATCTCCGACGCATCGCCGGCCGAGATTAGCCCCGAGCACCTCTTTCGTGTGAATCCGGAGTGAAGGGCCGGTGAAGGGAGCCGCGGAGCTAGCCGGTCCCGCCGGCCATTTCGGCAAGCGGGGCGGCGTGCTCGACCGAGTCCTCGGCGTCCGCCGCGGGCACGTCGACGGGACCCGCAGCCGAGCCGCCTATGGGCTCCGGATCGAAGCGGTACCCGATGCCGAAGTGAGTGTGGATGTAGCGCCAGTTGGCCGAGTGGCGCTGCAGCTTCTGGCGGAGCTTGCGGACGAAGACGTCGACGGAGCGGTCGCCATGGGCCATCGCGTAGCCCCAGACCTTCTGGTAGATCTCCTCGCGCTCGATCACCTGACCGTGTGCCTCGGCGAGCAGCTGCATCAGCTCGAACTCCCGGCGCGTGAGGCCGATGCTCTGGCCGCTGACGAAGGCCTGGTACTGGTCAGGACGGATCTCGAGCTCGCCGGTGACCAGCGGCCCGACGTCCTCCCTGGCGGCGGCGCGCTTGCGGCGCCGGACGACGGCCTCGACGCGGGCCATGACCTCCTCCGGATGCGACGGCTTGCCGATCCAGTCGTCGGCGCCGAGGCGCAGCCCTCTGACCCGCTGCGCGACGGTCGACTGCGAGGTGCACACCAGCACGCCGAGACCGGGGATCGCCCCGCACACCTTCTCGAGGAACTCCCAGCCCTGCGGGCCGAGCACGGAGAGGTCGACGAGCAGAGCGTTCAGCTTCATCGCCACGAGTTCCTCGACCGGCACGCTGCCGGCGAGCACGCGGTGCTCCCAGCCGGCGCCCTCCAGGCGCTTGCTCAGCACGGTGAGGAACGCGCTGTCCGTGTCTATGACAGCCAGCCGAATGCCTGCTTGGTTGTTCATCGAGCCCCTCTCTCGGACCCGCCCTACCCCCGGGCGCATTGATGAGTCGACTGGATTGTAGGTGCGGGGACGGCGCGGCAAGGCACAGCCCCCGGGCGGTTCACCGGATTTTCACAGGCAAATGCCGCAAGAAATGCGCCCAATTCCGTATCCGGATGTTCACACCGGCACCCTCCCCGGCGGACAGACTCCCGCTCACTTTCGAGATTCCTCTCTCGTCAGCGCGCGCGACCCCTCCCTGCCCCGGGTCGCGCGCTTTTTTTGGGGTCAGACCCCCTGTTTGCGGATCTGACCCCTGGTGTAATGAAGCCCGATGGCCCATGCGCATGCCCACTCGCACGCTCCCTCGGCGGACGCCGACGCCAAACGGCTTGGGATCGCCTTCGCGCTGATCCTCGGCTTCATGGCCGCCGAGGTGGTGGCCGGGATCGTGGGCTCCTCCCTGGCCCTCCTCTCCGATGCCGGTCACATGCTGAGCGATGCGATCGCGCTCGGCCTGGCCCTCACCGCCCTGCGGCTCGCCGAGCGACCGCCGGAGGGCCGCTACACGTTCGGGCTGAAGAGAGCGGAGATCCTCTCCGCCCAGGTCAACGGCGTCACGCTCCTGCTGGTCGGCGGGCTGATCGTCTACGAGGGGATCCGCCGCCTGATCGAACCGC
This sequence comes from uncultured Solirubrobacterales bacterium, assembly GCA_963800285.1. Taxonomy (GTDB): domain Bacteria; phylum Actinomycetota; class Thermoleophilia; order Solirubrobacterales; family 70-9; genus DASUPK01. Next base: position 189,851 of record CAWDAL010000014.1, read on the forward strand.
CCGCGGTCGAGGGCGGGCTGGTCGTGATCGTCGCCCTCGTCGGCATCGCGGTCAACCTGATCGCCGCCCGGACCATCGCCGGTGCCGAGCGGCGCAGCCTCAACGTCGAGGGTGCCTTCAAGCACGTGGCGACCGACCTCTTCGCCTTCGTCGCCACGGCGATCGCCGGTGGCGTCGTGCTGCTCTGGGGCTTCGACCGCGCCGACGGAGTCGCCTCCCTGCTGATCGCCGCGCTGATGCTCTGGGCTTCGTACGGCCTGCTCCGCGACTCCGGCCGGATCTTCATGGAGGCCGCCCCACCTGACCTCGACCCGCAGCAGATCGGCGAAACCCTGGCCGCGGAGAAGGGCGTGGTCGAGGTCCACGACCTGCACGTCTGGGAGGTCACCTCGGGGATGCCGGCGATCTCGGCTCATCTGATCGTCGGCCGTGACGCGGACTGCCACGAGGCGCGCTGGCAGGCGGCGCGTCTGCTCGCCGATCGCTTCGGGATCGAGCACTCGACCCTTCAGGTCGAGCACGAGCACGGCGACGAGCTGCTGCAGATCAGCTCGGACTAGACGGCCGATCCGGGCGCTCGCCCGGCTCTCCACCGGTCTGGAACCAGGCGAAGACGAAGCAGGCGAGCGCGACGACGGCGGCAGCAAGCCCATGCTTGAAGTGGATGTGGCTCGAGCCCGACTCGTGACCCGGGAAGAACGAGGGCAGCGACCCGGCGTCGGTCGTCCAGTAGACGATCGCGAGCGCCACGAAGACGATCCCGAGGACGATGGCGGGAATGATGAGCTGCGGGCGCTTGGTCATGGGGTCCTCCTCAGCTGAGCGCGAAGCCGACCGACAGAGCCGCGCCCACGACGCAGCAGTAGACGGCGAACGGCGTCAGGCGGTTGGTCTCGAAGAAGCGCAGCAGGAACTTGACGGAGAAGTAGGCGGTCACGGCGGCGCAGAGGGCGCCGACAAGGGCCTGGCCGCGGACGTGATCGCCCTGCGAACCGAGCAGATCGGGCAGTTTGAGCACCCCGGCCGCTCCGATGATCGGGGTGGCCAGGAGGAAGGAGAAGCGGGCGGCCTCCTCGTTGGAGAGGCCGGCGACCAGGCCGCCGCCCATGCTGGCCCCCGAGCGGGACAGGCCGGGGATCAGGGCGAGTGCCTGCGCCGCCCCGATCCCGACGGCGTCGCGGAAGCTGAGGGAGCGGGCGATCACCTCGTCCGAATGGATGCCCTGCTCGGAGCGAACCGGCGCGCGGCGGCGCAGGGCCTCGGCGCCGAACAGCATCAGCCCGTTGACGAACAGGAAGATCGCGGCCGTCTGGGTGGAGGCGAACAGGGTTCGGAGCGGATGCTCGAGCACCAGCCCGAGCAGGCCGGCGGGAATCGTTCCCATCACGAGCAGCCAGCCGAGTTTCGCGTCCGTATCGTCGGGGCCGATGTAGCGGTCCCGCAGCGATCGGCCCAGGCCCTTGATGATGCGGACCCAATCCTTCAGGAAGAAGAAGAACAGGACGATCGCCGTCGCGCAATGCGTCGCCACCAGGAAGCTCAGGAAGTAGTCGTCGTCCTGATGGATGTCCCAGCCGAAGACGCGTGGGAGCACGACGCTGTGGCCGAGGCTCGAGATCGGGAAGAGCTCGGAGATGCCCTGGAGCAGGCCGAGGACGATTGCCTGGAAGTAGGAGATCGGGTCCATGCCGGGGTTCCCGGCCGAGACCGGGCGCGGGGCATCCTAGGCGACCGGGACTTAACTTCGCTTAAGTGGCTTCTTAGCCGCTGGCGAGTGCGTTAGATTGCCCGCGATGCGCCTCGCCAACTTCTCTCGTCGCCTCCTTCCCGTGCTGCTCGTCCTGCTGGGACTGCTGCTGGAGGCGCCCGCGGCCATGGCGGCTGACGGCGTCGGCACCTACGGCCGCACGGACGACAAGGTCGTCACCTTCTTCGCCTTCGGGCTGATCGCGTTCTTCGCGATCCTCGTGACGGTCCTCTCCCTGATTCAGATTCGCCTCGATAACCGCAAAGAGAGGCGCACGAAGGACCTCGAGCGCCTCGGAAGTCGGTAGCCCCCCGGCGGCATGGGATCCGCTGGGGACGATGGCGTCGTCGATCCGCAACCGAACCCGCAGGCGGGGGGCGGCGAACCGGGGAGCTTCGATCCCGGCATCGAGACCGGCTACCTGAGGCGGGCACCGCGCGATCACGAGCTCGAGCCGGAGCTCGGCGCCGCTCCCTTCGATCCCGGCCCAGGGCACTACGACGAGCGGCGGGCCCGCAGGCAGGAGAAGCGGAGGCAGCGGCGCGAGCGGCAGCAGGCTCGGCCGCCCGGCGGGAGCGGGGCGACACCACGAGAAGCCGAGGTCGTTCCGCTTCGCCGGCGCGAGCCTCTGGCCGAGCGGCTCGAGCGGGAGCGCGTCCAGCGGGAGCTGGCCGAGCGCGAGCGGCGCGCGAGGATCGAGCGGCAACGCGCGGAGCGCGAGCGGGTCGAGCGCGAATGCCGGGAGCGCCGCCGGCGAGAGCGTGCGGAGAAGCTTCGGCGCGACCGCGAGGCCTTGCGGCCCGCGCGCCGGAGGGCGGCACCGAGACCGGCTCGGCCGAAGTCGGCTGGCGCGCGGATCGATCCCGGAGTTAAGGGGCCGGTCCGGAAGCGCGTGCGGGCGGCCGAGAACCGCACGCGGGCGGCGGCCCGGCGCCAAGGACTCTTCTGGCCGACCGCCAAGGCGGGGATCTGGGTCGCCTTCGCTTTGGTGCTCGGCGCCGCCCTCGGCTCGGCGCTCGGCCTGCCCCTCCCCGGTCTCGACCAGGGCCCCGGCAATACCTCGCTCGCCAACAGCGCCTCGATCTTCGGCATCGATCCCGGAACCCCGACCGGGCTCGTCCGCGGATACGTCTTCCCGATTCTCGGCCCGCACGACTTCGGCGACAGGATCGCTCGCTTCGGGGCCCCCCGCTACGGCCACGTCCACGAGGGGCAGGACCTCTTCGCCAAGACCGGGACGCCCGAGGTCGCGGTGCACGACGGCATCGTGGTCGACCGCGGGAAGAACAGCGATCCCGACGACGGCGGCCGCGGCAACTACGTCGCCATCTACAGCCCCCCGGACAACCACAGCTTCGTCTACATGCACATGCTGAAGCCGTCACCGGTGACGCTCGGCAGCCATGTGCATTCGGGGGAGGTCGTCGGGCAGCTCGGCTGCACCGGCAGCTGTGAGGGCCCGCACCTCCACTTCGAGGTCCGGGTCGGCAAGGCGACCCTCGGCGCCGACACCAAGCCGGTGGATCCACTGCCGTTCTTGAAGCAGTGGCCGCAGTCCACCCCCGGCTAGCGGCCACCAGGCCGCTCCACTTTGGAGCGGAGGGCGAAGCCCGCAGCGACTTATGTGGGGCGGCCGCTCGTGGCCGCGGTCTGATGGCGGCCACCAGGCCGCTCCACTTTGGAGCGGAGGGCGAAGCCCGCAGCGACTTATGTGGGGCGGCCGCTCGTGGCCGCGGTCTGATGGCGAAGCCAATCCGCCGCAACTAGGATCGTTAGATGCCCGAGGTCACCTATGAGCGGCGGGGCGCCGCCGGGGTGCTCACCATCGACCGGCCCGAGCGGCGCAACGCGGTCGATCCCGCGACGGCCGACCGGCTGCTCGAGGCCTACCGGGAGTTCGAGGGCGAAGACGACGCGCGCGTCCTGATCCTCACCGGGGCGGGCGATCAGGCCTTCTGCGCCGGCGCCGACCTCAAGTCCGTCGCGGCGGCGATGGACGACCAGGGCATCGCCGAGCAGTGGCTCAAGCCGCGTCCCCACGGCCCGCTCGGCTTCACCCGCATCACCTCACCCAAGCCGACGATCGCCGCGATCTCGGGCTACGCCCTGGCCGGCGGATTGGAGCTCGCGCTCTGGTGCGACCTCCGCATCGGGACGGAGACCGCCAAGCTCGGATTCCCCGAGCGGCGTTGGGGCGTCCCTCTGATCGACGGAGGCACCCAGCGGCTGCCGCGCGTCGTCGGCATGGGGCGCGCGCTCGACATGATCATCACCGGGCGGATCGTCGAGGCCGAGGAGGCGCTCGCGATGGGGCTGCTGACCGAGATCGTCGGGCCGGGCCAGCATCTCGACCGGGCCCTCGAGATGGCCGAGGGCCTCGCGCAGTTCCCGCAGGAGACGATGCTCGCCGACCGCCGCTCGGCCCTGGAGGGCTTCGGCCTGCCACTCGAGGAGGGCCTCGCCCGGGAGGCCGAGATCGGCGGCGCGGTCAGCGGCGTCGGGGTCAAGGGCGCCGCCCGCTTCGCGGCGGGCGAGGGTCGCGGCGGCGAGGGTGCCGGCGTCTAGTGCGCTCCGCCGCGAGGAGCGGCTATGCGTGGCTCGTCGATGAGTGGCAGTGGCCCTATGCGGCCACGTTCGCGGCCTGCTTCCTCCTCTGCCTGGTGCCGGTCGTCTGGAGCGAGGGCGGTGTCGCGGCGATGCTGATCTTCATCCAGCTGCCCGTCTACATGCTCCACCAGCTCGAGGAGCACGCGGGCGATCGCTTTCGCCTCTACGTCAACGACCGCCTCGCGGCGGGTAGGGCGGCGCTCGGACGCGGGCTGACGTTCGCGATCAACCTGCTGGGCGTCTGGGTCCTCATCCTCGCCTCGATTCTGCTCGCCTACTACGTCGATCCCGGCCTCGGCTTGATCGGCGTCTATTTGACCGGCGTCAACGCGGTGGTCCATATCCTGGTCGCGCTGGGACGCCGCGAGTACAACCCCGGGCTGATCACCGCAGTCGCCGTCTTCGTGCCACTCACGGTTTGGAGCGCGATCGAGATCAACGACCGCTACGACGTCCCCACTGGCACCAACCTGCTCGCCGTCGGGATCGCGGTGCTCGGCCACGTGGCGATCGTGACGGTCATCGGGCTGCATCTCCGCAAATCCGGATCGGTCTGAGGCCCGGCGAACGCCGTGGCCTAACCGCTTCGTGCGCCGAGCAGTCCCAGACGCTGGCGCTCTGCGACTGAGCTCAGCACGGCTGCGACGTGGGCAGCCTCGAAGCTGATCTGAGCATGGGTAAACCGCAATGAAGTCAGGCCCCCCTCCGCATGGACATGATCGCGTCGGCGATCGGCGGCCTGCTGGGACGGAGTGCGGTGATAGCGGAGGCCGTCCGCCTCGACCACGAGTCGCAGCTCGGGCCAGTAGAAGTCGACGCGGAACCCGTTGAGCTGCTGCTGGGTCAGCGGAACGGACAGTCCAGCCCGGCGGACCAGACGCAGGAAGCGTCGCTCGAGCTCGGAGTCGGTGAGGGTGAACGTGCGGCGGTCGAGGATCTTGCGGAGCGTGGACGCGCCCCGCACACCCGATCGCTGCTCGATGACTTGCCGAAGCCTCTCCGGATCAATCAGTCCGAGGGTGTCTGCCTCATTGACAGCGGCCTCGAGTGCGCTGCTATCGACTTGCGTCGCCAGATCGACCAGTGTTCGAGCTGGGGTCGTCACCGGGATCCGGTCGCGGCGGGTCCGATCCGCGTCCTGAAGGTCGGTGCACCGATGAGCCCGCACCCCGGGTCGGCGCCGTCTGACGGTCTCGGGAAACGAAACATCGATCAAGGAAGGGGGGCGCAGTTGGGCTCGATCGCCGGCGGGCTTTCGGGCGCGTCTGATTCCCCAGAACTCCGCTGCGCTGGTGTGGCTCAGAAGAGCCTCATCGCCGCATGCGAGGACAGCAGCCATCCACCACCCTCGCGGAGGGAGCTCCGGGCGCCCAACTGCATAAACGCCGCGATGAATGGCATGCAGACGGCCGCGATCCAGACGATGGCGAATCCCGCTGGGTGTCAGGCCCATCTCAACCAGCTGAGCCCGAGTGATCACGCCATGCTGGTTCCGGGCCAACTCCCAGGCCGCTCGACCGGGATTTCGGAGCCTTTGTGCCGCCATGGTGCGCAAAGGCTCCGAAACTCCGAAGTCGCCCCCCTCCCCAGGCGGCTTTCATCCCGCCTCCACCAGCGGACCTGTCCCTCTCATCCCGCCGCCCCAGCGGCCCTACAGCTCTTCCCCAGCCGCAGTTGACTTGCGTCCCTACAACCTGAAGGACGGAAGCAGCCGCTTCTCCGTCTCCCCCGCCACCTCGGCGACGACCTCGACGTGGCCCTCCAGCGGCGTCCCTCGCAGCTTCGTGGCGAGCAGGTCGTCGACCTGGAAGATGCCCGCCGAGTTGTTCATCTCGATCTCGATCTTGACCGGGCGCTCCTCCCCGGCCTCGATCCGGACCTCGTCGATCGCCGCGGCGGAGAGGGCATGGATCCCGTACTGCCCGCCCTCGACCGGGATCCGCGAGCGGCCCTCGGCCATGTCGAGAGCATCGGCCACGCGCACGACTCCGGCCTCCACCGTGTAGGGCTCGCCCCGCCGGCGATGGCCGATGATCGCATGCAGGATCTCGGCGCCGACCACCGTGCGCTCGGGCTCGTCGTAGCACTCCGCGAGCAGCGAATCGAGCCGGCTCTGAACCATGAACAGGCTGTAGGCCTCGTGGTCGGCGCGGTGGATCGACATGCCGACGTCATGGAGCAGGGCGCCGCCGGCGACCACCACCTCGGCGTCGCGGTCGCGCATGCCGTGATCGGTGACCATCGCCGGCTCGATCCCGCCCTTGACGAGCAGACGCAGCAGCCGCAGCGAGATGTTGAGCACGACCTGCACGTGCACCCAGGAGTGGTCGGACATCCCGAGCCGCTCCGACTGGAGTTGCGCCATGTACCACCAGGCCCGCACCTTCTCGTCGGCGTTGACGGCCCCCAGGAACCGCTCGAGCTTGCGGTTGCCTCGCGTCGGCGCGTGCACCTGCGCCCTGGCCACCGCCTCGGCGATCGAATCGGCGCGCACATCTGGGCCCTGTGCTTCCATTCCGTCGATCTTTTCAGGGGATGACCTAGGGGGTCCCACGATGAGAAGTCAACTACGCGGTTTTGGGCTATTTGCGGAGATTCCGACCGCCGATGGAGTTACCGTGATCTCGCTTCGGCTTAAGGAACTGGGATGACGGTCTGTACCAACACAGGCATATCCGTTCCTGAGTGCTCGTGCCGGTCCTGTCTCACGGCCCAGATCGAGCGCCACATGCCGTCGTTGCTTGACGTCGAGGTCGCCACGACCCCCGCGACGATCGAGATGCCGGCGGTCTCGAGCCTCTCCCGCCTCCGCTTCGGGCGCAGGCTCCGCCGCCTCCGTCGCGCCGCGTAGCTGGCGGCCACCAGGCCGCTCCACTTTGGAGCGGAGGGCGAAGCCCTTGACGCGAGGGCGCGCGTCAGCGCGACCCGTTTAAGGCTGGGTGGGGCGGCCGCCCGTGGCCGCGGCCTGATGGCGGCCACTCGTGGCCGCGATCTGACGGCGAAGCCGTCTCACGCCTCCGTCGGCGCCTCGGTGATGTCGCCGCCGAGCACGCCCGCGCTCGCGACCACCACCAGCGCAATACCGACCACCTCGACGCTCGCAAGCCCCTGCCCGAGCGCTACGAAGCCGATCACGGCTGCGACCGCCGGCTCCATGCTCATCAGGACGCCGAAGGTGCCAACGGCGATCCGGCGCAGGGCCTCGAGCTCGAGCGAGTAGGGGATCACCGAGCTGAGCACGCCGGTGGCGGCGCCGACCGCCGCCGCCCCCGGGTCGATCAGGTCGCCACCCGCCGCGAAGCCGCCCGGGACCACCATCAGCGCCGCGGCGATCCCCATCGCCAGCGCGAGCCCCCGCCCGCCGGGGAAGACCCCGCCGATCCGCGCGCTGAGCACGATGTAGGCGCCCCAGAACGCACCCGCCAGCAGGGCGAAGGCGATTCCGGCGGCATCCGCCGACCCGGAGGGCCGCGTCAGCAGCAGCACCCCGGTGGCCGCACAGCCGACCCAGACCAGATCGAGCGCGCGGCGCGAGCCGAGCAGTCCCACCACAAGGGGCCCGACGAACTCGAAGGTGACGGCTATGCCGAGATCGATCCGGTCGAGCGACTCGTAGAAGCAGAAGTTCATTCCGGCCAAAGTGACCCCGAAAGCGCCCGCCAGCAGCAGGCCCTCCCGGCCGGCCTGCATGGGATGGGGCCGCCAGATGGCGAGCAGGACGACGGCGGCGGCGAGCAGCCGGTAGAGCACGGCGCCCGCGGGCCCGACCTGGTCGAAGAGGGTCGTCGCCGCGGCCGATCCGCACTGGACCGAGACAACCGCGGCGATGACCATCGCCGGGGCGGCGACGGGGCTCCGTCCAGCCGTGGCGCTAATCGCCCATCACCTTGATCACGAGCCGCTTCGAGCGCCGGCCGTCGAACTCGCAGTAGAAGACCGCCTGCCAGGGGCCGAGGTCGAGCTTCCCATCGGTGATCGGCAGGACCACCTGGTGATGCACGAGCAGGTTCTTCAGATGCGCGTCCCCGTTGTCCTCCCCGCCGCGGTGGTGGCGGTAGTCGCCGGGGTCGGGCAGCAGCTGGCGGGCGACGTCGTTGGCCGGCTCCTTCCAGCTGGGCGGTGCGACCTTGTCGAGCCACTCCAGCGTGTCCTCCTGGAGGCCGGGCTCATCGTCGTTCACCCAGACGGCCGCCGTGATGTGCATCGCCGAGACGAGCACCATCCCCTCGGAGACGCCCGACGCGTCGACCGCGGCCTGGACGTTCTCGGTGATGCGGACGAACTCGCGGCGCCCCTCGGTGTTGAAGGTCATGTAGTCGGTGTGCGACTTCACTTCGCCTCCTTGTCGTTTGGAGCATCATGCCCGCCAATGGCTGGTCTGCTCTCCCTCGAGCGCCGAGACGCGGTGGCTGTGGTGACGCTGCAGCGCCCGGAGAAGCGGAACGCGCTCTCGATCGACCTGCGGGTCGAGCTCACGGAGTGCTTCGGCTCGCTCGGCGAGGACCCCGAGGTCGGCGCCGTCGTCCTCACCGGAGCGCCGCCGGCCTTCTGCTCCGGCATGGACACGACCCAATTCGGCGGAGATCGCGCTCACCGCGAGCGCCTGGTCGAGACGAGCCTCGGCTGCTTTCGCGCGGTCGGCAACTGCGCTCGGCCGGTGGTCGCGGCGGTCAACGGCGCCGCGCTCGCCGGAGGCTTCGCCCTGGCCCTGCTCTGCGACCTGCGCCTGGCGGCCCAGGCGGCCAGCTTCGGATTTCCTGAGCTGCCACGCGGCATCCCTCCGAGCTATGCGGCGGCCCGCGCCGCGCTCCCCGCCCCCCTGGCGGCCGAGCTCACTCTCACCGGACGGCTGCTCGACGCCGACGGCGCGCTCCGCATGGGGATCGTCGGCGCCGTCCACCCCGACGACGAGCTCATGTCCCGCGCCGTCGAGCTCGCCGGGCGGATCGCCTCCGGCCCCCGGCGGGCGATCGCCGAGACGAAGCGGCGCATCCTTCTCGACCGCGAGCGCACGATCGGGCACCTCTTCGATGAGGAGGAGCGGCTGCTGCGAAAGGCTTTGCTGGAGGACGATCCCGACGAAGCCGCGTAGGCATGCAGCAGCTCCGCCTGATCCGCCACTCCTTCCCCGACCAGCCCGAGCTGAGCACGGCGATCTCGCGAGCGATCCTGCGCCGCGTGGCCGCGGGAGAGCTCCCCCCGACGATCCGGATCCACCGGCCCGGCCGGGAGGTGGCCTTCGGCCGCCAGGACCTGGCGAACCGTCGGTTCGAGGCCGCCGCCCAGGCAGCTCGGGACGCCGGGTTCGCGGCGGTCGAGCGGCTGGCGGGCGGGCGCGCCGCCGTCTTCCACGAGGGGACGATCGCGATCGCGCGAGCCTATGCCGACCCGCAACCACCGAAGCGCACGTACGCCCGCTTCGAGGAGACCGCCGACATGATCACCGCCGCCCTGCGCGCCCTCGGTGTCGACGCCCGGGTCGGCGAGGTTCCGGGCGAGTACTGCCCGGGCGCCTACAGCGTCAACGCGCGCGGCGCGACCAAGCTCTCCGGAATCGGCCAGCGGATGATCCGCGGCGGCGCCCACATGGGCGGAGTGGTCGTGTCGCCTCGGGCGGCCGCGAGGTTGCGCGAGCCCTGGTGCCCGTCTACGAGGCGCTCGAACTGGAGTGGGATCCCGCCACCGCCGGAGACGCCTCGTCGGAGCTCGGCCGTCAGGTGGATCCCGGCGAGATCGAGGAGGCGCTGATCGCCGAGTTGGGCCGCCACTACGAACTGGTCGATTCTGGGCTCGACGAGGAGACCCTGCGGATCGCAGCGAACGAGGTGGAGCAGCGTCGCGAGTAGCTACGTCTGGCGGTCGCCTCCGCCGCCGTCCGAGCCGCCGGGCCCGTAGCGGCCACGACCTACACGCTGCGCGGCGCCCTCCCCGACGGCTTCGCGCAGTGCGCTTCTGAAGCGACCGGGCCCCCAGTAGCGGGCGCCCACGGCCTGACCGAGCTCCTCGCGGGTCATCTCGCCACGCTCGCCCAGCGCTCGCTCGATCGTCCCGATCTCACGGTCGAGGTCGGCCGACTCGTCGAAGGGGCTCCGCATTGCTGGAAGGGGCGAGTACATCGATCGGCCGGGACCTGGACGAAAGCGCCGGATGCCGCGCTGGCCGCGCTCGCGGCGCGCCATCCGCATCCGGACCCGATCCTCGAGCTCCCGTCTCTGCGAGTCACGTGCCTCGCGGGCCCGGCGTGCCTCGGCTGCCGCGTCGGCCCCGCGCTCTTCCTCCTCGATCTCTCCCGCCCTCGCCTCTCGCTCCGCCGCGAGTGCCCGCTGCTCCGCGGCTTGAGCGCGTTCCTCGGCGGCTCGGGCGAACAGCTCGTGCTGTTGAGCGTCTCGCTCGCGGTCAGCGGCGACCGCCTCCGCCCTCTCGCGGATCGTTCGCGCGCGCTCCTCGGCCGCACTGGCCCGCTCCTCGGCCGCGAGCCGCGCCGGGTCATCGCCGGCGCTCTCCACTTCAGCGCGTTGCTCGCAGGCCACGGCGAGCTCGTCCTCGGCTTCGCCGTGGAGGTCGGCAAGCTCGGCGAGCACTTCCTCGATCTCTGCCTGCTCGATCGACTCGGCCCCGTTCCCGGCCAGCGATTCGGAGCGCAGCTCATGCGCGCGCGCTCGGTGCTGCGCCGCGCCGGCCCGCTCGTGCTCCGCTGCCTGCCGGTGCTGCCTCGCCCGCTGGATCTCGGGCCGGGCGTCGGGCTGCTCCTCCTCTGCCGACTCCTCGCCTTCCTCGGCATCCTCCGCGGTGAGCGGCTTGGCGATGTTCTCCAGCGACTCACCCTCCGCCTTGACGCCGAAGAGAAGCTCTGCGACGCCGCCGACGGTCATCACGGCCGCTCCGATATAGAACCCGACCGCGAGGGTGCCTGGATCGCCGCTGCCGATCAGATGGCCGAAGAGGAGCGGCCCGGTGATCCCGCCGGCCGCGGTCCCCACCGCGTAGAAGAAGGCGATGGCGAGTGCGCGGGTCTCCATCGGGAAGATCTCGCTGACCGTCAGATACGCCGAGCTCGCGCCGGCCGATGCGATGAAGAACGTCGCCATCAGCAGCGCCATGAAGCTCCAGGTGGTGAGCGCCCCACTGGGGCCGGAGCCGCTGGCGATCAGCACCGCGATTACGACGGCGAAGGCGGCGGAACACAGGTAGGTGCCCGAGATCATCGGCTTGCGCCCGACTGTGTCGAACAGCCTGCCGAGGGTCAGGGGCCCGAGGAAGTTCGCGATCGCCCAGATCGCGATGTAGAAGGGCACTGTGCCGGATGCGATCCCGAAGTAGGTGGAGAGCAGAGTCCCGAGATCGAAGGTGATGGCGTTGTAGAGAAACGCCTGCCCGATGAACAGAGAGAGGCCCAGGGTGGTTCGCCGCGGGTACACCTTGAACGCCGTCTTGGCGATTTCCCGAAACGGAATCGTCTTCCGCTGCCTGATCTCGATCTCGTCCTCCGGCTTCTCCAGGTCCTGCCCGGTCTCCTCCCGGACCGCGGACTCGATCGAGTCGACCAGTTCCTCCGCCTCCTCCTCGTGCCCGTGGATGAACAGCCAGCGGGGGCTCTCGGGGACGTTCCGCCTGACCAGCAGGATCGCCACGCCCAGGACCGCGCCGATCCCGAAGGCGAGGCGCCAGCCCACGTCGGCGGCGAAGATCGACTTGTCCAGGAGAAACAGGGCGCCAACCGCGCCGGCCGCTGCTCCGAACCAGTAGGACCCGTTGATGATCAGGTCCACCCGGCCGCGAACGCGGGCCGGGATCAGCTCGTCGATCGCCGAGTTGATCGCCGCGTACTCGCCGCCGATGCCGGCGCCGGTGAAGAACCGGGTGAGGAAGAGGTACCAGGGGGCGAAGGCGAAGGCCGTGGCAACGGTGGCGGCGATGTAGACGCCGAGGGTGATGAGAAAGAGCTTCTTGCGCCCGAAGCGGTCGGTGAGCTGGCCGAAGAAGAGCGCGCCGCTGCAGGCGCCCGCCACATAGCACGCAGCCGCGGTTCCGATCTGGCCCGCACCGATCGAGATGCCACTGCCGCTCTCGGTCAGCCGGGATGAGATCGAGCCGACGATCGTCACCTCGAGCCCGTCGAGAATCCAGACCGTGCCCAGACCGATGACGATCAGCCAATGGAACTTCGCCCAGGGGAGCCGGTCGAGGCGCGCCGGAATGCGCGTGCTGATCGTTGACGTCTGCGCTCCGGCTTCCATGCAGTGGCAGCATCGCCGGATCCTGATCGCGGCAAACGTGACGATGTCGTCGCCCGGACTAGTTTCGATTGCGTGACCGCGGGAAGCCCGGAGGCGTGAGGAACTGCCGGATATTCGGCCATCGGCCGCGCTTTCGGGCCGTTGGCGACACCCTGTACTGGGAATGCGCGCGGGGCTGTGGAGCGCACGGAGAGAAGCGCTATAGCTCCCGCGAGGATGCAGCCCGATACGCCACGGCCTTCAATCGAGAGGATCGCGAGGACATCGGCAGGCGGCCACTGCTCTCGCTGCTGCCCCTCGGGATCGCTCGCCGAATGGGCCGCGGCCGATAGGGCCGCCCCCCGCGGACCTCTACGCCGGCGAGGGCACCCCGCCCGAGGGCGAGCCGAGGCTCCGTCGGAGCTCCTCGACCGAGGTGTACACGTCTCGCGCACCGGCCTCCCGAAGCTCCTGCTCGGAAAAGCCGCCGGTGCGCACCGCCAGGGTCTCGACCCCGGCGCGCGCCGCGGCCTTCACGTCCCAGACCGTGTCGCCGATCAGGAGCGCGTCACCGTCGGTATCCGCCTTATCCAGCGCAGCCTTGATCAGATCCGGCTCGGGCTTGGTCTTTTCCACGTCGGCGGAAGTCGTCCACGAGTCGACGATCTCCCTCGCTTCGAGCAGGTCGAGGTAGTGCTCGACCTCCCAGTCCTTCGCCGAGCTGGCCAGCACGACGATGTTGTCCCGCTCCTTCAGGTCCTCGATCAGCTCGCGTGAGCCCTCCATCGTCTGCACCTCGCCGATCAGCTCGCGGTAGAGCTCCGACTCGGCCTCGCGGATGTCATCCCCATGACGCTCCTCCACCTCGTCCCCGGCGACCGCGGCGACCAGCTGGTCCCCGCCCATGCCGATGTGGCGGTGGATGCGCCAGAGCTGCTCGGTCACGTCGAAGCGGCGGAAGGCCCGGAACCAGGCGATCGCGTGCTGGTAGTTGGTGTCGACGAGCGTGCCGTCGACATCGAGGATGGCGATGCTGCGCATTCCACACGGCCTACCCGTCCACCGAGGCAGAAAACCCCCGCAAAGCAGGCAGAGAGCTGACACATCGAGTGTCTCCGGGCGCGGCGCGGGTAGAGAGAGATTGATGTCCGAGCCGTATCCATCGATCGAGGAGTACGGCCTGATCTCCGACTGCCAGACGGCGGCCCTCGTCTCGAGGGCCGGGTCCGTCGACTGGCTCTGCCTGCCCCGCTTCGACTCGGGCAGCAGCTTCGGCCGGCTTCTTGACTGGGAGCGCGGCGGACACTTCTCGATCCATCCCTCAGACCGCGGCGACCTCAGCGTCCACTGCGCCTATCTCGAGAACACTCTGGTGCTCGAGAGGATCTTCCGGGTGGAGGGCGGTGAGGCGAGGGTCCTGGACTGCATGACCGTGGGCCGCGAAGGTCCCCAGGAGGACCCTCCGCGCCTGCTGCGTGTGATCGAAGGCGTTCGCGGGTCGATCGAGTTCGAGGTCGAGATCGTGCCGCGATTCGACTACGGCGAGGTCGACCCATGGATCAGGCACCAGGGTCGCGGCGTCTACACGGCGATCGGCGGCGATGACGGCCTGGTGATCCACTCGGATGCGGAGCTCGAGGCGGATCGCCACGAGCTGCGGTCACGGTGCACGGTGAAGCCGGGAGAGCGGATTCGCACCAGCGTGGCGTTCACGGACCCGGCCGACCTCGACGAATCCGTGGTCCCGGTTCCGGGTCCCGGCGAGCTCGACGAAGCTCTCGATGACACGATCGCCTACTGGCGCAAGTGGTCGGGATCGCTTTCGATGCAAGGCCCCGACGCCCCGAGCTCCATTCGATCGGCCCTCACGCTGAAGGCGCTCACGTACCACCACTCGGGGGCGCTGGTCGCCGCGCCGACCACCTCGCTGCCGGAGACGCCCGGAGGCAAGCGGAACTGGGACTACCGCTACAGCTGGATTCGCGACTCCGCCCTGGCCGTCACCTGTCTCGCGGACCTCGGCGCGGAGGCCGAGGTCAACGCGACCAGGAGCTTCATGGAGCGCAGCTCGGCGGGCAACGCGGAGGACCTTCAGATCCTCTACGGAGTCGGCGGGGAGCGGCGGCTCGATGAGCTGGAGCTGGACCTCGCCGGTTACCGCGATGCGCGGCCGGTGCGAGTCGGCAACGGAGCGGCCGGGCAGCTGCAGCTCGACGCGCTCGGACAGCTCATCCTCCAGACCTGGCTCTGGTACGAGCGTGGCCACGAACCGGACGACGACTACTGGCGCTTCATCGTCGACCTCGCGGACACCGCGGCGGAGCGCTGGCAGGACCCGGACCGCGGCATCTGGGAGTGGCGCAAGGGGCGCCATCACTTCACCCATTCGAAGGCGCTCTGCTGGGTCGCCCTGGACCGCGCTCTCGAGCTCGCGCGGCAATGCATGAGGAAGGCGCCCGAACGTCGCTGGCGCAAGGCGAGGGACGAGATCCGCAGCGCGATCGAGCGGCGCGGCTACGACTCCAAGCGGGGCGTCTTCACCAAGGCCTTCGACGAGCGGGGCATGGATGCGGCTCTGCTTCGGCTGCCCGCCGTCGGCTTCGTCGAATACGAGGACGAGCGAATGATCAGGACCGTCGACGCGATCCGCGAGGAGCTCGACTTCGACGGCCTGGTCCGCAGGTACGAGGGGGATGACGGCCTGCCCGGTCAGGAGGGCGCCTTCCTGCCGTGCACCTTCTGGGTCGTCGAGGTGCTGGCGCGTCAGTCGCGGACCGAGGAGGCGCGCGAGGTGTTCGATCGCGCCATGCAGACCGCCAATGGCCTCGGGCTCTTCTCGGAGGAGTACGACCCTCGAAGCAACGAGATGCTCGGCAACTTCCCCCAGGCGCTCACGCACCTCTCGCAGATCGAGGCGGCCATGGCACTCTCCGCGCGACCGCGCTCGGAGACGGCCGCCGCCACGGTCACTTGAGACGCCAGGTCTCGTTCTGGCACCGCGGGCAGACCGGCAGGTTGGTGACGCCCGACCGGGTCCTGATCTGCTGCTCGCACCGGCGGCAGACGTAGGTCCCGGGCGTCACCGTCTCACCGGAGAGCAACCCGGTCCCACGCGAGTAGCCCTTCTTCATCGCCGTACCCGCGAGATCGCCACACCGGCGCCGACCGCCGCCGCGACCGCGCCCGCCACCTTGGCGCTCTTCGGGACTCCCCCGTTGAGGACGACGTCTGGATAGGCCTGCTCCGGATGCGCCCCGGGGACCCCCTCGGGACCGTTGTCGAGGGCCATCTCCAGCAGCTGCGCCGTGTGCAGGGCCCGCCGGTCGGAGAGCTGCTCGATCTGGGTCTTGCACGAGAAGCCGTCCGCGACGATCAGCGTGCTCTCGCCCGCCTCCCTGATCTTCGGCAGCAGCCTCTGCTCGGCGATCTCGACCGAGATCTCGTGATGGCCGTGCTCGAAGCCGAACGAGCCGGCCAGCCCGCAGCAGCCGGAGTCGAGAATCTCGAAGTCGAGGCCCATCCGCTCGTAGAGCTTCTCCTCGGCGCTCATGCCGACGGTGGCCTCCTGGTGGCAGTGGCCGTGGACGATCGCCTTCCGGCGCAGCTGCGGGACGTCCCAGTCGGACGCGTGCTTCTCGAGGAACTCGCTCAGGGTGAGGACCAGGCCCTCGAGCCTCTTCGCGTCGAGGTCCTTCGGCATCAGGTTGGGCAGCTCGTCGCGGAAGGCCGCGACGCAACTGGGCTCCAGGCCGACGATCGGGACCCCGGCTCGCAGCTGCGGCCGGAGCTGCGACAGCATCCGCCGCCAGAACAGCTTGGCCGTGTCGAGCATGCCGTAGTCGTAGAGCGGCCGCCCGCAGCAGAGCGCCGCCTGGGGGACCTCGACCCGGTAGCCGGCGGCCTGCAGGACCCGCGTCGCCGCCTTCATCGGCTCGGGATGCAGGAAGTTGTTGAAGGTGTCGGGGAAGAGCAGGACCGGGTCACCGTTCGGATTGACCTCCCCCCTTCCCTCGAACCACGACTTGAAGGTCTGGTGGGCGAAGCGCGGCATCTCCCGCTGCGAGCTGATCCCGCCGAGCCTCTTGACGACGCGGCTGATCCCGGGCGCCGAGGTGAGGAAGTTGGCGAGCCGCGGCACGTACTGGGCCAGCCGCGCGTGAATCATGATCAGCCCCATCGTGTACGCCTCCGGCGGCCGCAGCCGGCGCTTGTAGTGGCCGGAGAGGAACTCGGCCTTGTAGGTGGCCATGTCGACGTTCACGGGGCAATCGCCCTTGCACCCCTTGCAGGAGAGGCAGAGGTCGAGGGCCTCCTCCACCTCGTCCGAGCGGAAACCGTCGGTGATGACGTCCCCCTCCAGCATCTCGTAGAGGATCCGGGCGCGACCGCGGGTCGTGTGCATCTCCTCCTTGGTCGCCATGAAGCTGGGGCACATCGTGCCGCTGTCGGTCTCGCGGCATTTGCCGGCGCCCACGCAGCGGAGCGCGGCGTGGGCGAAGCTCCCGTCGTCCTCGGGATAGGCGAAGTGCGTCTTCGGCTCCCGCGGCGCGTAGTCGGCGCCGAGCTTCATGTTGGAGACGATCGGATACGGATCGACGACCTTGTGGGGGTTCATCCGGTTGTCCGGGTCCCAGATCGCCTTCATCTGCTGGAACGCCTTGGTCAGCTCCTCCCCGTACATCTTCGGCAGCAGCTCGGCGCGCTGCTGGCCGTCGCCGTGCTCGCCCGAGAGCGAGCCGCCGTAGGAGACGACCAGGTCCGCGGCATCGTCGAGGAAGCTCCGCCAGTTCCGCAGCCCCTCCGCCGTCCTCAGGTCGAAGTCGATCCGGCAGTGGACGCAGCCGTCGCCGAAGTGGCCGTAGACCGCGGCGCGGTAGTCGTGCTTGCCGAGCAGGTCCTTGAACTCGCGCAGGTAGTCGCCGAGGCGCTCCGGCGGCACCGCGGCGTCCTCCCAGCCCGGCCAGTGATCGCGTTCGCCCGGCACGTAGGCGGTCGCCCCGAGGCCCGCCTCGCGGACCTCCCAGAGCTTCTGCTCCTCGCTCTCGTCGTCGAAGAGCTTCATCGAGGGGGCGTCGGAGTCCTTGCCCAGCCGCTTCATGCAGTCGCGGGCCCGCTGGTCGGCCTCCTCGTCGCTGTCGCCACCGAACTCCACCAGCAGCCACCCGGCACCGTCAGGAAGAAGCGGCACCTCCGACTCGTGCATGCCCTGGGCGATCATGTCGTCCACCAGGCGCTGGTCCAGGCCCTCCAATCCGGTGGGCCCGTACTCGAGGATCTCCGGCACGTGGTCGGCGGCGCGGAAGATCTCCTCATAGCCGAGCACGAGGAGAGACCGCGACGGCGGGCTGTGGACCAGCCGGACCGTCGCCTCCAGGACGGTCGCGAGCGTCCCCTCCGAGCCGACGAGAGCCCGCGCGACGTTGAAGCCCTTCTCGGGCAGCAGCTCGTCGAGGTTGTAGCCGGAGACGCGCCGCGGGATGTCCGGGAACCTTGCCCGGATCTCGTCCGCGTATCGGTCACGCAGGTCCCTCATGCGGCGGTAGATCTCCCCACGGCGCCCGCCCGCGCGCGATGATCCGCTCGAGCTCCTCCTCGGAGGTCGGGCCGACCCGCATCCTCTCGCCGTCGTAGGTGACGATCTCGAGCTCCTGGACGTTGTCGGAGGTGCGCCCCGCCATCACCGAGTGGATGCCACACGAGTTGTTGCCGATCATTCCGCCGAAGGTCGCGTACTCGTGTGTCGACGTGTCGGGCGCGAAGGTGAGGTCGAAGCGCTCCTCGGTGACCTGCGCGAGCTGGTCCCGGATCACGCCGGGCTCCACCCGTGCCACGTGGCGATCCGGGTCGATTTCGACGATCTTCCTCAGCTTCTTGGAGACGTCGATCACGACGGCCCGGTTGGTGGTCTCGCCGGAGAGGCTGGTCGCGCAACCGCGCGGAAGCACCGGGGCCGCATACCGGTGGCAGATCGAGATCGCCGCGGCGATCTCATCGGTCGTCTCCGGGATCACGACACCGAGCGGGTGCTGGCGGTAGTTCGAGCTGTCGTGGGAGTAGATGGCGCGGCTTCCCGCATCGAAGCGGACCTCGCCGCGCAGCGCCTTGCGAAGATCGCGCTCCAGGGCCTTGACGTCGACCTTCTCGACGCCCTCCGGGCCGAGCTGGCCGTGGCCCAGTCCTCGCGCGGCGCGGCCCTCGCGCCACTCGGCGATCTTCGGATTGATCCCTCGATCGCCGATCGCCGGATCGATCCCGCTCCCGTCCTCCGTCGCGATGCCCATCGTCACTCGGCTCGGAAGCGCTCCGCCTCGGAGCGCAGCTCGAGCCCCAGGCCGGGTCGCCGGTCATCCGGTGTGAGCACTCCGGCCTCGGGGTCCAGCGTCCCCTCGAAGAGCAGCGACTCGACCCGGACGTGGTCATGGAAGTACTCGAGGTGTTTCACGGACTCCATCGCGCAGCAGGCATGTGCCGAGGCGGCCGGGGCGCAATGACCCGAGAAGGGCACGCCGTGAGCCCGGCAGATTCCGTCGATCCGCAGCAGCTCGGTCATGCCCCCGCACCGGGTGACGTCCGACTGGAGCACGTCCACGGCCTTCGCCGAGAGCAGACGCTCCGCGTCGAAGAGGCTCCAGTTGTACTCGCCTCCGGCGATCTCGATTCCCGTCGGGCGCCCGCGGCGCACCTGGCGAAGTCCCGCGAGATCGTCGTTCGGAAGCGGCTCCTCCAACCAGACCACTCCGAGCTCTCGGAAGCGTTCCGCGTGCCCGAGGGCCTCGGCCACGGACCCATACGCCCCGTTCGCGTCCACCATCAGCTCGACGTTCGGGCCGATCACGTCGCGGACCACCTTGATCCGCTCCGGATCCGCGTCGGGATCCCGGCCCACCTTGATCTTCACCGACCGCATCCCGGCCCGCACCCATCCACGCGCCTGGTCGCGCAGCGCGTCGGCGTCGTAGGAGGTGAACCCACCGCTTCCGTAAACGGGCACGGACTCGCGGAAGCGGGGCAGGGCGTCCGCGAGCGGCAGCCCCAGCAGACGGGCCTTCAGGTCCCAGAGCGCCATGTCCACCGCCGAGACGGCCATCGCTCCGACTCCGGGCTGGCCCGCGTTGCGCAGCTCGCGCCGCATCTCCACCCAGACGGCCGGCGGGCGCATCGCATCGGCCCCGCGGACGACGTCGGCCAGCTTCGATTCGATCAGCGTGGCGACGGCGCGGTCGCCGTAGGTGTAGCCCAGGCCGCTCTCCCGGCCGTTGAAGGCCTCGACCACGATCGCGGTGGTCGAATCCCACTCGAGCGTGCCGTCCGACTCCGGCTCGTCGGTCGGGATCTCGTAGGCGGTGACCTCGAGGCCCTCGATGCGGGGGTTGACGCGGGTCGTCCGGCTGCGAACGGGCTCCGCCGGCCGCTCGGCCAGCCCGGCGCCCGCTGTCGCCCCGTTCCCGTCCATCAGCGCGTCGCGAACTCCTTCAGCTTGCCCTTGGCGGACTGCTTGATGATCCGGGCGGCGTTCGGATCGCCCTTGAGCAGCGCCTTGGCCATCGACGTCGCCTGGTCCATCTTGATGTGCGGAGGCAGAGGTGGGATCTCCGGATCAGTGACCGCCTCGTAGAGGACCGGCCGATCCGCACGCCAGCGCCTCGTCCCACGCATCCGCGACCTGGTCCGGGGACTCGACCTTGATGCCCTTCAGCCCGAGCAGCTCCGCGTAGCGCGCGTACTCGAAGTTGGGCAGGACCTGCGAGGCCTCGAGCTTCGGATCGCCGGTCAGGACTCGCTGCTCCCAGGTGACCTGGTTGAGATCGTGGTTGTTGAGGACCACCACGACGAGCTGCTTGTTGGGCCACTCCTCCCAGCGCGCCGCGATGTCGATCAGCGCGTTGATGCCGAGCATCTGCATCGCGCCGTCGCCCAAGGAGGCGATCACCGGGCGGTCGGGGTAGGCCATCTTCGCAGCGAAGGCGTAGGGCACGCCCGGGCACATCGTCGCCAGCGTTCCCGAAAGGGCGGCCTTCATTCCGCGGCGCAGCTTCAGGTGCCGCGCCCACCAGTTGGTCGCCGATCCCGAGTCGGCCGTCAGGATGCAGTCGTCCGGCAGCCGCGAACTCAGCTCGTGGAAGACGAGCAGCGGATTGATCCCGTCGTCCGCCTTCTGGTGCGCGCGCTCGTCGAGGATGCGCCACCAGCGCTCGATGTCGTCCTCGATCCCCTCGCGCCAGGAACGATCCTCCTTGCGCTCGAGATGCGGGATCAGCTCCCGGAGCGTGTCGCGGGAGTCGCCCACCAGGCTGACCTCCATCGGGTAGCGAATTCCGACCAGGCGCCCGTCGATGTCGATCTGGACCCCGCGCGCCTTGCCCGGCTCCGGAAGCCACTCGGCATAGGGAAAGCTCGAGCCGACCATCAGCAGGGTGTCGCAGCCGGAGATCATCTCGTAGCTGGGCTTGGTGCCCAGCAGGCCGATCGAGCCGGTCACGAAGGGCAGATCGTCCGGCAGGGCGTCGCGACCGTTGAGCGCCTTGGCGACGCCCGCACCGAGGAGATCGGCGACCTGGGTCACCTCGTCGGGAGCGCCGGCGGCGCCCTTGGCCGATCAGCATGGCCACCTTCTCCCCCTCGTTGAGAACCTGAGCGGCCCTCTGGATCTCACTCTCCTGCGGGATCACCCTGCGGGCTGAGGTTGCCGTCGACCGAGCTGAAGATCGCGCCGTGCTCGCGGGGCGGGTCCGAGTACTCGGACTCCTGCACGTCCTCGGGGATGATCACGGCGGTCACCGAGCGCGAGGCCTTGGCCACCTGTATCGCGCGGTCGATCAGGTGCCGCGCCTGCGGCGGGGACATGCAGACCTGCACGAACTCCGAGGCCACATCCTTGAACAGGGAGACCAGGTCCACCTCCTGCTGGTAGTTGGAGCCGAGGGAGAAGGTCTTCTGCTGGCCGACGATCGCGACGACCGGCTGGTGATCGAGCTTCGCGTCGTAGAGGCCGTTGAGCAGGTGGATCGCGCCCGGGCCCGGAGGTGGCCATGCAGACGCCGACCTCGTCGGTCAGCTTCGCGTGCGCGGTCGCGCAGAAAGCGGCGATCTCCTCGTGGCGGGTCTGAATGAACTCGACCTCATCGCCGTGCTCGTGAAAGGCCACCCAGGAGCCCGTTGATCCCGTCGCCCGGGATAGCCGTAGACCTGGTTGATCCCGTGTTCGTGGAGCCTGCGGAGGACGAAGGCGCCGACTGTCTCTGACATGAAAAGTCTCCTTCTGCTCTAAGGCGGATCCCGCGTTCGGCGCGGTTTCGGTCGTGTTCGGCTGATTACCGGAGGTCCCGGGCGCAAACCTCGACCGGGCCCGGGTGTACCGCCCATGACGACGCGGTTCGCGCCGTGTTCGCGGCCACCCCAGGCCGGGTAGTCAGCTTGGGTGAGCTCGAAAGTCGCAGTGGTGACCGGGGCATCAGCCGGAGTGGGACGGGCGACGGCCCGCCGCCTCGCGCAGGATGGCTATGACGTCGCGCTGCTGGCGCGCGGCGAGCAGGGGCTCGCGGGCGCTCGCGCCGACGTGGAGGCCGCCGGGAGCCGGAGCCTCGCGCTGCCCACCGACGTTGCGGATCCCGAGCAGGTGGAGGCCGCCGCCGATCGCGTCGAGCGGGAGCTCGGCCCGATCGACCTCTGGGTCAACAACGCGATGACGACGATCTTCTCTCCGTTCTCGGAGATCGAGCCGGACGAGTTCAAGCGGGCGACCGAGGTCACCTACCTCGGCACGGTCTGGGGTACGAAGGCGGCACTGAAGCGGATGCGACCGCGCAACCGCGGCAAGGTCGTGCTCGTCGGCAGCGCGCTCGCCTATCGCGGCATCCCCCTGCAGGCCCCCTACTGCGGCGCCAAGCATGCGATCAAGGGCTTCTTCGAGTCGGTGCGCACAGAGCTCATGCACGAGCGGAGCGCGGTCGGCATCTCGATCGTGGAGCTGCCCGGGCTGAACACTCCGCAGTTCGACCACTGCCGCACCCGCCTCCCGAAGCAGCCCCAGCCGGTGCCGCCGATCTACGAGCCGGAGGTTGCGGCCGAGGGGATCGCGTGGGTCGCGGAGAACGACGAGCGCGAGCTCTACGTCGGTGCCCCGACCTGGAAGACGATCCTCGGCAACAAGGTCGCCCCCGCGGTCGTCGACCTGTATCTCGCCAAGACGGGTTACGACGGGCAGCAGGCCTCCGAGCCGGTCAACGGAAATCGCCCCGACAACCTCTTCGAGCCCGTCGACCGGGAGAGGGACGAGGGGGCTCACGGCCGCTTCGAATCGAATAGCCGAACGCGCAGCCCCCTGCTCTGGCTGGCGCGGAACCGCCGCAAGGTCGGCGCCGTGACGCTGGCCGGCGCGGGCGCCACCGCGGCCGCCGCGACGGCCCTGTTGCGGAAGGACTGAAGGGGGCGACCCTGGCCGCGGCCTCATCGACCGGCTGGAGCATCGAGCCCCCGCTGATCGTCTGCCTCGTCTCCCTCGCCGTCGCGTACTTCGTGCGCGTGCGGAACCTGAGCCGGTCCGGTCGTTCGACCTCACGGCTGCGGCAGGCCAGCTTCTACCTCGGCCTGCTGCTGCTGGCGGGAGCGCTGATCTCGCCGATCGACACGATCGGGGAGAGCGACCTCTTCTACGTGCATATGGTCCAGCACCTGATGCTCGGGGACCTGGCGCCCCTGGCGATCGTGCTCGGCCTGACCGGTCCCATCCTCCGCCCGGTTCTCGCGCTGCCCTTGATCGGCCGACTCCGGATCCTCGCCCACCCCCTCGTGGCTCTGCCGATCTGGGCGATCGTCTTCTTCGCCTGGCACCTCCCGGGCCTCTATCAGGCCGCCATCGACCACTCCGCTCTCCACGCCCTCGAGCACCTCTGCTTCTTCTGGGCCGGGGTCCTGATGTGGGCGGCCGTGGTCGAGCCGCTGCCGGGTCCGGCCTGGTTCGGCAGCGCCGCCAAGGCGGCCTACGTCCTGGCGGTGAGAACGCTCGGCGCGGTCCTCGGCTCGATCTTCATCTGGGCCGGCCAGCCGCTCTACACCGACTACGCAGCCGGCGAGCACCTGCGAGGCATCTCGCCGCTCACCGACCAGACGATCGGCGGAGCGATCATGTTCGTCGAGGGGCGATCGTCACGTTCGATCGTCTTCGCCTGGCTGTTCCTGCGCTGGACGCGCGAGGCCGAGCTTCGCCAGTCGCTGCTCGATGCGGGGCACGAACCCGTCGCCGCCTCTCGAGCCGCCCGCTTCGGCCGCCGCAGGCTGGCGGCAAGTGGCCCTAGCGCGGCCCCTCGCCCATAGGGGCGGCGGCAAGGGCCTCGGTGCGAGCGGCCTCCCTGGCCTCCTCCTCGGCGCGCTCCTCCTCCGCGTCGTGCTCCTCGATCTCCTGGAGGTTGAGGCAGATCCGCCTGGTCACGAGCAGGACGATCGGCGGGAGGACGAATACGAGGACCCGGAAGATCCAGAGCTGAACCTGGTAGCTGAGGCCGATCAGTACGTAGATGCGGTCGGCGGCTCCGAAGGTGAAGATCAGCAGGACCAGGCTGAGCACCGCCGCCCCGATCGCCGTCCGCCAGGGCCGGTCGCGCGGCCGCTCGAACAGGTTGTGCGCGGCGTAGTCCCCCGTCACTCTCCGCTCGAGCCACGGCCAGGCGAGCAGCGCCCCCACGATCAACAGCGGGAAGAGCGCCCCGCCCCAGAACGGGTTGGGCACGACTGTCCGGTCGGCGATCACCACGTCGAAGTGCGGCACGAGCCGCAGCGCGCCGATCAGCCAACCGAGGTACCAGTCGGGCTGCGCGCCGTTCGTGCCCTGGCCGACGTGGAACGGGCCCCAGAGCCAGACCGGGTTGATCTGCACCAGACCGCCGAGCAGGAAGAGGACGGCGGCGACGGAGAAGAACAGCGCCAGGGACCGGGGCGCGTAGCCGGGGATCATCGGGCGGCCGACCACCTTCCGCTCGCTCCGCGGCGCCTCGCCCGCGAACTGGGTGTGATGGCGCGAGGCGACCAGGGCGAGGTGGACCGCGATCAGCGTGCCGATCACGACCGGCAGGATCAGCACGTGCGTGATGTACATGCGCGACCAGAAGTCCGGCTCGCCCGGGAACTGCCCACCCCAGATCAGCAGCGCGAGGTTCGGCGCCGATGAACGGGATCGAGAGCGCGACCGAGTAGCCGATCGCCAGGCCCATCCCCGAGAGGAGGTCGTCGACGAGCGAGTAGCCGAGGTAGCCCTCGAGCAGCGCCAGGAACAGCATCACGACGCCGATCAGGTAGGTGAGCTCGCGCGGCTTGCGGTAGGCGCCCGTGAAGAAGATGCGGACCAGGTGGATGACGATCGCCGCCACGAACACGTCCGCCGCCCAGTGGTGGGTCTGCCGGATCAGCAGCCCGGCCTTGACCTCGAACGAAATGTTGAGGACGGAGTTGTACGCCGAGGTGACCGTCTGGCCCTGGAGCGGCGCGTAGCTGCCGTGGTAGACCGTCTTCGCCGTGCTCGGGTCGAAGAACAGGGTCAGGTAGATCCCGGTCGCGACCAGGATGACGAAGGAGTAGAGGGCGACCTCGCCCAGCAGGAAGGACCACTGGTCGGGGAAGACGTAGCGGAGCGCCTTGCGCACGAACGGCACGGCACCCGTGCGCTCGTCCGCGACCCGGACGCCCTCCCGGAGGAGCCCCCGCCTCACGACGGCCCCTTCGTCCGGACGCCCCAGAAGCTCGGGCCGACCGGGCCCGAGAAGTCGCCGGCGGCGCGCAGCGCCCCCTCCCCGTCGATCTCGAGAGGGAGCTGCGGGAGGTTGCGGCCCGCCGGGCCGAACAGGACCGTCCCTCCCGCCGCCGGATCGAAGGTCGAGTAGTGGCAGGGGCAGACGAAGGCGGGCTTCTGCTCGGCCTCCGGGAAGAGCGGCTTGCGATAGAGGGCGACGGCGCAGCCGGCGTGGGTGCAGACCTTGGAGTAGGCGAGGATCCCCTCCGGAGCCCAGTCCTCGCGGCCCGACGGCAGATGCAGTGAGGCGGGATCGAGCCTGACCACGATCAGGGGCGAGCCGAGCTTGTCCTCGTCGCCTCCCTCCGGGTAGGCGGTGTAGAAGCTTCCCGCCTCGATGTCCTTCGCCAGGTACGGCCGCTCGCGGTCGTCCACCAGCCGCCGCCCGCGCCGCCACGGCGTCTCATAGAGCGAGGCGGTGTCGAGCACCGGGCCGAGCGACGCCGCCGGCGCGATCAGAGCGCCGCCGAGCGCCGCGCCCGGCGGTGATGCTCGCACCGCCGAGCAGCTTGCGGCGCGTGAGCCGGTTCCCGCTCTCCCGCACGACCTGGAGCAACTGCTCCTGCTCCTCGCGATGCTCGGGATCCGTCTCGGGCTCCGAGTAGTCCTCCGCGAGGTTCTCCTGCGGCACGAGCCGCCTCGAGACGACGAGCAGCGCGGCGGCGATCAGCCCGAAGGAGGCGCCGAGCGCCAGGCCGAGGAACTGCGTGGAGTGCCCGATGTCGAGCACGTAGATCAATACGAACATCACCGCCGCCGCGGCCGCGGCGAGCAGCAGGGCGATCACCGTCCATTCCGCCCCAGCGTCCGACTCCTGTTCCGGGATCATCGCGCTCGCGCCGGTGATGGAAGCAGGCGGCGGACGATCGCGATCAGGCCGCGCAGCAGGGTCCGCGCCAGCACGGCGACGGCCAGGAGGAACCACCCGAGGATCCGGCCGAAGAACCTCACGTCCTGGCCCTCTCCCCGATCAGCACGCAGACGCCGACGAGCACGACCGCGGCGACGAGCCACGCGACGATGCCCTCCGGCACCGGGCCGATGTGCCCGAGTCCGAGGCCGCCGCGGTCGGTCGGCTCCTTGCTCGCCTCGATGTAGGCCACGATCGCGTTGAGCTGGCGGTCGTTGATCGTGTGCCTGGAGAAGCTGGGCATCAGGTAGGGGCCGATCCGCACCGCTTCGGCGATCTGCGTGGCGGAGGCGTGCTGCAGGACCGGGACCCTCGCGTCCGTGACGTAGCCCCCCTCCCCGACGATCTGGTGACACCCCGCGCAGTGGTCGGTGAAGAGCTCCATCCCGCGAGAGACGCGCGAGTAGTCCGGATGTGGCGAGGGAATCGGCGGACCCTTGCCGAGCGACGCGACGTACGCCGTCAGCGCCCGGATCTCGCTCTCGCTGAACTCCGGGCGCCCCCGCTGGGGCTCGTCGCCCGGGCGGCTGATCGGCATCCGGCCGGTCCGCAGGTAGAAGTCCGCCGCCTGCGCGCCGGCCCCCTGCAGGCTCGGGCCGGCGCCCTGGATATCGCCGGCGCCCCGGACCGGATCGGAGGTGCTCACCCCGCGCCCGTCGATGCCGTGACAGCTCGCGCAGTTCGCGGCGTAGAGCTCGGATCCGAGCTCGAGCGGCGAGCGTCCGGGCTCCCCGGGCGGATGCACGATGCCGCTCGGTGGCTGTGCGTAGGCGACGATCGCGAAGGCGAGCGCGGCCAGCGCGACGATCAGCAGGGGCAACGGCACACGCCACCGCCACCGCCTGTCCCCCCGTGCGCTCATCCCTGCGGGCAGTGGGAGTAGACGAGCTCGCCGACCAGGTTGAGGGTCATGATCCCGACGAAGATCGGGGTCACCGTCATCCCGACAGCGGCGAGGAACCGGTTCCGGCCCCCGGGCGGTTCCGTGCCGGCGCCGTCGGTCGAGCGAAACAGCGCATAGGAGAGCAGCCCCGCCGCCAGCGCCATCGGGATCGCGATCGCCGAGAGCACGATGATCCAGGCGTCGAGCGAGATGCCCCACATCGCGCCGGCCCGGCTGCACTCCGCCTCGGTCAGCCAGTAGCTGACGCCGAACTGGAGGGCCCACGCCGCCGGCGCGCCCAGGACCGCGAACCAGAGCAGCGGCGAGATCGGCGAGGTCGGCTGCTCGATCCTGATGTCGGCGAGCGGCACCCTCATAGCGACGGATAGAGCTGGGTGAGGACGACGGGGATCGCGATCGCCGCGACGAAGTACCAGTAGTAGGCGGTCACCCGGAGCGCGAGCAGCCGGTAGTTGGTCAGCCCGCCCACGAGCCGGGTGAGCAGGAAAGCGTCGAGGGCGAGCCCCACCGCGACGTGCGCGTGATGGAGCCCCAGCAGCACGAAGTAGATCGAGCCGTACGCGGTCTCAGTGGGCGGGAACTTGTTGAAGTCGTCCACGAAGAGGTGGATCTGCAGACCCAGGTAGGTCGCCTGGATCGCGGTCGCTGTCGCGAGCAGCAGCCAGGCGAGCCTCACCCGCGACGCCTTCGCCGCCCTCACCGCCCCCGCGAACGGAACCACGCTCACCAGCAGGATCCCGGTCAGCACCAGCGGCAGGGTCACCTCTGGCTTCGGCACACCGGGCGGCGGCCAGGTGACGTCCTTGAAGCGCAGGTAGAAGTAGGTCGCGATCAGCGACGAGAACAGCGTCAGCTCGGTGGCGATCAGGAGCAGAACGCCCCACGCGCCACTGGACAGGGTCCGGCGCCGGCGATCGACCGCCGCGGCCTCCTCGGAGGCCGTCGCCTCCATGCTGCGCGTGACCTCGCTCATGCCTCCTGAGGCTCCTTCCCGTGCCAGGCCGCCAGCACTCCTGCAACGGCCAGCAGGAAGATCCCGGCCACGATCCAGAGCTTGAGCAGCAGGAAGGTGAAGACGCCGGCCAGAGCCAGCGCCAGGACCGGCGGCCACGGCGAGCTCGAGGGCATCTGGAGGACCTCGTCCCAGTCGGCGTCGACCGAGGTGCTGGCGGGCGTCTCATGGCCCTGCTCGAGCACCCGCTCCCCCCGTTTCAGGTTCTCGCGGTCCTCGGCGCGGTCCTCGGTGTCCCACATCGGATAGGCCGTCGTCACCCTCGGGATGACGGGGTAGTTGTAGGGCGGCGGAGGCGAGCTCGTCGACCACTCGAGCGTCGGGGCGCCGAACGGATCCGGGCCCGCGACCTCGCCGCGGAACAGGCTCACCGCGAGGTTGACGAACACCATCAGCAGCCCGATCGCGAGCAGGTACGACCCCAGCGTCTCGAGCAGGTTGAGCCCATGCCAACCCAGGTCCGAGGGGTAGGTGTACTCCCGGCGCGGCATCCCCAGCAGGCCGAGGATGTGCATCGGGAAGAAGGTCAGGTTCATCCCGGCGAACGTCAACCAGAAGCTCGCCTGCCCCCAGCGCTCGTAGTACATGCGCCCGGTGACCTTCGGGAACCAGAAGTACATCCCGCCCAGGAGCGGGAACACGGCCGCGCCGAAGATCACGTAGTGGAAGTGCGCGACGACGAAGTAGGTGTCGGTGAGCTGCTGGTCGAACGGGATCGCGGCGAAGGCCACCCCGGAGAGCCCGCCCAGCATGAACAGGACGATGAAGCCGACGATCCAGAGCAGCGGGGTCTTGAACTGCGGCTTCCCGGTCGCGATCGTCGTGATCCACGCGAACAGCTGGATCCCGCTCGGGATCACGATCAGCAGGCTGGCCGCGGCGAAGTAGACGGTCGTGGCGGTCGACAAGCCCACGGCGAACATGTGGTGCACCCAGACGCCGAAGCCGATGAAGGCGACGAGGATCTCGGCGAGCGCCACGAGCGGGAAGGCCACCATCGTCCGCCTGACGAAGGTCGGGATGATCGCGGTGGCGATCCCGAACGCCGGCAGGATGATGATGTAGACCTCGGGGTGGCCGAAGATCCAGAAGAGGTTCTGCCAGAGGATCGTGTCGCCGCCGGCCGCGACGTCGTAGAAGTGGAATCCGAGCAGCCGGTCGAACTCGAGCAGGCCGAGCGCGCAGGTGAGCGGGGGAAGCGCGAAGACGAGTGCGAAGGACACCGCGAGCATCGCGAAGCAGAAGAGCGGCATGCGGTTCAGCGACATGCCCGGCGCGCGCAGCTTGAAGGTCGTGACGATGAAGTTGATCGCGGTGGCCGTCGTCGAGACGCCGGTGAAGATCAGGCCCAGCGCGTAGAAGTCGATGCCGGGTCCCGGGCTGTAGTCCTTGGAGGCCAGGGGGACGTAGTCGAACCAACCGGCCGACGGCGCGTTGCCGCTGAAGACGCCGACGTAGATGAAGATCCCGGACGCCAGGAAGATCCAGAACGAGAGCGCGTTCAGGCGAGGGAAACGCCATGTCGCGGGCCCCGATCATCATCGGCAGCAGGTAGTTCCCGAAGGCCCCGATCGACATCGGCACGACGAACAGGAAGATCATCGTCACGCCGTGTGTCGTGAAGGCCTGGTTGTAGCCCTCGGGGCCGAGGACGTGCTCGTTCGGGCCGATCAGCTGCGTCCGGATCAGCAGCGCCTCCACGCCGCCCGCCCCGAAGAAGAGCAGCGTGGCGAAGAAGTACATCAGGCCGATCCGCTTGTGATCGACCGTGGTCAGCCAGCCCAGGATTCCCGGGCGCTCCTCCCAGATCCGCTCGAGCCGGTCGATCCTGTCGGGGGCGACGGCTGGTGCGGCCGCCTCCATCAGTGCAGGCTCCTCAGGTAGGTGACGATCGAGGAGATGTCGGCGTCGCTCAGGTTGAGCCCGGGCATCTTGTTTCCCGGCTTGAAGTGCTGCGGGTCGCGGATCCATTCCTGCAGATGGGTCGCGTCGTTCGGCAGGGTGAGCGCGGCGAGCGTGCTCCGCGTCGCGAGATGCGTGAGGTCGGGGCCGATGCGGCCGCGCGCCGACGTCCCGCGGATCTGATGGCAGCTCTCGCACTGATTCGAGAGGAAGAGCTGCTGGCCCGCCCGCTCCGCCGTGCTGGCGGGCGGTGGCGCGTCGCTCGCCATGTTCGCCAGCCAGGTACGGAACTGATCAGGCGGCTCGGCGATCACGTAGAACGACATGTGCGAGTGCTGCAGGCCGCAGAACTCCGCACACTGGCCGCGGTAGGTCCCTGGTTGGTCGGCGTAGATCCCGAGCCGATTCGCCCGGCCGGGGATCACGTCGATCTTCCTGTTCAGCTGCGGAACCCAGAACGAATGGATCACGTCGGCCGAGCGCGTGACGACGTTGACCTGCGTCCGCGCCGGGATGTGGATCTCGTCGGCCGTGACGGCGGTGGTCCCCGGATAGCTGACCTCCCACCACCACTGATGAGCGGTCACCTGGATGGTCATGTCGGTCGAACTCGCGGCGGGGGCGTCGGTCTTGCCCAGCACGTAGACGTCCGAGACGAAGAAGAGCGCGATCAGGATCACGATCGGGATCCCGATCCCGAAGGTGACCACCAGGGTCATCTCCGCCCGCTCGCTCTTGCCGAAGAAGGGCAGTCCCTCCCTCCCGCGCCGGATCCAGGCGTAGGCGAGCATGCCCAGCGCGCCCAGGAACACGATGCCGGCCACCGCCAGCATCCACCACCACAGGGTCGAGATGTCCCTGGACTGCGGGCTGTGCGGATCCAGCGGCGACTGCTTGCCGCAGCCGGCCAGGGCGACGGCGATCGCTCCCACGGCGATCGGCAGACCACGGCGACGGAGCGATGACCGGCCCACCTCCGATGTCGACCGTCTGTCTGCCAATAGCGCGCCCCGGGTCCAGGCACGGCGTAAGTACCCTCGCCCTCTGCGCGGCAAACGATCCGGCCCCCCGGGGCGTCAGCTCAGAAACCGACGGCGGCTAGAGCAGCTTCTCCTCCGACCCCTTGTAGGCGATCTGCAGGAAGTCGCTGATCGTCACCGCCGCGAAGATCGAGCAGATGAAGCGGGTCGCCCGCGGGACCGTGGCGAATCCGGCGAGGGTGGCGGTGGCGATCCACTGCGCGAGACAGAACGGGCAGACGAGCAGCTCGCCGATCGCCTGGCGCATCCCGCCCACCTGCCTCGGCGCCTCCTCGATCTCTCCGGGCCCGCCTTCTCCCTCGAATTCCGTGAAAGGAGCGCGCAGCGGGCCGGTCACGCGGTCCTTGGCGATGAGCCGGCTGGCCTTGTGCGTCGCGACTCCCGCGAGCAGCAGGTCGGCGGGGGAGATCCTCTTTGGAAAGCCCTTGCCCGAACGGACGCGCGCCGCCAGGAAGCCGGCGACCAGGGCGTTGTAGACGAAGATCAGGACGAGGTGCGAGCCGAGCGGCTTGTCCTCGCCGTGCGCGTATTCGCGCTTGATCTCGGAAGCCTTCTCAGCGGCCCTGTCGGCCAATTGCTCCGGCGCGGTGATTCCGTCCGAGCGATCTCGTGCAGCCGCTTCCATCCCCCGGCTGTTACCCCGCTCACCGGGTCGCGAACCGTTTGCACCCGGCCGGGCCGGGTATCGAATGGCGGCATGGAGCTATCGCTACTACTCATCGTGATCGGGATCCTCCTCGCCGTGCTCGTCAACTACGGGCTCGGCTTGGCATGCATCCTGATCGGTCTCGTCCTCCTGATCTGGCCAAGGTTGCGCGCCTCCGCGTAGCGGGGCGCTCTTCCGCCTGACGGGAGGGGACCTGGTGTGGGCGAGGTGCCCGCGCGGGAACCCGGCTGAAAGGGGCAGCGTGAGCGAGGGAGCGAGATCCGACGTCAGCGTGACCGAGCCCGGGCGGCTCGCCTGGATCTTCGGGTCGTCTCGGAGCGGCAGCACCTGGCTGCTGCGGATGCTCTCCTGCCTCGAGCGGATCCTCCCGATCGACGATCCGCATCTGGGCCACCATCTCGGCATCTGGCGCCCGATTCCGCTCGCCTGGGCGACGGCGAAGGACCCGCCGAAGCTGGGGACGCTCGCCGACTACAAGAGAGAGAAGCGGGACTACCTCTTCTCGGACCGCTACCGCGACGTCTGGGTCCCGCAGCTGCGCGAGCTGATCAGGACCCGCTTCGAGGCGCAGGCCGCCGAGCTGATCGCCGGCGACGACTTCGTCGACCGGCCGATCGTCGTGGTCAAGGAGCCGGGCTCGCACGTGGCGGACACGATCATGGACCTGTTCCCCGACTCCTGCCTGATCTTCCTGCTGCGGGACGGCCGCGACGTGGTCGACTCCTGGCTCGACGCCTACCGGGACGGCAGCTGGGCGACCGAGGAAGGTGCATACCCGCTGGACGACGCCGGCCGAACCGCGCTGATCCGCTGGCAGTCGAGCGTCTGGCTGCACCGCACGGAGGTGGTGCAGGAGACCTACGCGCGGACGGACCCCGAGCGCCGAGTGCTGGTGCGCTACGAGCAGATGCGGGCCGACCCGGTCGGGGCACTCGAGCGGATCTGCGGCGTACTCGGCGTCGAGGCCGGCCGCTCGGAGCTCGAGCGAATCGCCTCGGGGAACGAGTTCTCGCGCGTGCCGGACTCACGCAAGGGAGCGGGCCGACAGATCCGCCGCGCCCGCCCCGGCGGCTGGGCGGCCCACATGAGCGAGGAAGAGACCGCGGCGATGCACGAGATCCTCGCCGACAAGCTGGACGAGCTGGGCTACCTGCGCCCCGGCGACATCCCGAGGCGCCGCGCGGCCTAGCCCTCGCCGGAGGCGGGCGCGCCGCCGCGCCGGCCACTCGGGCCCGACGAGCGCGTATCGGGCGCGCCGCCGGAGGTCTGATCCTGCCGCTCAGAGCGCTGGCGCAGGGCCGACATACCGATCAGCAGGAAGACCGCGGCGACCACCAGGATGCCCACCGCCAGCAGCGGCGACGCGAACACGGCGAGCGCGATCACCAGCAGCGCCACGAGCGCCACCAGCCCAAAGCTCATTCCAGAGAAAGTCCCGTACATCTCAGCCCTCCTTAGGCCCGGGAGATCGACCTCGTCCGGCCGCTCCGCTCCCCCGTAATCCCCCTCGGGAGGGACGCCGAAACTCCATCCCCGGTGCGCCAGTGGCAGACTGCGGCCCGTGCGGCTCCTCGCCTTCAGCGACCTGCATCGCGACCTCGACCAGGCCGTCGAGCTCGCCGAACGCTCCTCGGACGCCGACGTCGTGATCGCCGCGGGGGACTTCGCGTCGGTCCACGAGGGGCTCGAGGAGACGATCGGCGCCCTGCACGGCATCACGGTGCCCACCGTGCTCGTACCCGGCAACAACGAGACCGCGGACGCCCTGCGAGCCGCCTGCGAAGGCTGGGGCGCGGCGACGGTTCTGCACGGCGAGGAAACCGAGATCGACGGGACGCGGTTCTTCGGCCTCGGCGCCGGGGTCCCGATCACCCCCTGGGACTGGAGCTTCGACCTCGACGAGGATGAGGCCGCCGAGAAGCTGGCGGGTTGCCCGGAGGACGCCGTGCTGGTGGTGCACTCGCCACCGAAGGGCCACTGCGACGAGTCGAGCTCCGGGGACCACCTCGGCAGCCAGGCGATCCTGGAGGCGATCGAGGCCAAACACCCGCGGCTCGCGGTCTGCGGCCATATCCACGAGGCCTGGGGAGCCGAGAGCGAAATCGGGCCCACCCGGGTCATGAACCTCGGTCCGAGCGGGACCGCAATAGAGTTCGACTCGTGAACGACTGGGATCAGCCCCCGCGCGGCCGCGATGAGTGGCGCGTCGAGGTGGCTCTCGACGAGGAACACAACGGCGCCACGCTCAGCGAGGCGCTCCACCACCTCCAGGTGGACAACGAGGCCCGCAAGCTCCTCGGCGGCAGCGTCGTCGTGACGCGCGATGGGCGCTTCGTCTTCCTCTACGCCTGGCACGAGGAATCGGCCCAGGAGGCCGAGCACGTCGTCAAGAACCTGATGCAGGACGAGAAGCTGGCCGGCGAGGTCCGCCTGATGCGCTGGCACCCGATCGCCGAGGAGTGGAAGGACGCCTCCGAGCCGCTCCCGGATGACGAAGCCGCGCGCGCGGAGGAGATGCGGGAGGCCGAGCAGGAGGGCTCCACGGAAGCCCGTCGCTACGGCGAGTACCCGTGGGAGGTCGTCATCGACCTCCCACACGTCCGAGACGGCCAGGCCCTCGCGAAGACGCTTCGCGACGAGGGTCTTCCGGTGAAGCGTCACTTCCGCTCGCTCCTCGTCGGGGCTCCGTCGGAGGACAAGGCCGTCGAGCTCGGCAAGCGCCTCGAGGGCGAGGTCCCGAAGGAGGCCCGCATCGGCATCCGGGGCAATCCGGACGACATGCCCCTTCCCGCCTTCGTGAACCTGAGCGCGCTGAAGCCCGGGTTCCTGCGCGACCTGGGGCTCTAAGGCGTTGTCGCGGACCTACGGCCGCGACAGCGCAGAGTTCGCCCGGGTCCTGGCCTTCACCGACGGGCTCTTCGCGATCGCGATGACGCTGTTGATCGTCGCGGTCGCGGTGCCGCACCTCGACGACGAAGGCAGCGTCCACCAGCTGGCCGACGCCCTCAACGACCTCCTCCCGGCCTTCACCAGCTTCTTCATCAGCTTCGCCGTGATCGGGCGGTATTGGCTCGCCCATCATCAGTTCGTCTCGCTCCTCGGCGCGATGAACCAGTCCTTCATCCTCCTCAACCTCGTGTACCTCGCCTTCATCGCCTTTCTCCCCTTCCCCACGGCCCTGCTCGGCGAGTTCTTCTCGAACCCGCTCTCCATCGTGATCTACGCGATCAACGTCGGGATCGTCAGCGGCATGGAGGTGGTCCTCTTCCGGAACGCGTACCGCAACGGCCTGCTCCGGCGACAGCCGACGCCCGAGGTCTATCGCTTCGGCGTGATCGCCTCCCTCTCGCCGGTGTTCTTCTTCCTGATCTCGATTCCGGTCGCGTTCGTCTCCACGACGCTGGCCGTGTTGATCTGGTTCCTGACTGCGCCACTGGGGGCGCTGCTCGAGCGGCGGGCGCCCGAGGGCGTCGAGTCGCTCCTGGGTCCTTAGACGCTGACGATGCGGTCGCGCCCGGCTTCCTTGGCCGAGTACAGAGCCGCATCGGCGCGCGCCGTCAGAGACTCGGCGCTCTCGGAGCCGTCCCAGCGGCACACCCCGGCCGAGCAGGTCTGCCCGCCGGGCACGCAGGTGCGGAGGCGCTCCAGCATCTCCTCTGCCCGCTCGAGGTTCGTCCCGGGCAGCGCGACCGCGAACTCCTCGCCGCCGTAGCGGGCGAGGATGTCACCGGCCCGCAGCGTCTGGGACCAGGCGCCCGCGATCTGCTTCAGGAAGCGATCACCGGCCTGGTGGCCGTGGGTGTCGTTGTAGTCCTTGAACTTGTCGAGGTCGAGGATCGCCACGCAGAGCGCTCCGCCGTCGCGGTCCGCGCGTGAGAGCTCGCGGCCGAGCTCCTCGTCCCAGGCCCGCCGATTGAGCAGGCCGGTGAGGTCGTCGGTCCTCGCCGCCACCTCGAGACGGCCGAGCAGCTCTCCGCGGTCGATCGCGATCGCCGCCTCGAGCGCGAGCAGGCCGACCGCGCGCCGAGTCTCTCCCGCCAGCGCCTCGAGCGGCTCGCGCCAGTAGACGGCGAGCACGCCGACGGCGGTGCTCCGTTCGCGAAGAATGGGCTGCCAGAGCGCCGCTCCGGCCTCGAAGCCCGGCGAGAGCTCCTGGGCGGGCTTGTGGCCGCCCAGCGTCGCGAAGCGGTCGGTCGCCGAGGTGAACGCCTGGATCGCGCCCGAGCTCGGCGTGACGAACGGGACCGACACTCCTTCGACGTCGGCGCCGGCGACGGCGGTGGCCTGCAGCGCGTCGCCGGTGTGATTCGGCCGCCAGAGGACGGCCGCCGATGCGTGGGCCGTCCGCACGGCCGCCGAGCAGATCGCCCAGCCCACCGCCCGCGGGTCGCTCTGGGTGGCGAGCTGCCTGGCCACCTCTCCGACCGCCTCCAGGTTCGCCGCTCGCCGGGCCGAGGCATCGGTCTCGCGGCGGAGCCGCCCGGCGAGCTGATCGACGAGCAGGCCGGCCACCAGGATGCTGCCCACCGTCACGACCCAGCGCGCGACGGGCGTGGGGCCACCGAGCTCGGTGAGCACCCACCCGTAGGCGGCCGCCACGGCCGCCATCTGGATCAGTCCCCACCGCAGGCCGAAGAAGAAGAAGGCGTAGACCCCGATCCACAGGTACCAGATCGTGTAGTAGCCGCTCGGATCGTGGCCGTAGTAGACGGCGCGGGTGACGACCGCCGTGCCGCCAAGCACGATGATCGGCAGCGACCACGCCGGCAGCCTGTTCCGGAGGAGGAGCAAGACGACGCCGGCGACGAAGGCGAGCACGACATTGCTCCACAGGTTGGGAGCGTCGTACTCGCTCGGATGGGGCAGCAGCAGCGAGAGGCCGCCGATCGTCGCCCCGGCGAGGAAGAGCACGCCGAGGACGCTGGCCATGGTGCGCGACCGGTGAAACTCGCCGCCGGCGACCCCTATTTTCAGCGCCCCTTCGCCGGTTCTCACCTTCCGACTATCGCCCATCGCCGCCGGACCGGCATCCGTAATTTCTGCCGAATTTGGAGCGGCTCTACCCTGAACTCATGAGCGAGAACTGCTCGATCGATCCCGGCACCACGATGGGGCCCGTGCGCCTCACGGTCACCGACCCCGACCGCGGCCGCGGCTTCTACCGGGACGCAATCGGGCTTGCGGAGCTCGGCGAGGAGGACGGAGTGATTCGCCTCGGAACGGATGGGAACGGTGGGGGCGCGATCGTGGAGCTGGCGGGAGATCCGGACGCGCCGCCGCGGCCGCGCGGCACCAGCGGCCTCTTCCACCTCGCGATCGTGGTGCCGAGCCGCGCCGATCTCGCCCGCGCCCTGCAGCGCGTCGCCGAGGCGGGCTGGCGCCTGTCGGGCGCCTCCGACCACCTGGTCAGCGAGGCTCTCTACCTGAGCGACCCCGAGGGCAACGGCATCGAGCTCTACCGCGACCGCCCGCGCGATCGGTGGCCGGTCCGCGACGGCGTCCTGCAGATGGACACGCTCCCACTCGACCTCGACGGCGTGCTCGGCGAGCTCCGCCGGGAGGACGCGGGCACCGGCATGCCGCCCGGTACCCGCATGGGACATGTCCACCTGAACGTCGGCGACCTGGCCGCGGCCGAGGCCTTCTACTCCGGCGCGCTCGGCTTCGACGTCACCGTTCGCGGCTACCCGGGCGCGCTCTTCGTCTCCGCCGGGGGCTACCACCATCATCTCGGCCTCAACACCTGGACCGGCGAGGGCGCTCCCCCGCCGCCCCGGGGCAGCCGGGGCCTGAGCCAGTTCGAGGTGCGGCTCCCGGGCTCCGGTCAGTTGGCCGCCGAGGAGGACCGCCTGCGGGAGGCCGGCTTCGAGCCCGAGCGCGAGGACGGACGGGTCCGAGTCACGGATCCGTCGGGCAACCGGCTCGTGCTCAGTGCCTCAGGCTGAGGGGGCGCGGGCCGACTGGCCGACCTCGATCAGGTGGCCGTCCGGGTCACGCATGTAGCAACGAATCTCGGCCCCACGATCCTGCGGTGGCGTCAGGAACTCGGCGCCCTTCGCGCCCCACTCCTCGTAACAGGCCTGAATGTCGGCGACCCGGATGTTGAGGAAGGCGCTGACCCGGTTGAGGTCGTCCGGGACGTCGAGGACGACCTCGGGCTTGTCCTCAGTCGGGCCCCCGCCGACGTTGATGATCACCCAGCTGTTGGCGACCTGGAGGATGGTCGGCTCGCCCTCCATCACGACCTCGCCGCCCAGCACATCCCGGTAGAAGGCCGCCGAGCGCCGCACGTCGGCGCTGACGATGAAGTGCGTCAGCACGAGTCCCTCACTCGGTGCCGGAAAATCGCCCACCGGCGCAGCCTAGCCGTCCTCTATGCCGGCGGCTGCCCTCTGGCGGTTGAGGCTTCCGTTTTCACGCCAAGGGCTGGGAGCATCGTTTGATGCCCGACCCACTCCAAGAGCTGGTCCGCTGTATGCCGCTGCCAGCTTCGGGCCTGGCGCGACCACGCGTAAAGCCACAACGCAGCTCGCTCCTGCTCGGCCAATCCAGAGATCTCATTGATCCGAGTCTCAATTGCGTCAAACGCAACCCGTGAACGGATCAGCCTAATCACGTCGATCCGTGCTTCTACGAGGCCCATAGTCTCCCCCTTCCTTGGTTGGAGCCATGTGCCGAACCGGTAGCAATACCACCGAAACAACTCAGCTGGAGCCTACGCCGGGTCAGGGGCTCCGCAATATGCGCCGAGAACCCGCTCAGCCTGTCTCAAGCACGAAGAGCTCCACCGCGTAATCCGGCTCCTGGCGATTGGCGCTCAGGAAGGCCTTGACCTTGCGGTGCGTGAGCTCTTCGATCTTCTCGACGAAGCGCTCGTGCATGCTGTCCTGCCAGATCTGCCGGGCCTGGCGGACCTCGTACCACTTGCCCGCCTCGAACAGCGCCTGCTCGGCCACCGTGTATCCCTCACCGAGAATCACCACCACGAGATCCGGCTCGAGGTAGGAGCGGCAGTGGATCGGGCCCTTGCCGTAGTGCTTCTTATAGAGACCGACGATCGCGGTGGAGATGTCGGCGCGCAAGGTGCCCTGCCCGTCCGGGAGGTGCTCCCGCATCCTCGCTTCGTCCTCCGGATGCAGCTCGCTGCCTCTCATCTCACCGCCTTCCATGGCACACATTCTCGGCCATTGGGGAGCGGCGTGGCCTCCGTGCTGGCTACGTATTCGCGACGGGTCCGCCTTCCAGCACCAGAGCTGGTTCGGCCCAATGAAGATTTGGCGAGAACCCAGCCAATTGGTCGGTAGCCTCTTGAACGGGAAGCCGGACCGAGTACGCGGATCACCATGTTTGGCATGGCCGGACGACTTCTTGGGCCGGCTTCCCCGCTTTCACTGCAAAGCAGCAGCTCGGCGCGCCGGCAGATCACACCTCTGTGCGGTGAGGGGGTCCCTACCACCTGTCGAATCGCGTATTGCGATCTTTATACGGGCGGACAATGCCGCGACCCTGCCTGGGCCTCTAATCTCCGCCCTCGTTTCGTGTGATCAACTCGGCGCGCCCGGAGGCGCGCCACGCCTGCGAGGAGGCTGCCCCGACGATGTTGAAGACGACCCGCTCCCAGAACGTCACTTCCGCCACCTGGAGCCCCAACGGCGACTCCCTGGGGACCGTCGACCTGACCAAGGCCGACAACAACCCGTTCGGCATCAACGTCTTCTCGCCGGCCGTGCAGAAGGACGTCCTGCCGAAGGACGTCTACGAGAAGCTGCAGGCGACCCTCGAGCACGGCGAGGCCCTCGACATCTCGCTGGCCGACGCCGTCGCCGAGGCGATGAAGGAGTGGGCGCTCGAGCGCGGCGCGACCCACTTCACGCACGTCTTCCAGCCACTCACCGGACTGACAGCCGAAAAGCATGATTCCTTCTTCGAGCCGAATCGCGACGGCCAGTGGATCGCGAAGTTCAGTGGCAAGGAGCTGATCCAGGGCGAGCCCGACGCCTCCTCCTTCCCGACCGGCGGCATCCGCGACACCTTCGAGGCCCGCGGTTACACCGCCTGGGATCCCACCAGCCCCGCGTTCATCCTCGAGAACCCGAACGGCGCGCTGCTCTGCATCCCGACCGCCTTCGTCTCCTGGACGGGCGAGGCGCTCGACGCCAAGACCCCGCTGCTCCGCTCCATGGACGCGCTGTCGAAGTCGGCCGTGCGGGCGCTCAAGCTGCTCGGTGACGAGGAGACGCAGCGCGTCTTCACCACGGTCGGGCCCGAGCAGGAGTACTTCCTGATCGACGAGAACTACTTCTACTCCCGCCAGGACCTGGTGATCACGGGCCGGACCCTGTTCGGCGCCAAGCCGGCCAAGGGCCACGAGCTCGACGACCACTACTTCGGCGTGATCCCCGAGCGCGTCCTCGCCTGCATCCTCGACTTCGAGAACGAGCTGGCGAAGCTCGGCGTGCCGATCAAGACCCGCCACAACGAGGTTGCCCCGGCCCAGCACGAGATCGCGCCGATCTTCGAGAACTCGAACGTCGGCTCCGACCACCAGCAGCTGACCATGCAGGTCATGCAGCGGGTCGCGCGCAAGTACGGCCTGGTCTGCCTGCTGCACGAGAAGCCCTTCGCCGGCGTGAACGGCTCGGGCAAGCACAACAACTGGTCCATGGGCACGGACTCGGGCTCCAACCTGCTCGAGCCGGGCGCCACCCCCGCGGACAACATCAATTTCCTCTTCTTCTGCGCCGCGGTCATCCAGGCGGTCAACAAGCACCAGGGCCTGCTGCGGGCATCCGTGGCCGGGATCGGCCAGGACCATCGCCTCGGCGCCAACGAGGCACCGCCGGCGATCATCTCGATCTTCCTCGGCGCCGAGCTGATCAAGGTCTTCGAGGCGATCAGCTCGGGCTCGGGCGATCCGCACACCCCCGGCTCGTTCCTCGAGCTGGGGGCGGAGGTCCTGCCCCCGCTGCCGATGCACGGCGGCGACCGCAACCGGACCTCGCCGTTCGCCTTCACCGGCAACAAGTTCGAGTTCCGGGCCCTCGGGTCGAGCCAGTCGCTGGCCTTCCCGAACACGGTCCTCAACACCATCGTCGCGGAGGCGATCGACGACCTCTCCGACAAGCTCGAGGCCAAGGGCGGGGACGATCTGCCGGCCGCGGTCACCGCGGTGGTCAAGGAGGCCTACGACGGCAACAAGCAGATCGTCTTCGACGGCGACAACTACGACGAGGCCTGGCACAAGGAGGCCGAGGAGCGCGGCCTGAAGAACCTGCGCACCACGCCGGACTGCCTGCCCGAGGTGCTCGCCGAGCCGACCGTCTCGATGATGGAGAAGTACAAGGTCCTCAACGAGCGCGAGCTCGATTCCCGCTACGAGGTCTGGCTGGAGCAGTACATCATCCGCGCGAACATCGAGGCCGAGACGGCCGACACGATGGCACGCACGATGATCCTGCCCGCCGCCCTGCGCTACCTGGCCCTGGGCGACGACGCCGGCATCGGCGCGGTCACCGAGGAGGCGACTCCGCTGGTCGACGAGCTGGTCGCGTCGATCAAGGAGCTCGACGAGGCGAACCAATACCCCGACGGCCTCGAGGGCATGGACCTCGCGATCCATGCGCGCGACAAGCAGATCGCCGGCATGGCGAGGGTCCGCGAGGCGGCGGACAAGCTGGAGAAGATCGTCCCCGACGACCTCTGGCCGCTGCCGAAGTACGCGGAGATGCTGTTCATTCGGTAGCGCAGGACGAAAAGCGGCAATGAAGGGCCCCGACCGGGGCCCTTTCTGGTTTCGGAGGATTGAGGCCGCTGTAGCGCGCAAATCCTCCGAAACTCTCACCGGCCGATGGACGGCGTTGATATTCTTTGACTCAGTCAACGAATGGCGCCCGCTACGAAGCAGACGAAGCTGGACCGTCGCGTGGCCGCCGTTCGCGCCTTCAACCGGCTCTATCCACTGAAGGTCGGACTGCTTTCCCCCGGCTACCTGCACAGCCCGTTCTCGATCACCGAGGCACGGGTGATTCATGAGATCGCCACGCACCCGGGCACGGAGGTGGTCCACCTACGCAGCGAGCTCGGCCTGGACGCCGGCTATCTGAGCCGGATCCTCAACCGCTTCGAGGAAGAGGGGTTGATCAAGCGGGGTCGCTCCACGGCCGACCGGAGGCGCCAGCTCGCCGAACTGACCGC
This sequence comes from uncultured Solirubrobacterales bacterium, assembly GCA_963800285.1. Classification (GTDB taxonomy): domain Bacteria; phylum Actinomycetota; class Thermoleophilia; order Solirubrobacterales; family 70-9; genus DASUPK01. The sequence goes on from CAWDAL010000014.1 coordinate 231,831, forward strand.
CAAGGGGGGCCGTACCTTCGCCAGCCTGGACCGCCGCTCCGGCGCGGAGATCGGCGACGTGCTCCGCGCATACTCGGATGAGCAACAGCGCCGGCTCGTCGAGGCGATGGGCTCGATCCGGCGGATCCTCGGCGAGCCGCTGGAGGAGCGGCCGGTCGAAATCCGTGAGATCCGTCCCGGCGACCACGGCTGGGTCCTGGAGCGCCACGCGCACCTTTACGACGACGATCTCGGCTGGCCGCCGGAGTTCGAGGCCCTCGTCGCTCGCATCGTCGCCGACTACCTCTCCGACCACGACCCGAAGCTGGAGCGGGGCTGGGTGGGGGAGCTCGACGGCGAGCGAGCCGGCGCCGCCTACTGCCTCCGCAAGTCCGACGACGTCGCTCAGCTGCGGCTGCTGTTCGTGGAGGACTGGGCGCGCGGGCTCGGCGTCGGGCGCAAGCTGGTCGACCGGTGCATCCGCTTCGCCCGCTCCAAGGGCTACGAGCGCATGGTGCTCTGGACCAACAGCTCGCTGACCAGCGCCCGGCGCATCTACGACGCGGCCGGCTTCACCCAGACGAGCGAGGCGCCCAACGAGGTCTTCCCGAAGGGAACCGTCGGCCAGGAGCTCTGGCTGGACCTGAGGCCCTAGAGGGTGACCTGCTCGAACAGCTCGTCGATCGAGGCGTTCACGCCAACGGCGAGGTCGTCCGAGTCCGGCAGGATCTCGCTGGCGGCGTAGAGGCCGAAGCAGCAGTGGTCGCGGATCGTGGTCATGCCGATCGAGAGGGCATGCTTGTCGGCGATGGGGACCACGGGGTAGGCCGCCTCGAGCTCCCAACCGCACATGTACATGGGCTCGCGCGGCCCCGGGATGTTCGAGACCGTCAGGTTGAAGGTTCGCGGGCCGGCGATCCGGCGGCTCACCGCGTGCTGGGCTGTGCGCGGCATGTACTTGAGCATCGCCATCACGGCATCCCCGCCCTCGGGAAGACCCGACTCCTTTCGCTCGGACATCGCGAGACGAACGTCCTGCAGCCGGCGGACCGGATCGGGCTCGTCGCAGGGCAGGTCGACGAACACGAACGAGATCCGATTGCCGAGCTCGGTGTCCGGGCCCGCGCTACGCGCATTGACCGGGACCATCGTCTTGAGCGGCACCGGATCGCGATCCCTCTCCATCAGGAATTGCCGCACCCCTCCGGCGCTCACGGCCAGCAGGACGTCGTTGACCGAGGCGCCGAACGGCCGCCCAATCCGCTTCAGATCGGCGAGCGGCCGCCGGAAGAACGCCAGGTGGCGCGCGCCCGTGATCGGCTGATTGACGGGCTCGCGCGGCTCCGAAGGCCGCATGGATTCGGCGAGCGCCTTGCGGGCACGACTCAGCGGCCCGACCAGCTCCCCGAGACGCCGCGGCGAGCGCGCGAACCGAGCCGGGTACCGCACCAGCGACGCCTCCTCGACGATGAGATCGAGGATGCCGCCGAGGAGCCGCCGGGCCGGTCCGGGCGGACGCCTCGGCACCCATCGATCGGACTCCTCGGGCGGAGGATCCGGGGTTGCATCGAGAAGGAGCGAGCCCAGCTCGACGGCCGCGATGCCGTCGACCATGCAGTGGTGCGCCTTGCCCACGATCCCGATCCGGCCATCCTCGAGGCGCTCGGCGACGTGGATCTGCCAGAGGGGACGGTCGCGTCGCAGCTGGGTCGACATGCACGAGTCGACCAGGTCGGGGAAGCGGGTCTGATCCGAGGCGAGGACGTGGCGATCCACGTCGAAGCGGTCGTCGTCGACCCAGATCGGGGCGTTCACCCCGAAGGGCACCGGCGCGATCCGCTGTCTGTAGCGCGGGGCCCGGCACAGCCTGCCCGCGATGTGGGCCCGCAAATCGTCGAATCGCGGTGCTTCGCGGCCCTGCGGCGGCCGGAATGTGGCCGCCCAGCCGACGTGCATGTGCGCACTTGCGTTCTCGACGGCCAGGAACGAGTCGTCGAGCGCGGATAGCCGTCCGTTCACGTCCGGCCTCCAATCTCTCGGTAGTTCCCGAAGAGGTTCTGTTACCCGGTCAGCCGGACTCCCTAACCGGCCCGACCAGCGATCAGCGCTCCGAGCAGGACGAAGAAGTAGCCCAGGCACGCCGGGGCGAGCGCCTTCCATGCTGCACGGAAGCCCACCTGTCGCGACTACCCCTATTGGGCCACCTCAATCAAGTGTCCAATTGGCTGGGTTGGCTAAATAGTCGGTACCGGCTTGGCCGATTAATTGGTGCATGGACGCACAGGCCGATCGCCTGCGGGCGATCATCAAGACACAGAGCGAGATCGCGGCGGCGAACCTCGATTCCAGCGAGGTGATGCGGCTGGTGGCTCGGCGCGCCCAGGATCTCACGGGCGCGAGGGCCGGCGTCATCGAGGTCCCGGACCGCGAAGAGATGGTCTACACGGTCACCACCGGGGACGCCACCCCCTACCTCGGCATCAGGCTCGACCGTGACAGCAGCCTCTCGGGCCTGGCCCTCGACCTCGACCAGGTGCTCCACTGCAACGACACCGAGGTGGATCCCCGAATCGACCGCACCGCCTCCCGCAGGGTGAAGGCCCGATCGATGATCGCCGTGCCGCTGCGCCACGGCGGCGATGCGTTCGGGGTGCTCAAGGTCTACTCATCGGCGCCCGGGGCGTTCACGTCGCAGGATGTCGAGACGCTCAGGCTGCTCACCGAGTCGATCTCCGCGCAGATGGCGCATGCCTCCCTGTTCGAGCTGAAGGAGATGGAGAGCAGGACCGATGCGCTCACCGGCCTGTTCAATCGCCGTGCGTACGAGGAGCGGCTGTCGATCGAGGCTGCGCGCAGCACCCGCTACCAGCACCCCCTCGCGCTCGCCATCTTCGACCTCGATGGGTTCAAGGGGGTCAACGACAAGTTCGGACATCCCGCGGGGGACGCGGTGCTCCAGGGGGTCGCCGAGGCGATCGATTCCTCGCGGCTGACCGACGATGCGTTCCGGATCGGCGGCGATGAGTTCGCGCTGCTGATGCCCGAGACCTGGCTCGAGGGGGCGAAGGTCGCCGCCACGCGCGTCGTCACGGCGATCGAGGATGCCCAACTCGAAGATGTCACCGTAACCGCGTGCTTCGGGGTCGCATCCCTGTCGAGCGGCGACGCACTCGCTCTGCACGACGCCGCCGATCGTGCGCTTCTGGTGGCGAAGCGCCAGGCATCGCCTGACCGGACCGTGCCGGGCCTCGGCCGCTGAATATGCTCCGGCAATCGACTTCCAGGTCCGTAAAGACGATCTGCACGAGACGCGCTTCGCCGAGGACGAGAAGCCGGAGCTCGAGGACGGCCAGGTCCTGCTCGGCGTCGACAGCTTCGGCCTCACCACCAACAACATCACCTACGCCGTGATGGGCGAGGCGATGAACTACTGGGACTTCTTCCCCGCCGAGGACGGCTGGGCGCACATGCCGGTCTGGGGCTTCGCCGACGTCGTCGAGTCCAGGGCCGAGGGCGTGCCGGAGGGGACGCGCGTCTACGGCTACCTGCCGCCGGCGAGCCATCTGGTCGTCCGGCCGGCTCGGGCCAGCAGCACGGACTTCGTCGACGCCTCACCCCATCGCGTGGGCCTCCCCGCCGCCTACAACCGCTACCAGCGCACCGACGGCAACGACATGTACGAGAAGGAGAACGAGGACTACGAGATCCTCCTCTGGCCGCTCTACTTCACCTCGTTCCTGATCGACGACTTTCTAGGCGAGGAGGACATGTTCGGCGCGAAGCTCGCGGTGCTCTCCTCGGCGTCCAGCAGGACGACCTCGGCGCTCGCCCACCTGCTGAGCAAGCGCGATGGGATCGAGGTGGTCGGCCTGACCTCGCCCCGGAACGTCGAGTTCACCGAGTCACTGGGCGTCTACGACCGGGTCGTCCCCTATGAGGAGCTCGACTCGATCAACCGCGACCCGGCCATCTACGTCGACGTCGCCGGCGATTCCAAGGTGCGCAGCGCCGTCCACGGCCACTGGGGAGACGATCTGCGGCACGACGCCGCCGTCGGGATCACCCACAAGGGCGACCTCGGCGGCTCGGAGGAGCTCGCCGGCCCGGCTCCGACCTTCTTCTTCGCGCCCACCCGCCTGCAGAAGCGAACCGAGGACTGGGGCGCCGAGGGGCTGAACCAGCGCCTCGCCGACGCCTGGCGACCCTACGTCGACTGGGTGCGCGGCTGGCTCCGGGTCGAGCACGGCTCCGGACCCGAGGACGTCGAGCGCGTCTATCGAGAGGTGCTCGACGGCAAGTCCGACCCCGCGGTCGGTCACGTACTCTCGCCGTAGTGCCGTTTCTCATCGCGCTCGCCCTGGTTCTGGTGGGCGGCCACCAGGGGAAGCCCGCCCTCGCTCCCGCCTGCGCGCACAGTGCGAGGACGGCCTTCCGGGCGACCGCGGCGGAACCGTTTCGCGCCTCGAACGGCGCCGACGCCTGCCGCCTCCGGGGTGAGGACCGCGAGGCGATCGTCCTCCTCGACAGCGCCCCGCAGTCGTACACCCGGATGGAGCGAGAGCAGGTCGAGTTCTGGCAGAACGTTGAGTGGTCCCACAAGTCGGCCCGCGCCGCGCCGCGCCCGGTCACGAGCCTGGGACTGGGCGGCTACTGGTTCCCGTTGCAGAGCCGCCTGCTCACCACCGACGGCGTCCGCCTGGTCACGGTCAAGGTGCGGGCGCCGTCGATCGGGCCGTCGGAGCGGAAGGATGTCGCCCTCCGCCTGGCCCGGATCTACCTGGGACCGCCACACAAGCCGCCGGGTTACTAGACCTCGAGCCGCTGCTCCTCCAGGTCGAGCTCGCGCTCTACCCGCCGCATCACCTCGACGCTGATCGTTCTCTCGTTTCGCAGACGGACCAGCTCGGCTCGCTGCACCGCGTAGATCTCGTGCATCAGCCGCTGGTAGGCGAGCGACCCCTCCTCGACCCCGTCCTCATCCTCGATCTTCCCGGCACGGATCGCGAAGCGCCTCTTCCGGTACCTGTAGAGGTTTCGCACCCGCTCGACGGTGCCGTCGCGGGTCCAGTCCTCTCCCTCGAGCTCGTCCACCCTGTCGAGTGCGGCCTTCGCGATCACCATCCGCGCCTTGATCTCCTCATGCTCCTCCTCCGTGCCGTCGTCGAGCACGCCCATCTTCCGGATCAGCCAGGGCAGGGTCAGGCCCTGGCCGACCACCGTGACCAGGATCAGGGAGAAGGTGATGAACTGGATCAGGTCGCGTCCGGGCAGGGGCGCGCCCGAATTCGTCTCGAGTGGAAGGGCGAGCGCGGCGGCCAGCGAGACGGCGCCTCGCATGCCCGCCCAGCCGCCCACCACCCGGAAGCGCCAGCTGGAGCGTCGTGCTCGTTGAGACGGCCGCCGGTCCAGCGTCCGGATCACCAGCGTCAGCGTGAACTGCCAGATGTAGCGGAGCGCGATCACCGCCGCGCAGACGAGCGCCGCATAGCCGACGACCTGGCTCGCCGGCTCACCGGCCAGCCCATCCACGATCACCGGCAGCTGCAGCCCGATCAGGATGAACAGCGTCGCGTTGAGCAGGAAGGTGAGGATCGACCACATCGCGTAGCCCTGCATCCGGCTCTCCGGCGAGGCGATCTCGGGAGCGCGGAAGCCGAGAACCAGCCCACAGGCGACGACCGCCAGGACCCCCGAGACGCCGAGCTGGTCGGCCGGTATGAACGCCCCATAGGCGCTGAACAGGGAGATCGCCAGCTCCGTGTTGACGTCGGTGACGCGCTTGCGGATCTCGGCGATCAGCCAACCGACCGCGAGTCCGATCGCCACCCCGCCCGCGACGTCGCCGAAGAAGGTCAGCACCGTGTGCCCGGCCGAGACGCCCTCCCCGATGGCGGCCGCGACCGCGACCTTGTAGGTGACCAGCGCCGCCGCGTCGTTGATCAGGCTCTCCCCCTCGAGCACGTTGATCATCCGGCGCGGGGCACCGACTCGTCGCATGATGGCGGTCGCCGCCGCCGGGTCGGTCGGCGAGACGATGGCGCCGAGCGCGAAGGACATCGCCCAAGGCAGGTGGATGACCTCGTGCGCGATCACCCCGACGCAGCCGGCGGTGAACAGCGTGAGGCCGAGGGCGTTCATCACGATCACCCGCGTGTCGTTGCGGAGGCTGCGCAGATCCGCGAAGAACGACGACGCGTAGAGCAGCGGCGGCAGGAAGACGAGCAGGACGAGATCCGGGTTGAGCGTGATGTTGGGGATGCCCGGGATCAAGCCCAGCACCAGGCCGCCGAGCACGAGCGGGATCGGGTACGGCACGGAAAGCCGGTTGGCGAGCGCGTTCAGCCCAGCGGCTGAGACGAAGAGCGCGGCGAGCAGTATCTGGACGTCCCCCATGGACGTCCATTTTCGCTGTTAAGGTCGCTCTGCGATGCGCCGCCTCCGACTCCTGCTGGCCGTCTCGGCAATCGGCCTGGTCGCCGTCGGCGGGATCGCCGGCTACGTGATCGCCAAATCCGGTGGCGGCGCGGTCGTCCGGGAGCCTCTGGCTCAGAGCACCAAGGTGCAGGGGGTGAAGGGCAGGACGCTCGGGCTCTCCCGGGTGACGATTCCTGCCGGCGGGAAGATCGCCCTCCACCATCACAAGGGCACGCAGGTCGCCTACATCCAGCGCGGTGTGCTCACCTACACGGTCAAGCGCGGCTCGGTCACCGTGAGGACGGGCCCGGCCGACAACCCCCGCCTGGTGCGGAGGATCGCGGCCGGCAGCTCCGGGAGGATCGCGGCCGGCCAGTGGATCGTCGAGCAGCCCGGCACGATCCACCGCGCGGCCAACAAGGGCGAGGAGAAGATCGTGATCTACCTGGCGACGCTGCTGCGGACGGGCGCTCCCTCCTCGACGCCCAACGGCTAGCCGGACTAGATCACCGCGACGACCTCCTGAGCCTCCTTGGCGTCCGCGCCGGTGAGCTCGCGATAGCGCTTCATCGCCTCCAGCCCCTTGCCCGCCGTGGCGAGCTCGGCGACGTCCTCGGGCAGATCCTTGCCGGAACGGTCGTATGGAACGCCCGCCTTATCCGAGAGCAGCTCGAGCTGCGCCTCGATCGCGCGGAGCCGCTCGTTGATGCGCTCGAACTGAACTCCGATCAGGGCCTCGTTGTAAGCGGCATCCATGCCTCCTTGGTTGAGAGTCGAGAGCGCCATCTTCGCATCCGGCGGATGGCCAGGGCGCTAGCGCGGGGCCGCCTGCTGCTCGCGCAGCACGCGGCGCAGGATCTTGCCCGAGGCCGACTTCGGGATCTCGTCGACGAACTCAACCTCGCGGACCTTCTTGTACGGCGCGACGTGCTTCGCCACGTACGCCATCAGCTCGTCGCCGTCGACTCCGTCGTCCGTGACGACGAAGGCCTTGGGCGCCTCTCCCCCGTCGTCCATCGGCACGCCGATCACGCCGGCGTCCCTCACCTTCGGGTGCGAGACCAGCACGGCCTCGAGCTCGGCCGGCGGTACCTGGTAGCCCTTGTACTTGATCAGCTCCTTGAGCCGGTCGACGATGAAGGTGAAGCCGTTCTCGTCGATCCGGGCTATGTCGCCGGTGCGCAGCCAGCCCTCCTCGACGAGGGTCTCGGCGGTCGCCGCCGGGTTGTTGAGGTAGCCCTTCATCACCTGCGGGCCGCGGATCCAGATCTCGCCCTCCTCACCCTCGGCGACGTCCTCCTCGGTCTCCGGGTCGATCAGGCGGGCCTCGGTGTTCGGGATCAGGGCGCCGACGCTGCCGGGCGGGGTCTCGGCGACCCGGGCGAGGCGGCTCTTGTGGCTCACCGGGCTGAGCTCGGTCATCCCGTAGCCTTGGCGGACCGGCGCGCCGACCTTGGCCTCGGCCCGCCCGGCGAGCTCCGCGTCGAGCGGTGCGGCGCCGGAGATGATCAGCTTGAGCCTGGAGAAGTCACGGCCCTCCACGTTCGTGTGGGTGGCCAGCTGAAGGATCACGGGCGGAGCGACGTGCAGCCAGGTGACGCCGTGCCGCTCCATCAGGTCCATCAGCGCGTCGCAGTCGAAGCGCTGCAGGACGACGATCGTCGAGCCCTTGGCCAGCCCCATGTTGAGGACCACCGTCTGGCCGTAGATGTGGAAGAAGGGCATCAGACCGACCAGCACGTCCGCCTCGGTCAGCGGCATCGAGTTGTGGGCCTGCTCGATGTTCGCGACCAGGTTGCGGTGCGTGAGCATCACGCCCTTCATCAGGCCGGTGGTCCCGCTCGAGTAGGGCAGCACGGCGAGCTCTTCCGGGTCGATCTCCACCTCATCGGGGGTTGCGCCGGGCTGAACTCCCGCGACGAACGCCGGCGGATCGTCGATCAGCAGCTTCGAGCCCGAGTTCTCCTCCTGGCGGCCCATCTCCTCCTGGGTGAGCAGCGGGTTCATCGGAGTGACCACCGCCCCCGCCCGCAGGATCCCGTGGTAGACGATCCCCCACTCCGCGCTGTTGGGGCCGACCAGGGCGACCACGTCGCCCTTGCCGATGCCGCGCGACTGGAGCGCCGCGGCGACCGCGTCCACCTTGGCCGCGAGCTCCGCGAAGGTGATCGTCGTGCCGGTGGCGCCGTCGATGAAGGCGGGGTGCTCGCCGCGCGCGGCCGCCGCGCCGAGCACGTACTCGGGCATGGCCAGATCCGGGATCTCGATGTCCGGCTCGGGGCTGCGGTAGATCAATCCCTCACTCCTCGGCCGAGAGCTTACGTGGGAAGATCCGCCCGTGAAGACGGTCGTCGCCTACGAGTCGATGTACGGCAACACCCGGCAGGTCGCGGAGGCGATCGCGGAGGGCCTCGGGAACGCCGAGATCCTGGCGGTCAACGACGGCGACGCGGGCGCGGCGGACGACGCCGACCTCGTGGTCGCGGGCGGGCCCACCCACATGCACGGCCTGGCGACGACGATGAGCCGCAAGGGAACCGGGCAGGCGGCCGAGGAGGAGGGCACCGAGCTGGAGCCCGGCGCGGTCGACGGCCCGGGGCTCCGCAAGTGGCTGGCCGATCGCAACGGCGGCGGCATGAGGGCCGCGGCCTTCGATACGCGCATCGACAAGTCGCCGATGCTCACCGGCGCGGCCTCGCGGGGCATCGCCAAGCGTCTGCGGAAGGCGGGATTCGAGGTGATCGCCGACCCGGAGAGCTTCTTCGTCGAGGACTCCGAGGGGCCGCTCGCCGACGGCGAGCTCGAGCGGGCGAAGGCCTGGGGCGCCGAGCTGGCGAAAACGCTCGGCTAGCTCTCCCAGCCGAAGTAGACCTCCGTGCGGTGAATCTTGCCGTCGTCGCCGATGGTCATGACCTCGGTGTTGCGACCGCCGCTACCGTCGGACCGCCGCGACTCGTAGGTGACGATCACCTCATCGCCCGACTCGATGACTCGGACGAACTCGAACTCCTGGCCTTGCCCAGCCCCAGGCCAGCAGCGCTCGAAGTAGCCGTCGCGATCGAGCAGGGGGTCGGGGGGCGCGGAGAAGGTGAACTCCTCGCTCAGGTGCCGCTCGTAGAAGTCTCGGTCCCCCGCGGCGAAGGCGCGGTAGGCGTCCTGTGCGATCTGCTTGCGGCTCACACCCTCCATCGAACCGAGGCTACTCCCGTCGCCCGCACGCGAGCGCGGCGATCCCGGCGAACATCGCCACCAGCGCCAGGGCGGCACCGATCCGCCCTGGCGTCGAGTGGTGGACCTGCTCGTCGAAGAGCGTCAGGCCCAGTACGACGCTCGCCGCCGGGTTGAAGATCGAGCTGGTCGCGACTGCCGGCGGCAGGATTCCCGTCTGCAGCGAGAGCTGGGTGATCGTCATGCCCGCGAAGCCGATCGCGATCAGCGCATAGAGGTGCCAGTTGACGAGCACCTGCGCACCGTCGTCCTGGAAGACCTCGACGGCGCCCTTGGTCAGCGCGGAGACCAGGCCGAAGAGCAGGCCGGAGGCGGTTCCGAGCAGGGCGGCCCGCAGCGCCCCCACGCGCGACAGGCCCGCGAGGAGGAGCCCGGTCGCCAACCCGATCACGACCGCCCCCGCGACGATCCACTGACCGATCGGCGCGTCCTCCTTGCCGCCCGAGGGATCGGCGAGCAGCAGGAAGAGCGCCAGGCCGCCGGTGACGACGATGGCCGCGATCACGTCCCGGCGCGTGATCCGCTGCGCTGAGAGCCAGACGCCGAGCGGGAGGGCGAAGACGATCGTGGTGGCGAGGATCGGCTGCACCACGACCAGCCGCCCGTCGCCGAGTGCGGCGGCCTGCATGCCGAAGGCGATCCCGTAGGCGGCGATGCCGGCGAGCCAGACCGGATGCTCGATCAACCGGAAGAGGATTCCGGCGCTCGCCTCCTTCGCCTCGGGCGCATCCATCACCACCCGCTGCTGCAGGACGGTGCCGAGCGCGAACACCGCCGCCGAGCCGAGGGCGAGCGTCACCGCCATGCGGCGCAGCCTACGAGGGTGACCGGGCGGCTCCCTGCTCCTCCCAGCGCTCGATCACGCGGCCACCTCGGCCGCGGGTGAAGAAGCTGAACGACCAGCGGATCAGCACCAGCAGCCGGTTCTGGAACCCGATCAGGTACCAGATGTGGATCAGCAGCCACAGGATCCAGGCCGGGAAGCCGCTGACCTTCAAGCCCTTGATGTCGGCGACCGCGCGCGACCGTCCGATCGTCGCGACGTTGCCCTTGTCCTGATAGCGGAAGGGCTCGTGTTCGCGGCCGCGGAGCCGCGCCCGCACGACCTTGGCGACGTACCGGCCCTCCTGCATCGCAACCGGCGCGACCCCGAGCAGCGGCTGGACCTCGCCGTCCTCGCCGAGCACCCGGACCATGTCCCCCAGGGCGAAGACCTCCGGATGCCCCGGAAGCGTGAGATCCGGACCGACGGAGACTCGCCCGGCTCGATCCACCTCCGCGCCGGTCGCCTCTCCGAGCCGTCGCGCGAGCGAGGAGGCCGTCACCCCGGCGGCCCAGATCACGGTCTGCGCCGGGATGTGCTCGCTCTCTCCCCCGTGCGCCTCGACCGTGACGCTCTCCTCGTCGATGTCGACGACGGTGTGCTGGAGCAGCGGCGTCACGCCCAGGTTCTCGAGCGAGCGCGCCGCCCTCTCCGACAGCGCCGGCGGGAAGCTGGTGAGCACGCGATCCGCCATCTCGACGAGCAGCACCCGGGACTCCCTGGGATCCATCAGCCGGAAGTCGCGGCGGAGGGTGTCGCGGGCGAGCTCGCCGATCTGGCCCGCCATCTCCGCTCCGGTCGGACCGGCGCCGACCACCACGAAGGTCAGCCAGGCGCGCCGCCGCTCCGGGTCGGTCTCCAGCTCGGCCGCCTCGAAGGCGCTCAGGATCTGCGCGCGCACATGAAGCGCGCTCTCGAGCGACTTCACCTCGTGCGCGTACCCCTCCCATTCGTCGTGCCCGAAGTACGAGTAGCGGGAGCCCCCGGCGGCGATCAGCGTGTCGTAGGGAACGGTGAGCGGGCCGCCCTCGCCGACGCCGGGCTCGACCTGGACGGTCCTGCCCTCCAGATCGAGCTCGCGCGCCTCCCCGAGCAGCACCCGCACGTTCCGCCGCCGCTTGAACATGGCCCGCAGCGGATAGGCGACCTCCTCGGGCGAGAGCGACCCGGTCGCCACCTGGTAGGTGAGCGGCTGGAAGAGATGGAAGTTGCGGCGGTCGATCAGGGTCACCTCGACCGGCATCCGGGCGAGCTTCTGCACGGCCTGCAGGCCGCCGAAGCCGCCGCCGATCACGACCACCCTGTGCGGAGATCCCTCCACCGGGGTCATGTACCCACCAGGTCCCGTCGCTCGAACACGCGCACCGCCGCGACCATAGCCAGGGCGGCGATCGCGAGCATGATCAGCGCGGCGCCGGCCTTGAACGATTGGGCCGGAACGAGGGCGACCTGATGGAACGCCGTCAGGTTCACGGCCCAGCTGGGCAGATCGAGCAGCGAGCCGAAAAGCTGCCAGACGAAGGCGATCAGGACGAGGCCATAGGCGATGCCAGCGGTGGCGCGAGGCACGAGCGCGAACCCCAGCGCACCCAGCGAGAGGAAGAGCAGCGCGATCGGCACGCAGTTGGCGCCGGCCCCGATCATGTCCCCGAACGAGACGTCGGCCCCCGCGGCGACCGCCCCGACCCAGGTGAACAGGCCGACGACGAGCGCCAGGGCCGCAGCTCCGGCGCCGGCGAGCAGGAGCCGGCCGATCAGCCACCTCCGCCGGCTCACCGGCTGTGAGAACAGCGTCTCCAGCTGCTCCTCCGCCTCCTCATGACGCGCGGCGGTGATCTGCGAGGAGCCGAACAGGCAGACGACCAGGATGAAGAACAGGAAGGTGAAGGCGATGTACCCGGACGCCGTCGTGAGCGAACCGGCACCGAGCTTCTCGAGCTGATCGTTCAGGCTTTGCGAGACGTTCACGTCAGTGACGCTCTCGGCGAGCAGGCCGGTGATCGCGCCGAACGCCCCGCTGGCGATCAGCCAGACGGCGAGTCGTCCCCACTCGTCCCGGAGGGTCTGAGCGAGCGGCGAGGAGAGCAGCGCCAGCCTCGGCTCCTTGGTGTCGCTCGAGTGCAGCAGTCCGTCCCCGATGTCGCGGCGCGCCTCGATCCACCGGGCCGCCGCCATCAGCACGACCGCCGCGCCCGCCATCAGCAACAGCACCGCCGGCTGGGAGCCGGTGAACGGCCGGACCTCCTCGGCCCAGCCCAGCGGAGTCAGCCAGCGAAGCCAGTCGAGCGAGTCCGCGGTGTCGGCCACCACGCGCAGCACGAAGGCGACAGCGAGCGCGCCGGCGCCGAGCTCGAGCGCCAGCCGCCGAGTCGACGCGAGCTGGCTGGCCACCGCACCGACGCCGTAGAAGACCGCCCCCGCTCCAGCGAGGGCCAGCGCGAGGAGCGCCGACTCCCCGGCGCTCTGCTTCGCTGCGAGGACGCCGAACCAGACCGCCGCGAACAGCAGCAGCGCGCCGGCCGCCCCGGCGAGCACCGACGCGGCGAAAGAGGTCCCCCGCCCGACAGCGCCCGACAAGACGAGCTCCTCGCGCCCCGCGTCCTCCTCGGCGCGCATCGACTTGACGGCGGCGAGCAGGCCCCAGGCGGCGAGGAAGATCGCCAGGGTCCCGCCCACACGCCAGGCCGCGTACCCGCCCGCGTCGAGCAGGTCGTGGGGTACGCCGTAGAAGAGGCGGAGGGCCTTGTTGTCGCTGAAGCTCCGCGCGAACTGAAGGCGGTCCTGGGCCGACGGATAGGTGCTGTCGTAGGCGGCCGTCTGCCCCCAGGCATAAATGAAGAAGAAGAACGCGAAGGAGAGGTCGCGGACGCGGCCCCCCGCGAAGCGCAGCCGGGCGAGGGACCTAGCCGCCGCCATCCCCGTCCTGGGCCTGGTAGTGGTGCAGGAAGATCTCCTCGAGGGAGGGCTCGCGACTGGTCAGCGAGATCACGTGATGCGGGGCGAGGGCCTCGATCAGCGGGCCAACCTCGCCGCCCACCTCGAAGCGCAGAGTGTGCTCGCCGGCGCGGGTCACCTGCACTCCCGGCAGCGAGTCGACCTCGGGAGGTGTGCCATCGAATGTCGCCTCGACACGATGGGCGCCGAGGTGGCGCATCTCCGCCAGGGTCCCCTCGTCGACGAGGCGGCCATTGCTCAGGATCCCCACCCGGTCGCAGAGCGCCTCGACCTCGCTGAGGATGTGCGAGGAGAGGAATACCGTCTGTCCGCGCTCCTTCGCCTCGTGCACGCTGTCGCGGAACGCAACCTCCATCAGCGGATCGAGCCCGCTCGTCGGCTCGTCGAGGATCAGCAGGTCCGCCCGGGTGGCGAGGGCGGCCACGAGCTGCACCTTCTGCCGGTTGCCCTTCGACAGCGCCCGGACCCGCTTCGAGGTGTCGAGCTTGAAGCGCTCCACCAGCCGGTCGCGGTAGGCCTCGTCCGTTCCGCCGTGCAGCCGGGCCAGGAACTCGAAGGTCTCGGCCGCGGTCAGCTTCGGCCACAGGAACGGCTCGCCCGGCACGTAGGCGACCCTGCGATGGGCAGGCACCGGCCGGCCCCAGGCATCCGTGCCGAAGATCTCCGCCCGGCCGGCGCTCGGGCGGTGCAGTCCGAGCAGCAGCCGGATGGTGGTCGTCTTCCCCGCGCCGTTCGGCCCGAGGTAGCCGTAGACCTCGCCCTCGCCGACCGAGAGGTCGAGCGAGTCCAGCGCGACCGTCTCGCCGTAGCGCTTGGTCAGTCCCTTGGTGTGGATCGCGTCGGCCACGGCGCGACTATGCCACCTGCTGGAGTGCCGGCTGGTAGTGACCGGGCTCGACCCGCGCCGTGATGCAGAGGCGGTTCCAGGAATTGATCGCCGTGATCGCGAGGACGAGCTGGGCGAGCTCCTCGTCGTCGGGGAAGTGATCGCCCACGCGGCCCCAGACTTCGTCCGGCACATGTCCGTCGGCGATCAGCGTCATCGCCTCACAGAGCTCGAGCGCCGCACGCTCGCGGTCCTCGTAGAGCGGGCTCTCTCGCCAGGCATCCAGCGCGTAGAGGCGTTCCTCCGTCTCGCCCTCGGCTCGGGCGTCCTTCCAGTGCATGTCGATGCAGAACGCACAACCGTTGATCTGCGAAGCCCGCAGGCTCACCAGGTTGTGCACCCGGGCGTCGAGCTCGATCGAGCCCTGGAACCTCATCAACGCCGCAATAGGCTTGCCCGCGACCTGGGCGACCTGGATCCGCTTGGCGGGGAACGTCGTTTCCATGGTGATCTCCTTCGTCGTTCGTGTTCTTTGAGGAACGTCAGGCGGTCCGCAAGGCGAGAGTTTGGAACGACGCCGGCGCCTCGGTGAGCGCCTCCCGGAAGCCCTCCCGCCAGCTGGCGTAGAGCGGCTGCCAGCGCAGCTCGCGCTTGGCCTTGGCGTTGGAGGAGCCCGTGATCCGGGTCGACATCGAGGCGATCGCCTCCCCCGCGGCAAGCCGGCCCAGCCATCCCGGCAGGCGCCGTGGCTGCTTTGCGCCGAGGACGTCGGCCAGGTAGGGCAGCCAGTCCGCCACGGGCGCGGGGTCGTCGTCGACGACGTTGTAGAGGCCGGGCGCGCCGCGCTCGAGCGCCAGGACCGTGGCGGCCGCCGCATCGTCGATGTGCACGAATGACCAGACTCCGCTCCCGCCGCCGAGCAGGGGCAGGCGCCTCCTGCGGACCTGCTCGACGTAGTCGGTCGAGAAGGCCGTGCCCGGGCCGTAGAGGCTGCCGTAGCGCAGGACCAATCCCTCCAGTGGCGCCTCGGTGATCCTGCGCTCGAGGTACTGGATCGCCTCGAGCGAGCGGCGCATGGTCTTCGGCGGGCTCGGGTCCAGGACGTCCTCCTCGGTCTTCACCGACCCGCCATCGCGCGGATTGGTCCAGCCCGTGTACCCCTGCGCGATCACGCGCCGGACGCGGGCGATCTCCGCCGCTCGGAGCAGGTAGGTGTTGCCCTTGGTCCGCAGCTCGTTGGTGCGCGCGAACGCCCGGTCGAAGTTCCGCAGGTTCGTGGCACCGGCCAGGGCGGTCATCTCGTTGACCACCACCTCCGGCTCCACCAGTCGCACCGCCTTGATCACGGCCTCCTGATCGAGGCCGTCGACCACGAGCGGATGGGCGCCGAGCATCTCCAGGTCCTCGATCCCCTTGTGCGAGCTGGTGGTGGCGACCACGTCGTGTCCGGCCGAGATCAATTGCGGGATCAGCCGCCGGCCGATCGCTCCGCTCCCGCCTGCCAGATAGACCCTCATCGCTTCTCCTCCTTCTGATTGCCTCCATCGTGCGCGCCCGCTCCATTCCCACGGCCGGCAAGCGTCTCGGCGAGTCGCTGCAGGGACCTGGCGTTGGCCCGGCGAATGACCGCACGCGTCACCGGCGCGGCGATCCGCTCGATCAACGGCGCCTCGAGCCATTCGAACCTGAAGCTGATCCGGGTCCCGTACGCCGGGATGTCCTCGAGCAGGTAGGTGCCACGGGTGTGCCGGTGGCCGCCACCGCTCACCGACTCCTCGGTGGTCGAGACCGGGCGCTTGGCGTCGGTGACCTCCATCTCGAGCCGGTCCTCGGTCAGGCGAGGACCCTTGACGAGCATCCGCGCCCGCGCGCCGACTCCCCGCTCCGGGCCATCGAGGCGCCAGTCGACGAGCAGGTGGTCGGTGAACTCCTCGTGGTTGCCGAGAACGTCGAGGAAGTCGAAGATCTCCTCGCGCCGCTGGGGCACCTCGATCTCAACGGTCACCGGCTTCATCTGCTGCCCACCTCGCCGAGAGCGGGCGCGGAGGAGCGCGATCCGTAAGCGACCGCGAAGCCCTCACGCCAGCTCGGGTAGCGCAGGGTCCAGCCGAGCTCGCGCTTCGCCTTCGCGTTCGAGGCGCCGCGGATGGTCGACTCCATCATCACCGTGGCTTCGCCACCGACCAGGCGCGCGAGCCATACCGGGAGCCGGCGCGGCGGCTTCGCGCCGAGCACCTCAGCGGCGACCGGGAGCCACTCGCGCACCGGCGCCGGATCGTCGTCGACGATGTTGTAGATCGCCGGGCCGTCGTGTTCGAGGGCGAGCACGGTCGCCGCGGCCGCGTCGTCGAGGTGGATCCAGGAGAAGACGCCGTCTCCGTCGCCGACGATCGGGAACCGCCGCTTTCGAATCGGCTCGATCAGCCCGTCGTTTGCGGCGCCGTAGAAGGCCCCGTAGCGAAGCGCGACGCCCCCCGCTGCGACGACCGCTTCGTCGAGGTAGTTCATCGCGGCGATCGTCTCGCGCATCCCCTTCACCGGAGTCGGGTCGAGCGGATCGTCCTCGGTCTTTACGGGCCCACCCTCGCGCGCGTAGCGCCCGTAGCTGGCGCCGCTCTGCGCGACGAACCGTGGAACGCCCACCTCGCGCGCCGCCGCGATCAGCGCGTCGGTGCCAGCGGTCCGAAGCCGGTTGGTCGCGACGAAGCCGCGATCGAGGTTCCGGGACAGCTTCACCTCTGCCAGCGCGGTGGCCTCGTGGACGATCGCGTCGGGCCTCGCGTCCACGATCGCCATGCGCACGGCCTCGCGGTCGAGCAGGTCGAGCTCGAGCGGCTCGGCGCCCTGCGCTCTCAGCCGCTCGGCGCTGGCAGGTGATCTGAACGTGCCGACCACCTCGTGTCCTGCGTCGATCAGCTGGGGGACGAGGCGGGTGCCGATCGCCCCGCTGGCTCCGGTGACGAAGACCTTCATGCTGGCTCCTTTCCTGGATCGAATGCCGAATGCGTGAGCTGCGGCGATCCCGCGCCGCTGCGCGGGCGCAGGCCCCGCAGCAGCCGGACGGCGACCGCGACCGGTGCCGTGACCAGCGCGATCGCGACCAGCGGCAGCGCCAGTGCGAGCAGCGCGGCGCCAGTCAGAACGAGGATCGGTATCGACAGCGGGAAGACCCCGACCACGACAACCCCGAGGCCGACAGCCCACATCGAGAGCTCGTCGAACCCTTCGGGCCTCCTGCGTGCGATGTCTTCGGATCCGTTCATCCGCCTCATCAAGTCTCGGTTTGCTCTTCGAAGAGGGACGGAGCGCGCTCCTCCCGCGTGACATGCGCATCGCGCGGAGCACGCCAGAGGACGAAGACCGCCGCGACGGCGACCGAGGCTGCGGCGATCACCATCGCCAGGCCGAGGCCGTCCACGAAGGCGTCCTGCGCGGTCGAGGCGAGGGTCGCGCCCTGGGGTCCGATCCGATCGGCGATCGCGAGTGCCGCGGGCAGCGCGTCCTTCGCGTGGTCCGCGAACTGGGCGGGCAGATGGGTGGTGGCCCCCTCGACACCCGACTGGTAGCGGCCAGTGAGCGCGCTGCCCAGGACCGCGATCCCGAGCGCGCCGCCCACCTCGCGCGCCAGATCGTTGACCGCCGAGGCCACGCCCTGCTTCGCCTTCGGCAGCGAGGAGACGATCGCCGTGGTCGCCGGCGTCGTGGCGAGCGCCATCCCTACGCCCAGGGGAACCAACCCGGCCAGCAGCAGCCAGTAGCTCGAGACGCGGTCCGCCGTGGAGAGCACGAAGAACCCGCCGGACATGAGCACAAGCCCGACGGGTGCGACAAGCGCCGGACCGAAGTGCTCCAGCAGCTTCGGCACCCGCGGCGAGAGGCCCATCATCGCGACGGCCAGCGGCGCCAAGGCGATCCCGGCGACGAGGGGCGAGTACCCCAGGACGAACTGGACGTACTGGAGCATCACGAAGATGAAGCCGAAGAACGCGAAGAACTGGACCGTGATCGAGAGCGTCCCGGCGCCGAAGCCGCGCAGGCGGAAGAGGCGCGGATCGAGCAGAGGCTGCTCGCGGCGGAGCTCCCAGCGGACGAAGCCCGCCAGCAGGACCAGGGCAACCGCGAAGGCGCCGAGGGTGAGCGAGTCGGTCCAACCCCGATCCGGACCCTCGATGATCGCGTAGACCAGCGTGGCGAGCCCGGCCGCCGAGATCACCCCGCCGGTGACGTCGAGCCGGGTCCCCTCCGCCGTCGAGTTCGGAGCGAGCCGCACAGCGGCGACGAAGGCGACGAACCCAAGGACGGCGCTGAAGCCGAAGATCGAGTCCCAGGCGAAGACCTCGAGCAGGGCGCCGGAGGCGAGCAGCCCGAGCAGGGCGCTGCCACCTGCGACCCCGGCCCAGATCGAGACGGCGCGGTCGCGCTCATCTGCTGGGAAGACGTTCGTGATGATCGAGAGGGTCGCCGGCATGATCGCCGCGGCGCCGAGCCCCATCACTGCCCTTACGGCGATCAGCGCGCCGGGACTGTCGATGAGAAGGGCGGCGCCGGCCGCGCCTGAGAACACGACCAGCCCGCCCAATAGGAGGTGCCGCCGACCGAACGCGTCCCCCAACGCGCCGGCCAGGAGCAGGAGCCCGGCGAAGACGACGGCGTAGGCGTCCACCACCCACTGCAGCTGCGTCTGGGTGGCGTGAAGATCTCGAGCCAGATCGGGGAGCGCCACGTTGAGCGAGGAGACGGCGCTGACCACGGTTCCGAGCGACAGGCACATCGCCGCGAGAACCAGATTGCGATTTACGTCCGCTGCTTGCCTTCTCATCTGGGGCGACCCCCCGGTCGGCTATAGTTCTACATCGTTGACTTAACGGCGTTGACTTTACGCCGTTGAATTTATTTGTCAAGGGATCAAAGGAATTTTTTTCGTGAGCCCACACACACCCAGGAAGACGAAGACCCCCCGCACCGGCCGGCGTCCGGGCGAGAGCACGTCGCGAGACGAGATCCTCAAGGCCGCCCGGGAGCTGTTCGCCGCGCAGGGCTACCAGGCGGCGACGATGCGAGCGATCGCCTCGAAGGCGGGGGTCGACGCCTCTCTCATCGTCCATTTCTTCGGCAACAAGGTGAACCTCCTCACCCAGGCGATCGACTGGCCCTTCGATCCTGAGGTCGCGATGCCGGCGCTGCTCGAGAACGGGCGGCGCAACGTCGGCAGGGCGCTGGCCGAGCTGGCAATCAGGACGTGGGACGAGGATGGGACGCGGCACCCGGTCTTCACCCTGCTCCGGGCCGGGATGACCGAGCCGGACGCAGCCGAGATGCTGCGCAAGTTCATGCTGGAGCGGCTCTACTCGCCGCTGATGGAGCGACTTGGGTCAGACCAGCCGGAGCGCCGCGCCAGCCTCGCCGTCTCCCAGATCATCGGGGTGGGCATGGGCCGGTACGTCCTCAAGTTCGATGGCCTGGCGGATGCGAAGTCGGAGGACGTCATCGACTGGCTCGCCCCCAGCCTGCAGCGCTACCTGACCGGCAGGCTGGACTAGCCGGCGACCGGCGCAGGCACGCCCGCGTCCTCGAGCACGGCCATCGCCGCATTTCGGCCGTTGAGCGCGATCACGGAACCGGCCGGGTGCGTGGCCGCCCCGCAGAGGTAGAGGCCCTCCACCGGCGTTCGCGACTCAAGGCGCCGGTCCCACATCTGGTCGGGGAGGGTCTCGCCCTGGAAGATGTTGCCGCCGGTCAGCCCGATCCGCTCCTCGATGTCGGGCGGGCCGAGGACCTCGAACTCCGCGACGCACTCGCGGACGTTGGGGGCGTAGGTCTGGATCGCGTCGAACACCAGCTCGCCGATCTCGTCGCGTCGGGAATCCCAGTCGCCGTCCCCGAGGTCGTACGGCGTGTACTGCGCGAAGGCGCTCATCACGTTCGCGCCGGGCGGCGCGACACTCGGGTCATAGGCCGTCTGGAAGTAGAGCTCGGCGAAGCCGATCCGCGGCTCGCCGCGTTTGCAGGCCTCGAAGGCCTCCTGGGCTCGATCCAGGCCCGGCGTGATCGTGACCATCGCCCGGTGCGGCTCCACCTCGCCCGCCGCGGTGAAGGCCGGAAGCCGGGTCAGCGCCGCGTTCACCTTGACCACCGGCGAGCGCACCTCCCAGGCGGCGAGGCGCTCGCGGTAGTCCGGGGGCACCGCATCCTCGGGCAGCATGCCCAGGACCCGCTTCGGGTCCGCGTTGCCGATCACCGTGCGGGCCCGGATCAGCTCCCCCGACTCGAGCTCCACCCCCTCCCCCGGCGCGATCCGCGCCACCGGCACGCCCGTTGCGAGCACCGCGCCGGCCTCCTGCGCCGCCTCCGCGATCGCGAAGGAGACCTGCCCCATGCCGCCGCGGACGTAGCCCCACGACCCGCCGTGCCCGTCCACCTCACCCATCCCGTGCATCAGGTGGACCGAGGCGGTGCCCGGGTCCCTCGGCCCGGCCCACTCGCCGATCACGCCCTGGCCGAACAGGGCGTCCATCAGGCGCTCGTCGGAGACGTAGCGGGCGAGGGTCTCCGCGATCGGCTCCTCGAAGACGATCGAGATCAGCTCCTCGTCGCCGAGGATCTCCTCGATCCGCTCGCGGCCGGGCGACGGCCCGCGCCAGAGATCGCCCGCGGGCCCGGCCCGGAGCAGCCGCCGGATCCGGTCGAAGGTCTCCTCGTAGGCCAGGGCGCCGCGGATGTTGGACTCCGAGAAGCCGTTGGCGCGCATGTGTGCCTCGGTGTCGCGGTCGTCGAGGAACTGCGCGAAGGAGGTGCCGTCATCGAACGGGCACCAGAGGTTGGGATCGGCCGGCGTCACCTGGTAGCCGTGGGAGGGCAGGTCGAGCTCGTCGATCACGAGCTGGGCGAGCAGGCCGACCACGTAGGCGCAGGGGCTGACCAGGAAGCGCTCGTCGGAGAAGGGCTGCTCCAGCGTGCAGGCTCCGCCAAGCCGCTCCCGTCGCTCCAGCACCAGCACCGACTGCCCGGCCCGCGCCAGGTAGGCCGCCGCGGTCAGCCCGTTGTGCCCGCCGCCGACGACGACCGCGTCCCAGTCGCGCGCCGCCAGCTCCGCGACCGGTGCGGATAGCCCGACTCGGCCGAGGAGGCTGGAGACGTCCATGGGTGCACCCTAGCCCGGCGGCGACATCCCGTTCACCTTCTACTGCCCGTCCTTCAGCACGAGCTTCGGCAACTGCGCGGGGAAGTCCAGCGGCAACCCGGCCTAACCTCGCCCGCAACTAGCTACGGCCCCCGTCGGGCCCGCCTCCCTCTCGCGCATTGGAGAAGCGAGCGCGAGGCAGTCGCAGAATGCCGCCCCGGATTCATCGAGCTCCTGAAAGCTCGAAGCCGGATGGCCCATCGGGTTCGCCATCGCGAGGGCCGAGGCCCGCGAGCCCGGCCATTGCGGCGATGCCGGGGCCGACGGCGGCGCGGAAGCGCGCTGACGCGGCCGCCAGATCGTCGTCGACGGCCTGTCCGGGGGGGACGCGCGCGGGATTCAGCGCCACGCCGTCGGTCCACTCCTTGATATCGGGCTCGGCGCCAAACGCGAGTGATGCACGGCCGCCCAGGACCTGCATCACCGCCCAATCGGTGGGTGTGTTCGAAAGCGGCGACGGGGGGCACACTCGGTTCTTCTCGGCATCGTCCTCGCGGGTTGCCTCCACGTACCCGACCAGTGCCGCGGCGAGGCAAGGGAAACCCGCCCTGACCGGCTGGATCGTGATCCCCTCGTCGCTCCAGATCGGGATCAGCGGCGGATACTGCAGCCCGGACGCGGCGCAGTGGACGACCACCGCGTCCCTGTGGATCGCCGCATCGCCGTCGTCCAGTTCGATCCGCCCGGGCGCGATCTGTCGGACATGTCCGAGCCGGACCACTCGCTCGATGCTGCGCAACAGGTCGAGCTCCCACCGGGCAAGCGTCGGTGTCTTCGCCATCGTCGGCGTCACCGTGGGGTCGATGCGGAGCATCACCCCAGCGGCCTCCATTCGCAGGAAGAGGTCATCCGGGGAGGAGGCCGCGGATGCCGCCTCCATGACGTCGGCAGCCATCCCGATGAACACGGCGGGGTCGGGCTGGAGGACCGCGCGGTCGAACATCCACGGCTCGCGGGGGCGAACCCAGCAGATCGAATCCGGGCCGACGCCGCTTTCGAGCAGCCAGACGCAGGCGTCGGTTGCCGTCTTCCCGGACCCGACGATCACGAACTCCCCTGGTGCCGTTTCCAGTCTCGGTAGCTCGTTGACGGGCAGTACCCGGACCCCGTCGGCGACACCGAAGGGCGGCTCGGTGATGGCGGGGATCTCGGGGGCGAGGTAGCGGGCGTCGACGATCCTGCAATCCGGCCCGGCCTGGTAACGCTCTCCGGTCAAGCGGGAGACGAACGAGCCGTCACCCAGGTACTCGCAGTTCGGGTGGAACTCCACCCGGCCCGACGCCACCAGTAGCTCCGCCAGCACCCGCTGGTAGTAGGCGCAGATCTCCGCAGCGCTCGCCCGTTCGTGCAGGCCGGCCTCGGGGCCCTCGCTCTGGATCGACTCGGAACCCAGCACCGTCGAGGCCACTCCGTAGAACGAAGACGCCTGGTGCAGCCGCACGAACGGGTATGCGTCCAGCCAATGGCCGCCGGGTCCGTGCCGACGATCGACCAGAGCGACCTGCGCGTCCGCATGCCCGATCAGGGCGTCGGCGAAAGCCATGCCCGACGCGCCGGCTCCGACCACCAAGTAATCAGCCTCGAGCGCACGCGCCATCGGGGCATTCAACCATGCGTTCTCCTCCGACATCACCTACTCCGACAGCCCGGCGGCTTCGAGGGCGTGCTGCCGAGTCCAGAAGGCCTGGCGCCTTGTGATCAGGCCCTCCGCGAACCAGAGCACCTGCCAGATCTGGAGCTCCGCCGGCACGCCGCTGCCCCTGCCGCGGGCCTTTGCGCGCAGCCCGACCAACACCCGGTCATCGCCCGCTTCGGTGATCTCTTCGACCACGCCGTGGATGCTCTCCCAGGTTTCCGATCCAAGCAGCTGCTCGAAGAACTCTCGCACCCCCGCTCGTCCGCGGTAGATCGCTCCGAGGCCCACCATCTCGGGGTTCGTCTCCCATTCGACGTCGGGGCTGACGACAGCTACGAAGGCGTCCGCGTCGCGGCGGTTCAGGGCCTCCACTGCCTTCAGGATGGCGTCGATGTTCTCCTCTGACATCGCCTACTCCGCCAGCCCGGCGGCATCGAGGGCATCCGCTTTCGATTGAAAGAGCTTGACGTTTTGCACCTTTCGATCCCTGACTGTCCAGAGCTGGGCGCCGGAGGCATCCACTTCGATTCCACTTCCACGACCGCGCGCCCGGAAGTGGGTCACAACCAGCACCTGGGACGAGTCCAGCTCGATGATCTCTCTTTCGTCCCAGTGCATCGCCTCGAATGCCTCGAGAAAAGACATCCAGAACTTCCTGACCTCTTCTTTGCCTCGGTGGACTCCCTTTGCAGGACCGATCGAGTTCGACCAGTCCATGGCGATGTCATCCGACGCGCTCTCCAGCGCACCTTCTACATCCCGGCGGTTCCACAACTCGATCGTCCGGCGCACCATCTCGACGTCCTCCGACATCGCCTACTCCGACAGCCCGGCGGCTTCCAGGCCCTCGACATGGCTGAGCCAGGCCCGTGCTTCGACGCACTTCCCGTTGTGCCAGGTGTGGAGGGTCGCAACCTCCTGGTCGAGCTCGATCCCGCTGGCGAACCTGAACCAAGCATGACCCACGCCGAGCACCTGATCGCCGAGGTCGTGAACCTCCGTGTACTCCACGTGGCTCTCCTCGGCGAACTCCGCCAGGTCTTCGAAGTACTGACGCATTTCTGGGTGGCCGCGATAGGTACGTCCCTCTGTGATTCCTTCGAGCGGCGGGTACCACACCCCCACGGGATCCCAAAGCGCGATCAGGGCTTCGACGTCACGCCGGCTCCACGCATCGACCAAACGCAGGCTCAGCTCGACGTTCCCCTCCGACATCGCCTACTCCCGGAGCCCGGCGGCTTCGAGGGCTTCCGCGTGATTCCAGAAGAAGTCCAGGCCGGAGATTCTCCCGCTACGGAGCGTGAAGACGCACGTGAACTCCATGTTCGTCTCAGGGCCGTGACCGCCTGCGCCACGCCAGATGAACCGGACAACAACGCGGTCCCCGGCGTCGACGAAGTCGATCGGTTCCGCCTCGTCGGCGTCCCAGGTGTCGCGAATCTGCTCGAACCAGCGCATGACCGCCGCCCGACCTATGTAGGGCCCGGGCTCGGGCCAATTCTCAACGGTCCGGAAGATGACATCGGGGTCATGGATCTCGCGAAGCGCCTCCATGTCCCGTGCGTTCCACGCCTCAAAGAAACCTCTGACAACTTGGACGTTCTCCTCCGACATCGCCCCCGCAGTATCTCGCGAGGAGTACGAGAGCCGCTGCTCTCAATCCGGAGAAGTACCGACCTTGTCCGTGACAGAGACGCCTCCTCCCGCGTAAAAGCAGAACGCTGAGCCACGAAACAGGGCTGCCGCAAAGGCCGCTTTTGGACGAGAAGCAGCAGTTTGGAAAATCACACGCCGAAGCGGTGACGGGGACGACAGCTACCCGTCGACGAGGCGCCGGCGCAGGAAATCGAGCTGCGCCTCGACTGCCCGCTCGTGTCCCTCGAGATACGGCGCGTAGTGGCCGCCGTCGATCCGGACCACCTCGCCCTGCGGGGCGCGCTCACCGGCGCGGATCACGGGCCCGGACGGGGCAACACCGTCGCCCTCGGGTGCGACCACGAGCAGCGGGCATTCGATCCGCGACGCGTGGCGGGCCGGCCGGTACATCCCGATGCGCAGAGCCGACCAGGCCGAGACCTCCTGCTGCCAGTCGGGGTAGCGGTTGCCGGGGTTGAGCGCCCTCGGCCCGTTCAGCGAGTCGGGCGTCGTGAGAGCGGCCACGGTTCCCTTCTCGCCGGCGAGGGGCACGAGCAGCGGATCGCGGCCGGCGACCCTGCCGAGCGCGTCCAGGACGCCGCGAGCGGTGATGCGCAGGCCGGAGAGCGGCGTGGTGTGGCGGAAGCCGTTCGGCGCCGACGCCGGGCCGTCCGCGAGAGCCGACACCGCGATCGCGGCGCCCAGCTCCGGGTCCCCGGCCGCGACCGGGAAGACGTGCCCGCCGGAGAGCGAGAAGCCCCAGATCGCGACCTTGTCCGGCTCGACCTCGGGAAGGGAGCGCGCGAACTCGCCCGCGGCCCGGAAGTCCTCCTGCTGGTCTCCGACGCGGACGACCTGCCGCGGAGCGCCGCCGCTTTCGCCGAGGCGGCGGAAGTCGAAGGCGAGCACCGAGAAGCCGGCCTGGTTGAAGCGCTCTGCGAAGCGGTCGGTGCCCGGCTCCTTCGCGACCGCCAGCCCGCCCGCCATGACGACACAGGCGCCGTTCGTGCCCGGGTAGAGCCACGCGGCGCACCGATCCTCGCCGGAGCGGAAATGGACCTTCTGCCGCGTCGCCTCGGACGCCTCGCTCGCCTTTGTCTCGGTCACTGACATGGAAGCTCTCCTTGGTCGACGGCGATCACAATACAGTTGTATCGCATCTACGATACGGGTGTATGGCCGTCGCCGCGCCAGAGACCCAGGAGCGGATCCTCGAAGCCGCGTTGGAGGGCTTCGCGCGCGACGGCGTCGCCGCGACCTCGATCCGCGACGTAGCGTCGGCCGCCGGGGTCTCCCCCGGCCTAGTGCAGCACTACTTCCCGTCCAAGGCCAAGCTGCGCGGTGCGGTCGACGAGCACGTCAAGCGGATCGCCAGGGAGGCGCTGGGCGTGCACGAATTCGAGGGCGACGTGATCGATGACCTGGCCGAGCGTCTCACGGCCCTCGTCGCCGACAACTTCGTCGCGCTCCGCTATGTCGCCCGCGGCGTCGCGGAGCGCGACCCGGCAGCTCTCGCGATCTTCGACACGCTCACCCAGCTCTGCCGCGATCAGCTGGCGGAGCTGCAGCGGCGCGGGATGCTGCGCGCGGACCTGGACCTCGACTGGGCCGCGCTCCACACCGTGCTCATCAACCTCGGCACGGTGATCATGGAGCCGGGAGTGAGCGACCAGCTCGGCAAGCCGTTCCTCACTGAGCGGGAGGTGGAGCGCTGGAAGGTGGCGACCACCAGGCTGTTCGTCGAGGGCGAGATCCGGCAGGACCAGCGGGTCAGACCGGGCGCGTCGGGTAGGCGCCAAGCCGCTCCCGGACCTGCTTGACCAGGAACACGTTGGTGCCGCAGGCCCGCGCGATGCGCGTGTCACAGCGGTCGGGACTGCGATCCAGCTCGAACTCCACCCGGCCCTCGGCGTCGGCCCGCACGCTGTCGGCGCTCGCCTGCCCGGGGATGGCCGCCGCCCTGGCCTCACCGGCCATCTTCCGCCGGCAGCTCAGGCAGTAGGCGATGCCGTCCACCTCGTCCCAGCTGGATGGCATCCCGGACGGATCGAGCGCTCCAGGCATGAAGCGCACGGTCACGCCGCAACGGGCACAGGTCCAGTCGGATGCGTTCAATCTCTCGCCCCTTCGGCCGGACCCCTACCCGGTACGCGAACCCTCACACCGACGTCAAGTAGCGACCCACTCCCTCGCCTTGTCCATCTCGTCCATCTCGAACACGCGCAGCTCACCGGGCATCGCCCAGGCGAAGAGGCGCATCGCCTTGCTCACCCAGTCGACGTCGCTGACGAAGGCGAGCTTCTTCCATGCGGAGCGATTCTGGGTCTCGATCTTGAGCCCGGTCTTGACGTCCTCGATCCACGCTCCGGGCTCCAGGCCGTCGAAGTCCGCCAGCGCGAAGAGCACCCGCGCCTCGCCTGACTCGGTCGCCTCCTTGAGCGCCGGCTCCAGGCCGTCTCGGTAGTCGTCCTTGGTGAGCTTCCCCGAGGCGCGGATCCCGATGACGCCGGCGGGCAAGTCGTCGATTCTCTCGATCATGTCTCCTCCTCGGCCGTGGTGGGCAGTCGCTATCAATAGACAGGATGACCCCCGCCCTCCAGCTGCGCGGCGTGACCAAGCGCTACGACGACGGCACCCTCGCGCTCGACGACCTCGACCTCGACGTGCCGGCCGGCAGCTTCTTCGGCCTGCTCGGCCCGAACGGGGCGGGCAAGACCACGCTGATCAGCGCCGTCTGCAACCTGATCCGGCTGACCGAGGGCGAGATCGCGGTCTTCGGCCATCCCGGGGACTCCCTGGAGGCGCGGAGGCTGATCGGCGTCGCCGAGCAGGAGCCCAACCTCGACCGCTTCCTGACCGTCCACGAGACCCTCGTCTATCACGGCGGCTACTACGGCATGGACGGCGATGCGGCCCGCGAGCGCGCCGAGGAGATGATCGACGTCTTCGACCTGCGCGCCAAGCGCGACACCCGTGCGCCCAAGCTCTCCGGCGGGATGCGCCGCCGCCTGCTGCTCGCCCGCGCCCTGCTCCACGAGCCGCGCCTGGTGATCCTGGACGAGCCGACCGCCGGCGTCGACCTCGAGCTGCGCCACGAGCTCTGGCGCTACATCCGCCGGCTGCACGAGCGCGGCACCACGATCCTGCTCACCACGCACTACCTCGAGGAGGCCGAGGCGCTCTGCGAGGAGATCGCGCTGATCGGCCGCGGCCGGATCATGGCCCGCGACACCGCCGCCGGCCTCAAGCAGACCTTCGACGCCGCCACGCTCGAGGACGTCTACATGAAGACCGTCGCGTCGGGGCGGCGCGAGGTGGAGGTTGCGACGGAGGAGTCCCCCGCCTGAGTCAGTCCGGGTACTCGTCCTTTCGGAAGGTGGTGAACTCGTCGGATACCTCCTTCGGCGTACGCGCGAGAAGGAACGAGTGGAACGGCGACACGAACGGATCGGGCGCCATCACCTGGTAGGTGTAGTAGACGGTCCCGTTCTCGCGGGCGAAGGCGATGTAGCCCGGGCCCTCGCGCAGGCCGTCCTTGAGCTCGGCGCCGACCTGCTTCGACCACTCCTTCAGGAACTCGGGCGGGTCATCGATCATCTGCTTCACCTCGGGGATCTCACCCGACTGCGCCTGCTCTTCTGTCATCGCCAGCCCGAAGTCGAACGGGAAATCGCTCTCGTAGGTCGAGACGTAGGGGAACTCCCAGCCCATCCGCTCCTTGTAGGCAATGAGCCGGTCGATCGGCGCGCGAGAGAAGCAGAGGAACGTGACATCGTGGTGGTTCAGGTGGACCAGCGGGCCACTGAACTCGTCGCCGAGGCTCGTGCAGCCGGGACAGGCGCCCTTCGTGTAGTCGGGCCCGAACATGATGTTGTAGGCGAGCAGCTGCGAGCGGCCGTCGAACAGCTCGGAGAGGCTCTTCTTGCCGTCCTCGGTGTCGAACTCGTACTCCTTCTCGACCGGGACCCAGGGCAGCTCGCGCCGCTTCTCCTTGATCTCGTTGTTGCGCTCGGCCTGCTCGGCCTCGAGCTTCGCGAGCTCCGCCCGCGCCGCCTCCCACTCCTCACGCGTTCCGGTCTTGTGCTCAGGCATCGGTATTCCTCCTTGGTCGGCTGACACCAATAGGGACCGCGAATCGCGGCAGGACTAATCGGTTGCCTGATCTATCAGGCGGGGACCGCGGTCGATGACGCGAGGCGCTCCCAGTTGTCGAGATCCGTGCTCTGGCCCTCGAGCTTCTCGCGGATCGCCTGCACCGCCTCCTCGCCGAGCGCCAGGCGCAGTGGCGGCTCCGGTGAGCCGACCGCCGAGAGGATCGCCTCGGCCACGCGCCTCGGGTCGTTCGGCTGCTTGCCGGCGAGGTCGGCGAACCACTCGAGCGCCTTGCCGACGCTCTCCTCGTAGTCCGGGTCGGCGGGCTCCTTCGCCACCGCTCCGGCGGCGAAGTCCGTGCGAATCGGGCCCGGCTCGACGATCGTCACGCCGATGCCGAGATGCTCGACGTCCTTGGCGAGGGTCTCGCAGATCCCCTCGATCGCGAACTTCGTCCCGGCGTAGGCCGCCTCGCCGGCGACCGCGGGCGCCACGCCCTCGAGCGAGGAGATCTGGACGATGTGTCCCGAGCGCTCGCTTCGCATCCGGGGCAGCGCGGCGCGGATCACGTTGACCGCGCCGAAGACATTGGTGTCGAACTCGCGGCGAAGCTCATCGTCGGAGATCTCCTCGAGCGGGCCGAAGAGCCCGAACCCGGCGTTGTTGACCAGCACGTCGATGCGGCCGAAGCGCTCGATGGCGGCGTCGACGGCGGTCTGGGCCTGGGCGGGATCGGTGACGTCGAGCTCCTGGACGAGGACCCGGTCGGGATCGCGCTGCTCCAGCTCGCCCAGATCCTTCGGGTCGCGGCCCGTGGCGACGACCCGGTCGCCGGCCCCGAGCGCGGCCTCCGCCAGAGCGCGGCCCAGCCCGGAGCTGCTGCCGGTGATGAACCAGACGGGATTGCGGATGGCCATTGAGACTCCTCTCCTTGCTTCCACAAGCATCTACTGAGCCGTTACCCGGGCGTAGAGGGAGGAAACGGGGGCCAGGCGCTAGGTCTTCCTCTGCATGAACCACTCCGTGAACACGCGGCAGCGGCCCTCGGAGTCGAAGCGCATCACGAAGCAGTTGTCGTAGACGCGCACCACCGGGCCGTCCGGCGAGTCCTTGTAGGAGCTGGTCCCTGTGGCGACCGCCGCGTCGCCGTCGACGGCGAAGGCGCGGTAGGAGGCCTCGTAGGTGCCGGCCTCGTCGCGCTCGGAGGCGTCGGGATGATCCTCCTCCCCCAGCCAGGACTCGACCAGCGCGGCGCGTCCCTCGATCGGAGCGTCGGCCGGGTGGTAGCGGTACCTCACGTCCTCGGAGAAGAGCGCCTCGATCTGCTCGCGGTCGTAGGTCTTCCAGGCCTCGACGTAGGCCTCCAGCCAGCGGTCGACGTCCTCGCGGGTCACAATCCGATCCTATGTCCGAGCGGAACGTGGAGGTCGTCAGGGCGCTGCTTGGGCCGTTCCAAGGGATCAACCTCGCCGAGATCGACTGGAGCGCGGAGCCGATCCGTCGGGTGCTGACCGGCTCGTGCTCGCCGGAGATCGAGGTGCGGACGCTGGAATCCGGAATGGGGACCGGCCTCGAACCCGTCTACAACGGTGTCGATGGCGTGGTCAGCTACCTGCAGGCCTGGATGGAGCCGTTCACTGACTACCGCACGGAGTGGCTCGACTTCATCGACGCGGGCGGCTTCGTCCTGGTGCCGGTCACCAACCGCGGGATCGGCTCGGGAAGCGGGGTGCCCACCGAGCTCGAGCTCGTCTATGCCTGTGAGGTCAGGGACGGCCTGATCGCTCGCCTGCTCCAGTACGACACGCTCGAGGACGCGCGCGCCGCCCTCGGGATCGGGTGATCCGGCGCTACGAGGCCGGCTCGCGCCTGGCTCGACCGCCCGTGTGCTCTTGGGCGTCGAGCATGCCGCGGCGGTCCGGGCTCACAGCCCGTTCCGGAACCCCTCGCGCCAGCTCGGGTACTTCGGCGCCCAGCCAAGCTCGCGCTTCGCCTTCGCGTTCGAGGTGCCGCGGATCCGGGTCATCATCGAGAGGCCGACCTCGCCGGTCGCGAGGCGGCCCACCCAGGCCGGGACGTGGCGCGGCGGCTTGGCGCCGACGGCGTCGGCGAGGCCGGGCAGCCACTCCGCCACCGGCGCCGGCCGGTCATCGCTCACGTTGTAGATGCCCCGTCCCCTCTCGAGCGAGGCGAGGGTCGCGCTCGCCACGTCGTCGACGTGGATGAACGACCAGACGCCGCCCCCGTCGCCGACCACCGGCAGCTTGCGCCTGCGGACCAGCTCGACGATGTCGCCGTCCGTCGCGAAGCCGGTGCCCGGCCCGTAGAAGTTGCCGTAGCGGTGCGCCACGCCCTCGACGTGGTCCGCGCCCGTCACCGCGTCCTCGACGTAGCGGATCGCCTCCAGGGAGCGGGTCTGGTTCCTCGGCGGGGTGGGGTCGAGCGGATCCTCCTCGGTCTTCGGCTCGCTGCCCGTCCTCTCGTAGTTCCAGTTGCCGTAGCTCTGCGCGATGAAGCGCTTGGTCCCGACGGCTCGCGCGGCCTCGAGCAGGTTGTCGGTGCCCTTGGTCCGCAGCTCATTCGCGCCGGCGAACTCCTTGTCGAAGTTCCGGAAGCTAGTCACCCCCGTGAGCGCGGTCATCTGGTGGACGATCGCCTCGGGCTCGGCGCGCTCGACCACCTGCCGCACCGCGGCGGCGTCGAGGCCGTCGGCCACCGCCGGCTCGGCGCCCATCGCGCTGATCGCGTCGGCCTTCTCGGCCGAGCGGGTCATGCCGACCACCTCGTGGCCGTTGGAGACGAGGAGCGGGACGAGGCGCTTCCCGACCGCTCCGGTTGCACCTGCGACGAAGACCTTCATGGCGACCTCCTCTTCCGCTAAGTTAGTGATCGTTAACTTATGAGCCTAGCAACCCCGAAACGCCGGCTGAAGGCGGGCGAGCGCCGCGCCGGGATCCTCGAGGCGGCCTCGGAGGTCTTCGCCGACCGCGGCTACGTCGGCGCGTCGATCGACCGGATCGCGGAGGCGGCCGGCATCTCCGCCCCGGTGATCTACCGCCACTTCGGCTCGAAGCGCGAGCTCTACATCGAGCTGCTCCAGTCGAGCGGGATGGCACTGCTCGCCGCCACCACCAGGGAGGAGGGCCATGAGACGGTCGAGGACTTGCTGCGCGAGAACATCCGCTCCTTCTTCCACTTCGTCGAGGAGCACCCCGCGGCCTGGAAGATCCTCTTCCTCGACCCGGCGCCCGACCCCGAGATCGCCGAGGTCCAGCGCCGCACCCAGGAGGTGGCGACGCAGACCCTCGCGAAGGTGATCGTCGCACGGGTCCGCGGCCTGAAGGTGAGCGCGAAGGTCCGCCGCCGGGAGGCCGACGAGCTGATCGCGCAGGCCGGCAAGTCCGCGCTCAACGGGCTCGCGGTCTGGTGGTGGGACCGCCCGGAGCTGCGGGCCGACACCCTTGCCGCGGTGGCGATGGACGTGCTCTGGAGCGGCTTGGGGAACCTGGGCTCGAAGCCCTAGGCTGACGAGAGTGCGCCAAGCTCGAACCACGACGGCCGCGAGGGCCCTGCGGGAGATCGCCGGGCTCGCCGCGCGGTCGCGGGAGCTGACCGCGATCTGGGCTCGCGGGCGCGTTGACCCGCGTCTCCGCGAGGAGGTGATGCTGGCGGTTGCCGAGGCGAACGCCTGCCGGCTGTGCACGCTCGCGCACCGGCGCTGGGCGCTGGCCGAGGGGGTCACGGACGAGGAGCTCGCGGCGATCGAGGGGCACGACCCGGATCGCTTCGACCGCCGGACCTGGGCGGCCATCGCCTGGGCACAGGCGCGGACCCAGGCCGACGCCGGCCCGGTTCCCGCTGAGCTCGAAGCCGAGCTCGCCCGCCACTACGACGAGCGCGAGCGAGCGGACATCGAGCTGGTGACGCAGGCGATGGGGGTCGCGAACCGCTCGGCCAACACCTTCGACGCGCTGCTCGAGCGGCTGCGTGGCCGCCCCGTGGCGGGCAGCCGCGTGGGCGACGAGATCGCGGTCGGCGGTGTCGTCGCCCTCAGCATCGCTCCGGTCGCGGCCTATCTGGGGCTGCGGCGCCTGCTCGGCGGGTCGGCGACGTCCTCCCGGGTCACCGGCGAGACCTGACGGGCGAGCCGAGCCCGTCGTCTGACGGGCCCGGCGCTCGAGCCCCTACTGCTTCTCGCTCGACTCCTCGACGCCCAGCGACTCGCCCGCGCTGTGGACGACCTTCTTCAGGAACGTGTACTGGGTCTCGACCAGCTGGTCGGCCATCTTCAGCGCGGAGTCGACGATCTGCTCGGCCTGGGACGGGCTGGCGTCCTTGGCGAGCGTCTTGTCGACGGTCTCGGTGAAGTTCCGGACCGCCTTGATCGCGGCCTCCTGGCCTTCCTTGATCTCCTCGAGGACCTGGTCTGACAGCTCTACCGATCTCTCTCTGACGGCCATCTGCACCACCTCTTTCTGATACGTGCGGCTCTCCGTGTCTCTAATGCAGCACGATCATCACGCGAGCGCCGACGGCCCGCATCCGTGGGGAACGCGGGGATCGGCGAACGGCCCCGTCTAGTGTTTCCTCGGTGAACGAGCACGCCCAAGCACGCCCCTGGCAGAGCTTCCTCTGGCTCTCGCGCCGCGAGTGCCACCGCGTGCTTCGCCTCTGGACCCAGACGACGCTCGCGCCGGTCGTCTCCTCCCTGCTCTTCATCGTCGTCTTCGGGCTTTCCCTCGGCGGCCGGATCAAGCAGGTGGACGGCTTCGACTACGACCAGTTCATCGTCCCCGGCCTGATCGCGATGGCGATGGCGCAGGCGGCCTATTCCAACAACGCGTCGACGATCTTCCAGGGCCGGTCCGACCGCTATATCGACGACGTCCTCGCCGCCCCGATGCACAAGTGGATGGTCAACCTCGGCTACCTGACCGGCGGCGCCTTCCGCGCCCTGATCATCGGCGCCGGCCTCGCCGCCTGCGCGATCCCGATCACCGGCGCGCCGGTCGTCCACCCCGCGCTGCTGATCGTCGCCGTCCTGCTCCTGGTCGCCGGCTTCGGCGCGCTCGGAACCATCGTCGGCATCTACGCCGAGACCTTCGACCACACGAGCTTCATCAACAACATCGTCATCCTCCCCCTCACCTTCCTCGGCGGCGTCTTCTACTCGGTCAGCCGCCTCGGCTCACCCTGGGAGCAGCTCTCCCACGTGAACCCGCTCTTCTACGTCGTGGAGACGGTCCGCTACGGCTTCCTGGGCGTCTCCGACGTGAGCCCGTGGATCGCCTTCGCGGTGGTCGCCGGCATGTGCCTGGCGCTGCTGGCGTGGAGTCAGTGGTTGTTTACGAGTGGGCGGAAGCTCAAGCCCTAAGAACTGCGGGTGCAACGCCCCACCATGTTGGGGGGATAGGCGATGAGGCCGTCTGAAACCGAACACCTAAAAGACGAATTCGGTCGAATTATCCGTTCCCTGGAGCGCAATATGAAAGAGGGTCGCGCGCTTCCTGTAGGTCCTCAGCCCTCGACCGGCTCCGTTGCAGCCACCGCGGCGGCGGCCACGGCCAGGCCGATTGCCAGATTCGCCTCACCGTCGTCGGGAGCCCTGTCCGCCAAGACTTGCTCGGCAGCGGCCAGCGCAGCGTCGACGCGAGCGAGCGCGCCTCCCGCCTCTCCGGGTGCGGGATCGCGGCAGGCGTACCGGGCAAGCGCCACACCTTCTTGGGCTCGGGCGAGATCCGGCGGTTCTCTCGTCAGCGCGGCCCCGGCGGCCATCATCAGATAGCCGTTGACGCGGAGCAGCCGGCCGTTCACCGGCCGCACCTGCTCAAGAGGTGGCTCGCTCGCCGCCGGCAGCTGCTCGCCGTCGAGTACCACCGCCATCGTCCCGCCCGCGATCATCGCCCTGCCCTGCGCGTCCACTCCAGCACGAGCCGCCGCCCGCATAGCGACGTACAGGCTGGGCAGTGGGTGCCCATACGGAGAGTCTGAGGCGAACACGATGCGTTCCGCCGGCACGCGGGCGAAAAGCTCGACGACGTCCAGCGCCGAGAAGGCGGAGGTGTCATAGAGAACCGCCGGATGCTCGGCCAGCCTGGATGCGAACATCCCCTGGCCTGCGATGCCCGCGTGCGCCAGGACGAGCGTCACATCGGGGAAACGCAGCGCCAGATCGGCGAGGCTGTCCATCGGACCCATTCCGCGCCCGGCGTGGATGAGGATCGGCACGGCGGCATCCCGAGCCACTTCGAAGATCCCCTCGGCGGCCGAGTGCCCGAAGGCGAAGGCCTGCGCCCGCGGATGCAGCTTGATCCCCCGCGCACCGAGCGCCAGACACCGCTCTGCCTCCTCCAGCGGATCTTCGGCGGGGTCAAGGCGGCAGTACGGCGAGAGCCGGCCTTCACTGTGCGCAGCCCAGGCCAACACTCGGTCATTGGGCGTGCGGTAGGCCGGATGTCGATCGGGATCGTGAAGGGGGAAGACGCAGGCGCGGCTCTGAGCTCCGATCGTGTCGAGTTGCTCGAGCAGAGCGGCAAGCTCCTGCGACCGGCCATCCTCGTCAGCTCCCAGATGCGCATGGGCATCGACGACGATGGTTCCCGCCGGCACCAACCCGGCCACCTCCTGGGCAAACGGCATGAAGGCCGCCCGTAGCGAGTCCAGGTTCATATTCGCGCCTCCTGGGCGAGGGTCCGGGTTCGATCCTCCGCCCCGAGCGCGATCAGCTCCACGCACGTCGCGAGGTCGAGTGCGGTCGAGTCGAGGAGCAGGTGATACAGGGCGGGATCGCGCGCGTCGGCGCGTTTGAAGTGGTGCACGTAGGCATGCCGCGCTCGGTCCGTCTCCAGCATGCGTTGCTCGGCCACCCGACGTTCGATGCTCTGAATCCGCATCGCCTGCCGCAACCGAGCCTCGCGCGGCCCGTCCAACCGCACGTGCAGGGCCCGCGGATCATCCCGGAGCACGACCGCCCCCGCCCGCCCAAGAATGACTCCGCGGCCACTGTCGGCATGCTCGAAGATGATCCGCTCGGTCATCTCGCGGAACTCGCGATCGGCCATTGGATCGGCGGCCGGCGCCTCGGCGCCGAAGGCTTGGCCGATTGGGGCCAGGCTGCTCAGGAGACGGGCGGCCACCCCCTGCGAGTGCTCGTCACGCTCATGCGCTGCAGCGAGCCGTGCGCTGAGACCGCTAGCGACCTCGGAGGGGATCAGGCGGTCCACGAACGGCACCCTCAGCCGCCGCGCGAGGGCGGGTCCAACCACGCTTCCCCCGGCGCCGTAAGTTGCCGAGAGGGTGACCAGAGTCACGGCGTCTCACCTTTGGCCGTTCTCGCGGCCCACTCGGACAAGAGGGGCCTATCTGAGTCAACTTACCCCGACCGGGTGCGCGCGGTCAAGAGCTGGGCTTTCTAGAGCGCGCCCGACAGGGTTCGAACCTGTGACCTTCGGTTTTCCTAGAAGGCACCTTCCTCCAAACCCCCCACCATGTTGGGGGTTGAAGCCATGTCGGCCGCATGTTGCCTCGATGCGGAGGACGCCTACGGCGTCGCCGCGGCCTCCGCCGGCTCGGCGGCGTCGCCGTCCAGCAGGGGGACACCGGCGACCTCATACGCCTCCGGCTGGTCGAGCGTCTCGCGCTCCAGCAGCGCGTTCGCCAAGGACTCGAGCCGGTCGCGCTCCCGGGTGAGCAGTTCGACCACGTCCCGCTCCGACTCGTCCACGATGCGCCGCACCTCCTGGTCGACCAGCTCCTGGGTCGGCTCCGAGGCAGGCTGCGCGCCGGGCAGAAGCGGTCCCCCGGCGCGGCCGTCGGTGACGGCGATTGGGCCGATTGCTTCGCTCATGCCCCAGCGGCCGACCATGCCGCGGGCTACCTGGGTGAGGTTCTGGATGTCGGATTCGGCCCCGGTGCTCAGGTCGTCGAAGATGACCTTCTCCGCGGCGCGGCCGCCGAGGGCGACCTTGATCTGGGCCAGGAGCTCCTCGCGGCGGTAGTTGTAGCGGTCGCTCTCCGGGGTGCTGAGCGTGACGCCGAGGGCCTGGCCGCGCGGGATGATCGAGATCTTCCGCACCGGGTCCGCGCCCGGGGTGAGCATTCCGACCAAGGCGTGGCCGGACTCGTGGTAGGCGGTGCGCTTGCGGTCCTCGTCGGTCATCACGATCTGGCGCTCTGCGCCGAGCAGGATCTTCTCGATCGATTCCGTGAAGTCGCTCTGCTCGACCTTGGTGTGGTCGTTGCGGGCGGCGGTCAGGGCTGCCTCGTTGACGAGCAGGGCGATGTCGGCGCCGGTGGAGCCCGGGATGGAGGCGGCGATCCGATCCAGGTCGACGTCATCGGCCAGCGGCACGTCCTTGGTGTGGATCTTGAGGATCTCGACCCGGCCGGGCGCATCAGGCGGGTTGACCGCGATGCGGCGGTCGAAGCGGCCGGGGCGAAGCAGGGCCGGGTCGAGGATCTCGGGGCGGTTCGTCGCGCCGAGGACGATCACGTTGGTGCCGGGCTCGAAGCCGTCCATCTCGGTGAGGATCTGGTTGAGCGTCTGCTCGCGCTCGTCGTTGCCGCCGCTGATGCCCGCGTAGTTGCCCGAGCGCGAGCGGCCGATCGCGTCGAGCTCGTCGATGAAGATGATCGCCGGCGCCGCCTCCTTGGCCTGCTTGAAGAGGTCGCGGACGCGGGAGGCCCCCACTCCCACGATCGCCTCGACGAACTCCGAGGCCGAGAGGTGGAAGAAGGCGGCGTGCGCCTCGCCGGCGACGGCTCGGGCGAGCAGCGTCTTGCCGGTTCCGGGCGGGCCGTAGAGCAGGACGCCGTGCGGGATCCGCGCCCCGACCTTCGTGTAGCGCCCCGGGTTCCGGAGGAAGTCGACGATCTCGACCAGCTCGTCCTCGGCCTCGTCGATGCCCGCGACGTCCTCGAAGTTGACGCGCTGCTCCTCATCCGGGTTGACGCGCCGGGCGTTGGTGCGGCCGAAGCCGCCGAGGATGCCGCCCCCTCCCGCGCCCGCCTGGCGCCGGGCGATCCAGATGAAGAAGCCGATGATCAGCAGCCACGGCAGGAAGCCGAGGACGAGGGTCCAGAAGACCGAGCGGCCGGAGTCCGGCGGCTCGGCGTTGATCGACACGCCCGCCTGGGTGAGGATGTTGGTGAGCTGCGCGTGGTCGACGAAGGACGGGACCTCGGTCTTGAACTTCGTCACCTGGAACGGCTTGTCATCGCCGGGCGGGTCGTATGAGGTCTCGTTCTTCAGCTGCCCCTCGATCGAGTCGCCCTTCGAGTTGATCTCGCTGACGTTCTGCGCCTGGACCTGGTTTACGAAGAAGGGCTGGTAGGGGACGCGCGGGCGGTCCGGCGCGCCGCTGGTCAGGAAGGAGATCAACAGGTTCACCGCGAGCAGGCCGAGCAGGAACGCGATCCACATCCTGCTCCGCGGGATCATCGGCGGCTTGGGAGGCGGCGGGGCGCCGCGGCCGTCGGGCGCCGGGTGGACGCGCCAGCCGGGCGGATGCGGCTCCGCCGGCGGGGCGTTCGGTGGTGGGGTGCTCTCGGCGGGCGAGTCGGCGGCCAAGCCGCTCACTTTACGCCTGCCGCCGAGTGCCGACCGACGCTCAGCGCCAGCCGATCGACTCGAGAGCCTCCTCCTCGGTGGCGCAGTTGCGCCACCAGACGCACTTGCCGTCGCGAAAGCGGATCGGGTGCCAGAACCAGTCGACCACGGGCGTGGCGCTGGCGGCGCCGTGCCCAAGCCCGCAGGCGTGAGCGAGGGCGATCTCGCCGAGATCGTGGACCTCCTCGACCTCGCCGCGGTAGTCGGGGATGAAGTCGAGCAGGTCGCTCCACCAGCGGCGCAGGCCCTCGTGACCGTGGTAGCCGCCCTCCATCGCCACCAGGCGCGACTCGACCTCGACCTCCTCGTCGATCAGTGCGAGCGCCCCGTCGAGGTCGCGGGCATTGAAGCGCTCATACATCTCCAGGACCAGCTCCGCGTTCTCCCTCGACATCCCAGCGAGTATCACGCCTCCCTAACCTCAACGCCATGAGGGAGATCCTCGTTCCTCCGCTCCGCGCCGCGGCCTTCGCCGCCTTCCTCGCCGGGTGCCTGCTGCTGTTTCTCAACCCCCCGTCCTTCGCCCACCTCGGCGGGCTGCTGACGATCCTGGTCGGGGCGGTCGCGATCGTGCTGGTCCTCGCCTGGTTGACGACGATGGCGATCGGCAGGGAGATGCCCGAGCCCGAGTTCCGGAAGCTCGTCGATCGGAGTGAGGCGCTTGCCGCTCTGCCGGCTCCTGACTATCCGCCGAGCGAGTTCGACCTGCTGGTGATCGAGGCGATCGACAACCTGCCGCCGGAGTTCCAGGCGCTGCTGGCCGACACGCCGGTGGTGATTTCGCAGCTCGGCGAACAGCACCGCGCCTACGGGATGTACATGGGCGGCACGGTCGCCCGCGACATCTATCCCGACCGGATCGTGATCTACCAGGACACGCTGGAGCGCGACTTCGGGCACGACCCGGGCCTGCTGCGGGCGCAGGTCGAGCGGGTGGTGAAGCACGAGCTGGCGCACCACCTGGGCTGGAACGAGCCCGGCGTGCGCGAGCTCGGGCTCTGAGCCGTGGCCCGGGCCCGCCTGCTCCTCTGTCCCCAGTTCACCGAGGTGGAGTGGGCGATCGCTCCGCAGCTCGCCGAGTGGGCTGAGGTCGCGAGCTTCGATGCTCCGGGAGTCGGGGACGAGCCGATGCCCGGCGGCGATCCGGCCGGCTTCAATCGCGAGCTGGTCGTGGAGCGCGCGCTGGAGGAGGTCGACAGGCTCGGTTGGGACTCCTACTTCGTCGTCGGCGACGCCTGGGGCACGGCGACCGCCGCGCGCGTCGCCGTCGCCCGGCCGGAGCCGGTGCTCGGAGTCGCGCTCGGCCACGCGTCGCTCGGCTACCAACAGGAGGGAGCGCGGCCGGCGGTGAACAAGGAGGTGACAGCGGCGATGTCGCAGCTGCTGCGCAGCGACTTCGACTCGTTCGTCCGCTACGGGATGACGCAGTTCACGCAGGGCGGGTTCGACGAGGAGACGTCCGAGCGGATAGTCGCGCGGTTCCCCCCGATGGAGATCGCGTCGCAGGTCTGGGAGGCGAACGTCGAGCGGCCGGAGCCGATCGGTGAGCACCTGGAGCAACTCGACGTTCCGATCCTGCTCGCAAAACACGAGGGGTGCCTGGTGTTCACGGAGGAGGGCTATGAGGACGCGGCCCGGGCCATGCCGGATGCGCGAAGGACGAGCGTCGCCAAGTCGCCGTCCGCCAGCGATGAGTTCGCCGCCGCCCTGCGGGACTTCTGCGAGGGCGTGCTCGATCAGGGCCAGTCCGCTGGGCGGTAAGCTCGCCCCCAACATTCAGCCCAGGGGATCGGAGGGGACTCGCATGGATGCGTTGGTGAGCAGGCTTTCGCTGGTGGCGGACGACTTCAGCGTCCCGCCGGCGAAGTTCACCTACACCGCCGGCGGCGCGAGCCCGACCACGACCACTCGGAAGGTGAAGCTCCGGAAGGGCTAGTCCACCGTCCCGAGCAGAGCGTCATGGAAACCAACACCGGGCCGGCGATCGTCGCCGACACCACCTCCTACCTGCCCCCCGAGCTGACCGAGCGGCACGGCGTTCGGCTGGTCAGCCTCTACGTGGGGATGAATGGCACGCAGGAGCGCGAGTCGGAGATCACCGATTACGACGACTTCTACGCGCGGCTGCGGGCGAGCGGCGAGGCCGTGACCACCTCGCAGCCCTCGGTCGGCGACTTCATCGCGGTCTACGAGCCGCTGCTCGAGGCCGGGCGGGAGATCGTCTCGGTGCACATCTCGGCCGGGATCTCAGGAACGCTCGACTCCGCGAAGCAGGCGATCGAGCGGCTCACCCGCGAGGGCAAGGGCGGGGAGCGCATCCGCACCGTCGACAGCCGCAGCGCGGCCGGTGGAACCGGGATGGTCCTGCTCGCGGCGATGACCGCGGCGAGCGGCGGAGCGAGCCCCGACGACGTCGTCCGACAGAGCGAGCTGGCGCGGGACAGCGGGGGGATCTGGTTCTCGCTCGACACGCTCGAGTACCTGCGGCGGGGCGGGCGGATCGGAGCGGCGCGGGCGGCGATCGGAACCACCCTGAAGATCAAGCCGATCCTCACCTTCGCCGACGAGGTGACCCCCGTCTGCCAGGTCCGCACCCGATCGCGCGCCGTGGAGCGGCTGATCGACTACGCGCGCCGGCGACACGACGAGGGAGCGGACGCCTGGGTGGTGCAGCACATCCGCGACCCCGAATCCGCCGAGCGCCTGGTGGAGGCGTGCCGGCCGATCTTCGGCCGCGACCCCCTGTTCGTCTCGGAGGTCGGCCCGGTGCTCGGCGCCCACGCCGGGCCGGGGATGATCGGGATCGGCGCCTCGGTCGAGAGCGCCTTCAGGTAGTCGGGTCGGCCGGCGGGATGTTCTGGTTTCGGCGCAGGACGTTGCCGGGGTCGTAGCGGGACTTGAGCGCCTGGAGGCGAGTCGAAGCTCTCCGGGCCGAAGGCGGCCCGCACTCGCTCGATCGGCTCGTCCGCCTGCATGTAGTTGGCGTAGCCGCCGCTCGTCGACCAGGGCTCGAGGGCGGCGGCGGTCTCGCGGGCCCAGGCGATCTCCTCGTCGTCGTCGGCCGGGTCGAGCCAGCTCGCCATCACGCTGACGTTGAAGGCGGCATCGCGGTAGCCGAGTGCGGCGCTGTCGGGGTCGACCTCCTTCGGGGCGCCGTGGAGAGACTCGAAGAGGATCGCTCCCGGCACGCGGCCGAGAGCGCTCATGCGCTCGATCAGCTGGTCGATCAGCTCGTCGGGGAGTTCGCGGACGAAGTGCCCCTTCCAGTAGTTGCGGTCGACGCCGTAGCCGGGATTGAAGATGAGCTGCTGGTCGAGGAAGCCCTGGGGCCGGACCTTGTCGGTGACGAGGCCGCCGGCCGCGCGCAGCCCGGCGAGCTCGGCCGGCTCCTCCCCCTCGCCCGTGTAGCAGGGGACCACGACCAGCTTCAGCGTGAGGTCCTCGGTGGCGGAGAGCTGGGCCTGGATGCTGAGGTCGGTGCCGGCGGCCGCGACGGCGTCGCGGAAGGCCCGCAGCGCTCCGGCGACCCCCTCCCCCTCGTACTCGAGCCGGCCGCCGACGACCCGCTCGAGAGGATGGAGCCGCATCCGAAGCTCGGTCACGACGCCGAAGTTGCCGCCGCCGCCGCGCAGGCCCCAGAGGAGCTCCTCATGGCCGGCGTCCTCGGTGCGGACGATCCCCTCCGCCGGGGTCGCCACCGTCGCGCCGAGCAGGTTGTCGCAGGTGAGGCTGTACTGGGCGGTGAGGTGGCCGATGCCGCCGCCGAGGGCGAGGCCGGTGACGCCGGTCGAGCCGACCACGCCACCGGGGGTGACCAGGCCGTGGGCCTGGGCCGCCTGGTCGAAGTCGAGCCAGGTGGCGCCGCCGCCGGAGCGGGCGACCCGCTCGCCGGGGTCGACCTCGACCGTGCGCATCTTGGTCAGGTCGATGACCAGGCCGTCGTCGACCGCGCAGTGGCCGGCGGGGTTGTGGCCTCCTCCCCGCACCGCGATCTCGAGCCCGTTCTCCGGCCGTAGGCGAGCGCGGCGGCGACGTCGTCGGCATCGACGCAGCGGGCGATCACGGCCGGGCGGCGGTCGATCAGCAGGTTGAAGGAGAGCGCGCCTTCTCGTACTCGGGGTCGCCCTCGACCAGGACGTCGCCCTTAAGTGCCTCGCGTAGCTCTTTCACACCCGATATGACGTCGCCGGGCCGGCGAACTCATCGCCCACGGCGGGCTAGCGCTTCTTCCTCTTCTTCTTCGCCTTCAGCTTCAGCTTGGTGTCGACCGTCCGGTCGAAGCCCGCCGAGGGGCTGAAGGTTATGCGCGCCCTGACCTTGACGTGGCCCTTGCGGCGGAGCTTCGCCTTGGCCGCCCCGGTGAGCCTCAGCCGGAGCGTGATCGTCCCCGGGCCCCCGGCGACCTGCGTGGGCCGGAGCAGCTTCTTCCGCTTCGTCTTCTTCTTCTTCTTCTTGGCGGCGAGCGCGGTGGACTTGGCGCCCTTGCCTGCGTCGACGACCGACAGGACCCCGGCCGAGGAGACCGTGGCGGTCAGCTTGGTCCCCTTGAAGTTGGTGGCGAAGGAGTTCGGGGTCGCGAAGAGCTCGGCGCTCTTCAGGGTGATGCCGCCGTGGTAGCCGGCGGCGACCAGGACCTGGCCGGTGCCGAGCAGCGCCATCGGATCGTCCTCCCGCGCTTCGAGCAGCTTGGCGATCCCAGCGGAGCTGAACGCGTTGGTGGTGGGGTCGAAGAGCTCGGTCGTGTTGGTGTCGACCGTGCCGCTGTATCCGCCCGCGATCAGGGCCCGGCCGTCCGGAAGAGGAGAGGCGCCGAGGAAGCCGCGGGCGGTCCCCATCGAGCCGACCGCGCTGAAGGTGTTGGTGGAGGGATTGAAGGTCTCGGCGCTCGCCGTGTAGTTGGAGCCGTTGTAGCCGCCCGTGACCAGCACGCGCCCGTCCGGGAGCGCCGCCGCGGCCAGCCCCACGCGCTTGCTCGCCATCGAGCCCACCTTGCTCCAGCTGTTCGTGGCCGGGTCGTAGACCTCGGCCGTGTTGACCTGAGTCCCGCCGTTGTCGCCGCCGGCGACCAACACCCGTCCGTCGGGCAAGGGGGCGGCCGCCGCGAAGATGCGGGGAGTGCCCATCTGGCCCACCCCGCCGCTGAAGGCGCCGGTTTTCGGATCGAAGATCTCCGCGCTCTTCAGGGCGCTGACGCCATCGTGGCCACCGGCGACCAGCACCCGCCCGTCCTTGAGCGGCGCCGCCACCGGTCCGTAGCGAAAGCTCCCCAGGGAGCCCACCGGGCTGAACGTCCCGGTGAGCGGATTGAACACCTCGGCGCTCTTCAGGTAGACGGCGCCGTCGTAGCCGCCGGCCACCAGCGCTCGCCCGTCGGGAAGCGGCGCCGCCGCGGGGCCGTCGCGCGGCGTGCTGAGCGAGCCGGTCGGCAGGAAGGGGATCGTCTGGGTGGCGGCGTCAGCGGCCGCGGCGAGCGGCGCCAGCATCAAAGCCGCCAACAGTCCGAGAAGCGCGGGAAGTGCCCGCCGGGCCCCCATCGGCCCACCGTATCGCGTTCTGGGCCCTACGAGGCCTCGAGAATCCGCTTCAGGTCGGCGAAGTTCGAGTCCACGCCGCGCTTCACCGCGCGCGAGGCGATCGGGCCGAGGGCGCCGGCGAGGCCTCCGAGCTCGACCTCGGCCGCCAGCTGCAGCTGCGTCCCGCCACCTTCGTCGGTGAGGACATACCGGTACTGGAACGGCGTGGGCCCGGAGGTCGTTCGGATCACGAACAGCGAGGGGCGGTTCACCTCGACGACCTCGAGGTCGTTCTCCGCCCCGCCGCTGGGCAGCTCACGCTCCATCCGGTAGGTGGCTCCGACGCCGTCGGCGCCCGGCGAGGTCTCTCGCACCGACTGGACGGCGGAGTTCCAGCGCGGGAAGGTGGTCGGGTCCGAGACGTAGTCGAAGACCGCCTCGATCGGCCGCTCGATCAGGACGCTGGTCTCGAAGTTCACGCGCTGAGATTACTCGCAGCTCACGGTGCCCCGTAGAGGATCTCGACGGCGCCGCCGGGCAGCGCCCGCTCGCTCTTCAGGGTCAGCCGATCGCCGGGATGAAACGAGGGCGTGAGCTGCATGCCCTCCCCGACGAGGATGGGGAGAACGACGAACCCGAACTCGTCGATCACGTCGAGCTCGCGGTAGGCCTGAATGGTCTTGGGGCCGCCGATCAGGTGAACCTCGCCGTCGGGGTCCGTCTGGCGGACGCGCTCCAGCAGCCGCGCCGGGTCGCCGTCCACCACCACTTCGTCCGGGGTACCCGGTGGTCGCTCCGAGCCGAGCACCAGCACGTCGACGTCCGACCACGGCCACGGGTCGGCGTTGAGCGCCAGGCCGAACGTGGTGATTCCCATCAGCACGGCCTCGCACTCCGACTGGAGATCCTCGAAGCC
This sequence comes from uncultured Solirubrobacterales bacterium, assembly GCA_963800285.1. GTDB lineage: Bacteria > Actinomycetota > Thermoleophilia > Solirubrobacterales > 70-9 > DASUPK01. The sequence goes on from CAWDAL010000014.1 coordinate 276,635, forward strand.
GTAGGCCACCGGATCGAACTCCGGGTCCGAGAGCTGGACCGGCAGCCCGTCAGGCGTGGCGATGTAGCCGTCGAGACTGGTGCATATGCCGGTTCGGATCTGCATCGGGCTCCTTTCCGTTTCGATCTATTGACGTTGCGGGGACCGGAAACTCATCGCAGTCAGGAAGACCGGTGGATGACTTCCTCGATCGCGGCGACCACGGCGTCGGGGGCCTTGTTGAGGATCTGCGTGTGCTTGTGGGGCGTCGTTGCGAATACGGACACGCGCTCGTTGCTCTCCTCGGCGTCGGCGACGGCGGCGCGCACCGTGCGCATCTCCTCCTCGGTGGCCCCCGAGTGGGCTCCGGTGCCGACGACGAACACCGTCGGGCACTCCAGCGCCGCGAAGTCGGGCCCGAGCTCGCCGTTGACGGCGTCCATCTCGATCACGACGTCCGCGGACTCGGCCGGAGACATCTTCGCCGAGCGGCCGAGCGCCGCCGCGATGCGCATCATCCACCCCAGCCGGCGGAACTGCGCTCGGACCTTCTCCTTTCCGGCCTCGTCGAACATGGCGATCGGGTAGGCGCCGTCGACGAGCACCAATCCGCCGACCTGCTCGGGGTGCTCGGCCGCGTATCGCACCGCAATCGTGGCGCCATAAGACCACCCGACGAGGATCGGACGTTCGATGTGGGTTGCGTCGATGACGCTCCCGATGTCGGAGACCGCCGCCCGGACGGAGTAGTCGGCCGATCTGCCCGACTTCCCGCGCGCCCGCGCATCGAACCGCACCGTGCGGTACTTCCCGGAGAGGCGGCGGATGACGCGGCTCCAGCTCTGCACCGTGCCGAAGCCGCCGCTGAGGAAGAGCAGAGGAGGCGTGCCACCCGGGGCATCGATGGCGTAGAGCTGAGTGTCTCCAGCAGGGATCAGTCGGGACAACGCGTTGCCTTCGTCCGTAGTTGCAGTCTGCCTCGCTTCGCGATTATCTGCATAGGTGGCTCCCGAAGGACAGCCGACCGACAGGTTCCGCATCCTCTGCGTCGACGGCGGGCGGAATCCGCGGGCTGATCCCGGCGCTGGTGATCGCGGAGCTCGAGCGGCGGCTGCAGGCCGAGGCCGGGCCCCAGGCTCGCGCCGCCGACTACTTCCAGATGTTCGCCGGGACCTCGACCGGCGGCCTGGTCGCGCTCAGCCTGACCGCGCCCGACCCCGCCCAGCCGGAGCGGCCGGCGGTGAGCGGCGAGGAGCTGGCCGGCTTCTACGTCGAGGACGGGCCGCGGATCTTCCACCGCAGCCTCTGGCAGAGGCTGCGGACGCTCTGGGGCTGGCTCGGCCCGAAATACACGCTCGATCCCCTGCAGGAGGCGATCGAGAGGCGGCTGGGCGCCGGCGACCTCCAGCACGCGCTCCGCGAGCTGATCGTCTGCTCCTACGACATGACCAACCGCGAGCCCTACTTCTTCAAGCGCTGGCGGGCGCGGGAGTCGCCGGAGTCGGACCGCAACCGCCCGATCACGGACGCCGGCCTCGCCACCTCCGCCGCCCCGACCTACTTCCCCTCGCACGAGCTGGACGGCAGCGCGCTGGTGGACGGCGGCGTCTTCGCCGCCAATCCGGTGATCGTGGCGATCGTGGAGGCCCTGAAGCGCTTCGGCGACGACCCCCACCACCTCGACCAGGACGACCTGCTGGTGGTCTCCCTCGGGACCGGCCTCCATGAGCAGGGCTACCCCCAGGAGCAGGTCCGCCGCTGGGGGAAGCTGGGCTGGGTGCTGCCCCACGGCGGCGAGCCGCCGGTCCTCGGCGCGGCGCTCGGCGGCTCCGCCGACGGCGCCGACCACTGGGCCCACACCCTCCTCAACCACCCCGACGACCCTCACATCCACGCCGCGGACCTCGGCCACGGCCCGCGCTACTTCCGCCTGCAGGTCCCGCTCCACGACAACATCCCGCTGGACGACGCGAGCGAGCGGACGCTGAGCGAGGCCCTGCCCGCCGCGGCCGACGAGCTGATCCGCACCCACGAGGGGGAGCTCTCCGAGATCGTCGAGCGCCTGCTCCGCGCCGGCCCGCTGCCCTACGACCCGGCGCCCGCGGGCTAGTTCGACTCTCGAATCCGAATCTAAGAGGTCTCTAACCGCCCTCTTAGGCCGGGCTGACCGGGCCGGGCGACCATCCGGCGCGTGGAGACCTATGCCGGAACGACGCGCCCGGTCGCGATCGAGCGCCGCCGCCTGGGCCGCCTCGGCGGCACCGACGGAAACGAGGCCCTGACGATCGGAGCGGGGATCGTGCTCACCCTGCTGCTGATGGCGGAGGGGATCACGCTGCTGGCGATGGGCTCGCTGCTCAGCGTGCACATGATCATCGGGCTGGTGCTGATCCCGCCCGTGCTGCTCAAGCTCGCCAGCACGGGCTACCGCTTCGCCCGCTACTACACCCATTCACGTCCGTACGTCGAGAAGGGCCCGCCGCCCCCGGCGCTGCGCCTGATGGCCCCCGTCCTGGTCCTGACCACCATCGGGATCTTCGTCACCGGCGTCCTGCTCCTCGCCCTCGGCCACAAGTCCGATCAGCTCCTCTTCCTCCACAAGGCTTCCTTCATCGCCTGGGCCGCGGTCTTCGGCATCCACTTCCTCTGGCACCTCCCGCACATGCTCCGCTCGCTGCCCGGCTACCGGCGCGGCGCTCGCGCCCCGCGGGTCCCCGGCTCGGGGCTGCGCGGCATCCTGGTCGCCGCCTCGCTGGGCACGGGCGTCGCGCTCGCCATCTCCCTGGCGAGCGCGATCTCGGGCTGGCACGGCGGCCCGCCGGGCTGAGCCCGGGCGAGCCTAGGCCGGCGGGATGTTGTGGTTGAGCCGGAAGAGGTTGTCCGGGTCGTAGCGGCCCTTCAGCTCGCGGAGGCGGTCCCAGGTCCCGCCCGGGTAGGCGGCGCGCAGCGTCGCCTCGTCCTCCTCGCCCATGAATCCGACGTAGCCGCCCGCCCCGTTCTTGCCGAGCGCATTCGCGAGGCCGTTGACGAAGGCCTCGTGGGTCTCCGTCTCGGCCGCGTCCCCGTACATCGCCGCGGCGTTGACGAAGAGGCCGCTGTCGCGATGCCCGAAGGCGGTCGCGTCGTTGGGCACCCGGCCGAAGGCGCCGCCGAGTACCCGCATCTGGACGACCTTCATCATCGCCGTGGACTTGGGGAGCTCCTCGAGGATCGCCTCGGCGCCGCCCGGCTCGAGGGAGTCCGTGAAGAAATTGGAGCCGGTGGCGAAGTTCGCCGCCTGCTCCGGTCCTTCGTAGAGCTCCGGATAGCGCATCGGCCGCAGCATGTCCGCATACGGATCGGCGAGCGCGCGGAAGGGCGCGAGCACGCCGTCGGCCTGATCGACCGGCCCGACGTAGGCCATCAGGCCGATCAGGATCGGCTGGCCGTGTGCCTCCTCGGGAAGGAAGGGCATCGGCGGAGCGATCATCACGTTGGCGATCGTCGAGAGCTCCTCCGGCGCCTGATCGGCGGCGTCGAGGAAGCCGGTGATCACCTCGGGCGTCCCCGGCAGCACCAGCATCCCGCCGACGATCTCCGAGATCTCGTGCAGGCGGAGCTTGAGGCGGGTGGCGACCCCGAAGTTGCCCTCGCCGCCGCGGATCGCCCAGTACAGGTCCGGCTCGGAGCCCTCGCTCGCGCGGACCAGCTCGCCGTCCGCCGTCACCACGTCGGCCGCCAGCAGGTCGTCGATCGTCAGCCCGTTCTTTCGCGCCAGGAAGCCGATGCCCCCGGCGAGGGTGATGCCGCCGAGACCGACGGAGCCGGCATCGCCGAGCCCCGTGACCAGGCCGTGCTCGCCGGTCGCGTTGGTGAACTCGCCCGCGGTGATCCCGGTCTCGACCCAGACGGTCCGGTTGTCGACGTCGATGTCGAGTGACCTCATGGCCGACAAATCCAGGACCAGGCCGCCGCCGCCGATCGTGCCGTGGCCGGCCCAGCTGTGGCCGCCGCTGCGCACGGCCAGCTCGAGGCCGGCCTCGCGGGCGGTGTTGACGACCTTGGCGACGTCGTCGTCGTTCGCGGCCCGCGCCACCGCGATGGGCGTGCGGTCGAAGCCCTTGAAGAACACCTGGCGGGCGTCGTCGTAGCCGCCGTCGTCAGGAGCGATCACTTCGCCCTGGAGCTGCGAGCGCAGCTCATCGATCGGAAGTTCCTTGGTCTGCTCTGGCTGGGACATTCTGTACCCCCTCGGGATTTGCTTTTACGCCTTTGACGAGATTGGCGGCCACGATGTGACGTCGATCTCAACTAATAGCAAGGCGACTATTCAACCATCTGGTTAAATACTCGACCCGATGACGACAGCTCAGCTCGATCGCACCTTCGCCGCCCTGGCGGACCCCACCCGCCGGGCGATCCTCGCGCGCCTCTCGCATGGCGAGGCCACGGTCGGCGAGCTGGCCGAGCCCTTCCCGGTCAGCGTCCAGGCGGTCTCCAAGCACCTCAAGGTGCTGGAGGGCGCCGGGCTGATCACCCGTGGGCGCACCGGGCAGCTCCGCCCCTCGCGCATCGACGGAGCAGCCCTGAAGGAGGCGGCCGAGTGGATCGAGGGCTACCGCAGCTTCTGGGAGCGCGGCTTCGAGCGGATGGAGGATCGCCTGCGTGGCTGACAAGCCCGACATCGACATGACCTGGACCTTCGACGCGCCGCGCGAGCGGGTCTGGCGCGAGTGGACCGAGCCCGAGGCGTTCGCCGACTGGTACGGCGGGCCCGAGTACGTGATCGCGCTCGACGAGATCGCGATGGACGTGCGCGAGGGTGGCAAGTGGACGGCCGTGATGCGCGGGCCCGACGACCACGTGATCCACTGGGACGGCGAGTACCTCGAGGTGAGTGAGCCCGAGAAGCTCTCCTTCACGGTCTCCGACCAGCCCGGCGAGGACGTCTACGACCTCTGCACCGTCGAACTCAGCGACCTCGGCGGCACGCGTACCGAGATGCGCTTCACGCAGTCCGGCGGCCACATGCCGGCCGATGCCTACCGGCGCGCCCAGGAGGGCTGGGGCGGCTTCTTCGATCGGATGGCCGAGCGGCTGGCGGCCGATTAATTCCGGCGCCACAACCCGTCTTACAGGGCGACTTCGAAAACGAACAGGAGGAAGAAATGAGTGGGAGGATCGTTGTTACGGAGTTCATCTCGGTCGACGGGGTGATCGAGGACCCGGGCGGGTCCGAGGACTTCGAGCACGGCGGCTGGAGCTTCGAGTACAACCGCGGCGACGAGGGCGACAAGTTCAAGATGGAAGAGCTGATGGACGCCGACGTCCAGCTGCTCGGACGGGTGACCTACGAGGGCTTCGCCGACGCATGGCCGTCGCGCGAGGGAGACTTCGCCGACAAGATCAACAAGGGGCGGAAGGTCCTGGTCTCCACCACGCTCACCGACCCGTCCTGGGAGAACACCACCGTGATCTCCGAGAACGTCCCGGAGGAGCTGCGCAAGCTCCGCGACGAGACCGACGGGAACATCCTGGTCGCCGGCAGCGGCACCCTCGTCAACACCCTGCTCGAGAACGACCTGGTGGACGAGCTGCGCCTGATGGTCTTCCCCACCATCCTCGGCGCGGGCAAGCGGCTCTTTCCCGACGGGATCGACCGGATCAAGCTGAACCTCGTCAGGGACGAGGGGGTCGGCCCGGACGGCGTCCGGGTTCAGGTCTATCAGCGCGCCGACTAGCTCGTCTAGACGGTCAGCACGATCTTCCCCTTGGCCCGGCCGTCCTCGAGGCGCTGGTGCGCCTCGGCGGCCTGGGCGAGGGGGAAGGTCTCTTCGAGCACTACGTCGAGTTTGCCGTCGTCGGCGAGCGCGGCGAGAGATTCGAGTCCGGCGCGATCGGGCGACACCAACATCTCGATGGCGCGCTTGGCCTGCTTCGCCGCCGCGCCGGAGACCTCCGCGCTGAGGTCGCCGGCGATCACGACCAGCACGCCACCTTCTCTCAGCGTCGCAAGCGAGGAGAGCAGGCCGGCGTCGTCCTCACTCGCCAACTCGACGACCACGTCGACGTCGGAGACGGCATCCTCCAGCGGCCCGGCGGTGTAGTCCACCGGCTCGTCCACCCCGATCGTGCGGAGGAAGTCATGCTTCTCGACGCGAGCCGTACCGATCACATGCGCGCCGCGCGCCTTGGCGATCTGCACGGCGAGGTGCCCGACGCCGCCGGCTGCCGCCTGGACCAGGACACGATCCCCGTCCTTCACCTCGGCCGTGTCAACGAGGGCCTGCCAAGCGGTCAGGCCGGCCAATGGAAGGGCGCCGGCCTGCTCGTTGCTGAGTGCGTCCGGCGCACGGGCGATCTCACCGGGGAAGGCGACGACATACTCGGCGTCACAGCGTCCGGGGCCGGGAAAGCGGGGCATGCCGAACACCCGCTCCCCGCGCTCGAACCCGGAGACCTGCTCGCCGATCTGTGTCACCGTGCCGGCGACGTCCCATCCCAGGATCATCGGCGGCTCGCCCATCTCCTCCGGCACCCACGCCCCGGCTCGCACCTGCGTGTCGACCGGGTTCACCCCTGCCACCTCGGTCTCGATCAGCAGCTCATTCGGAGCCGGGACGGGGCGCTCGACCTCCTGCACGGCGAGCACCTCAGGACCGCCGTGGTCCCGCATCACGACTGCCTTCAAAGGCTGACCTGAACGCGATGATCGTGCTCGTCGAGCACGTAGACCGCCTCGGCGGTCGCCTGGAAGAGGCGGTGGCGAGACGGGGGGCGGATGTCCTCCTCCGACCACTCGTCACCGCCATGCTCGGCCGTGCGCGCGCTGAAGATCTCGAGGCCCTCGGCCGTCTCGTGAGCGGGCAGCTCGCGCGCGACACCTGAGACGTAGACACCCTGGCCGCTGTTGATCGGCACGCTCGAGTCGAACATCACGATCCCCACCTCGCGGCGGTCGCGGAGGTTGACCGAGTGGGCCGCCTCCGGCTCTGAAACCCAGAAGAACTCCCGGTAGTCGCGATGCGCGAAGTAGACCGGCGTCGCCCACGGCTGCCCGCTGCGGTCGGCGGTGGCCAGCACCATGTAGAGGCTGCGATCGACGATCTCCCTCGCGGTCGCCTGCTCTCGTCCCTCGTTCATGGCTGGAGTATCTCTCAGCAGGTTCTCAGGCAAACGGATCAGCTCTCGCAAGCGCTGAGCGCGGCGCTTGAATAGGCTCGCCCCATCGAGGTCGAGCACCTCAACTGCGGAACGATGTGCCCGAGGGGAGCGCGTCTGCTCGCCGGCTCGGGCGGACTGCTGGAGACGACGACGGTCGTCGCCCACTGCCTGCTGATCGAGGCCGGCGGCGAGCTCGTCCTGGTCGACACCGGCTTCGGGCTGGGCGACAGCGCGAATCCGAAGCGCCTCGGCCAGCCCTTCCGCGCGCTGGTCGCTCCGCGCTGCGAGGAGCGCGAGACCGCGATCCGCCAGGTCGAGGCGCTGGGCCACGATCCGGCCGACGTCCGCCACATCGTCACCACCCATCTCGACCTCGACCACGCGGGCGGCATCGGCGACTTCCCGGACGCCCAGATCCACGTCTTCGCGGCCGAGCTCGCTGCGGCGCGCTCGCCGTCGCTGAAGGAGCGCGCCCGCTACATCTCGGAGCAGTGGGGCCTGAGCCCGATCTGGGTCGAGCACGGCGCGGGCGGCGACAGCTGGTTCGGCTTCGAGAGCGTCCGCCTCCTCCCCCACCTCGACGCGGAGATCGCGATGATCCCGCTCCCCGGCCACACCGCGGGCCACTGCGGCGTCGCGATCAACACCGCGGACGGCTGGCTGCTCCACTGCGGCGACGCCTTCTTCTACGCCGGCGAGATCGAGACGCCGCGCCGCTGCCCGCCGGGCATGCGCCTCTTCCAGACGATCAACCAGCACGACGGCAAGGCGCGTCACCGTAACCAGGAGCGTCTGCGCGAGCTGCAGCGCGATCACGGCGACGAGGTGACGCTCTTCTGCTCACATGACCTGCAGATGCTCGAAGCGGCCCAGCGACAGCCGACGGCCGCCTGACAAGGACAGGAGGGAAGCGATGGCGCTTGATCAGCCGACAGCGGGCGACGCACTCAAGGAACTGGAGGTTCTGGTCGGGACCTGGAAGGTGGAGGCGACGCCTCCCGGGGGGCCGCCCTGGCCCGGCGACGCGGAGATCACCTACGAGTGGCTCGAGGGCTCCGATCAGCAGCTTCTGGTGGAGCGCTCGCGGGTCGAGATGCCCGAGGCCCCCGACGCCGTCTGCGTGATCGGCTGCGACGCCGCCAACGGGCGCTACTTCCAGCTCTACACGGACGACCGCAACGTCTGCCGGGTCTACGAGATGTCGATCGGCGGTGGCGAGTTCAGGTTCTGGCGCGATGGCGAGCCCTTCTCGCAGCGCTTCAAGGGCAAGATCAGCGAGGACGGCAACAGGATCGACGCGCGCTGGGAGGCCGCCAAGGACGGCACCAACTGGGAGACCGACTTCGACCTCGTCTTCATCCGCGTCCTTTAGGCGCATGTGATACTTAGTTCCAGGTAGAGCGAGACGCAGGGGGAGTGCGGATCGCGTCAACGGGAACTGCGATCGGCGGCCAGCCGCCGGGGGAGAGTGCGCATGCGTCTTCGTCACCTGACCATCGCCGGGGCGGTCGTCGCCTCGTCGCTTGCCCTGACGCTCGTCGCCACCGGCGGCGCGTCGGGAGCCTCATTGCCCAAGACCAGCGTGATCCCGGGCGCCTGCGCCCTCGATCTGCGCGCCGGCCACTCGCACTGCAACCTGAACGTGATCGCCAACCTGAAGGGCGAGCCCAGGGCCGCGGCGGCGCCGACGGCCGGCTACGGCCCCGCCGACCTGCGGAGCGCGTACGCGCTGCCGTCGAGCGGCGGCTCGGGCCAGACGGTGGCGATCGTCGACGCCTACGGCGACAACACGGCCGAGGCCGACCTCAACACCTATCGCTCGAACTACGGCCTGCCCGCCTGCACCACGGCCAACGGCTGCTTCAGGAAGGTCAACCAGAGCGGCGTTCAGGGCAGCTACCCGTCCAACAACCAGGGCTGGGCGCTCGAGACGCAACTTGATCTCCAGATGGTCTCGGCGACCTGTCCCGGCTGCAAGATCCTCCTCGTGGAGGCGAAGAACAACCAGAGCGCCAGCCTGTACGCGGCCGAGGACACGGCGGCCCGGCTCGGCGCCACCGAGATCTCCAACAGCTACGGCGGCGGCGAGGCGAGCTCCGAGACCGCGGACGACGCCCACTTCAACCACCCGGGCGCCGCGATCACCGTCTCCTCGGGCGACAGCGGCTATGGGGTCGAGTACCCGGCCGCGTCGAAGTACGTGACCGCGGTCGGCGGCACCACGCTGAGCCGCGCGTCGAACGCGCGCGGCTGGAGCGAGACGGCCTGGAACGGGTCCGGCAGCGGCTGCTCGGCCTACGAGGCGAAGCCCGCCTGGCAGACCGACACCGGATGCGCGCGGCGCACCGTTGCGGACGTCTCCGCGGTCGCCGACCCGAACACGGGAGTCGCGGTCTACGACTCGAACTGCAATCTGATCGGCCAGCTGCTCGGTCAGTGCTTCAAGGGCTGGGGCGTGGTCGGCGGCACGAGCGCCTCGGCGCCGATCGTGGCAGGCGTCTACGCGCTCGCGGGCAACGGCTCGAGCGTCAACTACGGGTCGTTCCCGTACAGCCACACCTCGTCGCTGTTCGACGTGACCTCGGGGAGCAACGGCAGCTGCAGCCCGGCGTACCTGTGCACCTCCGGCGCCGGTTACGACGGGCCCACCGGCCTCGGCACGCCGAACGGAACCGGCGCCTTCTAGCCGCCCCGCTCCGAGATCCGACGCGAGAGGCGGGCCCCTTCGGGGGCCCGCCTCGTTCGGATTCCAAAATTCTCATAGCTAGCCCGGCCGAGGCGGCCTAGAGTGGCGGCGATGTTCTTCGCCAAGCGCAAGCTCAAGAAGAACGGGGAGCGGGCCACCGCCCTCGTGACCTCCTGCGAGGAGCGCAGCAAGCTCACCTCGAACGAGCTGCGCGACTACGACTACGTGCTCGAGGTCCACAGCGAGGCGGGAGAGACCTTCGAGGCGAAGGTCCGCGACAAGTTCTGGATCGCCGGACTCAGGCCGACGGACGGGGACGACGAGGTCCCCGTCCGCTTCGATCCGGCCTCCAAGGAGACCGTCTTCGACCTGGACGGGGACCCGCGTTACGACGCCGACGCGATGAACGAGCGGACGGCGAAGCTGAAGGCCGAGACCCGGGCGCTCAAGGCGAGCAACCCGGGTCAGGGCCCACGGCTCTAGTCGCCGGCGCCGGCCACCGCGACCTGACCGGGCGCCTCCAGCGGCTCGCGCTCGATCTCCCGCTCGCGGACCAGCCAGAGAGCAAGCACCGCACCGGCGATGCAGAGCACCCCGCCCAGCGTGAGCACGTCGTTGAAGCCGGCGAGGAAGCCCTCACGCGCCGCGTGGGTGGCCGCCACCCGGCCACCCGGCGGGACCGACGCCACGGCCTGGTGCAGGTTGCCCGACGAGGCCGCCTCGACGAGCTGGCGCGGGTGATCGCCGGCGGCCAGCGGCGTGCCGCCGGTCAGCTCGTGGAACTTGTCCGCCCCGCGACCGATGAAGATCGCTCCCCAGACGGCGACGCCGACGGCCACCCCCACCTGGCGGAACGTATCGTTGATTCCGGCCGCCATTCCGCTGCGCTCCTTCGGCACCACGCTGAGCGCGACGTCGGCGATCACGGGATTGAGGAAGCCCACGCCCGCGCCGAGGAGGAGGAAGCCGCCCAGCAGCGTGGTCCAGCCGTCACTCGCCTGGACGCCGGACATCAGCATCAGGCCGGCTCCCGCCACCGCGAGGCTCGCGCTCATCAGGAACCGAGCGGGCACGCGGGACAGCAGCATCCCTGAGATGGGCGCGGCGAAGAAGCTGACCACCGTGACCGGCAGATAGCGCAGGCCGGCCTGCAAGGGCGAATAGCCGAGGTAGTTCTGCAGGTAGAGGGTCAGGTACAGGAAGAGCGCGAACGCCGAAGCCGAGACGGCGAAGGCCGCCAGCTGGACCCCGGTGAAGGCCGGCCGCCTGAACAGCCCCAGCGGGAGCATCGGCTCGCGCACGCGGCTCTCGATCGCGGCGAACGCGCCCATCAGGGCCGCCGAGCTCGCGAACAGCGAGACGATCAGCGTGCTGCCCCAGCCCTCGTCGTTCCCGCGGACCAGCGCGAGCACGAGCAGGAACAACGATGCGCTGAAGGTGGCGACGCCGGCCCAGTCGATCCGGGTCGCGTTCGGGTCATGCGTCTCGCGCAGCTTCAGATAGGTGATCGCGATGGCCGCCAAGCCGATCGGCACGTTGAGATAGAAGATCGACTGCCAGCCGAGCCCGTCGGTCAGCGCTCCGCCGACCAGCGGCCCGACCGCGACGGCCACGCCGATCGAGGCGCCGTAGATCCCCATCGCCGTGCCGCGCTCGCGGCCCGCCGGGAACTCCTGGGCGACCAGGGCGAGCGAGACCGCGAACATGATCGCGCCTCCCACTCCCTGCAGCGCCCGGGATAGGTTCAGGAAGGTCGGGTCCGGCGAGAGGCCGCAGAGCAGCGATGCGAGGGAGAAGATCGCGAGTCCCACGGCGAACACGCGACGCCGCCCCAGTCTGTCGGCGAGAGACCCCGCCGTCAAGACCAGGGCTGCGAGGGTCAGCGCGTAGGCGTCTACGACCCACTGAAGATCGGTGAAGCTGGCGCCCAGGTCCTCGCGAATCGAGGGGAGCGCCACGTTGACGACGGTGATGTCGAGCAGCAGCATGAACGTCGCCACCGTGACAGCGAGCAGGGTCCACCACTTGCGAGCCATCGGATACTCCTTTCCGGCCGGTCACATCGGCCGCGTTGCGTTCGTCACTGCTATGACGGAAGCAATCGAGAGGACGTGACATGAACGACCAGGACCTGCTCGCCGCACGCTTCGAGGATCACCGCGATCACCTGCACTCGGTGGCCTACCGGATGCTCGGCTCCACCGGCGAGGCGGACGACGCCGTCCAGGAGGCATGGCTGCGGCTGAGCCGTTCCGACTCCGAGAACGTCGAGAACCTCCGCGCCTGGCTGACCACCGTCGTCGGCCGCGTCTGCCTCGACATGCTGCGCTCCCGCAAGGCGCGCCGGCAGGCGCCCGACGCCGAGGAGCACCTCGAGCCGATCGTCACCGAGCTCACCGAGGAGAACCCCGCCGAGGAGATCGAGCTGGCCGACTCGGTCGGCCTCGCCATGCTCGTCGTCCTGGAGACCCTCTCCCCCGCAGAGCGCGTGGCGTTCGTGCTGCACGACATGTTCGGCGTCCCCTTCAGCGAGATCGGCGAGATCTCGGGCCGCAGCGCGGACGCCGCGCGGCAGCTCGCGAGCCGCGCGCGGCGGCAGGTCCGCGGGTCGGTGCCGCCCCCCGATCCGGACCTGGAGGCACAGCGCCGCGTCGTCGAGGCCTTTCTCGCCGCGGCGCGCGAGGGGAATTTCGAGGGCCTGCTCGAGCTCCTCGATCCGGACGTCGTTCAGCGGGTTCACACCACGCCGGGCGACCGGCGCGCCGCGGAGCCCGCGGTCGGCGCGGAGAACGTCGCCAGGCGGGCCCTGGCGCGCGGCCGCCCGTTCGCTCCCTACGGCCGTCCGGCGATCGTCAACGGCAACATGGGCGTCGTGGTGGAGATCGAGGGCCGGCGCTTCGCCGTCGCGGCGATGACGATCTCGAACGACAAGATCGCGACCATCGACTTCTTCCTGGAGCCCGTCGAGCGCCCGTAACCCGGAGCCACTTCCCGGCGCTGTGGTTAGAGAAGGGCAGAGCCAGGGAAAGGAGCGGACATGCAGGGAGTACCGGCACGAGGCAAGGCGGGAATCGCCGTGGCGGGAGCCTTGGGGGCACTCGCCATGGGACTGATCGGTGGCGCGGGCGGTGCCGGCGCCGCGGTCGGGGCCACCGACCTCTCGATGACGAAGGCCGACACGGCCGACCCGGTCACCGTGGGCGACACCTTCGCCTACGTGCTGACGGTCAAGAACGAGGGCGCGAACGACGCCGGCGACGTGATCGCCACCGACACCCTGCCCTCGCAGGTGTCCTACGTCTCCGCCACCCCGTCCGCCGGCACCTGCCAGAAGTCCGGCAGCAAGATCACCTGCGACCTCGGCCAGGTGAATTCGGCCGCCTCCGCGACCGTGACGATCACCGTCAAGGCGGCGAAGAGCGGCACCGCGTCGGACACCGCGTCGCTGACCAGCTCCGACGACACCAACGCGACCAACAACCTCGATACCGAGACCACGGTCATCAACAAGAAGCCGAGCACGCCGAAGCCGAAGAAGCCGAAGAAGGGCAAGCCGAGCTGTGCCAGGCCGACGATCGTCGGCACGGCGGGCAACGACGTCCTCGAGGGCACCTCTCGGTCGGACGTGATCGTCTCCTTCACCGGGAAGGACCGGATCTTCGCCGGCGGCGGCAACGACCTGGTCTGCACTGGCGGCGGCGCCGACTTCGTCAACGGCGGCCCGGGCAGGGACTTCATCAACGGCGGGTCCGGTCGCGACAAGCTGTTCGGCAGCGGCGGCGGCGACACGCTGAAGGGGAAGAACGGCCGGGACAAGCTGCGCGGCGGCAAGGGCGACGACCTGCTGAACGGCGGCAAGAAGCGCGACAAGTGCAAGGGCGGCCCCGGCCGCGACATCCTGCTGCGCTGCCCGTAAGCACCCGGGCGGCGGCACTTGGCCAATCTCGGCGCGGATGACGGCCGTATCCGAAATACGGCCGTCCAGTCCCGCCCTCCGATCCCTCACCCTGGCGGGGCTGGCGGCCGGCCACTTCTGCGCGTAAGGTCGCTGCCACATGGCCCGAGACGACTTCCGCGAGGCGCGCTGGTACGCGATCCGCCCGGCTGCCAATCGCAAGCCTGCGACCTACCGCTGCCCCTTCTGCGGCGGTCACCTCCCCGCGCTCAGCGAGCACATGCTGGTCACGCCCGAAGGCGACAGCTCGCGGCGCCGGCACGCCCATCCGGCCTGCGTGATGGCGGCCCGGAAGCAGGGCAGGCTGCCGCTGCGGGAGGAGGTCGAGCCCCGCCCGCCGGGGATCTTCGCAAAGCTACTCCACCGTAGGTAATGTAGCTGCCGCATGGCGCTGAAGAAGATCGGCCTGATCACCGCCTCCGCCCTCTGCTCGATCAATCTCTGGACGGGGGCGCCGCTGTTCGCGGTCTGGGTCGGATCCAAGGTCCAGGGCAACCTCAGCAACATCAGCATGACCGCTCTGTTCACCGTGGTCGTGGTGCTCGCCGTGACGGTCGTGCTGCTGGCCCTCGCGCTGACCTGGCTCAACAACAGGTACGACGACCTGACCGGGCGCCCCGCGGCAGCTCGTCAAACCTCTCCGTGGCTGCGCTCCATGCGCGACGAGCGCGAGGCCGACACGCAGCGCAAGTACGGCGTCGGCGGGATCGAGCGCGTCGTCGTCATCTGCGCGGTCGCCGGGTGCATGGCCTTCGAGGTCTGGTTCTTCTTCTTCGCGGGCTCATCGCTGCCGAATGGCTGAGCGCGTAGCGCTCGCGCCGCGCCGGGCCGAGGCGGACGAGCTGCCGGAGCTCGCCAGGATGCTTGCTCGCGCGTTCCACGAGGACCCGGTCGCGGCCTGGGCGTGCCGCCCTGATCATCTCCGGTCCCGCGTGCTCGAGCGGCTCTTCGGGATGCGCCTCCGCGACCTCCATCCGCGCGGCGAGATCTGGACCGACGACGATCTGCACAGCATCGCGGTCTGGGCGGCGCCCGATCAGTGGCACACCACGGCACGGCAGGACATCGCCTACGCGACCTGTCTGCTCCATCCCCGGCTCGCGCTGCGGACGCCGATGGTGATCACCGGCATGCTCGGAGCTCAGAAGGTCCACCCCGCCGAGCCCCCGCACTGGTATCTGGCGATCCTCGGCACCGACCCGTCGGCCCAGGGTCAGGGTCTCGGGTCGGCGATGATGGCTCCGGTCCTGGAGGAGTGCGACCGCGACGGGGTCGGCGCCTACCTCGAGTCCTCGAAGGAGCAGAACCTGGACTTCTACGCCCGGCACGGCTTCCGCGCCACCTCCGAGCGAGACCTGCCGCGCGGCCCTCGGCTCTGGCCGATGTGGCGGGACCCCCGAGGCTGATGCATCGCTACTTCGTGTAGCTGACCAGGTCCTCTCGATCGGCTTCGCCTGAGACGGAGACGGCCACCACAGGCCCCACGCCCTTGGCGTAGAGCTTGTACTCCGAGACATCCGGCTCGATCGGGCTGGTGTCATCGATCAAGAGCGCGCCTGTGAAGTGACCGGCGGGTGCCTCGACCTGCTGGTCGAGCGCAAGCACCTTGGCGCGGTCCTCGGCCTGGCCGGCGTAGTACTCCTCCCGGTATGTCATGCCCACGGCCGGATGAGCGGGCAGCGCCACGCCGGCGTCCGCCCCGTTGCGGCCGGCCTCGAAGGAGCCGCTCGTGTCCCTCTTGCCGTTGTGGATCTCGGCGGTGTTCTCGCCGAAGTACCAGATGTTCCCGTCCGCGTCCTGGGCGTACCAGTCGTCGGTGATCTCAGTCGGCCTGCCGTGGTCGTAGACGACGTCGTGGACCACCCGCGCCGTGACGCCGTCGGCGACCTTCCTGGTCCTGTTCTCGACCGTGATCGTCTCCTGCAGCGACTCGCCCTCGGGATTGCTGAGGTGGACGTGCCAGACGGCGCCGACCGGCATAGGCCAGTACGGGTTGTCGATCTTGGTCGAGAAATCCGCCGGATTCAGGTTCGACGGCTCACTCGTCTGCGGGAGGGTGTCTGTGCCGGATGGCATGGCCGCGGAGGAAGTGCTTCCCCCCGACGAGCCGCACCCGGCCAAGGCGGGGAGCAGGATGGCGATTCCGGCCACCACGACCGCTCGTCTCCAGTTCATCTCCATCTCCTTGCGTGGGGGGTGATTGGCGACCGGTTCTACGGAGAGCGAATGAATCGACCGTGAAAGCCGGTCAGCGGGGTAGCTCGATCCAGACGTCCGCGCCGGCGCCTTCGCGGTTCTCCGCATGCGCGCTGCCCCGATGGGCGCGGGCGATCGCCTCGACGATGGCGAGGCCGAGGCCGGTGCCATCCCCACCGCGGGCCGGATCGGCGCGGCTGAACCGCTCGAAGGCCCGGTCGAGGAACTCCGGCGGGAATCCGGGCCCGCAATCGGAGACGTGGATCTCGACCTCGTCGGGAGACTCGCTCGTGCTCATCTTGATCTCCCCGCCTCCGTGCTCGACCGCGTTCTCGACCAGGTTGTTGATCGCCTGCGCGATGCGAAGCGGGTCGGCATCGAAGGCGAGGCCGTTGGCCGGCTCCACGGTCAGCTCGCGGCCCGATTCGGCAAGCTTCGCCGCGAAGCGCTCCCGCACGTCCCCGAACAGGTCGGCGACCCGCACCCGGCGAAGGTGCAATGCCAGCTGTCCATCCTGCGAACGGGCCAGCACCAGCAGGTCCTCCGCGAGAGCGCTGAGCCGGTCTACCTCGACGATCGCCGATGCGATGGCGGCTCGCATCTCCTCGGGCGTCTTCGCGTAGCGGAGGGCAAGCTCGAGCTCGGTCTTGTGCAGCGCCAACGGGGTGCGCAGCTCGTGGCTCGCGTCGTCCACGAAGCTCCGCTCGCGCTCCAGGGCAGCCTCGAGCCGGCTGAGCATCGCGTTCAGCGTCTCCCCGAGGCGGCGGAGCTCGTCCCTCGCCTCGGGCAGCGGCAGGCGCTCGTTCGGCCCAGCGGCCGAGATCTCAGCGGCCCGCCGCCG
Source organism: uncultured Solirubrobacterales bacterium (assembly GCA_963800285.1). GTDB lineage: Bacteria > Actinomycetota > Thermoleophilia > Solirubrobacterales > 70-9 > DASUPK01. The sequence goes on from CAWDAL010000014.1 coordinate 293,435, forward strand.
CATCACCTCGACTGGCCTCAGCGCCGTCCCGGAGACCCCGTAGCCGGCCAGCGACGCGAGCAGCAGGGCTACGGGCCCGCCGATCAACAGGATGGTCCGCAGGTTCCGGAGCGACTCGTTGCGGTCGTCGAGCGTCGCCGCGGCCACCACCACGAACGTCTGCCCGCGGGCCCGCGCCGGCCGAGCCAGCAGCCGTGCCTGGCCCTGGATGCTGCGAACGTGCGGCCGTGTGACGATGAAGGACTGACCCGCCGCTCGTGCCGCCTCGGCGGGGGTCAGCTGCGGACGGTTTCCGAGCTGAGGCGTCGTGGCGTAGATCCGTCCGTCGGGCGTGAGCACCTGGGCGAAGCTCTCCTCGCGGCCCAGCAGCGCGACCGAGCGGCTCAGATCCCTCTGGGCGACCAGCGAGGCGATGTCGTCGCCGTGCGTGCGCAGGCTCTGGTCGATCTGCTCGCTGAGCTCCGTCTCGAAGCGCGAGTAGACGTAGAAGCCCAGCGCCGTCAGCAGGACAGCCATCACGACCGTGAAGGCGAGGGTCACCCGGAGCCTGATCGGCACGCGCTTCACCGCGAGCCCCCGTCCTCCCGCAGCCGGTAGCCGGCCCCTCGAACTGTCTGGATGGACTCGACCCCGAAGGGCTTGTCGATCTTTCGCCGGAGCAGCCGGACGTAGGAGTCGACGATGTTGGAGCGGTTCTCGTACTCGTAGTCCCAGGCGTGCTCGAGCAGCTGGAAGCGGGAGAGGACCTCCCCGGGCCGCCGCATGAAGACCTCGAGCACGGCGAACTCCTTGGCCGAGAGCTCGATCTCCCGCTCGCCCCTCCACACCTGGCGACGGGCCGGGTCCATGCGGAGGTCGCCGATCTGCAGCTCCGGCGAGCGGTGCCCGTTGCCCCGTCTGGCGAGAGCTCGAAGCCGCGCCAGCAGCTCCGCGTAGGAGAACGGCTTGACCAGATAGTCGTCCGCGCCCGCATCGAGACCGGCGACCCGGTCCGGCACGCCGTCGCGCGCGGTCAGCATCAGGATCGGAGAGATCACTCCGTCATCGCGCAGGCGCCGGCAGACCTCGAGGCCGTCGATGCCGGGAAGCGTCAGGTCGAGGACGATCGCGTCGTACTCCGTGGACCCGGCCATCCAGAGGGCGTCCTCTCCCCTCCCCGCGAGGTCGGCTGCCATCCCTTCCTGCCGCAGTCCCCGGCGGATCAGGCCGGCCATCTTGGCCTCGTCCTCGACGATCAGCACGCGCATCTCGCTCACCGAGATTGTCCCTCGAAGATGGACGCGAGATGAAAGGTCTGGCCGTTCCGGAGCTAGCTCTCCGCGACGTCCCGGCGGAGGAAGACGAGCATGGCCGCCGCCAAGGCCGGGAGCCCGTAGAGGGCGCAGACCCAGAGCGAGCGCACGATCGGGGCCCAGTCCGCCGGCGTCCGAAGCAGGCCCTGCCAGGCGTTGAACTGGGTGCTGAGCAGATAGGGATGCAACCCGCTCAGCCCCGGAAGGATCCCGACCAGCTGAATCAGGAGGGAGAACATCAGGGTGCCGACGATCGCGGCCCCGCTGTTTCGAAAGACCGTCGAGAGCAGGAGCCCGATACAGGCAATCGCCAGGATGGGCAGCAGATAGACGAGCAGGCTGGCGCCCACCAGCTCGAGGCCCTTCGGCGCGGAGACGACGGTGCCGGAGAGAGTGGTCACGGGGTTGAAGCCGGAGGCGAGGATGCCGGCGCCAAGCGCAACCACCCCGGCGATCGCGATTGCGAGCACCGCGTAGGTGATCGCCGCCAGGGCCTTTCCCGCGAACACCTGGTGACGCTCGACTGAGCGCGTCAGGATCATCTTGAGGGTCGCGTTGCGATCCTCGGAAGCCACGATGTCCCCCGCTACCAGAGCGGTGATCAGCGGGAAGAGCCAGATCGAGCCGAAGAGCAGCAGCACGAGCGGCACCGCGAGCCCGGTGTCGTGGACGTACTTGCCGAAGGCGACGTCGTGTGGGCGACCGCCGCCGGTCACCAGCGCGATCACGAAGATGATCGGGATCGCGGCCGCGGCCCCCAGGCCGAGGTACGTTCGCTTCTGGGCGCGGAGCTTCCGCAGCTCCCAGCGGTAGACGGTCAGCACCCCGGGCCTCATGCCAGCTCCTCGATCAACTGCTTCGTATGGGTGGCTCGCTCGCGCGCGTCGCCCTCGGTGAGCTGGAAGAAGAGGTCCTCGAGCGTCGCCTGCTGCGGGGTCAGCTCCAGCACGGGAGCACCCGACTCAGTCAGCGCGATCGAGAGCGCCGCGACGGCGCCGTCGTCCTGGGCCTCGAAGGCCAGGGCGGCGTCGGATGTCGCGAGCACCTCGATGCCGGGCTGGGCGGCGCAGACATCCGTGGCGATCGCGTCATCGGTGGTCCGCAGCCGGTAGCTGACCCCCGCTCGGCTCCGAAGCTCGGCGAGGGAGCCCTCGTAGGCCACCCGGCCGCTGCGGATGATCGCGACGCGGTTGCAGAGCTCCTCGACCTCGTTCATCTGGTGGCTGGAGAGCAGCACCGTGATCCCGCGCTCGCCGAGATCGCGAATCAGCATCCTCATGTCTCGCATACCGGCCGGATCGAGTCCGGTGGCCGGCTCGTCCAGCAGCAGCAGGCGAGGTTTGCGCAGCAGCGCCGAGGCGATCCCGAGCCGCTGGCGCATGCCATGTGAATACCCCTTGACCTTGTCCTTCGCGCGGTCTCGGAGCTCGACGATCTCCAGGACCTCGTCGATCGTCGCCTGGCCTTTCTGCCCGTCGTCCAGCGCCTGGCAGAGCCTCAGGTTGTCCAGGCCGCTGAGATACGGGTAGAACGACGGAGCCTCGACGAAGCCCGCCACGCCGTCCAACGCCTTGACGCTGATCTGCGGGTCGCGGCCAAAGAGCCGAACGGATCCCGCGGTCGGCCGGATGAGCCCCAGCATCATTCGCAGCGACGTCGTCTTGCCCGCGCCGTTCGGCCCGAGGTAGCCGAAGACATCTCCGGAGTTGACGGTCAGGTCGACGTCGTCGACCGCGGTGATCTCCCCGTAGCGCTTGACCAGCCCTCGGACCTCAATCGGCGGAGACTCCGCCATCGACTACAGGGCTCGTGCGGCCGTCAGCACCGTTGTGGATGGAGCCGACGCGAGCACCGTGTACTCGACGCCGTTGCGCTGGAACCTGATCATGGTCCCGAGTGCGGTTTCGAGCTCCTGCCCCTGGGCTCCGTTCACCGAGACCTGCGGGAGGCTCAGTTGACCGTGATCGCCGCCGGCCGGCGATGAGTCGTGCGACGCAGCCGCGGGCTGCTCGAGCACGGCGATTCCACCGAGGCCCTGTCCGTAGGTGACGAGCGCTCCCGTGTCGTTGCCGCTCTTGATGAGCCGGACCTCGTTTCGGGGCAGGCCCGCAAGCGTGTCCGGAGCGGAGATCGGGAAGGAGGCCTGCTGCTGAACGGCCTGCAGCCCCGTGACCGGCTGCGTCTCGCCGCTGCCACCGTCGCTGTGTGCGGGCGGGCTGATCTCCGTCACCCTGGCGTCCGGCGGGGGCTTGACGTCGAAGACCGATGCGGAAACCGGGCCGTAGGAGATGTCGGTGACCTTGAGCTCGAGCACCGGCGAGCTGTCCCCCTTCGGGTAGACCGCCGCGCGTAGCGGCGTCCCGTGCACTGCGTCCCAAGCGAGCTCGGCACCCCCGAGAAGCCCTCCGTTGTCCTTCGGCTCCAGCCGGACGTTGTAGGCGGGCTGGCCCGCGATGTCCGTCGGCTGGGCTCCGCTCACGATGGCATGCTCGGTCAGCTGCACGATCCCCTTCTTGATCCGGTCAAGTGACGGCGGTTGCTGCTCATCCGCCGAGCTCGCCCCATCCGCGCCGCCATGATCGGCGGGAAGGGTGCCCTCGTAGGCCGTATTCGATCCGGAGTCGTAGACGGACCAGCTGTGGCCGTCCGACAGGACCTGGCTGTCGCTGGTGGCGCCCTCGGCATTCGAGTCCGCCTGAAGCTCGATGCGGAGACGGCCGTCGGAGGTCGCCCAGAGCCGCCCGGAGGCCCCGGTCAGGAGCGGGTCCGCACCCTGCACGTCGGAGCCGGTGATCAGGTCGTTGGTGAACTGGATGCGTGCGCTGACTCCCTCGACCTTGGGGGCCGTGAGCGCGTCATGCACCGCAACCGGCAGGGACTCCCCGGGGGGCGTCGGTCCGCCGCCCGTTGCCGCCATCGCCAACGCAGTGATCCCGGCGCCGATCGCCACGGTCGCCGCGCAGAGGGCGATCAGGCGGCGAGTCGAGATGGTGCGCAGGTACCTCATCTCCAGAAAATGCTACGCCCTCTCCCTAAGGATCTTCTGACCCTACGTGGCCGATGCTCAGCCTCGGGCGACCCAGAGGGCCCAGCCAAATAGGCCCAGGGCTCCCGCGGTCAGCACAGCGCTCGCTCCGAGCGAGCCGTGCATCGCCGAGCTGAGGGCGAACAGGGTGCAGAGGAACCCTCCCCAAACGCTGAAGCCCCCGAGCGGTCGTCCGCGCATGATCCCCCCTATCCGGTCTGCTCCATCACAGCCTCAGGGTCCGCCCGCCGGATAAAGGCCACGTGAATGCGCCCCCTCGGGCGGATGCGCACTAGGCGCCGCCTGACTGCAATCCCACGAGCCGGTCCAGAAGCTGGGGCTGTGCCTCCGGTCGCACCTCGATCGAGGCGATCCGGTTGCGTCCAGCGTGCTTGGCCTCATAAAGGGCCTCGTCGGCGGCGTTGAAGAGCGATTCGAACTCCAGCTGGTCTCCGGAGGCGACGGACACCCCCAGGGAGACGGTGATCGTGACGTCCGCGGGCCGGGCCTTCTCGACCGCGGCCCTCATCCGCTCGGCGAGCGCGCGGCCATGCTCCAGGTCCGCGCCGGGGACCACGACGAGGAACTCCTCGCCGCCGAGGCGGTAGAAGAGCTCGAACGAGCGCAGGCACTTCCGCATCTCGTAGGTCGTCTCCCGCAGCACGACGTCGCCGATCTCGTGCCCATGGGTGTCGTTGATCTCCTTGAAGTGGTCGAGATCCGCGGCGATCATGCAGATCGGGGCGTGCTGCTGGCGGGCCTGGAGCCCGAGCTCCTTGAAGCGGGGCAGCAGCGACTTGCGATTGAGCAACCCGGTGAGGGGATCGAGAACGGATTCCTCTCGATGCTGCATCTCCGCGCCCTGAATCGCAACGGCGGCGCCGGCAACACAGCAGATCAGCGAGATCGTGACGACGGTGAGGGCTGGGTTCGCGAACAGCCCGTGGGCGTCCACCGCGAGGCCGACGCCGATGACCATCGCGATATCGATGGCGACGAACACCTTGACCACGCGCTCGCGGAAGCGAGCGGCGATCATCGCGATCGGTACGGCGAGCCAGGGGAGGATCGGGCTCGTGGGCCCTCCCGTGATGGCTGCCCCCGTTGCGAGCAGCGCCATCTCCAGCAGGTTCGTCGTGACCGAGACACGTTCCGGGTGGTCGGTCCACCGCATCCGCAGATCGACGGTCGCCATGCCGATCGCGCCGACGACGAAAAGGGGGAGCAGCCACCAGCTGAGGATGGGCGCCATGACCAGGACGCCGATCCCGGCGCAGGCGGCCGCGAAGATGCGTGCCTTGCGCACGCGGTCGCTCGTGTCGACCGCGCGACTCTGGTCGAGGTCAGTAGGGCAGAGCCAGGACACGGCTAGCCCGTGATACGCGGAGCGCGCTCGGGCGGGCTCCAGATGCCGAGCATGGCGAGGAGCCCGGGGACGATCAGCCGCAGGTTGATCGCGGCGACGAAGGCGATGAGGAGGGTCAATGCGGTGGGCATCCCAATCACATGCTCGGCGATCATTCCCGCCCTCACATCCGTGTAAGCGTGCTTCCGTGGTGGGGGGTTTCCCGCAAAAGGCCGTGAAGTCCGCGCCCCCTACCGACTTGTACCTAGCGAACCCGCTTAGCCTGCAGCCATGCCCCCCGAGACGCACCGCTTCGAGGACGGCGGCGGAATTCCGAACTCGAGGCTGCCGGTGCTCGTCTACCACGACGTGGCGGAGGCGCGGCGGGCGGCCGATTGCGAGCAGCTCTTCGCCGCGAACGACTGGCTCGGGGCGTGGCGCAACGGGATCTACCCGTTCCACCACTTCCACTCGACGGCGCACGAGGTGCTCGGCATCGCGTCCGGCCGCGCGATCGTCATGCTCGGCGGCCCCTCCGGCCGCGAGTTCGAGGTGACGCGCGGAGACGTGCTCGTCCTGCCCGCCGGCACCGGGCACTGCAACCTGCGCTCGAGCGACGACCTGCTCGTGATCGGGGCGTACCCCGACGGGATGCGCTGGGACCTGCGGCGCGGCGATCCGGCTGAGCACGATGAGGCGGTTGCGAACATCAGCGCGGTGCCGCTGCCGCGCGCCGACCCCGTCGAGGGACCCTCCGGATCACTGACCGAGCTCTGGGGGGCCGAGAGCTAGCGCGGAAGCTCTAGGTGGAGCGCTTGACGAACTCGAGGGCCGAGTTCGCGACTTCCTCCCAGCCCGAGTCGATCGTCAGCGAGTGGCCTCGGCCCGGAATCCGCTTGAGCTCGGTCACCCCCGGGTTGCCCTTCTGCTTCTTGTACTCCGCGTTGACGATCGCGTGAGGGACGGTGTTGTCATCGTCGCCGGAAATCAGCAGGAGGGGCCCGCGGTCTGGGTTCTTGGTGTCCACCTTGAGATCTGTGCCCGGATTCGTGTTGGCGAAGGCGCCCTCGAAGAGGACGCTGGCCGCGCCGGGCACGTGGAACTCGTCGTAGATGCGCTCCGCCTCGTCCTCGTCGAGGGCGTTCGCCCAGCCGTACTTGAACTGATCGAGAGTGAGCGCGATCGCCTTGCCGCGGTTGAAGGGATTGACGAGCACCGGCATCGCGGAGCGCAGCGTCGAGATCGGCAGCGGCAGGACGCCGCGGTACGGCGCCGGATCGACTGCCACCGAGGCCGCGGAGAGGGCGCGCCCGGCCATCATCTGGGTGAAGGCGCCGCCGAAGGAGTGCCCCACGACGGCGGGCTTCCGCTCGAGAGCGCCGATCACCTCGGCGACGTGATCGGTGATCTGGCCGACGGACTTCCTGGCGAACACGTCCGGGTTCGCACGGGCCTGCTCCACGGTCTCCGGGTCATCTGGCCAGGACGCCGTCACGGCGGCGAATCCGTCCTTCTCGAACAGCTCCGCCCAGCGGTCCCAGCTGCTCGGCAGCAGCCAGAGGCCGTGGATGAAGACCACCGGCGTCTTCGAGGACTCGTTCGCCTTCTCGACCTGCTTCGCCTCGCGCTCCGTGATCGCCATACCGCGGACTCCCCTCTGTCGTCGATGGATGCGCAGAAATGCGCCCACGCCAGGTTCTCATGCTTCGGATGGAGATAGGGATTCCCGGCTCCGCCGCTCTCCGCGGATCAGCCAGCGGACGACGATCGGGGCCGCGAGGATCATCGCGAGCAGCCTGAGCCCCTGCACCGCCAGCACGAAGGTCGTGTTGGCGCCGGCGCCATAGGCGATCGGAAGGACCGCGTAGAGCCCTCCCGGGGTGGTGGCGAGGTAGCCATCGAGGAGCGAGACGCCGGCGGTCAGCTCGAGCAGCCAGCCGAGAACGAAGCACGCGGCGAGCAGCACCGCGATCGACGCCGCGACCGGCGCCGCGAGGCGCCTGATCTTGGCGAGGGTCTCGCGATCGAAGCTGAGGCCGATCCAGAGTCCGATCAGAGAGAACGCAACCTCCCGCGCGAGCGGCGGAACCTCGGTTCCGCCGATGACGCCGGAGATGGTGAGCACGGCGGTGAGGATCAGCGGGCCGAGCAGGGCGGGCGCCGGCAGGCGGAGGAGCGGCCCAAGCGCGACGCCGGCGACACCGGCGCCGATGGTCAGCGCCCAGCCGGCAGCGCTTCCGAGGAGCGGTCCCTCCCCCGGGCCGCCCGATCCGTGCACCCCGAAGGCGAGGGGCACGAGGAGCGGCGTGAGCAGGGTGATGACCAGGACCCGGAGGTACTGCATGAACGCCACGAGCCGGTCGTCGCCTCCGAGCTCGCCTGCCATGGCGACGATTCCCGACGCGCCCCCGGCCACCATCCCCAGCGACGCCGTCGGCCGATCGAGCTCGGCGATTCGCGCGAGCACGATGCCCGCCGCGATGGTCACCCCGAGCGTGGCGGCGCTCACCGCGATCACCGGAATCCAGTCCCAGCCGAGGCCGGTCAGCGTCGACGACTGCACGAACGTCCCGAGCGCGACTCCGGTGACCGCCTGCCCGACGCGGAAGGCGATCGGCGGGAGCTTGACCCGCCCCGGCGCGGCCAGGGCGTAGACCAACCCGACGACGATCGAGGCGAACAGGTATCCCGAAGGGATCCCGGCCTGGTCGACGGCCCAGCCGCCTCCGACGATCCCGGCGGCGATCAGGATCAGATCGATCACAGGCCCAGCTTTGCAGCGGGCGGGTACTGCAGTGGAGCCGGTGGCATCGAAGCCACGTCCTCGGTCACGAGACGACCGGTCTCTACAGGCTTAGCCGGCGCTTTGATCTCGCCCCTCGACCTCTGCAGCCGGCGAGAGATGCCGAGGGGCCAAGTCCCTTTGGTTTCCCCGGCCGGTCGGGACCGTCCGACCGGGTGAGCCCGATTCTGATGCCGGTGACCCCACCCCTCGGGCTCGGGTGGGCCGACACACGCTGCTTAGGTTCTAGCTAAGCGGCGAGAGCGAACTCATGGTCCGCACGTATTGGTTGGTCCAGGTGTTTAACGAGGCCTCCTGGAACCTCGGCCTGCAACCTGATCGCACGAATGACCAAGTCGAATCCAATTCGGCCCCGTGCTATGTGAGGCAAATGGTAGCCGGGAGTGGCCTCAGCGCCGGGCGCCGTCCTTCGGAGCGCTGGCGAGGTAGGTGGCGGACATGTCCTCCTCCCCGTGCTCCCGCGCGGCCTCCTCCAGCTGGTTGCGAATCGCGTCCAGCATCGGCAGCTCGAGGTCGTGGCGCTCCATGGCCTCGATCACGAGCCGGGCGTCCTTCGCGGCCAGCTCGAGCTTGAAGGCGGGCTCGAAGCTCCGCTCGATCATCATCCTGCCCTTCATCTGAGCGTAGGGGTTGTCGATCGGGCCGCCCTCGATCGTCTCGAGGAACTGCGCGGGATCGATGTCGACGCCCTCGGCGAAGGCGATCGTCTCGGCCAGCCCCTCGACGAGGGAGAGCAGCCACGAGTTGATCACGAGCTTCATCCGCGTCCCGGTCCCGGCCCCCCCCAGCCAGAGCGCCTTCTGGGAGATCGCCCCGAAGATCGGCTCGCATCGCTCGCGCGCCTGCTCCGGGCCGGAGGCGAGCACCGTCAGCTTGCCCTGCTCGGCCGGCTGCTTGGTGCCGACGACCGGAGCGTCGACGAGGGTCAGGCCGTTCTCTTCGGCGAGGATCGCGCAGCGTTCGATGCCCTCGACGCCGATCGTGCTCATCTGCAGCCAGAGGGTCTCCTCGTTCGTCCCTCCGAGGACTCCATCCGACCCCTCCATCGCGGATGTGACCGCATCGGCGTCGCTCAGGATGGTGAGCACGACCGACGCCCCGGAAGCGGCTTCCGCGGCGGTGTCGAGGACCTCGATACCGTCGCCGGCGAGCGGCTCGGCCTTTTCGCGGGAGCGATTCCATGCGCGCACGGGGATCCCCGCGTTCGCGATGTTGCGCGCCATGGGCAGACCCATCGTCCCGCCTGCCCCGATGACCGCGACTACTTCTTCTTTCGCTTCCTCACGCACTTGCCGTGCTTCAGGTGCTTCCCCTTCTTGCACTTCTTACGCGTCGGCGCCGAAGCCGCGGCCGATTCGACCGACCCGCTCGGGGGGCAGCTCGCCGTCACGTAGCAGGCGAGCGGCGGCTCGGCCGCGACGTGCGGATACGTCGCGAGCGTGGTCGAGAGGACCAGCGCCGCCGAGGCCAGGTCCGTGGCGAAGGTCGCCGGGTTGACGCCGGGCATGAGGATCTGAATGCAGACGCTCGACTGGATCCGCGAGGGGTCGGCCGGGCCGGGATGGTCCATGGCGTCGATCGCCAGCGCGTAGGCGACCGGGTCGATCGTGCCGACCAGCAGGTGCTCGTTCGTGTCCAGCGGGCAGATGTCCTGAACGGCCACGTTCGTGATCTCGCCGCCGCCGCCGTGCAGCGAGGAGCTGCCCGAGGAGTCGAGGTTAGGCACGACCACCTCGTCGAGGTGCGTGTAGACCTCGGTGTAGGAGATCCCCGGGAAGGTCTCCTGGCGGGAGTTGAGGGCCTTGGTGAATTCGGAAACGTCCCTCTGCTGCCAGATGGCGGGCGCGCAGCCGACCAGGCAGAGCGGATCCGCGTCGATCGTGCCGTGGTTGGAGGGCGCGAAGCCGATCTGGTCGTCGACCATCGTGCGCGTGTCAGGCCAGAAGCGGAAGGCCCAGCGCGGCACCATGCCGCCCTGGCTGTGTCCGATGACCGCGATCTGCCGCCCCGCCCGCGAGTACATCGTGCGGATCGCGTTGACCACATACTCGCCGGCGACCTGGATGTCGCCCATCGAGTTGCCGGGGAGCTCCACCGAGCACCAGGGAATGCCCAGCTTCGTGAGGGCGGGCTCCCAGTTCCAGGAGAAGTCAGCGTGCGGATTGACCGTCGTCCCGGGGACGAGCAGGACCGGCTCGTGCGTCCCGCTCGCGAGGTTGCCCGCGCAGACGAGGCTGGCGTCGAGCCTGTCCTGCGGGACGCTGAGCGCCGGCCCAGGCTGGTCGACGGGCGCGTAGGTGACCGCCCCGGCTCCAGCCGGAAGCACCAGGGCGGCTGCCGCGATCGTCCCTACGAGCCCTCGGCGGGGGACGCCTCTCCTCACGCGGACGAATCTACCAACTAGAAGGTAGCGACGAGACACCTCCCGGGCGATGTCTCGTGGGCTAGAGAGTGAGCTTCGACTTGACTTCGCGCAGGAACTGGCGCGGCATGCCGGGCACGTTGGCGAGGTCGTCGAGCGAGGAGAACCCGCTCTGGCGCTCGCGGTAGGTGATCACGCGCGTCGCCTGGGTCACCGAGAAGCCGGCATCGCGCAGCTGCTCGAAGGTGGCCTGGTTGAGGTTGGTCCGCTCGTCGGCGTCGGCCTCAGGCTCCGGAGCCGACTGGGGCTGCGGCTCGGGCACCTCCGTCTTCGCCTCGTCGGGCTTCTCCGGCTCCTCCTCCGCCTCACCCTCCTGCCCGGTACCGACGCCGAGGATCGCGCCGACCGTCCGGCCGAGAATGCCGCCCTTCTCCTCGCCGTCCTCGCTCTCGGCGCCCTCCCCCGCTCGCTCCTCCTTCCGGGGGCTCGGCGAGATGACCCATTCATCGCGGTCGTCCTCTTCGTCCGGCGTCGGCTCGGCGACCGGCTCGGGCTCTTCCACGGGTGGCGGCGGCGGTGACGGCGGCGGCGGAGGCGTCGCGGTGGGGGGCAGCGGCGGGGCCGGCGCCACAGGCTCCTCGCTGAGGGGCGGGGAGCCCAGCCCCTCCGACGTCTGCACGCTGCTGGCCGCCGCGGCCTCGGCGGCCTGGGCCTTTCGCTCGGCCTCCTTGGCGCGCGCCTCCGCGGCGCTGACGCGCTCCAGCACCTCACGCAACCTGCGCTCGCGCTCGGCCTCCTCCAGCTTGAGCTGGGCGAGCCGCTCGGCGTCGGCGGCGCGCCGCTCGGCCTCCTGCGCCCTGGTCTCGATCTCCTCCAGCCTGCTGTAGGCCTCCTCCAGGGCGCGCTCCCGCTGCTCGCGCTCGGCCTGAAGGCGGGCCTCGGCCTCCTGCACCGCGCTGGAGAGCCGTTGCGTCTCGCCGCTCACCTTCTCCTGGACCTGGGCGTCGATCTGCTCCTCCGCCTCGGCGCGAGCGCGCTCCTCCGCCTCGCGGCGCGCCTGCGCGGCGGCCTCGGCCACGCGCGAGTCCGCCTCTCGGCGTGCCTGCTCGATGGCCTCCTTGGTCCGATCCTCGACCTCGCGGCGAACGCGCTCGGACTCCTCACGGGCGCGCTGCTCGCTCTCCATGCGCATCCGCTCGGCCTCCTCGCGAAGTCTGGCCTCGCTGCCTTCGCGCGCCTCCTCCTCGGCCTGGCGGCGGGCCTGGTCCGCGGCCATCTTGATCAGCTGCTCGGTCTCCTCCTCGGCGCGCTTGACGCGGGCCTCAGCGTCCCGCTCGAGCTCCTCCGCCCGGCGCAGGCGCTCCTCGGCCTCGCGGCGAACCCGCTCCTCCTCCTCGCCGAAGCGCTCCTGGTGCTCGGCGGCCAGCTCCTCGATCTCCGGGCTCGTGTCGGGCGACGGGGGCGGAGCCGGCGGCGGCGGTGCCGGGGTGGGCGGCGACGGGGACGCCGCGTCGGGCTCCTGCTCCGGCGGCGCGTCGTAGGGGCGCGGCGGCGTGACGTCGGGCGGCAGCGCGGGTTCGCCTTCGGCGGTCTCGGGAGCCGGCGCGGGCGGGGGCGTTTCTGCAGCCGGCGGCTCCGGTGCGCCCTCCTCCTCCTCGCGGGCCAGGCGATCGATCTCCTCCTGCAGCGAGCTCGCGCCGCTCGAGGGCGTCTGGATCTCCACCGGCTCGTCCCGCTCGGGCTCGGCCGGCTCCGGGACGGAGGGCTCGGTCACGGACGGCTCCGGGGGGGCGGATGCGGCGAGCTCGGCATTCGAGGCATCCGGCTCGGGAACCTGTGGCTCCTCCTTCTCCTCATCCTCCTCGCCCTCGGACGCGGTGCGCTCGAAGCCCCCGGGGGCGATCTCGGGCTCCGGTGCGATCGGCGTGAACGCGGGCTCGTCGGCCGACTCAGACGATGGCCCCTCGGAAGTCTCCGGCGACGGCTGCTCGGCGGGCTCGGACTCGGGCGTCGCGGCTGACCCGGGCTCCGGAATCTCCGAGAGCTCCGGCAGACGCGGCGGCCCGCTGCCGGGCGGAACCCACTGCGACTCCTCCTGCTCGGAAGCGGCAGGCTCCACGGGAGGCACCTCGGCCGGCGTCGGGGGACCAGCCGGCTGACTCTCCTCAGCCGCCTCCCCGATCGGCACCTCCTCGAGCTTCGGCTTCTCCTCCTCGGCCTGCTCGTCGACCTTCTCGGACCCAGCCTCCCCCAGGCCGAGAGCCGCGGCGAGCATCGTCGACTTCTCCGCTTCCGCCTCCGGTCCGGTCTTCACCTTGGCGCCCTCAGCCGCCTCCGCGGTCTCCTCTCCTTCAGCTTCATCAGCCTCAGTCTCCGGCGCGGGCGGCGCCTCCCCCTTGCGCTCGGCCTTGCGCCGCTGGCGCTCCTCCTTGCGCTTCTGGCGTTCGTCGCGGCGCCGCTTGCGCTCCTCCTCCCAGGCCCGGCGGTCCTGGTCCTCAGCCTTGCGCTTCTCGTCGGCGACCTGCTGGCGTTTTGCCTTGCGCGCCGCGCGCCGCTCCTTGCGGGAGGGCTTGCCGCCGGAGTCGTCCTCCTTGTCCTGCGTCTCGGGTACGGGCTTGTCCTGCGCCTCGGGTACGGGCTTGTCCTGCGTCTCGGGTACGGGCTCGGCCACGGCCTCGGTGGGAGCCTCCTCCTCCTCCGCCTCTTCCTCCTCGTCCGGCTCGTCGGCCTCCGGCGGCTTCTCCGCCGCCTTCGCGTCCGCGGGCGGGGCTTCGCTGGCGTCCTTCTTCTTCGCGGCCCGGCGGCGGGAGATCAGCAGGAGGACCAAGATCAGGATGACCGCGCCAGCGATCCCGTACGCCTCGGCCGGGTTGTCCTTGACGAAGTCGGAGACGGTGGCTGTATCGATTGCAGCAAGCATCGTTGTGCCCAATCCTTGCACGGGTGGTTCGTTCTCGTGAGAACTCCTTTGCCCTGCACCCGGGCGGACTCTTGCCGCCTCCCAACTGGTCGGGATCTAGCCCAGACGCTGCTTGAAGTCCCGTTCCACCTCGCGTCGCAGATCGCGGTCGGCGATCTCCCGTCGGCGATCTCGGCCCTCCTTGCCCTTCGCCAGCGCGAGCTCCACCTTCGCCCTCGGACCCTTGAAGTAGATCCGGGTCGGGACCAGGGTGAGCCCACGTTCGGCGGTCTTGCCGATCAGGCGCTCGATCTCCCGGCGGTGCAGCAGGAGCTTGCGCGGCCGGTCGGGATCGTGGTTCTGGTCGGAGGCCGGCAGATAAGGAGGGATGTGGGCGCCGCGCAGCCAGACCTCGCCATCGTTGACGACGGCGTAGGCCTCGTTGAGCTGCGCCTTGCCGTCCCGCAGCGACTTGACCTCGCTGCCGCGCAGCTCGATGCCCGCCTCCATCTTCTCCAGCATCTGAAACTTGTGCCGAGCCCGGCGGTTGGTGGCGACGTCGCCGCTGACGGGCGCCCGCGGGCCTTTGCTCTTCTTCGCCATCACTCGGAGGGAAGCAGGTCCACTCGCCCGCGGGGGGAGTCGACGCGTTCGACCGTCACCGTCGCCGGGTCTCCCATCCGGATCGAATCGCCGCCGCGCATCCCGACCAGCATCGTCTCGCTGCGATCCAGCTCGTAGCGCTCGCGCCCGCCGATCCTCCGGGCGGGCAGGAAGCCCTCGTAGACGTCGGCGAGAGCGCCGCCGAAGCGAACGAAGGCCCCGGCGCCGACGACACCGGAGACCTCCCCCTCGAATCTCGTGTCAGGCCCTCGCTCGAAGAGCTCACGCTGCAGCAGGAACGATGCGCAGACCGAATCGGCGTCGCGTTCTATCCGCGTCGCGTCGCGCTCTCGCTCGGAGCAGTGGGTGCCGAGCTCGGCGAGCCCCTCGGCCCGCGGCGCCTCCTCTCCGGCACCGATCGCGGAGAGCAGGGACCGGTGGGCGATCAGGTCCGGGTATCGCCGGATCGGGGAGGTGAAGTGCGCGTACGCCGGACTGCCCAGGCCGGCGTGGCCCAGATTGCGGTCGGTGTAATGCGCTGGCTTCAGGGACCGAAGCACAAGCGATGTATACGCCTCGCGGCCGTGGCCGCGGCGCTCAGCCTCCCGCGCGACCAGACGGCTCGCCTCCCCGGCCAGCTCACCCGCCTGCTGCGGGGAGATCCGGTCGGGAAGCGCCGGCGTCGGGACGTCGAGCGCCGCGAGCTGCTCGATCAGCCACTTGATGCGCTCGGGGTCCGGCTGCTCGTGAACGCGGTAGAGGGTCGGGATTCGGCGGCGCTCCAGCAGCTCCGCGACCCGCTCGTTGGTGAGGATCATCAGGTGCTCGATCAGCTGGTGCGCCTCGGTCTGAGGGACCGAATGGGCCCCGACCACCTGGCCGCCCTCGAAGCGGAACTCCGGCTCGAAGCTCTCCACCTCGAGCGAGGCGCGCGGCCTGCGCCCGGCGAGCGTCGCCGCGGCGCCGCGGGCCAGGGCGAGCGGCTCCGCGATCGACTGCGGCGGCTTTGCTCGCCCGGCGAAGACCTCGTCGAGCTGGTCGTAGTTGAGGCGGGCGTCCGAGCGGATCAGGCTGCGGTAGAAGCTCGCCGACAACGGCTCCCCCGCCTCCGAGAGCTCGATCTCCGAGGTGACGGCGAGCCGCTCGCGCTCCGGAGCCAGGCTGCAGGCGTCGCTCGAGAGCACGTGAGGCAGCATCGGGGCGACGGTGCCGGGCACGTACGTGGAGTTCGCCCGCCGGTAAGCCTCCTTCTCCAGGACGTCGCCGGGCCGGACGTGGGCGGCCACGTCGGCGATGTGGATCCAGAGGCGAACGCCACGGCCGGTCCGCTCGGCGGAGACCGCGTCGTCGAAGTCGTGCGCGCTGGCCGGGTCCACCGTGAAGGTGGCGAGATCCCTGAGATCGCGCCGGTCGAAGTCGAGCACCCTCGCCCGCTCGGTCGCCTCGGCCGCCTCCTCCTCGATCCGGCGGGAGAACCCGATGCGGACCTGCCGGTCCTCCAGCATCGCCGCGATCACGTCGGCCGCGATCCCCGGATCGCCGAGCTCGCGGACGACGCGAGCTCTCCCCCTGCCCTGTCCGAGGTCGACGAGGGCCATCCGCCCGGGAGTGGCGGCTCGGCGGCCACCGCCGATCTCGATCCTGCCGCCCCGCTCGAAGAGGAGCTCCCCGACGAGGAAACGCCCGCGCTTCGAGACGAGGACTACGCGGTTCAGGGTTGACCCTGGAGCTGCGGGGCCAGCGTCTGGAGCGCCTGCTGCAGGCCCTCGTCCGGCTTGGTGGACGGCTTGTCCTTCGCCTTCACCTGCGGAGCGATCCCGATGCCGTTGATCGACGTCCCATTGCGGGTCAGATACTCCCCCACCGTGAGGTCGAGCGCGCTCCCGTTCTCCAGCGGGATCACCTCCTGGAAGGTTCCCTTGCCGAACGACGTGGTCCCGGCGACCTTGGCGATCCCGGCCTGCTCCAGGGCCGCGGTGACGATCTCGGAGGCGGAGGCCGTATCCCCGTTGATCAGGACGACCATCGGATGCTTGGGCAGGGAATCGCCGGTCGCATCGAAGCTCCGGGTGTTCTGAGTGCGCCCGTGGGTCGAGACGATCACGCCGTTGGGAACGAAGATGCTCGAGACCAGCACCGCCTCGGTGAGCAGACCGCCGCCGTTCCCGCGCAGGTCGAGCACGAGTCCCTGGGCGCCCTGCTGGTAGAGCCGCTCCACCTCCTTGCGAAGCTCGCCGTGGGCGCCGGGGAAGAAACCGGCCAGGCGCACGTAGCCGACCTTCTTGCCGCCGACCTTCTCGATGCGCCCGGTCACCTGCGGGATCTCCACCTGGGCCCTGGTCAGGGCGACGTCACGTGAACCGCCGTCGCGACTCGCGACGGTGAGCGTCACCTTCGTCCCGGCGGGCCCCCGAATCTGGCTGGTGACCGCGTCCGCGTCCTTGCCGGCGATCGAGTGCCCATTGACGCCGGTGATCACCTCACCGGGGTGAATGCCGGCGTCCCGGGCGGGAGTGTGTTTGTAGACGGTCGCGACGCGCAGGCCGCGGGGCACCTCGTTCACCGCAATGCCGACGCCGGAGAGGCTCGAACCCTCCTTGAAGCGGTCGTACTCGCTCTTCGTGAAGTAGTGCGAGAAGCGATCGTGATAGCGCTCCTTGAGGTGCGCGACGATCGAGGCGATCGAGGCGTTCTCGAGGTCATTGCTGTCGACCGTGTGGAAGTAGTCGTCGTGGATGACGTCGATCGCCTGAGCCGTCGCGTCCTGGCTCTTGTTGCCGAAGACGTCGTTGACTCCGTTGCGGATCGCGTCGACCTGGCCGCCGGCGACGATGCCGATGACGAAGGCGATCGCGATCAGGGCCGCGATTGCGAGTGTGCGGCGGGTCAAATCCGGAGGAAGCGACGCAGCGTCAGGCCGCTGCCCATCGCCGACACGCCCATGGCCACGCACAGCAGGACGAGCGCGAGGGTGGCGAAGCCGATCGTATGCCCCGAGTTGATCAGGTTGAAGTTGTTGGCCAGCGGATCCACGATCACCTGTTTCCCGATGAAGAGGAAGCCTATTGCGATCCCGGCCCCGACCAGGCCGCAGAACAGGCCCTCGACCATGAACGGCCAGCGGATGAACCAATTGGTGGCGCCGACCAGCCGCATCACCTCGACCTCGCGGCGGCGGGCGTAGATGGAGAGGCGGATCGTGTTGGCCACCAGCAGAAGCGAGGCGATCAGCAACAGCCCCGAGACGACGGCGAGGACCCAGCGGATCGCGGTGGTCGCACCGCTGATCTTGTTGGCGTCGTCGCGCGAGTCACCGATGTCCGAGATCAGCGGGCTGATCGGAGTGGGCTGGCCGTTGGCGCCGGGAGGCGTGATCGCGTTGCGCACCGCGGGTAGGTTCGAGAGATCGTCCGGCGTCACGTTGAACGAGGCCGGAAGCGGATTGTGCGTGCCGGGCAGCTGAGCGGTGATGTCCGAGCGGTTCTCGGCCTTGAGCCGGTCGCTGAGGATGCTCAGTGCCTGGTTCTTGTCCACGAACTGAACCTGCTTGACGTGCGGGATCGTCTCGAGCTTCGCCTGCAGGGCCTGGATCTGATCGGCCGGCGCCTGCTGACCGTTGACGTCGTTCAGGAAGAGACGGAGGCCGACCTGGCTGCGGACCTGGTTCGTCTTGCCGTTGGTGGTCTGCAGGACCGGGATCAGCACGCCGAGCAGGAGCACCGTGATGCAGACCGTGACGATCGACGCCAGGCCGGGAGCGGCGCTGCGCCGCAGCGCCCGCAGACCCTCGCCGATGAAGAAGAAGACTCGCCCCATGGGTGCCGCCTAGTAGCTCGGCCTCTCGTCCTCGACGCCCATCTCGTCGCGCAGCCGGGCGGCGAACTCGCGAGTCGACTCGTCGTCGGGCGTGTACATGCCGGCGGCCTGGTCGCGCACGACTCGTCCTGTGTCCAGCGCGATCACGCGGCGGCGCATCTTGTCGACCATCTCGCGGTCGTGGGTGACGACGACGACGGTCGTGCCGGTGCGATTGATCCGGTAGAGCACCTGCATGATCCCGATGGACGTGTTCGGGTCGAGGTTGCCCGTCGGCTCGTCGGCCAGCAGGAGCGGCGGATGGTTGACGAACGCGCGCGCCACGGAGAGGCGCTGCTGCTCCCCGCCGGAGAGCTGGTCCGGGAAGTTCTTCACCTTGTCGGCGAGGCCGACGAGCCGCAGTGCGTCCGGCACCTTGCGGCGGATCTCCGAGCGCGAGGCGCCGATCACCTGCAGGGCGTACGCGACGTTGTCGTAGACGTTGCGGCTCGGCAGGAGCTTGTAGTCCTGGAAGACCGTGCCGATCCGGCGGCGGAGCTGGGGCACCTTCTTGTCGGGGAGCTGGGAGATGTCACGGCCCGCGATCAGCACCTCGCCCTCGGTGGGCTGGAGCTCGCGGATCAGCGTCTTGATCAGCGTGGTCTTGCCACAGCCGGTCGGCCCGACGAGGAAGACGAACTCCCCGCGGTCGACGCGCAGGCTGACGCGCTCGAGGGCGACGTGGCCACCGGGATAGACCTTGGTGACCTTGCGCATCTCGACGATCGGCGGAGCGGCCCGCTGCTCGGTGAGATGCTCGGGGCGGCGCTGCGTCTGCGGGCGCGCGCGAAGAAGCTCTGATGTCTCTCGTCTTGCCATCGAACGTGGGCGCCGTGAGCAGCGTCCCCGCGGTCAACCCCGCCGAAGCCGCCCAGCACCTGCGTCGGCCACAAACACCGCCGACGGATCAACAGGGTAGGGATCGGCCTAAAGGGGAGCGCAAGTTCTCGTTCGCCCGACAACACGCCTGCGCGCCGTTAGTCGCGCGAGCGCGAGGGGTAGCCCAGGGACATGAGGATCGTCGTCACCGGTGCAACCGGGAACCTGGGGACTTCCACCCTTCGCTCACTCGTCTCCGACCCCAGGGTCGATTCGATTCTCGGGCTCGCCAGGCGCCGCCCGGCGCTCGAGTTGCCCAAGGTCGAATGGGCCGAGGCCGACGTCCGTTCCGCGGACCTGGGCGAGCTGTTTCGCGGCGCCGACGCGGTCGTCCACCTCGCCTGGCTGATTCAGCCTTCACGGAACGAAGCCGAGACCGAGTCGGTCAACGTCCTCGGCAGCGAGCGCGTCTTCGGCGCGGTGGCCGCTGCGGGTGTGCCGCGGCTCGTCCACGCGTCCTCGGTGGGCGCCTACTCACCGGGTCCGAAGGATCGCCAGGTCGACGAGAGCCATCCCACGGGCGGGGTCCCGTCCTCCTTCTATTCCCGCCACAAGGCGGCCGTCGAGCGCATCCTGGATCGCTTCGAGGCGTCCACCCCGTCCGTCTCCGTTGCCCGTCTGCGGCCTGGTCTGCTCTTCAAGGCCGACGCGGCCTCCGAGATTCGACGCCTGTTCGCGGGCCCCTTCCTACCGAACGCGCTGATCACCAGGAGCCTGATCCCGATCGTCCCGGCCGTGAAGGGCCTGCGGTTCCAGGCGGTCCACTCGCTTGACGCAGGTGTCGCGTTCGCGCGTGCGACCTTCAGCGATGCGACTGGCCCGTTCAACGTCGCGGCCGAACCCATCCTCGATCCGGACCGGATCGGCCGGCTGCTCGGCGCACATCCCGTGAAGGTGCCCCGATCACTGCTCAGAGCGGCGGCCTCAGCCACCTGGCATCTCCGCCTTCAACCGACGCCTCCGGGCTGGCTCGACCTGGCCCTCGAGGTGCCGCTGATGAGCACCAAGCGGGCACGGGACGAGCTCGACTGGGAACCGCGCCGGAGCTCAGAGGACGCATTGCTCGACCTGCTCGAGGGCCTGCGGGCCGGCCGCGGCATCTCAACGCCACCTCTTGATCCGCGGGCCGGCGGCCCATTCCGCTCGGGCGAGCTCGCCACCGGTCTCGGCGCTCGCTAGCAGGGCCGTTTATCACGAAGGCTCGCGGGCACCAGTTAGCGAGACCAGCAAACTCAACCACTATCGAGGACTCAGTCATGAAGGTGAAGACCCGAGCAACAGCCAAGACCGCTTCAGGAGCGGCAAAGGGCGGCGCGTCCGCGATCCGCGACTGGATCGCGGACAGCGGGTCGACCGCCCAGGAAGCCCGCAAGCAGGCGAACAAGACGGTGGCCGATGCCCGGAAACACGCTCAAATCGCGATCAGAGACGCGCGCAAGCAAGCGCGCCGGCAGGCGATACAGGCCAGGATCGCGGCGGCGCAAGCGCGCACGAGAACCCGTACGAAGGCCTCGGGAGTCTCGGCGAAGGCGGTCGGCGCGGCCGGTGCAGTCGGGCTTGCCGCCG
The DNA here is from genome assembly GCA_963800285.1 of uncultured Solirubrobacterales bacterium. Classification (GTDB taxonomy): domain Bacteria; phylum Actinomycetota; class Thermoleophilia; order Solirubrobacterales; family 70-9; genus DASUPK01. Next base: position 314,064 of record CAWDAL010000014.1, read on the forward strand.
GCTATTTCCTCGATCCCGAATCGGGCAGGCGCCGCCGCCACGAGACCCGGGACCGCGCCCTCGCGATGATCCGGCGATCAGCCGACCGGACCCGGCGCGAGGCGGAGTACCGGACCGGCCAGGTCGAGGGCAAGGTCGAGGCAGTGAAGAGCCAGGCCGCTCCGGAGAAGCCCGCGGCGAACGATCAGGCCCTGGCCGAACGGGTGAAGAGCGAGATCTTCCAGCCCGCCGATGCCCCGAAGGAATCCGTAAACGTCAACGTCGAGGACGGCGTCGTCTACCTGCGAGGCGAGGTCAAGCGCCCGGATCAGATCCGGAAGTTGATCGAGGACGCCGGCGCGGTCGACGGGGTTGCAGCAGTCGAGAACCTGCTGCAGACCCCATGACGTCGAGCCCGGCCGAGGCAGCGGGCGGGCGTTCGGTCAGTGCGTGATGTAGCGGCGGCGGGGCCGAGTGGCGTCTTCTCGGCCCCGCCCACCGCCGTTCTCTCGCACTCCGGTGGCGTCCGATGACACCGGAGATACGTCGTCGCCCCTCGAGTCCCCCTCGGGTTGCGGTGCGCGATCCATGCGCGCCGCAAAATGTGTGGGCTGAAGTTGAGAATTGGGAGTTGGCATCGTTTCTTCCTACTCCGCCGGCCCTCATCGCTTTTGGCGACCGTTCCTGCGCAATGTGCGGGAAAACACGATCCCTCAGCCTGGTCTCGCGTCCACCCGGTACTTCTAATTCGGTGGTGCGCGCCGTAGAATACATGCAAGTAGTTGGAGGAGCGAGTCGAGGCCCGCAGCATCGGCCCGCTACTCACACCAAGCTCGGAGGCACACCCCGCACGGCGGGGCGGGGTCGGGTCTTCTCGGCAAGCACGGGATGAGCAAAACCGAGGAGGACTTTCGTGGCGCTCCCAGACGACGGGGCCCATCTGAAACTTGACGACTCCCTGCCCGATGGGAGCTGCGCGCCACAAGGGGATGGGGCGCTGAGGCGAGCGGGTGGAGCGGTCTAGCGGGGCCGCTCCACCCCTCTCATCTGGGGGGAGCGGTGAGCCGGAGGACGGCCAGCTTCTGACGGTGCGAATCGAGCCGGCGGACACGAACGCGTCCGTCGTCTCCCTGATCGGCGAGCTCGACCTGAGCACCATTCCCCGCGTGGAGAAACAGCTCCTCGGTCAGCTTCGCTCAAAGCAGGGCGTGGTCGTGGACCTGACCGGCGTCAGCTTCATCGACTCGTCGGGCATCGGTCTTCTGATTCGGGCCTTCCGCATGGACGGCGGGGCCCCGCTCCACACGGTGATCGCGGAGGGCTCGCAGGTGGACCGAGTCTTCCGTCTCGCAGGGATCGACCGGGCGCTGCCCCTGTTCACGGCCCGGCCCCGTGCGCTCGAAGCCCTGAACGGAGCAGCGAGGGCCTAGACGGGACCCGCGCCGTCGCCGGCGGGATCCGCGCCGTCGCCCGCAGGGCCTGCGCCGTCGCCGTCGACATGCGCGCGCAGTTCACGCGAGATGGAACCGGCCTCGTCGCTCGCCTCGGGGGGCTCCAGGACGAACACCTCGATTGCGAGATCGGGATCGACGTGGATCGAACTCATATACGCGACCACCTTCCGCCCCGTCGCCTCCTCGACCACGATCCGGAACTCGTCCTCCATCGCCTGCTGGAAGCTGCGACGCATCTGGTAGACGGACTCGACCTGACCGGTATCGAGCAGGGTGCGCTCCACCGTCGTGAAGCCGCCCCGCAGGATCGACACGACCGTGTCGTCGACCAGGTGGGTCTTGGCCTTGGTCGGGCCCTTTCCGTAAAAGCGCGAGTGCAGCTGAACCAGGCCGGTCGAGATCGTCGCAAGGATCTCTCCCCTTGCTGGTACTGGGGGTGCGTCATGCGGGGAAACGGCAAGCCTCCAAACAGATCGGTTGCCGCCCCTCTGGAACAAGCGATCTCACGCGAAGGGAAGAGTTGCGGGGAAACCCAACGAGCGCGTCGGATCCTAAAGGGTCTGGCGGCAACCATGCCACGTCGCCGGGCTATCCCCAAGCTCGGGACGGTGGGCCCGCGGCCATGGAGGCGAATGGGAACGGAGCTCTACGGCGGAGGGCTGGCGCCCTACGACCAGGGTCCGCCCTGGATGGGCGGGTGCTGCACGATCGGCTTCTTGAGCAGAGCCTCGCGGGCCAGGTCGGCGATGCCGCTGGCGGTGAGGCCGAAGTGCTCCATGCAGGCCTCCGCGGTGCCGGAGACGCCGAACTCGTCCTGCATGCCGAGAGCGAAGACCGGGACCGGATGCTGCTCGCAGGCGACCTGCCGGATCGCGTCACCGAGGCCGCCGACGACCCGATGCTCCTCCGCGGTAACCGCGACGCCGGTCTTGGCGAGCGAGCGCAGCACGGCCTGGGAGTCGATCGGCTTGATGATCGAGACGTTGACGACCTCGGCCTCCACCCCGTCCTCGCGCTCCAGGGTCTCCGCGGCCTCGAGGCCGCGCCAGACCATGTGGCCGCAGACGAAGATCGAGATGTCCTTGCCCGGCCGAAGGACGTCGACGCCGGTTCCCAGCGTCTCGGGAATCTCCTCGTAGACGACCGGTGTCTTCGGCCGGCCGAAGCGCATGTACATGGGGCCGTCGAAACGCTCGTAGGACTCGATCACCGCGGTGTAGGCCTGGTTGTAGTCGGCCGGGACCACGACCTGCATCTTCGGCATCGCCCTCATCAGGGCGATGTCCTCGATCATCTGGTGGGACGCGCCGTCCTCGCCGAGCGAGACCCCGCCGTGCGAGGCGCCGATCCGCACCTTGAGCCCGTTGTGGGCGATGCCGAGGCGGACCTGATCGTAGGAGCGCGAGGTGGCGAAGATCGCGAAGGTCGAGGCGTAGGGAACCTTGCCCGACGCGGCGAGGCCGCAGGAGATCGACATCATGTTCGCCTCGGCCGCGCCGATGTTGAAGAAGCGCTCCGGGAACTGCTTGCCGAACTTCATCGACTGGGTCGACACCGCCAGATCGGCGTCGAGCGCGACGACCTCGGGGTGCGCCTCGCCCAACGCGACCAGCGCGTCGCCGTATGCCTGCCGCGTGGCGATCGACTCGGTCTGCGGCTCCGCGGCATCGATCAGCTGGCTTGCCATCAGCTCTGCCCCTCCAGCGCCTTGGTCTGCTCCTCGTACCGCGCCTCGAGCTCCTCCATCGCCTGCTCCGCCTGCTCCTGGCTCGGCGGCTTGCCGTGGAAGCCGAAGCGGTCCTCCATGAAGGAGACCCCGCGGCCCTTCTTGGTCTGGCAGATGATCGCGGCCGGGCGGCCGATGGTCCGGCTCCGCTCCAAGGACTCGACGACGGCCTCCATGTCGTGGCCGTCGATCTCGACGGCGTCCCAGCCGAAGGCCTCGAACTTGGCGCGGACGTCACCCGTGTCCATGACCTCCTCGGTGGTGCCGTCGGTCTGCAGGTGGTTGTAATCGACGATCGCGGTCAGGTTGGGGATCTCGTAGTGGGCGGCGGACATCGCCCCCTCCCAGCTCTCCCCCTCCTGGCAGTCGCCGTCCGACATCAGCGTGAAGACCTGCGCCGTGTCGGCGAGGTCGTCGAGGCGCAGCGCCAGGCAGATCCCGACGCTCATCGACAGCCCCTGGCCGAGCGAGCCGGTCGAGACTTCGATGCCGGGGGTGCGGGTCATGTCGGGATGGCCCTGGAGATGCGAGCCGATCTGGCGGAGCCCCATCAGGTCATCGGCCGGGAAGTAGCCATGCTCGGCGAGCGCGGCGTACTGGATGGGCGCGGCGTGGCCCTTGGAGAGGACGAAGCGGTCGCGCTCCGGCCACTTCGGGTTGGTCGGGTCGTGGCGGAGCACCCTGTAGTAGAGGGCGGCGACGATGTCGGCGGCCGAGAGCGAACTGTCGAGGTGGCCGGACTTGGCTACGGCCAGCATGCGGACGCAGTGGATGCGGAGCACGGTCGCGTAGCGCTCGAGCTCGGCTATCGAGGGCTTACCCCCGGCCTTGGCGGAGGGCTCAGGCTTGAGATCTGGAACGGGCTTCAGGTGCGCCATCGGCGGCTGGTCATGCGCCTGGTCGTACGGGATGGCCTTGGGCTGCGGCTTGCTCAAGACCGGGCGGCGAGGGTAGCAGCGGGCAGCACCAACGGGGACCTTAGAAAGACGAGCCGACGGAACCGCTTCCGCTTAGCCTCCCGGCCATGAAGCTCGGAGCGATCGCGGCGGCCGCGGCCTTCCTGGCCCTCGCGGGGTGCGGCGGGTCCGGCGGGTCCGGGACCCAGTCGACGCCGTCGACAGCCTCCGCCGTCACCAACCGGACGGCCGGGGATTCCGGTGTCACGGGGAAGCTGCCGGCGGGGGCCACCGGCCCGGTGGACACGGTTGAGGAGAAGGCCGAGGGGCCCGCCGCGAGGGAGGCCAGCCCGGAGGCCGAGGCGAACGGGCCGCAGGCGACCGGAGATCTCGACGGGCCCGATCGCTCCGCGGCGAGCGCTGCGGTCCGCAGCTACGTCGCGGCGCTCGACCGGCGAGAGGCGGCGCGGGTTTGCGACCTGTTCGAACCGCGTGGAGTGCCGCTGAGCGACCTGCCGCGCCGCCGCGGCGGCTGCCGCAGGTCGGTCCAAGCCTCGATCGGCTCGCGGCCGGCGGACGGCGGCCCGGCCTGGCGGCGCACCGAGATCGTGGGGATGAAGCCCGAGTCGCTCGGGGACGCGCGGGCGCGGATCACGACCACGGTCACCCATCGGTTCTCGGACCGCCGGTACGTCTCGGTCGAGGACGACGTCATCTACCTCGAGCGGACCGGCGGCCGGTGGCTGCTCGCCAAGCCGAGTGCCACCTTCTATCGCGCGGTCGGCTACGCGCAGCCTCCCCTCAGGGCATTCGCGCCGCCCGCCGGCTGGTGACGGCTTCGCCATCAGGCCGCGGCCACAGGCGGCCGCCCCACATAGGTCGCTTCGGGCTTCGCCCTTCGCTCCAAAGTGAGCGGCCTGGTGGCCGCTAGAAGCGGTGGTTGCCGCCGCCGCGGGGAGCGCGCTCGCGGAGCCGCTTGGGGTGCTTCCGGCTGACCCCGACGATCGTCGCGTCGGCATTGGCGCCGTCCGGCTTCAGCACGGTCACGTAGGCGACCGCGTCGGTCAGGGCGTTCGAGTAGAGGACTCCCGCGGAGCGCTTCAGCGTGAGCAGGATCCGGCCGGCGCCGTGACGATGGCGGCCCCGGACCATCAGCCGGCTGCGCCTGGCGTCAGACCGCACGTAGGCGAAGAAGCGGCCGTCCACCGCGGGATCGAAGAGCAGCAGGCGGCGCGAGCGGACCAGGGCCCGATGCTTGTGAGTTCCCATCACCCTCTGCACGACCCTGCTGCCGCGCGGTTTCGCGATCGCGAAGAGCAGGATGTTTCCGTCCACAGCGGGAGGGCTGAGCTGCGAAGCGCCTCCCGCACTCGCCACCAACAGGGGCGGCGCCGGTGAGGCCGGGTTGGCGATGTAGCGGATGTAGATGCCGTCGCCGCCGCCGAGCGGAGCGCGGTAGGCGAGCCAGGAATCCGAGACGGCGACCGCGTCGGCGCCCGGCGCGGGGAGCCGCGCGACCGGCGCAAGGCTGCCTCGGTCGAGCAGCTGGATCTGCTCGCCGGTCACCATCGCGACGAAGCGCCCGCCGATCGCCGGATGCTTACCCGGCAGCGGGATCTCGGGACCGCCGCGGCTGATCGCCGCGGGGCCGCCGAGACGCTGGAAGAGGAGCGCGTCGGCGGTGGCCGAGGGATCCGTCGCGTGCGCCACCTGCGTTCCCTTCGCCCCCGCGCTGCCAGGAGCGACGATCAAGGCGAGAGCCACGAGCATCAGTGCAGCGGCGTCACCGCGGCGCAGTCCGAGGTAGACGCCTTCGCGCTCGCACATCAGCTCAGTCGCGCGGACGCCGGCGTCGCTGCCGGCCAGTGGCGCCAGGACGACGATCGGGATGGCACGGCCGATCCCGAAGGCGACCCCCAGCAGGAGCCCGAGGGACGGATCGCCGACCGCCAGGCTGACCCCCGCGAGCGCCCAGACGCCGAAGGAGAGGACGAAGGTCGTGAAACCGAGGCCCAGCAGAACCCCGTAGAGGGCGGCGGCGAGCGGCATCGGCATCACCCGGCGCCAGTGCTCGGGGAGCTGACGGCGGATCTGCGGCACGATCCTCGTGCCGCGCACCTCCAGCACCGCGGCGACCAGGGCGATCGCCGCCGCGGCCACGTAGGCCGCACGACCGCCGGCGCCGTGGAGGAACTGGCCGAGCAGAGCGAGCGAGCCGAAGGTGAGCAGCCCGCCGGCCACCGCTCCGGGCAGGAAGGTCGCGCAGGCCGCGGCCGTGATCCGCGGGCCGCCGGTGTGGCCGGTGGGCCCGATCGTGTCGATCGCCGAGAGGCCGCAAGGCGAGAAGGTTCCGGTCGCGCCGATCAGCACGGCGGCGGCCGCGAGTGCCAGTTCCAGGACGACCGACATCAGTCGTGGCTCCTGACGGGCGCCACTAGCACGGCACCTTCGTGTCGTAGTACTGCACGCAGAACACCTTGCGGCCGCGGTAGCAGTAGCCGGCGAGGGCGGCGTCCCCGTTGATCCTGGTGCCGTGGTGGGCGCAGCAGTCGCGCAGCTGGCGGACCTTGCCTCCGCAGCAGCGGTACCACGAGCCGTCGTTCTGCCCGTGGAAGCCATAGATGTCCCCCGCCCGGTCACAGAGCTGCGTGCGAGGGGCCGGTGGGAGCGGGCGGCCCTCGGCGTCGCGCAGCAGGTTCCCGTCGTCGTCCACCGGCTGACCGGCGTCGTTCACGGGCCGGCCGATGTCGTCAACGGCATGGCCATCGCTGGCTCGCAGCGGAAAGCCGCGGGAGTCGATCCGGGGCAGCCCGGTCGGGTGAGGACAGGAGCCGGTGGTGAAGGTATGCCCGCAGAAGTGGAATGCCTCGGAATCGCCGGGCTCGATCAGCGTGCCGACCGTCCGGGCCGCCGTCAGAGTGACGAGCGCGCCGCCGACCCTGGCGAGGAAGCCGCGCCTGGACGTGTCCCGCGCGAGGGCGTCCGTGGCCCGGTCCAGGTGCTCAGGCACGGCGCCTCGCAGCTGTGGCCAGCACGCTCTCGAGCTGGGCGAGGTTGTTGAACGTCCCCTTGGCCAGGACGGTCCCGCGATCGTCGGTGGCGATCGCGAACGGGCTGCCCGGGATCGCGAGGTCGCGCCAGAGCGCCGCGTCGGCGACCTCGTCGAAGACGCCCACGGTGACCTGGGGGTCGTTCGCGACGTTCTCGATCGCCGGAGAGAGCGTCTGGCAGAGATGACAGCCCTCGGAGCTGAACACGGCGAGGCCGAACCTTGGAACGGCGTTCGCCTGCGGCACGGCGAGGCGCCTCGCGAGTGCGTCGGCCCGAGAGCCGACGTCGGGCCCCTCCCCCGCGATCTCGAGCGCCCCCTGGGTGCCGAGCCTAAGCCGCAGCATCCCCACCTCCCGCGCCAGCGCCAGCACCGCGATGACGAGGCCGGCGCACGCCAGCAGCGCGACCCCAACGGCGATCCCCAGCCAGGCGTCCGTCGAGAGGGTGATCGAATCAGCCTGTGGGACGAGGCCGAAGGCGGCCGCCAGGGCGAGGTTCCGGAGCACACCCAGCCAGGAGACCTTGGAGCGAGGTCCGAAGCAGGCGCAGGGCGCTCCGGCCCGCCCACGGAGGAGCGCGCCGGCGGTCAGCGCAGCGAACAGCAGCATCAGGCCGGAGGCCAGGTAGGCGGCCGTGTCGGAGCCGAGGGCCACCGCCACGGCGAGCCCGATCTCGACCGCGATCAGGCCCGCCCAGGCGATGGGGCGCAGTGGCCCGCCCTCAAACCCGAAGCTGGCCATCGCCGCGATACTGGCGCGAGGCGATGCGAGCTTGGCGAGCGCTGCGCCCGCCAGCACGATCCCAAGCACGACCCGCAAAGAAGTCTCCACCATCCCTCCGGCCGCAACCTACCACCAGGCCGGGCGTACGCCGTTCAGCTCAGGCCCTCGCCCTGGCGCGGGCCTTGACTCGCTTCACGCAGCGCCTGCGCTTCTTGCGGTTGTGGATCCGCTTGCACTTCCTCAGCGCCTTCTTCACCTTGGCCCGCGCGGGGGTCGCAGCGCTTCGTGGCTGCCCGCCGCCGCCGCCTCCAAAGATGCTTTCGACCGGCAGGCCGTAGGCCGAATCGATGTTCGAGATGTCCGAGGCGATCAGCGAGCGCATCGTCGGGCCCGCGACTCGCGTGTACACACCGGGCGCGTTGGCGCGCGCGCAGCCATCGCCCCAGCCGGTGATGCCGACCAGCCGGTAGCCGCCGCCGTCGAGGGGGGCCTCGAGCGGCCCGCCGCTGTCGCCGTAGCAGCTGTCCACACCGCCGCTGACGTAGCCGGCGCAGAGCATGGTGCCCGGATCGAAGTCGCTTCCGTAGACGGAGGGGCTCCCGCAGGTGGAGTCGGGGATCACCCCGACCGTCGCCGATCGCAGCGTGTCAGCGGTGCCGGTGGACTCGCTGGTGGTCCCCCAGCCGCTGATCCCGGCGCTGCTCCCGGCATCCCAGAGGACGCCCTCGTCGGTGCCGGCGATCTTGATCGGCGTCTGGGTGGACGGTGACGACAGGACGAGGTAGGCCACGTCGTAGCGGGGCACCCCATCGCCCTAGTGGTTCCCGTTGAAGTTGGCCCGCAGGACGACGGCGGTGACCGCCTGCTCGGTGCCCTGGCTCGCGTCGCTCAGCGTGCTGCGCCCGAGGACGACGTCCACGTCGTTTGGGTCGATCTTGGCGGTACGGTCCCCGCCGGGATCGCTGAGCGGCGCAGTCAGCGAGCAATCCGGGTCCGTGTCCGCGACGCAGTGACCCGCGCTGACGACGATCCGCGACGTGAGCAGCGAGCCGCCGCAGAACTGGCGCTGATGCGCGTTCTGTCCGGGCGACTGCGCGCGAGGCTGTAGACCACCGCGGCCTGCCACGGGTAGGTGCTCACCGACGCGGTCGTGCCGCCAACGATCTTCGGCTGCACTGAACCGCTGCTCTGGGCGAGCGCAGTCGCCGGAGCAAGCAGCGCGACTGCCGCGAGCGTCCCGCACAGAACGAGCTGAGACGGCCTCCGCATAGGCGGATTACATCGACTGACGCTGAAGGATGCGTAGGTCGCTAGCCGATCGCGACCATGCGCTCGATCGGGAGCTTCGCGCGCTCGGCGATCTCGGGCGGGACCTTCACCTCGTACTTGAAGTCCCGCAGCGAGTCGCGGACCTTCGGCAGCGTGATCATCTTCATGTACTTGCAGAAGGCCATCCGGTTGGCCTCGATGAGCTTCGCGCCCGGGGCCTGCTTCTGCAGGGGGTACAGCATCCCGTTCTCGGTGGCGACGATGTACTCACCGTCGGGGTGCTTCTCCATGTAGTTGAGCATCCCGCCGGTTGACAGCATCTGCACGCCCTCGGGGTCGATGTCGCCGGAGGCGACGTATTCCATGGCCTGCGTCGCGCAACCGCACTCCGGGTGGATCAGGAACTCCGCGTTCGGGTGCTCGTCGCGGACGGTCTTGATGTCGTCGGGGCGGATCCCGGCGTGGACGTGGCACTCGCCGTCCCAGATGTGAAAGCGGGCGCGGCGCTCGGGGTGGTCCTTGATCCCGGTTTCGCGCTCGACGAAGGCGCCCAGCCACATGTCGGGGCCGAAGAGGATCTCCGTGTCCTGCCCGTGCTCGCGGAGGATGTGCTCCACGACCTGAACGGCGTTCCCAGAGGTGCAGCAGTAGTCCGTCTCGGCCTTGACCTCGGCCGAGGTGTTGACGTACATGACCACCACCGCGCCGGGGTGCTCGGCCTTCCAGGCTCGGAGCTGGTCGGCGGTGATCGACTCCGCGAGGGAGCAGCCCGCCCCGAGGTCGGCGATCAGGACCTTCTTGTCCGGACACAGCACCGAGGCGGTCTCGGCCATGAAGTGGACACCGCAGAACTCGATCACGTCGGCGTCCGCCTTCGCCGCCTGGCGGGAGAGGCCGAGCGAGTCGCCGACGAAGTCAGCGACGTCCTGCAGCTCGGGCAGCTGGTAGTTGTGGGCGAGGATGACGGCGTTGCGCTCGGTGGCGAGCGCGCGGACCTCGTCGCTCAGCGTCGAGATCTCCTCCTCGCTCAGCTTGGCGGGAAGCTCGTTGACGGTAGGAAGCTCCAGCACGGCGGGCCGCTCCTTAACGTTGGATGTTCGCCGCCCCGGTCATAGCGAGACCTCGAAGCTGGCGAATGAACTGACTAAAGATTAGCGCGGGCATACCCTTGGCCACATGCCCGAGTTGCCCGAGGTCGAGATCACCGCGCGACGCCTGAGCACCGCGCTCGAGGGCGCCGAGGTGGAGTCCGCCCTGGCGCCGGGCGTGGCGACGCTCAAGACCTTCGAGCCCAGCCTCGACGCGCTCGCCGGCGCCCGGATCGAGGGCGTGCGGCGGATCGGCAAGATGCTCGCGGTCGACTTCGAGCCATCATCAAACGGGTCGCCCCTGACCCTCCTGATCCACCTGATGTCGGCCGGACGCCTCCAGCTCTTCGACAAGCGGGCCTCGCTGAAGGATCGCCGTTCGCGTCTCCTCGTCCGGATCGCCGACGGCCGGGAGCTTCGGCTGCGCGAGTTCGGCACCAAGCAGGCGGCCTGGGCAAAGTTGCTGCGGCGCGATGACGTGGAACAGGACGAGATGGTGTCGACGCTCGGTCCCGATGCCTGGCCCGCTCCGGCCCTGGAGAAGTTCCGGGAGGCCATCGACGAGCCCCGGCACCTCCACCCGCTGCTGCGCCACCAGCGCGACATCGCCGGAATCGGGCGCTCCTGGGTCGACGAGATCCTCTGGGAGGCGAGGCTTTCTCCCTTCAAGAAGGGATCGGAGCTGCGAGGCGAGGAGGTGAAAGACCTCCACGATGCGCTGCACGTCCTCGGGGACGCGATCGATCACTACGAGGAGGTGATCGGCGAGCAGATCCCGGACAAGATGCCGATGCCGCTCGAGGTCCACCGCCGCGAGGGAGAGCCGTGTCCCAGGTGCGGCACCACGATCGAGGCCGTGTTCTTCGCAGAGCACCAGATGAACTACTGCCCCGAAGAGCAGACCGGCGGACGGGTCCTGAAGGACCGCCGGCTCTCACGCCTGCTCAAGTAGCGATCCGTCCGTAGTAACCCGCAAGACGGGCGCGGGGTTTCCGCGCACCTGCGAGACCCCCTAATCAGAGCGGGTTCAGATGGCGATGCAAAACACAGGATGGACAAACGGATTCCCCTGGCAGCCCGCCTGCTGCTCGCGCTCGCCGCAACCGCCGTCGCCGCGGCGATCATCGCGATCTCCCTCGGCATCGCGGACACGCTCCAGTCCGCCCTCCTCGACGGCTCGATGGTGCTCGCCGGCGCGTCCACGCTGTGCGTCGCCTTCGGCCGGACCGACCGCTACCGCCTGGTCTGGGGCGCGGTCGGACTCGGGCAGCTGCTCTACGCGGCGGGTGAGATCAACCTCGACTTCATCCAGGACAGCCTGAGCGTCTTCCCGAGCCCCTCGGACTACCTGTGGCTCGCCTACTACCCCTTCATCCTGATCGCCGTGGCGATCTACCTCGGGGATCGCCGGTCGCTTCGCCCGCTTGTCTGGCTCGACGGCACGATCGTAGTCCTGGTCCTGATCGCCGCGGGCTTCGCCCTGCTGTTCGGCGGAATGCTCAACTCGGCGTCCGCCCCTGAGTCCTTCGTCGAAGGTCAATTGGTCTATCCGCTGCTGGACCTCGCGTTCGTGGCATTCGCTCTGGTTCTGGCGTATGCCGGCCGCCTGCGTCTCGGGCCGGCCTATTACGCGGTCTCGGCGGCGGCAGTTCTGCTCTTCGTGGTCGACCTCGTCTACTTCAACCAGCTCGCCACCGGCACATACACGGGCGGGACGATCCTCGACGCGGGCTGGGCGGCGACCTGGCTGCTGATGTCGGCCAGCGCGCAGATGACCCTCCGCAGGCCGGCCCGGGACACCACCTCGGCGGCGCGCTTCAGCGCGCTCACCGCGCTCATCACCGTCCCCGCCCTGCTTCTCGTCGTCCGCGGCACCGATCATCTGGGCGGCATCGAGACCGTCGCCTGCGCCGCCGTGGCGATCCTCCTGATCGCAATTCGCCTGGTGATCACCCTGGGCGAGAACCAGCACATCGCGCTCGACAACCAGACGATCCTCTCGACGGCGGGCGAGGGCATCCTGAGGACCGACTCGCAGGGGCGGCTGACCTATGCGAACCCCGCCGCCTGCGAGATACTCGGATACGACGCCCGCGAGCTGATCGGCCAGAAGGGTCACGAGCTCACCCATCACTCGCGTGCCAACGGCACTCCCTATCCGGCCGAGGACTGCCCGATCCAGGCCGTGATCTCGGGCGACGCCCCCGTCCGGGTCAACGACGAGGTCTTCTGGCGCTCCGACGGCACCAGCTTCCCGGTGGACTACACCGCCGCGCCGATCAGGCAGGACGGCCAGTCCGTCGGCGTCGTGGTGGTCTTCGACGACGTCACGGCCCAGCGCACGGCGGAGGAGCGCCTCCGCTATCAGGCCGACCACGACTCGCTCAGCGGCCTCTTCAACCGCCGGCGGTTCGTCCAGGAGGTCGAGAAGGAGCTCCGGCATGCACGGCGCTACCGCACCTCGGCCGCCCTGCTGATGCTCGACCTCGACTCGTTCAAGTTCGTCAACGACTCCTTCGGCCATGACATCGGCGACGAGGTGATCCGCCGGCTCGCGATCCTGCTCAAGGAGCGGCTCCGCGAGAGCGACATCGTCGGCAGGCTGGGAGGTGACGAGTTCGCGATCCTGGTCCCGCAGGCAGACCTCAAGCACGGCCTCGAGCTCGCCGCCGCGCTGAGGAGCTTGATCAGGTCCCGGACCGAGCCCAGCGTCGAGGCGAGCGTCGGGGTCGTCTCCTTCGACGGCAAGGAGGAGCTCGTGGCGGACGATCTCGTCGTCCGCGCGGACATCGCCCTCTACGAGGCCAAGCAACAGGGCGGCGGCGCCGTCGCCTGGCAGGGGCAGCGGAGTGAGCGGCTCACCTGGGTGGACAAGGTCCGAGAGGCGATCGAGAGCGATCGCCTGGTCCTCTACGCGCAGCCGATCCTCGATCTGCGCAAGGACACGATCGACAGCGAGGAGCTGCTGGTCAGGCTGATCGAGGAGGACGGGGACGTGATCCCGCCCGCCGCCTTTCTCCCCACCGCGGAGCGGTTCGGCCTGATGCAGGACGTCGACAGGCTCGTCGTCCGCCGGGCGCTCGAGCTGGCGCGCTCGGGGCGGCGGCTCGCGATCAACCTCTCGGGCCGCTCGATCGACGACGACGAGATCGTCGGGATGATCGAGGAAGCGGTCCAGGACGGGGTCGATCCGGGAAACCTGACCTTCGAGATCACCGAGACCGCGGCCGTCAGCAACATGGAACACGCCCGCCGGTTCGCGGAGCGCCTCGAGCGAATCGGCTGCAGGCTGGCCCTCGACGACTTCGGGACCGGCCTGAGCTCCCTCAGCTACCTCAAGCACATCCCGGCGCAGGTCCTGAAGATCGACATCGAGTTCGTCCAGGGCATCGTCGGCAGCTCGCTCGACCAGTATCTGGTGCGCACGATCGTCGGGATCGCCAAGCGGCTGGGCCAGGTCACGGTGGCCGAGGGGGTCGAGGACGCCGCCACTCTCACCATGCTGCGCCGCTTTGGCGTCGACTTCGCTCAGGGCTACTACCTCGGCAGGCCGGCACCGATCGACACCCGGCACGCTCCCGAGGTCACGGCCGACGTGCGGAAGACACTGGCCCTGACCGCCGGCACCGACTGCTGACGGCTACCTCCCGGTGACCTGCCGGACGATGCCCCGGCCGATCGCCAGCGGGTGAATCACCAGCGTCTGGAGCCGGCCCGTGAGGCTGAGCGGATCGCGCGCGACGCCGAGCTGGCGCAGGAGCGTCGTCTGGTCGAAGTAGACGCGCTCGCAGACCAGCTCGTCGCCGTCGAACATGAAGATGGAGAGGATCGGCAGCTCGTACTCCCGGCCCGTCGGCGGCAGGCTGCGCAGCGGGCCCCTGTGAGTGCCACGGACGACCGCCTCCACCAGGACGGCGTCGTCGGCATGGTGGAGCGCGAGCAGCTCGTTGCGCTGGTCGGGGAAGGCGCGGCGGCTTTCGTCGAAGTAGCGCTCGACCTCCTCTGTACCGTCATAGACGTCGCCGGTCGCGATCAGCTCGTAGCGGGGGTGCTCGAACGTGTCGAGAGTGGCGTCGAACTCGTGGCGGTTCTCCGAGTCCATGTGCTCACGGACGATCTCCTCGCGCTTCTTCCGCAGTTGGGCAGTGGGCGCCATCGCTATCTCCCGATCACCCTGCGGACGATGCCGCGGGAAATCGTCAGCGGATGGCTGGCGGCCGTCTCGAGGCGGCCGGTGAGGCTGGTCGTGTCACGCGCGATGCCAAGCTGCTGCAGGACGGTGGCGACGTCGTAGTAGACGCGCTCGCAGACCAGCGCGTCTCCCTCGAAGACGAAGATGGCGAGGAACTGCTGCTCGAAGCGGCGGCCGGTTGGCGGCAGGCCGCGGAAGGACCCGGTGTGCGTGCCACGGGTGATCGCCTCCATCAGGAGGGCGTCGTCGGCCGCGTGGAGCTTGACGATCTCGATCTGCTGGTCCGGGAAGGCACGGTCGAGCTCGCGCCAGTGCGCCATCACCGCCTCGGCGCCGTCGTAGACCTCGTCGGTCGCGACGTACTCGTAGCGTGGGTGCTGGAAGGTCGCGAGCGCCGTCTCGTAATCCGCCGCGTTCTCGGCCTCGACGTGCTTGCGAATGAGCTCCTCGCGCCTGGTCGCCTGCGTCTCACGGGTGGCCATCGAGCGACTCTATATCTCCAGCGTCATGCTCAGGTCGAGGGCCGAAGCGGAGTGGGTCAGGGCGCCGACCGAGACGAAATCCACTCCGGTTGCAGCGATTTCGGCGACCGTGTCGAGTGTGACGCCGCCCGACGCCTCGAGCTCCGGGCCGTCGGGGCCGCGCGCCGCCGCGACCGCCTCGCGGAGCTCGGCGGGGCTCATGTTGTCGAGGAGCAGCCGGTCCGCCCCGGCCTCGGTCCCCTGGCGGACCTCCTCGAGGTCGCGGCACTCAACCTCCACCGGGAGGTCCGGCCGAGCCTCGCGGGCACGCCGCACGGCCCCCCCGACGCCGCCCGCGAGCGCAG
Source organism: uncultured Solirubrobacterales bacterium (assembly GCA_963800285.1). Lineage (GTDB taxonomy): Bacteria > Actinomycetota > Thermoleophilia > Solirubrobacterales > 70-9 > DASUPK01. The sequence goes on from CAWDAL010000014.1 coordinate 329,267, forward strand.
CATGATTCTCCTTGATCAGGATCGCGTCGTAGAGGCCCATCCGGTGGTTGGTGCCCCCGCCGGCCGCGACTGCGGCCTTCTCGAGCGCCCTCAGCCCGGGCGTCGTCTTGCGGGTGTCGAGGATGCGGGCTCCGGTCCTCTCGACCTCGCGGACGAACCGGGCGGTCAGGGTGGCGACGCCGGAGAGGTGACAGAGCAGGTTGAGGGCGGTCCTCTCGGCCGCGAGCAGCGCCCGGGCCGGCCCTTCCGCTCGCGCCACCTCCGCGGGCACATCGTCCCGCCATTCCCCCTCGGCTGCATCTCCCTGGAGATCGCCGGCGCCAGCCCGCCTGAAGACCTCCGCCGCGACGTCGATCCCGAACAGCACCCCGGGCGCCTTCTGGGTGATCGTGGCGCGCCCGGATGCGTCCTCGGGCACCACCGCCTCGGCTGTGACATCGCCGGATCCGAGGTCCTCGAGCAGGGCCCTGGCGACCAGCTCACGGATATCCGCGTCGATCTCCATCGTCCAGCATTAAACGGGTTGCCCCTCAACTCCGCCTCGGGGCACCCTCGCATCTCACGAAACCCCGTTGTGCAACGTTTTAGGAGCGGATGTCAAATGAGAGCCTTCCTCCGTTCCAGGCACTGCTCGACGAGCACGGCTCCGACGTGCTCGGCTTCCTGATGGCCTCCGTCGGCCCCCATGACGCCGAGGACTGCTTCCAGGAGACGTTCATCGCCGCGCTGCGCGCCTATCCGAAGCTGGAGCACGCGAGCAACCTGCGCTCCTGGCTGCTCACGATCGCGCACCGCAAGGCGATCGACCACCACCGCGCCCGCGGGCGCCGGGCGGTGCCGGCGGGAAGCCCGGAGGAGGTCGCAGGGGGCAAGCCGAGCTCCAACAACCGCCCCGACACCGTCGTCGGGGGCGGCGATCCCGAGCTCTGGAGGGCCGTCAGTGGACTGCCGCCCAAGCAGCGCAGCGCCGTCGTGCTGCGCTTCGCCACCGACATGTCATACGCCGGCATCGCCAGAGCACTCGACTGCTCTCAGGACGCCGCTCGGCGCAGCGTCCACGAGGGACTTCAGAAGCTGAGAGGTGAATTCGCATGAACCCGCTGTCCGACAAGCAACTGGAAAAGCTGCTCCGCAACGACCCGCCCGCTGGTGACCTCGACCGCGCGATCCAGAGCGTCCTCGCCCAGGCAGAGCGCGACGGGCTGGTCGACGTGGCCTACGCGCCGGTCGACTCGCCCTTCGGCAAGCTCCTTGTCGCCCGCACGGATCGCGGCGTCGTCAGGCTGGCCCTTCCCAAGCACCGGGGCCACCAGCAGACCGAGGACGAGGTTCTCGAGGACCTGGCGCTATACGTCTCCCCCCGCGTGCTCGAGTCCCCGAAGCGCCTGGATGAGGAGCGTCGCGAGCTGGAGGAGTACTTCGAGGGCAAGCGCCACCACTTCGACGTGCCGGTCGACTGGGCGCTGACCCCGGCGGGCTTCCGAAACCGGGCGCTCCACGCGGTAGCGCGGATCCCCTATGGCGAGACCCGCACCTACGGGCAGATCGCCAAGCAGGCCGGCAATCCGCGCGCCTACCGGGCGGCCGGAACCGCCTGTGGCCGCAACGCGATTCCGCTGATCGTGCCCTGCCACCGGGTTCTGCAGTCCGGCGGGGGCGTCGGCAACTACGGCGGCGGCCCGGAGATGAAGCGGGCGCTGCTGGATCTCGAGGGCGCGCTCTAGTCGGTCGGCAGCGGGCCGCGCAGGTCCACCCAGGGGCTGAACAGGTTCGAGCTCTCGGGGATGAAGCTGATCACCAACAGGACGATCACCGCGACCGCCACGGCGGCCAGCGCCAGGTTCCGCTGGACCGTGTCGCCCTTTTGGTGGGCGAAATAGGCGAACAGGCCGGCGATCGGCCCCCCGACGATCGGGAAGCCGAAGGCGGCGATGAGCAGGATCCCTCCGAGGATCGCGTCGCCGGCGGTGATCTCCGGCAGCCAGCCGGGTGCCGCCAGAGCCGGCCTGGCCGCGCGACGCCGCTCCGCCTCCTGGCGGGCGGCGGTCAGGTTCTCGCCGCAGATCGCGCATCCGGCCGCGAACTGGCTCACGGACGAGCCGCAGTTTGGGCACTTGCTGATCGCGCGAGCCATCAGCGAAACGCGCGGGCGTGGGCTTCAGCCCACTGCTCGAAGCTGCGCGGCTCCCGGCCGGTGACCCGCTTGACCGTCGGGTGGACGGTGGTCTCGTCGACCGTCCCCTCGGAGAAGAACTCGAAGAATGCGTCCACGTACTCCTTCGGCATCTGGCCCTCCATCTCGGCCCGTGCCTCCCCATCGCTCTGCCCCTCGAAGCGGAGGTCCCGGCCGGTGTACCTGGCCACGATCGCCACCTGCTCCCCCGGCCGCAGGGCCTCGGGACCGCTGAGGCGATAGGTCTGCCCCTCGTGCTCGTCCGTGGTCAGGGCGCGCCCGGCAACGGCACCGAGATCGTCGGGATGGATCACCGAGATGGCGACGTCAGCGAAGGGCCCACGGATCACGTCACCCTGCGTCAGCTGCGGCAGCCAGCGAAAGGCGTTCGACATGAAGCTGTTCGGCTGCAGGAAGGTCCAGGGCAGGCCGGAGTCCCGCACGGCTCGCTCGGAGAGGATGTGGTACCTGGCGACCGCGTTGCCGAGATCGCCGGTCGGCGCGGCGCTGCTCGAGAGCAGGACAACGCGCTCCACCCCGGCCTCGCCCATCAGATCCAGCGACTTCTCGATGCTGTCGTAGCCGCTCAACAGGAAGACGCCGCTCACCCCCTCCAGCGGGCCGCGCAGGCTCTCGGGGTCGTTGAGGTCTCCCGCCGCTGCCTCGACGCCCTTCGGCAGCTTGTCCTCGGAGCCCGCCCGGACCAGACCTCGCACCTCAGCACCGAGCTCGAGCAGCCCGCTGATCACGCCGCCTCCGGCGTTGCCGGTTGCACCCGTCACGAGGATCACGCCGGGAAGACCGCCATCGTCGCCGTGAAACCGTGCAGGAAGTTGCGGCCGCCGACCGGGCCGATCTCGCCCGCGCAGAAGAAGCCGGCGGTCGGCGCGCCGAGCGCGTCCTGGACGGTCGAGGCATCGTGATCCGGGACCTCGAACATGTGAGAGCCGCGGCCGTTGCAGGTGAAGAGCAGGGCTCCGGCCGCCCCGTCTGAGCCGAGCGCCTGAGCCTGCGCTCGCAGCGCCTCGCGGAGGTCCTCGTCGGCCGAAACGGCGTCGCGGACGTGGAGCCGCACCGTTTGCCCGACCCGTACCGGCTCGCCGATTGCGATCGCGCCCGACTCGCGGTCCGCGCCGATGATCGGACGCACCAGGAAGTCCCCGCGCTCGTACTCCGGCCGGTTCTCATCGATCACCAGGCCGATCAGCAAGCCGGAGGACGCCAGTGACTGCTCACTCTCCGGCAGCGCCGCGATCACCTCGCCCAGTCGTTCCATCGCGGGCTTGCCCGCGAGCTGCCCGATCACGTTCGCCTCGGCGCTCGTGATCGTCATCTCCGGGCCGACCGGACCGGCGCCCTGCGAGACGCACGGCAGCACCTCCGCTCCCCGCAGGCGCACCGCGACGGCTCCGTCGGTGTGGACCTCGCCGTCGCGCATCAGCAGCGCGCCGCCCGCGAAAGACGCGCTCGCGAGCCCTCCCAGGACTGGGACGTGCGGGCGGGTTCGCTCAAGCGCTCCCAGGAGCTCCTCGGCGGGAAAGCTGAACGGGTCGCAGAGGGCGAGCAGCGACTCGTCGGCGCTCGTTTCCTCTCCTGCGGTCTCCGCCAGCGAGGCCGGAAGGCCGAGCAGCCGGAAGCCGTCGGCCTCGCGCTCGGCGCGGAGGTGCATCGTCTCGAGCTCGGCGCCGGGCAGGGAGGCTCCCCAGACCACGATCCCGGGGGTGTCCTCCAACTCGCGGCCCGCCGAGACCGTGCCGCCTGCCCCGCAGCCGATCAGCGCCCCGGGCTCGAGCCGCTCGTGCACCTCAGAGAGCAGCCACTTCGCCATGCCGAGGTGCTGCCCCGACGCGAACACGACCGCCAGGTCGCAGGCTGCATCGAGCCCGGCCCGTGCGCGGTCAGCCGCCTCGGCCGCTCCCTCGACGGTGTCGAAGCTCTCGGACGCGCCCACCGATGTCCGGACCGCCGCTTGTCGGGAGACGGGCACGGTGGCGCTAGTTGCCCGAGGAGGCGGCGAAGTTCAGGTACTCCCTGACGAAGCCGTCGATGTCGCCGTCCAGCACCCGGTTGGTGTCCCCAACCTCGTAGTTGGTCCGGTGATCCTTGACGCGCTGGTCCGGGTGCAGGAAGTAGCTGCGGATCTGCGAGCCCCACTCGGCCGACTTCTGCTCGCCCCGCTCCCGAGCGAGCTCCTCGGCCTGCTCGAGCTCCTTGCGCTCCAGCAGACGGGAGCGCAGGATCTGCATCGCGGTCGCCCTGTTCTGGAGCTGGGAGCGCTCGTTCTGGGACTGGGCGACGATGCCGGTGGGGACGTGGGTGATCCGCACGGCGGAGTCCGTCTTGTTGACGTGCTGGCCGCCCGCACCGGAGGCCCGATAGGTGTCGACCCGGATGTCCGCGTCGTCGATCTCGACGTCGACGTCCCCCTCCACCAGCGGCGCGACGTCCACCTGGGCGAAGCTGGTGTGCCTCCGGGCGGAGGAGTCGAAGGGCGAGATGCGAATCAGCCGGTGGACGCCGCGCTCGGCCGCGAAGAGGCCGTAGGCGTTCTCGCCCCGGACCACGAAGGTCGAGGACTTCAGGCCGGCCTCCTCCCCGGGGGACGCCTCCTTCATCTCCACCTTGAAGCCGCGCCGCTCCGCCCAGCGCAGGTACATGCGCAGGAGCATCTCGGCCCAGTCCTGTGAGTCGGTCCCGCCGGCGCCGGCGTTCACCGTGACCACCGCGTCACCGGCGTCGAAGCGACCCGAGAAGAGCCGCTCCTCCTCGAGCTCCGCCAGCCGCCGCTCCACTGAGGAGACCTGGCTGCCCAGCTCCCTCGCCATCTCCTCGTCGTCCGCGGCCAGCTCGGCGAGCTCGCCGAGGTCGTCGACGTCGCGGGCCAGCTCACGAAACCCGCTCAACCGCTTCTGCGCCCGCGAGTGCTGCGCGGAGATCTCAGCGGCCCTGGCCTGGTCGTCCCAGAAGCCCTCCCGCTGCATCTCCCCCTCCAGCCGATCGACCTCCGCGCTCAGCCCATCCGGGTCAAAGGTAATCCGAGAGCAGCTTCAGCTGCCCCCGGATCTCGGCGAGGCGCGCGGAGAATCCCTCCTTTCGAAGCGTGTCGGCCATCAGAAAGTCTGCGGGTTTCCCCGTACAGGGTATTCCTGACCGTCCTCTACGGTGTGAACGGAGAGACGGGCATGGAGAACGGACGCTCCAAGAGCACGCTGCGACCCTGGCACTGGCTGCTCCGCAAGCTTGGGCACGGGCTGCCGCCACTGCCGACCATCGGCGGCCGGGCCCTGGCGACGCGCGTCGCGGGGCTGCTGCTGGTCGGCGGGGCGATCCTGATCGCGGTGACCGTCGCACTGCCTCCCGCCGCGGCCGGCTCGGACCTGCTCATCCTCGGCTACGGGGCGGTGGCCGCCGTCTGCGGCGGACTGCTGCTGAGCAGGCGCCGCGTGGACGAGCCCGCGCTCGGCGTCGCAGCCGCCATCGGCACCGCCGTGATCACGCTGGCGACGCTCGAAGGCGGGCACATGACCGGCACGGAGGACAACGAGGTCTTGTTCCTCTGGGTGTCCCTGTTCGCGTTCTGGTTCTTCGACATCCGCCACGCGCTGCTCCAGCTGGGCCTGATCGGTGTGGCGGACGCGCTGCTCCTGATCGACCAGCACCCGACCTTCGCCGACGCGGTCACGCGCTGGGTCGTCCTCATCGCGACCCTGCTGGTCACCGGGCTGCTGATGGCCTGGATCAGGCGCGCGCTCCAGCGCGAGCGAGACGAAACAACCCACCTCGCGGTGGTCGCGGAGAGGATGAGGATCGCCCGCGACCTGCACGACGCGGCGGGCCACGGCGTGACCGCGATCTCGCTGCAGGCTGCCACCGGCCTGCGGGCCATCGACGATGACGGAGCGGACGTCGATGACGCGCGGGAGGTCCTGGAGGAGATCAGGCGCACCTCGAGGATCGCGCTCGAGGACATGCGCAAGCTGCTCGGGCTGCTGCGGCCAATGGATTCGACCGATCCGGAGCGGGACCGGGTCAGCCTCTCCCACCTCGGCGTGATGATCGACGAGTGTCGCGCCGCGGGACTCGCCGTGACCGTGGAGAGAGTGGGCGACACCCAGAGCCTCCCTCCGATCCTCGACCAGACCGCCTACCGGATCATCCAGGAGGCGCTCACGAACGTTCTCAAGCACGCGGGCCCCGGGGCCTCGGCGACCGTCAGCCTGAGCTTCGATCCCACCAGCGTCGAGCTCGAGGTGACCGACGACGGCCCCGGCCCGATCGGGACCGTGGCCCTCGGTACGCGCCGTGGCCTGATCGGGATGCGGGAGCGGGTGGAGCTCTTCGGAGGCCGCTTCTCGGCGGGCCCGATGGAGGACGGCGGCTTCCGGGTCTTCGCCAGGCTGCCGCTTCGCAACTCGCTCGAGAACGTCAGTCAGCGGCGCTCGTAGCGCTGATGATCCAGGTCGAGGCAGGCGCCTTGACCCCACCGTCACCGTCGAAGCCGGCCAGCGCCTCGCGGATCTCACGCTCGAGCTTGGGACGGATCCTCTCGGCTTCCTCGCCCGCGAGCCGGATCAGCTCCGCCGCCGGACCCAGCGCCATGTTGAACTGAACGGCGTTGTCGAGGTCCCCGCCGATCTTCATATCCAGGTCGCACCGCGTGAAGGTCGGATTCTCGAAACCGGCGATCTGGAGCTGCTCGCTCACGGTGTCGGCGTTTGCCATGGAGAAGGGGCCGGGCCCGCAGGTCGGCTCGTCGGTCTCCTCGGGCTCCTCGAGGTACTGATCGACGACCTTCTCGGTCCTGTGCACCCACTCGTTGTCGAGCTTGCGCCGCCAGACGATTGCGACCAACCGGCCGCCGGGCCGAAGGGCCGTGCGGACGTTGCGCAGGGCCTGCACCGGGTTGGCGAAGAACATGACGCCCATCCGCGAGAAGGCGTAGTCGAAGGGTCCGGGCAGATCCATGACCTGGACATCCCCTGCGAGGAACTCGGCGTTCTCGACCCCGGCCTCCCCCGCCTCCTCGATCGAAGCCTCGATGAACGGCTCCGCAACGTCGACGCCGACGGCCCCGCCGTCCGGCCCCACCAGGGCGGCGAGCTGCTGGGTGGTGTCGCCGAATCCGCAGCCGATGTCGAGCACCCGGTCGCCCCGCTTGGGAGGATGGGCGTTGATCGCGACGTCGCCGAACGCGCTCAACCCCTCGACGACCAGGTGGCGGTACTGGACGAAGCGGTCGAAGAGCACACCGCTCCACGCTTCGGTCGCCTCCTGGTTCTCGGGCGCAACCGCGCTCGTCACCTTCTCCTCACTCCCCAGAGTGGCCTTCTCCATGGGCGCATGGTACGCCGACCCGCCCGGCTGTTACACAGGGGGCGTGACCCGAACGTCCATCGCGGTATTGGTCATGCTCGCCGGCGTCGCCGCCCCGGGGTCAGGTCTTGCATTGCCACATGCTGGATCGCAAGACCTGACCCCACATTGGGCCGCGGTCCATCTGTCCGGCAAGATCGGCGCCCGCCCCGCGGCCAGCCGTGGCGAGGCGCGAGCGCAGCGCTGGGTAGCCTCGCGGTTCCGCTCGGCTGGGCTCGTGGTCTCGGTCGACAAGTTCCACGTGCCCGGGAAGGGGACGTCTCGCAACGTGGTCGGCGAGCTCGGCGGCCCGGCCGGCTGCCTGCAGGTCCTGGTGGCGCACGTCGACAGCGGCCCGAACGGCCCAGGGGCCAACGACAACGCCTCCGGAGTGGGAGTGCTGGTCGCGCTCGCTCACAAGCTCAAGGGCCTGAACCCGCCCTGCGACGTCTGGCTGGCGAGCACGGGAGCAGAGGAGCGGGGCTTCACCCACACGGCGAGCCACCTGGGCGCGGCCGCTCTGGTGGCGCGCGTGAAGCGCCTCGGCCGCGCCGGCGACCTCCGCTTCGCCTACGACAACGACGAGGTCGGCCGCCTCGGCCGCTTCTGGCTGCGCTCGCCCGCGGCCCGGCCGCGAGCGGGGGTCGAGGGCGCCATCCTTGCCGCCGCCAGGCGCGCGGGTGTGACCGTGCGCTGGGTCCGCGACGAGGGGACCGGCAACTCCGACGAAAGGGAGTTCAATCTCGCCGGCCTGGGCGCGGCGGTGCTCGAGGGCTGGCACGCCAGTGAGCCCTGCCGCGAGCTCCCCTGCGACAGGCCGGGACGCCTGCAGAAGCGCTCACTCAACCGCGCGCTTCGCATCGCGGAGGAGGTCGTCAAGGCCGGCTAGGCGCCGGAGAGCTGAAACACGTCGGCGAACTCCTCGAAGAACTTCTCCCCCAGCTCCCTGGCGCTTCCAGGCCCGCTGCCATAGAGGCGTTCGAAGAACTCCGCCGTCCGCAGCGCCGGCCTCACCTCCCAGCGCATCCGGGTCGGTCCCTCCGCGCCCATCTGATGCGGCGTACCGGCCGGGACCTCGAACGGCTCTCCCACCCCATAGGCGCGCTCCTGGCCGCCGATGATCGTCCGCATCGTGCCTTCCAGGACCTCGAAGGTCTCCGCCTGGCTGGGATGCATGTGTTCGGGCGGCATCCCGGCCTCCCCGGAATAGCTCGCCTCCATCACGAGGACGTCATCGTCGAGGGTGATCAGTCGAAGCCGGTGGCCTCCGAAGCCCTCGATCTCCTGGCCCTCGGAAGGCACCCTTTACACGGCTTCGCCATCAGGCTGCCGCCGTAACCGCCGCCCAACACAAGTCGCTTCGGGCTTCGCCCTGCGCTCCTGAATACGGCGGCGGTTAGGCGCCATGGCACTTCTTGTACTTCTTGCCCGAGCCGCACCAGCAGGGGTCGTTCCGGCCGATGCGCTCCTTGTCGTCCTTGACCACGGTCTCCTGCTCGGGGATCCCGCCGCCGTTGCCGGGCCGGCCCTCGATCGCGGCCTCGGCGGCGACGTCCGCCCCCGAGGCGGTCGCCACGGCGGCCTGGCCGAGAGCCGAGGGCTGCTCGGCGGTGCCGCCCGAGTAGTCGAAGCCGCCTGCCTGCTGGGTGGGCGCGAACTGAGCCGGGGCCTGGGGCGCGACCTCGACCTCCACGTGGAAGATCAGGCGGGCGAACTCCTCCCAGATGGAGTGCATGAGCGCCTCGAACATCGTGAAGCCCTCGTTCTTGTAGGCGACCAGCGGATCGATCTGCGCGAAACCGCGAAGGTGGATGCCCTCGCGGAGATAGTCCATCTCGTAGAGGTGCTCCCGCCAGCGGTTGTCGATGATCTGCAGCAGGATCGCGCGCTCGAGCTGGCGCATGATCTCGTCGCCGAAGTCCTGCTCGCGGCGGTCGTAGGCCGCAAGTGCGTCGGCCAGCAGGCTCTCGCGCAGCCCCTCGCGGTCGAGGTTCTCGATCTCCATCCCGGCGACGTTCACGGTGGAGGGCCAGAGCTGCTCGACCTGGGTCTGGAGCTCGCCGAGGTCCCAGTCCTCGAGCACGTCGCCCGGGGTGTAGTCGTCGACCAGCGAGCTGACGACCTCGACCACGCCCTCGCGGGCGGAGTCGGACATGTCCTTGCCCTCGAGGATCTCGCGGCGGTACTTGTAGACGACGCGGCGCTGCTCGTTCATCACGTCGTCGTACTCGAGCACCCGCTTGCGGATCAGGAAGTTCTGCTCCTCGACCTTCTTCTGGGCGTTCTCGATCGTCTTGCTGAGCATCTTCGCCTCGAGAGCCTCCTCCTCGCCCTCCTCGTTCACGGGCCCGAGCCGGTCGAGGATCTTGTAGATCCGGTCCCCGGCGAATAGGCGGATCAGGTCGTCCTCGGCGGAGAGGAAGAAGCGGGACTCCCCCGGATCACCCTGCCGGCCGGAGCGGCCGCGAAGCTGGTTGTCGATGCGCCGTGACTCGTGGCGCTCCGTGCCGACGATGAACAGGCCCCCGAGCTCGCGGACCTCGTCCGCCTGCGCCTGGATCTGCGACTCGAACCGCTCGACCAGGGCGTTCAGCTCCTCCTCGTAGCTCTCGTCGTGGGGCTCGACGCCGAGCTTGCGGAGCTCGGCCTGGGCCATGCCCTCGGGGCTTCCGCCCAGCTTGATGTCGACGCCGCGGCCGGCCATGTTGGTGGCGATCGTCACCGCGCCGCGCCGGCCGGCCTGGGCGATCGTCTCGCCCTCGCGCTGGGCGTGCTCAGGCTTCGCGTTGAGGACGACGTGGTCGATGCCCCGGCGCTTGAGCTGGTCGGCGAGCATCTCGGAGGTCTCGACCGAGATCGTCCCGACCAGGATCGGCTGGCCGAGCTCGTGGCGGCGGTCGATCTCCGCGACCACGGCCTTCCACTTGCCGTCCTTGGTCTTGTAGATCGCGTCGTTCTGGTCGGCGCGGATCATCGGCACGTTGGTCGGGATCTCGACCGTCGGCACCTTGTAGATCTTCATGAACTCCTGGGCCTCGGTCAGCGCCGTGCCCGTCATGCCCGAGAGCTTGTCGTAGAGCCGGAAGTAGTTCTGAAGGGTGATGGTGGCGAGGGTCTGGTTCTCCTCCTTGATCGAGACGCCCTCCTTGGCCTCGATCGCCTGGTGCAGGCCCTCGGACCAGCGCCGCCCCTCGAGGATCCGCCCGGTGAACTCGTCGATGATCATCACCTCGCCCTCGACCACCTCGTACTCGACCCCGCGCCTGTAGAGCGACTCGGCCTTGAGGGACTGGATCAGGTGGTTGACGAGGGTGCCGTGCTCGCCGAGGTAGAGGTTCTCGACCCCGAGGAACTCCTCGGCCTTGGCGATCCCCCGCTCGGTCGGCGCGACGGTCTTGTGCTTCTCGTCGTACTCGTAGTCGTACTCGGCCTCGTGGGTGGCCTTCGACTCCCCGAGAGACTTGAGCTTCTCCTTGAACTGCTCGCCCTTCATCTGCTTGGCCAGGCGGGCGAACGTGTAGTAGAGGTCGGCGGCCTGCTCGGGGCGGCCGGAGATGATCAGCGGCGTCCGCGCCTCGTCGATCAGGATGTTGTCGACCTCGTCGACGATCGCGAAGTCGTAACCCCGCTGCACGCACTCCTCGAGCGAGCCGGCCATGTTGTCTCGCAGGTAGTCGAAACCGAACTCCGAGTTGGTGCCGTAGACGACATCGCAGGCGTACTTCTCGCGCCGCTCGGGCGGGTCGTCGCCCTCCTGGATGGAGGCAACGGTGACGCCGAGCGCCTCATAGATCGGGCGCATCCACTCCGCGTCGCGGCTGGCCAGGTAGTCGTTGACGGTCACCACGTGGACGGCGTCCCCAGCGAGGGTGTTCAGAAAGACGGGAAGCGTCGCGCTCAGGGTCTTGCCCTCGCCGGTCTTCATCTCGGCGATGGCGCCCGAATGGAGCACCATGCCGCCGATCAGCTGGACGTCGAAGTGGCGCTGGCCCAGGGTCCGCCGCCCGGCCTCACGGACCAGCGCGAACGCCTCGGGCAGCAGATCGTCGAGCGATTCGCCGTCGCGGGCGCGCTTGCGGAGCTCCTCCGCCTCCGCCCTGAGCTCGGATTCGTCGAGCAGCTCCATCTCGGGCTCGATCCGGTTGATCGACTCGACCCGTCCCTGGTACTCCTTGAATTGCTTCGACTCGCCCATGCGCAGGGCGCGATCGATGAGTCCTCTGGCCATTGGCGCCAAGGTTAGCGACGGCCCGGCTTCGCCATCAGGTCACAGCCACGAGCGGCCGGCCCATCATAAGTCGCTACGGGCTTCGCCCTTCGCTCCAGAGATGAGCGGCCCGGTGGCCGCTCAGGCTGTCTCGCCGCGCCAGCGTTGAACCATCTTGCGCGTCCGCTGGCGCTTGCGGCGCTTCTCGCGGTGCTTCTTGACCTGGCGGCGGATGTCTTCGGCGATCTCGTGGATCGAATGCAGCATGTCCGGCGAGGCCTCCTTGGCGCGGAGCGTCACGCCCTTCAGCCCGAGGGTCGCCTCAGCCACCATCCGATCGGAGATCCGCGGGTTCTTCTCCTCGCACAGCTCGACCTCGAGCGTGGCGAGCTCCGAGACCTGCTTTCCCACCCGGGCGAACCGCTGGATCACTGCCTCGCGAAGCTCGTCGGTCACCTCCACGTTCCTGCCTCGGACCTCGATCCTCACGGCGACCTCCTTCCTGGGGTTGGCGGAACCGCATGCTACGCCCGCAGTCATACCGGGACAAGGGACCGGTTGTCTAAACCGTGCGGGCCAGTGTCAGCGCCACGACCCGGCGGGCGCCGGCCTCGCGGAGCGCTCGCGCACAGGCGGACAGCGTCGCGCCGGTGGTCCAGACGTCGTCGACCAGCAGCGCCTGACGCGGAGATGGAGCGGCCGCCCTGACCCGGGGTGGGTGCTCGAGCCGGTCCCATCTCCTCCGCCCCACCTGCCGGCGGCCATGCGCCCGCCGCAGGCAGTCGACCAGCCGAATCCCGGCCCGGGCGGCAAACGCGACGGCGATCTCCTCGGCCGGGTCGAAACCCCGCCACAGCCGCCGCCAGGGGCCTGCCGGCACAGGCACCACGGCTTCCGCGAGCTCGCGGGCCGGCAACGCCCGGAGCATCGCGGCGGCCGCCTGGGGGGCGAGCGCGAGGCGGCGGCCGTACTTGAGCCCGTGGACCAGACGGCGTGCCGGCCCGTCGAAGGGCGACGCCGAGACCGCCAGGTCGACCTCGGGAGGGCCGGGCTCGATCACTCGCGGCGCATCCGCCAGGTCCCGCTCGCAGCGCTCGCAGAGCACGTCCTCCGGGGGGCAACCGGCGCCGCAGGCCGCACACAGCGGCGGTGCCAGCAGCGACGAGATGGAGGCCAGGGTGCGCGTGCGCACCCTGGCCAGGGTGCCGCAGGGCGCGTCACGATTGGCGCGCTGATCCCCAAGGGGTAGATTCACCCCACAACACAGGGGGCTACGACCGAGGGGAGTCAGCGATGGGACGATTCGACATCAGCCCCGCCGTGGCGGAGGAATGGCGCGGGAAGTACCGGGCCTCCGTCGAGCCTCACGTGGACGGCGAGGTCCTGGCCGTCGGAGCATTCCGCCCGACCGGCGCCGGGACCAAGATGGCGATCAGCAAGCTGCAGGTGGGCGCCCTGGCCTACGGAGCGGCCCACAAGCTGGGGAAGTCGAAGGCCGGGGGCCTGCCGGGCCAGTTCATGCTCGCCGTCACGCCCGAGAGGCTCTACGCCTTCAAGTACAAGCCGGGCCGCAGCGGCGTGAAGATCAAGGAGGAGTCGGCGTCCTGGGATCGCACAGGGATCAAGGCGAGCACCGAGCGCATGCAGACGACGACGCGCCTGACGCTCGAGTTCCCCGACGGGGAGAAGGTCGTCTGCGACGAGGAGGGCCTCGGCGACAACCCCTGGGCGGACGACGTGATCCGGGAGCTGCAGAGCTAGCCGGAAGCACAATTGGCGGCTTTGTCACCCCATGGGTGACTAACCCGCCAACCGGCCGCTCCTCGTCCCAGCAGCAGTGATTCAATCGGTTGGTTGGTCAACCGGCGGTATGGGGCGGTTCCGGGGGCGGCCTCGCGCAGGGTTGGCGTCAGCCCAGCGGGCGGTCGGCTGAGACGCCGTAGAGGCCGCCGACGACCAGCCCCCCGGCCGGGACCTCGGCGCCGGGCAGGATGACGCAGTCCCGGAGCATCGCGCCGGGGCCGAGCCGGCATCCGTCGCCGACCACGACCGGCCCGTGCAGGTCGGCGCCGGCTCCGACGTGGCAGCCCGAACCGATCAGGACCGGCGGCTTCACCTTGACGCCGTCGAGGTCGGAGCCGTCCGCGGCGTACACGCCGTCCTCGACCGCGGGCGCCGGCGGCTCGATGCGGATCGCGCCCGCGAGGGCGTCCCGGTTGCCCTGGACGAACTCGCCGATCGAGCCGATGTCGTTCCAGTAGGCGTCGATCTCGTGCGAAAAGAACGGGATGTCACCGTCGAGAAGCGCGGGAAAGATGTCCATCGCCCAGTCGACGAAGCCGGGCGGCTGGTCCTCGTCGCCGGCCGGGCTCTTCTGGTCGGGCGGCGGGAAGTGGTCGAAGATCTCGCGGCTGAACATGTAGATACCGCAGTTGGCCAGGTCCGAGAGCGCCTCGGCGGCCTCGGGCTTCTCCTGAAATCCCTGGACGCGGCCGTCGTCGCCGGTTATCACCACGCCGAACTGGGTGGTGTCCTCGACGCGCTTGGTGGCGATGGTGAGGATCCCGCCGCGCTCGACGTTGGCCTCGTGCGCATCGCGCATCGCGCTCAGGTCGATGTCCGTGAGCGCATCGCCCGAGATGATCAGGAAGGACTCGGTCTCGCTCAGGAAGTCGCGTACCTTGCCGACGCCCCCGGCCGTGCCGAGGGGCTCGGGCTCCTCGCTGTAGGAGATCCGCAGGCCGAACGAGGAACCGTCACCGAGGGCCTCGCGGATCTGCTCGGGCAGGTAGGAGAGGTTGGTGACGACGTTCTCGAAGCCGTGTTCCGAGAGCAGATCGGCGATCCAGGCCACGATCGGCCTGTTCAGCACCGGCGCCACCGGCTTCGGCATCACGTGGGTGAGCGGCCGCAGCCGCGTGCCCAGCCCCGCCGCCAGGATCATCGCGTTCATCGGGGCGACAGGTTCTCAGACCGCGGCGGTGGTTGTCCTTACCTCTTCTTCTTCCGCTTCTTCTTGTGCTTCTTCTGCTTCTTGCACTTCTTCTTGTGCTTCTTGTGCTTCTTCGCCTCGGCCGCCCGCTTCTTCTTGCGCTTGTGCCGGCACTTCTTGCCCGGCTTGCCCGCCGGGCAGTTGCCGCAGGTCTTTGCCGGGGTTGCGCAAACCGAGGCTCCAGCCCCGCCGGAGCCGACGATCCTGAACACAGTGGAGGTGTTCATCGCGTAGAGGTTGCAGCCGGAGTCCTCGCCAAACGAGCGGGCGCTGGCGAGCGCCCCGGGGATGCTCTCCGGGCGATCCGTCGCCGACGGGTTGTCGAGTTGGAGCGAGCGAAGCTCGGCGGTGCAGAGGTCCGCATAGAGGTAGCGCCCGGCCATCTCGGGCGCCAGGCTGCCGCGGTAGACGTAGCCGCCGATGATCGCGCAGCCGTTGGCGACGTCGCCCCCCGGATCGCTGTGCGGGTAGACGAAGACGGGCGGCGTGGCGCCTGGGCAGTTTCCCTCGAAGCCCTCGCAGCTCGGCCAACCGAAGTTCGCGCCCCGCCCGCCTCCGGAAGCCGCGGGGGTGAAGTCCACCTCCTCCCATTGCGTCTGGCCCACGTCTCCGATCACCAGGTCGCCGGTGAGGGCGTCGAAGGAGAACCTGAAGGGATTGCGCAGGCCGAGGCTCCAGATCTCCTGCACCGCACCTGGAACGCCGGCATACGGGTTCCCCGGCGGGATGCCGTGGGCCCCGTCGCCCGCGCCGTGCGGGTCGATGCGCAAGATCTTTCCGTTGGCGAGCGATGGGTCGGGCGCGGTCGACCCGCCGGTGCCGCCATCCCCGACCGAGACGTAGAGGAAGCCGTCCTTCCCGAACTGAATCTGGCCGCCATTGTGATTGGAGGCGACCGTGCTTGGCCGGGAGATCGTCAGGGCGTGCCGCTGGCTGGCTGGATCTGCGACGTTCGGATCGGAGCTGACGTGGAACTCATCGACGTGACCCAGGCCCGTGACGCCGTCGGCAGCCGTCACCCCGGTGTAGAAGACGTAGAAGAGCCCATTGGAGGCGTAATTGGGGTCGAACGCCATCGAGAGCAGCCCGCGCTCGCCGTCGATGGTCGTCTGTCCACTGACGTCGAGGAACTGGTTGACGGTCCCGTCGTGGATCACTTGGATCCGGCCGGGCCGCTCCACCACGAACAGCCGCGGGTCACCCGGTGGCGAGGTGGCGAAAACGGGCTGGTTGAAGCTTGGGCCGATCGGCTCCAGGCCGACCGCCCGGGCCGGAGCCGCGAAAACCAGCGACCCCAGCAGGCATCCGGCCAGCAGAGCGATCTGTGCCCGCGCTCGCATCCCTGCCGGGATCATGCCGCGCGCACGCGCGTCCTACGCTCGCCTGGACGAACCTAGTAGCGGTAGTGGTCCGACTTGTACGGCCCCTCGACCGGCACGCCGATGTAGGAGGCCTGCTCGGGGCGCAGCTCGGTGAGCTCGACGCCCAGCGCATCGAGGTGGAGGCGGGCGACCTTCTCGTCCAGATGCTTGGGCAGCACGTGGACCTCCTTGCCGTACGCCTCCGCCTTGCCGAAGAGCTCGATCTGCGCGATCACCTGGTTCGTGAAGGAGTTCGACATCACGAAGCTCGGGTGGCCTGTGGCGTTGCCCAGGTTGAGCAGGCGGCCCTCCGAGAGCACGATGATCGAGTGCCCGTCGGGGAAGCGCCACTCGTCGACCTGCGGCTTGATGTTGATTCGCTCGATGCCGTCGGCCTTCTCCAGCCCGGCCATGTCGATCTCGTTGTCGAAGTGGCCGATGTTGCCGACGATGGCCTGGTGCTTCATGGCGGCCATGTGATCGACCGTGATCACGTCCTTGTTGCCGGTGGCGGACACGAACACATCGGCCTCGCCGAGGACGCTCTCGAGCGCCCGGACCTCGTAGCCCTGCATCGCGGCCTGGAGCGCGCAGATCGGGTCGATCTCGGTGACGATCACCCGCGCGCCCTGCCCGCGCAGCGACTCGGCGCAGCCCTTGCCGACGTCGCCGAAGCCGCAGATCACCGCGGTCTTGCCGCCGATCATCACGTCGGTGGCGCGGTTGATGCCGTCGATCAGGGAGTGGCGGCAGCCGTAGATGTTGTCGAACTTGGACTTGGTGACCGAGTCGTTGACGTTGATCGCCGGGAAGAGCAGCGTGCCGTTCGCCTGACGCTCGTAGAGGCGGACGACGCCGGTGGTCGTCTCCTCGGTGACGCCCTTGATCCCCTTGGCCATCTCGGTGAACCGCTGCGGCTCGGCCTTGAGGCTCTCGCCGAGGATGCTGAGGATCACCTTCTCCTCCTCGGAGGAGGCGGTCTCGGGATCGGGGACCTCGCCGGCGGCCTCGTACTCGACGCCGAGGTGGACGAGGAGCGTGGCGTCCCCGCCGTCGTCGAGCAGCATGTTGCAGCCGGTCTCGCCGTTGGGGCCGGGCTCGGGCCACGTCAGCGCGTGGCCGGTGCACCACCAGTACTCCGCCAGGGTCTCGCCCTTCCAGGCGAAGACGGCGACGCCCTTGGGATCATCGGACGTGCCGTCGGGGCCGACCGCGACCGCGGCGGCCGCGTGGTCCTGGGTCGAGAAGATGTTGCAGCTCGCCCAGCGCACCTCGGCGCCGAGCGCGACCAGCGTCTCGATCAGGACGGCGGTCTGGATCGTCATGTGAAGCGAGCCGGTGATCCGGGCGCCCTTCAGCGGCTTCGATTCGCCGAACTCCTCGCGCGTCGCCATCAGGCCGGGCATCTCGTGCTCGGCGAGCCGGATCTCCTTGCGGCCGAACTCGGCCAGGGAAAGGTCGGCGACCTTGAAGTCGAGTCCTTCGGTGGTCGGGGCGGTGGTCGTCGTGCTCATGCGGTCGGCGGTCTCCTGAGTCGAAGTCTTGACGAGGGTCGAGGTTACGTTATGAGGCCATGGCGGACGCCATTCGGGTCGCAGAGGGTACGGAGATTCCGCTCGACGAGATCGAGCTGCGCGCGAGCCGGTCCTCGGGGCCGGGCGGCCAGCACGCGAACGTGACCAAATCGCGGATCGAGGCGGTCTTCGACGTGAACGGCTCGGAGGCGCTCAGCGAGCAGCAGCGCGCACTGCTGAGGCGCAGGATCGGCGACCGCGTGACGGCGGTCGCCCAGGACGCCCGCAGCCAGGCGAGCAACCGCGAGCTGGCACTGGAGCGGCTGCGCGAGAAGCTCGTCGAGGGCCTGCGGCGGCCCAAGCCACGCCGCCGGACGAAGCCCTCGAGGGCCGCCAAGGAGCGGCGCCTGGAGCAGAAGCGGCAGCAATCGCAGCGCAAGGCCCAGCGCCGCCCGCCGAGCGACTACTGACTCTCGAATGGCGCCTTATTCCCCGCATGGGGGAACAAGGCGCCAGTCGCCCATTCCTCCGAAGATCAGGACGGCCGGCCCGGCACAGGCGGGACCCGGTGCGCCTGAACCCGTGCTCGGCATGCGGATGGGACCTGAAATCTCCGCCAAGCTCCTTGCAGAGCCCATGGAAATCCCTGAAGTCGCCAAAGATCGCGTCCGCACCGGCTACGCAGTACCGGTCCTGCTGCACCTTTGGCCCGCTCGCCCTATAGGCGCTCTCGAGTGCCGCCGCCGAACGAAACTGGCTCAGTTGGGCGAACGGGTTGACGTATCCCGATGGCAAGTGATGAAGACGAGGTCGATCGCCGAACGGGAAAATGCCGGTGATTGGAAGTCCGCGGCTTCGGCAGTCTTCCGCGTGCTGGCCCCGCACTCACGCTCGATGCGCTTGGCGATCGCATCGTTCTCCTCCGTGTCAGCCGGGCTTGCGGTAGACGGTCACCACCGCGGCGCCGCCCAGCCCGATGTTGTGCTGCAAAGCGAGGTCGGCGCCGTCGACCTGGCGGCGGTCCGCCTGGCCCCGCAGCTGCCAGTTGAGCTCCGCGCACTGCGCCAGCCCGGTCGCCCCGAGCGGATGGCCCTTGGAGATCAGGCCTCCCGACGGGTTCACCACCGGGCCATCGCCGCCATAGGTGGTCGCCTCGGCCTCGACCAGCTTGTGCCCCTCCCCCTCGTCGGCCAGCCCGAGAGCCTCATAGGTGATCAGCTCGTTCGCGGAGAAGCAGTCGTGGAGCTCGACGACGTCCACGTCGTCGATGCCGGCCTCGGCCTCGGCGAGCGCCTGCTCGCCGGCGGTCCGGGTCATGTCCGCGCCGACGACGTTGATGGACGAGCGGCTGTCGAAGGTGCTCGACAGGTCGGTGACCATTGCCTGGCCGGCGATCTCGATCGCCTGGCCCCAGAGATCGTGCTCGTCGACGAAGCGCTCCGTGGCGACGACCGCGGCGGCGCTCCCGTCGCTGGTCGGCGAGCACTGCAGCTTGGTCAGCGGCGCGTAGATCTCCTTCGCCCACTTGATGTCCTCCAGGGAGTACTCGTCCTGGAACTGCGCGTAGGGGTTGTCGACGGAGTGCTTGTGGTTCTTCCAGCCGATCCAGGCGAAGTGGTCGGGCTCCGAGCCGTAGCGCTCCATGTGCTCGCGTCCCGCGGCGCCGAACATCTGGGGGGCCGGCGGGGCGTCCTCCCACTCGCGCAGCTCCAGCAGGGCGGCCGCGTGCTTGTCGATCGGGTTGACGCGGTCCGTGAACTTCACCCCGAGCGAGCCGAGCTCCATCTTCTCGAACCCGAGCGCGAGCGCGCATTCGGCGAGACCGCCCTTCACCGCCTGCCGCGCGAGATACAGGGCGCTGGAACCAGTGGAGCAGTTGTTGTTGACGTTGACGATGGGGATCCCCGTCAGGCCGAGCCCGTAGACGGCGCGCTGGCCGGCCGTGGAGTCGCCGTAGCAGTAGCCGACGAAGGCCTGCTGGACCTCGCCGTAGTCGACCCCGGCATCGTCGAGGGCGAGGCGGCCCGCCTCCTCGGCCCAATCCGGGTAGTCGCCCTCCTTGGTCCCGGGCTTGTCGAACTTGGTCATGCCGACTCCGACTACGAACGTGCGGTTCATCCATCCTCCGTTTCGTTGGGCCGCCCCATGTCCTTCTTGAAGCCCTCCAGCACGTCGACCGCCAGCGGGTCGACGCCGCGCGCGTTGGCCAGCTCGATTGCGAGCAGATCGCCCAGCATCACCGCATGCAGGAGACGCTCCGTGCGGGTCTCGCCCTCGGTCTCGAGGGTGATCACGGTCGCCGCACGGGGCGCGATCGCCCTCGCGGTGAGCTCGAAGCGCTGCCGCTCCCGCGGGTGCTGGTCGCGATCCCTGAGGAAGATCGCGGCGAAGCGTCCGTCGGCCCCCGACCAGCCCTCCAGCTCGTTGTGGTCCGCCTCCGGCAGGACTGCTGAGTAGGCGGGGGTCTTGGCGTTCTCGTTGATCTGGCACTTCCAGCGGTAGGCGACCGGAGCCGTGAGATCGCTGCCGTGGACCACGGGCGTGGCGGGGCCGATCTGCTCGGCCAGCTCGCGCGCCTGCGTGTGCGCGGCCTCGAACGCGTTCCCCAGGTGAGATGCGGCGGCGTCGATCTCCGTATGGATCCGCGGTCCGGCGAGCGCCAGCGCCGCCAGTTCGGCGGCGACGCAGAACATGTAGCCGACCGCCGCCCGGGGCTGGAGGCCGGCCGGCAGGCCGATCACGGGGACGTCGTCGGCGCGGCCGGCCTCGGCGAGCTCGCCGCCGGTCGTGGCGATCAGCCGCTGCGCCCCGAGCGCCTCGGCGGCCGCGTAGCAGGCGAGGGTCTCCTCGGTGTTGCCTGAGTAGCTGGAGCAGAGGACGGCCGAGCCGGCCGGGGCCCACGGAGGAAGCTCATACCCCCGCGCAACCGCCATCGGCTTGGTGAGCCTGTCCGAGAGCGCGGCGATCGCCAGGTCGCCGCCGATCGCGGAGCCGCCCATCCCGCAATAGAACGCCGCCGGAGCCTCCATCGTGGCGGCGCGCGCGGTTTCGATCCGCCAGAGCGCGTCGCGCAGGTGGTCCGGCATCGCGCGGGCAGCGTCCAGCATGTCCCCGCCGATCACGGTCACGCCGGGGCCCCCTCCACGACATCGCCCTCGCCGATCACCTCGCCGTCGAGCTCGGTCCCCCTCCCCACGGTGACGCCTGCGCTGAGAATGCTGTCCTTGACCGTGGCGCCGTCCTCGACCGCGCAACCATCGAGCAGGACGGAGCGCTCGATCACCGCGCCGTCACCGATCCGGGAGCCGCTGCCGATCACACACGGGGTGCGGAGCTCCGCGCCGGCTGAGATCTGGCACCCCTCCCCCACCATCCTCGCCAGGTCGAACTTCCCGTGGACCGTCTCCACCCGTCCCTCGAGGATGTCCCAGTTCGCGTCCAGGAAGCGGTCCGGGGTCCCGATGTCGATCCAGTAGCCCTCCTGGCGGATCCCGTAGAGGCCGTTGCCGATCAGCTTCGGGAAGACCTCGCGCTCGATGGAGACGTTCTGGTCGGGCGGAATCTCGTCGAGGACCGAGCGCTCCAGCAGATAGGCGCCGGCGTTGATCTCGTCCGTGTCGACCTGATCAGGCTCGGGCTTCTCGAGGAACTCGGTGATCTCGCCGTCGTCATGGCGGTGGACCAGTCCGTAGCCGGTCGGGTCCTCGACCGGGTAGAGGGCGATCGTCGCCCGGGCGCCGGTGCGCTCGTGCTGCTCGATCTGGGCGGTCAGGTCGAGGTCGCAGAGCACGTCGCCGTTCAGCACGAAGAAGCGGTCGCCGAGCATGTCATCGGCGAAGCGGATTGCTCCCGCCGTGCCGCGCGCGTCGGGTTCCTCGGCGAAGCGGAGCCGCACGCCCAGGTCGAGCGCGTCGAGGATGTTCCTCATCCCCTCCGCCAGGTGCCCGCAGGAGACGATCACGTCATCCACGCCGTGCCGGGCGAGCCAGTCGATCACGTAGGCGATGTGCGGCCGCCCGACCAGGGGCAGCACAGGCTTGGCGACCGTGTAGGTGAGGGGCCGCAGGCGAGTCCCCTCGCCGCCGGCCAGGATCAGGGCCTGCATCAACCCACCTTCACAGGGCTCGGGCGACCAATCGACTCATACGTGATCCCGGCCAATCGCAGGGCATCTCCATCCAGGAAGTTGCGCCCATCGACTACGAGCGGCGTGTTCATCCGCTTGGCGACTTCGTTCCAGTCGAGTTCCGAGAACTCGGGCCACTCGGTGACCAGGACCGCCGCATCCGCCCCGGCGAGCGCGCCCATCGCCGAGCCCGCCATCTCCACACCGGGCATCAGCGGGGCGGCCACAGCGGCGGCTATCGGGTCGAACGCCACCACCGAGGCCGACTCCCCCTCCAGCCGCGCGGCGAGCACCAGGCTGGAGGCCCCGCGCATGTCGTCCGTGTCCGGCTTGAAGGCGAGCCCCAGCAACGCCACGCGCTTGCCGACCAGCGAGTCGAGGTGCTTTGAGAGCTTGGCCATCACGCGCCGCTTCTGAAGCTCGTTCACCTCGATCACCGAGTTGAGAAGCTGGAAGTGGTATCCGGAGTTGGCGGCGAGCATCTTCAGCGCGGAGACGTCCTTCGTGAAGCACGAGCCGCCATATCCAATCCCAGCCTGCAGGAAGCGTGCGCCGATTCGATCGTCGAGCCCCATGCCCTTCGCCACGTCAGTCACGTCCGCGCCGAGCTCCTCGCAGACGTTGGCGATCTCATTGATGAAGGAGATCTTCGTCGCGAGGAAGGCATTCGACGCCAACTTGACCATCTCGGAGCTGGACACGTCCGTCCGTACGATCGGGGCGCCGAGCGGCTCGTAGAGCGCGGCCACGGCGTCGCCCGCCCACTCGTCGCCGGGGTCCGTGCCCACGAGGACGCGGTCCGGCTCCATGAAGTCCCTGATGGCGGTGCCCTCGCGGAGGAACTCGGGGCAGGAGACGTAGGCGAGGTCCGGCTCGTCGCGGCGAATCGTCCGCCCCGTCCCGACCGGGACGGTGCTCTTCATCACCAGGGCCTTGCCCCCCGGCTCGTCGATCTCCTCGACGGCGCGCTGAACCGCCGAGAGGTCGGCGTCGCCGGAGACCGTCGGCGGCGTCTGGACACAGACGAAGATCAGCCGCCCCTCCGCGAGCAGCTCTCCCATTTCCATGGTGAAGGTGAGCCGCTCGGCGTTCTTGGCGATCAAATCGGAGAGGCCAGGCTCGTGGATCGGGACCTCGCCCCGCCGCAGCGACTCGACCTTCTCGGGAACGATCTCTCGGACCACCACGCGGTGGCCGAGCTCGGCGAAGCAGGCGGCGGTCACCAGCCCGACCCAGCCGGCTCCGACCACCCCGATCGGCTCCCTCTCGCTCACGTCACGTCTCCGGCTCAGGTCCCCGGCAGCTGGCGGAAGCCCTCGGCGATCTTCAGCATGTCCTCGTTCGAGATGCTTTCGATGAAGGAGTTCGAGACCCAGAACGAGCCCTGGTCGGTCTTCCAACCGACCATGCGCAGCTGGTCCCCGTCATAGAACAGGTCGTAGGTGCGGTTTCCGATCGTCTTCTCGTCGGTCGGGTTCTCGAGGATGGGCGGGTCCGTCCAGCGCGTGCCCTCGAAGCCGTAATAGTCGCCGATCGTCGGCAGCGAGAAGACCCACTTGTAGGCGGCGCGCTCGGAGTGCGGCGGGGACTCGTCCCCCTTGCCGTTGATCTTGTAGGCCCGTGGCTTTTGCGCGTAGTCGCTCCCGGATTCGAGCACCGTCGGGTAGTAGACGGGGACCTTGAGCTTGCGCGCCCGGATGCCGCGCCCAAGCTGCTTGCCGTAACTCGTCGACACCAGGTTCGTCGGCTCGGACCTCTTGCTCTTCTTCTTGGGGACCACCGGCCGCGGCTTGGTGGCGTCCGGCGCCGGCTGGGTGGTCACCGGGTTGGTCGGCTTGGCCGACTTCGCCACCGGGCCAGGGGTGCCCTTGACGCCGAGGAACTGATCGACCGCGGTCTTGATCTGACCCTGTGTTGCGGTCACGTAGGAAGGGCCCAGCTCGGCCTGGAAGTGCACCTGCTTGATCTGTGCGCCGCGCAGGTCGAAGAAGAGCTTCAGCACCTCCAGCATCTGGATCGCGTCGTCGATGTCCGAGGAGGTGTAGGTGGTGAAGATCTTGATCAGCTTCTTGCGATCGTCGATCAGGCGGGAGGGCGGCACCTTGGCGCGGGCCTCACGAAGGAACGCTTGCTGGCGAGCTGCTCGCACCAGGTCGTTGTCCGTGTGCCTGTAACGGGCGAAGGAGAGCGCGTCGAACCCGCAGAGCGCCTGGTAGCCCGGCTGCAGGTTGATCTCCGCGGTGCCCGAGTTCGGGGCGATGTAATAGCGACGGTCGACGTCGACGTAGACGCACCCGATCGCGTTCACCGCCCGCGCGAAGCCGGTGAAGTCGACGTTGACGAGATGGTTGATCTTGACGTTGGGTCCAAGCACCTGCTTGACCGTCTCCAGGGTCAGCTTCGGCCCGCCGAACGAGTACGCGGCGTTCAGCTTGTTGACCCCGTATCCGGGGATGTCCACCTTGAGGTCGCGTGGCAGGGAGAGCAGGGCGATGGCGTTGCGGTCGGGGTCGAGCCGCAGCAGCATCGTCGTGTCCGAGAGGCCGAACTTCCCGCTGATCTCGTTGTTCCGCTTGTCGGAGCCCAGGATCATGATCGTCTGGGCGCCGCTGTCCGGGACGTTGTCGAGGTCGTTCTTGAGGTTCTGCCCGATGGTGTTGTCCTTGAGCGCGTGCGCGATGTCGCCCAGGTAGAGGATCAGGCTCGCCGAGGTGGCTCCGGCGACGGCGACGACGATCACAAAGGACGCCGTCATGAACCGCAGCCAGACCGGAAAGCCCAGGTGGCTGCCTACGGCCTTGAAACCTGAGGTGACCTTCTTCCCGCCGACCTTCTCGAATCCGGAGGTGATGGCGGACCCCGCCTGTCTGACCCGCTGGCCGGCGGAGGCAACCAGGGTCGGCTCATCGGCTTCGGCCTCGGCGGCCTCGAGCCCGTCCCATTCCTGGGTCTCGGCCGAGACGACCTCCTCGAGCTCGTCCTCCTCGTCCGGCTCCCCGTCGTCGTCGAGCTCCTCGTCGTCGTCGAGCTTCTCGTCGTCGTCGAGCTCCTCGTCGTGGTCGAGCTCCTCGTCGTCGAGGTCATCGTCCTCGTACTCCTGCTCGTCGATTTCCTCCTCGCCGTACTCCTCGTCGCCGAGCTCGTACTCCTGGGTCTCGTCGACGCGCTCGGGGTCGTCGCCCTCGCCCTTGCCTCCGCCGTTCCACGGTGGGCTCACGCGGCGGCCATCCCGGGGAAGCTCTTCACGAAGCCCTCGAGGGCCTGGCGGTAGCTGCGCAGCGAGCTGATCGAGACCCACTCACGGGGACCATGGTGGCCATCGCCGACCGGTCCGAACTCGACGGCGGGAACGCCCGCGGCAAGGAAGGAGACCGCGTCCGACGCGCCGTCGCGGCCGACGCTCATGACGCGCTCGGGATGGTGCGGCGAGGCGGCCTCGCAGAGCCCCTGCACGAAGGGCGAGTCGGGCTCGACGACCGCCGGCGGGCGGCGAAAGGTGGCGAGGACGCGGGTGTCGGGCAATCCGCTCACCTGATCGAGGATCTCATCGGGATCCTGGTCGGGCAGGAAGCGGATATCGACGTCTATGACGCAGGTATCGGGCACTTTGTTCAGGGCGTCGCCGCCCATGATCCGACCGAGATTGATGGAGGGCCGGTCGAACAGGGCGGAGCTGTGACGCGCAAACGGTAGCGATTCGATGCCCCTGAACACCTCGACTGCCTTGACGACGGCGTTATCGCCCAGCCAGGGCGTCGCGCCGTGTGCCGAGCGCCCCTCGACCTCCAGCCGGAGCGCGAGCACGCCCTTCGCCTGAACCCCGACCTGGAGGTTCGTGGGCTCCCCCGTGATCGCGAAGTCACCGACGAAGCCGCTCGCCACCAGGGCGTCGGAGCCGCGGTTGGCCTCCTCCTCGGACTCCTCGTCGGAGACGATCCCGAGCCGCAGCCGGACGTCCTGCGCGTCGCGGAGATCGTGCAGGACGAGCAGCATCACCGCCAGGGCGCCCTTCATGTCGTACGCGCCACGGCCGATCAGCTGGTCGCCCTCGATCCGGGGCTCGAACATCTCCCTGTTTCCGGGGACCACGTCCATGTGGCCGTGGAGGACGAGGGTCGGCGCCTCCTCGGGACCGATCTCCGCGGTCGTCACCGGCAGGCCCCGCGATTCGGTCTGGGACGCCTTGATGTCGTTGGACTCGAGCCAGCCGCCGACGAACTCCGCGGCACGGCGAAGCCCCTCGGCGTTCGAGGTGTCGAAGGCGATCAGCCTCTGCGCAAGCGCAAGCTCGTCCATAGAGGGGGAATCGTAGGTGGAGACGGCCCGAGGGCCGCCGGGTACTACTTCCCGGCGCGAAGCTTCAGCTTCTTGGTGGCCGCGAGGCCGCCGTCGGGCGTGTAGGCGACCTTGACCTTCAGCTTGCCCTTCTGAGCGAGCTTCGCGGCGCCCTGCTTCGTGAGCTTCACCTTCACGACGATCTTCCCGGGGCCGCCATGCTTCTTCGTCGTCTTCACGAGCTTCGGCTTCTTCTTCTTCTTCTTGGCGGCCAAGGCCGTCCTCACGTCGCCGACGCTGACCACCCCCTCGTCGCTGACGGTGACCTTGATCTTGCGGCCCTTCAATTTCGCCGTGAACGAATTCGAGGGAACGCTGAGGAGCTCGGCGCTGCTCAGGTGCTTGGTTGGTTGCGTGCCGTTGTAACCCCCCACCACAAGGACGCGCCCGTCGGCGAGGGGCGCTGCCGCGGCCTCCTCGCGGGCCAGCCCAAGCGATCCAATCCCGGCAGAGCTGAAGCTGTTCTTGGCGGCATCGAAGATCTCAGCGCTCGCCACGTCTTTCGTGCCGTCATGGCCGGCGGCGACCATCGCCCGCCCACCCGGCAACGGGGCGCCGGCCGGCGCGTAGCGTCCGGTCGCCATCGAGCCGACTGGGCTGAATTTGCCGGTGGCCGGATCGAAGACCTCGGCGCTCTTCAGGTAGTTCGCGCCGTCGTATCCGCCCGCGATCAGCACGCGGCCGTCGGTCAGGGCGACCACGGCCGGCCCGTCACGGCGGACGCCCATGGTGCCGGCGGGGGTGAACTGCCCGGTGGCCGGGTCGAAGATCTCCGCGGTGTTGAGCTGGGTGCCGACGTAGTAGCCACCGGCAATCAGGACCCGGCCGTCGGGCAGAAGGGCAGCGCCGGAGTCGTAGCGCCGGTCCGTCATCGTCCCGGCGACAGTCGAGCTCGTCCCCGTCGCCGGATTGAGGATCTCCGCTGTCGCGGCGTCTGCGCCGACACCGCCTCCGGCGAGGAGCACCCGCCCGTCGGCGAGGGTCGCCGTTGCGGGGGAGTACCGCACGGTCTTCAGGGACGGACCCGGGCTGAAGGCGCCGGTCACCGGGTTGAAGATCTCCGTGCTCGCAAGGGAATTCGAGCCGTCGTAACCCCCGGCGACCAGCACCCTGCCATCCGGCAGCGTCGCGGCGCCGGGATACTCGCGCGGGACGGCCAGGGATCCCGTCGGCGAGAAGCTCACCGGGTTGAGGGCGCTTGCGGCCGAAGGCGCGAGCAATGCGACCGTCGCAGCGATCACCACAGCCCCGGTTCTGACCCCTCCCCTCACGGTGTGAACCTACCACCGGGTCGGGACGCTGGCTTACGCAGAATTGGTGACGCCGAGGAAGGCCTCAGCGCGTTCCTTGTCCTTCTGTGCCTGGGTCCAGGCGCCCGAGCCCTCCTCGGACTCGCGAAGCCTCGCCTCGGCGTCCTCGATCCGGCTGCGAAGCTCGCCCGTGTCCAGGTTCTCCGGCGGTATTGCCTCACCGACCAGAACGGTCGCGCGGTTGGCGAACACCTGCAGCCAGCCCTCCGCCTGCGCCCAGCGCTCCACCTCGCCGCCGGGCATGTGGAGCCGCAGCTCGGTCGGGCGAAGCCTCGCCAGGACGGGGACGTGGTTGGCCAGGATGCCGATCTCGCCCACGGCCGTGCGGGTGTTGAGCTGCTCCACCTCGCCGTCGAAGACCTCCCCCTCCGGGGTGAGGACCCGCACGTTGACGTTGTGCTCCGCCACTAGGCGGCGGCCTCCGCAGTCTCCTCCTCGGCCTTCGCCTCCTGCTCGGCGGCCTCGGCCTCGGCGGACTGTTCGGGCTCCTCGGCGCGCATCTTCTTCGACGCTTCGATCACCTGATCGATCGTCCCCTGCATGTAGAAGGCGCGCTCCGGGATGTCGTCGTGCTCGCCGTCGACGATCTCCTTGAAGCTGCGCACCGTCTCCTCGACGGGCACGTACTCGCCGTCGCGGCCCGTGAACTGGGAGGCGACGAAGAACGGCTGGGAAAGGAAGCGCTGGATCTTCCGCGCCCTCGACACAGTCTGCTTGTCCTCGTCCGAGAGCTCGTCGATCCCGAGGATCGCGATGATGTCCTGCAGCTCCTTGTAGCGCTGCAGGGTCTCCTGGACGCGGGTGGCCGTGTCGTAGTGCTCCTCGCCGAGGATCTCCGGCTTGAGGATCGTCGAGGTCGAGTCGAGCGGGTCCACCGCGGGGTAGATCCCCTGCTCGACCAGCGACCGCGTCAACACCGTGGTGGCGTTGAGATGCGCGAACACCGACGCCGGGGCCGGGTCGGTGAGGTCGTCGGCCGGCACATAGATTGCCTGGACCGAAGTCACGGAACCTTCGCGTGTCGACGTGATCCGCTCCTGGAGGTCGCCCATCTCCGTCTCCAGCGTTGGCTGGTAGCCGACGGCGGAGGGCATCCGCCCGAGCAGCGCCGAGACCTCGGAGCCGGCCTGGACGAACCGGAAGATGTTGTCGATGAAGAGCAGCACGTCCTGGCCGCCCTGCTGGCGGAAGTACTCCGCCATGGTCAGCCCGGAGAGCGCGACGCGGAGGCGCGCGCCCGGCGGCTCGTTCATCTGGCCGAAGACCAGCATCGTCTTGTCGATGACGCCGGACTCCTTCATCTCGAGCCAGAGGTCGTTCCCCTCGCGCGAGCGCTCGCCGACGCCGCAGAAGGCCGACAGGCCCTCGTGCTCCTCGGCGATGGAGCGGATCAGCTCCTGGATCAGAACGGTCTTGCCGACTCCGGCGCCGCCGAACAAGCCGACCTTGCCGCCCTTGGCGTAGGGAGCCAGCAGGTCAACGACCTTGATCCCGGTCTCCAGGATCTCCTGGGAGGGAGCGAGGTCCTCGACCTCCGGGGCGGACCGGTGGATCGGCCAGCGCTCCTGGACGTCGACGGGGCCGCCTTCGTCGATCGCCTCGCCGAGCAGGTTGAAGATGCGCCCGAGCGTCGCCTTGCCGACCGGCACCGTGATCGGGCCGCCGGTGTCGATCACCTTGTCGCCGCGACGTAGGCCGTCGGTGGCGTCCATGGCGATCGCGCGGACGCGGTCGTCGCCCAGGTGCTGCTGCACCTCGCAGATCAGGTTGAGCTCGGTGCGGCTCTCCTCGGGCGGGACCTCGATCTTGAGCGCGGTGAAGATCTCGGGGATGTGATCAGGGAAGACGACGTCGATGACGACGCCCGTCACCTGCTCGACGGTCCCCACATTGCTGTTTCCGTTGTCGGCCATTCGTCTCCTTCGCTATTCCAAGTTTGTTAGCTGACGCCCTCGGCGCCCGCGACGACCTCGAGGATCTCCTGGGTGATCTCGGCCTGGCGGACGCGGTTCATCTCCAGGGTGAGGTCGCTGATCACGTCCTTTGCGTTCTCGGCGGCGTTCCGCATCGCGGTCATCCGCGAGCCGTGCTCCGAGGCGGTCGATTCGAGCAGGGCCCGGTAGACCGAAAGCTGCGCGTACTCGGGCAGCAGCTCGGCAAGCAGCTCCTCCGGCTCCGGCTCGTAGACCCAGAGCGCCTTGCGATGTGCCTCGGCCAGCGAGTCGTCGTCGCCCTCGGGCTCATCCGACTCGTCGTCCGCGCCCTCCCCCAACACCTCGGCGTGCTGGATCGGGAGCAGCGTCTGCCGCCATACGTACTGGGTCAGTGGCGAGACGTACTTGTTGTAGATCAGCTCCACGCGGTCGAACTCCTCGTCCACGTAGGAGGCGACGAGCTTGTCGGCGATCTCGCGAGCGTCCGCGAAGGCAGGCCTGTCGGTGAAGCCCGTGTACTCGCCGACCAGCTCCTCGCCCCGGAAGCGCATCGTCGAGACGCCACGGCGCCCGACCACCGAGAAGCGCGCCTGCGAGCCGTTGCCGCGCAGCTCGCGCTGCAGCTGGACGCCGGCACGGATGATCTGGGAGTTGAAGGACCCGGCAAGGCCGCGGTCCCCGGTGATCAAGAGCACACCGACGTTCCTCTCCTCCTCGCGCTCCTGGAGGACCGGGAGATTCCGCGCCTCCTGCCCGGCCGCTTCGGCGACCTGGCGGGTCATCTTGCGGAGCTCGCGCGCGTAGGGCCGCAGCGCATCGATGCGCTGCTCCGCGCGACGCAGCCGAGCCGCGGCGACCATCTCCATGGCGCGCGTGATCTTCTGCACGTTCTTCACGGAGGAGATCCGGCTCTTGACTTCTTTGCGGGTTGCCATCGGAGGGTCCGGCTATGCCGTGGCGCCGGCCTCCTCGCGCTCCTCGGTCGCCTCGCCGGAGCCGCCGTCGGACGCGCTGGAGTCGCGCACGGCTGAATCCCCTCGGTGGGCCTCGTCCTTGATCCGGTCGGACTCGCCCTCCTCGAGCGGATTGCCCTCCTTGTCGAAGTCGGGCCCGAAGTCATCGACCATCTGCTCGATGGCCTTGCCCAGGGCCTCCTTGTCCTCGTCGGGGAGCTGGCCGGTCTCGCTGATCCTGTCGAGCAGCTCCTGGTTCTCCGAGTGGAGCCTGCCGATCAGGTCCTCGAGGAAGTCCGAGACCCGCTCGGTCTTGATCCGGTCGAGATAGCCCTCGGTGCCGGAGTAGATCGAGGCGACCTGCTCGGCGACGGGCATCGGCTGGCGCTCCTTCTGGTTCAGCGCTTCGACCATCCGCTCGCCTCGGGCGAGCTGCTTCTGGGTCTCGGGGTCGAGCTCGGAGCCGAACTGCGCGAACGCCTCGAGCTCGCGGTACTGGGAGAGATCCAGGCGCAGCTGGCTGGCGACGGACTTCATCGCCTTCGTCTGCGCGTTGCCCCCCACTCGTGACACCGACGTGCCGACGTTGATCGCCGGGCGGACCCCCGAGTAGAAGAGGTCCGTCTCCAGGAAGATCTGGCCATCGGTGATCGAAATGACGTTCGTCGGGATGTAGGCCGAGATGTCGCCGGCCTGGGTCTCGATGATCGGCAGCGCCGTCAGCGACCCCGCGCCCTGCTCGTCGGAGAGCTTCACCGCCCGCTCGAGCAGCCTCGAGTGGAGGTAGAAGACGTCGCCCGGGTAGGCCTCGCGGCCCGGTGGGCGCCGGAGGAGCAGCGACATCTGCCGGTAGGCCGCCGCGTGCTTGGAGAGGTCGTCGTAGATGCAGAGGGCGTGCTTGCCCTGGTAGAGGAAGTGCTCGCCCATCGCGCAGCCCGCGTACGGGGCCATGTACTTGATCGGCGCGGCCTCGTCGGCGGGCGCGGCGACGATGATGGTGTTCTTCATCGCGCCGTTCTCCTCCAGCGTCTCCATCACCTGGACGACGGTCGACATCCGCTGGCCGATCGCGACATAGATGCAGACCACGTCGGAGTCCTTGTTGTTGATGATCGTGTCGATCGCGATCGCCGTCTTCCCGGTCTGGCGGTCGCCGATGATCAGCTCGCGCTGGCCACGGCCGATCGGGATCATCGAGTCAATCGCCTTCAGGCCCGTCTGCATCGGCTCCTCGACCGGCTGGCGGTGGACGACGCCCGGCGCCTTGAACTCGGCGGGGCGCGTCTCCGAGGTGTTGATGTCGCCCTTGTCGTCGAGCGGGCGGCCGAGGGGATCGACCAGGCGGCCCAGCAGCTCCTCACCGACCGGGATCTCGAGCAGGCGGCCGGTGCGCTTCACCGTGTCGCCCTCCGAGACCTTGTCCCAGTCGCCGAAGAGCACGGCGCCGACGTTGTCCTCCTCGAGGTTCAGCGCCAGCCCGACCACGTCGTGCGGCAGCTCGAGCATCTCGAGCGACATGCAGTTGTCGATCCCATGGATGCGGGCGATGCCGTCGCCGATCTCGAGCACGGTCCCGACCTCGGAGAGGTCGGCCGAGCCGGTGTCCATGCCCTCGATCCGCTCACGCAGAATCGATGCGATTTCGTCTGGCTTGATCTCCATTGCGGCTTTCGTTCCTTTCCTACGCCGCTCGGGCGACGCTCTTTCTCAGTTTCTCGAGCCTGTTCCTGATGCTCGTGTCCAAGACCATGTTCCCCACCTGCACGACCAGCCCACCCAGGATCTCCGGATCGACCCTGCTCTCGAGCTCGACCGTGTTGCCGGTCTGCTCCTCGATCTCCGAGCCGATCCGCCTGGCGACCTCGGGGTCGAGCTCGACGGCGCTGGTCACGGTGACGCCGAGCCGCTTGTTCTCCTTGGCCCAGAGCGAGTCGAACTGCCGCCGGATCCGGAAGAGCACCGGCATCCGGTGCTTCTCCAGGAGCAGGTTGAGGAAGTTGACCAGCTCCGGCTCCGCGCCGGAAAGCGCCCGCCTCAGCCCGTCCTCCTTCTCGGTGGACGAGAAGTAGGGGCTGAAGAAGAAGAGCTGCATCTCCTTGTTCTCCGCGAGCGCGTCGGCGAACTGGCCGAGCTGCTCGCGGATCGCGTCGAGCTTGCCCTTCTCCTTGGCCACTCCGAAGAGGGCCTCCGCATATACGCGAGCGATGTGCTCCATCTACGCGGGCGCCTCCTCCGTGGCCCCATTGCCCGACAGAGAGGAGAAGTCGACCTCGGCCAGGGCCTCGTCGATCAGGCGCTTCTGGTCGTCCCCGGTGAGGGTCTTCCGGGTGACCTTCTCGGTCGTCAGCACGGTCAGGTCGGCGACCTCCTTGCGGATGCGCTCCAGGGAGCGCCGGGTCTCCGCCTCGATGTCACGGCGTGCGGCTGCGAGAAGCTCCTCGCGCTTCTCGCGGCCGTCCTCGGCGGCCTGGGTCTTCGCGGATTCCGCCGCCTTGCGGGCGCGCGCCACGATCTCGTCGGCCTGCTCGCGTGCCTCACGAAGGCGGGCGCGGTACTCCTGCAGGACGTCGTCGGCCTCCTCGCGGGTCTTCTCCGCCTGCTCGATCGACTCCCGGATCGCGTTGGCGCGCTTGTCGAGCGCCTCCTGGATCCGCGGAAAGGCGAGCTTGCTGAGCACGTACATCGTGATTCCGAAGACGAGCAGCGTCCAGATCATCAGGCCGAGGTTCGGCGAGACGAGGAAGCTGCCGCCCGAGGCGACTATGTGAGTTGCGGGGTCCACGGCTAGCGGCCTAGAGGAAGAAGGCGATCAGGCCGAAGATGAACGTGTAGAAGGCGACGGCCTCCGTCAGAGCGAATCCGAGCCAGCGGATCGACTGGAGGTCGTCCTTCATCTCGGGCTGGCGCGCGACCGACTCGATCTCCTTACCGAAGATGAAGCCGATGCCGATGCCGGCTCCGATCGAGCCGAGCCCAGCACCGACGCCAAGCGCGATCGCCTTGCCGGCGTCGGTGATGCCGGTGTCGGTGATCCCGCTCGACGCTTGCGCGATCGGGGTCAAGACGTCCATTGGTACTGCTCCTTTCTAGTGACTCTCGGCGACTGCGCCGCCGATGTAGATGGAAGAGAGGGTGGCGAAGATGAACGCCTGAAGCGTTGCGATCAGCCCCACCTCCAAGATGAAGAAGACGAACGCGAGCGGGAAGGTGAGCGCTCCCAGGGCCGCCAGCCCCAGCAGGACCGCAAGCCCGCCGCCCATGAACAGCAGCAGCAGGTGCCCCGCCAGGATGTTCGCGAACAGTCGAACGGAGAGCGAGACGAGCCGCATGAAATGGGAGAGCAGCTCGATCGCGAAGATCAGCGCCTTGGCGACCGGGTTCATGTCCTCGAGCCCGGCTGGGAGAAAGCTGCCCATGTACTTGAAGAACCCCTTGGCCCTGATCCCCTCGACGTGGTAGCTGATCCAGACGACCAGGGTGAGCGAGAGCGCAAACGAGATGTTCGCCGTCGCCGCGTAGATGGCGAACGAGGGGATCGCGAGGCCGAAGATGTCGATCGTCTCCGCGCTGTTCGTGGGGAGCGGCAGGTAGCCGATGATGTTGGAGAAGGCGATGAAGAAGAAGAGGGTCGCGACGAAGGGGAACCACTTGACCGCGTAGGAGCCCGAGAGGTTGCCGCCGGTGATGTTGTTCTTGGTCATGTCGTAGGCGACCTCGACCGCGGTCTGCACGCGGTTGGGCTTCATCTCCATGCGGCGGGCGATGTAGACCATCACGAAGATCGTCAGGGCGCTGGCGAGCAGCAGGTAGAGGACCGCCCGGTTGATAGAGAAGTTGATCCCCGCGATGTGGATCGGGATCCAGTCGTGGAGCTTGAACTCGTCCTGGGGCTTGAACTCGTCGTTCTTGCCGTCGTTGCCGAAGATCAAGAGCAGCGCGATCGTGACCGCGAGGTAGGCACCGAGCCCGAACAGGACCTTCTGCTTGGTGGACCAGGAGGCCATCAGACCGGTCGGGCCTCCTCCGGTTCGAGCAGCTTGGCGAGCAGCCGGCCGCCGAGGTGGACCGTGAACAGAACCGCCGCCAGCACGGCCGCCGCCAGCCCGGCGTCCTTGCTGTCAAGGACGCCGACCAGGAGCACCGCCAGGGTGACGACCCAGACGCGCCCCAGGGTCGTGGCGCCCACCCAGCCCATGGCGGCGCGCCGGTCGCCCCGGGCGGCCGCCTTCCGCACAGCGCGGTCGGTGAGCAGCTCCACCCCGTGCTGGGCGATCCAGACGGCGGCGACGACGACGTAGGCGATCATCGGCAGATCGGCTGCGACGAATACCGGCAGGGCAGCCGCGAGCAGGACGAGGTCGACGTAGCGAAGTGCGATGGCCATGCGGGATGTCCCGACAGCGTCAGGTCCGTCTAACGCGAGCGTAGACACGGCGATTCATCTGATCTTTGAAAGTCGAACGAGAGCATGAAGTCTTGGCCCCCCACCAACATAAACGGCGGCCACAAAGATCGCCGCCGGATCCACCTCCGCAGGCCCGGAGGGGCGGCGAATCCTAGCGATTGGGCTCCGACACGGCTTCGATCTCGCCCGTGTCCGGATCGATCGACGTCATCTCCCCGGTCGCGGGATCAACGGCGCGGAAGGTGCCCGTGTCGAGCTCGTGCTGGACGGCGACGTCCACCTCCTCCTCGTCGGGCGGAGCCGTCGGGCCCCGCAGCCCGACGAGCTGTCTCCAGCGAACCCGCCGGAGCTTGAGGATCTCGAGCACGTGGATCACGTAGATGCTCGCCGCGAGGGCGCCGGCCAGGCAGAGGGCCATGAAGGTCGTCCAGAAGGCGTCGAAGCTCCCATGGTTGTCGCTGTAGGGCACGAAGCGGAGCGCCAGCGCCACCAGGGCCAGGACGAGCGTCCAGCCGTACAGGTAGGTGATCGTCCGCCGCTGGCTGAATCCGATGCGGGCCATCCGGTGATGGAAGTGCTCGGTGTCCGCGCGGTAGATCGGCCGGCGGTACTTGAGCCGCTTGGCGACGACGAAGCTCGTGTCGAGGATCGGGACGGCGAGGACCGCCAGCGGGAAGAAGAGGGCGACGACGGCGTTGGTCTTCAACGCCCCCTGGACCGTGATCACCGCCATCAGGTAGCCGAGCAGGTTCGACCCCGTGTCCCCCATGAAGCTCGATGCCGGCGGGAAGCCGTGCCGGAGGAACCCGAGCGACGCACCCGCAGTCACCGCCGCGAGCACGCCGGCGGCGTTGCGGTCGAGCGAGAGCGCGATCACCGCCAGGGAGGCGGCGGAGATCAGGCAGACGCCGGCCGCCAGCCCGTCGACACCGTCGATCAGGTTGATCACGTTGGCGACGGCGACGATCCCGACGACGGTCAGCACCTGCCCGAGGTCGATCGCGCCGATGCCGGGCGGGTCGAAGAGCTGGACCGACCCGGGGTCGACGCGGCCGAGGAACGGCAGCGTGAAGGTCGCGACCGTCACCCCGGAGGCGACCGGGATGATCGCCGCCCCGGTCTGGCCGAGCAGCTTGATGCCGGCCGGCAGGTCGACCAGGTCGTCGATCACCCCGACCGCGGTGATCACGATCGCCCCGGCGAGGATCGAACGGGTCTCGTGGTCCCACGGCAGAAAGATCGAGCCGCCGATCAGGACGGCCACCAGGACGGCCAGCCCTCCCAGCTTCGGCGTCGGGAACTCGTGCAGGCTGCGCTCGTTGGGGAAGTCGATCGCCCGATCGCCGATGCGACGCGACAGGGACTCGGTCGCCGGCACCAGGGTCCAGACGGTCGCACCGGCGAAGATGAAGGCGAGGAGGGCGTCGATCGTGTCGGGCATCAGCGGGCGGCCCCGGCGGTCGCGCCCGCCGGCTCGCGGGCGTAGCGGTCGAACCAGAGCGTGAAGTTGAGCAGCCCCCAGATCTGCCGGCTCAGGTCCTCCCTGCCGGAGACGTGGTCGTCGAGCACCCGCGTCACCGTGTCCGGGTTCAGGTAGCCCTGCCGCTCGATCGTCTCCGGAGAGAGGACGTCGCGGGCGAACGGCTCGAGGTCGCCGCGCAGCCAGGCGGCGACGGGGATCGAGAAGCCCTGCTTGCGCCCGCGGACGATCTCCCTCGGCAGGAGCGGCTCCACGGCCTTGCGCAGCAGCCGCTTCTTCGAGAAGCCCCGGACCTTCTGCTTCGTGTCGAGGGCCAGGGCCAGCTCCGCCACGACCGGGTCGAGGAATGGCACTCGCGCCTCGAGCGAGTGGGCCATGCTGGCCCGGTCGGTCTTCACGAGCAGGTCGTCGACCAGGTAGATGCCCAGGTCGAGATCCTGGAGCCGCGCGAGCTCCGGGGCTCCCTCGGTCTCGGCGAACCTGGCGCGATAGAGGTCGAGCGGGTCCGAGATCCGTGGCTCGCTGAGGAGCTCCTCCTGGGCCTCGGGCGAGAAGATCTCCTTCCAGGCGTGGTGGCGCTCGACGGGCGGCAGGTGGGCCCCGCGCATGAAGCGCTTCGCCTTGTAGTCGAAGCTCACCTTCTGCGAGGAGCTCGGCAACAGCTCGACCAGCGGCCGCAGGAAGGGCGCCGCGCGCCCGACCCGCGGCGCCAGCCGGTCGGCCACATACGTGTAGTAGCCGCCGAAGAGCTCGTCGCCTCCCTCGCCCGAGAGCACCACCTTGACGGTGTCGGCGGCGAGCTGGGAGACCAGGAAGGTCGGCAGCGCCGAGGAGTCGCCGAACGGCTCGTCGAACGCCTCCACCAGCCGCGGCAGCAGGTCGACGGCGTCGGGCCGCAGGACCAGCTCGTGGTGGTCGGTTCCGTAGCGCTTGGCCACCAGCCGGGCCTGGGCGAGCTCGTCGAAGGAGCTCTCCTCGAAGCCGATCGAGAACGTGCTGACCCGGTAGCCGCTCTCCCCCGCCGCCATCGCGGTCAGAGCGGCGGAATCGACGCCCCCGGAGAGCAGCACGCCGACCGGCACGTCCGAGACCAGGTGCGCGCGGACCGAGTCCCGGAGCCGCTCCCGCAGGTCCTCCGCGAGGACCTCGTCGCTCTCGGTGCGCACCTCGTCGGCGCGTACCGGCCCGGGCCGCGCGTAGCGCTCGATCGTCACCTCGCCCCTCTCGGCCACCAGCGTGTGTCCCGGCGGGAGCTTGCGCGCCTCGGTGAAGACGGTCAGCGGCGCGGGAATCGAGTTGAACGCGAGGAAGGACTCGAGCGCCTGCGGGTCGATCTCGCGCGAGAAGCCGGGCTGCCGAAGGAGCGCCTTGAGCTCCGAGGCGAATGACACCGTCCCGTCAGCGACCCGGTAATAGAGGGGCTTGATCCCGAACCTGTCACGCGCGAGGACGAGCCGGCCGTGGCGGGCGTCCCAGAGGGCGAGAGCGAACATGCCGCGCAGCCGCTCGACGAAGCCCGGGCCGTGCTCCTCGTAGAGGTGGACCATGACCTCGGTGTCGCTGTGGGTCGAGAAGGTGTGCCCCCTACCCCGGAGCTCGTCCATCAGCTCGCGGTAGTTGTAGATCTCGCCGTTCTGGATCACCTGGATCCGTCCGTCCTCGTTGGCGATCGGCTGGTCACCGCCGGCGAGATCGATGATCGAGAGGCGGCGCATCGCCAGGCCGCACGAGCCGTCGATCACCGTGCCGTCCGAGTCGGGGCCGCGGTGCACCAGCGTGTCGTTCATCGCGGCGAGAGCCGCGGGATCGGGGGCGGTGGCCCCGTCCAGGCTGACGAGACCGCATATCCCGCACATGCGGGCGAGTCTAGAGAGCGGTCAGGATCCGGCCGGGATTCAGTCTCAGCGGTCCCGCCCGCGCAGCGTCAGGTTGACGATCCGGGCCATCGTCGCCCCGAGCACGCGCAGGTAGAGGCGGATGGAGCGGTCCGCGATGTACTCGAGATCGTGGATCAGCTTGTCCTCCCAGGAGTCCTCGCGCGTGATCCGGGTCTGCGCGAAACCGGTCACCCCGGGCCGGACGACGAGCCGCTGCCAATAGGTCGGGATCTCCTCGCAGAGGCGGTTGAAGAAGGCGGGCCGCACCGGGCGCGGGCCCACCATGCTCATGTCCCCCCGGATCACGTTGAAGAGCTGCGGCACCTCGTCGATGTGCGTCAGGCGCGCGGCCTTCCCGACCATCGTCACCTCCTCCTCGGTGCGCCGGGTGAGCTCCTCGCCGTAGAAGTTGCCGAGACGGACCTCCGCTCCGGGCCGCAGGGTGCGGAGCTTGTACATCGTGAAGATGTGCCCCGCCCGCCCCACTCGTTCGCCGCGGTAGAGAACCGGGCGGCCGGAGGTGATCAGGGTGGCAAGGGCGAGTAGGCCGAGCAGCGGCGAGAGCAGGATCAGGGCGGAGCCGGCGATCAGCAGGTCGAGCCCGCGCAGGACGACGTCGACGCGGCGCGGCGCGTACATCTCGGCGGCCATGTCCGAGACCTGCTCGGCGACGGTGCTCGGCTGCTCAGTCTGGGTCGCCATCCGGCTAGATGATCGAATCCGAATCCGCGCGCGACCGGGGGCGCACCTGGCCGAGCAGATCAAGGACGCAGGGCGAAGCCTTTGGTGGTGCCAAAGGCGAGCCCGAGGACGCAGAGATGCGACGCGCCAGGCGCGTCATCCGGGCGTGCGGGGATTCGGAGTCGGTCATCTAAGCCGCTCCGAGCATCAGGTCGACGAGCAGCTGCGGGTCGCGGCGCACGCGCTCGCCCTGCCCGGTCTTCTTGACCAGCTCGAGGGCCCGGGGATCGGTCAGCGGCCGCAGCCGGTTGGAGCGGATCAGCGCCTCGTCCACCCCTCCGAGCCGGCCCCCATAGGTCGTGTAGACGGGAGTCCCGAGCGCGACGGCCTCCCGGTTCATCGTCCCCCCGGCCGAGACGACCAGGTCCGCCAGGGCCACCAGGCTCTGTGCCTCGACAGCATGATCCGGGACGATCAGGGACGGCAGGGCGAGCTCCTTGACGTAGGTCCGCTGCTCCTCGGTACGCGGCAGGACGACCGCGTGGACACCCGGATCGGAGCCTACTCGCGCGAGTACCTGCGGGAAGAGGGGATTCGACTTGCGGTGATAGAGCGAGACGTCGGGTGGCGGACGAACCACGACCACGACGCGCTCGGTGTCGACGCCGAGCTTCTCGAGGGCGCCCGGATCGGGCTCGAAGTCGAACAGGTAGTACTCCTCCTTGATCCCGGGGTACTGGAAGAGCTTCTCCGGGCCGACGCCGAATCGCGTCAGGCGCTCCGGGGGGACGGAGTCGGGGAAGATCACGCGCTTCGCGAGCCGGCAGCCGACGTGATGCTGCGCGACCGCGAACTCGTAGTCGTGCATGTTCGCCTCGGGAATGCCGAGCAGGCGCGAGGCGATCGCGATGTCGTTCGATCCGTGCGCAATCGAAAGGCCGAACCCGGCCCCCTTCCCGAAGCGGCGCATCCCGCTGGTCCGCTGGATCAGCCGCATCAGCTTGCGAACCCTCGAGGCCCCGCCGTGCCTGCCGATCAGCGTGTACTCCATGCCGTGCAGGTCGAGCAGCTCGAGGGTCTGCGTGTACACCCGCGCCGTGATCAGGACCTCGTGGCCCTGGGCGCGGAGCCGCTCGATGATCGGCCGGAGCACGAGCACGTGCGCCGGCCCGCTCATGTCGGCCCAGATCTTCAAGCGGCTCTAGACGGCGGCGGCTGAGAGCTGCGGATAGAGGGGATAGCGCTCCATCAGGGTCCGGGAGCGCTCCAGGAGCGAGTCCTTCTGCGATTCGAAGTCCTCGCCCAGCGCCGCGACGATCACCTGGGCGATCTCCCGCAGGTCGTCCTCGACCAGGCCGCGGGTCGTGAGGGCGGGGGTTCCGATCCGGAGGCCCGACGGGTCCATCGGCGGGCGCTCGTCGAACGGGATCGCGTTGCGGTTGACGGTGATCCCAACCTCCTCGAGACGGGTCTCGGCCTCCTTGCCCCCCAGCCCGGTCGGGGTCAGGTCCACCAGGACCAGATGCACGTCGGTCCCGCCGGTGAGGACATCGAGGCCGCCGGCGACCAGCTCCTCGCCGAACGCCTTGGCGTTCGCGATCGTCTGCCGCTGGCGCTCCTTGAAG
The DNA here is from genome assembly GCA_963800285.1 of uncultured Solirubrobacterales bacterium. Lineage (GTDB taxonomy): Bacteria > Actinomycetota > Thermoleophilia > Solirubrobacterales > 70-9 > DASUPK01. Next base: position 369,592 of record CAWDAL010000014.1, read on the forward strand.
GCCTCGCTCTGGGCGATCTTCAGGGCGACGGCCTTCGCGGCGATGATGTGCATCAGCGGGCCGCCCTGCTGGCCCGGGAAGACCGAGCGGTTGATGTCCTTCGCCAGCTCCTCCTTGCAGAGGATCATCCCGCTGCGCGGCCCGCAGAGGGTCTTGTGGATCGTGGTGGTGACGACGTCGGCGTGCTCGACCGGGTTCGGATGCTCTCCGGCCGCGACCAGCCCCGCGAAGTGCGCCATGTCGACCATCAGCTTCGCGCCCACGGAATCGGCGATCTCCCGGAAAGCGGCGAAGTCGAGCTGCCGCGGATAGGCCGACCAGCCGGCGACGATCACCTTCGGCTGGTGCTCCTCGGCGAGCTGCGCGACCTCGTCCATGTCGACGAGCCTGTCCTCGCGGCGCACGTGGTAGGCGACGACCTCGTAGAGCTTCCCCGAGACGTTCAGCTTCATCCCGTGCGTGAGGTGGCCGCCATGGTCGAGCGCCATCCCCATGATCGTGTCGCCCGGCTCGATCATCGCCATGTAGGCCGCGTTGTTGGCCTGCGCCCCGGAGTGCGGCTGGACGTTGGCGTGCTCGGCCCCGAAGACAGCCTTGGCGCGGTCGATGGCCAGCTGCTCGGCGACGTCCACCTCCTCGCAGCCGCCGTAATAGCGCTTGCCCGGATACCCCTCGGCGTACTTGTTGGTCAGGACCGAGCCGGCGGCGTCGAGCACCGCCTGCGGGACGAAGTTCTCGGACGCGATCATCTCGAGCGTGCCCTGCTGGCGGGCGAGCTCGCGGTCGAGGACCCGGGCGATGTCCGGGTCGACCTCGGAGAGGTGTGCGGTCTGGAAGTCGTCGGGGAGGTCTACTGGCGTCAAGTTCGGGCTCCTCGGGGTCGGTCGCTCAAGGTTGACAGACGTTATGGGCTCGCGCCGACGCTAGGGCTGCTCGGCCAGCGATTTGATGTAGCGGATCGTTCCCCGCAGGACGATCCCGATGCCTGGCCCGACCACGACCCAGTAGCGCTTGATGCCGCGCGTGGCGGGCGGGTAGGTGCCGGCCGTGCGAGCCTCGTAGGTGAGCAGGGTCCGGCCGATGCCGTAGCTGCGGACCGAGAAGTTCGCGCCGACCTTGCCGAAGCCCGGCCGATCGTAGTCCTTGAAGTCCTCGGCGCGGATCGTCTCCCAGCTGATGTCACGGCCCCAGAAGCGCCCGATCGCTCCGAAGACGAATTCCTTGCCGAAGTCCTCCCCGAGCTTGACCCACTCCCCCTCCTCCTCCAGCGCGTCGAGCCGAAGCGCCTCGGGCTCGGGTGGCGCCGACTCCCTGCGGATCAGGCGGGCGACCGCGGCGGGCGCGTCCCTCGCCGCGAACAGCGCTCGCATCGAGGGGCTGCCCTTGTAGGCCTGCATCAGGTCGGCCTCCAGAACCGCGGCGTAGACCCGCGCCGGCTCGGCCTCGACGATCGTCGTCTCGACCTTGCTCCGGTCGAATCGAGGTAGGAGCTCGTCGATCAGCACCGGCGCAGCCTACGCGTTGCCGATCGAGCCGATTTCGCTTGACATTTATTGACCGGATGGTAAATAATGCGGCCCGCACCGAGCCCGCATCCACTCCGGAGGAGAGACATGACCGACGCGACAGCCGCGACCAACGGCCACGAGGAGCTACACACCGACGACGAGGCGCTCTCCGTCCTGCTCGACGGTGACATCGACAAGGTGATGGCGGGCCTCGACCGCATCGTCGAGGCGGCCCCCTCCTACGAGAAGCTCTTCATGCGCTGGCAGCGCCAGCACTGGTCCACCGAGGACTTCGACTTCACTGAGGACGCCAGGCAGTGGGCGGATCCGAAGATGTTCACCGAGGACGAGCGGCGCTTCCTCGAGTTCGGCTTCTCGGAGTTCTTCCTGGGCGAGGAGCGGGTCACCCTGGAACTCCTCCCCTTCGCGCTGGCGGCTCCCAGTCATGAGGCGAAGGTCTTCCTGACCACGCAGATCTCTGACGAGGCCAAGCACACCGTCTTCTGGAACGGCTTCTACCGCGAGGTCTTCGGCATCGAGGCCGGCGGCCTGGGAGAGATGATCGACAAGCAGCGCTACGTGGTGAACAAGGATTGGGAGACGCTGTTCGACGGGATCCTGCACGAGTGCGCGGAGGACCTGCGCAAGGACCCGAGCGACTTCCCCAAGCTCGTTCGCGGCGTGACCGTCTACATGATCGTGATCGAGGGCATGCTCGCCCTGAGCGCCGCCCGCTTCATGATCAAGTCGCTGCGCGAGCGCGGCTGGTTCCCGGGCTTCACCGCCGGCTTCACGGCCGTCAACCGCGACGAGTCGCGGCACGTCGGCTTTGGCGTCAAGTTCCTCGCCGACGCGATCAAGGACGACCCGGGGAACGCGAGGATCATCGAGGACACGCTCAAGGAGTGCCTGCCGGTGGCCACCCTCGTGTTCGTCCCGCCGTGGGTCGAGGACCCGTACAACTTCGAGACGCCCTTCTACCACTCGTCCGAGATCTTCGAGTACGCGGCGAAGTCGCTCTCGAAGAAGCTCGCGGCGATGGGCCTCGATCCGGCGATGCTCGCGTCAGTCGCGTAAATGGAAGCCGCAACCGCAGTCAAGCGCGGGCGCCCCTCCACCGGCGCCCGCGAGCGGATCCTGGACGCGGCCATCGAGGTGCTGAAGGCCGACGGCTATGCCGGGCTGACCATCGCGAAGGTGGCGGCGAGGGCCGGCGAGTCCAAGCCGCTCGTCGTCTACCACTACGGCTCCAAGCAGGGCCTCGTCGGAGCGGCCGGCCGGGCGATTGCCGAGATGATCACCGACGAGGTCCTCGCCGGCGTCGATGGGGCGGCGACGCTCGAGGCCGTGATCCGCGGCGTGGACGCGGCCGTGGAGCGAGTGCTCGACGAGGACCAGCGCGTGGCTCGTCTGTACTTCGACCTGGCGGCGGTCTCGGTCGTCGAGCCGGAGGTCCGGCGGACGATCGCGGATGTCAACGAGCAGTGGCGTGAGGTGCTGACGCGCCTGCTCACCGAAGCCAGCGACGGCCTGCCGCCCGCGCGGGCACGCGTCCTCACCGTGATGGTGATCGCCGGGATTCAGGGCATGACGCTGGAGCGAATCGAGCGCGGTTCCACTCCGGAGCGAAAGCGGGCGCGCGAGCTGTTCGTCACCGCCGCCCTGGCGGCCGCATCTCACACTCGGCGCTGACGCGACGACCTACGCTGAGCCGGACCGTGTCAAGTGAGAACCTCGAGATCGTCCGCCGCGGGATCGAGGCATTCAACGAGAAGGGCGTCGAGGGGATCATCCCGTTCATCGACCCGGAGTTCGTGGCGGTGACGCCGCCCGATCTCGCCTCCGAGCCCGACACCTACCGCGGTCACGACGGCATCCGCCGCTGGTTCGACTCGTTCTACGAGGTCATGGACGAGATCCGCTGGGACGGCCACCGCTTTCACGAGGCCGGCGACCGCGTCGTGGTCGAGTTCACCCTGCGCGCCCGCGGGAAGACCACAGGCCTGGACGTCGGGCAGAACGCCGTGATGGTCTGGCGGCTCCGCGATGGCAGGGCGATCCGGGTGGACCTCTATCCGACGCTCGACGAAGCGATGGCCGCCGCCGAGGGGGGATCGGGCGAGTAGCCATGGGCGCCCACCGCCAGTTGCTCGAGCAGTCGCGCGATGCATTCAACGATCGCGACCCGGAGGCCTGGAACCTGGCCTGGAACGCCGACTGCGAATGGCACCCGTTCCTGACGGCCCGGGAGGAGGGCGACCCCGGCTATCACGGGCACAACGGCATACGCGCCTGGTTCGAGGACGTCGACGAGATGTTCTCCGAGATCCACGTCGAGCTCGAGACCTACCGCGAGGTCGGCGACCGCCTGCTCGTGCTGGGCGAGATGACGGCGACGGCGCGGGTAACCGACCCGGAGAGAACCAGCGAGGTTGCCTGGGTGGTCGAGCCGCGCGGCGAGAAGCTCCAGCGGGGCTGGGCGTACAGCAGTCACGCGGATGGCGAGCGCGCCGCCGAGGAGGCGGCCCGCTAGCCCGCGGAGATCCCGGCCAGCTCGCGGTCGACCTCGGTCGCGGGGAGCGCTCCCTCCCGCAGGATCCGCCAGCCGCCGCCCGAGTCGATGTCCGTGAGGTCGACGACCGTCGAGGGCTCGCCGATCAGCTCGCCGGCGTCGATCGCGAGGTCGGCCGCCGCGAGGATCTCCGGATCGATCCCGTCGAAGCGCGTCGGCGCGGGTGCACCGCTGCGGTTCGCGCTCGTCTGGAAGATCGGGGTCATCGCTCCGGCGAGCGGCCCCTCGATCAGCCGGACGCCGAGTCGCTCCGGATCGTCCCTGCTGGCCAGTGGGTAGCGGCGCTCCGGGTTGGCGATCACCAGCGTCACAGGGCCCGGCAGGAGGGCGCCCACAGCGTCGCGGGATCGCGGGCCCAGCCCGGACACGAGCTCGCGCATCGCGAGCGGCGAGAAGTACATGACGGCCGAGGGCTTGCGCTCGCCCCGTCCCTTGATCCGGTGGATCCTCTCGATCGCTTCGGCATCGAGCGGATCGCAGGCGAGGCCGTAGAGGGTGTCGGCCGGGAAGATCGCGACTCCGCCCTGACTCACGCAGCGCTCGAGGGCGGCGCGAGCGGCGTCCGGACCGTCGAGCTCGATCGAGACGACGTCGGTCATCGCCCGATCGCCACCCGGTCATGGCCGGCGAGGTCCTGCCTGACCTCGACCTCGGCGTAACCCGCGCCGCCGATCAGCTCCGAGACGGCGGCGGACTGCCCGGCGCCGATCTCGAGCGCCACGGTGGCGGGCCGGCTCTCCAACCGGGCCACGGACCGCATCAGCCCCTCGATCGCCTCGAGGCCGGTGGGTCCGGGCACCAGCGCCTCCCGCGGCTCGTACTCGCGGATCTCGGGAGCGAGCCCGGCCCACTCCGCCTCGGAGACGTACGGCAGGTTGGCGAGGAGGAGGTCGATCGGGCCGCCCTCCGCCAGCGAAGCCACGCCCCGATTGACCACGTCGACTCGATCGTCGAGGCCGAGTCGCTCCGCGTTCGCCTGCGCGATTCGCAGGGCGTCCATGGAGGTGTCGATTCCGCTCACCCGCGCTTCGGGCAGCTCGTCCGCGACGGCCAGGGCAATCGCCCCGCTCCCCGTCCCCACATCGAGAACCGAGCTGGGACGGACCTCGAGCGCGACGTCGACCAGCAGCTCGGTCTCGGGCCGCGGGATCAGCACCCGCCGGTCGACGACCAGCTCGATTCGCCGGAAGCCCTTCCGCCCGACGATGTAGGCGACCGGCTCGCGCCGGACGCGACGCCGAACCAGCTCGGCGAACTCCCGGGAGGCGCCGACGGGCAAGCGCAGGTCCGGGCCGGCGGCGATCGACGCTCGATCCCAGCCCGTTGCGTGGGCGAGCAGCAGCTCGGCGTCGAGCCGGGCGGTGTCGCACCCCGCGGCGGCGATCGCGTCCACCGCCCCCTCCAGCGCGTCGCGGACTGCCGAGGTCTGGGGGCTCAGGCCGTCTCCATCAACGCTTCGCCTCCTCGGCTTCGCGTCCGGGGGCTTCGCGAGTTTGCGCCTCCAGCCGGCGGCGCTTCTCCTCCGCCGACAGGGCGTCCGTGAACTCGTCCAGCTCCCCGCCGAGGATCCGGTCCACCCCGCTCGCGGTCAGCTTGACCCGGTGATCGGTGATCCGGTCCTGGGGGAAGTTGTAGGTGCGGATCTTCTCCGAGCGCTCGCCGGAGCCGACCTGGGCGCGCCGCTCCGAGGCGATCTCCTTCTGTTGCTCCTCTATCTCCCGCTCGAGCAGCCGCGCACGAAGGACCCGCATCGCCTTGTCGCGGTTCTGATGCTGGGACTTCTCGTCCTGCATCGCCACCACCAGCCCCGTCGGCTCGTGGGTGATCCGCACGGCGGAGTCGGTCGTGTTCACCGACTGTCCTCCCGGCCCGGAGGAGCGGTAGACGTCGATCTGGAGGTCGTTGGGGTCGATCTGGACGTCGACCTCCTCGGCCTCCGGCAGCACTGCGACGGTCGCGGTCGAGGTGTGGATGCGCCCCTGGGACTCGGTCTTGGGAACCCGCTGGACGCGATGTGTGCCGCCCTCGTACTTGAAGACGGAGTAGGCGGCATCGCCCTTGATCGCGAAGGTGACCTCCTTGAAGCCGCCGACCTCCGCCGGCGACTGCGAGAGGACCTCGACCGAGTAGCCGCGGCGCTCCGCGTAGCGGGTGAGCATCTTGAAGAGGTCGCCCGCGAACAGGGCGGCCTCGTCTCCCCCGGTCCCGGCGCGGACCTCGACGATCACGTTCTTGTCGTCGTTGGGGTCGCGCTCGACCATTGCCAGGCGGATCTCCTCGGCCAGCTCCTCGAGCCGGGCGGGGGCGTCCGCGACGACCTTCCTCAGCTCGGGGTCGTCGCCGTCCTCCGCGAGCAGCTCGCGGGCGCCCTCGAGGTCGTCCTTCAGGGTCAGCCACTCGCGGGCGAGCTCGTGCGCACCCTGGAGCTCTCGGTACTCCCGCCCGACCTCGGCCGCGCGCTCGCGGTCCGAGTGCAGCTCGGGGTCCGACATCCGCCGCTCGAGCTCGGCGTAGCGGCTCTCGATCTGGTCGACCAGCGCTTCGATCATGCTCCCGATTGTCGCGCACCGACCCGATCAAGCCGGTTTTCTCCATCGCACCCACCCCCGCGGGCGGCCCGGTCGCCATCTGCACGCACGGCTGCTACGACACCGTCCGGCGCTGCTCAGCGCGGGGTATCTCGCCGCCCTGCTGGCCGTGGTCGGGCCGGGAATCCTGGCCGGGCTCTCCGACGACGATCCGGCCGGGATCACCACCTATTCGATCCTGGGCTCGAAGTACGGGTACGAGCTCCTCTGGGTGCTCGCCCTCTCCACGGCGGCCCTGATCGTCTACCACCTCGTCGGGGCGCGCATGGGCGTGGTCACTCGCAAGGGCCTCCTCACCCTTGTGCGGACACATCGCGGCCAGCGAGACGCCCGGATCGTGCTCGCCGCGCTGATCGTCGCCAACGTGGGCACGATGTGCGCGGAGTTCGCCGGCGTCGCCGCCGGCTTCGAACTGGCCGGCATCAGCCGCTACGCGAGCGTGCCTCTCGCCGGGATCGGCGTCTCAGCACTCGTCCTCCGAGGCTCCTTCCATCGCGTCGAACATGTCCTGCTCCTGCTGAGCGCGGTATTCGTCACCTACATCGCGTCGGGACTGCTGGCCCATCCGGACTGGAGCGCCGCCGCCAAGGGACTCGTCGTGCCGCATCTGCCGCTGACGCGCGACGCGGTCCTGGTCGCCGTGGCGACGCTCGGCACCACACTCGCCCCGTGGGGACTGGTCTTCATTCAGTCCTACGCGGCCGACAAGCACCTGACCGTCAAGGATCTGCGCTTCGAGAACGTCGACGTGATCGTGGGCGCGGTGTTGACGGGCGTGATCGGGTTCTTTGTCGTCGTCGCCTGCGCCGCGACGCTCCACGTCAACGGCATCGAGGTCAACGACGCAAGCGACGCCGCCAAGGCCCTGGAGCCGCTGGCCGGAAGCAGCGCCTCCACACTGTTCGCGGTCGGTTTCATCGGCGCCGCGTTGCTGGCCGCGGCCGTCGTGCCCCTCTCCACCGCCTATTCGGTCGCGGAAACCGCCGGCAGGCCCGCCGACGTCAACGACACCTTCTCGGAGGCGCCGCTCTTCTACGCGAGCTATGGAGCCGTGGTGCTGATCGCGGCGGTGCTCGTCCTGATCCCCGGTGCCCCATTGATCCAGATCCTCTTCCTCTCGCAGGCGCTCAACGCGGTTCTCCTGCTGGTGATGCTGCCGTTCATGCGGCGTCTGGCGACCGACCGCGAGTTGATGGGCGACGAGGCGCTCGGCACGACGGGACGGGTCGTCACCGGGGTGGCACTGGGCCTGATCGCCGCGTCCGTGCTCGCGCTGGGGGTCTTGACGGCAATCGGTTGATGGCTTCGCCATCAGATCGCGGCCACAAGCGGCCGTCCTGCACAAGTCGCTACGGGCTTCGCCCCTGATGCGAGGGCGCGCGTAAGCGCGACCCGTCTGATGAAGTGGAGCGGCCTGGTGGCCGCTAGGAAGTGCTGCTGGTGACCGGCGCCGGCGCGGACTGCTGGGTTGAGTAGCCCGAGGAGTAGCCGCTCGAGGAGCCGTAGTAGCCGTCGTCCCCGTAGGTCTGCGCGTAAGGATCGGTCGCGGAACCGCTGCTCGAGGAGCCGCCCGAGGAACCGCTGCTCGAATTGGAGGCCGAAGCCTTCTTGGCGCGCTTGGCGACCTTCGGGCCGAGCGCCGGGTCCTTGCCGGCAGCCATCTGTGCAGCGATCAGACCGCCGATCGCAAGGGTCGCGACGACCCCGAGGATGGCCAGCTTTGCCGTCACCGCCTTGGTCGACTGCCGAGGCCGATTGGTCGAGTAGCGGCGCGCCTGAGCGGCACGCGCGTCCCGCGCGCTCCGGGGCCGCTCGACGGAGCGTCGCGGCACTCGCTCGGGATATCTGCGTTCCGGGCTCATCGCGCGGGCTCGTAGTCGTACGGGGTCCCGGCGGCGGGCCTGGAGAGCTGCTCGGACGGAAGTGGGATCCGGCGCCGCGGGCGTCCGCGCTCCGGCTCATCGCTCGGCAGCAGTCGCACCGCGGCCATCACGGCCAGTGGCGCCACGGTCGCGATCACGATCACCAGCAGCCAGAAGGACCGGGCGTCGGTGCCGGCACCGAGCGTGTGGACGACGGCCAGGGCATAGACCGCCAACGTCCAGCGATGCATCTTGCGCCAGAGCTTGGGGCCGATCCAGCGACGGACGTAGAAGCTCAGGCCCAGCAGCGCCGCCAGCCAGCCGCCCACGACGCCGAGGCCGGTCCACAGAGGCTTGTGCGCCATGACGAAGGGGATTGCGATCCCGGAGAGGCCAGGCCGCAAATAGGTGTCGCCCAGCAGCACCAGTCCGTGCGCGGCGATGAAGATCAGCGCGGCCAGGGCGGTCGCCTCGTGGACCTGGCGGAGCTTGGCCATGGCACCCGGCCCCTTGGCCGAGCGCATCGCCATTGCCAGGCCCATGCCGACGGAGACCGCCACCATCACCAGGGCGACGACGCCGAAGGCGCGGCTCGCGATCCAGAAGATGTGCTGCCCGGGATCGGTGTAGGAGTTCACGCCGCCACCGCCTCGGTGGGGTCGCCGGCTCCCCGGGCGAGTGGGCCGCAGAGCTCGACCGTTCCGTCGTCGAGGACGATCATCCCGCCCTGCTCGGCGAGGATCTCGCGAGCGCGCTCCGGCCCGGAGAGGAAGGCCATCTTGGCGACCGTCTCGGCCTCCAGCGCGGTGGCGCCGAGGGAGGTCGCCTGGATCAGCCCCGTCCAGGCGGGGCGTCCCGTGGAGGGGTCGAGCAGGTGATGCGCGAAGCCGTCGTCGGTGCGCCAGAGGCGGGTCTTGATGCCGCTCGTCGCGACGGCACCGCGATCGAGCCTGAACTCGTGGGCCGGGCGCTGGTCGAGCGGATGGTCGATGCGGACGAGGCGCTCGAGCGGGCGCTCCCCGCCGAGTCGCAGGTCGCCACCGGCGTCGACGACGAAGGCGGAGTAGCCGCTCAAGCGCTCCGCGGCCAGATCCGCCGCGAGCCCCTTGCCGCAGCCGCCCGTGTCGATCCGGACCCCGGGCGGCCTCCGCACCACTCCGGCGACCGCGTCGACGGCGATGCCGCTCCAGCGAGAGTCCGACCGGGGAGCGGCGGGCTCTCGCTCGGGGGCGACCGCGATCGCATCGCTGATGCTCTCCGCCGGCAGATCGGCGCGAGAGGTCGCGTAGCCCGCCTGCTCGAGCTCGCCCACGAGGGTCGGATCGACGAGCCCACCGGAGCGGCGAGCCGCCCAGAGTGCCGCGTCGACCGCGACCGCCAGCGTCGGGCTGACGGAGCAGGACTCACCGGGCTCGGCGTTGAGGGCGGAGAGCTCGCTGCCCTGGTCGAACCGGGTCAGCTTGCGGTGCAGGAGCCGGAGGAAGAACTCGATCTGGATCCCCATCGCCTCCGGCGAGGGAAGACCCGCCCGCACGGGCGGTCCGATCAGGACCCGCACGTGGGAGCCGAAGAGCGCAAACCGGCGGTCGTTTTCGACATAGGACTGCTCGGGGCTCGAGATCACGACCGAATAGTCGGCTCGGGCCATGAACCCCCCGTAAGCCCCTGATGAGAGTTCTCTTAGAGGATCTCGGCCGCGGTCGGACGCCCGCCTAGCATTGCCGCCATGCGCATCCTGATCGTCGAGGACGAGCGCCCCATCGCCGAGTTCGTCCAGCGCGGGCTCGAGGCCGAGGGGTACTCCGTCTCCTGCGCCTACGACGGCGAGGAGGGCCTGGCGCTCGCGCGCACCGGCGACTACGCGCTGGTCATCCTCGACGTGCTCCTGCCCAAGCTCAGCGGGCTCGAGGTGATCAAGGTCATTCGCGAGTCCGACGAGACGCTGCCGGTGATCATGCTGACCGCCCTGGCCGAGACCGACGACGTCGTCACCGGTCTCGACCTCGGCGCCAGCGACTACCTGACCAAGCCATTCGCGTTCGCTGAGCTGCTGGCGCGCATCCGGGCGCACCTGCGCCAGCCCGGCCAGGCCAACGCCACCTCGCTGGAGGTCGGCGGGATCAGCCTCGACTTCCGCACCCGCGAGGTCGATCGCGACGGCCGCGCCGTGAAGCTGACCGCACGGGAGTTCGAGCTCCTCGCGTACCTGATGCGGCATCCCGACCAGGTCCTCTCCCGCGCGCAGATCCTGAATGCGGTCTGGGGCTACGACTACGACCCCGGCACCAACGTCCTCGATGTCTATATCGGCTACCTGCGTCGCAAGCTCGCCGAGGCCGACGGGGAGGCGCCGATCCAGACCGTTCGCTCGGCCGGCTACCGGCTGGTGAGCGCAGATGCGTAGGTGGGTCCCGCGCGGCATCCGGCTGCGGCTGGTGCTGGCGATCTCGGCGGTCAGCATGGCCGCTGTGGGGGCGAGCTTCTTCGCGCTGCATGAGACGACAGCCGCGAACCTGCGCAGCCGGATCGACCGGGAGCTGAACGAGCAGTACGCGGAGTTCCAGCAGCGGGTATTGGGCCCCGGCAGGGTCCGCGACCCCGCCTCGCTGAGGGCCGCGAGCGAGCGCTTCGTCGCCGGTCAGCGCTACCACCCCGAGGCGCGCATCTACCTCGTCGCGCCCCGGGGAGTCCCGCCCGTGACGAACCAGATCCGGATAGTCAACGAGGAGCTGGCCGAGTCACACGCCGGGAACAGCGAGAACGGCGAAGCCGGCGCGGGCGGCATCGTCTCCGCCGAGGACGGACTCACCACGGTCTCCACGGACGAGACCGGCAAGCTCCGAGTCCTGACGCAGCCCGTCGTCGTGGACGGGGCGAGGATCGGGACGTTCCGCGTGGCGGATCCGCTCACCTCGGTCGACCAGGCGCTCGAATCGCTGCGCAACCGCTTCATCGCCGTCGGGCTCGGAGCCCTGCTGCTCTCGGTCGCGATCGCGATCTGGCTGGCCAACCTGATCACGCGGCCACTGCGGCGGATGGCCGCCGTCGCGTCGGCGGTCGACTCGGGGGACCTCACCCACCGGATCGACTACAGCGGCGAGGACGAGGTCGGCGTGCTCGCCGAGTCCTTCAACCACATGATGGACCGCCTCGAGGAGGGCTTCCGCCTGCAGCGGGACTTCGTCTCCGACGCCTCGCACGAGCTGCGCAGCCCCCTCACCGTCCTCCGGGGCCGCATCGAGCAGCTCGCGGACCATTCGGGCGACCGCGAGACCGTCGAGTCGGAGGCCGACGAGCTGATGAAGGAGGTCCGGCGAATGGAGCGCCTGACCGACGACATGCTCACCTTGGCCAAGGCCGAGCGTGGCGGGCTCGTGCAGCCTCGCCGGGTTCCGCTCGACGACTTCGTCGAGGACCTTCGCCGCGATCTCCCGCTGCTCGGGTCCCGCCACTACAGCGTCGAGTCGAGCCTGCACGGAGACCTCCAGGCCGACCCGGACCGGCTCGCCCAGGTCCTTCGCAACCTGGTCACGAACGCCGTGCGGCACACGGCGGCCGACGGCCACATCGACATCTCAATCGGCTCGGAGAACGGCTCGGCTGTGTTCGCCGTCAGCGACGACGGCACCGGGATCGAAACCGATCAGCTCGGGCGGATCTTCGATCGCTTCCACCGCACCGACGAGGGCCGCAGCCGCGCCGAAGGGGGCAGCGGGCTGGGGCTCGCGATCGCGCGCGCGATCGTCGAAGCGCACGGCGGCACGATCGCCGCGAGCTCGACTCCCGGCCAGGGCGCGACCATCCGCTTCCGGATCCCGGGCTACAGGCCCGACTAGGGCGCGATCCGCTCGCCGGTCTCGGCGTCGATCAGCGTGATCGCCTCCGAGGGACAGGCGCGGGCCGCGTCGACCATCTTCCGCAGTGGCGCGCTCCCGATCAGATGGGCGGTGTCGTCGACCTCGAAGGCCTCCGGCGCCAACTCGGCGCAGTCGCCGTAGGCGAGACAGGCCTCCCTGTCGATGTGGACCTTGAGCTTCACGGCCGCCATGGTCGGTCACGGCACTTAGGGCAGGGTTAGCCGCCGGTGAGAGCCCTCTTAGGGGGCGAAGCGGGGGGCGTCCGGACTTGTGGTTCCTATGCACCCGAAAGTCCGGACAGCCGATTCGCTGATCCGGGATCTTGCCACCAAGTCTCACGGGGTCGTTACCCGGCGCGAGCTCCTCGACCGGGGAGTGACCCCCGAGGAAATCAAGACCCGGCTGAGGAAGGGGGTGCTGATCGCAGCGCATCGCTGCGTCTTCCGGGTGGGGCATCGCGCTCCGAGCGTCGAAGCTAATTACATCGGAGCTGTGAAGGCCTGCGGAAGCGGTGCGCTGCTGGCGGCCGAGCGGCTGCGCACCTCTGGGGGGCTAACCAAATCGGCCCCTCCCCGGCCCGAGGTTCTGCCCCCACATGATCGCCACGTACCCGGTGTGATCGTTCACCGGTCGCGCCGAACCGAGCTCACGGACGCAAACCGGCAGCGAGGGGTCCCGGTCACGAGCGTCGCACGCACCCTGGTGGACATCGCCTCTTCATTGCCCGAGCCGGCGCTCGCGAGGGCCTGTCATGAGGCTGGCGTCAGGTACGGGACGACGCCGAGGCAGGTCGAGGCGGAGCTCGAGCGTCTGCCCAACGCCACCGGGCGCGCCAAGCTCCGGCGCGTCATCGGGGCGAAGATCCCTGTGACGCTGAGCCGCCTCGAGTCTCACTCCCTCGCCCGGCTGAGGAAGGCCCGGCTGCCTTTGCCGGTGACCAACAAGGTTGCGGGGAGGCGCCGCGTCGACTGCCGCCGGCCCCAGCATCGGCTCACCGTTGAGCTCGACGGCTACCGGTTCCACAACTCGCGTCATTCCTGGGAACAGGACCGGCGCCGAGAGCGCGAAGCTCGACTGCGGGGCGACGAGTTCCGGCGCTACTCCTGGACTGATGTGTTCGAGACGCCCAGCTTCATGTTGGGCGAGTTGCGCGGTCTACTCAACTGATCAGGCTGTCCGGGATTTCGGGGTCCTATGCAACCGAAAAGCCGGACAAGCCCGCCTACGCCACGATCTCGATCGGCTGCTTGCCCTTCGCCTCGTAGGGGTCCTCGACCTCCAGAACCGCCTTCAGCGAGCGGATCGCCACCTCGAGCTGGTCGTGATCCGGCTCGCGGGTGGTCAGGTTCTGGAGCATCAGGCCCGGCCACATCACGGCGCGCACCCATTTCTTGTTCCGGTGCTTGCCGGCCCACTTGATCACCTCGTAGGAGAGGCCGGCGATCAGCGGAATGCCGAGGATGCGGGAGGCGACGAGCCAGTACCAGGCGGGAAGCCCGATGGGCGCGAAGACGAAGATCGCGAGCACCATCACGATGAGGAGAAAGCTGGTGCCGCAGCGCGGGTGCAGGCGCGAGTACTCGGCGGCGCGGGCGGGAACGAGCTCGTCCCCGGCCTCGAAGCAGGAGATCGTCTTGTGCTCGGCGCCGTGGTACTGGAAGACCCGCCGCAGGTCAGGAAGCTTGCTGATCAGCGCCAGATAGCCGATGAAGATCGCCGTCCGCAGCACGCCCTCGACGAGCCAGAAGAGGAGCGCGGAGCCCAGCCAATCCTTGATCAGGCTGGTGGCACCCACCGGGATGACGAAGAAGAGGCCGACCGCAAGGAGCAGGGAGAAGAAAATCGTCAGGCCCCAGGTGAAACCGCCGATCTCCTCCTCTTCCTCACCTTCCGCGAGCTGCGCGTTGGCCGAGATCGCCAGCGCCCTGAAGCCGATCTTCAGCGACTCCGCCAGCGCCACCACCCCACGGATGACGGGGAGGCGGAGGAGCTTGCTGCGCTTCGCCCAGGAGACGATCGGCTCGGAGGTGACTTGGATCTCCCCCTCGGGGGTGCGGCAGGCGACCGACCAGGTCGAAACGCCGCGCATCATCACTCCCTCGAGCACCGCCTGGCCGCCGATCGGCGCATCGCCGACGGCGACGGGCTTGCCGTCCGGCATCCGCTCGGACTGAGCGGCGGCCCGCGGCCGCGATCCGTTCAGCGATGACGCGGGCTCGGTGCTCAACGGGCGCGCTTGGCGGCCCGGCGACGGAACCGCTCGACCCGGCCGCCGGTGTCAACCAGCTTCTGCTTGCCCGTATAGAAGGGGTGGCACTGCGAGCAGATCTCCACGTGAAGCTCGGGCTTCGTGGAGCGCGTATAGAAGTCGTTGCCGCACGAGCAATGGACGTGCGAGAGGACGTATTCGGGATGGATGTCTGTCTTCATCGCGTTCAAGTCTAGCCAGGCTCAAGAACACCACCGAGGGCCAAAGGTTCGGCAAGTTGACATACAGGTTGTAGGTCAGATATACATACAGCTTGTATGCGAAGCCGAAAGGAGCCGAGATGACGCCAACTGCCACCGATGCCAGCACCGCAATCGAGATGCTCGCGCATCGTTACGGCGAGGCCTGGAACCGCCAGGATCTCGACGCGATCATGGACCTGCACGCCGACGACTGCGTCTTCGTCGCCCACGCCGCCGGCTCTCCCCCGGCCGAGGGCAAGGAAGCCGTCCGCGAGGCCTTCGCGGGCTACATCGCGATGATGCCCGACATCGAGTTCGCCGAGCGCGCGCTTCACGTCGGCGAGGATCACTGGGTGCTCGAGTCCACCATGAGCGGCACGGTCGAGCAGGCGATCGACGTCGAGGGCGAGTCCTTCGGCCGCCGCGGGGCCCGGGTCGAGGTTCCGTGCGTCGACGTGATCGAGGTCCGCGGTGGGCTCGTCACCAGCAAGCACACCTATCTCGACTCGCTCGGGATGCAGCGCCAACTGGGAGCCGAGTGATGGAGACCGCAGCCGCCGCCGGATCGACAGCCGCCGCGGGCGCGGCGGCTGAGGCCTGGGTCGAGATGTTCGCCGAGGGCTGGGCCAACCCGGTCGACGCCGACACCTTCAGCGATCACTTCGAGCCTCATTTACAGCCGGAGGTGCGCATGATCCAGCCGTCGATGCGGCCGATCGTCGGCAAGAAAGGCTTCCGGGAGGAGTTCGCTCGGCCGCTCTTCCACCTCGTCCCCGATCTGCACGGCACCGTCGAGAACTGGGCTGCCGACGGCGGAGTGGTCTACATCGAGCTGCGGCTGGAGGGCACGATCGGCAGGAGGCCGTTCACGATGCGCACCTGCGACCGCATCAGCCTCCGCGACGGAACGGCGGTCGAGCGCGTCGCCTATCTCGACGCGACCCCTCTGCTCAAGGCGGTCGCGCTCAGCCCGCGCGCCTGGCCGAAGTTCCTGAAGATCCAGCTCCGCAACCTGAGGAGGCCCGCATGAGCCAGATCAAGCTCCCCGAGGGAACCATCCACTTCCGCGAGTCCGGAAAGGGGCCGCCCGTCGTCTTCGTCCACGGCCTGCTGGTCGACGGCCGGCTCTGGCGCAAGGTGACGCCTCTGCTGGAGGACCGCTTCCGCTGCATCGTCCCCGAACTCCCGCTCGGCTCCCACCGCGAGCCTATGGGTCCGGAAGCGGACCTCTCTCCCCCGGGCCTGGCCCGGATCGTCGCGGGCTTTCTGGAGGCCCTCGATCTCGAGGACGTCACGCTCGTCGCCAACGACACCGGCGGGGCGATCTCCCAGATCACCGCCGCGCACCACCCCGAGCGGATCGGCCGGCTGCTGCTGACCAACTGCGACGCGTTCGAGAACTTCCTGCCTCCCGCGTTCAGGCCGATGCAGTGGGCGGCGAGGGTGCCCGGCGGGCTGACCGCGATGATGGCTGGCATGCGCTTCGCGCCCCTGCGCCGGCTGCCGAACGCGTACGGCCGGCTGATCAAGCGCGACTTCGCCGGCGCGCCGACGCGCGAGTGGGTCGATCCCTACCTGACGAACAAGGAGATCCGCCGCGACACGATCAAGGTCCTACGGGCAATCGACCCGAAGTACACGTTCGAGGCCGCCGAGCGGCTGCGTGAGTTCGACCGCCCCGCGCTGCTCGCCTGGGCGGTCGAGGATCGTTTCTTCAAGCTCTCCTTCGCCGAGCGGCTGGCGGAGACGATCCGCGGAGCGAAGCTCGAGAGGATCGAGGACTCCTACACCTTCGTCTCAGAGGACCAGCCCGAGCGGCTCGCCGAGCTGATTCGCTCCTTTGCGGAAGTCAGCAGCACCGCAGCCTCCGCGTCAGGCTGACCCTCCGCCCGTCGAGCGAGCGCCCACCGCCTCAAGCCGCAGAACACCGGATACCCAGAAATGCATCCACCGCCCGCGAGCCGGGTTAAGGTACGACCGTGGCAGAGACCGGGGAGGCAGCGTCGGAGAAGATCTCCGTTGTCCTTGCGGACGACCATGCCGTCGTCCGCAGCGCCCTGCGCCTGATGCTCGAGCGCGAGCCCGACATCGAGGTCGTCGCCGAGGCGGGCGACGCCGACTCGGCGAGCCGCTACGTCAGCGGGCACCACCCGAAGGTCCTGATCCTCGACATCAACATGCCCGGCGGATCCGGTCTCGCGGCGATCCCCTCCATCCGCGAGCAGTCGCCCGGCACGGAGATCGTCGTATTGACCATGCAGGACGAGACCGCGTTCGCGCGCGAGGCACTACAGGCCGGGGTCCTCGGCTACATCCTCAAGGAGGCGGCGAGCGAGGAGCTGGTCAAGGCGGTCCGGATGGCGGCGGAGGGCCGCACCTACCTGCAGCCGGAGCTCGGCGCCCGCCTCGCGGCCGAGCCCGACGTCGCGACGCCCGACGACCTCTCAGAGCGCGAGCTCCAGGTCCTCCGCCTGATCGCGCTCGGTCACACCAACAACGAGATCGCCGAGCAGCTCTATCTGAGCGTGCGCACCGTCGAGTCCCATCGCGCGCACATCCAGCAGAAGCTCGCGATGACGACCCGCTCCGAGCTCGTTCGCTACGCGATCGAGCGCGGTCTCATCGACGTCTAGCCTCATCCGAGGCGGCGCCGCTGGGCGCCGCCCGTTTCCTCTTGGTCCGCTCGGGTGAAGAGCGGAATCTCGGCGCGGACCCTCGTGCCCGACCCCCGGGTCGAATCGACGTCGAGCGTGCCGCCCAGCAGCGCCGCCCGCTCGCGCATCCCGACCAGGCCAAAGCCCTCACGGGCAAGGGGCGGCTCGAACCCCACTCCGTCGTCGCGGACCTCTATCTCGATCGCGCCGCGCGTCGCCCGCACAGTGATGGCCGCGCGCCGCGCCATCGAATGCTTGGACGCGTTGTTGAGCGCCTCCTGGACGAGGCGGTAGACCGCGGTCTCCAGGACCGGTGTTGGCCGCGCCTCCTCGTCGCGCGGCAGGTCCAAGTCGCAGTCGACCTCCATGCCGGCCGCGGCATGCTGGTGCTGCTCCGCGAGGGCCTGGAGGGCCGCCTCGAGCCCGATCGAGTCCAGGGAGGCGGGCCGCAGCTCGGTGATCAGGCGGCGGAGCTTCACGATCTCGTCGTCGATCTGCTCCACGGCCGCCTGGCCGGCCTTCTCGAGGACACCGGGCGCCTCCTCGCGCAGGGCGGACGAGAGCCGCATCCGCAGGACCGCCAGAGCCTGCAGTGTCTCGTCGTGCAGCTCGCGGGCCCAGCGGCTCCGCTCCTGCTCGGAGGAGTCGATCGTGTTCTGGAGCCGCTCCTCCGCCATGGACCGGGCAGTCGCCACGCCGGTCGCGGCGCTCGCCGCGAAGGCCTCGAGCATCCGCTGGTCTTCGTCGTCGAAGCGGCCGGGATCCCCGATGCGGTCCAGGGCGACGACCACGCCGAGGGGGTCCCCGCGGAAGAGCAGCGGCGCAAGCAGGGCTCGACCGCTCTCCTCGGCGCCCAGATCCGCACCGGTGAACCTGCCGAGCAGCACCTGCTCGGAGGCCTCCTGGGCCCGGATCCGAAGGCTCGAAACCTGCGGGTCGAGCCCGCCGGCGACCGCGGCCGTCGCGGCGGCGACGAGATCCTCGCCCTCCCGCAGCAGGATGATCAGCGCCCTGGCCTCGACCAGCGCGCGTCCCCGCTCCACGATCGCCTCCAGCACCCGTTCGAGCTCGGTCTCGCCTCCGACGGCGATGGCAACGTCGGTCGCGGCCTGAAGCCGCCGCACCGCCCGGCGAAGCTCGTCGCGATCGCGCCTGCTTTCGGTGATGTCCCGGATCGCCGCCAGGGCCATCATCCCCTGGTCGGTGGCCACGGTCGAGAGCGAGATCTCGCACGGGAACTCGCTGCCGTCCTTGCGGCGCGCGTAGAGGTCCAGGCCGGCCCCCATCGGGCGCGTCCGCGGAGCCTCGAAGTAGCGGTCCCGGTGGGCGACATGGCTCCCGCGGACTGCCTCCGGCACGAGCATCTCGACCCGCTCCCCGATCAACTCGCCGCGCGTGTAGCCGAAGACGGCCCGAGTGCGCGAGTTGACCAGCTTGATCTCCCCGCCCTCGTCGACCCCGATGACCGCGTCCGGCGCGAACTCGAGAAACTCCCGCTCGAGCGTCTGGCTCGTGTGGTCCGCCACGGCCCGAGCATAGATCAGGCGATCGCGGCGACTCGCACTCGATATCTCGGCAGCGCGCGTAGCGTGGACGCGAACGGGTAGCCGTCAGGGGTCATGAGGAACCGATCTCGTCCAGCAGCCGTCTGTCTGGCCGCCGGGGCCGCCAGTGCCCTGGTCGCGCTCGGTTGCGGCGGGGGCAGCGACTCCGCGACCGTGCAGCAGCACACCTCCGCCAGCGGCGCCCCTCAGGCCGCGAACGTCGAGCAACCGCTCACGCCGGCCCAGGTCCACGGGCGCCAGCTCTTCGTGCAGAACTGCGGCTCCTGCCACACGCTGGACGCGGCCGGCACCGTCGGCAATGTGGGCCCCAACCTCGGCGACATCGCGATCAACGAAGGGGACGTGCTCGCCGCCATCCGCAGGGGCGGCGGCCGTCACAGCAAGGGAAACGAGACCGGGCCGACAGGCACGATGCCGCGCAACCTCGTCACGGGCAAGGACGCGCAAGACGTCGCGGCGTTCGTGGGCGCGAACGCCTCGGGCAGCTCCACCCCCTAGGCGCTAGGCGGAGTCCTCCGGCTCGAGCACGAAGAGCTCCACCGCGAAGTCCGGAGCCTGGCGGTTGGCGCTCAGGAACGCCTGAACCCGGCGTTGTGTCAGCCGCTCGATGGTCGTGACGAACCGCTCCTCCATGCTGTCCTGCCAGACCTGCCGCGCGCTGCGCACGTCGTGCCACTTGCCTGCCTCGAACATCGTCTGCTCACCCGGGGTGTATCCCTCGCCGAGGACGACGACGACGAGATTCGGCTCCAGGTAGGTGCGGCAGTGAGTGGGCCCCTTGCCGTAGTGCTCCTTGTAGAGGCCGACGATGGCCGTGGAGATCTCCGCCCGGAGGCTCCCCTCACCGTTCCCCATCGGCTCGCGCATCTGCGCGGCGTCTTCTGTGTGTAGATCATCCCCAGTGCCGATCCCTTCATCCTAGACCCGAATGATCGACCTCCATTGCCACATCCTCCCCGGCATCGACGACGGGGCCTTCGACCTGGCGGACTCGCTGGCGATGGGCCGAGTCGCGGCGGGGGACGGGATCGAAACGATCGCCGCCACCCCCCACATCCGGCACGACCACGACGTGCGGATCGCCGAGCTGCCGGAGCGGGTCGCTGTGGTGAACGACGAGTTGCGCCGCAACGAGATCCCGGTCTCGGTGGTCACCGGCGGCGAGGTAGCCGAGACGGCACTCGAGGGGCTGGACGAGGACGAGCTGCGCGCGGTCACGCTCGGCGGGGGCGGGTGGATCCTGCTCGAGCCGCGTCCCGGCCCGCTCGGTGACTCGCTGCTCGCGGCCGTGACCGGCCTGCGCGAACGCGGTGTCGGGGCCCTGATCGCTCATCCCGAGCGCCACGTCTCCGCCGACATGCTCGAGAGGATCCGGGAGCTGATCGCGGCCGGCGCGCTGATCCAGTGCACGGCGGCCTACCTCGTCTCGGGCCCGCCGCGTAAGGGCATGCTCGCCCTGGCCGCCGCCGGGCTGATTCACGTCCTCGCGAGCGACTCGCACTCCTCGCACGGCGGCCGCCCGCTGCGGATCTCGGACGGCCTCGCCGTGCTGGGCGAGATCGATTTGCTCAGCCCCCACCTCGACTGGATCGCGCGCGAGGCGCCGGCGGCGATCCTGCGCGGAGAGAGACCCGAGCCGCCCTACGCGCCCCTTTAGGCAGGCCGGAGCTCGACCTCGCGGGCGAGCTCCTCGACCTCGCGCCGGGAACCCGTGCCGAGTCCGTGATGGAGGAAGTTGACGGCGCCGGCGCCGGCGCCGAGCACGAGCGCCTCACGCAGCTCGCTGCCCTGCGCGAGCGCGGCAGCGATCGCGCCCATCATCGTGTCGCCGCAGCCCTCGCGCGAGCCGGCTTCGAGCTTCGGCGGAATCAGCTCCCAGGCCTCGTCGCCGAGCAGCGCCAGGGCCGGGTCGCCCGCTCTGGTGACGAGCACGTTGCGGGCGCCGAGCTCCCGCAGCCTGCCCGCCGCGTCACGCAGCCGCGCCGGCGTGTCCACCGGCCCGACCACGAAGGCGGCGAGCTCCCAGTCGTTCAGCTTGACCAGGTCCGCCCCGGCCGCCGCCGTTGGCTCGATTCGCGGGCTGGAGAGGTCCGCGATCACCGGGATTCCGGCGGCCTGCGCGTTCGCGACCAGGTCGCCGTATGCATCGAGAGGCAGCGAGTCGCCGGGGTAGGGGTTGCAGATCGCGAGCAGATCGCACTCGAGCGCCGCCGCCGTGGTGGCCGCGATCAGCTCGTCGCACTCGTGCCGCGAGGGGGGCCCGACCCAGGCCTGCGCCACCGGCCGCCGCTCGCCGCTGCGGCGATCGGTCACGAAGCAGCCACTCGAGGACTCGGTCCGAACCAGGCGGCGCTCCCCCGGGAGCCGCTCCAGCAGCGGCTCGAGCACCACCCCGGTCTCCCCGCCGATCAGCGAGCAGAGAACGGGCCACGCGCGCATCTCCCCTGCCATCCGGCTGAGCCAGACGCCCTGCCCGGCTGGGTGGCAATGGATGTCGTCCCGGCCCTCGCCGCGTGCCTCGATCGTCACGCTCAGCATCGGGCTCGGCCCGAAGACCGCGATTCTTCCCGAGGTTCCCATGGCCGAAGCCTACGAGCGCCCGGTGTCGACCTAGTTCAGGTCTCCTGGTACAGGGGCCCGTCCCCGCCCTCGGGCAGGGTGAGCCGGCCCCCCTTGGCCGTGATCGCGCCGCACTGGACGCAGTTCGAGGCGGTCACGTGGACGTCGACGGTCTCCGCGCCCGACTCGAGCTGATCCTCGGGGATCTCGTAGACCTGCGCGGGACACATGGAGACCCAGGTCTGGGCCACCTCGCGCGGGACGCGGTTCTGGATCCGCACGTGGTTCGGGGCATCGTCGCGGGTCGCGTTGCCCGAGAGGAACACCGACGAGAGCTTGTCGAAGATGTAGGAGCCGTCGGGCTTCGGGTACTTCTCGGCGGCGCCGTCGATCTCCACCTCGACCTCGCCATCCGGCTCGACCTTCTTGTGGCCGGGCGGAAAGGCGCCGCGGGAAAGCAACCAGGCGTTGGCGATGCCGCCGAACGCCACGAAGCCCTTGTCGCCGTACTGGCGCACGTTCCGGGAGCGGTAGAGATCCTCCTCGATCATCGAGCCCTTCACCTTGCGCTCGTACTCCTCGAAGTTGACGGAGTCCTGCTTCAAGGACTCGACGATCGCCTCCGCGGCGTACATGCCGGCGTGCATCGCGTAGTGGATCCCTTTCAGGTAAGGGACGTTGACCATCGAGACGTTGTCGCCGGCCATCACCATGCCGGGCACCGACAGCCGCCTCGGCATCGACCAGTAACCGCCGGAGGGGATCGTCTTCGCCCCCCAGCCGACCCGCTCGCCGCCCTCGAGCAGCTTGCGGACGAACTTGTGGGTCTTGAGCTGCTGCAGCGCGTCGTGGCAGGAGAAGGTCGCGTCGGTGGTATCGAGACCGACGACCATGCCGATGGTGAGCTTGTCCTCGCCCATCGGATAGATGAAGCTGCCCCCGAACTCGTTGTACTTGGGGCGGCCCCGCAGGGGCCAGTTCATCGTGTGGATGACCCGGTCGAGCGGCTTGGGCACCTTCCAGACTTCCTTGACGCCGATCTCCCATCTCATGGAGTCGCCGGCGAGATCGAAGTAGTCGACGGCGCACTGCGTGAGGTGGCTGACCGTCCCCTCGGCCAGCACCGTGGCCTTGGCCATCAGGTCGGACCCGGGCTCGAAGTTGCTGAGCTCCTCGCCGTCGCGGCCGCGACCCTTGTCGCCGGAGCGAATGCCGCGCACGATCCTGTCCTCGACCAGGAGCTTGTCGGCCACGGTCTCGGTGAGGATGTAGGCGCCCGCCTCCTCAGCCTTCTCCGCGAGGAAGCGGGACAACTTCGAGACCGAGGTGACGTAGTTGCCGTGGTTGCGGAAGTTGGGCGGCGGCGGCTTCAGCGGGATCGCCATCCTCTTGGTGAGGAGATAGACGGCGTCCTTCTCGACCTTCTGGTAGACCGGCCAATCGCTCGGATCGAGGTCGGGGAACAGCTTCTCCATCGCCGACGGCACCATGTTCGCCCCCGAGACGTTGTGGGCGCCGCAGGCCTTGCCCTTCTCGATCACCGCGACCGGGATCTCGCCGAGCTTCTCGGTCAGCTCGGGCTCGCTCTCGAGCAGCTGCAGGACGCGGTTGGCGCAGGCGAGCCCGGCCGGCCCGCCGCCGACGATGACGATGCCGGCCTCGAGGCGCTCTTCCGGGGCGTCGACCGGGGGACCGACGTAGTCGCCCGGATTGAACGGCGGAGGAAACTCCGCCGGCTTGACCGACATTACGAGCCCTTCTTGGCCTTGATCGCCTCGGTGAGCTTGGGGACGATCTTGTGGAGGTCGCCCACCACGCCCAGGTCGGAGAACTCGAAGATCGGAGCGTTCTGGTCCTTGTTGATGGCCAGGATGTTCTCCGAGTTCTGCATGCCGACCTTGTGCTGGATCGCGCCGGAGATCCCGAGCGCCAGGTAGAGGTTCGGCGCGACCGTCTTGCCGGTCTGGCCGATCTGAGCGGCGTACGGGTACCAGCCGGCGTCAACGACGGCGCGGGTGGCCGCCACCGCGCCGCCCATGGACTGAGCCAGCTGCTCGGCCAGCTCGAAGTTCTCGGCCTTGCCGAGGCCGCGGCCGCCGCCGACCAGGATGTCAGCGCCCTCGATGTCGACGTCTTCGCCGCGCTGCTCGCCGCGGGTCACCATCTTGGCCTTCGTGGACCACTCCGAGAGCTCGACCGCGACGTCCTCGACTTCCGCGGTGCCGCCGGATTCGTTCTCATCGAACGCATTGAGCCGGCCGATGATGATTCCCGGCGTCTCCACGTAGCCGACGTCGGCGATCTGGGAGTCCTGCAGGATCGGCCGCTCTGCGACGAGCTTGCCGTCGGCGACGTTCACTTGCGTGACCTCCATCGTCACGCCGGCATTCAGGCGCGCGGTGAGCCCGGCGCCGATCTCGAAGCCGAGCAGGCCTCCACCGAAGAGCGCGTAGTCGAAGTCGTTGTCGGTCATGACCTTCGCCATGACGTCGACGATCGGCTGCGCGAGTCCCTCGGGGGCCTCCTTGCAGCGGTAGACCTTGGTCACGCCGAACTTTCCTAGACCGGCGGCTGCGTCATCGGCGACGTCGCCGACCACGACCGCGGCCGCCTCGGTGCCCAGCTCGCCGGCGAGCTTCGCCGCCTCGGAGAGGGCGCCGAGGGAGTTCTTGTTGAAGTTGCCCTCGTCGTCGTGCAGGGCGTAAACGAGAATCCCACCCATCTAGATCAGCTTCCTTTCCTCGAGCCAGGCGACGATCTTCTCGACCGTCTCGTTGGTGTCCTCGTCCTCGATAATCTCGCCGGCCTCCTTCTGGGGAGGGGGCTTGAGCTCGAGCACGGCGGTGCGGGAGCCGCCCTCGCCGACCCGGTCCCCCTCGATGCCGACGTCGCCGATCGCCTTGGTGTCGAGCGGCTTCTTTTTCGCGCCCATGATCGCCTTCAGGCTCGGGTAGCGCGGCTCGTTGATCGCGTCGCCGACGCTGATCACGGCCGGCGTCTCCACCTCGACGGTGTCGTAGCCGTATTCGGCCTGGCGCTCACAGGTGAGCTTGCCGTCCGCGACGTCCATCTTGATCACCTGGGTCAGCGACGGCATCTTCAGGTGGTCGGCCACGACCGCGCCGATCGTGTAGCACTCGCCGTCATCCGACTGCTGGCCGAGCAGCACCAGGTCGGGGCTCTCGGCCTCCAGGACCTTCGCCAGGGCGTAGCCGGTGGCGCAGACGTCGGAGCCGGTCAGGGCGTCGTCCGTCAGGTGCACGGAGCGGTCGGCGCCGAGCGCGACGGCCTTGTGGAGCGCGCGCACGGCGCTCTCCGGGCCCATCGTCACGGCGACGATCTCCTCGACGTCGGTGCCTCCCTCCTTGACCTGCATGGCGGCCTCGAGGGCGTGGGTGTCGAACGGGTTCAGGTTCTTCTCGCCTGAGCGGTCCAGGCGCTTGGTCTCCGGGTCGATCCGCTTGTCGACGGCGGCGTCCGGGACCTCTTTGACGAGCACGCAAATCTTCAAGTTCGGGTCCTCTCTTGAATCGGGTGGCTCCACGGCTTCGCCTGCGGAGCCCTCACGCTCAATGGGCGGCGCGGGATATTAGCGGCTGCCCCAACTGGTTGACTGACCAGTCAATCAAGGCCTTCCAGGCTAACGGCTTCGCCATCAGATCGCGCCGCCAAGCGACCGCCCTTCATGAGTCGGGGCGGCTCGCGCCGCCCCTCCAAAATAGAGCGGCCTGGGCGGCGCTAGTCGTTGAACGTGGCGACCAGGGGCTTCGTGCCCGGCGCGCCGGTGAGGCGGAGCACCGAGACGTGATGCGGATCGACCGGGATCGAGCCACCCGCCCCGCCCCAGGAGTCGAGGTGGAACCAGCGCAGTGGGATCTGGCTGCCCTCGTCGGTGACCAGCTCGGCGTCCGTCAGCCCCGCCCGCTGCGCCGGGTCGACGTCGATGTGCACCCAGGAGGGCGATCCGTCGTAGCTGAAGACCGTACCGACGTGAGCGTCGCCAGGCCCGCGCAGGGCATAGGACTCGAACTCCTTGCCATTCGCCTGATCGAGGGTGTGGCGGTAATGCGAGGCCAGGCGCAGATCCGGAGCGACGACGGCGAGGACGATGGCCGCTGCGGCGAACGCCGCGGCGGCGGGCGCGAGGACGAGTCGCAGCCGGCGCCGGCGCTTGGGCTGTGGTGCCGGCAGAACCTCGTTCAGGACCCGCGACTCGAAGCCGACCGGGGCCTCGCGCTGCGGGGCGAGCAGGAGCAGCTCATCGGCGACGTCGGAGAACTTCTCGACCTCGGCGCGGCAGTCGGGGCACTCGGCGAGGTGCTGCAGGGCGCGCCCGCGCTCCTCGCCCTCGACGATTCCGAGCGCCAGCTCTGCGGCCATCTGACGAGTCTGCTCGCAGCGGGGATCCATCACTCGAGCACCTCCAGCTCATCGCGCAGCTTGAGCATCGCGGTGCGGATCCGGGTCTTGACCGTCCCCAGCGGGATTTCGTCGAGGTCGCTGATCTCGCGTGCCGTCCGCCCCATGTAGGCGGAGAGGACCAGGGCTCGGCGCTGGTCGTCGGGAAGGTCGCTGATCGCGGAGCGGAGCTGGTCTCGCTCATCCGGCTGCAGTCCCATCTCGTCGGCGCCGGGGGTCTGATTCTCGATCGAGATCTCCGCCGCGATCACCTCGGGGTCGACCGGGTCGAGGCGCTTCATCCGGGTCACGTCGATCGCCAGGTTGCGAGCGATCGAGAGCAGCCAGGTCGAGACCCGGCCCTTGCGGGCGTCGTAGTTGCCGGCGTGGCGGTAGACCCGCGCGAACGTCTCCTGCGCGACCTCCTCGGCGATCGCGGGCTGACGGACGATGGTCATGGCAAGCCCGAACACGCGCCCCTGAAAGCGGCGCACGAACGCGGCCGCGGTGCGGGGGTCGCCGGTTGCGAAGCCCGCGAGCAGTGCCTCGTCGGAGGGGTCCACGTCCATTCCTACGTTGGGTGGGCGCTCATGGATTGGCCGCGTCCGTTCCAATCCCGGCCGCCCCGCCGGGCGTAGTACGTGCGAGGGGGATCAAGAACAAGACCCATTCAAGTTAAAGGAGCCCCGTGAAGCGCATACACCGATTGATTCTCGCCGGCGCCTGCAGCCTGGCCCTCGGCATCGGGCTGGCAGCGTGCGGCGGCAGCAGCAACGACAGCTCGAGCAATTCGGCCACCCCGGCGACCGGCTCCAGCTCGGCCTCGAGCGGGACCGGCGGCTCAGCGGCGACGACCGGCGGCACCGCGGCCGGCAACACCGGCGGCTCGAGCGGCGGCGGCGGGTACGGGTACTAGGGGCGGCTTCGCCTACGCGCCGACATGGCGCGGCCCGGTGGCCGCTTTCACGAACTCGACGATCTCGTCGGTCGGCGCGCCGGGAGTGAAGACCTCGGCGACCCCGAGCTTCTTCAGCTCCGGGATGTCGTCTGCGGGGATCGTCCCCCCCACCGTGACCACGACGTCCTCGGCGCCCTGGTCCGAGAGCAGCTCCACCACCCGCGGCACCAGCGTCATGTGCGCGCCGGAGAGGATCGAGAGACCGACGGCGTCGGCGTCTTCCTGGATCGCGGTCTCGGCGATCTGCTCGGGCGTCTGGTGCAGGCCCGTGTAGATCACCTCCATACCGGCATCGCGCAGCGCGCGGGCGATGATCTTCGCCCCGCGGTCGTGGCCGTCCAATCCGGGCTTGGCGACGACGATCCTGATTTTTCTGGCGGCGTCGGTAGGCACTATTCAGTCATGGATTCGTTCGATGGCGACTTAACCGTAGTTGAACAGGAAGTTTCTACGGTTTCCAACGCGGTATTCCGATACGAGAATGAGAAGTGAATAGGGATATGAGGGCGCCCCGCGAAGCTGAGGAGCGACCCGATTAATTCAGGAGGCACAGCGGTGTACGACGTTCTCTTTCTGGACCGCACCCACGGCGACCAGGTTCTGGCCAGGGGCCTCGATCACGACGACGCCTGTCACGTCGCGAGGACCGAGTCGGAGCGTCGCGGTGTCGGCAGGATGTTCCTGGCCGGCTCCGAGGTCGGTAGCCGCCGCGAGATGGTGGTCATCGTCGAGTCTCGACAGCGCGCCGCCTAGCTGTTGTCAGCACGCTGACAGAACCTCGTCGAGCGGCGCAACGACCGGGAAGGCTCTTGGGTTCCGCAGATAGGACCACGGAACGCACAGCCAACCCGAAAGGCAGGAGCATGAAGCGATTTCGCAGACCAAGTCCAGCGATGATCGTGAGCATCATCGCCCTGATCATGGCCGTGACGGGCACCGCCGTAGCGGCCTCGTCACTCAAGGGGAACCTGAAGCTGGCCTGGTTCCAGCCGGACAGTCGTGACAGGCTGGCGGGCACCGGCGTGATCCAGTACGCCGCGGCGAGCTTCGTGACCCCGAAGACCTCGGACTCGTTCGACACCGTCCACACCTACGCGGTGAAGTGCGAGCTGAGCAAGAAGGCGACCTCCGGCGGCTTCAAGTGGACCGGTACCCCACCGAACCACGGCGACTACCAGCTGGTGGACGCCTACCCGAACGGTGGCGGCTTCGTCGTGCGGCTGCAGCTTCGGCCAGATGACCCTATGACGCCCGAAAACGAAGGGACCGCGCTCGACAAGCCGATCGCGGTGTACGCCAACTGCGTGAAGTCACGCAGGCAGCACGGGGCACCGCCCGCCTGAGGGCGCGGCGCCGTTCTTCGGAGAAGGGCCGGCCATCGCGCCGGCCCTTCTCTTGCCACGGCGAGCTTCGATCGCCCGTGACCCCTCAGAAGACCGGCAGCTCTGTGTAGGAGCCGAACACCTGCTGGAGGGCCGCCACCATCTCGCCCTCGGAGACGCGCGCCCGGGCGCAGTCGAGGATCGCCGGCATCAGGTTGGCGTCAGTCGCCGCCGCGGCTTTCAGTTCGGCGAGGGTGCGCTCCACCGCAACGGAGTCGCGCTTCGTCTTGGTCGTCTCCACCCTCCCCTTCTGCTTGCGCTCGAGCTCAGGGTCGATCCGCAGGATCGGGATCGCCTCGTCGTCCTCCTGGACGTAGTCGTTGACCCCGACCACGATCCTCTGCTTGGAGTCGACCTCCTGCTGATAGCGGAAGGAGGCGTCGGCGATCTCCCGCTGAGGGAAGTTCTGCTTGATCGCCTCGACCATGCCGCCGAGCTCGTCGATGCGCGCGAAGTACTCGTAGGCCGCGCGCTCCATCTCGTCGGTGAGCGACTCGACGAAGTACGAGCCGCCGAGCGGGTCGATCGTGTTGGTGACGCCGGTTTCGTGCGCGATCACCTGCTGGGTCCGGAGGGCGATGCGGACTGCCTCCTCGGTCGGCAGGGCGAGCGCCTCGTCGTAGGAGTTCGTGTGGAGGGACTGGGTGCCGCCGAGGACGCCGGCGAGCGCCTCGATGGCGGTCCGGATGATGTTGTTCTGCGGCTGCTGGGCGGTCAGCGAGACCCCGGCGGTCTGCGTGTGGAAGCGCATCCGCAACGACTCCTCGCGCTTGGCGCCGTACGTCTCCCGCAGCTCACGAGCCCAGATCCGGCGCGCCGCTCGGTACTTGGCGATCTCCTCGAAGAAGTCGATGTGGGCGTTGAAGAAGAAGGAGAGCCGCGGGGCGAAGGCGTCGACGTCCATCCCGCGGTCGATCGCCTGCTCGACGTAGGTGAAGCCGTCCTTGAGCGTGAAGGCGAGCTCCTGCTGCGCGGTCGAGCCGGCCTCGCGGATGTGGTAGCCGGAGATCGAGATCGGATGCCAGCGGGGCATGTGCTCGGTCGCCCAGTCGATCATGTCGCCGACCAGGCGCATCGCCGGCTCGATCGGGAAGCACCACTCCTTCTGGGCGATGTACTCCTTGAGGATGTCGGTCTGGATCGTCCCGCCGAGCCGGTCCGGCGGGACGCCCTGCTCCTCCGCCGTGGCGACGTAGAAGGCCAGCAGGATCGCGGCCGGGGCGTTGATGGTCATCGAGGTGGTGACCTTCCCCAGGTCGATCCCACCGAAAAGGGTCTCCATGTCGTCGAGCGTGTCGATCGCCACGCCCTCCACCCCGACCTCGCCGAGCGAGCGGTCGGCGTCCGAGTCGAGGCCCATCAGCGTCGGCATGTCGAAGGCCGTGCTGAGTCCGGTCTGGCCGTGATCGAGCAGGTAATGGAAGCGCTCGTTGGTCTCCTCGGCGGTGCCGAAGCCGGCGAACTGCCGCATCGTCCAGAGGCGGCCGCGGTACATCGAGGGGTAGACCCCTCGGGTGTAGGGATACTGGCCGGGGTAGCCGAGGTCGCGCTCGGGATCCGACCCGGCCCGGTCCTCCTCGGTGTAGAGGGGCTTGACCTCCTCACCGGAGATCGTCTCGAACAGGGCCTCGCGCTCCTCGAGGCGGGAATAGGTGTCGGCAAGCCACTCGTGTGCGCGGCGACGCGCTTCGGGCTCTACGGCCATCCCGGAAAGTCTAAGCGGCGCCCTGTCGTACGCGCCGCAGCTGGAGCAAGGCGGCGTCCGCTCGCTCGATCAGGCTGGAGAGAGTGTCTTCGTCGCGCAGTTCGGCAAGCCCCAGGGAGATCCCACCGCTCGCGCTGCTCGCCTGCAGCGACTCCTGAACCTTCCTGAACCGCCGCTCAGCCTGCGGCACGTCCACGCCGGCCACGACGCAGATGAACTCGTCGCCGCCGAAGCGAACGATCGGCTCGAACGAGCGGATCTGCGATCGAAGGGCGGTGACCACGTTCCGGAGCAACTCATCCCCGGCCGCGTGGCCCTCGCGGTTGTTGATCTGCCGGAGGTCGTCGACGTCGACGAACGCAAGCACCAGAGGGGCGTCGCCTCGGCGGGCACGGTCGATCTCGTCCTGCAGCGCCGCAACACCGGGTCCGCGCCGAAATGCCCCCGTGAGGTCGTCCAGGTGGGAGCGGCGCAGATCAGCGAGAGCCGCTTCGCGTTCCACCGCTGCGCGCTGGCGGTCCACCGCGGCCTGTTCGCGATCCTCCGCCGCCTGGGCGCGGTCCCTCGCCGCGGCAGCGCGGATCTCGGCGGCGTGGTTGAGCGCCGCGCGCAGCGACGAGCCGCGAGATGCCATCTTCCTCTCGATCTTCGCCGAGTCCGTGTCGCGTCGATCGGCGGCGCCGTCGCGTGCCTGCGCGGTGAGGTCGCGGTGCCAGGCGGTCTCGTCCCGGGCAGCGGCGGTGCGAGCGCGCTGCTCGGCGGCGGTCGCACGGGTTCGGGCGGCCTCCATCCGCTCCCTTGACCCTGTCTGCCTCTCGGCGAGCTGTGCATCGTGAGCATCCTGCGTAGCCGAGCCAGGATGTCGGTCGAGTTCCCGGTCGGCGATGGCCTGATCGCGATCCGACGCCCGCTGGTCGCGCTCGGACGCCAGCTGATCGGCCGCGGAGAGGTCTCGGTCCGCGTCGGATGCGGTCTGGTCGGCGTCGGAAGCAGTCTGGTCCGCATCGGAAGCATCCTGGTCCGATGCCGCCGCTGCCTGATCGACACCGAACTCCTCGAGACGCGTCAGATCAGGATTCTCCTGCCCCCCGTTGCTTCGCGGAGCTCCTGAGCCCCCGGCTGGCTTTCTTGGCACTTCTCTCCGATCCCGCGTCCACCGTCAGGCCACGCCCGCCGTTGAAACGCTTGAAGTAGCTGAGTGTCGCACACGGAGTCACCCAGGACTAGGTGTAAAACCGGAGCCGCCCGTCCCGTGCGCGGCTAGCGGCGCAGGGAACCGGAGACGCCGCCGAATCGGCCGCCATGCCGGCGCCTGGACGCGAGGGCGCCCGCGCCACCGGCCGCCGCGGCGAGCACGGTCGCACCCGCGATCGCCAGCTTTCGCCCCAGCTTCTCGAAGCGCATCACCCGCCAGCCCTTCCGACGGGCGATCTCGAGCAGGTCCGCATCCGGGTTGACGACGACGGCGTTGCCGACGGAGCGGAGCATCGGCAGATCGCTGGCCGAGTCCGAGTAGGCATAGGAGGCATCCATGTCGATGTCGTGGCGATCGGCGAAGCGCTGCATCGCCTCGACCTTGCCCTGGCCGTAGACGAATGGGCCGTCCATCTCGCCGGTGAACTTGCCATCGGAGCCGACTGCCCACCGGGTCCCGATCCCGCCCTCCATGCCCAGGACCGCGGCGAGCGCCTTGACGAGGTCGTTGCCGGCGGCGCTGACGATGAAGGTGGCGCGGCCCTCGTCCTGGTGGCGGTGGACCTCGTCGAGCATCTGCGGGTAGATCCGGGGCAGGATGCCGGCGAGCACCGCCGGCGCCATTCGCTCGACGTCGCGTTCCGGGATCTCGGCGAAGACCTTCTTGGCGACCTCGAGAACGGCGTTGGTCTGCTCGTCGGACGAGCCTCGCAGGCGATAGCGGAGGTGGTCCCAGCCCCAGCGGGCGAGTTGGCCACGGGGCACGAACCCCCGCTGGTTGGCGACGCGTGCGAAGACCATCCCGGACGACCCCGCCATCAGGGTCTTGTCGAGATCGAAGAAGGCTGCTCCGGGCATCGCCCGGAGCCTAGCTAGCCGCCGTTGACCTCCACGAGGATCGCGTCGCCCTGCCCGCCGCCGGAGCAGATCGCGGCACAGCCGAGCCCGCCGCCGCGGCGGCGCAGCTCGTGCACCAGCGCGCCGACGATCCGCGCGCCGGAGGCGCCGATCGGATGGCCGAGGGCGATGGCGCCGCCGTTGACGTTCACCTTGTCCTCGTCGATCTCGAGCATCCGGACGGAGTTGATCGCAACCGAGGCGAACGCCTCGTTGACCTCCCAGAGGTCGACGTCGCCCGGCTTCTTGCCGATCTTGTCCAGGGCCTGCATCGCGGCCTTCGCCGGAGTCCTGGCGAGGTAGGGGAAGTCGTCCGCGACCTGGCCGTAGGCGAGCACGGTGGCGATCGCGCTCTTGCCGTTCTGCTTCGCCCACCCGTCAGAGGCGACGACGACTGCGCCGGCGCCGTCGTTGACGCCCGGCGCATTGCCGGCGGTATGGGTGGCGTCGTCCCCACCGACGGCCCTCAGCTTGGAGAGCACCTCCAACGTGGTGTCCGGTCGGATCGCCTCGTCCGTCGCCACCTCGGTCTCGCCCTTCTTCGAGTGGACCGTCACGGTGACGATCTCCTCGGCGAGCCTGCCGTCCTCGGTCGCCTTGTGAGCCAGCTGGTGGGAGCGCTCGGCGAAGCGGTCCATGTCGGCGCGCGTGATCTCGAGCTCGTTGGAGACCTCGCTGGCCTCGTTGATCATCTGCTTCTCGCTGAAGGGGTTGGTGAGGCCGTCGTGGGTCATCGCGTCGATGGCGGTTACGTCGCCCATCCGGAAGCCGAAGCGGGCGCCGGGAAGCAGATAGGGCGCCTGGCTCATCGACTCCATGCCGCCGGTGACGCCGATCTCGAGGTCGCCGGCCCGGATCGCCTGGTCGGCGATGCCGATCGAGCGCATGCCGGAGGCGCAGACTTTGTTGACCGTCTCCGAAGGGACCTCCTTGGGGATACCGCCCTTGATCTGGGCCTGCCGCGAGGGGATCTGGCCCTGGCCGGCCTGCAGCACCTGGCCGTAGACCACGCCCTGGACCTCGTCGGGCTTGACCTCGGCGCGGTCGAGCGCCTCAGAGATCACGGTGCCGCCCAGGTCGGTGGCATCGAGGGACGAGAGCCCGCCGCCCATCTTCCCGAAGGGGGTTCTCGCGGTGGAGAGGATGACCGTCTTCGACATCTGCGCCTTTCGTTTGGCCCGCGACCGGTCCGCGGGTCGTTCCAAAGTGATGACGGAAGGTTAGTGACCGTCTGTAATGTGGCGCTCCTTGCGCGTCGACGTCTCGAACAAGCCTTTGGCAGAGGTCGACTCCGACCTGGTAGCGGTCCTGCTCTTCGAGGGTGACGAGCTGCCCGAGCCCTTGGCCGGCGCGCCGGGCTCGGACGACGTCAAGGGCGCCTACAAGAAGACCACCCTGATCCATCCGGAGAAGCCGAGCCGGGCGCTGGTGGTCGGCCTTGGGGACCGCGACGACTTCGAGCCCGAGCGGGCGCGCGTCGCCGCGGCGCTTGCCGCCCGGACCTCCGGATCGATGGGCGTGACGTCGATGACTCTCGCCGGGCCGGAGGCACAGGACCCCAGCGCGCTGGCAGCGGCGGCGGTCGAGGGAGCAATCCTCGCCTCCTACCGCTTCGACCGCTACAAGTCGAAGAAGGGCGGCGATGAGGACTCGCCCAAGCTCCTCGAGGAGTTGACCGTCGTCGGAGACGATGGACTGGGCGAGGCGGTCGAGGCCGCTCGCGTCGCGGCGGAGGCGGAGAACTTCGCCCGGGAGCTCCAGGACCTTCCCTCCAACATCGTCACGCCCTCCTATCTGGCCGGACGGGCCAGGGCGATCGCCGACGAGCACGCCTCGGTCACCTGCGAGGTCCTCGGTCGCGAGCAGATCGCCGAGAAGGAGATGGGCGGCCTCGTCGCCGTCTCCCAGGGCTCAGCAGAGGAGCCCCAGCTGATCGTCCTGCGCTACGAGGCCGGTGGCGACGGCGAGACCCTCGCCCTGGTCGGCAAGGGCGTCACCTTCGATTCGGGCGGCATCTCCATCAAGCCCTCGGGCGGCATGCACGAGATGAAGATGGACATGTCCGGCGCGGCCGCGGTGCTGGAGGCGGTCTCGGCCATCGCCAAGCTGGAGATCCCCATCAACGTGCTCGCGGTCATCCCCTCCACGGAGAACATGCCGAGCGGCACCGCGGTCAAGCCGGGCGACATCATCACCCAGCTCAACGGCAAGACGGTCGAGGTGAACAACACCGACGCGGAAGGACGGCTCATCCTGGCCGACGCCCTCTCCTACGCGGTCGAGCTCGGCGCCGACCGGATCGTCGACCTCGCGACCCTGACCGGCGCGGTGATCGTCGCGCTCGGCTCGACCTACGCCGGCCTGATCTCGAACGACGACGCCCTCGCCGCGGAGGTCGAGGGTGCGGGCGGCCGCACGGGCGAGCTCGCCTGGCGCCTCCCGCTCCACCCCGAGTACAAGGACCTGACGAAGGGGACCGCTGCAGACCTCACCAACGCCTCGTCGAAGCGCAAGGCATCGACGATCTACGCAGGATCGTTCCTGGAGGAGTTCGTCGGCGAGAAGCCGTGGGTGCATCTGGACATCGCCGGGACGGCCTGGGACGTCGGCCGCGAGTACACGGGCAAGGGCCCGAGCGGCTTCGGGACCAGGCTGCTGATCGACCTTGCGCGGTCGCTTTCCGCCGGTTAGGCTCGCGCGCAGTCACAGGGGCCAGAGGAGGGAGAAGACGTTCGCAACGGTCGTGTGGTTTCACTGATCGGTGGCGTCGCGATGGCCGCGGCGATGATCGGCGCGTCGACGGCGAGCGCCGCGACGCTGATCGGCGACTACCAGTTCCAGGGCACGCGGGCGTCGTCCGGGCCGGGACTCGATCTGACGGGGGTCAACGGCGTGGGGACCTATCAGTCGGAGAGCGTCATGGGGACGACGCGTCAGGTGCTCGCCTTCCCCCAGGGCACCGGCCTGCAGATGAGCCCGACCGGACTCACGTCCGCCAACCATTCCGTGGTGATGACCTTCCGCCTGCTGGACGACGACGGCCTCTACAACCGAATTCTCGACTGGTCCCACGGGACCCTCGACAACGGCATCTACGACTACCTGCGGAAGGCGAGCTACTACAGGTCCGGAGAGGAGGTCAAAAGCACCAACGCCGTGTTCGGGTCCAACGCATACTCGACCCTCGTGGTGACCGCCGCGAACACACCGAGCACTCGGGCGTTCGTGAACGGCACCCCCGTGCTGCAGTCGCCCCACCAGGAGACGATCATCGGCGATGCGCTCAGGTTCTTCGTCGACAACTCCAGCGGCGGCATAACCGGGGAGGAATCGGCGGGCGCCGTGTCCTGCATCCGCGTCTACAGCGGCGTCCTCACCGACGCGGAGGTCACCGCGATCGGCGCCAGCCCGGACTGCGTCGCACATCCGGCCGTGGTGTCGCCGCCGCCGGCGCCCGCGCCCGCGCCGCCCAAGAAGAAGTGCAGGAAGCACAAGAAGAAGCACCGCGCGGCCGACGTCAAGAAGAAGAAGAAGTGCAAGAAGCACAAGAAGAAGCGCTGAGCGGCTAGACCGCGAGCAGGCGCAGCAGCCGCCGGCCGAGCACGCGGTCTCCCTCGATCCTGACCCGGCCGCTCGCGATCCTTCCGAGGGCCCGGCGACCGTGGCGGTGACGGGGATCCGGGACACCGTGGAAACGCCCCTGCAGAGTGGGCACCGTCGCGAAATGGACGATGTCCGGGAGGCGGCCGGTGATCACGAGATCCGGCTTGCGCGAATCGCCGTCCTCGACGACGACGCTGCGGGGCTTGAAGTGGATGCGCAGCGGCGAGAAGTCCTCGGCGAAGCGGAAGACGACGCGACCGCGCATCTGCGCCGCGAGCTCCGGCTCGCGGGCGATGCCGCGCTCGATCAGCCCGAAGATGCTCGGCGCGACTCCGTCCTCGACCATCCGGCCGAGTCGGATCGTGGGAGCCCTGCCATTGCCACCTCCTGGACCTTCCTTATTGGGGGTCATCTGATCACCCCTGAGAAGGTAGGTCGCTGCAGGATGCCTCGATTGTAGAAGCGGCTACAGCTCGAAGATCAGGCAGGTGCTGGTGCCCGCGGCGAGCAGCTTGCCGGTGTCGACCGCGGTCAGCTTCGCCTCGGCTGTGGCGGTCTTCCGTCCTTTGTGGATGACGACCGACTCGGCGCGAATCGCGCCCGTGTCTCGCATGATCGGACGCAGGTACTTCACCTCGAGGGTCTGGCTCG
The DNA here is from genome assembly GCA_963800285.1 of uncultured Solirubrobacterales bacterium. Taxonomy (GTDB): domain Bacteria; phylum Actinomycetota; class Thermoleophilia; order Solirubrobacterales; family 70-9; genus DASUPK01. Next base: position 405,996 of record CAWDAL010000014.1, read on the forward strand.
TGTAGCCGACGCCGGCCGGCAGCAGGGTGTGAACCGAGCAGCCCAGGGCCGAGTCGAGGATCGTCGACGCGTACCCGCCGTGGACCACCCCGATCGGGTTGTAGTGCTCCTCGCCGGGCTCGCCGACGAACACCGCCCTCCCCTCCTCCAGCAACTCGATCGAGAAGTTCATCACCACGGCGATCGGCGGCGGCGGGATCTCTCCGGATTGGATTGCGCGGACGTAGTCGAGGCCTGCCATCTGGGCGCCGACGGCGGCGCTCGCCACCGGGTCCTGCCAGGTGATCGTGCGGCTACGGGAAGACGCCGGTGTATCGACGCTCACTCGCGCCCCCGGCGGCGGCGGGCGCGCTTGCGCCCGCCGTCCTCGCGGTCCCTGCGGACCGGATAGCTCAGGTCGGCCAGGATCTCCTCGGGAGTGATCCTGACCTGCTCTGGATGGAACTCGATTCGGAGTGCTCTCATGACGCCGCCTCGTTTCGTGGCGTTGGTTGCTTCACGCAACCTCCAATGGACGCACCCTATCAGCGTGAGTTGCATGACGCAACCGAGTGTGCGAACATCACATTGATGCTCGGCAACGACTACGAGGGACAGACCTGCTCCATCGCCCGAAGCCTCGAGCTGGTCGGCGAGCGCTGGACGCTGCTGGTCGTGCGGGAGATCTTTCACGGGCGGCGGAAGTTCTCCGAGATGCAGCGCTCCCTCGGCGTGGCGCGCAACGTACTCACCGCGCGCCTGCAGCGCATGATCGACGAGGACATCATCGAGCGTCGTCCCTACAGCGAGCGACCCGAGCGCTACGAGTACTTCCTGACGGAGAAGGGGCTCGACCTCTGGCCGGTGATGACCGCGCTGATGTTCTGGGGCGACAAGTACGAGCCGCTGCCGGACGGCCCTCCCGTTCTGGTCGTGCACAAGGAATGCGGTGGCGTGATTGACGAGCGCCGGATCTGCACGAAGTGCGGGAAGCCGCTGACCGTGCGCGAGACGCGCGCCGTCGACGGACCTGGGGCGAAAGCGGCCCTCAAAGCCGCGGCGTAGTCGCTCTACCTAGACTCCCCCGCCCGATGGACTTCGACCTCTCCGACGAGCAGCGGCTGCTGCGCGACACCGTTCGCGACTTCGCCAACCAGGAGGTCAAGCCGATCGCCGAGGAGCTCGACCGCACCAAGGCCTTCCCCTACGAGCTGGTCGCGAAGATGGGCGAGCTCGGGCTGATGGGCATTCCCTTCCCGGAGCAGTACGGAGGCGGCGGCGCCGACACCCTGGCCTACGCGCTGGCCGTCGAGGAGCTGACCAGGATCGACTCCTCGGTGGCGATCACGATGGCGGCCCATACCTCGCTCGGAACGATGCCGATCCACATGTTCGGCTCCGACGAGCAGAAGGCCGATTGGCTGCCGCAGCTCTGCAGCGGGCAGAAGCTCGCCGCCTTTGGGCTGACCGAGCCTGACGCCGGCTCCGACGCCGGCAACACGCAGACCCGGGCGGAGCTCGACGGCGACGAATGGGTGATCAACGGGTCCAAGCAGTTCATCACCAACTCTGGGACCGACATCTCCGGCTGCGTCTCCATCACGGCGGTCACCGGACGGGAGAACGGCGACCGGGAGATCTCCAACATCATCGTCGCGAACGGGACACCAGGCTTCGAGGCGGGCGAGCCGTACCGGAAGATGGGCTGGAACGCCTCGGACACGCGACCGCTCACCTTCGACGATTGCCGCGTGCCGGAGGCCAACGTGCTCGGCCCGCGCGGCGACGGCTACAAGCAGTTCCTGACGATCCTCGACGGCGGCCGCATCGGCGTCGCGGCTATGGGCGTCGGTCTCGCCCAGGGCGCGCTCGACGAAGCCATCTCATATTCGAAGGAGCGCCGGGCCTTCGGGCAGCCGATCGGGAAGTTCCAGGCGATCCAGGCGAAGATCGCCGACCTCTCGGCCCAGATCGAGGCGGCCCGCCTGCTGGTTTACCGCGCGGCGATCCTCAAGGACCGCGGCGAGAACTTCACGCTGACCGCGGCCCAGGCCAAGCTGATCACCGGCAGGCTCGCCGTCCGAGCCACCGAGGAGGCCGTTCAGATCCACGGCGGCTACGGCTACATCGAGGAGTACCCGGTCTGCCGCTTCTACCGCGACGCGAAGATCCTCACCATCGGCGAGGGCACCGACGAGGTGCAGCAGATGGTGATCGCGCGGCAGCTGGGGGTCTAGCTACTCGTCCGCGGGCACCGCGGTGATCTCGTCCTCGCCCCGCTCGGCCACCTCGGCGGCCCTGCCCTGCTTCTCACGGATGCCCCAGTGGGCGCAGAGCTCGAGCTCCTGCAGCGCGGTCAGCGACTCGTTCGGGCGGAAGCGCGGGGCCTCGCGGATCCAGTCGCGCTCATAGGCGGCCCAGAGCCGGCCGGCGCCCTCCGCGACGTGCTCGAAGGGGATCGCGGTGCAGCCCGCGAGCGGGCCGAGGCGGATGAGCGCCCAGCGGGGCTCGCCGTCCTCTGCGTCCACGTGGATCCCCGCGATCCGGCCCAGCGTCTTGTTGCCGAGGCCGTCGATCTGCGTGCCCTCCCAGGCCAGGGCCTCCTCGAGGGTCGGCAGCGAGGCCGTACCCCTCTCCTTGCCCTTCGTCGTGCGGGTTTGCTTCGTCTCAGCCATCCTGACGCTCCAGTAGTTCCTTGGCCGCGCTGGCGGGATCGATCTCCCGTTTGACGACGCGCTCGAGGAGCTCGCGGACCGAAGAATCGTCCGCGACAGCATCCTCCAGGCGCCGCCGCATCCGGGATGCTGCCAGTTCCATCACCTCGTTGCGGAGATTGCGGGCACGCCGCTCCTCCAGGGTGCCCTCGGCCTCGATGTGCGCCCGGTGCTCGGAGATCTTCTCGGCCAGCTCGGCGACGCCCTCGCCCTTGGCCGCCTCGGTCTTGACGATCGGGACCCGCCACGAGGTCGCGGGGCCGAGGGAGAGCACGCCGCGGATCTCGCGAATCATGGTGTCGGTCATCGGGTGGTCGGACTTGTTGACGACGATGATGTCCGGGATCTCCATGACCCCGGCCTTCAGCGCCTGGATCGAGTCGCCGGAACCCGGCATCAGGACGAGGATGATCGTGTCGCCGTGGTCGACGATGTCGATCTCCGCCTGGCCGACGCCGACGGTCTCGATGAAGACGTCGTCCTTGCCCGAGGCGTCCATCAGGAGCGCCGCCTGCAGGGTGGCCTCGGAGAGGCCGCCGAGGGCGCCGCGGCTCGCCATCGAGCGGATGAAGACCCCCGCGTCCAGGAAGTGGTCTGAGAGGCGGATCCGGTCGCCGAGCAGGGCGCCGCGGGTGAACGGGCTCGAGGGATCGATCGAGAGGACCGCGACCTGGCGGTCGGCCTCCCGCATCTCCTTTGTCAGGGCGCCGATCAGGGTGCTCTTCCCCACCCCGGGCGGCCCGGTCAGCCCGACGATCCGGGCCCTGCCGGTGCCCGGGAAGACCTCGCGGACCAGCTCCCAGCCGGCCGGGTCGTCGTTCTCGATCAGGGTGATCGCCCTCGCCAGGGCGCGCTTGTCGCCGGCGACGAGTCGCTCGGCGAGGTCCGTTTCGGTCCGCTGCGCCATCCGCCGCAGTCTAGGTCCGCGGCCGGAACCTAGAATCGCCGCCCGTGTTCTCCGCCCTTCGGTTCTATCGCCGCAACGGCATGCTCAACCGGCTCTACGGCCGCCTGCTCTGGCGCTACCTGTGGCGGCGATTCCTGACCCCGGCGGGCTGGCGCTGGAAGACGGACGGCCCGGTCTTCTTCGGAAAGGGCCTGCAGCTCCAGATCGCCAAGGGGGCCGAGATCCGCTTCGGCCGCTTCTCCTGGATCGGCGACGGCACGAAGATCCGCAGTCACGAGGGCGTGGTCGAGATCGGCGCGAAGACCGTCTTCGGCCAGGAATGCACGATCTCCTCGTACCGCCACGTCCGGATCGGCGAGCAGTGCGTGATCGCGGACCGGGCGATGTTCATCGACTTCGACCACGGCGTGGTCGAGGTGGAGCGGCCGATCCGCCAGCAGGGCATCTACATGCGCGAGTGCGTGATCGGCTCGAACGTCTGGGTCGGCTACGGAGCGTGCTTCCTCCGAGGCGTGCGCGTCGGCGACAACTCCATCGTGGGCACGAACTCCGTGGTCACCCGCGACGTCCCCGCGAACGCCGTCGTGGGAGGCATCCCGGCGAAGGTGATCCGCATGCGTGAAGCGCCGAAGGAGCTCAGCTGGCCCGATCCGGTCGAGCCCTCCATGGACGACTGACCGGCTCCGCAAAAGCAACGACCTGCATATACTCACTTTTCGGGCAGGGAGTCCGATTGGCATGGCAACGAAGCCACAGGGGAAACAGAGGAGGAGCTGGATGCGCACTCCGCGCCGTTTGATCGGGACGTTCATCGCAGTCGCAGGGCTGATCGCCGTGGTTCCGGTATCCGCGTCGGCGATGACGGTTTCGGGGACGGCAGCTCCCACCGACACCACCGCGGGTGCCCACAGCGACTTCAACATCGCGATCAACTTCGGACCCACCAGCGAGGACGTCCAGAACCTCACGGTCGGGCTCCCTCCGGGAGTTACGGGCGACCCGAGTGCGACACCGCTGTGCACAGAGGCCCAGCTCAACTCCGCAATCGCCGGCAACGACGGCTGCCCGGCCGACACCCAGGTCGGCTCGGTAGTAGCCAACGCGACCGTCACAGTCGTCGCCCTGCCGGTCACGCTGAACGTCTCAGGGAAGCTCTACAACCTGACACCACATCCTGGAGAGCCCGCCCGGTTCGGGATCGTCCTTCAGCCGGGCAACCTCCTCGGCGCCATCACCCTCCCCCTCCCGCCCGTGATCCTGGAGTCCGGGGCCGCCCTGAGGCAGAGCGATTTCGGGCTCGACACGGTCATCAATGACATCCCGGATTCGACATCGGGACTGCCCACTCACATCAACTCCCAGACGATCACCCTGTTTGGCAACCCCGCGGACCACGGCGTGCCCGGGACACCGAAGCCGTTCATGCGGAACCCAACCTCATGCACGGCGAAGGTCACCACCTTCAGGGCCAGCCCGCATGCCCCGGCGACCGGAACCGCGACCGGGAGCTCTCCGCCCTTCACCCCGACCAACTGCGGTGCCCTCGACTTCTCGCCCTCATTTACGGCGACCGTGGGCGGTGCCGCACAAGGCAGCCAGACGACCGCCGTGACCTCGATCGATCAGGACTCAGGAGAGGCGGGGCTGCTCAATGCGCACGTCTTCGTCCCGTCCGATCTCGCTCCGAACACCCTCACCGACCTGCTCAGCCACCGCTGTCCGTCGCCTGATTTCCAGGCCGGCACCTGCCCGGACAACACGGTCGTCGGCAACGCGGTCGCGGCCTCACCGCTGCTCAGCCGACCGCTCACCGGCCAGGTCCACCTCGTCGACAACGGGGGCGGCCTGCTGCCGAACATCGGCCTCGACCTGCGCGGGCAGCTCCACCTGCTCCTCCAGGGCAGCCTGAATCCGGACAAGTCGGTGACCTTCGGGGACGTGGCGCCCGGCCTGCCCGACATCCCGATCTCGCACTTCCAGCTCGCCTTCACCAACCCACCGGGGCTGCTGATCGCGAACCACAACCTCTGCCAGGGACCCCCGCCGGTGTTTCACGCCGAGTTCGTCGGCTACAACGGCGCCACCTCGGCCGTCGACTCAACGGCGACCGTGCAGGGCCCATGTGGAGCCAACGTCCGTGCGAGCCACAAGTGCAGGAAGCACAAGAAGAAGCACAAGAAGCGTCATCACCGCGCCGCCGAGTCCAAGAAGAAGCACAAGAAGCACAAGAAGCGCTCCTGCAAGAAGAAGAAGCACCACAAGAAGAAGCACCGCCGGTAGGCGCGGGCTAGAGGCGCTTGCCCGAGGCGAACAGGAGCACCCCGCCGATGGCTGCGATCACTCCAGTCACCCAGAAGATGATGGTGCCCGTGGTGAGCGCCGCGGCGATCAGCGCGATGCCGACGACGAGCAGAGGCAGGCCGAATGAGATCGGCACGCTGACGTTGAGGCCGGGGCCGAAGTCGGGCGCCCGCCGCTTGGGCGCCCTGCCCCGCGAGGGATAGACCTCACGCCGGCCGTCGGGCAGCCGCGTCAAGGGCCACCACCTCCCCATAGACCTCGGCCGTCCGCTCCGCGACGTCGCCCCAGTCGAAGCGGCTCAGGTGCTCGAACGCCTCGGCCGTCAGCCGCCGGCAGAGCTTGGCGTCGTCGAGCACCCGGATCGTCATCTCCGCGAGCGACTGCGGGTCCCGGGCGCGGAAGCGCAGCCCGACCTCGTCGTGCGGGACGACTTCGCGCAGCCCACCGGTGTCGGCGACGATGCAGGGGCAGCTCGACGCCATCGCCTCGAGGGCTACGAGACCGAAGGGCTCGTAGATCGAGGGGACCACGCAGACGTCCGCGATGCGGTAGAGCGAGTGGAGCACGTCGTCGCCGATCCAGCCCACGAAGGTGCCGTGCGACATCAGGCCGAGCTCTTCGGCCTGCCGGCGGAGCTCCTCCTCGTGGGTGCCGGAGCCCGCGACCACGAAGCGCGTCTTGGGCAGGCGCTCGATGACCTCGGGGAGTGCCTCCAGCGCCACCTGGAAGCCCTTCTCGTAGACGAGCCGGCCGACCAGCAGGACCAGCGACTCGTCGGGCTCGGCGAACTCGGCCCGGAGCCGGCGCAGCTCCTCGTCGTCCTGCGGCTGCAGGTCCTCGGGATCGATGCCGTTGGCGATCACCTCGATCGAGCTCTCGGGCACCCCGAAGACGTCGACGATCTGCTCCCGCATGAAGGTTGAGCAGGCGATCACACGGTCGGAGCGGTTGGTGATCCAGCGCTCGACGCCGTGGATGTAGGCCTGAGGGTGCTTTTCCACCCAGCCCTGGTGGCGGCCGTGCTCGGTCGCGTGGATCGTGGTGATCAGCGGGGCGTCGAAGCGGCGGGCGAGGTGGTCGCAGGCGTTGGCGACCAGCCAGTCGTGCCCGTGCACCAGGTCGAAGTCGAAGCGGTCGCCGAGCTCGACCCCGGCGGCCAGCATGTCGGAGTTCATCCGCTCCACCCAGGCGACGAACTCGTTGAGCTCGGCGGGGCGGGTCGGCTCCATGACGCGGTGGACGTTTACCCCGGCCACGACCTCCTCCGACGGCGACTCCTCTCCGCCGCGGGTGAGCACGTGGACCTCGGTGTCGCGCTCGACGAGGGCCTCGGAGAGCTTGCGGACGTGCCTGGCCAGGCCCCCCTCGATGAGCGGCGGGTACTCCCAGGAGAGGATCAGGACGCGGTTCATGTCAGGTCGATCTAAGGCTCGAGCAGCGGCGCCAGGCTCAGATCGGGGGCGAGATTGCGCACGCGTGCGTCGACTGCCTCGGAAGAGTCTATGGCCTCCAGCAGGGCCTGAGCGTGGGCCGTGGCCCGCGTATACGGATAGTCCCCGGCCTGTCCGCGGTGGTCCATGAAGGCCCAGTCGCTCGATTGGAGGGCGAGGAGCTCGCGGGCGGCCCGCCGGGCCGCGTCGGCCTCGAGACCGCGCAGGCGGAGGGCCCGAAGGAGGCGGAGCTCGGAGCGCCGCGTGGCCCAGACCAGGTCCGAGACCGACGGCGAGTCCCAGGTCTCGAGGCTCTTCCCCTCTCCCCAGCTGCCGACGTGCGCGGGTCGTTCCTCGGCCTCGTGCTCGCGCAGCGCCTGCGGCAGGGTGAGCAGGCGGACGCCTTCCAGCTCCGCTCCCTTCAGCACCTCGCCCAACCAGATCGGCCCCTCCGCCCACCAGTGGCCGAGCAGCTCAGTGTCGATCGCGAAGACGCAGAGGCCCCGGCGGCCACGGTCCGCGCGATGGCGCTCCAGGCGGTCGCGCACGGCGGCCAGGAAGGACGCGGCGTGCTCGGCGGCCCGCTTGGCGGCGGCGGCCGGGTCGTATGGCCCGCCGGAGATCGACCAGAGGCGCATCCCGTTCTGCGAGAGGCGGTGGTACTCGAGGTAGGCGGGATCGGAGGGATAGCCCCCATCGGACCAGACCAGGCGGACCGTCGGCCAGTCGATGGTGAAGGCGACCGGGCCCCCCGGCAGCCGGATCGGCGCCAGCGCGGCGGTGCCGCGCTCCATGGCGCTCTGGTCCAGGCAGGTGAACGCGACGCCCCGCTCGGCGAGCGCGTCCTCGATCCCGGGCACGTAGGCGCACTCCGGCAACCAGAACCCGGTGGACTCGCCGAAACGGCGTTCATGCGAGCGAAGTCCCGCGTCCACCTGCAGGCGTCTTCCGGCCAGCGTGGCGAGCTTGGGCAGCACCGCATGGGTCGCGGCGGAGGCCATCAGGGCGATCCGGCCACGCTCGTGCGCCGCCTGAAAGGCGCGCAGCGGATCGCCTCCGAGCTTGCTCAGCCGCTTCATGGCACGCGTGTAGTGGTCGGCCTCCGCCCTTGCCGCCGGCCGCACCGCCGCGCCCGCGTCGGCCACGTCGCGGTCGGCGGCGTCGACCCGGTGGCGGCGCAGGAAGCGCAGCATTCTCTCCCCCACGCCGTCGGCCTCGAGCTGATCGGCGAGCACCGGGGTGATCGTCATGGTGAGTCGCTCGGCGACGTCGAGGACCGGCAGGTGGGACCGCGCGAACGCATCGAACAGCCACTCCTCGCCGAAGGGGTAGGTCCCGAAGCCCTCGACGTAGGGCATGTGCGAGTGGAGGACGATCGCCAGGTCGCCGGCGCTGCGGTCGGCCATGGAGCTCAGGCGCGGCAGACGGCCAGGAAGTCGAGCGCCCTGTCGAGCGGGTCCTGGCGGAGCCGGAAGTCGCGGGCGCTGATCGCCGGGATGAAGCGGTCGTAGAACGCCTTGGTGATGTGGAGGGCGGGATGGAACCGGTCCCAGCCGGCCCGGATCGCGAGCTCGTGGGCCCGCAGCTTGCGGGCGTGGAAGAGGCCGAGCAGCTCCACGCTCCCGAAATGCGGCTCGAGGAGCTCGCGGTACTCGCCGGCGTCGTACTCCCGCAGGTGCCACGGGTTGTCGGACTTCTCGGCGCCGGGCGGAGCGAGGGTGAGGCGGTTGGGGGTCGAGATGTAGGCGACCGGCGCGATGCGGCTGATCGCCTCGACCAGCCGGTCCGGCTCGTGGATGTGCTCGATCGTCTGCAGGAAGACCACCGCGTCCACCTCCTGATCGAAGTCCTCGACCAGACCGCGCTGGAAGGTCAGATTCGGGCGCTGGTAGCGGGCGCGTGCGTGCTCGAAGGCCTCCGGATTCGCGTCGACCCCGATCACCTGCGAGGCGCTGCGAGCCAGGATGTCGGAGCCGTAGCCCTCGCCGAAGGCGAGGTCGACGACGCGCAGGCCGGCGCAGCGCTCCGCGACCCATTCGTAGACCGCGACGTGGCGCCGGTACCAGTAGTTCTCCTCCGGGACGTCGGGAAGGGTGCGCTCACCGGTCAGCTCGAGGGGCGGGACCCCTTCGGGCTGGTCGGCCTGCAGATAGGTCTGATCGGCTTCTGCCATCGCGAGGGAAGTTAGGGACTAGTCGGTTTTCGTAGAGTGCGGGAACGGCCGCGAGCGATGAGTTTCGGCCGGCGGTCCGGTCATAGACGGGGAATCCCAAGGACGGAATCGAGAGTTGACGGAGACCAACGAAAAAGCCCCTGCCATCGAGGCCCGTGGCCTGACCCGCACCTTCAAGGACGGCATCGAGGCCGTACGAGGAGTCGACCTGCGGGTGTCCGAGGGAGAGATCTTCGGGTTCCTGGGCCCGAACGGAGCCGGCAAGTCGACCACCGTCCGGATGCTCTGCACCCTCCTGCCCCCCACGGCGGGCGGCGCCTCGGTCGCCGGGCACGACGTCGTCGGCGATGGCGACGAGGTGCGCCGGAGCATCGGGGTGGCGCTGCAGGAGATCGGGCTGGATCCGGTGCAGACGGGGCGGGAGCTGCTGGAGCTCCAGTGCGGCCTTTACGGGATCCATGGCGCCGCGGCACGGGAACGCGCCAACGAGCTGCTCGCGCTGGTCGGGCTGACGGACGCCGCCGAGCGGCGGACCAAGACCTACTCAGGCGGGATGAAGCGCAGGCTCGACCTGGCCAGCGCGCTCGTGCACCGGCCGAAGGTTCTCTTCCTGGACGAGCCGACGACCGGGCTCGATCCGGCGTCGCGCCTGACGGTCTGGGATGAGGTCCGCAGCATCAACTTGACCGGCACGACGATCTTCCTGACGACCCAGTACCTCGAGGAGGCCGACGAGCTCTGCGAGCGGCTGGCGATCATCGACCAGGGCGAGATCGTCGCGGAGGGCACGCCCGAGAAGCTCAAGGGCGACCTCGGCAACGACGTCGTCACGGTCGACCTCAAGGGCGCCGACCCCGACAAGACCCAGGAGGCGATCGGCGAGCTACCCGGCCTCGAGCGCGTCGTCCCGGCCGAGGGTGCGCTCGCGCTCTACGTCGAGGACGGTGCCGCCTCGATCGCCGCGATCGTCGGGCGCCTGCACTCGGCGGGAGTCGATGTCGGCGCGATCGCGGTAGACCAGCCCTCGCTTGACGACGTCTTCCTGGAGGCGACCGGGCGCCGGCTCGAGGGCGCGGGGACCGAGCACGAGGACGTGGCGGCCGAGGAAGACGACGCCGCGGCGAAGGCGGTGATGTCATGACCGAGGTTCTGCTGCTCGGGCGCCGCGCGGTGCGGGAGGTCGTCCGCTACCCGGAGGCGACCATCCCGACCCTGTTCATCCCGCTCTTCTTCCTCGCGGTCAACATCGGCCAGGTTCAGACGACGTTCAACGCGGATACCGCGCCCTGGCTGAACGGCCAGAGTTACGTCGCCTTCCAGATGCCGGTCTCGCTGATGTTCGCCGTCGCAACCGCCACCACCGGTCTCGCGCTGGTCACCGAGATCGACAGCGGGTACTTCGACAAGTTGCTGGTCGCGCCGATCCGCCGCACGTCGCTGATCCTTGGCCGCCTCGGTGCCGACCTCGTGCGCGGCGTCGCCGCGTCCACGGTGGTACTGCTGTTCGGGATCCTCGTGTTCGGGGCCCACGTCGAGTCGGGCGTGCTCGGCGCCATCCTGGCCGTCGTCCTCGCCGCGCTCTTCGGGGTCGCATACGCAGGCTTCGGGATCCTCGTCGCGCTCAAGACTCGGAACGTCCAGGCGACCAATACGAGCTTCCTGCTCTTCTTCCCGCTCCTCTTCCTGACCCCCAACTTCGTGCCCTTCGACCGGCTCTCGCCACTGATGGAGACGCTGGCGCGGATCAACCCGGTGAGCTACGTGATCGTCGGCATCCGGTCGCTGATCATCGACGGCTGGGTGGTGGACAAGATCCTCGTCTGCCTCGGAGTGACCCTGGTGATGGGCGTGGTGCTGATCGGCCTCTCGCTCAGAGCGATCGCGACGTACGACCGCTGACCAGGTCTACGATCCGGCGTCATGCCCGCGTCCTCGAGCCCGGACCGAATCAAGGAGGTCAACGAGCGCTACCACGACGTGGCGGCGGCCTCGTACGACGCCAAGTGGGGGATCGACTTCGGCGACATCGGCCAGGAGCAGGTGACCGCGAAGCTGCGCAAGGCGCTGGGCCGTTGGCCGCAGGCGCCGTTCGGGGACGCGCTCGAGATCGGTGCCGGGACCGGCTACTTCTCCCTCAACCTGCTGCAGGCCGGGGCGATCGAGCGGGCCACGGCGACGGACATCTCCCCCGGGATGCTGGCGACGCTGGATGCGAATGCGGAGCGCCTGGGCCTCCAGGTCAGCACCGCTGCAGCAGAGGCGGAGACCCTTCCATTCGCCGACGAGAGCTTCGACCTCGTCTTCGGGCATGCGGTGCTCCATCACATCCCGGACCTGCGCCAGGCCTTCTCGGAGTTCGCGCGGGTGCTGCGACCTGGCGGGACGCTGGCGTTCTGCGGCGAGCCGTCGCGGTACGGGGACTTTCTCGCCGCCATCCCGAAGCGGACGGCGCTGCTCACGGCTCCGCTCTGGCGCCGGCTGGTCGGTGCTTCGGCGCGGGACTACGAGGCCGAGGCAGCCGAGCAGAACGGCCACGATCTCGAGCCGGAGGTGGACGTGCACGCCTTCTCGCCCGGCGATCTGCGCCGCTTCTGCGACGAGGCCGCGCTCGATGACGTCAGGGTGAAGGGCGAGGAGCTGCTGGCGTCGATCCACGGCTGGACCGTGAGGACGCTGGAGGCGAGCGCCGAGCCGGATGAGGTGCCGTGGGGCTGGCGGCGGTTTGCATTCCGCAGCTACCTCGCGCTGCAGCGGGTGGACAACCAGGTGCTGGAGCCGCGGCTCCCGCCGCAGCTTTTCTACAACCTGCTCGTCTCGGCGCGGCGGCCCTAGCCGAGCTTGCGAATCACCCGCCACGCCTGGTCCGCGGCGAGCAGGATGAGGATGGCTCCGGCAGCGAGGGCGAGCGGCGCCCAATTGGTCCCGGGCTGCAGGCCGAGCGTGCCCGCGAGGATCATCGCGGCGCCCCAGACGGTGGCCACGATCGCGGCCAGCAGCCTGCCCAGCAGGGACATGTAGGTCTCATCGCGCTCGTCGAGGCTGGCCGCGCTGCGGACCATGCCGCCGCGCTGCGGCGCCGGTTTCGCCATGCCCCAAGGATGGGCGATGGGGCTGTGCGGGCCGCCGGGCTGGCCGAATGTCAGCCGCGTCCGCCGGGCTCTTCGCCGACGTTGCGATCGGCCCAGGGGATGGCCTCGAGCCGCTCGTCGGGGATCGGGTCGCCGCTCACGACCGAGACGCCGTAGGTGCCCTCCTCGAGCCGGGCCTCGGCGCGTTCGATGGCTTCGAGCGTCTGGCGCAGGTCGGCGCGGAGCGCGTTGTCCGTGTCGGTCTGCTCGAGCTCGTTGGCCTGATCGCCGCTGTCCTTGGGCTCGTCCGAGGCCTCCTCCTGGCCGTGTCCGGCCAGCTCGCGCTCGATCCGGGCTCTCTCATCGGTGAGTCGCTGGCGTGCTTTCTCTGCGTCCATGGGGTGATCCTATTGACCGAGGAGCTTGCGCACGGTGCGCGCCACCTGTGCGGGGTGCGTCGTGATCCGCTGCCATGTGAGGCGGACGACCGCGTAGCCCAGCGCCCTGAGCTCCAGGTCGCGGCTTCGGTCGGCCTCGAAGGCCGTTCGGCCCGCGTGAGCTCGGTAGCCGTCGAGCTCCACGACGAGCTGCTCGGGGCGCCAGAGGAAATCCACCGTGAAGCGGCCGATCGGCACGTTCACATCTGGCCGAGGAAGGCGGTGGCGGCGACAGAGGGCGAGGAAGCGCGATTCGAGCTCGCTGCGGGTGCCATCGGGTTCGAGGACGGGATCCAGCGCCAGGCCGAGGTACTCCGCCTGCCGCAGTGCCGCCTTGAACTGCGCCTCGGGAAGGATGCGGCGGAGGTCCGTGAGCGTTCGGGATGCGGTCGTGACCGGGATGCCGGCTCTCCGGGTTACCCCGCTGGAGAGGAGGGTTGCGGATCGATGGACTCTGATGCCGGCGCGGTTTCTTGCGTAGCCCCGGACGGTGACGTGGACGAAACCCCGCTGGGGAAGGAGCCGCCAGAGCGCCGCGGCGCTGGTGTGGCTGAGCACCGCATCGGGGCCGCAGGCGAGCACCGCCGCCATCCATCTCCCCTTCTCGCCGAGGCCACGATGCCCGACGGCGTACACCCCGCGATGGATGCGGTGCAGCCGCTGGGTGCCCACCCGGGTCCTCCGGCCCCGCTCACGGATGCCCGCCCGTTCGAGCTGCCGGAGTGAGACAACGCCGTGCTGGTTGGCCGCAAGTCGGGCAATGAAGGCGTCAGGATCGGCGTTGGCGAGTTTCCGTCCCACGGGGGACGGTAAGTCGCCAACGCCACGAATCTCGCCCCCTCAGGTGTTGGGTTCGCTCTACCCGAACGTGAACGCGTAACCGGTAATCCCCGGATCGAAGATCAGCGACAAGCGATGCTGCGACACCGCCGGCAGATCAACCAGCCGGTAGAGCCGCTGGGCCTGGATCGACGCCCGTCCGTTCCGCACGTCCGGCCCGGCGAGCTTCGCCGGGATCGGCTTGCCGTCGAGGAGGACCTGGACGTGGCGGGCTTGGTCCGGCGACCCCAGGACGAGGAAGACGCGGCGGGCGTTGAACTCCAGGTCGATCTCGGCGCCCCGGCCCGAGGTCGCGTCCTCCTCGCTGATGCCCCAGTTCCCCGCGTAAGCGAACTGGTTGACGGAGAGCGGGCCGGCGGCCGCGCCGAAGCCCTGGTCCCCCGGATGGACCGGGGTGACCCACCCCATGGCCCGGGCCGCGCCCAGATACGTCTCAGGGGTAGTGGTTCCCGCGGAGGGCGCCTGCGCCGCGGCCCGGGAGCCCGAGCCGAGGTTGGCGTGACCGGCCTCTCGGAGCAGCGTCCTGATCGCCCGCTCGGTCTCCGCGTAGTCGCCCTCACCGAAGTGCGCGTCGCGCACGTTGCCCTGGGCGTCCACCAGGTAGTCCGCGGGCCAGTACTGGTTCCCCCAGGCGTCCCAGGTCGCGAGGTCGTTGTCCTGGACGACCGGATAGGTCAGGTGGTTCTGGTGGATCGCCGCCTGGACGTTGCCGGCGTCCTTCTCGAAGGGGAACTCGGGAGAATGAATCCCAACGACGGTGAAGCCCTGCGGTCCGTAGCGCTGCTGCCAGGCCTCCAGGTAGGGCAGCGTCCGGATGCAGTTGATGCAGGTGTAGGTCCAGAAGTCGATCAGGACGACCTTGCCCCGCAAATCGCTCAGCGAGAGCGACTCGCCGCCCGGCGTGTTGAACCAGTCCTGGGTCCCCGTGAAGTCGGGCGCCTGCCCGTAGGTCCGCAGGCTGACCGGCTGATTGAGCTCATCCGCGGGGACGACCGGGGTCCCGTGCTGGCTCACCTTGGCGAGGTCGGTCGAGATCGCGGTGCTCTTCTCGATGCTCTCCGTGGGATTGACGAGGAACCGAGGCAGCGCGCTGGCGATCTCGGTCTGGAAGCGGACGTCCAGGTTCGCGCTCATCGCGATCGCGACGAGCACCATCACCGCGCCCATCGCCATCTGCACGCGCCCCTGTACGGGCTTCAGCCGCTGGGTCAGCCGCCTGCCGCCGAGCAGCAGCAGATAGAGCACGATCGACGAGCCGATTGCATAGGAGAGCGCGACCGCCAGGCGCCCGGCGGTGAAGTCCTGCGCCGCGGAGACCACGATCACTCCCGCGAGGATCGGACCCGCGCAGGGCGCGTAGACCAGGCCGAGGCTGGCGCCGACTAGCAGCCCAGAGCCGAACCCATCGCCGCGGAAGCGCGCCGGGCCGGGAGCGAGACGGCTCGCGAAGGCCTCCACCCGATCGCCGATCGGCGGAATCAGGAGCGAGATCCCGAACGCGAAGAGGACCACGATCGCGAGGTCGCGGGCGAAGCCGTTCGGCAGCCCGAGAGCGTTGATCACATAGACGAGCGCGACCGTTGCGAAGGTGAATGAGAGCGCCAGGCCCGTGACCACGCCGAGGGGGCGTCTCCGCCCTCCGGTCACGCCGGCGGAGAGGATCGCGGGCAGGATCGGCAGCACGCACGGGGACAGGGCCGTGCCCGCCCCGGCGACGAGCGCAAACAGCATCAGCAATGCCATTGGAGTCCAGACTCGGAGATCTCGAAAGCGTTACGGCGAGTCGTTACGCGTGGATTAACCGCCCAAACGCTCCGGCTCAGCCTGGCGGACCCGGTGCAGCACCGTCTCACCGCTGATTCCCTTGAAGCGGCGCGTGCCGGCGAAGGAGAACCTGAACCGGTCGCGGTTCGCGGACTCGAGGGAGTCCTTCACCGCCTGATCGGCCAGCACGCTGTCCGGACGGGCAACGTTCGTGATCCGAGCCGCGAGATTGACCGGCCGGCCGTACCAGTCACCCCCACGCCCGAGCGCGGGCCCGGTCGCAACACCCGCCTTCAACGAGGGCATCTCCTCCGTGCCGGCGGCGTCGACCAGGCCGACGACGGCATCCATCAGTGGCACCGGCTCACGCGAAGAGAACATCGCCGCGTCCCCGATCATCTTCACCAGCCGGACGGGCGGCCGGGCGGCCTGGGAGGCGAGCTCGAAGAGCCGCCCGGTCATCTCGCCGATCTCCTCGATCTCCATGGATTCGCCCAAGCTCGTGAATCCGACCAGGTCCGCGAAGGCGATCGTCACGTCGTCCGAGCCCTGCAGGCTCCCCTGGGCTACCTCCGCCTCTGTCACCATCGCCTGGCGAATCGCCTCGCGCAGGTGGATCCGGTAGGCGTGAAGCAGGGTGTCGCCCAGCAGCGGCGGCATCGTCTTCGCGGCGGCGGCGTAGCGCATCGCCAGCTCCCGCTCGTTGATCCCCGGCTCCGTGAACACCTCCCCCACCATGTCCCTGTTCGCGTCGGCGAGGCTCGCCATCGATATCCCAATGATCCGCGAGGTCTCCAGCACGCCCTCCTCCGGGAGGCCCGCGTCCATGAAGAGCCTGGCGCGCTTCGCCGCCTCGAGGTCCTGATCCGTGTACAGGCGCTCGGCGTCCTCCGGGATCGGCGCCCCGAGCGCCTGCAGCAGCCGGACGAGGAACTCGAGCTCGATCCCCGCTCCCTCGGCGATCTCGGCGGCGCTGTAGTGCTTCTCCCCGGAGTCGAAGACCCGCTCGACGGGAAGCAGCACGAGCCGGCTCTCCTTGACCGCGCGCTTCAGCTCGTCGAGCGGGATGCCGTCATCCACAAGCTCGTTGAGCAGCGCCAGCCGTGCCTCGCGGGCCTCGCCCTCGAGACCGTCGAGCAATCCCTCAGCCTCGAAATCAATCCCGGCCATCGCTGGATCCTAAGATGGGTGGGAATGGCGGGTCTCGAGCTCCCGATCTTCGAGCTGCCGCTGGTTTTGCTCCCTGGAGAGCAGGTTCCGCTGCACATCTTCGAGGAGCGCTACAAGCGGATGGTCGGAACCTCGCTCGAGGAGGGGCAGCCGTTCGGGGTCGTCCTCCGCGACGATGAGGGCGCCCGGTCGGTCGGGTGCACCGCCCGCATCGACGACGTGACGGAGCGCTTCGACGACGGCCGCCTGAACATCGTGGTCCGCGGCGAGGCGCCCTTCAAGGTGCTGGACCGCTTCGAGTCGCCCGAGTACCCAACCGGCGAGGTCGAGCTGATCCCGGACGAGGACGTGCCGCCGATCGACGAGGACGCCGCGACCGCCGCCCGCGAGGCGTTCGCCGAGCTGGCGGAGCGGGCCACCGGCCAGCGGCCGGAGCCAGAGGAGCTCGACGGCGCGAGCGCCTACGCGATCGCGGCCCGCATCGAGCTGCCACCGGAGACCAAGCAGCAGCTCCTCGAGATGCGCGACGAGGACGAGCGCATGGCGTTGCTCGCCAACGCCCTCGGCGCCGTCGGAAAGGCGCTCGAGCGTGCGGAGGAGGCCGCCGAGCGCGCCAGCAGCAACGGGAAGGTCCACCTTCCCGGGCTCCCTGACTGATCAGGCGAAAGCCACCGCCCCGCCGCGCCGGGGGTCCCCACCGCCGCTGAGCCCGCCGTTCGCCGGGTCGCGGAGAACGGCCTGCACGCCGCCGAAGTAGAGGTTCTTGCGCTTCCAGCGGACGACCGGCACGCCCCGCCGCTCGAGGTCGTTCAGTCCCCCATCGTCCACCCCCGGCTCCGCCTGCACCGTCCCGGCCTCGAAGTGAAGCCGGCCGGCGGCGACTGCCTCCTCCGCGTCCATTCCCTGCTCCAGCACCCTGACCGTCGTCTGGAGGATGGCCGAGCGGATCCGGTTGGAACCGGCGCTTCCGAGCCCGAGCATGACCTGGCCGTCGCGGAGGGCAATGGTCGGCGACATCATCGAGCTCACCCGGCGGCCCGGCGGGATCCGGTGGAAGCCCTGCGGGTTCAGGTCCTCCTCCCCCAGCATGTTGTTGACGTGCACGCCGGTGCCGGGGACGACCACGCCCGAGCCCGTGCCGTTCGAGCAGGTGACCGAGGCGCAGTTGCCGTCGGCGTCCATGACGGCGAGGTGGGTGGTCGAGCCGATCCGGTCCTCCGGCTCATCCGGGCCGCCCGCGCCGCCGTGCCCACCGACCCACTCGCCGTCCTGGATCCGCGCGGCGACCTCGTCCAGGTCGGAATCGAGGAAGCGCTGCACATACTCCGGGTCGTGCAGCCCCTCGTGGAAGTCTCCATCGCGCCTGGAGTTGGCGGCCTCGCTCGCCGCGACGATCTTCTCAACCCCGCTGCCGGGGCCGAGACGCTCGAGCAACCCCAGCGAGTAGCCGATGAGGATGCCCCCCGACGAGGGCGGCGGGTTGGTCAGGACCTGGTGCCCGCGGAAGCTCGCGCTGACCGGCTTCCGCTCGATCGGCTCATAGGCGGCCATGTCGTCCATCCCGAGCGTGCCGCCCCGCTCGCGCACCCAGTCGCAGACCGCCCGCCCGGTGTCCCCGCGATAGAACGGTTGGGCGCCGTCGGCCGCGAAGCGCTCGAGCGCATCCGCCATCTCCGGGTAGTGGAAGACGTCCCCCTCCACCAGCTGCCTGCCCTCCGGCGTGTAGAGGGACGCGGATTCCGGACTCGAGACCAGGATCGGATTGAGGATCTCGTGGAAGTACTCCGCGGCGGCGGTCAGCTGCACGCCCTGTCTGCCGAGATCGATCCCCGGTTGCGCCAGGCGATCCATCGGCAGCGAACCCCATCGCTTCCAGGCGTATTCGATCCCGGCCGGGTTTCCGGGTACGCCACAGGATGCGGCTCCGCAGTTGAACACCTGCGGCGTCTCGTCGAAGTAAACGGGGATCGGGAGGAGCTCCGCGTCGCGCTCGACCCCATCAGCGCCGCCCGCGGCGACGAAGAAGTCGATCAGCGTGCTCTCCCCACCCTCGTGAACCATCATGAACCCGCCGGCCCCGAACCCGGTCAGCTGGCTCTCGCAGACGAACGAGGTGAGGACGGCGCAGATCGCCGCGTCCACCGCATTGCCGCCGTCGCGCAGCACCTGTGCGCCGGCCTCAGCGGTCAGCGGGTGCCCCGCTGCGACGACTCCCCTTGGACTGGACATGAGGCCGCAGCGTAGGCCGCGGGGCGAATAACCGCCTTCGACGCCCGCGGATGTGGTGAGCCTAATCGGCGATCGGGCGTCTCAGGAGGCGCTCAGTGATCGGGGTTGAACTCGGGCACGTCCAGCACCCGGCCGTCGAGCGAGCGCGGCTCGGTGGGCGGACGGGCCGGGTTTCGGCCCCAGACGCCGTCGCCGTAGAGCTCGTCGGCGCTGCCGCTCCCCCTGTGAGCAGGCTCGCGGTAGTCCCCGACGGGATCCGAGTAGCGCTCCGGCCGCAGCGCCGCGTCCCGGTCGGGCGTGCGCGGCTCGCGCGTGTCGGTACGCCGGTCGCGCCGGAAGCGCTGATTGAAGGCGGAGTCGAACCGAGTGGCGATCACCGTGATCCAGACCTCCTCGGCCATGTCCTCGTCGACGCTCGCCCCGAAGATGATCTCGGCCTCCGGATGGGCCGCGGCCTTGACGATCTCGGCCGCCTCGCTCGCCTCGATCAGCGAGAGGTCGGGACCGCCGGTGATCGAGAGCAGCAGCGAGTGCGCGCCCTCGACCGAGGTCTCGAGCAGAGGCGAGGAGACCGCCTTCTCGGCCGCGATCGTCGCGCGGTGCTCGCCGGCGCCCATGCCGATGCCGAGGATCGCGTCGCCGGCCTCGATCATGGTCGTGCGTACGTCCGCGAAGTCGAGATTGATCAGACCGGGCAGCATGACCAGGTCGGAGATGCCCTGGACCGCCTGGCGCAGGACGTCGTCGGCGACCTTGAACGCGTCGACGATCGAGGTGCGGCGCTCGAGGATCGTCAGCAGCCGCTCGTTCGGCACGACGATCATCGTGTCGACCTCCTTGCCGAGGGCGGCGATGCCCTCCTCGGCCTGGGCCGCCCGGCGGGCGCCCTCGAAGGCGAACGGCTTGGTGACCGCGGCGACGGTGAGCGCGCCGATGTCGCGGGCGAGCTTGGCGACCACGGGGGCCGCGCCGGTGCCGGTGCCGCCGCCCGAGCCGGAGGCCAGGAAGACCATGTCCGAGCCCTTGAGCAGCTCCTTGATCTTGTCCTGCTCCTCGTAGGCGGCGCGGTAGCCGACCCTGGGGTCTGACCCCGAACCGAGCCCGCGGGTGAGCTCGGCGCCGATGTGGAGCGTCACGTCGGCGTTCGAGGTCTGCAGGGACTGAAGGTCGGTGTTGATGGCGAGGAACTCGACCCCGGGCAGCTCGGCCTCGACCATCCGGTTGACGGCGTTCACCCCGGCGCCGCCGACGCCGACGACGCGCAGGACGGCCTGGTGGGTGCGCGGGACGACCGGCTGGCGGGTCGGGGAAGACGTGTCGGGCTCCTCGCGGCCGAAGGCCGGGCGGATCTCGGTGCCGGGGCCGCCCATGAGGCGCTCCAGGCCCTCGTGATGCACCTCGACCTTCTCGATCGTCAGCTCGGCCTCCGGGTCCTCGGCGACGGGCTCAGGCGGAGTCGGCTCGGGAACCGGCTCCGGCCCGGGCAGCGGCTCCGGCACGGGGTCCGGGGTCGGCTCCGGGACGGGCTCAGGCGTGGGCTCGGGGACCGGCTCGGGCACAGGGGTCTCCTGGACCGGCTCCTCCACGGCCACCTCGACCGGCGCGCTGCCGGCGCCGTTGGCGGTCACCTTGACCTCGTCGGGCGCGACGGACTCGTCGGTCGAGCGGAACAGATCGGCGAGGGGGCCCTCGCGCATGCTGGCGCGCTTCTTACGAGCCATGAGTCAGGACCTCCTTCGCGAGGTCGCGGTAGGCGCCCGCGGCCTTTCCGGTTGGGTCGTACTTGAGGACCGAGCTCCCGCGAACCGGCGCTTCGGCGAACTTGATCGCCTTGCGGATCCGCGACTTGAAGACGAGCTCTCCGAAGTTCTCCTCGAGGATCTCCACCGCCTCCTTGGCGTGGACGGTCCGCGAGTCGAGCATGGTCGGCAGGATCCCCTCGATCTCGACGCCGGGGTTGAGGTTCTCCCGGATCATCGTGAGGGTGTTCTGAAGCTGGACCAGGCCGCGCATCGAGAGGTACTCGCACTGGACCGGCACGATCACCTTGTCGGCAGCGGTGAGCGCGTTCACGGTCAGGAGCCCGAGGCTCGGCGGCGTGTCGATGCAGATGAAGTCGTAGTCGTCGCGGATCTCGTCGAAGGACTTCTGGAGCGCCCGCTCGCGGCCGATCTGCGTGCTCATGGCGATCTCGGCGCCGGCCAGGTCGATCGAGGCGACCGCGACGTCGATCTCGCGCGAGACGATGATCTCCGAGATCGGGATCCGGTGGACGAGCACGTCGAACATGCTCTTCTCGACCTTGTCCGGGTCGACGCCCTGGCTCATCGTCAGGTTGCCCTGCGGGTCCATGTCGACGCAGAGGACGCGGTGTCCCGACTCCTTGAAGGCGACGGCCAGGTTGAGCGCGGTGGTCGTCTTGGCGACGCCGCCCTTCTGGTTCGCGAAGGCGATCACCTTGGCCGGGCCCTTGTTCTTGGGCTTGTCCGGCTGCTTGGCCTTGGCCTTGGAATCGTCCTTCTTGGGCGCCTCGTCCGCCTTGCTCACGTCCTTCTTCTCGGGCGTGGGCCCGACGAGGTCCTCGGCGCGCATGCGCCCAACCTCATCCGCGGTTTGAGAAGTCTTGTTTCGGCGGAAACTAGCCATCTAGGCGGGCTATTTCGCAGGCGAGGCCCGCTTTCCTGCTGCTGATTGGAAGAATCCGCCCACATGCCTGAGCTGCTCGACAAAAGACTCGTGTTCGTGACCGGCAAGGGAGGCGTCGGCAAGTCGACGATCTCCATCGCGCTGGGCATGGCGGCGGCCGCACGAGGCAAGCGGACGATCGTCTGCGAGATCGGGGGCCAGGAGACCGCCTCACGCGTCTTCAGGCGAGCCGAGATCGGCTTTCACGAGGTCGAGGTGGCCGACAACCTCTGGGCGATCTCGATCGATCCCGATCACTCCCTGCGCGAGTACCTGCTGCTGCAGCTCAAGATCCGCGCCATGCGGGACATGCTCGTTCGTTCCCGAATCTTCAACTACCTGGCGGCCGCCACTCCGGGGCTCAAGGAGCTGGTCACGATCGGGAAGATCTGGGAGCTGGCGCAGCCCGACCGCAGGGTGAAGAAGGCCGAGGAGTACGACCTGGTGATCGTCGACGCGCCCGCGACCGGGCACGGGATCGGCTTCCTGCAGACGCCGCGGACCTTCGCCGGCATCGCGCGCGTCGGCCCGATCCACTCCCAGGCCCAGGAGCTCGACCGCTTCATCACCGACCACGACTCGACGGGAGTGGCGATCGTCTCGCTGCCCGAGGAGATGCCCGTCAACGAGTCGGCCTCGCTGGAGGAATCGCTGACGGATGACATCGGGATGGCCGTCGATCGCGTCTACATGAACGCCCTCTATCCCGAGCGCTTCTCGAAGAGCGACGCGGGCGAGCTGGAGAAGGCTCTCGAGGAGGTCGACGGGCCCGCCAGGGCGGCCGTGCGCGCGGCCCTCTCCGAGTTCCGCCGCTCGCGCTCCCAGCGCGAGCAGCTGCAGCGACTCAAGAAGTCCGTCTCCTCCCCCGTGAAGACGCTGCCCTTCATCTTCAAGCCCTCGCTCGACGTCCCCTCCCTCGAGCGCCTCTCGGGCGCGCTCGTCTGATGCCCTCGATCACCGACATCGTCGACGGGCGAGGGATCTGCATCTGTGCGGGCTCGGGAGGCGTGGGCAAGACGACCACCTCCGCGGCGCTGGCGGCCGGCCTCGCGGTGCGCGGCCAGAAGGTCTGCGTGCTCACCATCGACCCGGCGAAGCGGCTGGCGGACTCGCTCGGCCTCAAGGAGCTCGAGAACACGCCCAGCATGGTCGATCCGAAGCTCTTCGAGCCCTGCGGCGTCGAGATGAAGGGAGAGCTCTGGGCGATGATGCTCGATCCCAAGGCCACCTTTGACGACCTGGTGCGCAGGCACGCGCCGGACGCCGAGACGCGCGACCGGATCCTCGAGAACCGCATCTACCGCCAGCTCTCGAACGCGCTGGCGGGGTCTCAGGAGTACATGGCGATGGAGAAGCTCTTCGAGATCCACCAGGAGGGCCGCTACGACTTCCTCGTCCTCGACACTCCCCCCTCCCGTAACGCGCTCGACTTCCTCGACGCGCCCAAGCGGCTCACCCAGTTCATCGAGGGCAGGGGCATGCAGATGTTCATGAAGCCGACGGGCTTCGCCACGAAGGTCGTGGGACGCGGCAGCTCGATGGCGATGGGCGTCCTGAAGCGGGTCACCGGGCTCGATCTGCTCACCGACCTGAGCGAGTTCTTCCAGGCCTTCAGCGGCATGGTCGACGGCTTCCGCGAGCGAGCCAAGCGGGTCTCCGAGCTCCTCGGCGACCCGGCCACGACCTTCGTCGTGGTCTGCGGCCCGCAGGGGGAGCCCGTGAACGAGGCGGTCTACTTCCACCGCAAGCTGGTCGAGGCGAAGCTGCCTGTGGGCGGCGTGATCGTCAACAAGGTGCACTACGAGGCCGACGAGGAGGCCGAGGGGACTGCCGAAGCGGACCTGCACGGGCTGCTCGGCGACGACCTCGCCGAGCGCGTCGCCCAGAACTTCGCCGACTATCAGGCGCTCGCCCAGCGCGACGCCGAGAACGTCGAGCACCTGCAGCGCGAACTGACCCCGAAAGCGGTGATCCGGATCCCGTACCTGGACGAGGACGTCCACGACCTCGTGGCCCTGCTCAAGATCGACCGCTACCTGTTCGCGACCGAGGAGCAGCGAGAGGAACTGGCGGCGTCAGGCGCCGCCTAGCTCAGCCACCCTCAGGGCTTAGACAGCCCGGCGGCCTCGAGCGCCTGCTCGGGTTCGTTGAACCAGCGGAAGCGAACGCCCTTTCCGGCTCGGATCGTCCAGACGTAACCCTGCCGCCAATCGATCTCGACGCCGCTGCCACGGCCTCTACCCGTGATCCGTGCGATCACCACCACCTCGTCGTCTCCGGCATCGATGAGCTCTTCGGGCTCGACCCTCACGTCGTCATATGCGTCCCGGATGCGCGCGAACGCCTTCCGCCCGTGCAGGGTGCCGCTCTCGACGGCGTCGGGTGGGTTCACGTACTCGATCTCTGGATCGATCAGCGAACGAGCCGACTCATGCCGGAGCCAAGCCGCATAGATGGAGCGCACGATCTCCACGTTCTGCTCGGACATCGCGCTCAGTATCGCGCCAGAGCCCTGGCGCGTTGAACCGGGTTCGGGCTTCGCCCTTCGCTCCTGAAGTCAGCGGCCTTGTGGCCGCTTGCGCTCGTACCGGAGCTCGCCCACCGACCAGTCCGTGGCGTCGGGCACCGGGAAGAGGTAGCGGACCCGGTCGTTGGAGGGCTCACGGTTGACGTGCTCCTTGCGGCGGCTCGCGAAGGCGGGCCACTCGGGCTCGCCGTCGCCGGCCGAGAACCAATCCGCGCGACCCCCCTCGTCGGGCCGGGGCGGAGCGCGATGGTCGCCTTCGGCGCTCATGATGTCGGGTAGTTCGACGTCATCGACGACGATCCTCGTCGTCGGTTGCCGATCCTCCTCGGCGCCGCGGACGGACAAATCGTCCATTTGGTTCGTCTCCGTCCCATCGTCGTTTTCGGCCCTATGGACGGTGATCTCCTCGTCGCCGAGGTTGCCGTCGGCGATCGCCGAGAGGTCGAGCGCATCGTCCGGCGTCGGATCCGGAAGGCGCCATTCCGCGGTCTCGCCGATGCCCGGCGTCTCGACGTGCGTGGCCGAAAGACCCTCGGAGAGCAGCACCTCATCGGCGGCGGAGCGCAGGTCCCCTCCCAGCTCTCCGGTGGCAAGTCCCTTGAGCAGGCGCCGCAGGAGCTCCTCGAGCTCCGCGATCACGTCCAGCGGCGAGGCTCCGGCCACCGGCCGGTAGCGGCCTCCGCTCATCAGCTTTCGCTCGATCGCCAGGGCGCGCTCGACCGTGACGCGGCCCTGCTCGCGCTCGTACGGCTGGCAGGCGAGCGCGGCGACCCGCGCCGACATGGTCGTCCGCGCAGCTCCCCCGCCCTCCAGCAGCCCGCGCAGGGCGAGCAGGTAGTCGCTCAGGGCCTCGATCAGCGAGCCGCGCTCGGCACCCAGCTCGAACCGCGATGCGGCCCAGTCGAGCGAGGGGATGCGCGAGCCGCGTACGTTGAGCTTGCGCGCGAAGTTCTCCAGGTCGGGGACCTCGTTGCCGGTGAGCCGATAGCCGCCCTGGCGCGGGCGACTCGCGCCGGTCCCGAAGCGCTCCCAGCCACCGGATCGCTTGGCCCAGCCGTGGGATGACAGCCCGACGGCTCCGGGCCTGAACAGCCTCATCGTGCGCAGGACGCGACGCAGGTCGTCGGCGACCACCGCGGCCGGCGCCACCGCGGCGAGGCCGCAGCTCAGGCAGGCGAGGAAGCCGGGCTTCCCGCGCCCCCCCGAGCGAGTCTCGTCCACAGCATCGAGCGGCGTGTCCTCGACCAGGTCCGCCCGCACGATCCGCACCCCGTCAAGCTCCATCTGGTCCTTCGGCATGTGGAAGCCGACCAGCGGGACGATCACCTCTCCGGCGGGCGTCGCCTCATCGGAGTCCGAGCTGATCGTCGCGAGCACAGCGTTGATTGCGCCCTGCAGCCGATCCCCGGCGATGTCGAATTCGGTCTTCCCCTCCCAGAGCCCGCGCATGAACCCGATCGCGCACTCCTCGCCGGCGATCTCGCGGACCTCGACATACGCCTCCAGGCGCCGCAGCTCGGCCAGGTGCCGCTCGATGAACTGCCCCGTCAGCGGGGCGTAGGAGTACATCGGCAGCGGCCCATCGTCGGTGGGCTCCAGGTCGAAGGGCAGCTCCGCCCCACTCGCCAGCAGCTCCTCGAGCAGGTCGGCGGCCTCGACGGCGAGGCGCCTCAGCGCCTCCTCGAGTCTCTCTGTGGTGCTCTCAAGTGTGGTCACGCAAGTCGGATTCGCCCGTCCTCATGGGCGTTCCTGCGTGTGACAGCGGAGTTGCAGCCGGAAAACCGGCAATGACAGCCAGAAAACCGGCAATGAAGGTGGCGCCTGCGATCGGGGCGACCTCCCAGGCGGATTTGAAAAGTCTTCCCCCAGATACGGGGACAAGTCTTCAGGGCGAGTCGCGCCTCGTCCCTGCGGAGGATTTGAGCGCTATAGGCCCCCAAACCCTCCGAAACTTCCCATCGGCCCAGCCTGAGCTCCGCTCATGGCCCTTCCCCTTCATCGCCGCAGTTGATCTCGTGGGTCGGCCCTAGGCGCCGGCGCCGACGGGCTCGCGCTCGTCGACCGGAATCCACTTCCGGCCGTAGCTGCGCATGTCCTCGATCAGCGGGACGAGGGCCTGGCCCTTGTCGGTGAGCTGGTAGGTCACGCGCGGCGGCACCTCGGGGAAGGTGCGGCGCTCGACGATTCCCTGCTCCTCGAGCGCCCTGAGGCGCAGCGAGAGGGTCCTGGGGCTGATCCCCTCCAGGGAGCGCTCAAGCTCGCAGAAGCGAAGGGAGGAGTCCGCCAGGTCGCGGATGATGAGGAGAGTCCACTTGCCGGAGATGACCTCGGCCGTCCGGCAGACGGGACATTCGCGGTCGAACACGCGTCCCAGGATAGCGCCAAAACTTTACTTTGTGAAGCGCTCTGGAGTCGGGCTCAGGCGGGCGGCTTCGAGCTGGTCACGTGCTTGATCTTGGTGACCTGCACGTGGTAGGTCTTGCCATCCGGCGCGTAGTAGAAGTCGGCGCCCGCGCCCGCGCTCAGGCCGAGCAGCTGGCACTCGTCGGCGGTCGGGAAGCAGACGCCGGTGCCGCCCACGCTGGTCACGTCCTTGGAGACCAGGAAGAGGGCCTGCTGTCCCGAGGCCGCGGTGCCCAGGTAGACCAGCGCCGGCTTGTCGGGACTGGGCAGGAACTGGAACTGGGTCAGGTTGTGGGCAGGGATGGGCGTGCCGCCGGCCTCGCCGATGGTGACGTCGGTCTGGTAGTAGCTGTAGACGGTCTCGGTCTTGCCGTTGCCTCCACCCGAGCCGTTGTCGCCGTTGCCTCCCCCACCCTTGCCCCCGCCCGAAGTCGTCTGGGTGGAGCCGGTGCCCGTCGAGACGACCGAATCCAGGGACGGGCTCGAGCCGGATCCGGAGTCGGGCTTGGCGGTGTTGACGTACTGCTGAATGAACGGGTTCTTGGGTCCGAGGTCGTTGAGGCGCTGCTTCAGGTTGCGGACGCCGGAGGGGTGATACGCGACCACCGCGTTTTCGGCCTCGGGCGCGTTCACCGCCGAAGCCGATGGCCCGATGCTCACCGAGTCATTGCCGGAGGATCCCTTTGAGACCAGGATCGGGACCGCCACGATGCCCACGGCGAGCATGATCACCACCGGCAGCAGGTTGCGGCTGCGCAGGTCATAGACCAGGTCGCCGAAGAACTTCTGCACCTTCCAGGCGCTCATTTCGCCACCGCCGCACTCGCGGGCTGGACCTGGGTCGTGCCCGGGACGGCCGGCGCCGGGCCGCTGGGCGTGGCGCCGAGGGTCAGTCCCTGGCTAGCGGGGGTCGAGTAGGTCGTCACCGAGAAGTTCGCCTTGAGAACCGGCGATGAGCCTGGGGCCCCGCCGTTGAGAGAGAACCCATCGATGGTGATCAGCCGACCGTCCGGCGATACGCGAGCGCCGTCGTCACTCGGCTGCACGAGACCATCGATGCCGCCGATGAAGTTCGAGATATCGAAGAACCCACCCGTGAACTGGAGCGTGTAAGGGAGCGTGGCGAGGCCGCCTGGACCAACCGTCGCGCCGATCGGAAGCGAGGCGGCGGCGGACTCAGTTGCCGGGGCGGCTGCTGGATCCGCGGTGGTGGCCGTCGCAGCACCCGAAGTGGTGGCGGGGCTCGCGGAGGTTGAGCCGGAAGCGGGGGCCGGCGCCGTGGATGTCCCGGAAGCGGTCGAGGTGGCCGTGCTCGCCGCGGCGCTCGAAGAGCTGCCCGTACCCGCCGACGAGCTAGCGCTGGCCAGCTCGATCGACTGGAGCCTGAGGTGGTTGCGGCCGGTGATCGAGTTGAGCTGTACGAGCATCGAGGCGGTGTCCGCCTGCTGCGGCACTGCCTTGCCGAGCACGACCAGGCGCCCGTAGTAACGCGGGAAATCCTTGCGCGCCTGCTCAGCGAAGCTGGCGACCTGCTCCTGCTGCGAGATCGACGCGTGCAGCTGGTCGATCTGGTCGTTCAACTCGCTGACCTTCTCGCGCTTGGGCGAGAGCACCATGAGATAAAAACCGATCGCCAGAGCTGCCACCAGGACGCCGAAGACGATTGCCTTGTCGCTCGCCTTCACGCTCAGCCTCCGGTCGACGAGGTCGGGGTTGACTGGGAGGCGACCTGGGAGGAGGCCGTCGTCGCGAGTGAGGACGGCACGGACGGGTCAGTGACCGCTCCGCTCGGCGTCGGGACAGAGTCGAAGGCGACGACGAGCTGAAACTGGTAGATGAATGCTTTTGTCGTGCAATCGGTCGAGGTCGCTTGCGCGGACCCAGTGGTCGCCTCGGAGCTGGCTGCCGCTACTTCCTCGGGCCTCTTCGTCTGCGACACGCCGACCCTGGTGACGCCATCGATCTCCTCCAGGCTCGAGACGAATCCGGCGACCGCGTCGAGGTTCGGGGCGCACCCAACCAACTCGAGAGCGGGTCCCGCGATCTCCGATCTGGTCGAGATATCCGGCGAGTCGGCGACCGTGACCGACGGGTTCACCGTCCCGGCCAGCTGCACAAGCCAGACGTTCGACGGAACCACGCGCGCGAGCTCGTTCATCACCCGCTGCCAGTCGAAACGACTCTGAGCGAGGCTGGTGACGGTAGAGGACCGCTGCTCCTGGACCGTCCGGAAGTTGGCGAATGCCTGAAGGCTGTTTGCCTTGGCGGTCGCCTGCTGCTCCTGGACGTTGAGCTTGGCCACCTCGGACTTGCGGTCGGAAACCTGCTTGCTCGTGAACGCCAGCGCGATCATGCCGAGAAGCGCGAGGGCCAGGGCACCGATGAGGACATAGGAAAAGGCGCCGGTGCGCATCGCGCCGCGATCGGAGCCTCGCTCGTCCGGGGGGATGAGGTTGACGGGGCGCATTTAGGTCACTCCCCCAGGGCGAGGCCGTAGGAGACGGTGAGGCGGGCGGCGTCCTCGGGATCGAGGTGGGAGAGCTCCTCTGGGGTCTCCTGCAGGATCTCCAGGCCGAGGTCGGAGCGGATCCGGTCGGCGAGCCCCGGGATGGTGCTGCCGGCGCCGCAGACGACGACGCGCTCGACGGGGGTGACCCCCTCCTGAGCGCCGTAGAACTCCATCGACATGCGGAGCTCGTCACTGAGCTTGCCCGCGCCGCGCTCGAGCTCCTCGCGCGCCGCGGAGCTGCCGTCGTCGTCGTCGAACAAGTCGAGCTTCTCCTCGAGCCCGACGTCCATGAGCCGCTCACGGGCCTCATCCAGCGAGATCCCCTCGCGGCTCGCGAGGCGATCGGCGATCGTCTCGACGCCGAACGGGCTGACGCGGGTGAAGAGACAGCCGCTGCCGCGGGCCACGGCGATGTTGGTGACGTCGCCGAGGTGGCAGTACAAGGTGGTGGGAACCGGAAGCTCGCCGGATCCATCGGCGGCGCCATTCACGGGGCCGAGCGCGCGGATCATGCCGAAAGCGGAGAGGTCGATGCCGGCCGGATGAAGGCCCGCATCCCTGATCGCCTGCACGAGCGGGTGGATCATGTCGCGTCGGGCGGCGACCGCGAGGACGTCGATCTGCGGATTGCCGTCGGCGCTCTCGCTGCTGCCGATCACGCGGTGATCGAGGACGGCCTGGTCGAGGGGCATCGGAATCTCATCCTGCGCGCGGAAGCGAACCGCCGCGTCGAGCTCTTCCGCGTCCTCGATCCGCGGGAGCCGAAGCGTGCGAACCACGACTCGCTGGTTGGCGATGCCAAGGCGAACCGATTTGGAGAGCTTGTGCCTCGCGAAGAGATCCTTGAGGGCACTGCTGAGCGCGGCCGGATCCTGGACGCCGCCTTCGCGCACCACTCCGGGCTCGAGCGGCACGATCGCCGTGCGTCCGATGGCACGGTCGCCACGTCCCGTGACCTCGGTCGCGGCGACGCTGCCGGACTCGATGTCGAGGCCGACGAGGGAGGTGTTTTTCTTCACAGAGGCCATCGGTAGAGGGTCTTTTCCTCACCACTCCCATCGGCGGCAATGGGCAGATGCGCCATACCCAAGACTGATGAAGGTGCGCTAGCGAACGAAAGCGTTCAGGTAGGCGTTGACCAGCTGGTCCCCCGCCAGCAGGGCCACCACCCCGCCGAGCGCCAGGAAAGGCCCGAAGGGCACCGCCTGCTTGCGAGCGCCGGATCCCTGGTGAGCCATCACACCGATCCCGACGACCGAGCCGGCGATGACTGCGACGGCCAGCGCCACCGACACCGCGCTGCCGAGAAAGAGCCCCATGACGGCGGCGAGCTTGACGTCCCCCATGCCCATTCCGCGCGGGTAGGCGAGAGCGATCAGAAGCAGGAGGCCTCCCGCCGCAACGGCCGCGATGCCGCGCTCGGGCAGGCTCGAGGGGTCGGTCGCCGCTGCGATTGCGAGACCCGCCACCGCCCCGGCCAGCAGGATCCGGTTGGGAATCACACGCCGCTCGAGATCGGTCAGGGTGATCGCGGCGAGCAGCGCCATGAACACGAGACCCAGCGCAAGGGCCGCCGGGTCGTCGTGGAACACCACTGCCGTGGCGGCGAAGGCCGCGCCGAGCGCCAGCTCGACCAGCAGGTAGCGCAGCGGGATCCTCGCCCCGCAGGAGCGGCAGCGCCCTCGCAGCAGCAGCCAGGAGAGCACCGGCACGTTGTCGTACGCGGCGATCTGCACGCCGCAGGCGTCGCAGACCGAGCGCCCGGTGACGACCGAGCCGCCCCGCGGGACGCGGTGGGCGACCAGCCCGACGAAGCTGCCCGTCATGATGCCGCCGACGAAGGCCAGTGAGGCGATCGGGAACATGGTGCTTTCGTCGGCTCCTGCGTCCGCTGCCTTTAGCCGGCGCTACCCGAGCGTCTCCCGCTGCACGTGCCAGGCCGACTGGATCGGATCGAAGAAGTGCGGCGGCTCCTGGTAGCGGAGGCGGTCGTCGTAGTTGTAGTCCTTGATGTAGCCGCTGTTGCCGACGGTGCCGACGGCGCCACGGAACTTCTGCGCGATCGCTCCGTTCACGGTGAGCGTCCCGAGCTGTTTCCCGCAGTTGTAATTGTCGACGATGAATGAATGGTCGATCGCGAGGATCGCCGCGTCGATCCGCAGATTCGACCGCGAGCCGCTGCCGTTTGTGCCATTGCTGCAGGGGTGCTTGACCCGCACGAAGTTGTTGGCGACCAGTCCGAGAAGCCCGGAGCCCGATCGCGTGATGGCGTCGTCGATCAGCACGTCGTTCTCGGCGGCGATCGTCAACTGCCCGGAGTAGCCGCCGTGGACGATGGCCGTCCCACAGCCTGACGACGACGGGTAGGTGACGTTGTAGGGGGAGTAGCTGGAGGTGCAGCCCGCGCCGTTCTGGACGTAGACCACACCGTCGGTCGGCACCGGGACGAAGCCACCGCCGTTGATCGACATCGTGCCGCCACTCAGGGTGATCGTCGTCTGCCCCGTGTAGGTGTAGGCCGGTCCGGCGAAGGTCTTGAGTGTGGTGTTCGTCGAGGGCGGCGTGAGCACGGGAGCGTTTGTCGTGAAGGTGCCCGGGGATGGCTTGACGGCGCCCCCGGTGCAGCCGTTGCCCGACGAGCTGGCCGAGTGATACCCGGGAGGCGAGGCGGCCACCTCGACCACGTCAGCGGCGTTTCGCCCCATGTTCGGCGTGTCGGACCCGTTGATGCAGAAGTCGTCGTTCGTGTGCATGGGACCGTTGATGTGGTCACCGTCGACGAAGACGATCGTGTCGCAGATCGAGGAGGGGTTCGTGGATCCCGTCCGCGGACGTCCGTCGCGCCGGAACTTGGTGCACTGGTCGTATGCGGCAGTCAGGCTCGAAGAGGGATTCGAGAAGCCGTAGGTCACCGGATCCGAGGTCTCCAGCTGCGTGAAGTAGACGTAGTCGAGGAACGTCGCCTGCTTGTAGGTGGCGACGATCGACGTCTTCTCGTCGCCCGAGAACCCGGTCGACCGGATGCGGAAGGTGCCGATGTTCGGTCCGGTCGACTCGATCATGGTTCCCGTCGGGTTGGAGGAGCTGCAGGCGCTCTGGCCCGTGGCAGGGATCAGCTCGATCGCATAGCTCGATCCGTCCGTGGAGCCCGGCACGGGCCTCCGATTCGCGGTCGAGCCCTGCTGGTTGACCGCGTTCGGGGTCGGGACGCTGGTGCAGCGGGCCCAGTAGCCGTTGTCGTTGTTGAGGTGGTAGGTGTAGTCCGCGATCCCCGCTTGCGCCGCCGCGTAGCCGCGCTTCTGCTGCAGGTCCAGTTGGATCAGGCGCTGGTCCCCGTTCGTCGCGGCCAACGCCGCCGTGACCAGCATCGTGACCATCAGGATCGCGCCGAGCACGGCGATCATCGTGAATCCGCCCTCACGGGCGAGAGTCCTGAGGCGTTCCCGGATCAGACGCATGGGAGGTTGTCCTGGTTGGGATACTGCCCCGCGTTCTCGAGCCTCAGGTCCACCGAATCCGAGACCACCAGCGGCGAGGCGGGATCGAAGGCGGAGACGCCTCGGCCCGGGGAGCTGCTCATCGTGATCTTGATGACTGAGGCCCTGGCGGCGTCAGCTGCGCTCAGCGGCACTGTCGATGGAGTCGCGTCGAGAGCACCGTTGACGAAGTCGTAGTACTGGAACAAACCGGCAGCGGGCGCGGAGACGTTCGTGAGGAGCTGCGTCTGCGACGCCGGGGTCGTCGGGAAGGTCCAGGGACCGGGCTGGGAGCCGGAGACCGGAGGGGAGTAGACCGCCTCGGTCAGGGTGCCCCCGCTGAGCGAGATGACGTGCTGCTCGGGGGTCGGCGTCACGGTGCTTCCGCTCTTCGTGATGAAACTGAGTTGTGTCCCCGTACTCGCGTTCTTACCGCTCGTCGCGGTGCCGATGACCGGAACCACATGCTGGGCGATGCATGCGGAGTGCAGCTCCTGGACGATGTGCGTCATCACCGGCCTGACCCTTGAGCCGGCATCGACCCGCCTGCTGATCCGGTCCTGGTTGCGCAGAGCGGTCGTCGTCATCATCACGATCGCCGAGAAGATGATCGTCGCGGAGAGCATCGCCACCAGCAGCTCGGGGAGGCTGAACCCACCCTGATCGCGCAGCACCCTCATGGGCAGGTCCCCTTGGGCTGGCCGTTCAGATAGACGTCGAGGGTCGTTCCCGAGGTGCTGTGCACGTCCACGGGGCTGATCACGCGCTTGTCGCTCCCGCCTGAGTTGTTCGCGCAGACGCTGTAGGTGCCATAGGGGAGTCCGACGTCGCCTGCCACTGGCACCTCGCCGTTCGAGTTGGTGCTGGTGGTCAGCGTCCGCGTCACCCCGCACCCGGTGGGTGAACCCAGCTCCGTCACCGTGATCTTGCCGCTCGAGACCGGAGAGCCGGGAAACAGGAAGCTCGACCCGCTGTGCACCGTGACGAGCAGCGAGGGAAGCAGCACATAGCCGGGCGACGCCAGCGTCGCCGTGCCGCCCGGCGGTACTGTCGCGCTGCCATACGCCCCGGCCGCGCTCGCGTCGGCGGTCGGATCGTTCGCGCTGCAGCTACCCCCGTAGACGGTGTAGGGAGAGGTGAAGGGGAACAGATTCGACCCGGTGTTGAAGGTGGATTGGCGCGCGCCTCCGGGAGTGCCGTAGACCCGGCCCTGGGTCATGCCCGAGGCCGAGACGACCGCGCTGTCGGCGCTCGAGGTGACCAGGCTGCCGCTGTACGAGCGAGTCCTGAAGTTGATCCCCTGGATCGACCCGGGCCGGTCGTAGGTGAGGTTCACGGTGTCGGTCCCCTGGTCCACGACGCTTACGGTCTGTGGCGCAGTGGGCGTGTTCCCAGGCGGCAGGTTCCCGTCCTGATCGACCAGTCCCGAGACCGCCCCGGAGAGGCTCATCGCGTAGTTCCCGGCCGGCAGGTTGTGCCAGAGCACGCAGCCGCTCGATCCCGTGGTCCCGGTGAACGATCCGGCCCCGCTGCCCGTCAGTGTGACGCCGGAGATCCCGTTGTTGTTCGCGTCGGCGAGCAGCACCAGCAGCGACCCGCTGTTCGGCACGAGCGAACCGCTTGGTGGAGAGATGATCGTCGACGCGGTCACCGGGTGGAGGGCGCCCATCCCCGTCCAGCTCACCGAGACGTTGAGCTGAAGGAAGTCCCGGGATCCGGTGCCCGAAGCGCAGGTGCTCGTCGCGGCCGGCTCGTTCAGGAACTGCGTGCTGGAGGTGATCGTGTAACAGGTCTGCCCGCCGACCGGGCAGGCGGTGCCCGCGGCCAGCTCCGTCCCGTCCTCGAGGAGGCGGCGGGTCGAACTCCAACTCGCGAGGTCGCCGATTCGCAGGGAGCGGACGCGCTCCAGCTCCTGCTCCGCGAAGTCGTTGGCCTTCACCCGGTGCCGCTCGGTGGCCGTCGCGCGGTTGCCCGCCGACAGGGACATGTACAGCCCCGCCGAGGCGACGACAAGCACCATCCCGCTGACCAGCACCTCGATGATGGTCACGCCGGACTGCTCGGCTTTCAGTCTTTTCAGGATGCCCAGGTGCATCGATGCACGCTCGGTATGTGCATCGGCAGGCCGGTGCCCTGTGCGCATACCCAGATTTGCTCCAACTGGCCGTTCGTACGAAGCGTTAAGGCCGGCCGGAGCTAGCCCGACCTGCCGCTGCTCGGGCAACCGCCGCGATCCTGGCCGGCGGGAACGGTGCAGGCGAACGTCAGGATGCCCGTCGAGCTCCTGGCGATCCTGAACCTGTTCCCCGTCGGAGCCGTAACGGTCAGATTCCAGCTGTTGGCGGTACCGCGCGCGGCGCTGACGTAGGGCCTGGGCGGCGTCCCGGCCGCGGTCAGGATCGTGCGGTCGACCGCTCTCAGCCTCGCTCGCGAAGCGGTCGAGTAGGAGCCACCGTTGTCGGTGCCCAGGACCTCCATCGCCACCTGGGCGGTGTGGGCCATCTCCTTGCCGCCCGAGTCCGTCGCCTTCTTGCGCTGGTCGAAGAATGAGGGAATCGCGATTGCGGCGAGAATCCCGATGATCAGCATGGCGACCAGGAGCCCCCAATCAGGGTGAAGCCCCGCTCGCGCTCGACATCCCCTCAGGCAGCTTCGGCGACATTTCTCCTGAATTGGCCACTCGTGAGGGGCCTTTAGCAAGTGACCGAAAAGTGCTGACGGCGCCGTTTGAGACCGTGCAAAGAAAGAGGGCGGGCCCGAAGGCCCGCCCTCTCGCTTCACGTGAGGCCCTCTCGAGCGTCACGCACATTGACTAGTGGGATTAGCCCCAGTTGTTGCCTGTGGGACAACCGCCTCGATCCGCACCGGTCGGCACAACGCACGTGTATGACAGTGCGCCGGTCCCCGTCGCCTTCGCGATCGTGAACGTGTTGCCGGTCGGCGAGGTGATCGTCAGCGTCCAGCCGTTGCTACCCACGGCAGCCGCGTTGCTCAGGAACGGATGCGCCGGGGTTCCGGCAGCGGTCTGGATCGAGCTGTCGATCGCGGCCAGGGCGTTCGCGTCCACGCCGGCGTAACCGCCGCTGTGATCAGTCGCGTAAGTCTCCATCGCGACCTGGGCGGTGTGCGCCATTTCCTTGGAGCTTGAATCCTTGGCCTTCTGCGTCTGGTTGAAAAACGTGGGAATCGCGATAGCCGCGAGGATCCCGATGATGAGCATGACGACCAGGAGCTCGATGAGGGTGAAACCCTCTTCGCGATTGGCCATCCGCTCACGGAGCTTCAGAATCATTTGATTCTCCTTGTCCATATCTCCGTGCCAGAGCCCCGTGGCCGTCGAAGTCGGTTGACCCCGGTGGTAACCCGGCCGGCTCTGAGATCTCTCCCCTAGCCCCGTTGGCTTTGCGTCCCCACCTCGCGATGGGTTTGCCTTTCTCACCGAAAGCCCTGGCGTTTCCTTTACCCGGCCTTCATCGACGCCCTGCCGAGCGCCTTTAGCAAGTCCCTCAATACTGCTTAGGGCACCGCACTCGTACTTGCGTCCACCTGGCAAGGAACCACCCCGGCACCGGCTATGGCCTGGGCGGGGGATACTCAGTTTGTGGACCGGGACGGCTCGCCCGCGGAGACGATGGAGACCATCGACGGCGTCCGCCTGGAGATCCGGCCGATCGCCTCGGGCGACAAGTCCGCTCTCGTGGAGGCGTTCAGCCACCTCAGCCAACGGTCCGTTTACCGGCGATTCCTGGCGCCGGTCAAGCGCCTGACGGAGAGTGAGCTGGCCTACCTCACCGAACTCGACCATTCCGATCACGAGGCGCTCGTCGCGCTGACGGAGACCGGAGAGATCGTCGGAGTCGCCCGCTACGTTCGTCAGCCGGCGGACCCGAAACGGGCGGAGGTGGCCCTCGCCGTGCGCGATGAATGGCAGGGGCGCGGCGTCGGCACGGCACTGCTCCACCTGCTGGGGCGTCGCGCGACTGAAAACGGCGTGGGGCAGTTCACCGGCGTCTGCCTGGCCGGGAATCGGGAGATGCTCCAGCTCTTCGACGAGCTCGGCCCCACCACCTGGCACCGCGCCGATGGCGACGTAACCGAGGTCGAGGTGACGCTGCCGACCACGGCGACACACGCCATTCGTCCCGCCCTCCGGGCCGCGGCTTCGGCCTTTCGCGGCGGCTAGCGGATCTTGTCGTAGAGCGAGAAGAGCGGCAGGTACATCGCGATGACGATGAAGCCGACCATGCCGCCGACGATCACGATCATCGCCGGCTCGATCAGCGAGGTGAGGGCCTTCACCTTGGCGTCGACCTCGGCCTCATAGAAGTCGGCGACCTTGGTCAGCATCGCCTCGAGCTGGCCGCTCTCCTCCCCCACCGAGACCATGTGGCCCACCATCGGCGGGAAGACGTCCGCCTTCTCGATCGGGTGGGCGAGCGTCCCGCCGCTCTTGACCGAGGCGTAGACCTCGTCCATCGACTGTTCCACCGCGGAGTTCCCCGAGGTCTGCCCGGTCAGCGTGATCGACTCGAGCAGGGGGACGCCGGAGGCGACGGCGCCGGAGAAGGTCCGTGACCAGCGGGCCACAGCCGCCTTCTGAACGATGTCGCCGATGTGGAGCGGCAATCGGAGCTTCACCTGGTCCCACTGGGCTCTGCCGGCATCCGTCTTCTTCCACTGGAAGAAGGCGATGAATATCCCGAACACGGCCGGGAGCCAGATGAACCAGTAGCCCTTCAGGAAGTTCGAGAGGCCGACTATGACCTGAGTCAGGGCCGGCAGGCTCGCGGACTCACCGGGCTGGTCGGCGACGGCCTGCTTGAAGGCGTCGGCGAAGACCGGGACGATGAAGATGACGACCGCGAGCATCACCACCACCGCCGCGGCGAAGACGAAGGCCGGGTAGAGGATGGCGGAGCGGATCTCACGCTTCAGGGCATCGAGCTTCTCGAGCTGGTAGGCGATTCGCTCCAGCGCCTCGTCGAGGCGCCCCGAGCTCTCGCCCGACTGCACCATCGCGCGGAAGAGGTTGTCGAAGATCTGGGGGCGCCGTCCCATGGCGTCCGCGAGGGAGCTGCCCGCCTCGACGTCCTGGCGCACTCCCGCGATCGCGCCACAGAGCCGCTCGTCCTCGGTCTGATCCTCGAGCGTGTAGAGCGAGCGCAGCATCGGCATTCCCGAGGAAATCAGGGTGGCGAACTGGCGGGCGAAGACCGCGAGGTCGCGCATGGGGATGCCGCGGAAGCGGTCGAAGAACTTCTCCAGCCGCATCGCCTCGTTCTTTTCGGAGACGTCGAGCACGATTAGGCCGCGCTCGCGCAGCCGCTCCGTCACCTGACCTTTGGTCTCGGCGTCGAGCTCGCCGCGGGAGGGCACACCGGCCACGTCGACGGCGCGGAACGCGTAGGTCCCCATTTCAGCCTCCGCCGGTCATCGCCGGAGCCACGGCCCCGTTGCCGGGCGTTGCCCCCAGCAGCCGCTTGAGCTCCTCGGGCACGGAGGCCCGCTGCTCGGCGAGCTTCCTCGCGATGCGCGAGGTGCGCACGAGCTGCGCCAGGTGGGCGTCCATCGTCTGCATCCCGAGGGAGCCGGAGGTCTGGATCGCGGAGTAGATCTGGTGCGTCTTCCCCTCGCGGATCAGATTCCGGACCGCGGGTGTCGGCACCAGCACCTCGCACGCGACCACGCGCCCGGCGCCGTCCACGGTCGGCAGGAGCTGCTGGGTTATGACGCCCTGGAGCGCGATCGAGAGCTGCATCCGCACCTGGGCCTGCTGCTGAGCCGGGAAGATGTCGATGATCCGGTCGACCGTCTGCGCGGTCGACTGGGTGTGCAGGGTCGCGAAGACGAGGTGGCCGGTCTCCGCGGCGGTCAGCGCGGTGGACATCGTCTCCAGGTCGCGCATTTCGCCGACGAGGATCACATCGGGGTCCTCGCGCAGGGCCGCCCTCAGGGCGGTCGCGAAGTCCTCCGCGTCAGCGCCGATCTCGCGCTGGTTGACGATGCAGCGCTTGTAGCCGTGCAGGAACTCGATCGGATCCTCGATGGTGAGGATGTGCTCCTCGCGCTCCGCGTTGATGATGTCGAGCATCGCGGCGAGGGTCGTCGACTTACCCGACCCGGTGGGCCCGGTGACCAGGACCAGGCCCCTCGGCTTGCGGGTCATGTCCTCGAGAATCTTGGGGAGGCCGAGCTCGTCGAGGCGGGGCACCTGGTGGGGAATGCGACGGAAGGCCGCGCTGATCGAGCCTCGCTGGAAGAAGCAGTTGACCCTGAACCGCGCGACCCCGGGAACGGCGTACGCGAGGTCGAGCTGCTTGTGCGACTCGAAGCGCTTCCGCTGGTCGTCGTTCAGGAGGCTGTAGACGGTGTCGCGCGTCTGCTGCGGCATGAGCCGGCCGTACTCCTCGAGAGGCACGATCTTGCCGCGCAGCCGCATCGCCGGGGGATAGCCGGCGGTCAGATGCACATCCGAGGCTCGCTCCTCGGACATCCGGGTGAGGATCTCGGCGAAGTCGAAATTGCGGGTGGGGGCAGCGGCAGCTTCCATCTGGGTTCCAATCGTCCGTTAGCGCGGTGTGCTTGACACCAAAAAGTGGGGTCGTGCCTCCTAGGAGGTCACTCGCGAGACTTCCTGCACGCTCGTGGTGCCGGAGCGCACCTTCTCCATGCCCGCCTGTCGGAGCGTGAGCATCCCCTCCTCGAGCGCCGCGGCCGCGACCTCCGCCTCCGGGGCCAGGTTGACCACCATCTCCTTGATCCGTTCGCTGAGGACCATCACGGAGTAGATCCCCAGCCGCCCGCGATAGCCGGAGCCGTGGCAGCGCGAGCAGCCGACCGGCTCGTACACCTCGAGGTCCGTCCCGACCCGGAAGCCGGCCTCCTCGAGGGCGGCGCGGCTGACGACCGCGCGCTTCTTGCAGTGCGCGCAGAGCGTCCGCGCCAGTCGCTGGGCGACCACGCACTCGAGCGCGGACGACGTCAGGAAGGACTCGATGCCCATCTCCTGCAGCCGCGTGATCGCGCCCGGGGCGTCGTTCGTGTGCAGCGTGGTGAGCACCATGTGGCCCGTGAGGGCGGCCTCGATCCCGATCCTCGCGGTCTCGGCGTCTCGGACCTCTCCGACCATGATCACGTCGGGGTCGGCGCGGAGCACCGATCGCAGCCCCGTCGCGAAGGTCAGGCCGGCCTTGCGGTTGACGCCGATCTGATTGACCCCGCTGAGCCTGTACTCGACCGGATCCTCGATCGTCAGAATGTGGCGGTCGACCTGATTGATCTCCTGCAGCGCCGCATAGAGGGTGGTCGACTTACCGGCCCCGGTCGGGCCCGTGACCAGGACGGCGCCGTACGGCTTGCGGAAGGAGACCTCGAACCGGCGCCTCGCCTCTCCCTCCATTCCCAGGTCGTCCAGCGACCGCAGCGCGCCGGCCTCGTCGAGGATGCGGACCGAGGCCCCCTCCCCGCCCTGCGTCGGCAGGGTGGTGACGCGGAGGTCGATGCGCCGGTCCTCGATCCGGACAGTCACGCGGCCGTCCTGGGGTACGCGCTTCTCGGCGATGTCGAGTTCGCTCATGATCTTGATGCGCGAGATCACCCCGGCCACCATTCGCTTCGGCACCCGCGCGGTCTCCTGCAGCACGCCGTCCACCCGGAAGCGGATGCGCATCTCGCCTTCCCCGGGCTCGAAATGGATGTCGGAGGCGCCCTCGGCCACGGCTTGGCCCAGGATGCTGTTGACGAGCTTGATGACCGGGCCGTCCTCGGCCGAGGCCCGGATGTCGGTGATCTCGGTCGCCGCCGGCTGAGCGTCGTCCTCCTCCCCCTCGGCGATCGCGTCGGCGACGGTGTTCTGCATCGTCCCGAGCTTCGTGATCAGAGCGTCGATGTCCGCGTACGGCGCCACAGCGACGGCGCAGTTGAGGCCCGTGGCCATCTGCACGTCGTCCAGGGCGAGCACGTTGGTCGGGTCGGCCATCGCCAGCAGCAGGGTGCTCTCGTCCACGTAGGCGATCGGCAGGGCGCCGTGGCGGCGCGCCGACTTCACCGAGATCAGGTTCGCCGCTCCCATGTCGATCGAGAACGCCGAGAGGTCCACGAAGTCGAGGCCGTACCGCTCCGCGGTCGCGCGCGAGAGCTGTTCGGAGTCGATGACGCCCTGCTCGAGCAGGATCTCTTCCGGGCGCTTCCCCGCCGTCCGCGCCTGCATGACCCCCTGGTCCACCTGCTCCTGGGTGGCATAGCCGAGCGCCAGGATCGCGTCGGTGATGAACCCTCCGGTGTGACCGCGGTTGACCGGCGGGATCAGGCCGGGGGTGCCGCTCTCCTCCCCCGGCTGCTGCGACGCGGCCGCGGCGGCGCCTGCCCCAGCGTCGTTGGGGCCCGGCAGCGGGCGCAGGTAGTCAGGCAGCTCCCGCATTGGGGACGCTCACCTCGGGCTGTACGGCAGGTTGTCCTTGCCGGAGTAGAGCGCGTCGTGGACGTACTGCACGACGGTCTGCGAGTCTCGGAAGCCATAGGCGACCTGTGCCTCCGGCACGGAACCGGTGACCCTCCGCGGGCGGACGATCACCAAAGCGGGGACCTGACTCACCCCCACTCCCTGGGTGATCCGCGAGTAGCGGGCAACCCGGTTGG
This sequence comes from uncultured Solirubrobacterales bacterium, assembly GCA_963800285.1. Taxonomy (GTDB): domain Bacteria; phylum Actinomycetota; class Thermoleophilia; order Solirubrobacterales; family 70-9; genus DASUPK01. The sequence continues at coordinate 447,245 of CAWDAL010000014.1, forward strand.
CGTGGACGACGAAGACCGAGAGGGCCGAGTCGCCCGACAGACCCAGTACGGAGCGGCTGACCAGGCGGTCGTCGATCCCGTGGTTGCGCACGATCAGCAGGACCACGGCCTGACCGTTCTTCCAGGATTCGATCACCGGACGGGGCAGACCCGGTCCCGGCACCAGAGCCTCCGGGCTCACGGTCTGGGCCTGCGGCGCGACCCCGGCGGTCCCGGACGTGGCGCCCGGTGTCGGCTGGGTCGTCTTGACGGTGAGGTCGACCGAGCCGTTGGGCGTCGTCGCCTGCGCGCTGACGGTGTTGGTCGTCGAGCCGCTGTCGCTCGACCCCTTCTTACCCATCATCGACGGCAGGACCACGATCGCCATCAGGAGGACGAGCACCCCGATCAGCCCCAGCTGGACCTTGGGGTTGTTGTTGATGGCATCCCTCATGAGGCCACCTGCTCGATCCCGCTCGCCCGCTGGCCCTTGGCGGCGAGCATCAACTTGAAGTCGTGCGGGCTGGAGGCCGTCTCCATGGCGACCTCCTCCGAGACGACGCCCTGGGTCACGTAGCCCAGCAGGGCCTGGTCGAAGGTCTGCATCCCGTAGAAGTCGCCCTCCGCGATCACCTCGGTGATCCGCCCGGTCTCCTCGGGGTTCAGGATCAGGTCCTGAACACGACCGGTGACGGCCATGACCTCGGAGACGGCGACGCGGCCCTCCCTGTCGATCCGCGGCACCAGTCGCTGGGAGATCGCGCCCTTCAGCGTCGAGGCCAGCATGACGCGGGCCTGCTGCTGGAGGTGCGGCGGGAAGAAGTCGATGATGCGGTTGATCGTCTCGGTCGCGTCCAGGGTGTGGAGCGTCGACATGACGAGGTGGCCGGTCTCGGCGGCGGACAGCGCGGTGCGGACGGTCTCCTCGTCGCGCATCTCCCCGATCAGGATCACGTCGGGGTCCTGCCGGAGGACTCGCCGCATCGCCTTGGCGAAGCTCTGGGTGTCCGAGCCGACCTCGCGCTGATTGATGATTGAGAGCTTGTCCCGGTGGAGGTACTCGATCGGGTCCTCCATGGTCACGATGTGACGCGCCCGGGTGGAGTTGATGTGGTCGATCATCGCCGCGAGCGTGGTCGACTTGCCCGAGCCGGTCGTCCCGGTGAGCAGAATGATCCCGCGCGGCTCCTCGGCCAGCCGGCGGACGACATCCGGGAGACCGAGGTCGTCGATGGTCCGGACCGAGAAGGGGATGGCGCGCAGGGCGATCGAGACGTCGCCGCGCTGGCGGAAGGCGCTCACGCGGAAGCGGGAGACGCCGGGCAGCTCGTAGGAGAAATCGACCTCACCGGCCTCCTCGAACTCGGTGAGGTGATGCTCGTCGGCGATCGAGTGAAGCGCCTTCTCGGTGTCGTCGGAGGTGAGCGGATCCGTGCCCCTCAGCGCCCAGAGGTCGCCGTGCACGCGCACCACGGGCGGCGAGTCCACCTTCACATGGAGGTCCGATCCCTCCCGCTCGACCATGAAGGTCAACGCTTGATCGATGTCAAAGCCCATCCCTAGCGCTATCGGGCGTGGGCCCGCGTAGCTAGATCAGCAAAAGTGGGTGCCGCCCCGATGAGACCGCCGATGAGGCGCAACGACGCACGAAAACCGGCAATGAAGGGGCGGCGGACCGGGCGAAGCGGTGAATTAGGGGGCGAATCGGGGGTCTGTGCGGATTAAGGGTCGATATGCGACCGCAGATGCGCGATGCGCACGGTCCAGGCCGAGATCGCCGAGTTGGCGGCCAGATCTCACGGCGTCGTAACGCGCCGGGAGCTGCTCGATGCCGGCTTCACGACCGCGGAGATTAAGTCCCGGATTGCGAACGGCACCCTCATCTCCGTTCATCGCGGTGTTTTCCGCGTCGGACACGCCGCTCCGAGCCTCGAAGCGCACTACCTGGCGGCGGTCAAGGCGTGTGGACCCGGCTCCCTGCTTGCCGGCCGAGCCGCAGCGCATCTCCTCCACCTCCTCAGGCACCCTCCTTCATTGCCCGAAGTTCTGACTATCCATCACCGACGACCCGGGGGAGTGGTCGTCAAGCGATGCCGGTCGATCGATCGGCGAGACCGCACAAGTTGGCGATCGGTCCCCGTCACGACTGTTCCTCGGACGCTCATCGACCTCGCGGCCGCCCTCGATCCACCCGATCTCGCCCGCGCGTTTCATGAGGCCGCCGTCAGGCACCGGGTCAATCCCGCTGCCGTGGAGCGAGTCCTCGCTCGCCGCCACAACTGGCCCGGCACCCGCGAGCTGCGGCGCGTCATCCAGGGCGACGAACCCGTCAGCCTCAGCCGTTTGGAGTCCTCCTTCGTCGCCGCCGTTCGCCGGACCCGGCTCCCTCTTCCCGAGACGAACCAGCTCACGGGCGGCCGCTACGTCGACCGCCGCTGGCCAGACCAGCGCCTCACCATCGAGCTCGACGGCTACCGCTACCACGACACCTGTCACGCCTGGGAACAGGATCGGCAGCGCGAGCGAGAAGCGCGGGCTCGCAGCGACGAGTTCCGCCGCTACACGTGTTCGACGTCGTTGAAGAACCCGAGCCGATGCTCACTGACCTGCGGGCCCTGCTCACCCGCCAGTTGGCGCTGCAGCCCGTCGCGAAGTGACTACGCGACCTCGCGGAGCTTCTGTGCCTCCGCGAGCGACTGCAGCTTCTTGAGGCTCTGGTTCTCGATCTGCCGGATCCGCTCGCGGGTGACGTTGAAGGTGCGACCGACCTCGTCCAGGGTCCGCGGATGCTCGCCGCCGAGCCCGTAGCGGAGCTCGAGCACGCGACGCTCGCGGTAGGAGAGGTTCTCGAGGGCCTCCTTCAGCGCCTCCTTGGTGAGCAGCTCGGCGGCGCGCTCGAAGGGGGACTCGGCGCGCTCATCGGCGATGAACTGACCGAACTCCGACTCCTCCTCGTCGCCGACCGGCTTCTCGAGGGAGACCGGAGCCTGGGCCGAGCGCTTGATCGAGTCGACCTCCTCGGGCTCGATGCCGGTGACCTCGGCGATCTCCTCCGGGGTGGGCTCGCGGCCCAGCTCGGTGACCAGCTTGCGCTCCGCACGGCCGATCTTGTTGAGCTTCTCGACGACGTGGACCGGGATGCGGATGGTCCGCGCCTTGTCGGCGAGCGCGCGGGCGATCGCCTGGCGGATCCACCAGGTCGCGTAGGTCGAGAACTTGAAGCCCTTGCGGTAGTCGAACTTCTCCGCCGCACGCACCAGGCCCAGCGTGCCCTCCTGGATCAGGTCGAGGAAGGGCAGGCCCTGGTTGCGGTAGTTCTTGGCGATCGAGACGACCAGTCGGAGGTTCGACTCGACCATCTTCTGCTTGGCGTCGAGGTCGCCGCGCTCGATGCGCTTGGCGAGCTCGACCTCCTCGGCCGCGGTGAGCAGCCTGACCTTGCCGATGTCCTTGAGGAAGAGCTGCAGGGAATCGGTGGTCATGTCCGGCTTCAGGTCGAGCGCCTTCTTCTTGCGCCCACCCCGCTTGCCGTCGGACCGCTCGTTCTCGGCGGCCGCCTTCTGGGCCGGATCGAGGTCCTCGACCAGCTCGATGCCGGCCTTCTCGAGGTGTCCGTACAGGTCCTCGACGTCGGACTCGTCCAGCTCCACCTCGGACACGGCAGTGGCCACGTCGCCGAAGGTGAGCACGCCGAGCTGCTGGCCCCTGGTGACCAGCGTCTTCACTTCTTCAAGTTCTTGGATCTCAGCTACGAGCATTCGCCTACGCTCTTCCTTCCTGGGTGACTGTCAATTTCCTGGCTGCCCGGCTTCTTACCTAATTCTGGCGGGCTCTACTCATGTCGGCCGCTGACGAAAAACCTTTACTCCAATCCCCCTCAAAGGCCACAAAAACGCGGAGCAGCCGGGCTGCGTCCGCGCTTCCGATGCTTCTTCACACCTAGTCTCGCGAGTCTTCCTCGAACGTCCGTGCCTATGGTAGCCACTTTACTTTTTGAACTCAACGCACGCGCCAGGCGTGGCAACGCTCCTGCCACGCAAAGAACAAGCATCTCGCGGGAAAGTTCCGGGCGCCCTTCGAGGTACCCCCCGCTGGACGTTCGTTACGCATGAGCGTCTACGCAAGGGCGCGCCGCAGGCGCGACCCGTCCACCGAAGCACGACCAGAGCTCCAGCACCCGTCCTGGCACTTCTGGCGGCACCCCTGGCTGCAGGCTTTCTGGAACCGCGCCTACAAGGAGAACATCACGGGGCTCTCGGGCATGGTCGCCTACAACCTGATGCTCGCCGTCTTCCCCTTCGCCCTGCTCGTCCTCTTCATCTTCGGGCAGGTGGTCAACAGCGCGAACATCGAGCACAGCGTCGTGCTCGACATCCAGCGTCTCTTCCCGAACATCGAGCAGGGCACCCTGCAGCACGCGATCGACCGGGTCCGCGCCAGCTCGACGACCATCGGCATCGCCGCCGCCGTCGGCGGGATCTGGATCGGGGCGTCGTTCTGGGGCGCGATGGACACGGCCTTCTGCCGGATCTACCACGTCGAGTGCCGCGGCTGGGTCCAGCAGAAGCGCTGGTCGCTGGTCATGTTGTTTGCGCTGCTCCTCCTGCTTGCGGCCAGCGTGACCGTGCCTACGGTCGAGAGCGCCGTGCTGACGAGTGCCAACAGCCTGCCGTTCGGCCTCGACCAGTGGGGTGTGGTCCGGACAGCGATCGTCGTAGTCGGCGGCCTGGTCGCGACCTTCCTGATCATCTCGGCGATCTACTGGGCCGTTCCCAAGGGCCACATGCCGTGGCGGTCGGTGTGGCCCGGCGCCCTGTTCTTCGCGCTCGTGACCTCGGCCGGCAACTACATCTTCCCCCTCTACCTGACCAGCGTCTCGGACCTCCACCGGATCGGCGGGACGATCGGGTTCATCCTGATCGCCCTGGTGTGGTTCTACGCGATCAGCCTGGCGCTGCTCGCCGGCGCGGTGATCAACTCACTGCGCCACGAGCATGACGACACGGGCTCGCTCCCCATGGAGGGCTAGCGGCCACCAGGCCGCTCCACTTCGGAGCGAAGGGCGAAGCCCGCAGCGACTTATGTGGGGCGGCCGCTTGTGGCCGCGATCTGATGGCGAAGCCGTCTACCCGTACCGCTCGCCCACGACCTCGCGCAGCTTCGGGCGGTTGTGGGTCGCCTGGACCCGGCGAATCGTGCCCGAGCGCGAGCGCATCACCAGGGACTCGGTGGTGGCGTGCCCGTCGTCGAGGTAGCGGACCCCGTCGAGCAGGTCACCATCGGTGACGCCGGTGGCGGCGAAGAAGACGTCGTCGCCGGAGACGAGGTCGCCGGTGTCGAGGATCCGGCTGAGGTCGTAGCCCGCGTCCTCCGCGGCCTTGCGCTCCCCGTCGTCGCGTGGCCAGAGGCGGCCCAGGATGCGGCCCCCCATGCACTTGATCGCCGAAGCGGAGAGCACGCCCTCGGGAGTCCCGCCGACGCCCCAGAGCAGGTCGATGCCGGTATTCGGCATCACCGCGAAGAGCGAAGCGGCCACGTCGCCGTCCGAGATGAAGCGAATGCTGGCCCCGACCTCGCGCAGCGTGGCGATCGCCTCCTCGTGACGCGGGCGGTCGAGCATGATCACCGTGACGTCGCTGGTCGCCCCGCCCTTGCGCTCGGCGATCTTGCGGATGACGTCCTCCAGGGGCTCGTCGAGGCTGATCAGGTCGGCGGAACGCGGTCCCGCCGCGATCTTCTCCATGTAGACGCAGGGGCCGGGGTCGAACATCGTGCCCCGCTCGGAGAGGGCGATCACCGACAGCGCTGAGGGCATGCCCCGCGCCGTCAGCGTCGTTCCCTCGAGGGGGTCGACGGCGATGTCGACGACCGGCGGGCTGCCGTCGCCGATCTCCTCGCCGTTGTAGAGCATCGGTGCCTCGTCCTTCTCGCCCTCCCCGATCACGACGACGCCGTCCATCGGCACCGTGTCGAGCATCAGGCGCATCGCGTCCACCGCCGCGCCGTCGGCGCTCTCCTTCTCGCCGAGGCCCACCCAGCGGCCTGCCGCGAGCGCGCCCGCCTCGGTCACGCGGACGAGCTCGAGCGCCAGGTTGCGGTCCGGGTGCGAGGGGTCCCGGAGGTCCTGAGAGATCACGTGTTCGTCGGCTTCGGCCACGAGTCAGAGGCTAGACGGAAGAGCGCCGGCTAGAAGGTGGCCGGAGGTTTCCTCCGCGCGCCGCCCCCGCTCTCCACGGCCCTGAACCCGCCGGAGATGAAGATCCCGATCGAGGCGAGCAGCGCCAGCCAGTAGCCGAAAGAGAGGCTGATCTCGAGCCCGTCCTGGGGCTTGGCGACGATGCCGTTGTAGGCGATCAGGACGAAGGCGGTCAGGCCCACGATCGCGGTCAGCTCGCCACGCGGCCAGGAGAGGGCGTGGCCGCGCATCACGATCCAGGCGAGGATGAACGGCGCCGAGGCGGCCGCAAGCAGGAGCCATCGCGCGATCGGGAACGTGTCCCAGCCACTGCAGCTCGTGTTGCCGACGCCGCAGGCCCAGTTCGCAGGATCGCTGCCGCGCTGGACCACGCTGGGGTCCGTCGAGAGCGAGAACCACTCGAGAAAGAGGGCGATGACCAGCACCACGGCGGCGACCATTCCGATGATCTCCGAGCGGTCGAGCTTCGACATATCCACGCGGCCGACCCTATCCGAACGTAACGCGAGGGTGCTCCGATATGAGCAACCCGTTTCACTATGGTCGCGGCTATGGCGCAGCGCTGGGGATTGACCGTTCCGCTCACCGCGATCGGCCTGCCGGACAACGAGGAGCTCTTCAAGCGGGCCGAGGCCGCCGGCTACACCGACCTCTGGTCGGGCGAGACCAACGGCCCCGACGGCTTCACTCCGCTCTCCCTCGCCTCCGCGTGGACCGATCGGGTCCGACTCGGAACGGGCGTCGTCGGCGTCATGCAGAGAGGCCGCGCCCTGCTCGCCCAGGAGGCCGCCGCCCTCGCGGATGCCTCCCACGGCCGCTTCGCCCTCGGGATCGGCGCCTCCTCGGACCGGATCATCGAGGGCTGGAACGGGATGCCCTTCGAAAAGCCGCTCTCGAAGATGTCGGAGACGATCGACTTCCTGAGGACGGCACTGGCCGGCGAGCGCGCCGACGGCGGCTTCAAGCTCGAGCGCCCGCCCGCTGAGCAGGTCCCGATCATCCTGGCGGCGCTGCGCGGCAAGATGCTCAAGCTCGCCGTCGAGAAGGCGGACGGCGCGTTCACCAACTTCCTCCCGCTGGAGGGCCTGCCGAAGGTTGTCGAGCAGCTGAGCGAGGCGCCGGACGGGTTCGAGCTGCTCTGCCGCTTCTTCTGCATCCCGGGCGAGCGCGAGCAGGTCGAGCCGCTCGCCCGCTTCATGTTCTCCTCCTACATCACCGTTCCGGTCTACGAGAACTTCTATCGCTGGCTCGGCTACGGGGAGAGGATCGACGCGATGGTGGAGGCGTGGAACGCCAAGGACCGCCAGAAGGCGGCCGAGCAGGCGCCCTGGGACCTGATCGAGGAGATGTTCATCTTCGGCGAGCCCGCGCAGATGAAGGAGCGGCTTCAGGCATTCGTCGAGGGCGGGATCACGCTGCCGGTGATCACGCCGATCACCACGCCGGACAAACTCGGCGAGCTGATCGACGCGCTAGCCCCCTGAACTAACCGGGTCGCTCCTCGGCTTCGCCTGCGGGGCGCCCTCGCATCAATTTCCAAAACCGGACGTACTCGCGCTCGTGGCCGACGCCGGCCTCGATGGCGTGGATGGTCCCCTGCGGCGCCTTCATCCGCCGGCACTCCTCCAGCTGGGCCTCGTACTCGCGCAGCCTCTGCTCGTGGGCCTCGAGCTGCTGCGGCGCGAGCTTCTTGGGATCCGCCCCGAAGAAGAGCTTGAGCAATCCCGCGTCCCGGAGCTCGTAGAGGTCGCTGGTCGGCTCGGAGCGCCAGCGGTCGAGCGCCTCGGCGCCGGATTTCGTCAGCCGGTAGATGCGCCTCCGGCGGCCCCCCTCCTCGCGGCGCTCGGAGAGCAGCCCGGCCTCGGCGAGCCGCCCGCACTCCGCGTACAGCTGGGTGTGCGGCAGCGACCAGAACTGGCCCACCCCCATCGCGACCGCCAGCTTCAGGTCATAGGGCGAGGCGGGTTGCATCTGCTCGATCAGGCCGAGGACGACGTAGGAGGTCGGGGTCAGTCGGATCGTTGCCATGCGCGGCAGAATACGATACGGTGCGAATCGTACGGATTGAACTATTCAGGAGGAGCCATGAGCCAGGTAGCCGAGCGAGCCAGCGCGAAGCAGGACCTGACCGCCGGATTCGACTCCCTCGACCACGAGACCCACGTCGATCGCCTGCCGCTCGAGGGGCGGCTCCCCGACTGGCTCCAGGGTTCGCTGGTCCGCACCGGGCCAGCCAGGTGGGAGGTCGGCCGGCAGACCATGCGCCACTGGTTCGACGGCTTCGCGATGCTGCATCGCTTCGGCATCTCGGATGGTGAGGTCTCGTACGCCAACCGCTTCCTGCAGACGAAGGCCTACCGGGCGGCAGAGGAGAAGGGCGAGATCGTCTACTCCGAGTTCGCGACCGATCCGTGCCGCTCCCTGTTCGCGCGAGTCTTCTCGATGTTCTCCCCCAAGCTCACGGACAACGCGAACGTCAACCTGGTGAAGCTCGGCGAGCGCTACATCTCGATGACCGAGACGCCCATCCCGGTCGAGTTCGACGGCGAGACGCTGGAGACCGCCGGCGTCGCCTACAAGCCGCCCGGAATGCTGACCACGGCGCACCCCCACCTCGATCGAGCCAGCGGCGGGATGCTCAACTACGCGGCGAAGATCGGGCCGCGGAACAGCTATCGCTTCTTCCACCTCGGCCCCGATGCCGAGAAGCCCCGGGTGATCGGTCAGCTCCCCGTCAGGGAGCCCGCCTACATGCACTCGTTCGGACTGACGGAGCGCTGGCTGGTGCTGGCCGAGTTCCCGCTGGTCGTGAACCCGATCAGCATTCCCCTCTCGGGCCGGCCCTACATCGAGAACTACCGCTGGAAGCCGGAGCTCGGCACGCGGTTCACCCTTGTCGACCGCCGCACCGGCGAGGCGACCGGCCCCTTCGAGACCGACCCGTTCTTCTGCTTCCACCACGTGAACGCATTTGAAGAGGACGGTGCGGTCGTGGTCGACGCCTGCACCTACGGAAACGCGCAGATCGTCGAGGACCTCTACCTCGACCGCCTGCGCGAGGGCAAGCCGGCCGCCCGGGCCGAGATGCGCCGCTTCCGGATCGACCTCGACTCGCGGAAGGTGAGCCACGATCAGCTCGCCGACGGCCTCGAGCTGCCGCGGATCAATTACGGCCGAAACAACGAGCGCCTCTACCGCTACGTCTGGGGGATCGACGCGAAGTCGGGCTGGCTCGACCGGATAGTCAAGGTCGATACCGAGACGCGCGACTCGATCGCCTGGAGCGAGGATGGCTGCAGCCCCGGTGAGCCGGTCTTCGTGGCCGCACCGGACTCAGCCGATGAGGACACGGGCGTGCTGCTCTCCGTCGTCTTCGACGCGCGTTCGGGCAACTCGTTCATGCTCGTCCTCGACGCGGCGGACCTGACGGAGCTGGCGCGCGCGGAGGCGCCGCACCACATCCCCTACGGCTTCCACGGGCAGTTCGTTTCGGGTTAGACCGCGCGGGCGAGCGACAGCGCGTAGAGACCGTCCGAGTCGGTCCACCAGTCGGTGAGCTCCAGGCCCGCCTCGGCGTAGATGCCCTCGAGGCCCGGTCGCAGGAACTTGGTGGAGATCTCGGTGCGCATCTCCTCCCCCGCCCCGAAGGGGACCAGCATGTCTAGAGCCGAGACGTCCACGACCTGATTTGCCTGCGACCGCAGCCGGATGTCGATCCAGAGGTTCTCCGGGTCCCAGCGGGCAACGTGCTCGAAGGAGTCGACGTCGAAGTCCGCCTCGAGCTCGCGGTTTAGGACGGAGAGCACGTTCTTGTTGAACTCGGCGGTGACGCCCTTCGAGTCGTTGTAGGCGGCCTCGAGGACGGCTGGGTCCTTCACCAGGTCAGTGCCGAGCAGGAAGCGGTCCTCCGGATCGAGCAGGTTGGCGATCCGGCGCAGGAAGCTGGCGCGCTGGTGGGGGGCGAAGTTGCCGATGGTGCCGCCGAGGAGGGCGATCACGCGCGGTCCTCCCACCGCTACGCGCTCGAGGTCGAACTCGAAGTCGCAGACCAGGCCTCGGACGTTGATGTTCTCGTACTCCGCGGCGATCCGCTCGGCGGTGTCGCGGGTGATCTCCTCGGAGATGTCGACCGGGCAATAGGTCTGTAGGCAGCCGACGCTCTTCATGGCGTCGAGAAGGACGCGGGTCTTCCGGGCCGATCCGGACCCGAGCTCGATCAGGCTGGCCGGGCGGTTCGCGGCCTCGCAGATGTCCGACGACCGCGTCTGGAGGATCTCCCGCTCGCAACGGGTCGGGTAGTACTCCTCGAGCTCGGTGATCTGCTCGAAGAGCTCGGATCCACGCTCGTCGTAGAAGTAGCGCGGCGAGAGCTCCTTGAAGGGGCTGGTCAGCCCGGCACGGACGTCCGCGGCCATGCCGGACAGCGGCCCGCCCGGGGGCAGGTTGACCTCGACGGTGATGCGGTCGGCCGCTGCGGCGTCGATGCTGTTCATACGTCGTCCCTGGCGCATCGGATGCCCGAGAAGATCTGCCGGCGGATGGGCAGGTCCCAGTTCCGGAAGCTGGTGCGGATCACGTCGCGACGGGTGGCCCAGGCCCCGCCCCGCAGCACCTTGTAGGTGTCGCCGAAGAAGACCTCGGAGTACTCCGGATACGGGAAGGCCTTGAAGCCGGGATAGGCGGTGAAGTCCGAGCTGGTCCACTCCCAGACGTCGCCCAGCATCTGCACCGCGCCGCACTCGGTGGACGAGTCCGCGTAGGCGCCGGCGGGCGCGCAGCCGAAGGAGAGCTCGTCGAGGTTGGCGCGCTCGCGGCTCGCCCCGGCGGCGGCCACCTCCCACTCCGGCTCGGTGGGCAGGCGCTTGCCGGCCCAGCGGGCGAAGGCGTCGGCCTCCTCCCAGGAGACGTGGATCACCGGCAGCCGCGGGTCGACCTCCTCCGTCCTCCCCATCGCGGCCCGGACCCAGCCCCCCTCCCCGTCGCGCTCCCAGTACATCGGAGGCTCACCACCGGTCTGCTCGATGAAGGAGATGTAGGCCTCGTTGGTCACTGGGGCGCGGTCGATCAGGAATGGCGCGACCTCGACGCGGTGGCGGGGACGCTCGTTGTCGTAGGCGAAGCCGTCGGTGCCCGCACCGATCTCGTGCGCGCCACCGTCGACCCGGACCATCTCGGGCCCGTCCGAGACGGGCTCGGCGGCCGGGCCGTCGTCGATCTCCACCGGCTCGTAGGACTCCACCATCTGCAGGAGCTGCAGCATCGTCTCGTTGTGCTGGTGCTCGTGAGCCAGGAGCATCTCGTAGACGAAGCCGTCCGCCAGCAGCGGGTCCTGCGGGCTCAGCTCGATCTGTCCGAGCACCTCGAGGGTCCGCTGGCGGACCCCGTCCATGTAGGGACGGACCTCGTCGGCGCGCAGGATCGGAAGCTCCCCGCGGAGCTTGCGCGGCTGCTCAATCGCGTCGTAGAGCTCGCCGAGGTCGCCGCGCAGCGGCTCGCGGCCGCCGATCCGCTGGACGAGCCAGAGCTCCTCGAAGTTGGCGATGTGCCCGAGGTCCCAGATCAGGGGGCTGAGGATCGGGTCGTAGACGCGGTTGAGCTGCTCGTGGCTGAGCGGCTCGACCAGCTTCAGGGTGTGACGGCGTGCCTCGTCCAACCGCGCGGCCAATTCGGCCTTGCGATCGGAAGCGGGACGAGAACCACCCTCCGTAGTGGGAGCTGCAACCTCCGCGATCGGTCAAGACTAGCGAGGCCCGTCGATCGGCTTGGCCCGCGACGGCTCGGCGCGCGAGCCACGTCCCGCGCCGTTCAAATATGGTCCTCCGCCGATGAGGATCGACGGAGCAAGCGCCCTGGTCGCCGGGGGGGCATCGGGCCTCGGCGCAGCCACCGCCCGAGCCCTGCACGAGCGCGGCGCCTCGGTCGTGATCGCCGACCTGAACGCCGAGAAGGGAGAGGCGCTGGCCTCGGAGCTCGGTGAGAACGCCGCGTTCATGGAGGTGAACGTGATGGAGCCCGAGCCCGTGCAGGCAGCGGTCGACGCCGCCGCCGACGCCCCGGGCGGACTCCGCATCTCGGTCTGCTGCGCCGGGATCGGCTGGGCCCAGCGCACCGCTTCGAAGCAGGGCCCTCACGACCTCGAGATCTTCCACAACGTCATCAAGGTCAACCTGATCGGGACCTTCAACGTGCTCCGGCTGGCCTGCGCGGCCATGTCGGACAACGAAGCCGACGATCACGGCGAGCGCGGCGTCTGCATCAACACCGCCTCGATCGCCGCCTGGGACGGCCAGATCGGCCAGGTCGCCTACGCCGCGTCCAAGGGCGGCGTGGTCGGGCTCACGCTCCCCGCCGCGCGGGACATGGCGGGGCGCGGCATCCGCGTCAACACGATCGCCCCCGGCCTGTTCGACACGCCATTGCTCGCGGCCCTCCCTGAGGAGCAGCGCCAGGCGCTCGGCGCCGGCATCCCCTTCCCCTCGCGCCTCGGCCGGCCCGAGGAGTACGGCCATCTCGCCTGCGAGATCGTCACCAACACGATGCTGAACGGAGAGGCGATCCGTCTGGACGGCGCCCTCCGCATGCCGCCGAAGTAGCTAGGCGGAGGATTCGGTTCCCGCGGCCCGCGCCTCGCGCGCATCGCGGATCCGGAAGTAGCCCCAGGTGGTTAGGGCAATCATCATCAGCGTCGAGAAGAGCAGCACGAACCAGAAGACATGATGCCCGCTCTCCTCGCTGTAGGTGCTGAGCGCCGGGTGGAGGATCACGATCGAGAACCAGAGCAGCGCTCCTCCCCACATCGCGGCCCAGACTCCCTTGCGCCACGTGAAGAGGTCGTTGCCGTCGAGGAAGCGCATGGGCAGCAGCCCGAACGCGACCGACTCGAGCCCCGAGACGAAGGTGATCGCGAGGGCCGAGTCGAGGATCAGCGTCAGGTTGCTCGCTCCCTCCTTCGAGGCGGCGTGCTCGACCGGGATCCAGGCGAACCACGCCGCCAGCCCGAGGACCATCAGCGCGCCGTAGGTGACGGCCACGCGGATGCCCCCGGTCCGGACGCTGAGCCGCTTCGCAGGCTCGTACTCGGCCACGGTGCCCAGCACGACTCCGGGGATGAAGTGAGCGAGCCGGGCCATCACCACCAGGAAGGCCGCCAGGAAGATGAAGGGCGGATAGAGCTTCCACTCGCCCTTGCTGCCGGGCTCCAGCCGGTGGATCACGAGCCGCCACGTGGTGAAGAAGACGATCGAGACGAGCGCGAAGCCGAGCATCATCCCGATCAGGTACTGGGCGGCTCCGTCCTCCGTCGGGAATCCCGGTTCGATGAACGAGAAGAGCACCGCGCTCGCCACCACGCCGAGCGTGAGGGTGAACACCGGATGCCCGCGGAACGGGATCCACCCGAACAGGAACAGAAGCGCCGCGCGAGGCTTCGACATCATCCGCTTCAGGGCCTCGTGGTTCTTCTCGGTCGCCTTGTTGAAGATCGTGACCGGCAGGTAGAGCAGCGCCGCAAGCAGGAGGGCGAAGAGGCCGCCCTCGCCGAGGTTCTTGGCGGAGAGGTCGACCTGGGTCGGGGAGAGCAGCCGGTCCGCGAACGTCGAGCGGTTCGTGTTGCCCTCAGGCGCAGCGACGGAGGATGCCGGCGGCGCCACTGCGGCAGCGACCTTGCCCCCCTGGATCGTCTTAGCCGCCTTGCGATGCACGGTCCCTCCCGCCGGATTCTGGTGCGGCTTCACGATCACGCTGCCGCTTGGGCCTCCGGATCGCGAGTGACCGCCGGCGTGCCCGCTGGCGGTGGCACCCGCCACCCCGCCGAGGCCGGTCGCTGTCGAGCCGGTGGACGTGGACGCGCCGCCACCGCCTCCTCCTCCGCTGGGCTGCTTGTCCGGCGGGGGCGGGTTGTCCGGTGGGGGATCGTGGGGAGGCGGGTTGTCGGGCGGCGGGTTGTCCGGCGGAGGCGGAGGCGGAGGCGGCTGCGGATTCGGGTGAAGCGTGTGCCCGCTGTTGTCCAGGCCGCCGTTGCCGCCCCCGGGGTGGACGCCGTCGCCATGCGGCGGGTTCGGCGGGTCCGCCTGAACCCGGTCGCCCCCGAAGACGGTCAGGGAGAGCAGCGCGAGGGCCAGGCAGGCGGCAAGCAGCAGCACCAGGTGCGCAAGCGCCCGGTGACCGCTCCCCCTTGAGCGGCGAGTCGAAGGCATCGCGCCATTGTCTACGGATTCGAACGAATGTCCAGGGGGAAAATCACTGATCTTTGGGGTCGACAGCTCGTACAGCTCAGTCGGTGCCCGCGTATTCGGGGTCGGCGTAGACCCGCTTCCGCCAGGGAGGGCTGATCGCGAACGAATCGGCGTCCCGGCCGGTGACGGCCTCGATCGGAACCAGCCTGAGGCTGCCGCGCGGGGTGGTCCGCGCTCCCGGGCCGAACAGCGAGGTCCTGAGGCGGTGGGCGAGCAGCTCCTGACGATGGCGCTCCTCCTGCGGCCCGAGCGGACCCGGCACCGGCCGCGCGCCGAGCGCCAGCATCTCGGTCGCGAGCAGGCCGGTGAGCTCGCGGCTCAGCGATCCCTCGGTCGCGTGACCGGCATGGCTCCCGCCGGAGACGTAGAGCGTGCCCTCGGACGGCGTCCAACCCCGCTCGCCGCGGAGCCCGAGCGACTCGGTCGCGTCCCTGACGGCGGTCGCGCCGGGAACCTTGCCCGAGGCGTCGGAGGCCCAGTCCACCCCCGGAGCATCCGCCCCGTTGTAGCCGTTGTGGGAGCTGGCGCGCGCGTCGACGGAGCCGTCCGGGCTGATGCGGACCTGGTAGCCCTCCCAGTCATCTCGGTGATAGCCCTTCGCGCCGTAGAGGGCGCGGGAGGTGGCCGAGTCCCCGTAGTAGGTCCAGTACTGGACGTAGACGCGGCCGGCGCGCTCCCCCGAGCAGTCGTATCCGCGCTGACCGGCGGCATCGGGATCGCGGCAGTCGACCACATGGGTGAAGGCGGTCACGGGCCGGCCGGCGAGGGAGTGCGTGACCCGACCCGTCTCCGGGCCATCTGAGCAGGCCGGTGACCGGCAGCTCCGGAAGTCGACCGGCAGCGCCCTCATCCCGTGCTCGTAGACGATTCGCGGGGCGTTGTCGCGCACCTCGCTCGCCAGGTCGCCGTAGGTGGCGGCCAGCAGCGGATCGCTGCGGCATCCGTAGCTCAGCTTGACCGCGCAGACGATCCGCTCGCCGATCTCATGGGCGAGCGCCATGCCCGGCAGCCGCAGCCCGACGAGCCAGGCGAGCGCCCCGAGCGCCGTCGAGACGAGAGCGATCAGCGCGATCCACTCGACCGTCCCCTGCCCCGATCTGGTCCGAGCACACGCGAATCAAGCTAGGCCGTGAGCCGTGCCGGAACCCACACAGACGTGCCGATGGCCCCACCGATCAGAGCCGGACCCGTGGTACGGTCGCGCCGTGAACGCCGACCTGCCGAACCCCGGCAAAGACGGAGAGAGGCGCGAGGTTCTACGTCACGATCGTGGCGGTGGTGCTCGCCGCGATCTTCGTCCTTCAGAACACCCAGAAGGTCGAGGTGAAGTTCTTCTTCTCGACCACGAACATCCCCCTGATCTTCGCGCTGCTGCTCGCGGCTGCCCTCGGCTTCGTCATCGGGCTCGCCCTGCCGCGCTTCCGCCGCCCGAAGGACTGAGCTAGAGCTCCTCGACCTGCGCCGCGATGTCGGACGCGGCGCCCTTCGCGTCCGAGAACAGCATCGAGGTGTTGTCCTTGTAGAAGAGGTCGTTGTCGATGCCGGCGAACCCGGGGCTCAGGGACCGCTTGATGACGATCACCTCGCGGGCCTGGTCGACCTCGATGATCGGCATCCCGGCGATCGGCGAGTCGGGGTCATCCTTGGCGGCGGGGTTGGTGACGTCGTTGGCGCCGATCACCACCGCCACGTCGGTGCGGGGCATCTCCGGGTTGATCTCGTCCATCTCCTTGAGCTGCTCGTAGGGCACGTCGGCCTCCGCGAGCAGCACGTTCATATGCCCGGGCATGCGCCCGGCGACGGGATGAATCGCGAAGTTGACCTCCACCCCGCGCTTCTGGAGCTCGTTCGCGAGCTCCTTGACCGCATGCTGAGCCTGCGCGACGGCCATGCCGTAGCCGGGGACGAAGACGACCGAGTCGGCGTAGCCGAGCTTGATCGCCGCGTCCTCGGCCCCGATCGAGTGGACCGGGCGCTCCTCCCTCTCCCCCGCACCGGCGCTGACAGCTCCGAAGCCGGAGAAGAGCAGGTTCCCGATCGAGCGGTTCATCGCCCGGCTCATCTCGAGCGTGAGGATGGTTCCCGAGGAGCCGACCAGCGTGCCGGCGACGATCAGAACGACGTTGTCGAGAGCGAACCCGGCCGCGGCGGCCGCCAGCCCGGTGAAGGCGTTCAGCAGCGAGATCACGACCGGCATGTCGGCGCCGCCGATCGGCAGCACGAAGAGGTTGCCCAGGATCGCCGCGCCGATCAGTACCCCGATGTAGAGGCCCTGGGACGGCGAATCGTGGTCGATGCCGAGGACGATGCACCCGGCCAGGATCGCCACCAGAAGCAGCGCGTTGAAGATGTGCTGGCCCGGGAACTGCACGGGCCGGCTGGGGATGATCGCCTGCAGCTTGCCGAACGCGATGTTCGATCCGAAGAAGGAGACAGAGCCGATCACGGTCGAGAACAGGATCGGGACGAAGGTGTCGAGCGGGATGCTCGAGGAGACCGAGGTGACGTGGCGGAACTCGGACCAGGAGATCAGCGCAGCGGCTCCGCCGCCTACGCCGTTGTAGAGCGCCACCATCTGCGGCATGTCGGTCATCTGGACGCGGTAGGAAGCGAACACGCCGACCGCAGTGCCGATCAGGATCCCGACCAGGATCAGTCCCCCGTTGCCGATCACGTCCAGGGAGAGCGTGATCGCGATCGCGATCACCATCCCCGCGGCGGCGATCATGTTGCCGCGGCGGGCGGTGCGCGGGTGCGTGCCCTGCCGGATCCCGAAGATGAAGAGTGAGAAGGCGACGATGTAGCAGGCGGTGACGAAGTCGCTGTTCTCCGCCAGCGCCAGAGGCGGGGCTGTGATCACTGACCGGCCTCCGTCGGCTTGACGGTCTCGGCCTCCGCTTCCTTCTTCGGCTTCCGGTCCCGGCCGCGGAACATGCCGAGCATCCGGTCGGTCACCATGAAGCCGCCGACGATGTTGATCGTCCCGAATGCGATCGCGATCACGCCGATCACCTTCTCGAGGCTGTCGTCGGCCGAGCCGATGACGATCAGGCCGCCGAGCATGACGATGCCGTGGATCGCGTTCGTCTGCGACATCAGCGGGGTGTGAAGCGTGGTCGGAACCTTGGAGATGACCTCGAAGCCCACGAAGGCCGCGAGGACGAAGATCGTGATCTCGGTCATCAGGCTCATTGGTTGGCAGCCTCCTTGGCTCTCTCGTTGACGATCTCGCCGTCCTTCGTGAGCAGCGAGCCGGCGATGACCTCGTCCTCGGTGTCGACCTTCAGGTCGCCCTCCTCGGTGATCAGGAGCTCGACCAGGTTCTGCAGGTTCTTGGCGTAGAGGGCGGAGGCGTTCCCGGCCATCTGGCTCGGCAGGTTCGCCGGGCCGATGATCTTGACGCCGTCCACCTCGACGGTCTCCCCCGGCTTCGAGCCCTCGACGTTGCCGCCCGTCTCGGCGGCGAGATCGATGAGCACCGATCCAGGCTGCATGCTCTTGACGGCGTCGGCGGTGATCAGGCGCGGCGCGGGCCTGCCGGGGATCTGCGCCGTGGTGATGATCACGTCCTGGCGCTTGGCCGCCTCGCCGAGCTCCTGGCGCAGCTTCTCGTTCTCCTCGTCGGTCAGAGGTCGTGCGTATCCGCCCTCACCCTCCGCGTCCTTGACGGCCTCGACCTCGAGGAAGCGGCCGCCGAGCGACTGGACCTGCTCCTTGACCACGGAGCGCACGTCGAAGCCGGTGACGATGCCTCCAAGCCTCTTGGCCGTGGCGATCGCCTGGAGCCCGGCGACGCCGGCCCCGAGGACGAGGACCTTGGCGGGCGGGACCGTCCCGGCCGCCGTGGTCATCATCGGGAAGAGCTTGCCGGACTCCCGCGCGGCGATCAGCACCGACATGTATCCGCCCAGGTTGGCCTGGGAGGAGAGGGCGTCCATGGACTGGGCGCGCGTGATCCGCGGGATCGCCTCGACGGCGAAGCTGGTGACGCCCTTCTCGGCCAGCGACCGGGCGAGCGCCGGATTGGTGAGGGGCTCGAGGAACCCGATCAAAATCTGTCCCTGCCGCAGCCGGCCGACCTCCTCGTCGGTGGGCGCGGTGACCTTGAGGACGACGTCGGCGCTCCAGACGTCATCGCCGACCTTGGCGCCTGCGTCCGTGTACTCGGAGTCGGGATGTGAGGCGCCCTCGCCCGCGCCGGGCTCGACCGCCACCTCGCCCCCCTTCTCGACAAGCTGCTTGACCACGTCGGGGACGAGCGCCACGCGGCGCTCTCCCTCTGCGGTCTCCTTTGGGACTCCGATCTTCATGCGGACGATTCACCCCCCTGCGCGGGGATTAGGTCGCGGCAATCTAGTGGGTTTCGCCTTCCGACCGCCCCACCATTCCGGCGGCCCGGAGGGCATCCTCGCGCTGCCAAAAGAACGCGACGTGCGTGACCTTCCCGTCACGCACGCGGTACAGATAGGTCGTGTCGTCGCGGACCACGGCGCCGCTGACGCGGCCCCGGCCGCCATGCTCGGCGTGGATCAGGATGTGGCCGCCGGGAAGCTCCCGCGCTTCGTCGATGTCGAAGCGGTAGTCCGGCCCGAACTGCCGGAACCAGTCGCCGAACCACTCCCCCACAGCCTCCTTGCCCTCGAACGTGCCGGTCTTCACGTCCGCACCGGGCACGACCAGGACGACATCTTCCGCGTACAAGCTCATCGCCCGCTCGAAGTCGCGCGCGTTGACCGCCTCGAACTGCTTGCGGACGACGGCGATGTCGGTCTCCGACACGCCGGCTAGGCGGGTGCGCCGGCGCCCACCAGCCCGGCGAGCTTCTCCAGGCAGCGCACGTTCTCTTCGTGGTTCCCGTGCATCGGCGAGACGATCATGCGGTCGACTCCGGCGTCGGCGAAGCGCTTGACGCGCTCAGCGACCTCGTCCTCGGTTCCGATCATCGCCGTGGCGTCGACAAGCTCGTCCGGAATCGCGTTGTACGCCTCCTCGCGCTTCCCGTCGAGGTAGAGCGACTGGACCTCGTCCGCGACCTCGGCGAAGCCGAAGCGGCGGGTCAGGTCGGCGTAGAAGTTCGTCTTCTTCGATCCCATGCCGCCGAGGTAGAGGAGGAGGCCGGCCTTGACGAGGCCGCGTGCCGCATCCAGGTCGCCGTCGATCGCGACCTGCACCGACGGCGAGACGGCGAAGTCCTCACGCGTCCGACCGGACTTGCTGAGGCCCGCCTCGATGTGCTCGCCCCAGGCGTCCTGCCACTTGTCGACGGAGAAGAAGATCGGGATCCAGCCGTCGGCGATCTCGGCGGCGATCTCGACGGACTTGCGGCCGATCGCGCCGAGGTAGACCGGGATCTGGTTGCGCACCGGGTGGACGTTGAGCTTCAGCGCCTTGCCCTGGCCGGTCACGCCCTCCCCCTCGGTCAGCGGGAGCTTGAAGTGCCTGCCCTCGTACTCGAGCTTGCCCTCGCGGGCCACGATCTGCTTGACGATCTCGACGTACTCGCGCGTGCGCCCCCAGGGCTTCTCGTACGGGACGCCGTACCAGCCCTCCGAGACCTGCGGGCCGGAGGGGCCGAAGCCGAAGATGAAGCGGCCACCGGAGAGGGCGTCGATCGTGACCCCGGCCATCGCCGCCGCCGCGGGCTGGCGGGCAGGGACCTGCAGGATCGCGGCGCCGAGCTGGATCGTCTCGGTCTTCGCGGCCAGGTAGGCGAGCACGCTGACGGCGTCGGAGCCGTAGGACTCCGCCGCCCAGACCGAGTCGAAGCCGGCGCGCTCCGCGGCCAGCACGATCTCCGTGGCCTCGTCTCCCTGCGGGCCGATGCCCCAGTAGCCGAGGTTGAGTCCAAGCTTCAAACCCATGTGGAGCGCGACTCTAGTGATTCATCCTGTTTTCTGGGGTGAAGTCCGGCCGCCGGGGGGCCGAAAAGAGGGGCATGACGCCCGAGCAGATGGAATATCGCGCGCAGCAGGCAGAGCACCTGCTCGAGCGTTATAGCGAGCTGGAGCGCGAGCGGGAGACCGCCGGCCTCTACGAGGAGGCCCTGGAGGCGCGTCGCCTGCGCCTCGAGCAGGAGGCGTCCGTGCTCTACTGGCGCGAGCGGCTCTCCGAGGCCGCGGCCTAGCGCCTAGGTCCCGAGGCTGCCGACCTCGAGCGTCGCCTGCTGCGGGCCGCCGGTTCCGGTGTCGGCGCTGATCTTCGCGGTGCCGATTTCGAACGTGTCGACGTTGAAGGTCGCGCTCGTCTCGCCGTCCGGCACGGTCACGGTCGTTTGCGATGGATTGGCCACGCTCGGCTGATCCGACGAGAGCGTGACCACCGTGTCCCCCAGCGCCTCGCAGTCCAGCGTCACCGTGCCGATGTGTTGGTTGATGGCGACGCCGACGCTGTTGGGGTGCAGGGAGACCTCGGACACGGCGGAGGGGCTTGCGCTCACCTCGGCATCGGCGGTCGCGGTCGAGGAGCCGAGGGTCGCCGTCACGGTGGCCGTCACCGGCGATACCGGACTGCCGGCGAGAGCGCCGAAGAGGGCCGTCTTCGAGCCGGCGGGGACGGTGGTGGATCCCGGCGTCACGTCGAACGCCGAGTCGTTGCTCCCCAGCGAGACAGCCGTGTCCGCGGGAGCCGGAACGTCGAGCGTCACCCGGTTCGCGGAGTAGGTTCCGGGCCTGAAGCAGGCGTGCTCGAGCGAGACCGACACCACGCTCGGGGCGGAGACGACGCTCAGCGCGACCTGATCGCTGCTGCTGCCGATCGACGCCTTCAGGGTCGCGCTCACGGACGGTCCCGGCGTCGTGTCGACGGAGAAGCTCGCTGTGGTCTGACCGGCCGCGACCACGACGCTCCCGGACGGGAACGAGGCGCGACCGGTATCGCTCTGGAGATCAACCTGCTGACCGCCGCTCGGAGCGGGGCCGCTGATCGTCACCTGACCCGTGGTCGAGTCGCCGCCCAGGACCGGGTTGCTCGCGACCGCGATGTCGCTGACCGTGGGAGTCGGGACCTGCGTCGGTGGCGTGGCGGACGGATGCGTCGCCTGCCCGGGCAGGGCGGCGCCGCTCTGGCCGCCGCCGCCGCGCTTGCACTTCTTCTTCTTTTTCTTCTTCTTGGCGGAATGTGCCGCCCGCTTGTGCTTCTTCTTGTGCTTCTTGCACTTGCTGGCATGGGCGAGCGGGCCCTGCTTCGAGCTTGCCGGCAGGGCGAACGTGCCCCCGACGAGAGCGGCCATCAAGGCGGCCAGCGTGATCCTCCTGATCAGTACCGACACGTAGGTTGAGTCGGGCGTCACCTTCCGTCAATCAACCCCGGATGGCCGTCCTGGACAGAAGTCCTGTTCTCACTATTGAGGATATTTTGCGCGCCGCGCTTGCGAAATGCTTGCGCTACGATGGATTGGATGAGCCCGGTGCTCACCCCCACCCTGCTCGACCCCGTCGCCGAGGCCCTCGAGCTCTCCGAGACCGAGCTGGGGCGCCTGTTTGGCGTCAGCCGACAGGCCGTGGGCCAGTGGCGCGAGCGCGGTGTGCCCTCGAACCGGATGGCGAAGCTGGCGACGGTCGCCGCGATCTGCGATCTGCTCCAGCACCGGCTCAAGCCCGAGCGGATCCCGGGCGTCGCACGCCGCCCAGCGAAGGCCTACGGCGGCCTCTCCATGCTCGAGATGATCGAGCGTGACCGCCAGGACGAGCTGCAGGCGGAGATCCGGCGCTCCTTCGACTGGGGCGCAACCGCCTGAGTGCGGACGATCCGGCGGGGCGGGCCGTACCTGCGCGTCGCGGATCCTGACTGGGACGACCCGCTCGACGGGCGGTACGCGGCGGAGCGCGGCGGCCGGTGGAACCCGCCGGAGTCGTTCCCGGTCGTCTATCTCTGCCGGAGCGTCGCGGTCGCCCGCGCCAACGTCTACCGGCGCCTGGAGCAGCAGCCCTACGGCCCCGAGGACCTGCGCCCGGGAGCCGGCCCAACCTTGGTCCGGGCAACCGTGCCGGAGGACCGTTACCTGAACGTCGTCACGGACGCCGGTTGCCGGGATGCCGGCCTGCCGGAGACCTACCCGCGCGACCGTGGCCGCCGGCTCGTGCCCCACAGCCGCTGCCAGCCGATCGGGCTGCGCGCGCATCAGACGGGGCTGCCGGGGGTGGCGGCACGGAGCGCGGTCGGCGTCGGGGAGGAGCTGGCCCACTTCGGCAGACGCCGGTTGCGAAAAGGCGCTGTCCGGAACTTCGAGGACTGGTTCTGGGACTCAGCAGGAGCGCTTCGCTAACAATGCGACAGTGAGCGACCAGCGCCATCCCGGGGGACTCTCCAGCCAGGAGGCCGCCAAGCGGCTCCGCCAGCTCGGCCCGCTCGAGGACCGGACGAGCCGCTCGGTCGCGAGCATCGTCGCGGGCAACGTCTTCACCCTCTTCAACCTGATCATCGGAGTCTTCTTCGTGATCATGCTCGCGCTCGGGCTCTTCGCCGACGCGCTCTTCGGATTCATCGCGGTGATCAACAGCTACATCGGGATCCGGCAGGAGCTCAAGGCGAAGGAGACGCTGGAGAGCCTCGCCCTGCTGGTGGCGCCGAAGGCGAAGGTCGTCCGCGACGGGGAGCTGGTCGAGCTGCGAGCCGAGGAGGTCGTCCCCGGCGACTGGATCCGGGTCGAGCCCGGCGATCAGCTGGTCGCCGATGGCGAGGTGACCGAGAGCCGCGGCCTCACCGTGGACGAGTCCGTTCTCACGGGAGAAGCCGACGGCGTCCGCAAGCGGGTCGGCCAGCGCGCGCTCTCGGGTGCTTTCTGCATCAACGGCTCGGGCTACTACGAGGTCGACGCCGTGCGCGAGGACAGCTACGCCGAGCAGGTCGCTGGGGAGGCGCGAACCTTCCGCCATCCGCCCTCCCCGCTCCAGGACGAGATCAACCTGGTCCTGAAGGCGAGCACCTGGCTGATGATCCCGCTCGCCGTCGTCCTGATCTTCGCCCTGCAGGCTCGGAGCACCCCGATCCACGACGCCGCGCAGACCGCGACGGCCGGGCTGATCACGCTGATCCCCGAGGGCCTCGTGCTGCTGATGAGCGTCACCCTGGCCGTCGCCGCCGTGCGCCTCGCGCGGATGGACACGCTGGTCCAGCAGATGAGCGCCACCGAGGCGCTCGCGGCGGTGGACACGATCTGCGTCGACAAGACCGGCACGCTGACCAGCGGGGAGCTCGAGCTCGTCTCCGTCGACGTCACCGATCTCTCTGAGGCGAGCATGGCCCAGAAGGCGCTGGCCCGCTTCGCCGCCAGCTCGGGGGAGCGCAACCGCACCCTCGAGGCGATTGCGGAGAACTATCCGGCGAGGGGAGAGCGAGTCCGGGCCGAGGTGCCGTTCTCGTCGGAGTGGAAGTGGAGCGGCCTCAGCTTCGGGCGCGGTGAGACCTACGTGCTCGGCGCCCCCGACGTGCTGATGGCCCGCGGCTCCCTCGCCCTGCCGGTGCCGCTGCAGCGCAGCCTCGAGCAGAACACCAAGGCCGGGCGCCGCGTCGTCGCCTTCGGCCGCGCCTCGGGCGGCCTGCCCGACAACCCGTACTCGGACCCGCCGCCGGCGGTCACCCCGCTCGCCCTGGTGGTGCTCGAGGAGACGCTGCGGCCCGACGCCCGCGAGACGATCGCCTACATGCGCGAGCGCCAGATCGACTTGAAGCTGATCTCCGGCGACGCGCCCCAGACCGTCACGGCGGTCGCCTCCGCGATCGGCATCCCGGCGGGCGCCGGGGTCGTCACCGGCGACGACCTGCCCGAGGATCACGCCTCCCTCGCTCGCATCGCCGGGGAGAACACGATCTTCTGCCGCATCCGACCGGAGCAGAAGAAGTCCCTGGTCTCCGCGCTGGCCGAGCGCGGGCGGTTCGTCGCCATGATCGGCGACGGGGTCAACGACGTTCCGGCGCTCAAGCGCGCGAGGATGGCCGTCGCGATGGGTTCCGGCAGCCAGATCACGAAGGGGATCGCGGACATCGTGCTGCTCAAGGACCAGTTCTCGATGCTGCCGCGGGCGGTCGCAGAGGGGCGGCGGATCGCGCGCAACATCCATCGCCTCGGCCGGCTCTACGTGACGAAGACCGTCTACGCGGCGGCCCTGATCGTGATCGTGGCCGTGCCCGGCTGGGCCTTCCCGTTCCTCCCGAGGCAGCTCACCATCGCAGCCTTCCTGACGATCGGGATTCCGTCCTTCGTGCTCGCCCTGGCGCCGAGCGACGGGCCCTTATATAGGGGACGCCTGCTCCGGGCCCTCGCTGCCTTCGCGGTGCCGGCGGGCCTGGCGATCGCCGCCGCCTCGCTGGCGAGCTTCTTCCTGGTCGACACGGTCTTCGGCGGCTCGCTGGAAGCCGGCCGGACCGCGGCGACAACCACGCTGATCGTGCTCGGGCTCTGCTTCATCCTGCTGCTCGAGCGCGGGCCGGGCCGCGAGCACATCGCGATCCAGAGCTACATGCTGGCGCTGGTCGCGGCCCTCGGCGCCCTCTATGCGCTCGCCCTCGCCGTCGAGCCTGTGCGGAACTTCTTCGACCTGACCCGGATGGGTGGCGGCCAGCTCTTCCTGGCCCTGCTCTCCGCGGCGGCCGGCCTGGTGCTGGCGAGCGTCGTCTGGCGCATCCCCATCATCGAGCAGCTCGAGGACCGCCCGCCGCCTCCAGACGAGGCGCCGACCGGAGGCGTGACGGCGACGATGCCGGGCGGGCCCACCGCCGTCCCTCGCACTCGCCCGTCGGGGCAGAGCTGATGCCCTCGTCCCTGCATATCGCGCGCCGCACCAAGATCGTCGCCACCGTCGGGCCGGCGAGCAGCTCGCTGGAGGTTCTGCGGGAGCTGTTCGACGCCGGCGTCGACGTCTTCCGGCTCAATTTCGCGCACGGCACGCCCGAGGAGCAGGCCGAGAACGTCAGGCGGATTCGCCAGGTCAGCGAGGAGGTCGGCCGCGAGGTCGGGATCCTGGGCGACCTGCCGGGGCCCAAGCTCCGGCTCGGTGATCTGGAGGGCGACGTCGCCGTCCTGCACTCCGGCTCCAATGTGGTGCTCCGTGGCAAGACCAACGGGACGCCTGGAAGCGCTGAGCTGCTCACCGTCCAGTGGGACGGCTTCGCCAGGGCGGTGCACGAGGGCGATCCCGTGTTCCTCGCGGACGGCCGGGTGCGCCTGCGCGTCGTCTCGGTCGAGGGCGGCGCGGTCACCTGCGAGGTCGAGGCCGGCGGCGCGGTCAGCTCCCACCAAGGCGTCAACCTGCCCGGCGCCGACCACGATCTGCCCGACACGGGCGCCTCGGACGAGCCCTGGATCGACTTCGCCTGCGAAAACGGCATTGATCTGCTCGCCGTGTCCTTCGTCCGCAGGCCCTCTGATCTCGAGAAGATCGAGGCCCGCCTGAAGGAGCGCGACGCCGACATCCCGCTGATCGCCAAGATCGAGAAGCCCCAGGCCGCCGAGCGCGCCGAGGAGATCATCGAGGCGGCGGGCAGCGGGATCATGATCGCCCGCGGGGACCTCGGCGTCGAGCTCCCCATCGAGGAGGTTCCGGGGGCCCAGAAGCGACTGATCGCGCTCGCGGGCCGGGCGTCGAAGCCGGCGATCACGGCGACCCAGATGCTCGCGACGATGGTGCGGGCCTCCCGCCCGACGCGCGCCGAGGTGACCGACGTCGCCAACGCGATCTACGACGGCACCGACGCGGTGATGCTCTCCGAGGAGACGGCGATCGGCGACTACCCGGTCGAGGCGGTCCGGGTCATGGACCGCATCGCGCGGGTCACCGAGCCGCGGCTGCGGTTCGGCGAGATGGTCTTCACCCGCGTCGAGGAGAAGGAGCACGACATCGCCGAGACGGTCGCCCAGGTCGCCGTGGCCGCCTGCTACCGGCTCGGACTGAAGGCGATCGTCTGCCCAACGAACTCGGGGCGCACAGCGCGCCTGATCTCGGCCCATCGACCGCGGGTTCCGGTGCTCGCCGTCTCCCCCAGGCTCCAGACGGTTCGGCGCATGAACCTGCTGTTCGGGATCAGCTCGACCCGGGCCGAGGACTGGACCTCGATCCGCAAGCTGCTCGACGACTGCGCGAACCTCGCACGCGATCAGGGCATCGCGCAGTCGGGCGACCTGGTGGCGATCACGGCGGGCCTGCCGGCGCAGGAGATGGGCACGAACCTCTTCGAGATTCACAGGGTTCCCTAGGGGGACGTCGAACTCCGGGCGGATGGTCCCGCTCGCCTCGCTCGACCATGGCATCTTCAACCTGCATCTCGGCGTCGACGAGAAGATCCTCCGGTCGGTGCTCGTCTTCCTCTTCCTTGCCGTGGCGCTGCGGCTGGGCGGGAAGCGCGAGCTCGGGCAGCTCAACGTCCTCGACCTGGCGGTCCTGCTGCTGGCGTCGAACGCCCTGCAGAACGCGCTGATCGGGAACGACAACTCGGTGACCGGCGGCGTGATCGGAGCGGCCACGCTGTTCGTCGCCAACTACCTCTTCGTCCGGCTCACCTTCTCGAGCGCCCGGGCGCGACGCATCCTCGAGGGGACGCCGCGCGTGTTGCTGCGGAACGGCGAGGCGGACACCGACGCGCTCCGCAAGGAGGCGATCACCGAGGCCGAGCTGGTCGACATCGTGCTCCAGCACGGGTTCTCCGACCCGCATGACGTGGGGCTGATCCTGCTCGAGACAAACGGCTCGATCGTCTGCCTCTCCCCGCACCAGGCGAAGCGGTTGCGGCCGCAGATGGTCGCCCAGCCGGGCTAGCGGCCCGGGCGCCCCACTTGCACTTCTTCTTCGGCGCTGGATCGGAGCAGGAGTCGACGACGAGGCGGCGATGTCGTGCTCTCCTCCTCCTCCTCCTCCTCCGCTGGAGCCCGACGAGCCAACGGTGAAGCTCGAGAGGCCGCCGATCGCGCGCGAACACGCCAGGAGTCGTCGAGGTTCGACGCGACGACCATAGTCTGGCCGTTCGGGCTGACCGCCACCTCGAGCGGGCTGTTGAGGACCGCTTGGCCGGCGTTCTGGCCGCTCGAGCCGCCGGACTCGGCGAAGCAGTCGCTGAAGGTCAGCGCGCCTGTGGAGATGTTGCGAGCGAAGGTCGAGATCGAGTCGTCGGAGTTCGCCGTCAGGTAGAGCGACGTGCCGTCGGGACTGACCGGGATGTCCAGGGCGCCAGCCAGAACGGAGTTCGCGGCGGTCGGCGGGCGCAACCCGGCGTTCCTACCCTGGCGCTCCCGCGCCGCGCTCTGCCTGCAGGAGCTCGGCGAGGACCCGAAGCGCGCCGCCGCGCTGGCGGCGGAGCTAGACCTGGCTCGGGCGTGGGCCGCCCCGCGGAGCTTCGGCGTCGCCCTGCGCAGGGCCTCGTGCTGGGTGGAGACGAGGGCCTCGCCCTGCTGCGGGAGTCCGTCGGGACACTCGAGGGTTCCTCCGCCCGGCTCGAGCTGGCCCGCTCCCTCGTCGAGCTGGGCGCGGCGCTGGGCGGCCAGGACGAGCCGGATCAGTCACCCGGCGGGTAGTCGCCGGGGGCGGGGCGCTCGGCGCGCGGGTCGCGGCCGGGCAGAACGAACTGGGTGACGATCAGGTTGGCCATGCGCTTCTCCGCCTTGGAGATCTCGGCCTCGATCACCGCCGTGCTGCGCCCGACGTGAAGTGGCCTCGCCCGGCAGATCAGCTCGTCGCCGAGAGCGGCGGCGGCGAAGACGTTGAGCTTCAGCTCGATCGTCGTGAAGTCGTGATTGGAAGGCAGCGCCCGGAAGGTCGCCCAGGCGGCGACCGAGTCGCCGAACGCCGTCCAGACTCCGCCGTGGACGAAGCCGCCTGGGTGGAGATGCTGCTTGTCCACCACCATCCGGCCGACTGACATCTCATTGGTGATCTCCAGCGGCTCGATCGCCATGTCACCCGGAAAGGTGCCGGGCAGCCACTGCTTGATCAGCTCGGGGGTGATCTCCGGGTTCACGGGCGCGCCACCCTATCCGAGGCCGACATCGCCGAAGGGCTCGTCGCGCTCGCGGACGGCCTCCTTGAACCCCTTTTCGGCGGCGAGCTGCTGCCAGGCGAACCCCTCGGGCGTGTGGCGCGCGATCCCGTCGAAGAAGACGCCCAGCGCCTGGGTCGCCTGCAGGCCCTGGGCGTAGAGCGCCTGGTTGACGAGGAGCTTGTGCATGACCAGCTGGTTGATCGGGACGCGGCCGACCCGCTCGAGCAGGGACTCGAAGCGCTCGTCGAGCTCCGCGGCGGGCGCGACCTCCGAGGCCAGCCCCCAGTCCGCTGCCGTTGTCCCGTCGATCGAGTCGCCGGTGAGCAGCAGGCGCTTCGCCCGCGCCGGGCCGATCCGGTACGCCCACAGCGCGCTGGTCGGGACGCCCCAGACCCGAGCGGGCGGGTAGCCGAGCTTGGCCCTGTCCTCCACCACCAGCAGGTCCGAGCAGAGCGCCATGTCGGTGCCACCGGCGACGCAGTAGCCGTGCACCTTGCAGACCGTCGGCTTCTCGGAGTGGAAGAGGCTCATGAAGCCACGGAGGTTGCGGCTCATCATCTGGTAGTCGGTGACCGGGTCCCAGGTGCCGGACGGGTCGTGGTTGCGGGCCTGGACCACGGGATCCAGCGGCGAGCCCTTCGGTGCCTCCGGGTGCGCGATGCCCTCCATGTCGTGCTCGGCGGACGCGACCAGGTCGTAGCCGCCGCAGAAGCCGGAGCCGTTGCCGGCCAGCGCGATGACGTGGACCTCGGCGTCGAGGTTGGCCCGCTCGACGCAGGCGGCGAGCTCGCGCGGCATCTCGAGCGTGATCCCGTTGCCGCGCTCCGGCCGGTTCAGGGTGATCCGGGCGATGGCCCCGGTCACCTCATAGGTGAGCGTCTGCAGCGTTTCGATCCGTGGATTCAATCAGCGCCGATGAGTCGGGCCCGGCTTCGCGGTCGTAATGGCCAAGATGTCAGCAGTGGCGACCAAGGGAAACCACACGACGCTCGAGATCGCGGGGCGCGAGATCCGGCTCTCCAACCCGGACAAGGTCTTCTTCCCGAAGCCCAAGTTCACGAAGCTCGACCTCGTCGAGTACTACGTCGCCGTCGAGGAGGCGGCGGTGAACCAGCTCCGCGAGCGGCCGGGGACGATGAAGCGCTTCGTCGACGGCGTCGGCGGCGAGTTCTTCTTCCAGAAACGGGTCCCGAAGGGGGCGCCCGACTGGCTGCAGACGGCGACCTTCACCTTCCCGAGCGGCAGGACGGCGACCGAGCTGGTCGTCAACGACGCGGCCCACCTCGCCTGGGCCGTGAACCTCGGCGTCGTCGACTTCAATCCACATCCGGTTCGCCGCGGTGACCTCGACCATCCCGATGAGCTGCGCGTCGATCTCGACCCGCAGCCCGGCGTCCGCTGGAACACCGTGCGCAAGGTGGCGATGTGCGTCAAGGAGGTGCTCGAGGAGCACGGGCTGGTCGGCTATCCGAAGACCTCGGGCTCGCGCGGGATCCACGTCAACGTCCGCATCGAGCCGCGCTGGGACTACATCGAGGTGCGCCGGGCGGCGCTGGCGCTGGCCCGCGAGGTGGAGCGGCGCGTCCCGAAGAACGCCACCAGCAAGTGGTGGAAGGAGGAGCGCCACGGCGTCTTCGTCGACTACAACCAGAACGCGCGGGACCGCACGATCGCGTCGGGGTACTCGGTGCGGCCGGTCCCGGACGCGCGGGTCTGCTGCCCGCTGTCGTGGGACGAGGTTCCCGATGTCGATGCTGCGGAGCTGCGGCTTGACACGGTTCCAAGCCGGCTGAGGAAGAAGGGCGACCCGGCGGCGGACATCGACCAGAACGCCGGCTCGCTCGACCAGCTGCTCGACCTGGCCCGCCGCGACGAGGAGGGCGGCCTCGGCGACGCCCCGTGGCCACCGCACTTCGCGAAGCAGCGAGGCGAGCCCAGGCGGGTGCAGCCCAGCCGCGCTAAGAAGTAGCGGAAGGACGAAAACCGCCACGCAGGCAACCTGACCGGGGCGAACCCATGGACCTACCTCCTCAGTGGTCGCAATGCGACCACAAAACAGGAAGGTCGAGAGGGTGTTGGCGAGTTTGGCCGAGAAGTCGCACGGTGTCGTCACTCGGACCGAGCTCTTGGGTGCGGGCGTCACCGTTGCTGAGATCAAGCAACGACTTTGGGTCGGCGCCTTGATTCGAGAGCACAATGGCGTCTATCGGGTCGGGCACCGAGCTCCGGGTACTGAGGCTCGTTACATGGCCGCCGTGAGGGCCTGCGGGGAGGGTGCCCTGCTTGCGGGCCGCGCGGCGGCCCACCTGTTCGGACTCGTGCGGGGCGGCCCGCCGGCACCCGAGGTCATCCAGAATGGGCAGCGCCGCCCAAAGGGAGTCCGAACCCACAGATCCCATTGGATCGCACCGGCGGATGCCACGAGCTGGCTTGGTATCCCGGTGACGACAGTTCCGCGCACGCTGGTTGACCTCGCCTCGGTCCTATCGGTACCCGAGCTGGGTCGTGCCGTACATGAGGCCGACGTCCGGCACCGGATCACTCCGAGTGCGGTGGAGGCGGTTCTCGCCCGCCGCCACAACTGGCCAGGCGCCCGATCCCTTCGCCGAATTCTCTGGGGTGAGGTACCCGTGACCCTGAGCAAACTCGAATCAGACTTCCTCGACCGGCTCCGGGAGACCGGGCTTCCTCTGCCCGGCGTGAATCGACTCGTCGACGGCCGGTACGTCGACTGTCGCTGGCCAACGAATCGCCTCACGGTCGAGCTCGACAGCTACCGGTATCACCACACCAACTACGCCTGGGAGCAGGATCGGCAACGGGAGCGCGATGCCAGAGCCCGGGGCGACGAGTTCCGGCGCTACACCTGGAGCGATGTCGATAAGGACCCCGGCCCGATGCTGGCGGAGCTGAGCTCCCTACTAACCGCCGGACCTTCCTGATTAGGGGTGACGGTGCAACCCTTAAGAAGGTAGGTCGATTTCGCGGCCGCTCCGGCGGCCCCGGGCCTACGCCTGGACCGTTACCCGCAGGAAGGTCGCGGGGATCGACGTGGCCTCATCGCTCGTGTTCTGCTCGGTGAACAGGGCCTCGAGCTCCGCCTGGAGGTCGGCGTCGCGTCCGTCCGCGGCGGCGGCCTCGAACGCGTTCATGGTCGGCCCGTAGTAATCCCGGAAATCGGCGACGATCTCCGGCGGCTGCCCCGGGTGGTTGAAGATGAAGGTGTCCCGCTCGAACGAGATCCGTTCCTCGGGGACCCCGGCCGCGGTGAACCGGTCGATCACGTCCCCCTCCACCCCCCAGGTCATGGGGCTGATGAAGCCCTCCGGCGGCGGGGGCGAATAGCCGGAGCTGATCTTCAGGATCTGCGCCACCAGGGTCGGGTCGTTGGGGATCCAATTGCCCATCACGATCCGGCCACCGGGCTTCGTCACCCGGACCATCTCCTTCGCAACGTCGAAGGGCTTCGGGGCGAACATCCCCCCGAAGACGCTGATGACGAGATCGAACTGGTCGTCATCCAGCTCACTCAGATCAGGGGCGTCGCCCTCCTGGAACCTGAGGTTGCTGAGGCCGAGGGCCGCGGCGCGCTCGTTCCCGGCCGCGACCAGGTTGCTGGCGATGTCGACGCCGAGAACGTCTGCCCCCAACTGAGCCGCCGGCACCGCGGTGGTCCCGTCGCCGCAGCCGAGGTCCAGCACCCTGAGCCCCTCGGTGATCCCCAGCTTTCCGACGAGGGCCTCTCCGCTCTCTCGCATGGTCTCCGCGATGCGGGTGAAATCGCCCTTCTCCCACAACGCCTTGTTGGGATTGACCTTGTCTCGGGTCTCCTGGTCGTCCATGACTCTCCTCCGAGCGAGTGTGAATGCGGTCGGCCGAGCATACGGGCCGTGGCTAATGCCTGTGGTCCGGCGGGCCGATGACTTGTCGCATGGACGCGAACCAATACGTCCTCGTCCACGGCATGCGCCGGACTCGCTCCATCCTCGAGCGGTGGGGCGAGAACCCATGGCCGGTCGTGCGGACCTGGCTCGTCGGTGCGGTTCTGATCGCGCTCGGACTGCTCGCCGCCGTGACGGTGGCCGCGTCGATCCTGAAGCCCGACTACGGCTTCCACTACGGCCCGACGGCCCACGGCGGCGCCAGCCCCGACCGGGTCCTCGGCGTGCTGGGCCGCAACTCGCTGGTGCTGGCGCTGCACGCCTTCGCCTGCGTCGCGGGCTTCATCGCCGGCGCCACCCTGCCGCTGACCGCCGAGCGTCACACCGGCTTCGCCCGCCTGGTCCACGAGAAGGCGCGGCCGATCGCCTTCGCCTGGGTGATCGGCGTGACCTGCTTCTCGCTGCTCACGCAGACGATCGCCATCGGCCTCGTCGGCTCGACGATCTCCTGGGACCTCGGCATCTCGGTGCCGCTGCTGGTCCTGACCGCCATGCCACACGCCCTGCTCGAGCTGACCGCCGTGTTCCTGCCGCTCGCGGCTTGGACGATCGCCAGCCGGAAGGATGAGTGGGATCAGCTTCTCGCCGCGACCTTCGTCACCGTGGCGCTCGCCGTCCCGATGCTGATCGTCGCCGCGACCTGGGAGGTCTACGTCTGGCCGGACATCCTCCACGCGGTCGCCCCGGTCCACGTGATCTCGTGGGGCCCGCCGCGCTGAGCGGCGCCTAGACCAGCTGGTCGAACCTGCAGTCCCTGGGCGCCTTGTCGTCGCGCCAGCGGACGATCTTCGAACCGTGACGGATGCGCCCGCCGGAGGTGTGGTCGTAAGTGACCTCCACGACCAGCTCGGGACGCAGCGAGAACCACTCGAGCTCGCGGTCAGCGTCCCAGCGGCTCGGGTCGCCGGAGCCCTTCTCGCCGGTCTCGTACGGCTTCAGCGTCTGCACCAGCTCCTTCTTCTCCTTCGCCTTCAACCCCGAGGTGTGACCGATCGGCCGCAGCTTCCCCTTTTCGTAGAGCCCCAGGATCAGGGAGCCGACGGTCCCCGAGTGCTTGCCGGGTCGCCAGCCCATCACCACGCAATCGATCGTCCGCACCCGCTTGATCTTCACCATGCCCTTGCGCTGGCCGGGCTTGTAGATCGCGTGTAGCTCCTTGGCGATCACTCCCTCGCCCGAGAGCAGCAGCGGCTCCGCGCTCCTCGCGGTCTTGTAGAGCGGCGTCAGCTCCACCGACCCGGAGGCGCTCTTCTTGCGGCCCGGCGCTGCCGCGATCAGCTCCTCGAGCGCCGCCCGCCGCTCCGCGAACGGCCTGCCGGTGAGCTTGCGGCGGTCGACCGCGAGCAGATCGAACGCCCTGAAGAGGGCCGGCGTCTTCTCGGCCAGCATCCTCACCCGCGACTCGGCCGGGTGGAGCCGGTTCTGCAGCCGGTCGAACTCCTCGCGTCCGTCCTCCCCGAGGATCACCAGCTCGCCGTCGAGGACGTAGCGGCCCTCGGGGAACTCGACCTCCGGGAAATAGCGCCGCAGCGGCTTGCCGCCACGCGACTGCAGGTAGACCTCGCCGCCGTCGACGTAGGCGAGCGCGCGAAAGCCGTCGTACTTCGGCTCATAGACCCAGTCCTCTCCCTCGGGCAGGACCTTGCGGGAAAGCGCGAGCTGCGGCTTGATCGGTGGCTTCAGTGCGAGGGCCACAGCACGATCCTAATGACGGCCTACTCTTGCCCGACCGTGGCCGAGGCTCCATCCAGCTGCGACGTCGTCGTGATCGGCGGCGGCATTCTCGGGCTCGCCGTCGCCCGCGAGCTGCTCGGCCGCCATCCGGATTCGAGCCTCTGCGTGCTGGAGCGCGAGGATCGGCTGGCCGCCCACCAGACGTCGCACTCGAGCGGCGTGATCCACGCGGGCATCTACTACGCGCCGGGATCACTGAAGGCCCGGCTCTGCGTGGAGGGCGCGCGGCTGCTCTACGCCTACTGCGACGAGCACGGCATCGAGGCGCGGCGCGAGGGCAAGCTGATCGTCGCCGCCGACGAGGACGAGCTGCCGCGGCTCGACGAGCTAGAGCGCCGGGGGCGGGTGAACCGAGTCCCGGCGCTGCGCCGGATCGGCGCCGGTGAGATCGCGGAGATCGAACCACACGCCCGCGGCGTGGCCGCGCTGCACTCGCCGGAGACCGGGGTAGTCGACTTCGCCCGCATCGCCGCCTCCTACGCCGCGGACGTCGAGCGGGCCGGCGGCGGCGTGGTGACCGGAGCCGGGGTGCGGCGACTCACGCCCGGCGGCGGGCGCATCGCCGTCGAGCACGAGCGTGGCACGACCGATGCCGGCTTCGTGATCAGCTGCGCCGGAGCGTGGTCCGACCGATTGGCGGTGGCCGCGGGCGCGCCGGCCGAGCCGCGCATCGTCCCCTTCCGCGGCGGCTACCTGCGCCTGCGGCCCGAGCGCCGCGAGCTGGTGCGCGCCAGCATCTACCCCGTTCCGGACCCCGACCTTCCCTTCCTCGGCGGACATCTGACCAGGACGATCGACGGCGAGGTCCTGCTCGGGCCCTCGGCACTGCTGGTCTGGGCCCGGGACGCGTACCGGCTCGGCCGGGTGCGCGCCGCGGACCTGCGATCGAACCTCGCCTGGCCCGGTACCTGGCGCCTGATGGCGCGCTTCTGGCGCACCGGCATCACGGAGATCCGTCACGCCGCGAGCAAGCGGTCCTTCGTCTCGGAGCTGCAGCGCTTCGTCCCGGAGCTCAGCATCGGCGACGTCCTGCCGGGCCTCTCCGGCATCCGCGCTCAGGCACTGGACCGCGACGGCAAGCTGGTCGACGACTTCGTCGTCCACCGCACGGAGCGGGCGCTGCACGTCCGCAACGCGCCCTCCCCGGCCGCGACCTCGTCGCTGTCCCTGGCGAAGCTGATCGCCGACGAGGCCGAGAGGGGCTAGCAGCCGCCGACCAGCAGGAAGATCAGGACGATCACGACGATCACCGCCGCTCCGGCGATCAGCCGCCGGCGCATGTAGACGTCGGGCCCGCCGTAGTGATGCGACACCGGGCCCTCGGCGCCGCGAGGACCGGAGCCTTCGAGCAGGTCCTCGTCACCGGTGGCCGGCGGCTCTCCCCGCCGGGCCCGGGCGCGAGCCTCGGCCGCGGCGCGCCGCTCCTCGGAGCTTCTGCCGCTCGATTCCATGCGCCCAGCCTAAGGGTCCGGACGCCTAGAGGGGAACGGGAACTCCCAGGTCATTGAGGGTCAGCCCCAGGTCACGGATCGGGCGAACGCCGCCAGCCGACGGCGCCGAGATCTCCTGGGGCTTTCCGACGTCGCTGATCACGAGGTCGAGGGCGAGCGCGATCGAGCTGGCCCCGCGCAACGCCGGCTGATCTGCCGAAGGAATGCCCAGCACCGCTCCGATCTCGAGCTCGTGCAGCGTGCGGTCGTCAAAGCCGACGCAGGCGGTCGCCCTGCCGGACACCGACGGCGCCTCCGAGAGGCCCAGCGCCCCGGTCAGAGCGGCGAGATCACGCGCCATGGCCTCTCCCCGCAGCGGCGCGGAGATCCGTTCGCAGTCGGCGCCGCCCTCATGTCCCTGCCCATTGACCCGCGCGCGGCCGAACCAGGAGCGCGGGCGGATCGCCGCCGCCCGCGCGATCCGGGCGTTGGCGGCCGCCACGGCATCGGTCCCGACCTCGTAGGTATCGCCGTAGACGGTGAGGTAGGCGTTGGTTCCGGTCGAGAGGAGGTGTCCCCCGACGGGGAACCCGAGCGCGCTCGCGCTCATCCGCCAGTTGAGCTTTGGAATCGTGTGGCCCTCGCCGCTCATGTAGGGCCCCGAGAGCCGCACCCGCAACGGCCCCGAGAGCTCCTGCACGCCGCGCACCTGGAGGCGGAGATCGAGATCGGTTTCGGCGCTCGCAATCGGGTGCGCAGCGGCCGCGTCCAGCATCTTCTCCGGATTCACGGTCTCGTGGCTGGAGCCGCCGCAACCCGCAGCGTTAACAACCACGACCAGGAGAAGTGCCAGGATTGTGCGGCTGCGCA
Source organism: uncultured Solirubrobacterales bacterium (assembly GCA_963800285.1). GTDB lineage: Bacteria > Actinomycetota > Thermoleophilia > Solirubrobacterales > 70-9 > DASUPK01. The sequence continues at coordinate 483,594 of CAWDAL010000014.1, forward strand.
TGCGGGCGCAGCGTAGTGGCGGCGGCCAATGCCCATGAGCCACCCGAACGTCGAGACCGCTGAGTCCCTCGCCCTTCCCGGCCTGAGCGCGGAACGGCGCGCCGCCGCCCGTGACGCCTGGGCCGCCTTCTGGTCCTCTCGCGCGATCGTCTGGGCAGCCAGCACGGCGGCCGTCCTGATCTTCGGCTGGGCCTCCGAGACGTCCGCCCGGCTCGACCCGCTCTACAGGACGCTCCCCTACGCGGACTCGTTCGCGAACCTGCTGATCGCACCGGCGGCTCGCTTCGATGCCGCCTGGTACCTGGCGATCGCCAACCACGGCTACGAGGTGGGCGGCAGGGCCGCCTTCTTCCCGGTCTTCCCCGGTCTCGTCCGGATGGGCGGCGGGCTGATCGGATCGCCGCTGCTCGCGGGCATCCTGATCTCGTCGGGTTGCGGCCTCGGCGGCCTCTACCTCCTGCACCGGCTGGTCGCCCTCGATTTCGGGATCGAGCGGGCTCGCACCGTCGTCTGGCTCGCCGCCTGGTTCCCGGCGGGAATGCTCGGCGCGGTGGCGGCGGCGACCTGCAGCGGAGGCGTGGTCGTGCTCGTTCCGCTGCTGATCATCTACTGGCACAGCCACCAACGCCGGATCCGCCCCGACATCCTCTGGCTGCTGCTCGGCGTCCCGGCGGGGCTTGCCGCGTACGTCCTCTATCTCGGGCTCTCGACGGGCGACCCGACCTCCGTCTTCTCGGCACAGGCCGCCTGGCATCGCAGCTTCGTGCCGCTCGGGGGACTGGCGCTCGGGCTGTGGAGCGCGATCCGCGGCGCCGGGGAGCTGCTCATCCCGAGCCTGGCCCGGTCCCCCGCCGCGAACACTCACGGCGTGCCCACCCAGCTGATCGACCTCCGCGACATCGCGATGTTCTGCTTCCTGGCCGGCGGCATCTGGCTCTGCCAGGAGGCCGGCCGCCGCCTCGGCCCGGCCTACACCGCCTACGCGGTCTGCGGCATCGCCCTGCCGCTCTCGGTACCGGCCGGCGGCTTCGCGCTGATGTCCCTGCCGCGCTTCGAGTTCGTGATCTTCCCCCTCTGGATCGCCCTCGCCCTCTGGGCGCATGAGCGGCAACGGGTGCGGCAGGTCCTCTGGCTGTTCGGGACGCTGCTCGCGATCTGCAGCGCGCTGTTCGCCGTTTGGGCCTTGGCGCCCTAGGTAGGCTCAGGCGATGGGCGTCCGCGAGGCGATTCCGCGTGAGGACGAGGCGCAGGAGGGCGTCTCGTCGTTCGCGAAGTCGCTCTTCCTCGGCGAGATCCACGAGGAGCTCGTCTTCCCCTGGCCGGCCACCGCGACGGACGAGCAGGACAAGGTCCGGGACCTCAATAGCCGCATCCGGGAGTACTGCGCGGATCACTACGACCCGCGGAAGGCAGAGGAGGAGCGCTGGATCCCCGAGGAAGTTCTCCGGGACCTCGGCGAGATCGGTGCGCTCGGCCTCTACGTCGACCCGGCCTACGGCGGCCAGGGCCTCTCACAGACCGGCTACGCGCGGGTGTTCGAGACCGTCGGCCAGATCGACGCGACGCTGGCGATCGTCCTCGGCGTCCACCAGTCGATCGGCTTCAAGGGGATCTCGCTCTTCGGGACCGACGAGCAGAAGGAGCGCTGGCTACCCGACCTCGCCGCCGGCCGCAAGCTCGCCGCCTTCGCTCTCACCGAGCCCGAGGCCGGCTCGGACGCCTACAACGTGCAGTCGCGGGCGGTCCAGCAGCCGGACGGGGCCTGGGTCCTGAACGGGGAGAAGCGCTACATCGGCAACGGCTCGCGGGCCGACGTGATCACCACCTTCGCCCGCGCCGAGATCGACGGCGAGGACCGCCACATCGCGCTCATCCTCGAGAAGGGGATGGACGGCCTCGAGGTCGGCGAGCGCTTCGACACGATGGGCCTGCAGGCGAACGACCTCCGCCGCCTTTACTTCAAGGACGTCAGGGTGCCGCCCGAGAACGTCCTCGGCGACCCGGGCCAGGGGTTCCGCGTCGCGATGCAGATCCTCAACAACGGGCGCATCGGCCTGGGCACTGGCTCGGTCGGTGGCGCCAAGAAGCTGCTCGACCTGGCCATCGACCACGTCAAGGAGCGCCGCCAGTTCGGGCGCCCCCTGGCCGACTTCGAGCTCGTCCAGGACAAGATCGGCTGGATGGTCACGTACCTCTTCGGGCTCGAGTCCATGTGCTACCTGACCTGCGGCCTGGTGGACGCCGGGGTCCCCGACTACTCCCTGGAGTCGGCGGTCTGCAAGGTCTCCGGGACGGAGTTCCTCTGGTACGCGGCCAACCGCGCTCTCCAGCTCGCCGGCGGCGAGGGATACATGCGCGACCGCCCCTACGAGAAGATCCTGCGCGACACGCGGATCTATCCCATCTTCGAGGGGGCGAACGACGTGCTCCGGGCCTTCATCACGCTCGGCGGCTTCAAACCCGTGGGCGAGAAGCTGGAGGGACTCTCCGAGATCGAGCTCAGCGACCCGATCCGCTCGATCGGGGTGCTGGTCGAGTACGCCAGCGACCGCATCCAGCGCGAGGTGCGCCCGGACAAGATCACCAAGGCGCACGAGGAGCTCTCCGACCACGCCGATTCCGTCTCCGACCAGGTCAAGCGGCTCGCCGCGACCACTGAGAAGCTCCTGCGAGAGAACAAGAAGGGGATCGTCGAGCGGCAGTTCCAGCAGAAGCGACTCGCGGACAACGTCGCCGACATCTACGCCCAGGTGGCACTGCTCTCTCGGGTCAGCCACATCTTCGAGGACCAGGGGGTCGAGCCATCGGGCCAGGAGCGCTTCATCGCGGACACCTTCTGCACGCGGGCGGCGCGCCGGGTGAGCTCGCGCTTCGACCAGATCGAGTCGAACGACGACGAGCGGATGACCGCAATCGCGAAGCTCGCCTACAAGCGCGGCTCGTACGGCTACGCGCTGTTCGAGGATTAGCTAGCGCTTCTCCTTGCGCTTGCGCTCGCCGAAGACCTTCCGGTCGAGGAAGGGAACGACGGTCTTCAGGAACGCGTTCTTCTTCGGCGCGGCGGTCAGCGGGTCCAGGTGGCTCATCAGCGGATTGCGGTTGACGAGCCTTGACCGCTTCTTGGTGATTCGCGAGCGGGCGATCAGGTGGCGGGCGCCGTCGAGTACGTGGGCGCCGGCGAGGTCGGTGGCGATCGCGTAGAGGGGGAGATTCACCTTGCGCGTGTGCGTCAGGCGCAGCCCGAGGAGGTTCGTGACGTCGTTCCGCGTCATCTGGTCAGCGCCGTTGGTGTCGATGGTGAGCCGCTTCGGGAAATACCACTCGACGGCGTTGGTCGGCTCCTGCCCGAACGTCGCGGCGAGCCGGCTCACCGGCGTCACGCCTCCATCCACCCAGTCGCGCGGGCTGCCCGAGGCCGCGAGGCCCCCGCCGTTGACGTGGAGCAGGCTCAGGTCGGCAGGCGAGGAATCCCGGTCGAAGGCGTAGCCGAGCAGGGCCTGGTTGGTGACCGGGAAGGGCGGGTTGAACTGCGGCGGGAGCAGCGGGTAGCTCTGCAGAGTCGTCGCCGAGGCCGTCGGCGCCTTCTCCGCGTAGAGGCCGCCGATCTCCGCGAACAGCCCCGCCGCCTCCGGCAGGCCGACGCCGAGCAGATCGAGGAACGGGTCGCTGGTCTGCAGGTCGCTCACCGCCTGCCGGGCCTGGGCCACGTCGTAGGCGTCGAAGCTCCCGAGCAGGCCGCCGTCGATCAGGACGAGGCCCGCGAGGTCCTTGTATCCCGGCCGCCCGCGGAAGTCCCAGGCCGCGTACGCCGCGGTGAGCGAGGCCCCCAGCGAGTGCCCGCCGAGGACGACCCGCCTGCGCCCGTGGGCGCGAGCCTTGAGGACGACGGCGCGCGCGTCGTTGAGCGCCACCGCCATCCCCCACTCCCGGGCATAGGGGTCCTCGCTGGCCCCGCGGAAGTGGAAGCCCCCGCCCTTCAGGTAGTAGTCGAACGCCTGCTGCAGCGGGATCGCGCCGCGATCGGCGGCCGCGAAGGTCGACGTGTCCTCGAGCGCCTGCGTGCGCCGGTCGATCGCCCACACCTGGAGACCCCGCACGCGCTTCACCAGATAGCGGGCGTCCAGGCTGAAATCGCCGGCGCCTCCCGAGGTGCCGGGCATCAGCACCAGGATCCGCTTGCCCGAGGCCGGCCCGAACTGGTGAACGGTCACCTGGTTGAACTGGGCTGGCCCGGCGGCCGGCGGCGTCGGGACCGTGATCACCCTCTCCCGCGCGGTCGCGGGCGCGGCGCCGAGCGCCAGCGCGATGATCGTCGCGGCCAGCGCCAGCCCTGCGCGAACTCCAGCCTTCCTCAACATCCTCTCCTCCATCCCTGGAGGAGCCAGCCTAGTTAATGGCTACTTGGCGTGCCCGTTGGCGTTGGCGTTGGCGTTGCCGTTGGCGTTCGCGTTGCCGCCGGGGGTGGTCGGAGTGGTGTGCTCGGGGACGGTGTGAGTCGTCGTGTGCGTCGCCGAGTTGCCCCCGGCGTTGCTGTGAGAAGGGGGGCCGGTTTCCTTCGTCTTCGCCTGCCCCGGAGGGGTGGAACCGTTCAGCCCGATCGCCTTGCCCTTCTCGTGGCCGAGCGCCTTCCCCTGCGCCTTGCTCTGCTGCTCCAGAGCGTGCTTGTGGGCAGCGTCGGAGTTGCCCCCGATGTTCTCGGTGGTCGTGGTGTCACCGCCGGACTCGCCCTTCTTGCCGTGGGCAGATCCCTGGCCGTTCTCCGCGGCCCCGGAGTGGTGCGCGGGCTGGTTCGGCAGCGTGATCCCCACCGACTCGAACGCGTCGCGGGCCGGAGCGGGCACGGTCACGCCCGCGAAGGCGAGCCCGGCGAGCACGAGCGGGATCAACGCGACTGCGACTCCGACCCTGGCTACCAGCGCAAGCCTCGAACGCGGCGCCCTCGGCATCCGCCTCGCGCCATGCGTCTCGGCCTCGACCGTGGCCGCACGAGCGGCCTCGGCGAGGCGCGGCACCAGGGCCGTCCCGATCGCGGGATCGGGTCGGGTGGGCACGGCCGCGCGCAGCGCGTTCTCGAACAGGGCGACGTCGTTCATCTCATCTTCATAAGCGCCGTTGCCGCTCACAGGGATACCCCCTTCCGGGTGAGCTCCCGCTTGACCGCGGCGAGACCACGGCGCTGCAGGGCCTTGACGGCGCCCGGCCGCTTGTCGATGGCTTTCGCCACGCCCTCGATGCTGAGATCGCCGATCACCCGCAGGAGCAGCACGGCCCTCTGATCCTCGGAGAGCGTGCCGAGAACCCGCTGCACCTCCTCGGTGCCGATCTTGGCGAGCGCCTCGTCGGCGGCGTCATCAGCACGGGCCCCGGGCTCTGGCGGCTCCGGGGAGAGATCCACCGGCCGACGGGCCGAGTGGCGGCGCGCATCGATCAGGCGATGGTGGGCGATCGTGAAGACCCAGGAGCGAAATCCGCGCTCGTCCCCATCGAAGCGGACGATGTCGCGAGCCACCTGCAGGAAGACCTCGCTGAGCACGTCCTCAGCGTCCGGTGCGTTGTTGGCGCGCAGGTATCCGAGGACCACCGGCGCGAGGTCGTCATAGATTTCCTGCCAGGCGGCCTCACTCCCCTCCCTGGCCGCCTCCAGGAGCGGCGTGAAGCGCTCTGGGGACATCCCGTGGCGACGGTACAGGACTCGGCCGGATCCACCCCTAACCTACAGGCTGTATGTCAACGTCAGCCCCACGAACGTCCACCGGCCCGGGCCGCCGCGAGGCGGAGGCTCGCGCCACGCGCGCGGCGCTGATCGAGGCCGCGCTCGAGCTCTTCACGGAGCGCGGCTACGCGGGTGTCGGCACCGAGGAGATCGTCGCCCGCGCCAAGGTCACCCGCGGCGCGCTCTACCACCACTTCACCGACAAGCGGGACCTCTTCCGCGCCGTCTTCGAGCGGGTGGAGGGTGACCTGATGGAGCGGATCGGAGCGACGATGGAGGGCGCGGACGACCCCTACGAGCTGATGGTGAGCGGCATGCGGGCCTTCCTGGACGCCTGCGAGGAGCCGGCGGTGAAGCAGATCAGCCTCACCGACGCCCCCGCGGTACTCGGCTGGAGGGAGTGGCGCGAGATCGACAACCACCACGGCCTCGGGCTGACTCGCATGGCCCTCCAAGGCGCCGTCGACTCCGGCATCCTCCGCCCGATCGCCGTCGAGCCGATGGCCCACCTCTTCGTGGCCGCTCTCTCCGAGGCGGCCTTCGTCATCGCCCACGCCGATCGTCCGCGCAAGGCGCGCGCCGAGGTCGAGCAGGCTCTGCTTCAGCTCGTGGAGGGACTTCGAGCCTGACGTCGCGCCCGCATGCGGGCCGCCTAGTTGAGACGCTCGACGATCATCGCCTCGCCCTGACCGCCGGCGACACACATCGTCTCGAGGCCGACCTGGTGATCGTCGGTCTCCATCACGTTCAGCAGCGTGCCCATGATCCGCGCCCCCGTCATGCCGAAGGGATGGCCCAGGGCGATCGCCCCGCCGTGCGTGTTCATCTTCTCCAGCGGGATGTCGCACTCGGCCATGATCGGGATGACCTGGGCGGCGAAGGCCTCGTTGAGCTCGACCACGTCGACGTCGTCGATCTTCATTCCCCCGCGGTCGAGGACCTTCTTGATCGCGCCGATCGGGGCGACGCCCATGTACTCGGGCTCGTTGCCGTGCGTGGCGGCCATGCCGATCCTGGCACGCGGCTTCAGGCCGAGCTCCTTGGCGCGGTCCTCGGACATGACGAGCACCGCGGCGGCGCCGTCGTTGAGCGGGCAGGAGTTGCCGGCCGTGACTCCGCCGCCGCCCTCGAATGCCTCGGGGAGCTCGGAGAGCTTCTCGAGCGTGGAGCTGGCGCGCGGGCCGTCGTCCTTCGCGACCTCGTTGCCGTCGGGCAGCTTGACCGGCACGATCTCGCGGTCGAAGAAACCGTCCTCCTGTGACTTGACGGCCAGCTCCTGCGAGCGCTGCGCGTACTTGTCCATGTCGGCTCGGCTGACCTCGTAGCGCTTGGCCACGTTCACGGCCGTGACGCCCATCTCGATGTAGGCGTTCGGCGTGCCGTCCTTGCCCTGCAGCTTCTCGTTCTGGTCGGCGACGCCGGCGGGCTCGGTGCGCTCGTTGTAGCGGGAGACCCACTCCACGCCCGCGGCGATGTAGGTGTCGCCCTGCCCGGCGCGCACGGCGTTGGCGGCGTGCCTGATGGAGTCGAGGCTGGAGGCGCAGTAGCGCGACATCGTCACGCCGTTGGTGGTCTCCGGCAGCTTCTCGGAGAGCAGGACCATGATCCGCGCGACGTTGAAAGCCTGCAGGCCCTGTGGCATGCCGCAACCGCAGAAGACGTCCTCGACCGAGGCGGGGTCCACGTCGGGATTCCGCTCGAGCAGCCGGTCGATCACGTAGGCGCCCATCTCATCGGGCCGGAGCTGGGCCAGGGAGCCCTTGAAGGCACGGCCGATGGGCGTGCGGATGGTGTCGACGATCACTGCCTCAGGCATCTGCGGATCTCCTTGAAGTCGGTGTACCTGGATGGACGGGACGCGGAATGGTACGGGGCCGTGGTCCGCGGGGTCGGGCTAGGATGCCTCCGATGCCCGAGTTCCGCGCGCCTCGAGTCCGGATGCCCAGGGTCACGCTGCCCGGCCGGGCCGGGGGCCGGGCCACGAAGCCGACCGCTTCCGAGGCGAAGACCAAGGAGCAGCCGAAGGGCAACGGGGCGAAACCGGCCACGGCGGAGGCCCCGACCAAGGAGGGCGCGACCGAGGAGGCCACGAAGCCGACGGCCGCCAAGGCGACCACCGCCAAGGCCAAATCCCCCGACCCCAACCTGGAGGAGCGCATGGAGGGCCTGCAGGGCTGGATGGCCGAGATCGAGCGCAAGCAGGGGCGCATGACGTATTTCGGCATCGCCGGCCTGCTGATCGCCATCATCGCGGCGGGCGCGGCGCTCTACGTCGGGCTCACGGCCAAGTCCGACAGTGCCACGAAGGGCAATCTCGACGCTCTCACCAAGCGGATCGACGCCCTCGAGGCCGCGGCGACCCAGAACTCCAAGGACACGCAGGCGGCGCTCAACTCGTCCGTCGCCCAGCTGCAGCAGTCGATCGCCGCCGTGCAGAAGCAGCAGGCCGCGAACGCGGCCAGCCTCTCGGCCCTGCAGGCCCAGGCGTCGTCGGGCGCGTTCGGCAAGGGCGGGCTGGGCGCGGGCGCGGGCGCGGGCTCGACGGTCACGCCCGGGGCGACCACGACGACCACCCCCTCGGGCAAGTAATTAGTTACATCTGCCACTAGGTTGGGCGCGCGTCCGGTGGGTGCTCTAGCGTGATTTGCGGAATCGGCTCGAAAGGAGGTCCTCGATGCCTGAGGGCTACTGCGTCAAGGAACGCAAGAAGGTCGAGATCAAGGACCCGCAGCAGGTGACCATGAAGAACGGTCGCCCCGCCATTCAGGGCACGTGCCCCGACTGCGGGACGAAGATCTTCAAGATCGGGAAGCTCTCCTAGCTCAGGCGTGCGTGCGACCTCGGCCGGGGCCGTCCGGCCGAGGATCGCCACCCTCCGCCCGCGTGCCGCAATCCCTGGTCAAGTAGCTAAGGAAGAGCGACCAGGCCCCCTAGGACGCCGACATAGGCCGTGCCGTCGGGCCCGAGCGTCACGGGGGCGTAGTTGTTGTTGAAGCCGAAGCCGGTGCCCGCCAGGCGCCGGTAGACGGTCCGCCCCGTGCGGAAGTCGAGCGTGGTCAGGTACCAGGCGTCGAGTCCGTCCGAACGCGGCGGCTTCGTGTAGGTGTAGACGAGGCCGTTGGCGAGGGAGAGCTTCGGCACCACCGAAGGGGCTCGCTCATCGCTCGTCCAGGCCGTCCGGCAGCGGAGGCGGGCCTTTCGGCGCTTGCGCCGCTTGGCGTGCTTGCCGCGCTTCTTCTTGACGACGTCGATGCGGGCGAGGCCGCCCACGCTCTCGCTGCCGCCCAGATCGGTGGCGCTGATCACGTAGCCGTAGTTGTTCTCGACCACCATGGACCGGTTCGTCGCGATCAGCGAGTTGTCGCTCGAGCTGGCGCCCTTGCCGAAGACCGGCGCCGAGCAGACGAGACGCGCCTTCGCCTTGCGCTTGCCGCGCCGGTGCTTCCGCTTCGCCTTGGGGAGGGTCCGGGCTCGCCGGTAGACGACGACGTCCATCGGGTCGGCGTTGTCGGTGACCGCCACCCAGCTGCGCCCCATCAGGGTCGGCGTCGTCCCGGACCCGGCGTCGCTCTGGCCCGGCTTGTGGATGCCCGAGTTCGGATAGACGATGCGCCAGCTCACCCGGGGCGTGCCCTTCCGCCCGGCGTCGAACCGGTAGAGCGCACGGTCGGAGACGATGAAGACGCCGCCGCTCTCGTCGACGGCGAACGAGTTCGAGACCCCCTCCCCGCCGAGCCTCATCGTCCGCACGGTCCCGTCGCCACGGTCGACCGTCCCGACCAGGCCACCCCGCGTAACGAACCAGAGCAGCCCATCCCAATCGGGGAGCACCGAGACGATCCCCTCGCCGGCGGGGATCTTCGCGCTCAGGTCGTAGTCGTGGTCGACGGCGAACCCCTGCGCGCTTTCCGAGACGACGAGCACATGGTGATCGTTCGTCGGGATCACGGCCCGGTCGTGCAGGTCGAGGTAGAAGTAGCCACCGCCCGAGAAGTCCGTGAACGGGTTGCCACCCGCGGTGACGTTGCGGATCGGGAGCGGCATCGTCGCCAGCACGGCCAGGCTGTGCGGGTCGAGCAGCGTCAGCACCGGCCGGTCGAGGCCGACGCAGATGGTCACGATGCGCCCCTGGGAGTCGAAGGTGACCGAGCCGCACTCGCGCGAGAACAGCGTGGACAGCTGCGGGCCGTCGCCGAGCGGCCCGGAGCGCCTGTAGGTGTCGGACATATAGGCGTCGTCGTGGATGTTGCTGCGGTCGTTCGGGGCCATGAACGGATTGCGCGGCGGTCGGGTCATCCCGCCGACGGGCGCAGAGGTCGCTGAGGAGCCCTCGAACGGCGTCGCGGATCCCCCGAGCGGGTCGCCCACGATCGGCACGACCGGGAGCCCCGGGACCTGGGCCGTGGCAGGCCCGGCCCAGGCGGCCAGGGCTGCCAGCATCACTCCTGTGAGGACCGTCACCCCGCAAGCCCGGTGGCGCATCTTGCCGCGAGCATACGCGAGACTTCGTGCCGGATGGATCAGAAGCCGCTCGAGCTCATCCTCGCCCGCAACTTCCTGACGAGCCTCTCCACGCCGGCTTTCCTGGTCGACGAGAGCGGCGCGCTGGTCTTTTACAACGAGGCGGCCGGCGCCCTGCTCGGCATCTCGTTCGAGGAGTCCGGTCGGATGCCGGCCGAGGAGTGGGGCCGCGCGGTCGGGCCGTTCGCCGAGGACGGCGACCCGATGCCGATCGAGGAGATCCCCACCACGAAGGCGCTGCGGCAGGGCCGCCCCGCGCACGGGAGCTTCAAGGTGCGCTCGGTGAAGGGCGACGAGTACGAGATCGAGTCGACGGCGCTTCCGATCGTCGCGGAGGGCGGTCAGGAGGGGGCGATGATCTTCTTCTGGACCCGGACCAACAACGCCCAGGTGCGCGGTTAGACCGCTATAGGCTGGGCAGGAGGAGGTTGAGGAGGTTGCTGAAGCTGTGAGGACGAGATGAAGGTCAAGGTTTGGGGAGCGCGTGGCTCGGTCCCGGCCCCGGGACCTGAGATGAATCGCTACGGCGGCAATACCTCGTGCGTCGAGCTCCAGCTCTCGGACGGGTCGACTCTGATCATCGACGCCGGCACCGGCATCCGCAGCCTCGGGGTCGGCATCGCCAGGAAGCTCCCCAAGATCAACATCCTCCTCACCCATCTGCACCTGGACCACATCCAGGGCCTGATGTTCTTCGCGCCCTGCTTCCGCTCGGAGTCCGAGATCACGATCTGGGGCCCGTCGTCGCCGGAGGCGTCTCTCGAGGAGCGCATCGCGCGCTACATCTCCGCGCCCCTCTCCCCCGTCGAGGTCCGCGAGCTCCCCTGCGAGGTCAACTTCCGCGACACGCCGCCCACGGAATGGGAGCTCGGCCCGGCCAGGATCCGCGCCGAGGCGGTCACCCACCGCGGCCCCACGCTCGGCTACCGCATCACCGACGGCCCGACGACGCTCACCTACATCTCGGACCACGAGCCCGGGCTCGGCGCCCCGCTCGAGTCGCTCGAGCCGGAGTGGATCTCGGGCTACGACCTCGCCTGCAGGACCGATCTATTGATCCACGACTGCCAGTACACCGACGAGGAATACCCCGAGCACGTCGGCTGGGGCCACTCGCGGCTCACCGACACTCTCACCTTCGCCCGCCGGGTCGAGGCCCAGCGGCTGCTGATGTTCCATCACGATCCACTGCACGCGGACGACTTCCTGGATCGATTCGAGGAGACGGCGCGCGAGCGCTGGCAGGAGCTCGGTGGCGCCGACGGCGCCGTCGAGATGGCCGCCGAGACCCAGGAGCTCGAGGTCGTCGCGCCTGACAAGGTGGGCGCCGCCGCGGCGACCTAGGTGCCCGGCGGGCGGCGGTCCGCCCAGGGCCGCTCGGCCTCGAGCTGCGCCCCGAGCGAGACCAGCACGTCCTCCCGGTTCGGCCGCGCCACCAGCATCACCGAGCGCGGCAGGCCGGAGTCCGTGAACCCCGCCGGGATGGTCGCCGCAGGCTGACCGGTGTAGTTCCAGGTCGCGGCGTAGGGATAGACGCCGCCCATGCCGTTGATCGTGCGCAGCGCGCCCTGGCCGCGCCAATGCCCGATCTCGACCGGCAGCTGAGCGGTGGCCGGGGTGAGCAGCACGTCGTAATCGCGCCAGAGCTCCATGATGCGCGCCGCGGCCGCCGGCATCCGGTCCCTGACCTTCGCCAGCCGCCGGTCGCTGAAGACCCTTCCGGCCCTGACGAAGCTCTTGGTCTGATCGGAGAGCCGCTCGGGATGGGGCAGCGTCAGGGCCTCGTCGCGGATCCCGCGGAAATAGAGCGGATAGAAGTCCGTGTACATCCGGCCGTAGCTTGGACTCGCCTCGGTCACCTCGTGCCCCAGCGAGCGCAGCAGCTCGATCGTCTCCTGATAGGCGGCGAGGACCTCCGGCGCCTTCGGGCCCGGCAGGATCGTCTTCGTCGAGCAGGCGATCCGCAGCTTGCCGGGTCTCTCCCGGGCCGCCTCGACCAGGGGCCTCTCGAACGGCGGGGGCACATCGAAGTCCCCCTTCTCCGGGCCACTCATCACGTCGAGGTAGAGCGCCGTGTCCATGACCGTCCGGCTCACGCAACCGGAGACCGAAAGGCCGTACCAGTGCTCGCGATCGGGCGAGAGCGAGATCCGATTCCGCTGGGGCTTCAGGCCGAAGAGCCCGTTGTACGCGGCGGGGTAGCGGATGGAGCCTGCACCGTCCGTCGCGTGGGCGATCGCGCACATGCCGGCGGCGGTGGCGACCCCGCTGCCGCCACTCGAGCCCCCGCAGGTGCGCGAGGTGTCCCATGGGTTGCGGGTGTCGCCCCAGGTCGGGCTCTCGGTGAAGCCGTAGATCGCCAGCTCGGGGAGGTTCGTCTTGCCGAGGATCGTCGCCCCCGCCTCGCGCAGCCGCCGCACGACCAGCCCGTCCTCGGCCGCCGGCTCGCCGTAGGCGGCGGTGCCTTGGGTGGTCACCTCGCCGGCGTAGTCGACGTTGTCCTTGATCGCGACCGGAACGCCGAGCAGTGACGCCTCCTCACCGTTGGCGAGCCGCTCCTCCGCGCGCTTGGCGTCGGCGCGGGCCTCCTCGGCGAGCACGACCCGAAAGGCGTTCAAGTCCGGGTCGAGGCTCCCGATCCGCTTCAGGTAGAGCTCGACGAGCTCCGTCGGCGAAACCTCCTTGGCGCGGACCATCTCCGCGATCCGGGCCGCCCCGGCGAACGCAACGTCGTCGCTCATGGACCGCACGCTATCTGTACGCGCGGGCCGGGGTCCGACCCCTGGCGCCTAGCGCCGGTGCTTGCGGTGACAGCGGCGGGAGTGGTGGCGCTAGTTCTCGGAGAGGATCTTGGCCTTCTCGCGCTCGAACTCCGAGTCGGTGAGCGCACCGGACTCCCGCAGCTTCTGCAGCCGCTCGAGCTTCGCGATCTGCCCTCCCGTCCCGTCACCACCGGAGGACGAGCCGGTCGTCCCCCAGGGCAGGCGGCTGGAGAGCTGCTGCATGGCGCGGGCCTGATCGAGGCCGGCGCTCATTCGCGACATCGGGCCGCCGCCCATGCCGCCCGTCGCGGTGGCGGTCGCGGGACGCTCGTCGCGCTTGCCGATGCCGCTGACGAGCCCCCAGAGCGCCATCAGGAGCGCCGGCACTCCCATCGCCAGGAAGACCCCGCCCACGATCAGGCCGCCGAGCTGCCCGCCGCTCGAGTCCTGGATCTGCTGGTTGGTGAGCGACGCGATCAGCGAAGTCGCCCCGGTCGCGGCGAAGAACAGCCCCCAGGCGAACAGCCCGAAGCTGAAGTTGCTGCCGCTGTTGAGCGGCCGGTCCTTGTCCCAGGGCGGATCGCCTCGGGCGGCGAAGAGCCCGGCGCCGATCAGCCCGCCGAAGATCCCGGCCATCAGCAGGAGGATGTCCGTCCCGGTGCCCGAGGGGCAGGGCTGGATCACGAGGTTGGGGTTGTTGCTCTGAGACGCGCACGTCCCGGTCTCGAGCAGCGAGACCAGCTTGACGTTGAAGAGCACGACCCCGCCGATGAACATCCCGAGGCCGAGCGGCGCTTTGATCAGATAGCCCATCTCCCCGCCGGGACACTAACCCGCGCGGACGACAGGCGGTGGTCGTGGTGCTCCTAGGTGGAAAACCCCCAGACGGATCCGGTGCTACGGCCCGATGCCCGGAGCCTCGGAGAAGCGGAAGGTAACGAGGGCGTCGATGAGGTTGGCGCTGATGTGAAGCCGGGGGGCCCACCTGACCGCGATGGAGACGGAAATGGACCAGCGAGAGCAAGACAAACAGGAGCGGCGCAGGGAAGGCGACCGCAGATTCTTCGTCCGGCTGTTCGGCGTGATTGGCGGCGTCGCGATTCTGGGCCTGATCGGCGTCGCCTACGCGATCGGCTTCGGCAACGGCAAGGACGAGGGGCGCAAGTTGCAGCCGGCCTCCGCGCAGCTCTCAACGACCGAGACTCAGGCCGCCGAGCCCTCGACCACACCTGCGAGCCCCTCCGGGGCCGGGGCCCTTCAGATCACGATGAACGATGACTTCTTCACTCCCAACATCGCCACGACCAAGGCTGGATCGGTGACGATCAGCACCCCGAACTCGGGGCAGCTCGTGCATGAGCTGGTCCTGGTGAAGTCGCAGGCCGACCCCTCCAAGCTGCCCACCACCTCCGACGGTGAGGTCGATGAGGCGAAGCTCGAAGCTGCCGGACAGGACGTGGGAGAGATTGCCGACGTGTCGCCCGGAAGCACGAAGAAAGGGACGTTCAAGCTCCCGCCCGGCAGGTACGTGATGTTCTGCAACATCCCCGGCCATTACGCGGCGGGCATGTACGGAACGATCACCGCCCAATAGTGGCGGGCGCTCAGCTCTGAGTTGCGGTCTCCCGGTGCGGCAGCTTCCAGTCGGGCCGCGGGAAGTGGCAGGTGTAGCCGTTCGGGTAGCGCTGCAGGTAGTCCTGGTGCTCCGGCTCGGCCTCCCAGAAGGGGACGGCCTCGCTGATCTCGGTGACCACCTTGCCCGGCCAGATGCCGGAGGCGTCGACGTCGGCGATCGTGTCCTCGGCGACCTGGCGCTGCTCGTCGGTCGTGTGGAAGATCTCGGAGCGGTAGCTCGAGCCGATGTCGTTGCCCTGGCGGTCCTTGGTCGTCGGGTCGTGGATCTGGAAGAAGAACTCGAGGATGTCCCGGTAGGAGATCCGCTCGGGATCGAAGACGATCTCAACGGCCTCGGCGTGGCCCGGATGGTTCCCGTAGGTCGGGTTGTCGTTCTGGCCGCCGGTGTATCCGACGCGGGTCGAGATGACGCCGTCGCGCTTGCGAAGCAGCTCCTGAACGCCCCAGAAGCAGCCGCCGGCGAGGATCGCGGTCTCGGTGTTGTTCGTCACGGGCGTGGCTCCTTCGGTCGAGGTCCGTGTTTCCGTACTCCTCAGTCCATCCTAGGCCCCCGGCGTTACTCGCCGGCGGGCCTCAGGCGCCGGGCATCGGCTGCCGGGTCCAGGGCGTCAGCGCCCGCGTGAAGCGCCGCCACCGGTAGCGCCGCAGCGCCTTCTTGACGAGCTCCTTGTCGTGCGGGTAGGTGAGCAGATCGTCGGCCTCATCGGGGCTGAGCCAGCGGAGCTCGTCGACCTCGTCGTGCGGCTTGAACTCCCCCCTGACCGGCTCCATCAGCCAATAGCGGACCAGCTTCCTCCGGGACTTTCGGTCGAGATAGGAGACGTGCGGTAGCTCCGGCCCGAGCTCGCACTCGTAGCCGATCTCCTCGTGGACCTCGCGAAGGGCCGCCTCCTGCCACCCCTCCCCCTTCTCGAGCTTGCCCTTCGGCAGGGACCAGTCCCCGTACTTCGGGCGGTGGATGACCGCTACCCGCGGGCGACCCTCTCCGTCCCGATGGACCACCACGCCGCCGGCGGCCGTGATGTCCGGGTTGCCGCCCGCCAGCTTGAAGTCGCGTCGGGCCACGGCTGGAGATTACGGGCCCGAGGCAACGATCCTGTTTACATCTCGGTGAAGCGCCGCAGCGCCTCCTTGCCTCCCCCGACGATCGGATCGCCGTGGGCGAAGAGGAGGCTGTCGAAGTCGTGGTCGAGGATCCGCGAATAGGACTCGCGCAGGCCTCGCTTCACTCCCTCGGGGTCGTCGCCGAGCAGCGAATCCGAGAAGAAATCCATCTCGCCGTCGTAGTGGCGGATCCCATCCGCGATCGAGAGGGCGCCGGCGTCGCCGATCAGCAGGGCGCTCTCGTCCGGGCAGATCGCGCCGATCTCGATCGTATGGATCCGCGGCGCGATCTCGTCGCCGAAGTCGAACCCCTCCACGTCGGGCCCGTTCTCGAACTCGTGCAGCCCCGGCTTCGAACAGTGAATCGTGCAGCCGAGCTCCTGCTGGAGGAGCTCGGCGTGACGAAGGTGATGGCGGTTCGAGAGCAGCACCCGCTCCGGCGGCTCCCCGGCGAACGCGTCGATTCCCTCCTCGGGCAGCAGCGCGTCGATCACGGCGCGCGCGGGCCGAACCCAGTACGAGCTCACCTCGCCGCCGGTGCTCGGGTGGGTCGCGGTCCAGTGCCAGACGCCGGGGAGGATCTCCTTCATCCCGGGCCCTATACCCGCAGTCGCACTAGATCCACTCCAGGATCACGCCGAAGAGCAGCACCGAGACGATCACGACCGCGGCCATGGCCCCGACGATCCGCAATCGCGAGCGATTGTCGGGCCGGTCGTAGACGTAGCCCGCGATCAGGAAGAACCAGAGGTAGCCGAAGAGGACGATCAGCGGGACGCAGGGGAAGTTCCACCACCAGTACTCCCAGTGGAAGTAGCCGGTCCCGTGCAGGAGGACCTCGACGAAGGTCGCGAAGAGGGAGAAGCCGAGGCCGATCGTCAGCCGGTTCGGCATCCCGAGCAATTTCTGCCGGGGGTCCTCCGGGAGGGACTTCGCGTAGATGACGCCCGAGATCGCGAACATCAGCGAGATCTCGATCGTCAGCCCGATCAGGATCAGATAGGCCGTGTCGCCGGTCACCGTCCAGAGCGCCGCGCGGTCCGAGAAGTGGAGGATCAGGGAGTTGGCGATCTCGTTGATCCAGTCCGCGAGCCAGAAGGCGATGCCGGCAAGGACGATGTCCCAGCGCCGCCGCTCCACCTCGACGGCGTACACGTAGATCACCAGCGTCAGCAGCGTGACCACGTACCACTTGAACTGATGCTCGTCGCGCAGCAGGTGCTGGGCCTGCAGGGTGAAGTCGGTGACGGAGGTGAGCGGCACGCGGGCGACTCTATTTAGGATCGCCGGGTGCGGACGCTCGGCATCGACCTCGCTGCGCAGCCCGCCAACACGAGCGTCTGCGCGATCGACTGGGACGGCGACTCGCCCCGGGTCATCCGCCTGGAATCAGGCCTCGACGACGAAGCGCTCCTCGACGCGATCTCCGAGTCCGGCAAGGTCGGGATCGACGCGCCCTTCGGCTGGCCCGACGAGTTCGTCGACGCGATGGTCGCCCATCGAGACCGGGCGGGTTGGCCGGGCGCGGGCGAGGACCAGGATCTCTACCGCTTCCATCTGAGCTTCCGCGCCACCGATCGCCATCTGATCGAGGGTGGCGCCCGGCGGCCGCTGAGCGTCTCGACCGACCTGATCGGCGTGGTCGCCATGCGCTGCGCCAATCTGCTCGACCGCCTCGCGGCCCGCGGCGAGCCCGTCGACCGGGCGGGCTCGGGCAAGGTGATCGAGGCGTACCCCGCCCCGGCGCTGGCCGGCTGGGGCATCTCGGCTACCGGCTACAAGAGCCGCGTCGGCGTCGCTCGGATCCCGGAGCTCCTCTCCCGTGTCGAGGAGGGTCTGGGCGGGATCGAGATGACCCCGCGGGAACGCGAGCTTGCCGGCGTCGATCACAACTGCTTCGACGCTTTGATCGCCTCGCTGGTCGCCAGGGCCGCTGCCCTCGGGCTCACCCAGGGCCCCGAATCCACCGAGGACGTCGACCGCGCCGTGCGCGAAGGTTGGATCCACGTGCCGACCAATCCCCTCTCCGACCTGATCTCGCCATGAGCAGCGAGAAGCGGAAGAGGCTCTCCCCGCGGGCGGTCGCGCGCGAGGTCGCGGCTTCCTACCGGACCCACTGGCTCTTCCTGATCCTGACGGCCATGGTCATCCTGCTGCCACAGGCGATCGCGGACGGCTTTCTCGACCACCTCCAGGTCGAGGGGATCCGCAACGCCCGCGACGTCACGATCCTGGCCGCGGTGCCCCTGACCGTCGTCATCAACCTCGGTGGCCAGGCCTTCTACGCCGGGCTGACGGCAGCCGCTGTGATCGAGTGGCGAGAGCACCGCCCGCTCCCGAACATTCGCGCGCTCCTACGGGCCGTCCCGATCAAGCGGCTGATCGTCGTGGACCTCGTCCTCTCCTTCGGCAGCGCACTGGGGCTCCTGCTGCTGGTCATCCCGGGCCTGGTCTTCCTCGCCTTGTTCAGCCTCGCCCCGGCGATCGTCAAGTTCGAGCACCGCGACGTCTGGGGCTCGCTGCGGCGCAGCCGCGAGATCGTCCGCGGCAATTTCTGGCCGGTGATGTGGATGGTCGTCGGGACGATCGTCGTCACCGAGCTGGCGGTCGAGGCGGTGAGCCTGCCGTTCGGCAGCGACCCCCTGATCGCGCTCGTCGACCTGATCGCCGACGGACTGCTGCAGCCGATCGAGGGATTGGTGATCGCAGTCGTCGCACTCAATCTGCTCGAGCTGCGCGGCGAGCTCCCCGACCGGTCCGTGCTGAGCCGCGCCGTCGGCGACGCCCCCTGAAAGACAAACGGGCCGCCCCCCTGGGGCGGCCCGAGAGTCCAAACGGCGGCGGGCGGGTGATTTGGTTTCCTGCTCCCCTTGGCGCGTGGGAGTCTGGCCGCCGGCCGGCCTGCCGTCATCGGGAGGAACTCCGGTCTTGAGTCCGTAGTTCTCCCCGGTTTCGGAAAGCAAAGAGGCCGGAGCGTTCGCTCCGGCCTCGTCCCTGCTTCAGCTGTTTCAGCGGGCGGTCAGTCGCGCGAGTCGTCGTTGTGGCCGACGTTCTCCTTCACCTTGTCGGCTGCGTCGTCGACCTTGTCCTTGACGCTCGAAACCGCTCGGTCCACCTTGCCCTCGCGCTTGAGCTTCTCGTCATCCGTGAGGTCGCCGGCCGCTTCCTTCGTGCGGCCCTTCGCCTCATCGATGTGCTCACCCATTTCCATCGTCTCCTTTGTCGTTCCCCCCTCTCGTACCCGACGAGCAACGTGAAAAACGCGGGATGACAGAAGGCCTTCCAGGCGCGAAGATCAGTCGGTGAGCGCAACCGCGAGGGAGAGACTGAGCGTCGACGACGCCCAAATCCTGCGCCTGGAGTCGCAGGCGATCAAGGGCCACACCGGCAAGGTGCTGATCCTCGCCCCCGACTCGGCCGGTCGCCCCGTGCCGGTGCCGAAGCTCCGGGAGCGGGTGTCGGAGCGGATGAACGCGTTCCCCCGGCTCGGCCAGAGGGTCGTCGAGCCCCGCCTCGGGCTCGGCCGCCCGGCCTGGGTCGAGGCCGACGAGTTGGATCTCGACTGGCACGTAGCCGAGCCCACTCACGCCGACGCGCTCTCCGACGAGGAGCTTCGCGCCGCCGTGGGCGAGCTGCTCTCGGAGAGGCTCGACCACACCCGCCCCCTCTGGCGGCTCGACGTCCTGCCGCTCACCGGCGACCGGACCGCGATCGTGGGCCGCATTCACCACGCGATGGCCGATGGGGTGAGCGCGATCAAGCTGGCCGCGGGACTGCTCTGGGACCGCGACGTCGAGACCCCCAACCCGCACGCGGCCGCGCCGGCGCCCGGCCCCGCGAGGAAGATCGAGCCCTCCCCCGGTCCCGCCGCCGGCGCCGCCGAGGAGCGGATCGTGGTGCGGCTGCCGTCCGCCCTCTGGCGGGAGCTCCGACCGGGACGCGACACCACGCTCGACCAGCACATCGGCCCGGCCCGCGAGGTCGCCTGGAGCAGCTTCCCCCTCGAGCGCCTGAAGCGGATCGGGCACAGCGCCCCCGAGGGCGCCACGGTGAACGACGTCGTCCTCGCCGTCGTCGCCGGAGCCCTGCGCCGCTGGCTGCCAGAGGCCAGCGGGATCGCCAGGGACCTACGCGTCCAGATTCCCGTCTGCCTGCATGCCCGCGAGGAGGAGAAGGGAGAGCTCGGCAACCGGGACTCGTTCATGAACGTGGACCTGCCGATCGCGGAGCCGGACCCGCAGGAGCGCCTGCGTTTCATCAACGCGGAGACGAGGGAGAGAAAGCTCGATCACGATGCGGACGCTCTCTACGCCTTCTTCCACGCCCTCGGGCGATTCCGGCCTCTCTACAAGGGGGTGACCCGGCTGACAGCGGGACCTCGCGAGTTCGCGCTCTCGGTCTCGAACGTCCCGGGACCGAGGGACCGCGCGGTGATCCTCGGCCACGCCGTTGAGCAGCTCTGCTCCTTCGCCGAGCCGGCCGACCGGCACGCCCTGCGGATCTCGGTCGTCTCCCTCGGCGGCGAGCTCGCCTTCGGGCTCTGCTCCGACCCCGACGCGATCTCGAACCTTGACGCGCTGCGCGGCGCCCTCGGGGACTCGATCTCCGAGCTGGAGGTGGCGGTCTGATGCCGCGCTCGCTGACGGAATACGAGAGCAAGCGCGATTTCTCGAAGACGAAGGAACCGAGCGGAAAGGGCCAGGGCAGGAAGAAAAAGGCGAAGCGCCGCCACCCGCGCTTCTCCTTCCAGAAGCATTCGGCGACCTCGGAGCACTACGACCTGCGCCTCGAGGTCGACGGGGTGCTGGCTTCGTGGGCCATCCCGAAGGGCCCCTCGCTCGACCCCCGCGACAAGCGCCTGGCGATGAGGACCGAGGACCATCCGCTCTCCTACCTCGAATGGGAGGGAGTGATCGAGGAGGGCTCCTACGGCGCCGGGCCGATGATCGTCTGGGACCGCGGCGTCTTCCAGAACATCTCGGAGACGCGGCAGGGGAAGCCGATGGAGCTGGAGGAGGCGATCGAGAAGGGCGATGTGAAGATCTTCATGCTCGGCGAGAAGATCAAGGGCGCCTACGCGCTGGTTCGCACCGGCCCCGCCGGGGACCGGGAGAAGTGGCTCTTCATCAAGAAGCGCGACGAGGGGGCCGACGCTCGCCGCAAGCCGACCTCGTCGCAGCCGGAGTCGGTGCTGAGCGGCCGGACGATCGAGCAGGTGCTCGAGGAGGAGGCCGATCCCGGCCAGTTCCTCAAGCACCGGGCCCGGCGGCGGACCCGGCGGCGCTAGGCTCCGCCCATGGCCACCGCGGCCGAGGCACGGACGCTTCAGAACTTCGTCGGCGGATCGTTCGTCGACGCGACCACCGATTCCACACTCGAGGATCGCGACCCGGCGACCGGCGAGCTTGCCGCTCGCATTCCGCTCTCGGGAGTCGCCGACGTCGATGCGGCCGTGCGCGCGGCGCGGCAGGCTCAGCCCGCCTGGCGCGAGGTGCCGCCGCAGGAGAGAGCCCGCCGCGTGCTGGCGCTGCGTGACGCGCTGCTCCGGCATCGCGACGAGCTCAGCGCGCTCGTCACCGCCGACATGGGCAAGACGCTGGCCGATGCGAATGGCGAGGTCGGACGCGGGATCGAGTCCGTGGAGTCCGCGGCCGCAATCCCCCACCTGCTCAAGGGCGAGACGCTCGAGGGGGTCGCGTCCGGGATCGACGTCGAGCTCGTCCGCCAGCCGGTCGGCGTGGTTGCCGCCATCACCCCGTTCAACTTCCCGGCGATGATCCCCCTCTGGTTCCTGCCCTACGCGGTCGCCTGCGGGAACGCGTTCATCCTCAAGCCCTCCGAGCGCGATCCGCGCCCGTCGCAGCGGATCTGCGAGCTGATCGCCGAGGAGGAGATCTTCCCGCCGGGCGTCGTCAATCTGGTGCACGGCGGGCGTGAGGCGGTTGAGTCGATCCTGGACCACGAGGGCGTCGACGCCGTCTCCTTCGTCGGACAGGCGAGCACCGCCCGGCTGATCGCGACCCGCTCCGCCGAGACCGGCAAGCGCGTCCAGGCGCTCGGGGGCGCGAAGAACTCGATGATCGTCGCCGCCGACGCCGACCTCAGCACCTCGGTTCCGGCGATCATGGCCTCCGCCTTCGGCGCCGCCGGCCAGCGCTGCCTCGCCGGATCGGTCTGCGTGATCGCGGGCGGCGAGAGCCGGCAGGCCGAGGTGCGCGAGGCGCTGCGACAAGCCGCGGAGGCGCTGACGACCGGCTCCGGGGCCGATCCCGGCACCGACGTCTGCCCGATGGTCTCGCCCGAGGCGCGCGAGCGCGCCGAGTCGGCCGTCACGGCGGCCGAATCCGCCGGCTCGGAGGTCCTGCTCGACGGCCGGATCGGGGGCGGAGATGCGGGAGCGATGCTCGGGCCGACGCTGGTCGAGGTCACCGATCACGACTCCGAGCTGGCCCGCGAGGAGATCTTCGGCCCGGTCCTGGCGCTGGTGGGCGTCCCGGACCTGGACGCCGCGATCGAGTTCGCCAACGGGTCGCGCTACGGCAACGCCGGCTCGATCTTCACGACCTCGGGGGCCACCGCGCGGGCCTATCGCTGGGGCATCGAGGCCGGGATGCTCGGGGTCAACATCGGGGTCCCGGCCCCGGTCGCCTGGTTCCCCTTCTCGGGCTGGAAGGACTCGATCGACGGCGACCTGCACGCCAACGGCTCCGATGCCGTCGACTTCTACACGCGCAAGAAGGTCGTCACCAGCCGCTGGTAGCGGCCGCTCGTGGCCGCGGCTTTATGGCGAAGCCGTGGCCGTGGCTTTACCAGGAGTCGATGGTGCGGCCGCTCGGCGCGGGTGTCCCGGCCGCTGCGAGGGTGCGGGCGATCGTCGTCCGGGTGTCAGCGGGATCGATCACGTCGTCGATCTCGAAGATCTGGGCGGCGTTCAGCGCCCTGGCGTGCTCGTACATCTGCGCGGTGAGGTCGCGGACGCGCTGCTCGCGCTCGTCCTCGTCCTCGATCGCCTCGAGGTCCCGGCGCATGGCAAGGCGCACCGCGCCCTCGAGGCCCATGGGGCCGAGCGTCGCGTCCGGCCACGCCGCGGTCAGCAGCGGCTCGTGCAGGCTGCCGAAAGCCATCGCCTGAGCGCCCAGGCCGTATCCGCGGCGCACGATGATCGCGATGGTCGGGACGGTCAGGGCGGCGCCGGCGATCAGCATCCGGGAGCAATGCCGGACGAGGGCGTCCCGCTCCGCCTCCGGCCCGACCATGTAGCCGGGCGTGTCGATCAGCGAGACGACCGGGAGCCCGAAAGCGTCGCAGAGCTGCATGAAGTGCGCGGCCTTGTCGGCCGCCTCGCCGGTGACCACACCGGCCTTGTGCTTGCAGTTGTTGGCAATGACGCCGGCGGGGCGACCCTCGATGCGCGCCAGCGCGGTGAGCAGCTCGGGCGCGAAGGCCTCGCGCAGGACCGTGACGGATTCCTCGTCGGCGATCGTGTCGACGATCGGGGTGACGTCGTAGGCGCGCCGGGAGCTCTCGGGCACCGCGTCTCGTAGCGATGCCTGGTCGGCGGCCGACCAGCTTTCGATCGGGCCGCGGAAGTAGCCGAGCAGGCGCCTGGTCGCCGCGACGGCCTCCTCCTCGTCCTCGACTAAGAGGTCGAGCACGCCGTTGGGCGCCTGCACTGCGGCCGGACCGACGTCCTCGGCGCGGACATCGCCGAGACCCCCGCCAGCGATCATGGCTGGGCCTGCCATCCCGAGCGAGGAGTTCTTCGTGGCGACGATCAGGTCCGAGCACCCGGCGATCACCGCGTTGCCGGCGAAGCAGTTGCCGGCGACGATGGCGATCCTCGGGACGTGACCGGAGAGCTTGGCCCAGAGCGCGAATGCCCTGACCTGGAGCGCGCTGACGACGGGGTGATCGCTGTCGCCGGGGCGGCCCCCACCGCCCTCGGCGAAGAAGACGACCGGTAGCCGCATCCGCTCGATCAGCTCGAACATCCTGTCCTTCTTGAAGTGCCCGGCTGTGCCCTGAGTCCCGGCGAGGACGGTGTAGTCGTAGGCGAGCACCGCGGTGGGATTCCCGTCGACGGTGGCGGTCCCCGCGACCAGCCCGTCGGCGGGCGTGTTGGCGATCAGGTCATCCCGGCTGCGGCGGGTTCGCTGCTGGGCGGTGGCGTAGCGCCCGTACTCGACCCACGACCCCTCGTCGATCAGATCGGCGACGTTCTCGCGTGCCGTCCGCCCACCGCGGTCGTGGCGCCTGGAGACGGCCTCGGGCCGGCCCGAGTCCTCGGTGAGCTCTCGCCTCCGCCGCAGCTCGGCCAGGTCCTCCCGGTCACTGTCCTTCTCCTGCGGCATCGCCGCCGCAGGTTCTACAGCTAAGCCTGGCCGATGAGCACGCCGGTGATCGCCACGATCACGCCGCCGAGCGTCACCTGGATCAGCGAGCTCTTCAGCGAGACGTCCAGGAACCGCTTGCGGATCCAGGCGATCCCGATCAGCTCGCAACCGACGGTGAACGAGGCCACCAATAGCGCGGTGTGCAGATCGCTGATCAGGAACGGCAGCGCGTGGAAGCTGCCGCCGAAGAAGGTGGCGCCGCCGGTGATCACTCCGCGGGACATCGAGCTGCCGCGCCCGGTGAGCGATCCGTCGTCGGAGAGCGCCTCCGAGAGGCCCATGCTGATCCCGGCGCCGAGCGCCGCCGCCAGGCCGACGAACAGCGCGGCGTGCGGGCCGGCCAGGAACGCCGTGGCGAAGATCGGGGCGAGGGTCGAGACGGTGCCGTCGATCAGGCCGATCAGGGCGGGCTGGACGCGCTGGAGCATGAAGCGCTCCTCGTCCGCCGGTCCCATCCGCCCCGCCAGTCGTGCGACCAATTCGCTCATGCCGTCATAATACAAGGAAATTAAAATAAGGTACGCCTAAGATGTACGATGACGTTAGGCTTACCTGAGATGAACCTTCCGACCCACACCCCTCCACGCGACGACGCCGAGCTCGCCGAGCTGCTCCGCGAACGTGGCCTCCGGGCCACCTCGCAGCGCGTCGTCATGCACAGGCTGCTGCGGGATCAGCCCCGTCACGTCAGCGCCGAGGAGCTGCTCTCCGAGGCGGGCGAGAAGCTGCCGGGCGTCTCCCTCCCCACCGTCTACGCGACGCTCGAGCTCTTCGAGCAGCTCGGCATCGTCCGCCGCGTCAACGGCGGCGGGGGCACCCTGCTCTGGGATACGCGCGCCGACGCCCACCACCACATGATCTGCCGCAGCTGCGGCCGGATCGAGGACATGGACACCCCGCTCGACCTGGAACGCGCCCGCCGCAGCGCGGCGCGAGCCGGGTTCCAGCCCGATCGCGCGGAGGTCGTGGTGAGCGGTCTCTGCGCGGACTGCGCTCGGAAATAGCTACCTCGGCTCGGGGTACCGCGCCTCGGTGATCGAGACCACCGCGCCCTGAGGATCGACCAACGTCGCGATCCGGCCGACTGGGATGTCGATCGGGCCGAAGCCGAGTTTCGCCCCCATCGACTCCGCCTTCTCGATCGCCGCGTCCGCGTTCTCCACGATGAAGTAGACCTGCCAGTGCGAGGGCATCTCGGCGGGCAGGTCGTCGGTGATCTCCATCAGCCCGGCGTGGCCCTCCGGCCAGCGCTGGCCCTCCACCTGCCACATGTCGACGCCGGGCGGAGCCTGCTCGTGATGGAGCGCTGACCAGCCGAAGACGTCGCGATAGAACTTTTGCGCGCCGGCGGCATCCCGGGTCATCAGGTTGTTCCAGGTCCAGGCGCCGGGCTCGTTGACCAGCTGCGCGCCGGGATGGTTCTGCTGTTGGACGATGCCGATGAAGGCGCCCTCCGGATCGCGGAGCATCGCGACGCGGCCGGAGTCGTTCGGCAGGTCGGCGGGGCCGAAGAAGACGCTGCCTCCCGCCTCCTTCACCTTCTCCGCGGTCGCGTCCGCATCCTCGACCTTCACGTAGCTCGCCCAGGCGGAGTGCCCCTCGTCCGACTGCACGGGCCCGATGCCGGCGACCATCTTCCCGCCCTTCACGAAGAACCCGTACCCACCGGTCTCCGCCGGATCGCCCGGTGCGTCCTGCGCCTCGACTCCCAGCAGGCCGGCGTAGAAGTCCTTCGCGCCTGTGACGTCCGTCGTCGCCAGGTCCACCCAGCAGAACTCGCCGGGCGCGTATTCCGTGCGCTCGCTCATCCGTCCTCCTTCTATCGCTTTCGCCGCGCCCCCGCGAGAATGACTCGTGAAACCAGCTGCGGGTCGTCCCAGGTCGGAACGTGGCCGCAGCCGGGGAGCTCCACCTGCTGGACCCGCTTGGGAAGCACCTTGTCCGGTAGGGGCCTGTTGCGAACGAGCGTGTCGTGCTCCGCCCAGGCCAGGGTGATCGGCGCCTTGATCCCCTTGAGCTCCTCCACCCGGCCGGCTCGCATCAGCGCGCTCGCCTCCTCATACGCCGGAGCCGTCACGTAGGCCTTCGCGATCGCCTCGGCCTCCCCCGGGCTGAGACGCTCGGGGTGGTAGATGAATCGGCCCAGGGCACTGCGACGGCCGCGCGCCGTGGACATGATCGGCCGCAGCAGGGCGCTCGCGGCCCGGCCGCTCCGACGGGCGCGGGCGACGGTCTGGTTCGAGGATTCGGGAGAGCGCCTCCAGAATCCGGCCGGGCAGAGCGCGACGACGGCGCTCACGCCGCCCTGCCGCGCGCACTCGATCGCCGTCCAGCCGCCGAGCGAGATCCCGGCGACCGCGGGCTTGCCATCGATCCCGAGCGAGTCGTAGAAGTCGAGCGCCGCCGTCGCGAGATTGGCCGCGCGCGGCTCCACGCCCTGCGGCAGCTCGGGCGAGTCGCCGAAGCCGGGCATATCGAGGGCGACCACCTCGTGCTGGGCCGCGAGCGTGTCCATCACCGGCGACCACTGGATCAGCGAGCCGCCCAGCGAATGGAGCAACAGAAGCGGCGGGCCCTCCCCCGCGCGCACATGGTTCAGCCGGCCCGAGCGCCGAGACGAGCGGCGCCCCGGGCTCACAGCTCGAGGTCGTACTCGACGTAGGTCCCCGACTCGGCGCCGGTGCGGTCGTACACCTGCTGCGCGCGGAGGTTGTCCGGGGCGGTCAGCCATTCGAGCGCGGGCATGCCGAGCTCCCGGCAGCGGTCGGCGCAGGCCCGGATCAGCGCGTCGGCGATCCCTGCGCCCCGCGCCCCCGGGTCGACGAAGAGATCCTCCAGGTAGCCGATTCGAGCGCCCTTCAGGCTGGACCATTTCCAGTCGAGCGTGGCGACGCCGACAGCCTTCTCGCCATCCCGTGCGATGAAGACGGAGCCCTGGGAGGGGTCGGTGATCAGCGTCCGGAGCATCCCGACCACGCCCTCGTCCGGCGGATCGGACTCGTAGAACTCGCAGTAGGCGCGCATCAGCGGCATCAGGTCATCGATCTCGTTCTCGCGAGCGGGACGGACCTCGATCCCCTCGGCGAGCTGGCGC
Source organism: uncultured Solirubrobacterales bacterium (assembly GCA_963800285.1). Taxonomy (GTDB): domain Bacteria; phylum Actinomycetota; class Thermoleophilia; order Solirubrobacterales; family 70-9; genus DASUPK01. The sequence continues at coordinate 510,816 of CAWDAL010000014.1, forward strand.
GGACCTTCGGCTACGGGTTCGTTCGGCATCCGGGCCGATACTAGGGTCTCGTCATGCTCGTCCGATGGCTGCCGCTGCGCTCCGTCTTCGAACGTGTCGAAGTCACGCCATCCTGAGGGTGTTGGCGAGTTTCCGACCCACGGGGGACGGAAACTCACCGATAGGCCCCTTTTCCCCAGCCGGTGTCTCGGGGATTTCGTGCGTAGGAAGGGGCGCTCCGGGCGCGAATAGAGAGGGTCGGCATGCCCAAAATCGACTCACCTGCGCGCGCGATCGCGCGCAACGTGCTCGTGGTCGTCGGGGTCTTCCTCGTCCTCTACGTCATCTACCTGCTGCGCAAGCCGATCAGCTGGCTGATCATCGCCGCCTTCCTGGCCATCGCGCTCGCGGGTCCGGTCAACTTCTTCCAGCGCTACATGAAGAGGGGGCTCGCGATCGCGCTCGTCTATATCGGGATGCTGATGATCCCGATCGGGCTAGGTGCCGTGCTGGTGCCCCCGATCGTCAACCAGGTCTCGGATGTGGCCACGAACGCCCCCAGCTACGTAAGCGACATCGAGGACTACGTCCACAAGAACAAGACCCTTAACGACCTCAACGACAAGTTCGACATCACGCAGAAGCTCTCCGACGAGGCGAACAAGCTGCCCAGCAAGGCCGGCGACGCCGCCGGGGTCCTGCGCGACATCGGCTTCGGCCTGGTCAGCTCGGTCTTCGCCGGGCTGAGCATCCTGGTCCTGAGCATCTTCATGGTCGCCGCGGGGCCGAGATGGATCGAGGGCTTCATACGAATGCAGAGACCGGAGCACGCCGAGCGGATCGAGCGCACCCTGCGGCGGATCGCGAACGCGGTCGGCAACTACGTCGGAGGGGCGCTGCTGCAGGCGACGATCGCCGGCCTCTCGGCCTTCATCGTCCTGACCATCCTCGGAGTGCCCTTCGCGGGCCCGCTGGCGGTGATCGTCTTCGTCTTCGACCTGATCCCGGTCGTCGGCGCAACCCTGGCGGCGATCCTGGTGGCGGTCGTGACCGCCTTCGTCAACTTCCCGGTGGCCCTGATCATCTGGGTGATCTTCGCGGTCATCTACCAGCAGGTCGAGAACTACCTGATTCAGCCGCAGATCCAGAAGCGGGCGACCAAGATCGAGGCCTTCATCGTGCTGGTCGCCGTGCTCTTCGGCAGCACCCTGTTCGGGATCCTCGGGGCGATCCTGGCCATTCCGGCGGCGGCGTCGATCCAGATCGCCGTGCACGAGTACCGCGAGTACCGCCGCGAGCTCGAGGCGGCCGAGCAGGAGGGCGGCGGGCCCACCCCGATGCCCCCGCCGGAGGGGCCGACACCGGCCCCCGAGGTCACCTAGACCGGATTCAGGCTGTCCCGGCGGGCGTCTTGCCCGCGAGCGCGTCGGCCGCTTCGGCGTCCGTGATGCCCTCGACCGCCCGCTTCAGGATGTCGCGGAGCTGGCGCTGGTCCTTCTCGGAGAGCGAGGCGAGCGGCGGGGGCGGCTCGGCCATCCGCTTGGTGATCTCCACCCTCACCCGCTCCCCCTCCTTGGTGAGGACGAGCAGCTTCACCCGGCGGTCGCCCTCGGCCGCCTCCCTGCGCACCAGGCCGCGCTCCTCCAGGCGGTCGACGATGCCGGTGACGTTCGAGTTGTCGCAGAAGAGGGCCTGCGCCAGCTCGCTCATCTTGCGGGGGCCGGACGCGAGCATGCGGAGGGCGATCATCTGCTGCGGCGCCAGCTCGAACTCCTGGGCCATCGCGAACATGCGGTGCTTGTTGGTGACCATGAGCCAGTGCATCAGGCTCCACGCCTGGCTGCCCGGATCCGTGCGGCCCAGCTCGCCGGCGAGCCACGAGCCGGGCCCCGGCCCGGCGCGCCCCTTTTCTGAATCCCTGGGCTTGGCCATCTGGGAGGGATCCTACCCGGAAAGTTTGCCACTTACAAGGTTGCAAGGTTCAACTATCTATGTATACTGCCGTCCTTCGCAAAGCGGCCGACCGGAGGGGGAATCCGGATGCAGAGCAGGAACGGAGTCCAGTCGCAGGTCAACGGAATCGAGGTCAACGGCCTCGTCCGTGAGTTCAAGGGCAGCGTCCGGGCTGTCGACGGAATCGACCTCGAGGTCCGGCCCGGCGAGATCTACGGCTTCCTCGGCCCGAACGGCGCCGGCAAGTCGACCACGGTCCACATGCTCACCACCCTCCTCCCGCCCACCGCGGGCTCGGCGACGCGTCGCCGCCTTCGACGTCGTCAAGCAGGGCGCCGACGTGCGCGACGCGATCGGCGCCGCACTTCAGGAGGCCGCGCTCGACCCGAACCTGAGCGCCCGCGAGCACATGCGCCTGCAGGGCGCGCTCCACGGGATGCACAAGGCGGATCGGACCAAGCGAGGCGACGAGTTGATCGAGCGCGTCGGGCTCGCGGACGCGGCCGACCGCAAGGTCGGCGGCTACTCGGGCGGGATGAAGCGCCGCCTCGACCTCGCCCTCGCCCTGCTGCACGGCCCGCGCGTCCTCTTCCTCGACGAGCCGACCACCGGCCTCGACATCCAGAGCCGCAGCGCACTCTGGGACGAGGTCGCCCATCTCTCCCGCGACGAGGGGATGACCGTCTTCCTCACGACCCAGTACCTCGAGGAGGCCGACCAGCTCGCCGACCACCTCGGGATCATCGACCACGGCAAGATCGTCGCCGCGGGTACCCCCGAGAAGCTCAAGGCGGAGGTCGGCCGCCCGACGATCGAGGTGGTGCCGACCGATCACGGCGAGCGCGACCGCGCCGTCGAGCTGCTTCGCCGCTTTGGCGAGCTGGTGCCGGGGACCCCGCAGGGCGCTGCGGTCAGGCTCGAAGCGGACGGCGGCGAGCAGCTCGCCGACATCATCCGCGCCTTCGACCAGGCAGGACGTCAAGGTCGCGAACCTGGAACTCCACGAGGCGAGCCTCAACGACGTTTTCCTCACCAAGACCGGGCGCTCGCTCGAGGGCGCCCAGCAGGAGGCCGCCAAGGAGGGCGAGACCGGCGAGCATCCCGCGCTCGAGGGAGCTCCGGCGTAATGGAGGCGGCCGCATTCCCCATCTCGGCGCCGATCCACCAGCGGCCCTCGATCTGGACGCAGGCCCCGGAGCTCGCGCGCCGCTCGATCAAGCGCACTATCCGCCAGCCCGCCGCGGTCATTCCCGCGACGACCTTCCCGCTGATCCTGCTCGCGATCAACTCCGTCGGGCTGAAGTCGGCGACCTCGCTCCCCGGCTTCCCGACCGACTCCTACGTCACCTTCGCCCTCGCCTTCGCCTTCATCCAGGCCGGGGTCTTCGCCGTGATCGGCACCGGCCAGAACCTCGCGGAGGACAACCAGGGCGGCTTCTTCAACCGCCTCCAGCTGACTCCGATACATCCCGCTGCGCTGGTGGCGGGGCAGCTGGCGGGGACCCTCACGCTCGGCCTCTTCCAGGCCGCGACCTACATCTCGGTCGGGCTGCTCGCCGGCGCCCACATCGAAGCCGGCTTCGCCGGCGCCCTGGTGATGGTCGCCCTCGCGATCTGCATCTGCCTCGCGTTCGGCTCCATCGGGCTCGCGGTCGGCATGCGCGTCGACGCGCCGGAAAAGGTCCAGAGCCTCTTCCCGCTGATCTTCGTCTTCCTCTTCCTGAGCTCGATGAGCCTGCCCCGGAACCTGATCCAGACCGACTGGTTCCGCGAGGTCGCGACCTACAACCCCGTGAGCTACATGGTCGAGGGGCTCCGCAGCCTCCTGATCACCGGCTGGGACGGGGAGGCTCTGGCGCTCGGCTTCGGCTGCGCGCTCGGCATCCTCGCGATCGGCCTGTTCTTCGCCTCGACGGGCCTCAAGGAGAGGATGGCCCGCACATGAGGCGCTACCTCTCGGTTGCCGGTGGCCTGGCCTGGCGCCTGCTGCACAGCCTGATCACGAACCCGCTGCTCTTCCTGCCGCCGATGCTGATGCCGCTGTTCTTCTTCACCGCGTTCGCGGGCGGCCTCTCGGCGGTCAGCAACGTGCCGGGCTTCGACTACGGGCCGGGCTACACCTCGTTCATCTTCGCCTTCGTGCTCTGCCAGAGCGCGGCGTTCGGGGGGGTCTTCAGCGGCTTCTCGATCGCGGCCGACTTTCAGTTCGGCTTCGGACGCCGGCTGTTGCTTGCGACTCCCCACCGGAGCGCGCTCATTCTCGGCTACGGGGCCGTCGCGGCGATCCGGGCGGCGGTCACGATCACGGCCGTCACGCTCGTCGGCCTGCTCGTCGGGATGAACATCGGCGGCAACGGTCTCGACCTGTTCGGGATGTACGCGCTGGCGGCGATCATCAACATCACCGGGCTGCTGTTCGCCGCGGGGGTCGCCCTGCGCTTCCGCAGCCTGCAGGCGACCCCGCTGATGCAGGTGCCCGTCTTCCTCTTCCTCTTCCTCGCCCCGGTCTACGTGCCGCGGGAGCTGCTCGGCGGCTGGGTCCACGCGGTCGCTCCGTTCAACCCGGCCACCCACGTGATGGAGACGGCACGCGACCTGATCGCGGGAACGGGCACCGAGTACCTGGCGACGCTCGGCATCGTCGTCGCTCTGCTCGCCGTGGTGACGATCTTCATGTTCCGCGGCCTGCGCCAGGCCGAAGCGGCCGGCTAGCTCCGCTGAGCGATTCGCGCATCGGCCCGGCCCTTGGCGCCGTCGGTGACGAGCTTTCCCCACAGGCTTCGGTTGCCCGAGACGAATCCGTAGGCGCTCTGGGTGGCGCCGGGAAGCTTCGCCGTCGCCGCCGCCAGCGGTCCGCCGCCGGGCAGCAGGCGGAGCAGCGGCGGGAAGCCGGCGCCCGCGGAGTGGACGCCCGCCTCGTCGACCAGGTGCCACGAGGAGCGTCGTCGGTCTGCCGGCATGTCGCCGAGCAGCCGGTCCGCCTCCTCGGTCCCGAGCGCGACGGGCCGAATGTCGCGGCGCCGGTCCCAGGCGAGGATCTTCCCGAGGGACCAGCGGCAGAAGCCGCAGTCGGAGTCGTAGATCAGGATCGTCCGGGGAATCGTGGGTGAACTAGTCTCCGTCATCGTGGCGGCCACAACCATCTCGGAGGAGATCGTGGATGCGCTCAACGCCGCGAGCGGCGGGCCGTATCCCGGCCACCGCGCCGTCCACGCCAAGGGGACCGTCTGCAGGGGCACCTTCACCCCCACTCCCGAGGCGTCCCGGCTCTCGCGCGCCGCGCACCTTCAGGGCGATCCGGTCGAGGCGACCGTCCGCCTCTCGAACGCCAGCGGCGACCCGAACACCTCCGACGCGCACCCGATCGCCGGCCGCGGCATGGCCGTCAAGTTCCACCTGCCGGACGATGGCGAGACCGACATCGTCTCGGTGCCGCTGGTCGTCTTCATGGTCCGGACGCCCGAGGACTTCCTGTCGTTCACGCGAGCGCGGATCCCCGACCCCGAGACCGGCCACCCGGACGCGCAGAAGCTCGGCGCGTTCCTGGGCGAGCATCCGGAGACCGGCATCGCCATTCAGAAGAGCATGGGCAAGCTCGCGCCGACTACCAGCTTCGCGACCTCCGAGTACCGCGGCCTGCACGCCTTCTGCCTGATCGACGCCGAGGGCGGCAGGCACTGGGGCCGCTACACCTGGGAGCCCGAGGAAGGCTCCGAGTACCTGACCGACGAGCAGCGCGAGGGAGCGTCGCCCGACTACCTGCAGGAGGAGATCCGCGAGCGGCTCGGCTCCGGCGTCGCCCGCTTCACCCTCGAGTTCACGCTCGCCAACGACGACGATCAGCTCGACGACCCCACTCAGGAATGGGAGGGCGAGCGCGAGGTCGTCGAGCTCGGCGAGCTCGAGCTGACCGAGGTGATCGAGGACCCGGAGACCCCCGATGAGCCACTCGTCTTCGATCCGATGCGCCTCACCGACGGGATCGAGCCGTCCGAGGACAAGATCCTCGCCGCCCGGCCGAAGGCCTACTCGGTCTCGATCGAGCGGCGCTCTTGATCCGAGGGTGCTCCGAGGCAGAGCCGAGGAGCAACCCGATTAATCCTGGTTGAAGGTCAGCACGAAAGCCGGGTGGTCCGGCAGGATCCGCTCGATCTCCTCGTCGGAGGCCTTCGCGTCGATGCCGAGGAAGCCCTTCACCTCCCAGGACCACTTGTCCATGTAGAGGCGCATCAGCGGGAGCTTGTCGGAGTCCGGCACCTCCTCGGCGGTGAAATGGCGGACCTTGCGGCCGCTGCGCAGCTCCCCCTCCTTGGCGACCCGGAGGTTGCGCACCCACTGGGTCGTGCCGCGCGGGGCGAGCAGGTAGGTGCGCCCGTTGAGCTCGAAGGGGTTGACCGGGTTGCTGCGCATCTCGCCGCTCTTGCGGCCGCGCACGGCGAGGGTCTGCGACCCCTGCACGCTCAGGCCGAGCTTGTGGAGCCCGGCGACGAGGGGATTGAAGATGTTCCGGGTGAACCAGTCGGGCTTGTGGTAGAGGACCTCGCTCATCTCAACAGGACCCTAACGATTGAGTGTTTCCGGCCGCTGGGGCCGGGTAGCCAAGCGGCATGTCAACCATCGTGATCATTGTGATCGCCGTCGTGGTGATAGCCGTCGTGCTTTTCGCCGTGGCGCAGATCACCCAGAGGCGACGGATCGCCCGGGAACGCGAGATTCGCAGGCTGGAAGCCGAGGCAGAGGGCCATCGCTCGATGGCCGAGGGTCACCGTGAGAAGGCTGACGAGCTCAAGCAGGCCGCGCAGGCCGAGGAGGAGCGAGCCGGCCGCCACGAGGACCGCGCCGAAGAGGTCCAGCCGAGCGACAGGCGCTAGGCGGGCATGTACCGACGAGGCGGGCCCGGCCTGCTCACGATCATCTATCTGGTCGTGGGGGTCTTCGTCGCCGGAGACCACAACTACATCCATCACCACACGATCGGGCAGATCGTGTCGGCCCTGCTGGCGATCCTGCTGTGGCCCCTGATCCTGCTCTTCGACGTCAACCTGCACATTCACTGACCGTCGAGTAGGTTCCGCCGGTGGCTGACGGCGAAACGGTGATCAACTGGCCGGTGGAGCACCGCCCCGAGGAGTCGGCCTTTCACGCCGTCAACGAGCTGCAGATTCCCGCGGAGCCCGAGGTCGTCTGGGCGTGGATCTGCCGCCCGGACCTCTGGGGGACGTACTACTCGAACGCCAAGTTCATCAAGCACCTGGGTGGCCCCTGGCCGAAGCTCGAGTTCGGCAGCCGCTTCCGCTGGTTCAGCTTCGGCGCCTTCGTCACCTCCGAGGTCGTCGAGTACGAGCCGGGCCAGCGGATCTCGTGGGACGCCAAGGTGCTGGGCGGCCGCGGCTACCACGGCTGGGTGCTGAAGCGCCAGTCGGGCGGGACCTTCGTCCGCACCGAGGAGACCCAGAAGGGCTGGGGCATCCAGCTGGTCAAGCCCGTGCTGCGGCCGGCGATGGTGCGCGTGCACCAGCGCTGGCTCGAGGGGCTCTCGAGGGTCGCCTCCGAGGGCCCGCCGCCGGCGCCCTAGCCGACCCGGGCGGACCACTACATTCAGTCAATGGCGGCCATCGAGGACCTGCGCGAACGCCTCGGCGAGATTCACGACCTGAGCCGAGCCGCGTCGCTGCTCGCCTGGGACGAGCGCACGATGATGCCGGCCGGCGGAGCCGAGGCGCGTGCCCAGACGCTCGCGACCCTCGCCCGCGTCCGCCATGAGATGTTCATCGCCGACGAGATCGGCGAGCTGATCGACCGGGTGCGCTCCGGGCAGGGCGAGGTCCCCCACGGCGAGTCGATCGACGCCGACCTGGCCCGCGTCGTCGCGCGGGACTGGGAGAAGGCGCGACGCGTCCCCTCCGACCTCAGAGCCGAGATGGCCCACGCCAGCTCCGTGGCCGAGACCGCCTGGGTCGAGGCGAAGCAGAACTCCGACTTCCAGATGATCCTGCCCCACCTCGCGCTGAACGTCGATCTCACCAAGCGCTACGCCGAGTGCTACGAGGGATTCCCGGGCTTCGCCCACACCTACGACGCGCTGCTGGACGAGTACGAGCCCGAGATGACCACGGAGCAGATGCGGGCGGTCCTGACCGGCCTGCGCGAGGGCCTGGTACCGCTGGCTCGCGAGGCGGCCGACAGCGGCGCCGGGCGCGTCGAGGACCCCTTCGCCGGCGACTTCCCGGTGGATCGACAGGTCGAGCAGGTCGCCGAGATGCTCTCGGAGCTCCCCTTCCCGGAGGACGCGTGGCGGATCGACCCGACCGAGCATCCCTTCGCCCTCTCGATCGGACGCGGTGACGTTCGCCTCACCACGCGCTATGACGAGTCGAATCTGGCGATGTCGCTGTTCAGCGCCATGCACGAGGCGGGCCACGGCCTCTACGAGTCGGGCGTCGACGCCGAGCTGCGCCGGACGCCGCTCGCGAAGCCGCGCTCGCTCGGGCTGCACGAGTCGCAGAGCAGGCTCTGGGAGAACTGGGTGGCGCGGAGCCGGCCCTACCTGGAGCGGCTGCTGCCGCGGCTGCGCGAGCGCTTCCCCGGTGGCTTCGACGAGGTCGACGGCGACGAGCTCTACCGGGGGGCCAACCGGGTCGAGCCCTCCCTGATCCGGATCGAGGCCGATGAGGTGACCTACAACCTCCACATCCTGATCCGCTTCGAGCTCGAGCTGGAGATCTTCGAGGGCGGCCTCGAGCTCACCGAGCTCCCCGAGGCGTGGAACGCCCGCTACCGCGAGTACCTCGGCATCGAGGTCCCCGACGACGCCCATGGCGTGTTGCAGGACGTGCACTGGCCGGCCGGCGCGTTCGGATACTTCCCCACCTACAGCCTCGGCAACATCATCGCCGGGCAGCTCTGGGAGGCGGCCGGCCGCGACCTCGGCGATCTGGACTCCCGAATCGCCGACGGCGACCTGAGAGCGATCGGCGAGTGGCTGCGCGATCGCGTCCATCGTCACGGCCGTCGCCTCTCCCCAGCGGAGGTCCTGGAGCAAGCCGGTTGCGGCGAGCTCTCCGTCGAGCCTCTGCTCAACCACCTGAGCGACCGGGTCGAGCTGGCTGTTGGGACGTAGGCGGCCGCTGCAAAACATGAATCCGCAATTTGCGGGTATCTTGGCCGGGCGATGGCCGCGGTAGGGCGTCGAAACGGCATATACGGGGGCTGGACGCACGCGGGCAGCAACCGCGTCTTCGTGCGTGTCCCGACCGAGCTGAAGCGCCAGGCCGAGCAGCCCTGGAACGGCTCCAATGGCAACGGCTCGCGCCCGAAGCTCGAGGCGACGCCGATCGTCCTCGTCCACGGCCTCTCCTCGGGCCGCACGCTGAAGCCGCTGATCCGTGCCCTCGGCACCCGCCGGCCCGTCTTCGCGCCCGACCTGCCCGGGTTCGGGATGAGCGACCACCCGATCCACCCGCTTGACATCCCGGGCCTCGCCGACGTCCTGCGCCGCTGGCTGCTCGACAACAACCTGGCGCCGGCCACCGTCGTCGGCGTCGCCTTCGGCTGCCAGGTCGCGGTCGATCTGGCCGCCGAGTACCCGGCCGCCATCGACAGACTCGCGCTGGTGGGCCCGATGTTCGACCGCGAGGCTCGGTCACCGGCGCGGCTCGCGATGCGCTGGGCGCGGAACGCGCCGCGCTCCTCGCCCAGGCTGGCGCCGACGATCGTCCACGACCTCATCGACGCCGGTCCCTGGCGCACGGCCCGGACGCTGCGAGAAGCACTCGATGACCCGATCGAGGAGAAGCTCGTGCACATCGAGGCGCGGACCCTGGTGGTGCGACCCGAGCGAGATCACCTCGTCCCGGAGGCCTGGACCGAGCGGGTGGCGGAGCTGATCCCCGACTCCGAGCTGGTCACGCTCCCGAAGGCCGCCCACACGATCGGCCCGAAGGCGGCTGCCAGGCTCACCGCGCTCCTCGTTCCCTTCCTCGCTGAGTCGGACGACGCCGTCGAGGAAGCTGCGTCAAGCTGAGGACCATGGAGCTCGAGCGGCACCGGGGCCTGATCCGCCTCGCGCTGATCTACCTGGTGGTGACGATCGGCTGGCTCGCAGTCTGGATCCTGGCGGCGCCCAAGGGCTTCTACAACAGCTTCCCGGGCGGCGGCACGCACTGGGTCTCGGCGCTGCCGCCCTACAACGAGCACCTCGAGCGCGACTTCGGCGCGGCGGCGCTCGGCCTCACCGTCCTGGCGGGCCTCGCCGCCTATTGGATGGAGAAGCGCGTCGTGCAGGCGGCCGCCATCACGCTGCTGGTTACCGGCCTCCCCCACCTGATCTACCACGCGACCACGACCTCGCGCTACTCGACGAGCGACAACGTCGCGAGCCTCTTCGGCCTCGCCCTCGACGTGCTGGTGCCGCTGGCGGTTCTGTACCTGGCCAGTGACCGCGCTCAGGCGGGCGTCACGCGCGAGTCTCCGCCTGCCGAGCCGGCGCCTGCGCTCCATTCCCGTTGACCGGGGCGGGACCGCCCGACGCGATCTGCAGGCCCGCTCGCAGCCCGGCGACGCAGTCGGGATCGAACTGGGTGCCGGAGTGGTCCTCGAGCTCCTGGAGCGCTTCACCCTCGCTCCGGCCCTCGCGGTAGGGCCGGTCGGAGATCATCGCCTCGAAGGCGTCCGCCACACCGATGATCCGCGACTCGAGCGGGATCTCGCCGCCACGTAGGCCGTCCGGGTAGCCGCCGCCGTCGGGCCGCTCGTGATGGTGGCGGACCCAGCTCGCCTCCTCGTCCAGGTCGGCGGCTCGCAGGATGCCCTCGCCGAGCACGGGATGCTCCTTGATCGTCTCGTACTCGACCTCCGTCAGTCCCGCGGGCTTGTTGAGGATGGCGTCGGGCGTGCCGATCTTGCCGACGTCGTGCAGCAGGCCGGCGATGCGGAGCTTCGCCAGGTGGTCGTTGGTGAGACCCAGCTGGCCGCCGATCAGCACGCAGAGGTTGGAGACCGTCTCGCTGTGGCTGCGCGTATAGCTGTCCTTCGCGTCGACGGCGCGGGCCAGGGCGCTGGCCAGAACCTCGATCTGATGCTGGTCGGCCGGAACCGGCTCGCCCTCAACCGTCCCCTCCAGCTCCGGGGAGTAGACGATCACCCGGCGGTTGGTGCGCTTGGCGTTGATCAGGCCGAGGTCCGCGTGGCGGACCAGGTCGAAGGCACCCTCGAGCGGCCTCGCCTCGGCGACGCCGGCGGCGATGTCGATCTCGCCCCCCGCCGCCTCGAGCTCGGAGCGGAGCCGCTCCGCGGCGCTGAAGCCGGTCCAGGCGCCCGAGTCGCGCAGCAGCGCGGCGAACTCGTCACCCCCGACCCGGTAGGTGCCGTGCGGCTCGGTGACCGAGGCGGCCAGGGACTCGGCCACCTGCCGCAGGAGGCGGTCGCCGACCTGGTGGCCGAGCGAGTCGTTGACGCGCTTCAGGCCCTTCACGTCCAGGCTGATCAGGCAGAGCGGCATGTTGGCGCGGCTCGCCTCCGCGATCGCGGCGGCGAGGTCCTCCTGGAACGCTCGGTGGTTGGAAAGCCCGGTCAGCGAGTCGGTGCGGGCGGCGTGCTCGAGCAGCTTGACCTCCGCCCGTGCCTCCGCCTCGGACTGCTCGCTGCGGCGCCCGACACGCGCCAGCAGGTAGAGGCCGGTCCCGGCGAGCAGGAAGGCCAGCGGCAACAGGATGAGCATGGTCTCGGAGACGTCCTCGAGCTGCGAGCTCACCCGCTCCGCCTCCGCCGCGTTCCGCTCGGTGATCGCGGTCACCGTCTCGTTCAGCCGGGCCGAGGCAGGGTCGAGCTCCTTGCTGACGATCTGCCTGACCAGGCCGGCTCTTCCGGCGTCGATCGCGGTGAAGTACCTGCGCGCGACCTGCAGGTACAACCCGTAGGCCGTGCCGAGCCTGTCCGCGTCGGCCATCTCCCGCGACTGCATCTTGAGGCGCTCGAGCCGCGCGTTGATCGCCCGGGTCCGACCAACGAACGGCGCCTGGATTCCGGCCTGTCGTTCGTATTCCTGGACGAGGGGCTCCTGGCTCTGGATCAGGCCGCTGAGCGTGCCGAAGTCGTGGGCGGCGTTGCCCGCCGCCCGGTTTCGCTCGACGTGGTGCTCGGTCCGGAAACCGAGGACCATCGCGGTCACCGCGAGCAGCCCGAAGACGACCGCCGCGGCGATCGAGATGCGTCGAGACGTGGACGATCCGGCGTCAGCGCGAACGCGTTGCATCCCGGTTCGGCCCCCCTGCCGATTCGACTCCCAGGGCCATCCCGGCGAATGATGCGCGTTTCCGGGGCGTTTCGCATCAGTAGATTCCCCCGCGTGGACTTCGGGGTTTCCTATTTCCCCACGGACGAGGCGGTTGAGCCCGCGGAGCTTGGCCAAATGGTGGAGGAACGCGGCTTCGAATCCCTCTTCGTCACGGAGCACACCCACATCCCGGCGAGCCGCGAGTCCGACTATCCGGCCGGAGGCGAGCTGCCCCGTGAGTACTGGCGGATCTACGACCCGTTCGTCGCGCTGGCGACGGCGGCGCAGGCGACGGAGCGGATCAGGGTCGGCACCGCGATCTGCCTGCTGGTGGAGCGCGACCCGATCGAGACCGCCAAGCAGGTCGCCTCGCTCGACCGCCTCTCCGGCGGGCGGATGATCTTCGGCGTCGGCGCCGGCTGGAACCTCGAGGAGATGCGAAACCACGGCACGGACCCGAGGCGGCGCTTCAGGATCCTGCGCGAGCGGGTCGAGGCCTGCAGGGAGATGTGGACGAACGAGGAGGCGAGCTACCACGGCGAGTTCGTCGACTTCGACCGGATCGTCTGCCGCCCGGCGCCGCTCCAGGAGCCGCATCCGCCGGTGCTGGTCGGCGGCAACGGCCCGAACGTGCTGAAGCGCGTGGTCGCCTTCGGCGACGGCTGGTTCCCGAACCGGATCCCGCCCGACGATCAGATGATCGCCCGCGTGGAGGAGCTGCAGCGGCTCGGCGAGGAGGCGGGCCGCGGCCCGATCCCGGTGACCCTGCAGATCCCGCCGCGCGACCTCGACGTCCTGCGCCGCTACGAGGAGGCCGGCGTCACGCGCGTGGTGCACATGCTGCGCGCCGGCGACGCGGCCGACGCGGCGAGCGCCGAGCACAAGCTCGACGAGTGGACCGAGCGCATCCAGGCGTATCGATAGAGTCGCGCCGCCCGGATGTACCACGCGCTCCTCTTCTTCCACCTCCTCTCGGCGTTCTTCCTCGCGACCGCGATCGTGATGTACAGCGCGTTCGTGCTCGGCAGCCCGGTCAACAGGACAACTCGGCTCGTCGCCGAGATCCTCTGGGGCGTCGGTGGGCTCGGCACGCTCGCCCTCGGAATCTGGCTCGCGCTCAACCGGCCCCAGTACGAGATCTACGACGGCTGGATCATCGCCGCGATCGTGATCTGGTTCCTCGCGACGGGGTCCGGCGCGCGGGCGAGTCGAGGCGTGCAGCCGACCGGCGACGATGCCCCGGTGGCCGTCGACGGCCGGACGAAGTTCGCGCACTGGATGCGGGTCTTCTGGTTCGTCGCCCTGCTGGTCGTCATGGTCTGGAAGCCGGGCGCATGAGCGCGATGACCACGATCGCCTCGATCACGCGACCGGACAGCTGGGACCTGCCGCTGTTCGTGCACATCCTCGGGGCGATGCTCCTGGTCGGCGGGCTGACCCTGTCGGCTGTCTCGCTGATCGCCGCCTGGCGCAGTGGCTCGGCCGCGCTGACGAAGCTTGGCTACATGAGCCTGTTCTACGGAGCGCTGCCGGGGTACATCGTGATGCGCGGCGGAGCGCAGTGGATCGCCAACAAGGAGCACCTGGAGGACTCCGACGTGAGCTGGATCGGCATCGGCTTCGGGGTCTCGGACATGGGATTCGTGCTGCTGGTCATCTCCCTGGTGATCGGCGGGATCGCGGTTCGCAGGATCAATCGGGGCGAGGGCGGAAAGCCAAACGTCTCCGCACGGATCGCGACCGGCCTGGTCTCGCTCTTCCTGATCGCCTGCCTCGTCGCCGTCTGGGCGATGACGACGAAGCCGGTCTAGCTAGCCGCCGATCAGCTTGCCCAGCGCGCCGGTCGCGCTCGAGGCGCCGCCGCCCGAGCCGCCGGCGGCGGTGCTGGTCACCCGGCCCTCCGAGGGCTGGATCAGGAGCCAGCCGTTGCCGGAGAAGGCCATCTGGACGGTCTCGCCCGAGCCGCGGCCGATGAAGGTCTTCAGGTTGACGTCGGTCTTCACCGAGGTCTTGACGCCGTCGGACCAGGTGATCGCCGCCTGGGGGTCCGCGAAGGTGTCGGTGCCGTCGAGCTCGAGCAGCACGGGCGGGCCGTCGGAGAGGATCGCGACGTAGCCCGAGCCGGAGAGGTGGGTGTTGAACATCCCGCCGCCCATGAACCCGGAGACGCCCTCCACCTTCTTGATGTCCCAGTCGATGTCGGCATCGAAGGCCAGGAGGTTCGCGCCGTTCACGGTGATCGCCTCGTCGGAGAGCCGCAGCAGCTGGATCTCCTGGGCAAGGTCGGCCAGGAAGACCTCGCCCGTCCCGGAGATCTTCATCAGCTCGGCGCCCTCGCCGGTGACCGCCTTCTTCGCCATCCGCTTGAGGCCGCCGGAGCCGGCGTGCTCGAACTTCACGTCGCCCTGGTAGGCGACCATCGAGCCGAGCTTCGCCTGGATGGTCTCGTCGGAGAGCTGAACCTTGACCATCTTCGAGCCCTGCATCTGGAAGGACTCACTGCCTGCGGTCTCCTTGAACTCCTCGAGGGACGCCTCGACCGACATGCCGACCTCCTGTCATCAGGTCTTCGGGAATTGGACGGGAGACAGTAACCGCGGAGTGCGGCATTCGTGTTAGGACTAGGTGCACAACTACGGAGGAGGAGACCGATGTACGCACGAGTGGTCAGGTTCACCGACGTCGACACGTCTCAGATCGATCGCATCAAGTCCCAGGTCGAGGACAACGACCCGCCGGAGGGAATGCCGCCCACCACGATGCGCATCGTCGTCGACGAGTCCCAGGGCACCGCGGCCGTGATGCAGTTCTACGACAGCGAGGCGGACATGCAGAAGGCCGACGAGGTCATGAACGCGATGGACAGCTCCGAGACCCCGGGCACCCGGGCCTCGGTCGACAAGGGCGAGGTCGTGATCGAGGGCCAGATCGGGTAGCGCGCTAGCGCTTCGCGCGCCCCGGGAAGCGGCCCGCGAGGCGGCCGACCGGCGCGATGTGCTCCTCGAGCTCGTCGACCTTGCCGGTGAGCTCCTCGACCGAGACGACCATCCGCTCCATCAGCTCGACGATCCGGTCGAGCCGCTTGTCGATCGTGTCGAGGTGCTTTGCGTGCTCCTCGATCCGGCGCGTGTCGCGGGACATGCTGCGGACGTTCTCGACCATGCTGCCGACGGCCGAGCCCGCGCCGACGATGCGCTCGAGTGTTCCCTGCAGCGCCACTAGCCGCGGACGCTATCGAGCAGGCTGGCCGTGAAAGCGGTGATCCGCCCGCGCGGGTAGTTCTCGGGGTCGTCCAGGTGGAGCCGCCCGCCCTGCTCCGCGAGCGTGATGATCGTCTTGACGAGCAGGTCGACGTCGGAGATCGGCACCTCCAGCCGATCGACGCCCCAGCGGACGATCGAGGCGAGCTGCTTGGCGACGGCGGTCCGGTCGCGCTCGACGTGCTCGCGGACGATCCTCGGCTGCGCCTCGATCGGCATCAGCGAGAGGCGCCAGGCGTCCGGCCGGGTCTCGATCGCGCGCAGGAAGGCGTCGAGTCCGTCGACCAGGACGGTGGCGGGGTCGGCGTCCTCGGCCGGCGTCGGCACCAGCTCGGCGAGCTGGTTGAGGGCGCGCTCCTCCTCGCGCTCGAGCAGCGCCTCGAGCAGATCGGCGAGCGACCCGAACAGGTCGTAGACGACCGGCTTGGTCACCCCCGCCTTGCGGGCGATCCCCTCCATCGAGACCGACTCGTAGCCCTTCTCGGCGATCAGGGAGAGGGTCGCGTCGAGCAGTTGCTCGCGGCGCTCCTCCGGCGGGAGGCGGGGCGCGTAGCGGCGGGGCTTCTGCGCGGTCGCGCTCTTCTTCTTGGGCGGGGTCACCAATTCTACGGAACCGTAGCTACGGCACCGTAGCACAGAAAAGGGCAGATCCTGGCCTGGGATTGGCTACTGTCGGCGGCGTGCCGGATCAGGCACCCCCCGGTGAGGAAGAGGTTCGCGCCGCGGAAATGGTCGCGGCGCTCTGCCTGGCGACCGACCTCGGCATGGGATATCCGTTCGAGCACGGGTTGCGGATGACGCTGATCGGGTCCCGGCTCGCCGACGGCCTCGGAGTCGACCCCACCACGGCCTCGCAGACCTATTACGCCTGCCTGGTCTCGCATGCCGGGTGCACGACCGACGCGCATGTGGGCGCCGAGGTGTTCGGCGGCTCGCTCACGACCCATCTCAATCCGGTCCTCTACGGGTCCGGACCCGAGGTGCTCAGCGGCCTGCTGCGAGCGTTGCCCGATCCCGCGCGCCCGGCGCCCGTTCGGGCGCTTCAGACCGCGCGAGGCCTCCCGAGGATGGCCCGGGAGCAGCGCCCGCACCTGACCGCGATGTGCGAGGTGGCGACGATGCTCTCCGAGGGCATCGGTCTCGAGCCGTCGACGGCCGAGCTGCTCACCTATCTCACCGACCGCTGGGACGGCCGTGGCCCGCTGCGTCGCGGCAAGGGAGAGGAGATCCCGCTCCCCGTCCGCATCCTCCATGTCGCCGCGGACGCGGCCCTGCAGAACCTGCTCTGCGGCAGGGAGAATGCCGCGGCGATCGTCCGGGAGCACGCGGGTCGCGGCCTGGACCCGACGATTGCCGGCTTTCTGGCTGAGCATTCCGGCGAGATCCTCGGCCTCGACGACCGGGATTCCGCCTGGGATGAGTGCCTGTCCTGCGAGCCGGGGCGGCCTCCGATGCTTTCCGGCGAGGATCTCGATCGCGCGCTCGCCGCGATGGGCGACTTCGCCGACCTCACCTCCCCCCACCTCACGGGTCACTCCCGCGGCGTCGCGGAGCTGGCGGCCGCCGCAGCCGAGCGGTGCCGGCTGGATGCCGGGGACTCGGCTGCGCTGCGGCGCGCGGCCCTGGTGCACGATCTCGGGCGCGTCGGGGTCGGTGCCCGGATCTGGCAGAAGCCCGGCCCGCTGAACGCCGACGAGTGGGAGCGAGTTCGACTGCACCCGTACCACACCGAGCGCGTCCTCTCGCGCTCACCCTTCCTCTCCGGGCTGAGGCCGATCGCGGGCGCTCACCATGAGCGCCTGGACGGCTCCGGCTATCACCGCGGGGCGTCGGGCGCGGAGCTGTCGCTGTCCGCCCGCCTGCTGGCGGCTGCGGACGCCTACCACGCGATGACGGAGCCGCGTCCGTACCGCGAGGCGATGAGCGCCGACGAGGCGGGAGGCGAGCTCGCCCGGGAGGTCGAGGCGGGCCGGCTCGATGCGGAGGCGGTGACCGCGGTCCTGGAGGCGGCCGGGCAGCCGACCCCCGAGCTGGAGCGGCCGGCGGGGCTAACCGAGCGCGAGATCGAGGTGCTCGGCCTGCTGGCGCGCGGATTGCAGACCAAGCAGGTTGCCCGGGCGCTGGGGATCTCGACCAAGACCGCCGACCGCCACATCCAGAACGCCTACCGCAAGGTCGGGGTCTCGACCCGCGCGGCCGCGACCCTGTTCGCGATGCAGCACGGCCTGGTGACATGGGGAGAACTCCCGATTGCGGGCTCGCCGGGGCACACCTAACGTCCTTCGCAAACGACGTCCTGAAGGGAGACGAGATGACGAGCGAGACGAACGAGGACATCAGGACCACCATGCACGAGATCGCCGAGGCGATCGCCCCGACCTGGGAGAAGCGCCGGCCCCAGATCGAGGAGGTTGCGGCGCCGGTGCGCGAATGGCTGGTGCGCGAGCTCGACCCGGCCGAGGGAGACACCATCCTCGAGCTGGCCGCCGGCGCCGGCGACACCGGCTTCGATGCCGCCGAGCGGATCGGCGAGAGCGGGCGCCTGATCTCGACCGACTTCTCTCCTGGCATGGTGGATGCGGCGCGGCGCCGCGGCGCCGAGCGCGGGATCGAGAACGCGGAGTATCGGCAGATGGATGCCGAGAACATCGAGCTCGAGGACGACTCGGTCGACGGGGCGCTTTGCCGCTACGGGTTCATGCTGATGGTCGACACGGCCGCGGCCCTGGCGGAGACCCGACGCGTCCTGCGGCCGGGCGGGCGCCTCGCGCTGGCCGTCTGGGGCTCGCCCGAGCGCAACCCCTTCTTCTCGGTCGTCGGGATGAAGCTGGTCGCGGGGGGGCACGTGCCGCCGCCCGAGCCGCCGCCGGCGCCGGGGGTCTTCGCGATGGGGAGCGAGGAGCGGATCAGGCAGCTGCTCGAAGCGGCCGGGTTCGACGAGGTCCGCGTCGCGGAGGTCGAGGTCCAGTTCAGCATCCCGGACGTCGACCAGTACCTCGAGTTCACGGCCGACACGGCCGGCCCATTCGGCCTTGCGGTGCGCGGGCTGTCCACCGAGGAGCGCGCCGCGCTGGCAGAGGAAGTCGAGCAGGCCTTCGAACCGTTCGCGAGCGGTGACGGGTATGAGCTGACCGGCGTCACGCTCTGCGCGGCGGCAAGCTGACGAAGGGCCTCTGCGGGCGGATCAGACGGTCGACTGCGCCGCAGCGGCGAGCCGACCGAGCTCGCGGCCGAGCGTCTCCGGCGTCCAGTCGTCCTGACCGGAGAGCAGCAGGCGCGCGCCGGCCTCCGCCAGGCCGGCGATCGAGTTGCCCAGCAGCCGAGCCGTCTTCTCGATCTCGGCCTTCGAGGCCGTGCCGTTCCGATCCTCGAGCCACCTCTGAGCCAGCCGGCTGAGCGCGTCGACCTGTGCCTGGCGCCCGCGCCGGATCCGGTCGGCGACGGCGGCGTTGCCACCGCCCTCCCCCATGAAGACGAGGCGGTAGACCTCGGGAGAGTCGCCGACCGCCCGCAGGAAGCCCGTGTAGCCCTCGGTCAGGGTCTTCTCGGGATCGGAGAGGTCCGCGTCCTCGAATGCCCCCTGGATCTCGGCCAGAATCCGCTCCTCCTCGCGACGGAGGAGAGCGCGGAAGAGCTCGTCCTTGGAATCGAAGCAGGCATAGACGACGGGCTTGGTGACGCCGGCCTCGTTGGCGACGGCCTGCATCGAGGTGCCGTCGTAGCCGCCCTCGAGGAAGAGCTTGAGCGCCGCGTCGAGAACCTGAGGACGGCGGCGCTCGGGCCCGAGGTGGGCGGCGCGCTTGCGCTGCTGGGTCGCCTCCGGCTTGATCCTGGTCGCCATTTCCTACCTAGGGTAGTTTTTTCCTACCTGCGGTAGCAACCATACAGGTCGCGACCGACGTGCCGGCGAGAGTGCCGGGCGAGCGCGCTCGGCATACTCCGGAGCGATGGCCGATCCGCAGCCGATCGACCCCGCCCGCGCCCGGAATCTCCGTCGCTGGAACGTCGGCGTGGGCCTGATAATGGCCGCGCAGGGAACGGTCCTGCTGCTGGTCGCCAAGGACGCCTCGCTGCCCGTCTACGGAAGTTGGATGAACGGCCCGCCGGGCTCGGCCGATCTGATCAGGGGCGAGCCCCTCTTCGAGCTCTCCTTCGCGGCGGCGACCGCGGCGTTCCTTTACCTGGCCGCGATCGACCACCTGCTCGTCGGCGGGCCGCTGCGCGGGTGGTACGAGCGCAACCTGGGCCGCTCGGTCAACTACGCGCGCTGGATCGAGTACTCGCTGAGCGCCTCGCTGATGGTGGTGCTGATCGCGATGCTCTGCGGCGTCCTCGAGCTGACTGCGCTGATCGCGCTGTTCGGCGTCAACGCGGGGATGATCCTCTTCGGCCTCCAGATGGAGCGGACCCAGAAGCCCGGCCGGGAGGTCGACTGGCTGCCGTTCTGGTTCGGCTCGATCCTCGGCACGATCCCCTGGGTGGTGATCACATACCAGCTGGTCCGCGCCGACCAGCAGGCGGACGTGCCGGGCTTCGTCTTCGGGATCTTCTTCTCCCTCCTGGTCCTGTTCGCGCTCTTCCCGGTCAACATGGTGCTCCAGTACCGGCGGGTCGGCCCCTGGCGTGACTACCTGCACGGCGAGAAGGCCTACATCGTGCTCAGCCTGACCGCCAAGTCGGCGCTCGCCTGGCAGGTCTACGCGGGAGCGCTGGCGGGGTGACTCTCGGGCGGTGGCCCAGGACCCCGCCGGCCGACTAAGCTAGGGTATTCGTATCGGGATTCGGGTGATTCCGGATCCACCATCGGAACACAAGCTTCAGA
This sequence comes from uncultured Solirubrobacterales bacterium, assembly GCA_963800285.1. Lineage (GTDB taxonomy): Bacteria > Actinomycetota > Thermoleophilia > Solirubrobacterales > 70-9 > DASUPK01. The sequence continues at coordinate 531,103 of CAWDAL010000014.1, forward strand.
GAGGAAGGAAATGGCTCTTCTCACCATCAACGACACCGCCCCCGACTTCCACGCGGAGACCACGGAGGGCCCGATCGACTTCCACGACTGGATCGGCGACGGCTGGGCCGTCCTGTTCTCCCACCCCCGCGACTTCACCCCGGTCTGCACCACCGAGCTCGGCTACATGGCCTCGATCAAGCCGGAGTTCGACAAGCGCGGCGTCAAGATCGCCGGCCTCTCGACCGACCCCATGGACAACCACGAGAAGTGGGCGAAGGAGATCGAGGAGACCCAGGGCACCGCGCCGAACTACCCGATCATCTCCGACTCGGACCACCAGATCGCCAAGGCCTACGGGATGCTCCCCGGCGACGTCTCCGGCGACCCGACCGAGCGCACCCCGGCCGACAACCAGACGCTCCGCAACGTCTTCGTGATCGGCCCGGACAAGAAGATCAAGCTGATCCTGGTCTACCCGATGACCACCGGCCGCAACTTCGACGAGGTGCTGCGAGTGATCGACTCGCTCCAGCTGACGGCGAACAAGAAGGTCGCGACCCCGGCCCAGTGGCAGCAGGGCGACGACGTGATCATCTCCGGCTCGGTCTCGGACGACGACGCGAAGGAGCTCTTCCCGGACGGCTGGGAGACGCCGCTGCCTTACATGCGGGTTGTGAAGCAGCCGAAGTAAATATGGCCGCCTCGTTTCGGGCGCTCAATCGGAGTACTGTCGATAGAGGCTGGCCCTGCGGCCGAAAGCTCAATCCCCACCGGAAAGCCACCGACGGCGCGATCTGCGCCACGAGGCGCGAGATGGGGACTACTGATTTGACTGCAGGGCCGGTGTTCTCTCTCTAAGGGCGTCACCTCACCGGCTCGGTGGAAGCGCCTATATCCGCAAGGAGACACCGAATGGGCGCAAATGCAGACACAGTCAAGAGTGGTTGGGACGCCTTCGCCAAGGGCGACATGGACGCCGCAACGGCGACCACGAGCGACTCGGCCGAGATCGTCATCCCCGAGAGCCTGCCCTGGGGCGGCACCTACACCGGCCCGGAGGGCTTCAAGGAGATGATCGGCAAGTTCGTCTCCAACTTCGACGAGGTCAGCCGGAGCCGCAGGAGTTCATCGAGGCCGACGGCGGCCGCGTGGTGGTCACGGTCAAGGGCGTCGGCACGACGAAGAGCGGCAACGAGCTCAGCGGCGACTCGATCTGGCTCTACAGGGTCGACGACGGCAAGATCGAGCACGCGGAGTTCTACGGCGACACCGCCACGGCGGTCAAGGCACTCGCCTAGCCGGGGAAGCGTGAGCCGGAGCTACTCCGGCTCACGCACCCGCAATCAGAAGACTTTCCTTTCAACGAAAGGAACCACGATGCTAGGACGCAAGCAGCACGACGAGGCCGAGAGACGTCGAGAAGACGGCAACCGACCACCTCGAGACCGCGCTCGACGAGCTCAAGAAGGCCAGTCAGCAGGCGCAGGAGGATCTTCGGGCCAAGATCGACTCCGCGATCAGCCGCGCCCGTGAGGCGCTGGACGATGTCCGGTCGAAGGTCGGGGATCGCGCCGAAGACGTCAAGGAAGGTGCCGAGGAGGCAGGCGACAAGGTCGAAACCAAGGTCTGATCCCGGGAGCGCATCGAGGGCCTGGGCACCCACCCCGATGGCCCTCGGTGGCGCACCCGAAGCGCGACGAACGATTAGCCCTTGGGGTCCCGGGTCAGCAGCCGGCGCACTGTCTTCTTGCTGAACCCGAGTCCTCGGAGCTCGCAGTTCCGGGCGAGCGCCGGGATGTCGGCCGCCTCAATCAGCTCGGCTCGGTGACCGCGGGCCACCTCGGCCACCAGCCGGCCATAGCCAGAATCCGGTGAAGCGCCGAGCACCACGAGTGCGGCGGGTCGCGCGAACTGCGCCCTGAAGCCCTCTTCGTGGAGCTGAACCTGGCCCCAGGCCTCCACGACTCCGACGACCGATAGCCGTCCATGGACTTCGGGCTGAAGCTCAGTCCTGTCCTCGGCACTCCACGGATGAAGCGCGTACAGACCGCAGTTGCATTGGGCAGCCGGAGCCTTGTGCTTGCGCACATGCGTTAGGGAGCAGCGGGCCCAGTTGGTCTTTCCCGCATGAGGCCATGGTTCGTTCAGGTGGAGGCCGGAGAGGCGAATCGCTCCCTCCTGGTCGACGCCGATATGCCAGGCCCGCAAGCCATGCAGCTTCTCGGCGACGATTGTCGTCGCGCCGACGCAGTCCTCGTGGCGCGGCATAGGCGGCCTCATCGGGCCGCCCGCATGCGACCGGACGAGACCTTGGCCGGCCTTCTCTTCGGCTGCGTTGGGCGCTTTCGCGACGGCTCCTGAGCCGGCCGGGAAGGCGCCTCCTTCTTTCGAATCGGCCCCTCAACGGGCTCGACGACGATCGTGCGGTACTTGCCTGGGAAGAACAATCGGATTCACCTCCATCGGTCCCGGCAGTAGCACCGCTCCTTGACCCTGAGGTCTCGGTCGGTTGCTGCGACGTCACAGGGCCGGGCCCCTCGGTCGCTCTTGATGGACGCGCCGACCCTACGGGGTCGGTGCGCAGTTGTCAAGACGTCAGCGCTCGAAGGTGAACTTCGGCTGGCCGCCGGCGCGGGATTCGTGCACATGCATGCCGCCCTTTTCGGCGTAGCGGCGGATCGTGCGCGCCATCGCCTCGCGGCCGGCCGGGTTCGCCGTGTGAAGGCTGATCCCTTCACGCGGCCACAGGTCGCGGCCATGGGCCTCTTGCTGCTCGGCGATGAAATCGACGACGTCGGTGCCGCGCCCGAAGCGCTCGTCGTCCGAGAGGTCGTGGTCGAGCGAGAGCTCGACGACGCGGCCGGTCTTGAGCAGCTCGATCGCGTCCCAGGCGGTCGTCACCTGGGTCCAGCCCTCCGGCGCCCTGCGGTCAACCAGGTCGTCGTCAAGCCAGATCCGGAGTTCCTCGGCGTCCGGCCTCATCGCCTGCCGCCCATGAACAGCAAGAGGATCGATTTGATAATCGCCACCGTGACCCGGATCGCGACGATCACGAAAACCGCCCAGACAGCGATGAGGGCCGCCACCGCCAGGCAGAAGAGGGCGAACAGGACGAAGAGGAAGGCGATCATCTGCGGCGGCGGCTGTTGCGAATCACTCGTCGGGCGCGAGCGCGTCGGTTGCGGACCTCCCTCGCGGCCTCGGAGATACCGCCGCGATCGAGGCAGGTCTTCGCCACGTACAGCTCGTCGGGCGATCCGATCTCGGCCAGTGGCAGCACGAGGTCGGTGCCGACGATGAGATAGGCGTCCGCCTCCTGAGCCATCTTCCGAGCCAGCCACTCGGGCGGCTCGTCGCTGATCTCTCCGTGCGAGAGCAGCATCTCGAGCTCGCGCCTCGCCCTGATCTGGTCGAGCGCCGGGCGAAAGCGCTCATGGAACCTCTCGACGCAATGCGGTGAAAGGGTGACTCCGCGGTTTCCGTACATGCAGATCTAGTCGCGTCCGGACGCGACTCCTGACACCGCTTCGAGCGTGTCGAGCTCGGCAATCAACTCCGGGGCATCCGTCTCGTCGGCGCCTGCCTCGCTCAGCGCGGTCGCCTTCGCGTAGGAATCCCGCGCCTGGTCGAACCGTCCGAGGCCGGACTGGCATCTGCCGAGCCAGACCCAGCTCCATGGCCCATGCGAGGCGATGCGCGCGTAGTGACGGAGATATGGCAAGGCCTCGCGATACCGGCCGAGGTCGCAGAGCGTGTAGCCGATCCCGAAGTGGGCCATCGCGTCGCCGGCCTGGAGGCAGCACCGCCACCAGTAGAGCTCCTGCTCGTACTCGTCATTTGCCCCGCACTCGGTCGCACGGTCGAAGAAGTCGCGATTGATCGAGTTCTCCTCGCCGAAGAACCTCGCGGCGTCGGCTGCGATGCGAAGCGCCCCGGCGTTCCGCAGCCCGAGAACGGGCGCATCGAAGCGCCCCGCCGCCTTGATCGCCTGCTCTTCCTCCTCGAGCGGCTCCCAACGAAGGATGCCCTCGATCCGAAACCCGATGATGCGCCCCTCCGGAGAGTCGAGAAGGAAGCTGAAGTCCTCGCTCACCTCCAGCCACTGGTCCGGTGCCTGACCGTCCTCGACCCGGCCCCACTCGATCGCGGTCAGATACTCGTAGTGAGCGTCTCGGCTCAGGTAGAGGGGCTGCCGGCGCTCGCTCATGGCTCGACCCGAGGTTCGAACTCCGTCCAGTCGAATCCATTCAGAGCCGTGGGCTCGTCGGGCCGAGGCTCCACCTCGATCGGCAGGTCGGGGGCTACCAGCAGGGTGAGGAGACCGGTTCCCTTGACGGGAGCGCGCAAGCCGATGTTTCGGGAGAGGCACCTGACCTCTCGCACCCGGCCGGCAGCGATGCGCGGACCGATCTCACGGGCAATCGGCCAGGCCAGTGGGCCCAGACGCCGGCCGGCTTGCGAGCAGACATCCACTCCCTCGTAGTCCCAGGTGGCTTTGCGGACCAGGCGCAGCTCGTTGCCAGGGTCGAACTCCTCGCTCTCGAATGCGGCGATGGCCTCCGGCCCGCGGACCCGGACGGTGCAGACCTGGACGCCGGGCAGTTCGTCGATCCTCGGGCGGACCTCCGACCCGTCGACCACCTCGGGCCACACCCCCACCCGAAGCCATCTGCGATCCAGGCTGACTCGGGACGTGCGTCGCAGGATCAGGCGGACTTCCTTGAGAAGCATCTCGTCGACCACCTCGGTGGAGAGGCCGATCTGCCTGACACGGCACCACTCGGACGCGTGCTCGGCCCGAGGGAGGCGGACCACCGGGATCCGGTAGCGCTCGGCCGTGGCCCGGATCATCGCCAGGCCCTCGGTCGAGATCAGATGGGGGGCTGGCTCGAAGAGCAACTTCGGCCGGCTGAACTGGGCGCGAAAGCCGACTTCGTGCAGCTCGATCCGGCCCCAGGCTTCAACGACGCCGGCGACGCCGCCGGGTGTCAGGGAGCCCGCCCACTCCAGGATCTCCGTCTGCGGGTGCAGGGCGTAGAGACCGCATCCACAGTCGACGTCGGGGGCGGCGTGGTCGTGGTAGAGGCAGCTCGCCTCGGTCGGCGATCCGGCCGCGGCCCACGGTTCAGAGGAGCCCATGCCCCGGCCGTGCAGCTCGAGGTCGTCGGAGATGTTCCATCCCCTGACTCCTTCGATCCTGCCTGCGAAGAACGGCGCTTCGGTCACCCCAGGCTCCTGGCCGGCTCCTTCTCCCGATCGGGGGCGGGCTCCTCGGCGGGCTCGGGCGTCGGCTCGGCCGGGGCGGGTTCGGGCTGAGCCGGCGCGTGCTCCGGCTGCTCGATTGGCTCGACGATGATCGTCCGGGATGGACCGGGAAGGGTCATGACCTTGATTTGGTCGGTGATGCGCCCGCGTTCCTGACGCCGCCGAGCGGCTCGGAGACGACCTGGGCGACGTGGCCCGCTTTGAGCGGTCCGAACACGGCCCGAACTCGGACGAGGAACGGCGCCGGCCGCTCGACAGAGCCAGGGCCTCATGTCCCTGACGGTGACCCTCGAGCGGCCCTTCGGCACATGGTGCACCACTGTGGTGGCTCGCCCCAGATCCTTACCCGAGTGGCCAATGGCCACGATCCCGAGGCGGAGTTGACCGAGCGGGCGCGTTGTGCGCACCACGGCGTCGACCCGGCACTTGGAGCGGTCGGCGAGCACCCGCTCCACCCGCGCCGGCGCCTTCCACTGCTTCTCGTCGCCCCAACCGAAGAGGATCGCCCCCGCGATGAAGATCACCACGGCCGCCCAGAAGGCATACCAGATCGCCGCGAACGCCCAGAAGAGGCCGATCATCGCCGCCTCCCCGATCCGCTGAAGCCGGCTGCGTCCGTCCGGCTGGCCGCCGGGCGGAGGCGTCGAGGGCGGCGTCCAGGTCGAGCTGCCGAGGTCCACGACGTCCGGCCCGTCCACGTGGAGCGGGTCGAGGAGCGTCGCGAGCGCGGCCTGATCGAGAACCCCGCCGCGGCGCTCGCAATAGTCGACCAGGTCCTGGGCTCCGTCGACCTCGAGGAGTTCAGCGCGATGGAACCGTGCCACCCGTTCGACCCCCCGCCGCCGAAAGGTCGACCAGCTCCGCCCGACGATCAGGACGGCCGGTCGCGCGCGCTCGGCGCGAAAACCCGACTTATGGACCTCGATGCGCCCGCAGGCCTCGACCAGGCCGCTGATCTCGCCCAGCTCGAGCGACAGCTCGTCCTCCGGGGCCTGCGCCTCCGTCTCGCTCCAGTAGAGCGCCTGGTCCTCGAGGGCCTGTTCGAGATGCGGGTGAAGCGAATAGAGCCCGCACGAGCAGCCCGGGCCCGGCACAGGATCTCCGCGGCGGTGATGCCCGGAGAGACATCGTGCCTGCGTCCACCGCCCCTTCGCTTCCCAGAGGGAATCGCCGAACGAGGCGCAGAGCCGCAGATCGCCATTCCGTACTGCCCGTACCGCCCAGGTCCGCAGACCCAGGATGCTGCCGGCGAAGAGCGGAGGCTCGGTCATCTAGAGCCCCCGGTTGAGCACCTCTGCGACTGCGTGCGGCGCCGTGTCCCGGGCGCTCAGCAGCTCGAGCTCGAACTCGAGCACGGAGCGGATCGGGTCCGCCGGTCGTCCGGAGAGCCCACGGTGGCAGCAGTCGCGCGCCTCGTCGAAGCGGCCGAGCCGCCGCAGGGTCTCGGCCAGGATGAGCTGGTCGGCGGCCGGCCCGATACGGGTGATCTGGATTCCCTCATCGAGGGCCATCCCCCAGAACTCGACGGCGCGCTCCCGGCACGGCACCGCCCCCTCGTGATCGTCCTGCGCCTCACAGCGCCAGGCAGCCAGCAGGGCGCCCCAGCCGGCGGCGGCGTGCCCGGCCTTGGTCTCCGCCCAGCGGCTGAGCCAGCCGTCGATCGTCGCGTTGCCGTTTCCGTTCGGGACTCCCATCGAGGGATTGGGTCGGCCCCGAACGTTCCGTCTGACACGGACGCTAGTTTTTGTCGGCTGTCCGGCGATCCTCCCTCTGCCGGCCGGCATCTCTCTAGGAGGAGAGGCTTGTGAACTTCCGGCAACTGAGCGACCCCGAGCTCGACCGCCTCGGCAAGGAGGATCAGCCCGCCCTGTTCGAGTACATGGTCTCGGCGCGGCGAGCCGGACGGCTCGAGGACGCGAAGCGCGCCGCCCAGATCCTCGCCTACTCCTACGACCGGATCGTGCGCGGATTCATGTGGCGCAAGATCGGCAGCAAGGGGCCGATGGTCGTTGACGAGCTCGCCGGACAGACCCTGGCCGACGCCGTGCGCGCCGCCGTCAACTTCAAGGGCTCGACGATGGGCGAGTTCCGCTCGCTCGTCTTCACGATCGCCAGGCGGCGAATCGCCGACTATCTCGAGAAGCACTCGGTCAAGGATGAGAAGGGCGAGAAGAGGCAGGTCGTCGAGGAGCCGTGGGAGAAGGACTTCGGGGAGGGTCCGATCGAGCGCCCCGCCGACGGCCGCCACGAGGCCGATCCGACCGACGCCGTCGGGCAGATGAGCGTCTTCACCCAAGCGTTCGACGAGCTGAATCAGGAGTCACACAAGCTCGTCATCTGCCTGGTTCGCTTCTATGACCTTCCGCACAAGGAAGTCGCCGAAAAGGTCAACAGTCAGTTCGGCGACCAATTGACCGACCCAATGACCGAGCAGAATGTCAACCAGATCAACAGCCGCTTCGACAAGAGGCTGGATGAGCTGCTGCGTGAGGCAGAGGATCCTCCGCCTCCCGATCACGATGACTGACGTCGACCGACTCCTGCGGGACTACATAGAGCGCTTCGAGGAGGGAGGCTCGGTCGATCCGAGCGACCTCTTCAAGGGCCTTGAGCAGGGCGACCAGCGAAAACTCGCCGTGCTGATCGAGGGATACCTCGAGCATGCCGCCCCGGCGCAGAAGTGGGACCCCGAGGGGTTCGAGGGATCCGTCGCGCAGCACGCGGTGGAGCAGGTCGCCGCGGAATGGGAGGCGGATGCCGTGCCGAGCGAGCTCGTCCGCCTGCGAAACGAACGGAAGATCTCGCGGGAGGATCTGGTCGCGAAGCTCGCCGATTCCCTCGGCGTCTCCGGCATGCGCGAGAAGGTCGCGGCCTACTACCACCGCCTCGAGCGTGGCCTCCTGCCGGCCGAGGGTGTCTCGGCAAAGGTCTGGGACGCGCTAGCCGGTCTGCTCGGAGCCTCGAGCGACTCCCTCCGCGACGCGGCCTCGGCGATGAAGGGCCCAGCCGACGCGGCGAGGGGGCCGGCCTATGCGCGAACCGCGAAACCGCCGCCCGAGGAATACCGGTTGGAGGACCGGGCGGCGGAGGAGGGGCCGGGCAAGGCCTCACCGGGCACCGCAGAGCCCGACGAGGTGGACCGCCTGTTCACCGGGGGCTGACGGCTGGACGGGACGCGGCCGGACGGTTACGTTCCCGGCGTGGAGCAGGTCGAGCTGCAGGCGGAGGCGGTGCTCGCCGGCGTTCCGGATTGGATCTGGAACGGCGAGCGACTCCCCGTCCCCGTGGACACGATCGCCGACTCGCACTTCGGCCTGCTCATCCGCGAGATGGATGACATGGCATCCGCGCCCGGCGCGCCGAAGCTCCGCGAGGGCCAGTCGCTGTCCGGCCTACTGCTCGCCGGCCCCGGCGAGATCTGGGTGAACGCCGAGGAGGCAAGACAGTGGCCCGGCCGGAAGCGCTTCACGATCGGCCACGAGCTCGGCCACTGGGTCATGCACCGGGAGCCCGGTCAGCAGTCGCTCTTCTGCCGCCACGCCGAGGTCAACGAGGAGGACGGCGACTCAGAGCACGACCGCGCCGCCGAGATCGAGCGCGAGGCCAACGCATTCGCGGCGGCCTTCACGATGCCGGCCCACCTGATCCGCAAGCACTACGACCGCTGGCACCACGAGCCCGACTGCCACGCCCGACTGTGCAAGCTCTTCAACTCGTCAGGAGCGGCGATGGGGCACCGACTTCATGCGGTGATCTGAACCTCCAGGCAGCGAACGACCCGCCGAAGCGGGCCGTTCGGGGTGAAGCCGGGACCGAAGCCCCGGCGCACGGTTGAGGTCATCAAGTCTAGGCGCGGAGGGCGCCGGACTCGAACCGGAACCGACCCCTTCGGGCCGGTCGCAACGACCCTCAACCGTGCATGCCGCCTTGGCATCTCACCCTCCGCGCACCGACATGAATGGCGGAATCGACTTGCCCGGCCGCGCGCACGGCGTGCCAACTTCGCGCCAGATCGACTACGAGAACTTCAAGAACGCTCTGCCGATAACGGCCGGCCCGCGCGAAGGGCGCGAGGCGGCCGTGTCAGGTTTGACCGCCCATCGAGACCTATCTCTCGATGGCCGATTCGGAAACAGCCCAGCTTCCGCGGAAGTTCAGCCCCAGCGCCCTCGGCATGTACGAGGAGTGCCCGAAGCAGTTCGAGTTCGCCTATCTGCTGCGGCCGGAGGTGGAGGAAGCGCAATCACCCCACCTCGTGGTCGGGAACGCCGTGCACGAGGCCCTCGCCTTCCTCTACCGGCTCCCGGTCGAGGAGCGCAGCGAGTCGGCCCTGCACCAGGCACTCCGCCACCACTGGGCCCGCATCCCGGACCGCGACCAGGCCTTCCTCAACGAGAGCGAGGAGCGCGAGTGGGGACTGCGAACGCTGCGCTCGTTGAGCGACTACGCAGCCCGCTACGACCTCGGAATCCGACCGCTCCTCGTCGAGGACTGGATCCAGGCGCGCCTGCCGAACTGGCCGCGTCGTCTGCGGCAGGACCGACCGCGTGGACCGCTCGGTCGGAGACCGGCCGGGAATCGAGGTCATCGACTACAAGACCGGCCGCTGCTGGATCGACGACGAAGGCCTCGCCGGCCTGATCAGCGCACGGCTGTACGCCCTGGCCGCGACACGGACTCTGCACGAACCCGTAGTGAAGGTCCGCTTCGTCTACGTCACCGAGGGCATCGAGCGGACCTGGAGCCCCGATGGCGATGACCTCGCCGCGATCGAGTCCGAGCTGGTCGAGCTGACCGACCGCGTCTCGAGCGATGAGGTCTTCGAGGCCCGCCCCGATCCGATGCGATGCCGCTGGTGCAGCTACGCCTCGCTCTGCCCCGCGCGCGACGAGACCTCACTGGAGGATCTCCGCGATGCTGCCACTGCGGTGTTCTAGGTGAGCCGGGCCGTAGCACAGGTTGTGCTACAGTGCGTACATGGCGTCTCGGACCGTGCGCGCACGTTTGGACGAGGCCTCCGAGCAGGCGCTCGATGTGCTCATGCGCGAAGGTCGAAACGAGTCTGAGGCCGTGCGCGAGGCCCTGGTCGAGGCCGGCAAGCTACGCGCCCGGCGCTCAGCTTTGGCCGATGAGGTATCGCGGCTCGCCGAGGACCCCGACGACAGCGAGGAGCGTCGCGCACTGATGACCGACATGGATGCTGTGTCGGCCGACTGGCCGGCGTGACCCGAGGGGAGATCTACCGGATCAGGTTTCCGCGCGGCAAGGGGCGCGAGCAGGCCGGCCCCCGCTACGGGGTGATCGTTCAAGCGGAGGAGCTGCTGGGGCTCTCAACTGCGATCGTCGCACCGACCTCGACCTCGGCCGCAGCGGCGACGTTTCGGCCGGAGATCGAGATCGAAGGGCAACCGACGCGGGTCATGGTCGAGCAGCTGCGGGCCCTCGACATCGAGCGGCTTGACAAGCTCGCCGGGCGCCTGTCGGCACGGGAGATCGGTGCAGTCGACCAGGCCCTCGCACTCGTGCTGAATCTCGTCTAGAGCCGGAGTGCCGCTCGGCTCCTACCGCAGGGTATGGAAGTCCCCCCCGCAGTCCTTCCAGACGCCTCGGTCCGCGTTCTCGGCCCGATGCTCCGCGTGCTT